>NZ_JBFAKL010000010.1:0-289586 GCF_040655715.1 Nonomuraea cavernae | reverse complement strand
GGAGAACTGGCCGCGGACAAGGACCGAGATCTCCTCCCTCATCGAGAGGTTCGGCCATGCCGACGACCGCCCGAACCCCGAGTTCCCCATCCTCAGGTTGTTCCACGACGGGCTCTGGGACCTGGACCAAACCGACGTCCCAGCAGCCAGCACCAGCTCTGCCCAGCGATGGATGCGCGACCACTCACCCACGGGCGGTCTGCGAGCGTGGATCCGCACCATCGTGGTCCAGCACGAGGACGTGCGTGCACAGATCGTGTTACGACTCCTAGAAAAGTACTTCGATGGCGCAGACCACGACGCGCTGCTCACCGCAGTGGGACTGTCGTACACCGCCGATTCCGAAACGCTCTTGAACGACGGCTTCCCCACCCCAGAGCGCCGCCAGGTCATCACGATGCGAGTGATCCGGGACTCCGCCCTTGCGCATCAGATCAAGGACCTACACGGCCACCACTGCCAGATCTGCGGCACGCGGCTTCGACTCCCCCACAGCTCATACGCCGAAGGCGCCCACATCCGCCCGATCGGCAAGCCCCACAACGGCCCCGACGAACCGGGGAACATCCTGTGTCTTTGCCCTAACGATCACGTTCTTTTCGACCGGGGCGGCATCACTATCACCGACGATCTGCTGGTCTTCGACGAGATCACCGGCAAGATCAAAGGCAGCCTCCGCCTCGCCCCCGAACACACGATCAACATCGCCCATGTCGCCTACCACCGCGAAGCGACACGCCAGGACTAACCTCCTGCCGCGACTGAGATTCCCCTGTACGACGGCCACCGATGGTGTGGGATCACGAGGTTGCGTCTGAGGGCTTGTAGAGGCGCGGCCGCGGCGTACCTACAAGATTCACCCACAGCGAGAGCGAAGAAGTCGCCGGTGCAGGCGGTGCACTCCTAAAGGCGGAAATTCCAGTCGAGCCGGCCGGCGCGCAGGTCGTCGGCGAGCCCGCGCACATAGTCCAGCTCGGCCGCGACCACGCACCGCTGGTACTCGGACTCCACCATGAAGACCCGGCTCAGGAACGCCGCCGCCTCCCGCATCTCCGCGTCCAGCGCGGAGAGCCGCCCCTCAAGGGCGGCGACGCGGGCGCGCAGCGCGGCCTCGACCTCGTCCGGCGGGAGCACGAGCATGAAGGCGAGCGCGGCGGGGAACTCGGGGAACTCGCGCGCCGGCACGGACAGCATGGTCCGCATCCACTCCCGCAGGGTTTCCCGGCCCGCCTCCGTGGACTCGTAGACGGTCCGTTCTGGGCGGTTCTCCTCGCGCGACGTCTCCCGTACGGCGATGAGCCCGGCCCGAAGCAGGCGGTCGATGGTCTGGTACACGCTGTTGCGCTGCGCGACGTTGACCACGTCGTCCTTGTGCCGCTCCTTGATCATCTGCTGCATCCGGTACGCGTGCATCGGCTCTTCGCAGACCAGCGTGAGCAGCGCCATGGCCAGAGGGGACCGCCTCGTCGACATGCCGGACATCGTATCGGCCTAGCGGGCCTTAGTTATATTATGTATATTCAAGCCATGACTAAAGCATTGATCGTTGGTGGAGGAATCGCGGGCCCGGTCACGGCCATGGCGCTGCGGCAGGCGGGCATCGACAGCGAGGTCTTCGAGGCGTACGACCGGAAATCGGATGGCGTCGGCGCGTTCCTCACCCTCGCGTCCAACGGGCTCGCGGCCCTACGCGTCCTGGGCCTGGACGAGCTGGTCGGCGGGCTCGGCATGGACTCCTCGCGCATGCGGATGCTCAACGGGCGTGGCAAAGAGCTCGCCACCTTCACCCAGCCCGGCCGCACGCTGAAGCGCGCCGACCTCTACCGGGCGCTCCGCGACGAAGCCGTACGGCGCGGCGTGCGCATCCACTACGGCAAGCGGCTCGACGACGCGCTGGTCGACCGGGATGGTGTGCGCGCGGTCTTCTCCGACGGGAGCACGGCCGAGGGCGATCTGCTCATCGGCGCCGACGGGCTGCGGTCGCGCACCCGCGCGATCATCGATTCCGGCGCGCCGCGCGCCCGGCACGTCGGACTGCTGAACACGGGGGGTTTCGCGCGCGGTGTCACCGTGCCGGGAGAGCCGGGGACCAACCACTTCATCTTCGGCAAGAAGTGCTTCTTCGGATATCTCGTCCACCCGGACGGCGAGGTGTGGTGGTTCGCCAACCCGCCGAGCCGCAGGGAGCCGACCCGGGAGGAGCTCGCGGCGATCACGCCGACGCAGTGGCGGGCCCGGTTGACGTCGCTGTTCCGCGACGACGTCGGTCCGATGCTCGACATCATCGGCGCCACCGAGCACATCATCAGCGGCTGGAACACCTACGACTTCCCGACGGTGCCGACGTGGTTCAACGAGCGCATGGTGATCGTCGGCGACGCCGCGCACGCGACCTCGCCATCATCCGGTCAGGGGGCGTCCATGGCCATGGAGGACGCGGTGGTGCTGGCCAAATGCCTGCGCGACGTCCCCGGCCTCCCCGGCGCGTTCGCCGCCTTCGAGGGGTTGCGCCGGAAGCGGGTCGAGCGCATCGTCGCCCAGGGCAAGCGCAACGGGAGCGGCAAGGCACCGGGGGTTCTCGGCGCGTTCGCCCGAGACCTCGTGCTGCCGGCGATCATGCGCAAGCTGGCCGAGAAGAACGCGCTGGCCTGGATGCACGACTACCGGATCGAGTGGGACGACCGCGTCCTCACCCCGTCTCGCTGACTCGGTACGGGCAGCTCGCCCGCGACTTCGGCGGCCTGGTCGAGGTGGACCACGGCGGTACGCCGATGGTGCGGTGGAAGTGGCGGCGCAGCGTCGTCACCGTGCCCATGCCCGCCGCCGAGGCGGTGGTGTCGACGCTGTCGTCCGTGGTCTCCAGCAGCTCCTGCGCGCGGCGGATTCGCTGCGCGCAGCAGCCACTTCAGCGAGGTGCTGCCGGTTACCGAGTGGAAGAGGCGGGCCAGGTGGCGCGAGCTCATGTTCGGGAACCCTCCTCAGCCGGTGAGCGGCTGTAGCAAGCGGGAACGACGAGCCGAGGACTTCCTCAGCTTGAACAGAGCTGGGATCTCAGGGTGTGGTGGGCCCAGCTCTCCCACTGGTCGAGCGACCAGCCGCGGTCGCGGACGAACAGCAGATAGAGCTCCGGGCTGAGCAGGCCGAACAGCAGGTCGGCGGCGTGCTCGGCCGTCACCCCCTCGCGGATCCCCGGCTTGGTCGCCAGGGACTGGGCGGCCCTCGCGTGGACGGTGAACCTCGGGTCGGTGTCCTGGTCGAAGAGCTCGGCGATCCCCGGGTCGGCCAAGGCGGCGGCGCGCAGCATCTCGATGATCGGAGCCACTCGCTTCAGGATCATCACCGTGCCGTGCACATGGATCCGCAACTGGGCTTCGGCGGTCTCGGCGGCGAGGGCCTCGCGGAACCACGGCCGATCCATCGTCGCGATCGGCTCGTCGTCGCCCGCGATCGACACGTCGGCCAGCTCTTTGAGCAGCACGCGCTTGTTGCCGAACGTGAAATAGATCGTCTGTACGGCGACGCCTGCCCGGTCGGCGATCTCCTGAAGCGCTGTCGCGCCGTATCCACGCTGAATGAAAAGCTCGCGCGCGGCCTCCAGCATGCGCCTGCGCGTCTCCTTGGGCTTTCGGCTCCGTTTGTTCTCGCTGTTGACCTGACTCATGGCTGTAGCTTATATAGATGTCAGATCTAGAGTTCAACTCTAGTAGTGGCGGCCAGCTGAGCGCCCGTCACCCAACAGGCAGGAGGACAATCCATGCAGGCCATCGCCAACACCCACCACGCGGAAGCGTGGAACGGCTGGGAAGGCACCAACTGGGCGGACAACGCCGCCCGCTACAACGCGATAGTCGCCGCCTTCGACGACGACCTGTTCCGCGCCGCGGCGATCCACGAGAACGACCGTGTCATCGACATCGGCTGCGGTACGGGACAGCCCACCCTGATGGCCGCGCGCCGAGCAGCCCAAGGGCACGTCTTCGGCATCGACATCTCGGCGCCCATGCTGGAACGCGCCCGCGCCGACGCAGCCGAGCAGGGCATCGCCAATGTCAGGTTCGAGCAGGGGGATGCCCAAATCCATCCCTTCCCCGACAGCGGCTTCGACGTCGCGATCAGCCGGGGCGGGGTGATGTTCTTCGGCGACCTGGTGGCCGGGTTCGCAAACATCCGGCGAGCACTGCGGCCCGGTGGGCGGCTCGTGTTCATCGGCCCCCAGGGCGGCACCCCCGACAGTGACTACGCCCGTGCCACCGCGGCCCTGGCGCCGCTGATGCGCGGGCCCTCACCCGCCGCGCGGGGGATGGGATCTCTGGTCAATCCGGCCCGCATCCACGAGGTGCTCACCGAGGCCGGGTTCGCCGACGTGAGTGTCACCCCGGTCAACGCGCTGATGGACTACGGCCGCGACGCCGCCGACGCGGCGGATTTCATCCTCAGCCAAGGACCGGTCCGCTTCAATCTGGAAGGGGTCGGCCAGGCCGTCGTCGAACGGACACGTGCGGAACTGCGGGCGGGGCTCAAGGCGTACGAGAGCTCAGAGGGGGTTCTTATCCCCGGAGCCGTCTGGCTGGTGAGCGCAACACGCCCGTGAGCCCGGCTCCCCGTCACCCACGGTGCGGCTTCAGCACCAGCAGCACCGGACCCTCCCGGCGTTCTGATCGTGCCCAAGCGGCACGAAAGTCCCATGTGATCCGCAGGTTTCTTGCCCCGAACCTCCAGCCGCTGAGTGTTTCGGCTACCGGTCGTCAGCGAGTCGGAACCCGGGGGCGGTTCCACCATAGGGAGAGGGACAGGGCCGCGGTGATGAGGATGGCTCCGCCGGCGGCGAAGGCGGCGGCTGTGTCGATCCGTTGGTGGATGACGGTGAAGCTGCCGGGGAGGGCGTCGAGGGCGCTCTGGAGCTGGTCGGCGTTCTCAGCGCGGTGGTAGGAGCCGCCGGTGGTCTGGGCTATCCGCTTGAGTGCGGGCTCGTCGATGGTGCGAGGGTTGCGGCCCCTGTCGAATCCGCCGCGGCCGCCGCCCCAGCCGCCGAAGCCGCGGCCGTCGAACTGGGAGTTGTCGCAGACCATCGGGGCCGGGTTCGTGGTGCCGAAGCCGATGGTGAAGACGCGGACGCGGCGCAGGGCCGCCTCCTCGGCGGCGGTCTGCGGGTCGACGCCCTGGGTGTTGGCTCCGTCGGTGAGTACGACGATCGCGGCACCGGCGTAGCCTTCGCCGCCGCCGGGGTCGGCACCGGTGGGAGCCACCGACGGGTCGACCTCCGCGATCGCGTCGATCGAGGTGAGCATGGCCTGACCGATCGCGGTGCCACGGGCCACGCTGAGATTGTCCAGCGCCTCGATCAGCGAGTCGGTGTCGTCGGTCGGAGGGACGAGCAGGCCCGCGGCGCCCGCGAAGGTGACCAGGCCGATGCGCGGCCCGCCCCGCTGCGACTCGATGAACTCCGCGGCGGCCTTCTTCGCGGCGGTGATGCGATTGGGGTCGACGTCCGTGGAGCACATGGAGCCGGAGGTGTCGAGCGCGAGCAGGATCGTCGCCGACGTCATCGGCACCGGCACCGATGCCTGCGGCCTGGCGGCTCCGACCGCGAGCAGCGCGAGTCCGGCGATGAACAGTGCCGGGGGGATCTTCCGCGTCCAGCGCGTACGGCCGGGCAGCGCGTTCCGTACCAGCGCGATCGAGGTGACGCGCACGGCGGCCCGCCGGCGGCGACGCCTGGCCCACCAGCGGATGGCGAAGATCAGCGGAATGATCAGGATGGACAGCAGCGCCCATAGCCATGAGAACGTCATTCAGATCACCCGTCCAGACCGGAGCACGGTGAGCGCCGCTCCCCCGGTGAGCAGCGCGAGGGCGAGTGCGATCAGGGCGCCGGCGAGGGGCAGCGGCTCGTCGGAGACGGTGAGCCGCAGGTCGATCGTGTCGGCGATCCCGTCGAGCCGCGCAGTGTCGGAGGCGGGGTGGTAGGCGCCGCCGGTGGTCTGCGCGATCAAGGTGAGGGTGTCCTGTTCGAGCGAGGTCTGCAGGTGGTAGCCGTCGACCTTCACCGTCGCCCCGGCCGTGGTGCCGACCCCGACGGTGTGGATCTGTACGCCCGCCCGCTGGGCCACGGCGGCGGCCCGTTCGACGTCCGCGCCCTGGTTCTGGCCGTCGGAGAACATCACGATCGTCGCCGACGGCCAGTAGCCGATGTCGGGCGCGGTGCCGTCGCGGCCGATGGCCAGTTGCTTGCCGGTGATCGCCGACAGCGAGGCCGTGATGGCCGTACCTAGCGAGGTGCCGCCGGTGACCTTCAGCCGGTCGATGGCCTTGAGCGCGACGGAGTGATCGGCATCGGGGCGTGCGGTGGTGAGTGCGCCCCGCTCGAACGCGACGACTCCGATGTCGACGCTGCCGGGCTGCGCCGCCACGAACGCGCGGGCCGCCCGCTGCGCGGCCGCCAGCCGGGTGGGCGCGACGTCGTCGGCCCCCATGCTGTTGGAGACGTCGATGGCGAGGATGACGGTGCCCGCGGTCCGCGGGACCGGCACCATGGCCGCCGGTCCCGCGGTGGCGATCGCGAGTACGGCGACGCCGGCGATCGTCAGGCCGATGCCGGGGTACGCCCGGCGTCCGCCCGGCGCGGCGACGCCGGCCGCGGCGAGCGCGGCCGTCCGCCGGCGTGCCGAGACGACGGTCACCCAGGCGAGCGCCGCCGTGACGAGCAGTCCGACGACCAGGAGCAGGGGGGAGGACAGGGTCATGAGGCCTCCTTCGCCGGCCTCATGTGTCCATTGATGAGCTCGGTCATGGCGACCGGTCCCCGGTTCGGGCGACGACCTCGACGAGCGCCTCGGCCAGGTCGCGGTCGGTGTCGATGCGGTGAACGGGCACCCCGGCCCGGCGCATGCCCGCCACGAGCCGGGCGTCGCGGTCGTCGACGGCCTCGCGGAAGCGGACGCGTAACAGCGGGTCGGCGGAGTCGACGACGAGCTGCTCGCCGGTCTCGGCGTCCTCGACCACGATCAGCCCGGCTTCGGGCAGTACGTCGTCGGCGGTGTCCACGATTCGCAGGGCGACGACCTCGTGCCGCCGGGCCAGGCGCTGCAGCGAGCGTTCCCAGTCGCCGTCGCCGATGAAGTCCGACAGCACGACGACGAGCGCGCGGCGGCGCGCGAGCCGGCCGGCCGCGTCGAGCATCTCCGCCAGGTCGGTGGTGGTGCCGCCGCGCGCCTCGGAAGCCAGATCCCGGGTGCGTCCCTGGGTGCGTTCGGAGGTGCGGTCCCGGGTGCGCCTCCAGGTGCGTTTCCGGGTGCGTTCGGCGGTGCGGTCTCGGGTGTGTTCGGAGGTGCGGTCCAGCTCGGCGCCGATCCGCAGGGCGTGCCGCCGGGAGGTGCCCGGCGGCACGACGCGCAGCATCCCGGTGTCGAACAGCAGGGCGCCGACGCGGTTGCCGCCCCGGCCGAACAGCCGGGCGAGAACGAGCGCGAGCTCGGCGAGCACGTCGTGCTTGCCGCGCCCCGGCCGGCCCGCCAGCATCGACGCCGACCGGTCGAGTACGAGCCACACCGTCAGCTCGCGGTCCTCGGTGAACACGCGCAGGTGCGGCTCGTCCAGCCGGGCGGTCACGTTCCAGTCGATGTGCCGGGCGTCGTCGCCGTCCCCGTACGCGCGTAAACCGGTGAAGTCGATCCCGGAGCCGCGATGCGCGGTCCGGTGGGCGCCCTGGAGCCGGCCGTCGAGCCGGCGGACGACCTTCCACTCCAGGCGGAGGAGGAGCCTCTCGGGGGCGGTGGCCATGGCAGGTCAGCGGTTCTGCAGGACGACGTCGGGCGCCCGGACGGCCCCGAGCACCCCGGTGATGATCGTGTCGGCGTCGACGTCGTCCGCGAGGGCCTCGTAGGACAGTACGAGGCGGTGGCGCAGCACGTCGAGCGCGAGTTCGGACAGGTCGTGTGGCAGGACGTAGTCGCGGCCGCGCAGGAACGCCAGTGCCCGGGCGCCGGTGACGAGCGCGATGGACGCCCGTGGGCTCGCCCCGTAGGTGACGTACCGTTCCAGCTCGCCGAGCCCGGCCGTCGCGGGGGAACGCGTCACGGAGACGAGCCGTACCGCGTAGTCGACGATCGCCGGATCGACGTACACCTGCTGGGCGCGGGCCCGCATCGCGATCAGGTCCTCGGCCGTCACCATCGGCTGTGGCGGCTCGGGCGGACGCAGCGCCCGGTTGACGATCGCCTGCTCTTCGGCCCGCGTCGGATAGTCGACGACCACCTTCATCATGAAACGGTCGACCTGCGCTTCGGGCAGCGGGTAGGTGCCCTCCGACTCGATCGGGTTCTCCGTCGCCATGACCAGGAACGGCTCGGGCACCTTGAACGTCTCACGGCCGATCGTCACCTGATGCTCCTGCATCACTTCCAGCAGGGCGCTCTGCACCTTGGCGGGGGCGCGGTTGATCTCGTCGGCCAGCAACAGGTTCGCGAACACCGGGCCGAGTTCGGTACGGAACTCCCCGGAGTGCTGGTGGTAGACCCGCGTGCCCACGAGGTCGGCGGGCACCAGGTCGGGGGTGAACTGGACGCGCTGGAAACTCCCGGCGATCGCGGCGGCCAGCGACCGCACCGCGAGCGTCTTGGCCAGGCCCGGCACGCCCTCCACCAGCAGGTGACCGTCGGCGATCAGCGCGACGGCCATGCGCTCCAGCAGTACGTCCTGCCCGACGATCGTGCGTTTGACCTCGAACAGCACATGTTCGAGCGGATGGGCCGACTCGGGGAACTTGGTCGAGGTCATGGGGTTCCATTCTCGTGACGCTTCGGTCAAATCAGGGGCCCGTCGCCCGGTGGGCCGTCGCCTTCGCTGCCGCCCAGGGCCAAGCCGATCGGCACCGCGAACGCGATGCCGGCGAAGGCCTCGTCGCCTCCCGGGTCGGCGATCGAGACGACGACCCCGATGACCAGGCCGCGAGCGTCCAGGAGGGGACCGCCGGAGCTGCCCGGGTTGACGGAGGCGTCGAACTGGATGAGTCCGCTCAGGTCGCCTTTTTCGGCGCTACGGTTCAGGCCCGACACGACGCCGGTGGAGACGCTGTAGGTCAGGCCCAGTGGATTGCCGATCGCCACGACGGGCGCGCCCACGGCCACGGCGCCGCCGAGCGTCGCGGGGACCACGATCTCCGGCAGCTCCGCGGGCTTGAGGGTCGCGATGTCGCGCTTGGGATTCGACGACACGACAACGGCCTTCGACTTGGTGCCGTCAGCGAACGTCAGATTGACGTCCTTCGTGCCTTTGATGACGTGGTGCGCGGTCAGGATCCTGCCGTCCTCGGCCGCGATCACCCCGGTGCCGAGCGACTTCCCGGCCTGGATGACCACCACCGACGGCCCGACCCTCTTGAAGACGTCGGGCACCGTGAGCGTCGCACTGGGCGTCGGCGTCGGGCTCGGTCTGGGCGCGGCCGCTTCGCCGTTCCCGCCGCCGCTCCCCAGCCAGTACGCCAGCATCGCCACGACGACGAGCACGCCGCCCGCGACGACGAACCGCCGAGTCCTCCCGGCCACGGCTCTCTGAGCCTCGGCCGCATCGGCCTCCTGCGGCACGCGCTCCATTGCCCCATAGTCATCAATCCCAGTCGAAAGTGCTACAAACTTCGCCTGAGAACTTCATGAGAACCGGTCCCCCGCAGCCCAACGCGCACAGCAGGGACGAGGATGGCGGCGCCCGCCTACTCTGTCTGAGCCGATCGAGTCCGCGAACTAGACCAATTCCGGCGATTCGATTGCTCTACCTCCTGTGCCGACGTCCAATGGCTGCACATCTTGGTCTCACGCTCGATCATCGCGCCCGAGGGAGTCGCGTATGACCCGGGAGCAAGTGGAGCAGGCGTTGCGCCGAGCCGAGCAACTGACCGACGAGGCCCGGACCAGCCTCGACCGCGCAGTGTCGCTCATGTCGCAGAACATCTGGACGGGGCCGGCCGCGCAGCGCTTCGGCCTGGCGCTGACCGGTCAGCGCCAGGTCCTCCTCACTGCCTGCGCGGAGGCAGTGGACGAACTACGGGCATTGCTCGCCCGTACGCCCGCGGACAGCCCCGGCTGAGCCATGGGGGAACTTGAGGGCATGGCCCCCGAGGGAGTCCAGGCGCTGAAGGAAGCGTTGCGCGTGGCCGAATCGTCTCTGGGTTCCATCGGAGACGAGTTATGGGAGTTGCTGCGTGGGGCCTGGCTGTCGCCGGTCTCGGCCAACAAGATCCGGCAGGTAGCCGGATGGGCCGGACAACAGGGACCGGAGGTCGATCGGCGGCTGCTGATCCTGGAACGGATGGAGCTCGACCAGCCGGAACTGTTCGGCGGCGGTAAGCCGGTCTTCGTCGACGAGTCGTTGTTCGCCCCCGGAGCTGCTCTCCCGCTGACGGGCAGCTTCTGGGACCGTACGAGCCAGCAACTCCAAGCCGCCTTCGACCCCGACCTGAACTCCGGCAACCCGATGACCGAACAGGTCAAAGGCACCGTCGAGGGCCTGGCCGGGTTGGGCGAGATGGTGGCCAAGCTCTCCCCCAACCGCATGCTCTTCGACCACCTGGGATGGGAACGCGACATCAACGACCTGGCTCAGGCCGTGGTCTCGGGCGTTCAGGACCCGGTCGGATTCGCCAAGGCAGCAGCGGACTGGGACACCTGGGCGTCCAACCCGGACCGCGCCTTCGGCCGCCTCATCCCGGACATCGTGGCGGCGATCACGTCGGCCGGAGCCAGCGGCGTGCTCTCCGGCGGCAAGCGAGCCGTAGGAGCTCTGGGCAAGGCGGCCAAGAACGTGGTCCGCCCCAAGCCAACGACCGCCCTCGAACCCCACAACCTCACGCGACACCTTGACCGCAACGGAGACCACATCCCCGACGGGGACGGCCCCATCGACGCCTCGAGGAGCATGCCGACGGTTCCGGCTGCGAATCCTCTGGACGACGCCGTACGGCATACCAGCAACGCCGAGGGACGCGCGTGGGCGCGGGACAACATGCCGTTACCGGCCCTGACCCATGAGGAATTGCGCGCGTTAGATTTCTACGGCGGCATCGGCTATAAGAGGATCAACCCAGCCCTGCGAGAGAAGGACGCCGATCCCGGCGTTGTCTGGTCGCCCGAAGTCGCTGACGAAATCGCAGCCATGGACCAGGCAATCGGCAAGTCTCATCTGCCATCCGACATGGTCCTACACAGAGGCGTGGAGGAAAAGTTCTTGGAGTGGCTAGGGGTCGACATAAAGTCACCTGACGAAATGAAGCGCCTGCGAGGCCGCGTCATCACCGAGCCGGGATATTTGAGCACAAGCGTGGGCCGGCGGGCCGGGTTCGACGGAGACCTCCGCGTGATGCTACGAGCACCAAAGGGACACGAAGCGCTCAACATGTACCCCATCACCAAGCTGATCGGCGAACGGGAGATCCTCTTACGCCGCGGCACTTCGTACATCGTGCGCGGTGTGTACCGTAAGGACGGCCACTGGTATATGGAAGCAGACGTCGTACCGGAGGGCTGGACCAAGCCGCCCGACTGGGACGCCCCACCGTCCATGGATGCCGACCTCGGATGGAAAGGACCCTACGATGACTGACACCCCGAATCCTCGCTTCTACGATTATGTCGCTCCCAAGTTCGCCTCGGACAACGACTCCTACGATTTCAAGGCCAACGGCCCGGTACGGCGCGCCCCGGTGTACGACCGGAGGGGGCGGTTGCTCGGAGATGTGTGGACCGACGACCGTCAAGCCGCGGGGTTCAGTATCATCGATGATCCTGAACCGGACATGGGGTATGCGGTAAGCCGCATGGACCGAATTCTCGCCGAGGCTTACAAGTCGGAAATCCCCGCCGACCAGCTTCTGGACCCCGCCTTGTACGCACCGGACTTCGAATTGCGCCCTGAGGCGTAATCCACGCTGACCACCTCGGACCAGAGGGTCGTGGATGAGCACCATCCGGCGACCGCACCCACAGATCGATAGTCCACAGGCCGGTTCCCCCGGATCACGATCGACCGGGTGGGCGCGGAGCCTGCCTTCACGACGGCGACGGCAGCCGTACCAACAGTGCCTTGAGGGCTCCGCTCGGGATGCTCAAGGTTACGATCACCCCGTGAGTCCCCCCGCCGAGTCTGCCCGCCCAGCAGCCGGAGCGCCCCCGGTGATCGAGGAGGTTCTGCCCGGCGTGGTCGGGGTCGAGGCCTTCGCCGACGACCCGGCCGCGACGCTCTTTCCCGAGGAGGAGGCGTTGCTCACCAGGGCGGTGGACAAACGACGCAGGGAGTTCACCACCGTCCGGGCCTGCGCCCGCATCGCCCTCGGCAAGTTGGGCCTGCCACCGGCCCCCATCCTGCCCGGTCCGCGCGGTGCGCCAATCTGGCCGTCGGGGATCGTGGGCAGCATGACCCACTGCGATGGGTACCGCGCGTGCGCCCTCGCCCGGACAACCGAGGTGCTCACGCTCGGCATCGACGCCGAACCCAACAGCCCGCTGCCCGACGGGGTGCTGGCCACCGTGTCCGACGCGGCCGAGCGGGCCTGGATCGCCGAGCTGGCGCGGGCCGACCCGCGGGTCTCCTGGGACCGGCTGCTGTTCAGCGCCAAGGAATCGGTCTACAAGGCCTGGTTTCCGCTCACCGGGCGTTGGCTCGGATTCGAGGACGCCACCCTCACCGTGCAGCCAGACCAGCGCGCCTTCAACGCTCGGCTGCTGGTGGCAGGACCGGTGTCCGGCTTCACGGGCCGGTGGACGGTCTCCCGTGGGCTGGTCGTGACCGCCATCTGTGTCCGTTCCCGGAGAGGACACCCGGCCGAGGCCGAGCCTAGGATCATCTTGTGAGTCCCCCGCCGAGCCTGCTCGCCATCAGCGATCTGCACGTGCGGTACGCCGACAACCGGCGGCTCGTGGAGGGGTTGCGTCCCCGATCGAGCGGTGACTGGCTGCTGGTGGCCGGTGACGTCGGCGAGTACGTGGCCGACGTCGAATGGGCGCTGCGCCTGCTCAGCGCCCGCTTCGCCAAGGTGGTGTGGACACCGGGCAACCATGAGCTGTGGACTCCGCCAGACGACCCCGTGCAACTACGCGGCCAAGCCCGCTACGAGCACCTCGTCACCCTCTGCCGCGACCTGGGCGTGACCACCCCCGAAGACCCCTATCCGCTCTGGGACGGGCCGGGCGGGCCGGTCACCATAGCGCCGCTGTTCCTGCTGTACGACTACTCCTTCCGCCCCGACGGCACCTTCACCGAGGAAGCCGCGCTCGCCCGCGCCTATGACGTCGGCGTGGTCTGCTCCGACGAATTCCTCCTCCACCCCGACCCCTATCCCAGCCGGGTCGCCTGGTGTCAGGCCCGGGTCCGCCACACCGCCACCCGGCTCGCTGCGGTGGCCGACGGTCCGCCCACCGTCCTGGTCAACCACTATCCCCTTGTCCGCGACCCGACCCGCGTGCTGCGCCACCCGGAGTTCGCCCTCTGGTGCGGCACCCGCCTGACCGCCGACTGGCACCGGCGCTTCCACGCCGCCGCCGTCGTCTACGGCCACCTCCACATCCCCCGCACCACTGTCCACGACGGCGTCCCCTTCGAAGAGGTGTCCGTCGGCTACCCACGCGAATGGCGTCCCCGCGGCTCCCAGCCCGGCTACCGCCAAATCCTGCCCCCCACCCAGCCGGAGCGCTCCCGCTGATCGAAGGACACTCGGCAGCCTGCTCCGGAGCGAGATCGAGTTCAGCGTCACGCCGGGCGCCGACAGCCAGGTCATCGCCTCGCAGGGTTGTGACGCCGATCACGCTGGATGTGTGGATTCGTACACAGTTGATCGTCGGGTCTCTCCGTAATGTCCCGACTGCCGGACAAATTAACGACACCGGCAGCACCAAAACGGGAGGAACCCAATGCGTAAGACCCTTGCGATCGCGGCCTTGGCCGGCTCGATGGCCGTCACCGGCCTCGCCCTCAGCCCGGCTGCCGCCCAGGCCACCACCACCGCGTCGCAGTCTTCCGGGAACTGGGGGAAGGTCTTCTCCAGCGACCACAAGGCCTACACGTTCGGTAAGACGTGGAAGAGCCACGGCAAGGTCTTCACGAAGTGGCACGGGGTGGACAAGCGCGGCGGCAAGAAGGCCTGGGTGTGGTTCGAGTACTACCAGAACGGCTCCTGGCACAAGTTCAACAAGGCCTGGGACGGCAAGGTCGTCGGCACCTGGAGCGGCCGCGGGATCAAGAAGGTGTACACGTTCACCTGCTGGGCCGGCAAGTTCGACAACTGCGGCCGCAAGTACCGCATCTACTAGGCCAGACACCGCTGACGGCTGGACGTCTGAGCCGCACGTGACGGGCACGACCTTCTCGGAGGTCGTGCCCGTTCGCTCTGCGTCGGTGCGGTGAAACCGAACCCCCGCCGTGCGCCCTGAAGATCGGCCATCCCGCGGCCAGCACTTGTGGTGAAATATGGCCAATGGAGCGGGCGAGGCAGCTGGTAGGCGAGATGCTCGTCTACTGTTTCGTCGTCGTCCTGGTCACCGGCGCCTTCCTGACCTTCGTCTACACCCCCAGCGGCGAGACGGTCGCGTACACCGGCCCCTATCAGCCGCTCCATGGCGTCCCGATGAGCGCCGCCTACGAGTCCGTCCTCAACCTCAGCTTCAACGTCGGCGGCCGGCTCATGCGGGGGCTGCACCACGAGTCCTCGGTGCTGCTGGTGGTGGGGGCGGTCGTCTGGGTGCTGCTCGGCCGCTTCCGGTACGTTCTCGCGCTGCTCGGCCTAGCCCTGAGCCTGCTCGGCGCGCTGTCCGGCTACGCCTCCGTGGACGACCTCCTGTCAGGCACCTTCCTGAGCAGGATCCCCATCCCCATCTGGTACGCCCTCCACCTGCTGGCGGCGCTGACCACGGCCGCCGTCCTGCTGATCTCCTCGCGCAGGGAGGCGGCCCGCCACCCCCGGACGCCGGCCTTCATCGCCCTGGCCCTCGGCCTGGCGGTGGTGGGGACCTTCTTGCTCTGATCCCCCCTTCGCGCGCAGCCCACGACTCGCCCCGGACGAGGACACCGGCCTGAGGGCGTGTGGTGGACTGGCGGCATGACAGCGAAGACGCGGAATCCGCTGCCGGTGACGCCGTTGGGTGTCGGGCTGGCCGCGCTCGGCCGCCCGGCCTACATCACGCTCGGCCGGGAGGAGGATCTCGGCGCTGATCGCGGCATCGCCGCCCTGCGGGTCAGGAGCTGGGCCGTGCTGGACGCGGCGTGGGCGGCCGGCGTGCGCTACTTCGACGTGGCGCGCTCCTACGGCCGGGCGGAGGAGTTCCTGGCCGGCTGGCTGCGCGAGCGCGCCATCGCTCCCGGTGCCGTGACCGTGGGATCGAAGTGGGGGTACGCCTACGTCGGCGACTGGCGGACGGACGCCGAAAGGAGGGCGTGGCGAACGGCCGGCTGACCGCCCGCGCCGCCCCGCACCCTCTCGCCGCCGTCGCCCGCGAACGGGGGCTCGCCCCGGACGCCCTGGCCCTGGCCGCCATCCTGGCCCGGCCATGGGCCGGCGTGGTGCTGAGCGGCGCCGCCTCGGTGGAGCAACTCCACAGCAACCTGACCGCGACCGGCGTCGGCTGGGACGCCGAACTGGACGAACGGCTCGCCGTACTGGCCGAGGAGCCCGAGACCTACTGGGCGACAAGGGGCTCGCTGAAGTGGCAGTGATCGTTTAGGGTGGGCGTGCCCTCCAAACGCTTGGAGCACGCCGTGCCGCACCTGTCCCGTCGCCAGGTTCTCTCCCTGCTTCCCGCAACCGGCCTGCTCGCCCTGGCGGGCTCCCCCGCGCGTGCCGCGGTGGGGGTCGATCACGCGCGGCTGCTCGCCAACACCGTGGCGATGTTCGCGGGGACTCCTGACGTCAATGCCCGGCCCGAGGTCGCCGGCAAGCTCGCGGCGATCCTCCGGACCGCCAGGCAGCGGCTGACCGCCATGGACCAGGCGGGCGCCGGGCAGCTGTTCTCCGGCCTGCCGCTCGGCGCCGACGACGCCAACCTGCGGCTGGCGTTCCAGTATCTGTACGAGATCGCGCTCGCGACCCGCACGCCGGGCGGCGGGCTCGCCGAGGACGTCGCCGTCCAGCGGCGGGTCGTCGACGGCCTGGTGTGGCTGCACGACCGCCACTACGGCGACCAGTCGGCGGGCTACTACGGCAACTGGCACACCTGGGAGATCGGCATCCCCACCCATGTGAGCAGGACGCTGGCCCTGCTGGCCGACCGGGTGCGGCAGGAGCGGCCCGAGCTGACGGCGGCCTACCTCGCCTCGATGGACGCCTACTTACGCAACGGCAAGGACGGCGACGTCGACCTCGACTCGCGCTTCCACACCGGGGCCAACCTCGCCGACATCGCCGCCAACCGGATGCTGCAGGGCGCCCTCATCGGCGACGACGCCCGCGTCGGCAAGGCCATCTCCGACCAGGCCACCGTCTTCGCCACGATCGACCCCTACGACCTCCGGCACGGCGTCACCGACGGCTACTACCGCGACGGCTCCTTCATCCAGCACCACTCGGTCGCCTACACCGGCTCCTACGGGCGCATCCTGCTCACCCGCGTCGTGCAGACCCTCAAGACACTGGAGGGCGCGACGAGCGGCGGCTCCGCCGATCTGGCCGGCATGGTCCATCGCTG
The DNA here is from genome assembly GCF_040655715.1 of Nonomuraea cavernae. Lineage (GTDB taxonomy): Bacteria > Actinomycetota > Actinomycetes > Streptosporangiales > Streptosporangiaceae > Nonomuraea > Nonomuraea cavernae_A. Next base: position 272,925 of record NZ_JBFAKL010000010.1, on the reverse strand, counting down.
GATCGCCGACGGCTTCGCCCCGCTGATCTTCGAGGGCTGGATGATGGAGATCGTCAAGGGGCGGGCGGTCTCGCGCACCACCACCGGCTACGCCGACGTCGGGGTGATCGTGGAGGCCATCGCCGACCTGGCCGACCACGCGTCGAGCGCCGAGGCTCTGGCGCTGAAGAAGTACGTCAGGTTCCTGCCGGCCGCCGACACGGCCGCCTTCGTCTCCCCTGTCAGCGTCGCCCGCTACACGGCCATCCGCGCCGACTCCGCCCTCCCGCCCGCCGACCTGAACCCGCCCGAGCGTTCGGTGGCGTTCAACTCCATGGACCGGACCGTCCACCGCCGCCCCGGCTACGCCTTCGCCCTCGCGCGCAGCTCGGAGCGGATCAGCGCGTACGAGTACATGAACGGCGAGAACCTCATGCCCTGGTTCCAGGGCCATGGCGCCTACTATCTCTACCTGGCGGGCGAGGACCAGCGCGAGGTCTTCGGCGTCGACTACTACACGACCGTCTCGCCGTACCGGCTGGCCGGGATCACCGCGCCCACGGAGGAGCGGCGCACGATCCCCGAGCTGTACGGCCGGTTCTGGTACGAGAACCCCGGGCACCCGCTGAACTTCACCTCCTCCTCGGAGTCCCAGAACACCTACGTGTACTTCCCCCGCGCCGGTGACTCCTTCTCCGGCGGCGCCACCCTCGGCGCGTACGGCGCGGCCGGCATGGTCCAGTCCGACGACGCCGCCTACACCGCAAAACAGGCGGGCCTCCTGCCCGGCGACTTCGTCGCCTACCGCAACGCCCGCGCGACGAAGTCCTGGTTCATGCTCGACGACGAGATCGTGGTGCTGGCCGCGAACGTCTCCGGCCAGGGCGGCCGCGACGCGGTGACCACCGTGGACAGCCGCATCGCCGCTCCCGCCGACGCCATCGAGCTCACCGGCGAGAGCTGGCGCGGCGGGGCCTGGCAGGCCGGCGACACCACTCCGCCGCGCTGGCTGCGCCACGCCAACGCCACCCGTGGCACCGCGATCGGCTACGTCTTCCTCACCAGGCAGCCCGTGGCGGCCGGCGTGCAGACGGTGACCCGCAGCCGCAGAGTCGTCCGCGCGTCCAACCCCGACACCAGCGTGACCAAGAACGTCTTCACCGCCTCGGTAACCCACCCCGCCGCCGGTGACGTCCCCGCCCTCGCCTACGCCCTGGTCCCGAACTCCACCGAGAGCGGCCTGCGCGGCTACGCGGACGGCCCGCTGACCGTCCTGGCCAACGACCGGCACGTGCAGGCGATCAAGCACCGGAAACTCGGGATCGTCGCCGCCAACGTCTTCACCGACGGCCCGCGCCACGCCGGGCGCCTGCTCATCAACGGCCCCGCCTCGGTCATCGTCCAGTCCGGCGAGCGCACGGTCGTCGCCCTGTCCGACCCCACCATGAAGCGCGACCGCGTCACGGTCGTCCTGCTCGGCGCGCCCCTCCGCCTCGTCACGGCGGACGAGGGAGTGACGGTACGCCGCGTGCCGGGCGGCACCCTGGTCCAGGCCACCACCCGGCACGCCCACGGCCGCACTTTCACCGCCACCCTGCGCTGACGGGGGGAGGCGGCGCCGTCCGCGGCGGGTGCCTCGTCGCAGGGATCCGTCAAGTGCGTCCTCCTCGGCCGGCGGCGATCCGATCGCGCCCCTCGGCCGGGAAGGTGGCGACGACACTGGACGGTGTCGTGCCGTCGCACCGGCCAGATCCTCACCGTCGACGGCGGCCTCGAACTCAGCTGATGTCCGTCGCCCGTCACTCGTACATCTGATGGCAGATCTGGTTGTGGAGACGGAACTCAGGGCGCGAAGACGGGAACAGCTCGTCGCACTTCGCAGCGAACAAGGAGGTCGTTCCGGTGTTGGCACCGTCTTCCAGCATCTGTTCCTCGCTCCTGACCTCCATGGGAGGGTCGGTCTGCCTCTTCACCACGGTCCTGCCGGACGGACGCGCGGGGTCGTCGTTCTCATGTCGTCGGCGTGGCACGGCCCGGTTCTCCGCCCTGCTCGCCGTTCGGCTCTCCGTGTGGTTCTGCCGCCGGCTCTCCGTGCGACCATCCGATCGGTTCTCCGTGCGGTTCTCCGTGCGGTGGGCCCGCTCGGACGACGTCTTCCCACGGGTCGGCGCCTTGGGTCTCGGCCTGGACGAGGCCGAGCGCGGCGGGCGGGCTCCGGCCCTGGCCGTGGGGCTCGGCGACGAGGTGGGCACGGCCCGTTCCGTCACGCGCGGGTCAGTCGTCGGCGCCATGGCGGTCCCCGCCCCCGGGGAGGTGGTGTCCGTGCCCCAGGCGGTCGACCAGATGCCCAGAGCCACGCAGGCCACGAAGCCGGCGATGACCGCCGGTCTGGTCCGGCGGTCCCGGTGTCGTGGTGACGGCCGCTCCGGTGGGGTCGGAGTCGAGTACGTTCGCCAGCCGAAGGACTCGCCCCCGCCGGCGAGCCTGACCGGCTGCCGACGTGGCGGATCGCTCGGAGGGCGCCGCATCGGCAGAGGTTCTCCGGGTGAGGGTGCGGGGTGGTCGTGTTCGTCGTGCATGGTTCTCCCTCCTCACTGCCCGTGCTCGCCAGGGTGCCGCAGCAGGGCGACGTCAGGCCGGAACGACTCGGCCTGACGAGCGGCGGGAATGAAATGGCCCCGGTCTCACCGGGGCCAAAGATGGAGGAAACACGGCATAAGCGGACAGGCGCCTGGCGGGTGATACCCAGCGTGATCCGGCCCGCAGGCACGCCTGGAACTTCGCGAAGAACCTGGCGCGCGGCTCGGCCGGCTCGGCCTCGGGATGTTCGTTCACCACTATCCGGTCGGGGTCTTGTCCTTCCACCAGGACGGGTTGTCGGTGTACCAGCGGACGGTTTCGGCCAGACCCTCCTCCCAGCCGACGCGTGGGCGGTAGCCGAGGGCGCGCAGCTTGGTGTCGTCCAGCGAGTAGCGGCGGTCGTGCCCCTTCCTGTCGGCCACCCGTTCCACCATGTCCCAGTCGGCGCCCAGGGCGGCGAGCAGGCGTTCGGTGAGCTCCACGTTGGTGAGCTGGGCGCTGCCCGCCACGTGGTAGACCTCGCCCGGCACCCCGCGCTCGGCGACCAGTTGGATGGCCCGGCAGTGGTCGTCCACGTGGATCCATTCCCGGATGTTGCCCCCGTCGCCGTAGAGGGGGAGCTTGCGGCCGGCGAGCAGGTTCGTGACGAACAGGGGGATGATCTTCTCGGGGTACTGGCGGGGTCCGTAGGTGTTGCCGCACCTGGTGATCACCACGGGCAGGCCGTGCGTCGTCGCGTCGGCCAGGGCGATCAGGTCGCCGCCCGCCTTGCTGGCCGCGTACGGCGAGCGCGGCCGCAGCGGCGCGTCCTCGCGCCACGAGCCCGACTCGATGCTGCCGTACACCTCGTCGGTGGACACGTGCACCACCTTGGGGGTCCCGGCGTCCAGGCAGGCTCGCATGAGCGCCTGGACGCCGAGCACGTTGGTGCGGACGAACTCCGCGGCCCCCTCGATCGACCGGTCCACGTGTGACTCGGCCGCGAAGTTGACCACGAGGTCATGGCCGGGCACGACTCGGCTGAGCAGGCCGGCGTCGCAGATGTCTCCCTCGACGACGTCGCAGGCGACTCCGTCCAGGTTCGCCAGGTCCGCGGCGTAGGTGAGCCGGTCGAGCACCGTGATCCGCTCCGCGGCGGCGATGCGGGCGAAGTGGGAGCCGATGAACCCGGCCCCGCCGGTGACGAGGATCCTCATGGCCGCTCAGGAGGCCATGGCGGTCTCCACGACCACCGCGCTGTCCTCGTCGCCCCGGCCCGCGGCGACCACCTCGTCCAGCCGTTCCGCCGCGCGCGAGCACACGGGCAGGGTCAGCCCGCCCGCCGCCGCGTCCGAAACGGCCAGCCGCAGGTCTTTCGCCATGAGCTGGGCGCGGAAGGCGGCCGGCTCGTAGCAGCCGTCCCGCATGAACCCGGCGCGGAAGGCCAGGGCGGGCGAGCAGAACGCGCTGCCCGTGATCGCGTTGATCAGCATGGCGCGGTCGAGTCCCGCCCGCACGCCGAGGGCCACCGCCTCGGCCAGGCCGACGGTCTGGACGCCGAGCAGCAGGTTGAAGGCGAGCTTCATGGTGCACGCCATGCCGGGCGGGCCCAGATAGCGCAGCTCCCCGCCGATGGCGGTCAGCACGTGTTCGATCTCGGCCACGTCGCGCTGGTCTCCGGCCGCGAACAGGCGCAGCTTGCCCTGCGCGGCCATGACCGGGTTGCCGATCAGGCACAACTCCACCCGGCGTACGCCGTGGGCGGTCAGCCGTTCGGCCGCCTCGGCGGCGTAGGCCGCCGAGACGGTGGTGGTGTCGACGACCACGGTGCCGGGCTTGAGCGCCGGCAGCATCCGCTCGAACAGCGTCTGCTCCACGGCCTTCTCGTCGGCGAGGCTGAGCAGGATGACGTCGCTGTCGCGGGCCACGTCCTGCGGCTGCGGCGCCCACCGGGCGCCGGCCTGGCGCAGTGGACCGGCCTTGGCGGCCGTCCTGTTGTGCACGATGAGCGGGAAGCCGGACTCCAGCAGGCGCTTCGCCATGCCCGCGCCCATCGCGCCGAGTCCCACCACGGCGAGCTTCACGACGCCTCCACGGGCCGGGTGTCGGCGGACAGCTGGGAGATGCAGCGCATGGTGGCGTCGCGGAAGTAGGCGCCGAACTTGTCCGTCGTGCTGGTGTCGCGCTCGCGCACCAGGTAGGGGGCGAGCTGCTTCTCCAGCTTGTGGACGCCGCCGTGCTTGGCCATGTTCGCGGAGACGGCCTCCAGCGTGCCCTCGAAGTGGATGACCCGGACCATGAGGTCGTCCTTGATGAACACGGCGGTGCCGAGCAGCCGGCCCACCTCGTTGCCCTGTTCGTCGCGCAGGACGGAGCTGCCGACCCGCTGGAAGCCCTGGAAGATCTCGGCGATCTCGTCCTCGTGCCCCGGCTTGACCCGGTAGGTGATCGCGGCGTACGTCATCACATTCCTCCATCGACGTAGAGCGTAGTTCCGGTGATGTAGCGGGACTGGTCTCCGGCCAGGAAGAGCACGGCGGCGGCCACCTCGTCGGCGGTGCCGAGCCGGCCCAGCGCGGTCATGCCGGCCAGTCGTTCGCGCAGCTGCGGGGGCGGCCCCGCGCCGGGGTCCGCGGCGTCGACGACGCCGGGGGCGACCGTGTTCACTCTGATGCCGCGCGGGCCCAGCTCGCGGGCGAGCGAACGGGTGAGCCCGATGAGCGCGGCCTTGGACGCGGTGTAGTGCGCGCTGGCGGGCCGGCCGCGCAGCGCGACGGACGCGGACAGGTTGACCACCGAGGCGCCGTCGGACAGCAGGCTCAGCGCCTGCCTCGTGACGAGGAAGGCGGAGGTCAGGTTGGCGTCCATGATCTCGTGCCACTGGCCGGGGTCCAGCTTGTCCACGGGACAGACGCCGTCCACTCCCGCGTTGTTGACCAGAACGTCGAGCCCGCCCAGGCGCTCGGCGCAGGTGTCGGCGAGCGCCGCCACCTCCGCCTCCTGGGTGACGTCCGCGGTGACCAGCTCGTAGGAGAGCAAAGCCGGCTCGCCCCTGTGGCAGGCGACGACGCGGGCGCCCGCGGCGGCCAGCGCGCGGGCGGTGGCCGCGCCGATGCCCCGCGATCCGCCGGTGACCAGCACCCGCTTGCCGGCGAGCCCGGCGTCGTACGTCATGATCGCTCCTCGGAGTAGGCGGCGGTGACGGTGTAGAGGCCGAAACTCGGCCCCCGCGAGCTGTCCTGGAAGGAACGCAGCGGCGCGGTCGTCTGCCGGTGCCGCGTGCCGGTCTCCCAGGCGCGGAAGGAATCCAGGCTGTCCCACTCGCTCATGACCAGGAACCCGCCCGGCTGGGTGAGCGAGCGCAGCAGCTCGTTGCCGAGCAGGCCCGGCGTGCCGGACAGCTCCCGGCTGACGCGGTGGTAGGCGTCGGCCAGCTCGCCGGGAGAGTCCCCGGAGGCCGTGGCGTAGACGAGCACCCGCACCCTCGGGCCGGTCATGTCCGGGCCACGGGGTCCATGGCGTAGACCACGTTCATCGTGACCATGGAGCCGCCGGAGCGGAACGGGTGCAGCCTGACCCGGTGGTTCAGGTGCTGCTCGCTGCGCTCGAACTCCCGGAAGCGCGGCTCGTCCACCCAGTCGCTGACGATGTAGTAGACGCCGTCCTCCTCGTCGCTCTTCGACAGCCACTGGCCCTCGTTGGCCGGGTGCTCGGTGACCGCGGTGCCGACCCGCAGCCAGGTCTCCTCGAAATCGCGCTCGGCGCCCGGTTTGATCTGCATGCGCAACATCACGCGGAAGGTCATCGCTAGATCCCGCCGTCCACGTTGATGGTCTCGCCGTTGATGAACGCCGACTGGTCTCCGGCCAGGAAGGTCACCACGGTGGCGATCTCCTCGGGGCGCCCCATCCGGCCGAGCGCGATGAGCCGCCGGTAGCGCTCGCGTACCTCGTCGGGCACGCCCGCCTCCGTCTCGATCGGGCCGGGGGCGACCAGGTTGACCCGGATGCCGCGCTCGCCGAGCTCCTTGGTCAGGGACCTGGTCAGGCCGATGAGCCCGGCTTTGGCGGCCGTGTAGTGGGCGCGCAGCGGGAGGCCGACGGTGGCCACCTTCGAGCCGATGTTGATGATCGAGCCGCCCTCGCCCATCAGCGGCAGCGCCCGCTGGATGACCATCGCCGTGGCGGTCAGCCCGGTGTTCACGACGCGGTGCCACTCGGCCGCGTCCAGCTCGGCGAACGGGACGTGGCTGATCGCGCCGGCGTTGTTGACCACGATGTCGATCCGGCCCCATCGGCGCTCGCACTCGCCGACCAGGGCGTCGATGTCCTCCTGTCTGGTCACGTCGGCGGTCGCGACGTGGTGCTCGCCGCCGATCGCCTGTAGCTCCTTGGCCAGGGTCTCCGCGGGTTCGCCGCCCTGCCTGGTGCAGGTGACGATGCTCGCGCCCGCCCTGGCCAGGTCGAGCACGATGGCCCGGCCGATGCCTCTGGCGCCGCCGGTGACCAGCGCTTTCCTGCCGTTGAGTCGCATGGGCTTCTCCGTTGTCACATCAGGTGGGTCACTTCAGGTGAGTCACACCAGGTGGGTCACATCAGGGTGGCCGCGCCGGCGCCGCTGGCCGCGAGCGCGGTGAGGACGAGGACGGTGCGGATGAGGTTCCAGGAACGCCACCGGGCCCGGGGGTCGCGCGCCGCCCAGTCGGCCGGCGGGTCGCCGGGGTCCAGGGACGTCACGTACTTGTTGATCGGCACGTTCTTGACGACCGAGATGGCCATGACGAGCGCCAGCAGGGCCGCCGCCGTGGTGTACGTGACGCGGGCGCCGGTGGTGGGGGCCAGCACCGCCAGGGCGGCGTTGGCCAGGAAGGTGATGGCGTTGACGATGGGCATGAGCGGGTCGTAGCGCGGCCACAGGAAGCGGATGGTGCGCACGTACCCGTCGTAGGGCATGGCCTTGGTGTACGGCTCGATGCCGATGACGGTCGAGAGCATGACCCCTGCCGCCAGGCCGCCTCCGGCCAGGGACAGCGGCATGAGCAGCGGGATCACCGAACCGTCTGGGCCGCGGCGGCTTCCACGCGGCGCCGGATCAGGTCGAGCTGGACGACGGAGTTGGCGTTGATCCTGGCGGCCATCGCCGTGTCGTCCAGCGGCGCGTCCGGTTTCATGTGGAAGTCCTGCTTCCAGCGCATCAGCACGCCGCCGTCCACTTCGGTGTAGTCCCAGGCGATGCGCATGTACTCGAACCAGCCGGTCTCCACGCGGTGGGCCCGGACGGTCCTGGTACGCGGGTCGGTGGTTCGTTCGGACACCCAGCTCCAGGCGTTGCCTTCGGCGTCGGGGTGCATGGTGAGCCGGAAGCGGACGGTGTGGCCGTTCCGCTCCAGGATCTCGGCCGCGGCGTACTCGTCGAACAGCCGTGGCCAGTTCTGCACGTCGTTGGTCATCGTCCAGACCACCTCCATCGGCGCGGCGATGACGATCTGGTTCTCGGTGTGTACGGCCATGGTCATGTCCTTACGCTCTGACGACGATTGCCGAGTTGAATCCGCCGTAGCCCCTGGCCAGCACCAGTGCCGCGCGCAGCGGCGCCTGCCGGGGGGTGTCGCGGACGAGGTCGAGGCCGAGCCCCTCGACGGGGCTGGTGATGCCGATGGTGGGCGGGATGACCTGGTCGCGCAGGGCCAGCAGCGCGGTGGCCAGGTCGAGCGCGGCGCCGCCCGCGTACAGGCGTCCGGTCATGGTCTTCGGCGCGGTGACCGGCACGGCCAGCGGCCCGAACACCGCGTTGACCGCTTCGGCCTCCTGGCGGTCCAGCTCGGGCAGCCCGGCGGCGTCGGCGAAGATGACGTCGATGTCGCCGGGCTCGGCGCCGGCGTCGGCGAGGGCGGCCTCGATGGCGCGGCGCAGCGCCGGGGACCGGCCGGACCACGGCGGCGGATCGAACGTCGCCGCATGACCGGCTATGAAGCCATATTTAGGCTTTTTGGTGTCGGTGGGCTCGATGGCGAGCATCGCCCCGCCCTCGCCCGGCAGGTAGCCGTCGGCGCGGGCGTCGAAGGGCAGGAACTCACCGGACGGGCTGAGCCTGCGGTTGCTGAGCTGCGCGACCAGCCCGTACGGGCACAACGAGGCGTCGGTGCCGCCGGCCAGCGCCAGCCGCACCCCGTCGCGCAGCAGCCGGCACGAGTGGGCCACCGCGTCCAGCCCGCCGGCCTGCTCGGCGCAGATGACGCCGCACGGGCCGCGCATCTTGTGCCGGATCGCGATCTGGCCGGTGCTGGCCGCGTAGAACCAGGCGATGGACTGGTACGCGCCCACGTGCCGGGGCCCGTTGCGCCACAGCTTCTCGATCTCCCGCTGCCCGAAGTCGGTGCCGCCGGACGAGCTGGCCGTGGTCACCGCCATCTCGTACTCGGGCAGCTCGGCCGGGTCCACGCGGGCGTCGGCGAGCGCCATCTCGGCCGCCGCCAGCGCCATGTGGGTGAAGCGGTCGGTCTCGGCGACGAGCCTGCCCGGCACCCGGCCCTTGGCGACGAACGACGACTCGCCGCCCCTGCTGACCGGATAACCGCCGGCGTCGAAGTGGCTGATCGGCCCCAGCCCGGACCGGCCGTCCAGAACCGCCTGCCAGTAGTCCTCGGTGCGGTCGCCGTTGGGCGCCACCACTCCCATTCCGGTCACCGCGCTCATGGCTCTCCCCGCCCCAGCACCATCGCCGTCTGGAAGCCGCCGAACCCGCTGCCGACGCTGAGGACCGCGTCCACCCGCTGGTCACGGGCGGTCAGCGGCACATAGTCCAGATCGCACTCCGGGTCGGGAGTGTGCAGGTTGGCCGTGGGAGGCACCACCTGGTCACGCATCGCCAGCAGGCAGGCGGCCGCCTCGATGGCGCCGATCGCGCCGAGCGAATGGCCGACCATCGACTTGAGCGAGCTGACCGGCACCTCGTGGGCGCGCGGTCCCAGTGCCCGTTTGAAGGCGGCGGTCTCGTGCCGGTCGTTCTGCTTGGTGCCCGAGCCGTGGGCGTTGACGTAGTCGATGTCCGACGGATCGAGCCTGGCCTCGTCCAGCGCGGCGCGGATCGCCTCGGCCATCTCCCTGCCGTCCGGCTTGAGGCCGGTCATGTGGAAGGCGTTGCTGCGGGAGGCGTATCCGGCGATCTCACCGTAGATCGTCGCGCCGCGGCGGCGTGCCGACTCCAGCTCCTCCAGCACCAGCACGGCCGCGCCCTCCCCCAGCACGAACCCGTCCCGGTGCAGGTCGAACGGGCGCGAGGCGTGCTCGGGGTCGTCGTTGTTGGGCGAGGTGGCCTTGATGGCGTCGAAGCAGGCCGAGGTGATCGGTGAGATGGGCGCGTCGGTCGCGCCGGCCACCACCACGTCGGCCGTGCCCTGCCGGATGAGACGGGCGCCGAGGCCGATGGCGTCCAGCCCCGAGGTGCAGCCGGTCGAGATCAGCCCGACCTGGCCCTCGGCCCCGCAGCTCCACGCCACCTCGGCGGCCAGGGTGCTGGGCGCCATGAAGCCGTACAGGTGCGGCACCCCGTAGCCGTCGTCCACCAGCCACCGTCTGCCGGCGTCGCTCAGGACGACGTACTCCTCCTCCAGGCTCATCGTGCTGCCCACGGCGCTGCCCAGGCTGACGCTCATCCGCTCGGGCGCGACGTCCTGGCCCAGGCCGCTGTCGGCCCACGCCTCCCTGGCCGCGACCACGCCGAGCTGCGCGGCCCGGTCCATCCTGCGGATCTCCTGAGCCGACAGGCCCTGCGCCGCCGGGTCGAAGTCGCACTCGGCGGCCATCCGGGAGCGGAAGCCCGACGGGTCGAAGAAGGTGATGGTGCGCGTCGCCGTGCGACCGGCCGTGAGCATCTCCCAGAACGCCTTGGTGCCCGGGTCACCGGGAGCGACGACGCCGATCCCGGTGACCACGACGCGGGCGGATCGCATCAGCCCTCTCCCGCCCGTTCTTCCGTGTCGACGTGTCCCAGCTCGGGGCGCGGGGCCAGCGGGCACAGGTGGAAGACGATGAGCGCGTCCTCCGTACCGGTGTTCTCGACGCGGTGCCGGGTGCCCTTCGGCACCATGACGCTCTGGTCGGCGAGCATCTTGACGTCCTCGCCGTCCAGCCGGGCGACGATCGTGCCGCGGGCGATGAACATGAACTCGTCGGAGTAGGGGTGGTAGTGCTCGGCAACGAACTCCCCCGGCTTGAGCAGCGTCACGCCCATGAAGCCCGTGGTCGAGCCCACGGTCTTGGGGCTGAGCAGCACCCGCAGGTCGCCGCCGCGTCGCCGGTTCGGCTCGACGTCGTCGATGTGGACGATCTTGAGTCCGCCCTGTGTCTCGGTCACGAACGCTCCCAGGTGTAGAAGGGGATGGCCATGGCGTCCTTCGGCTCGCGCCAGTTGGGGTCGTACGGGCTGACGTGCTCCCCCAGTCGCCGGCTGACGTCCAGGTAGAGCGGGTGCTCGCGAGCCTTGTCCAGGTCGGGCTTGATGTCCTGGTCCGCCTCGACCAGGTGGAAGTACAGGTCGTGGAAACGGAAGAGGGTCCTGCGGGACACGCCGATCAGGTGCGGCAGGTCCGTGGCGTCGGACTCGCCGAAGATGGTCGCGATGGCGTCGGCGTGCGAGGCCTCCATGTGCGCCACGATGAGCGTTCTGTGCACGGTGATCTCCTACTTGGTCGCGATGACGAGGGAGTCCGTGGGACCGAGCGGCTGGACCGAGGTCTGCCGGAAGCCGGCCTCGCGCAGCCACGCCAGGCACTCGCCCTGCGTGTACTCCGCCCCGTCGGTCGTGGTGAGGATCATGTGCAGGCTCACCACGAGGTTGTCGGCGTCGGTCGGCTCGTCCTCGATCATGCGGTCGTAGACGAGCAGCACCCCGCCCGGCGCGAGCGCCTGGTACGCCTTGCCGACCAGCATCCGGCGCTCCTCCTCCGACCAGTCGTGCAGCACGTGCCCCATGATCAGGACGTCGGCCTGCGGCAGCGGATCGTTGAAGAAGTCGCCGGGCACGAAGGAGGCCCGGCCGGACAGCCCGAGCTCGGCCAGGTGCGCGTCGAACCTGGGCTCCATCTGCGGCAGGTCGAACACCATGCCCTTGAGGTGGACGTGCGCCCTGACCAGGTGCGCGACGAGGTTGCCACGGGCGCCGCCGATGTCCGCGACGGAGTCGTGCGCGGTCCAGTCGTAGGACGTGGCCAGCTCGGGGCCGAGGTGGCCGCTGAGCGAGTCCATCATGGTCAGGAAGCGGTCCAGGAACGCGGGATTGTCGACCAGCTCGCGGAAGTCGCCGTCGTTGGCCTGCGGCAGGCCGGTGCGCAGCGTGTCGGTGAGGCGGCCCCACGCGGGGTAGAGCATCTCACCGGAGCGGGACAGGAAGCCGCCGACGTAGGCGGGGGCGCCGCGGACCAGGAAGCGGGTCGCGGCCTGGCTGTTGCCGTACCTGCCGTTCTCGCGCCGGAGCAGGCCGGTGACGACCAGGGTGTCCAGCCACTGCCGGGTGGCGCGCGGGTGCAGGCCGAGGCGCTCGCACACCTCCTCGGCGGTGGCCTCGGCGTCCTGGAGCGCGGTGAACAGGTCCAGCTCGACCGCGGTGAGCACGACCTTGGACATCGCGTACATGCTGCCCAGCCGGAAGATGTCGGCCGGGGTACTGATCGGTGCGTCCGTTGCCATGGGGGCTCCCTTCTGAATGCTGATCGGGTCAGGCCTCGGGCGTCACGGCCTCGATCAGCCGCAGGTCGCCCGCCTCCCCGCGGATGCCGCCGAAGCTGAGGCCGGCACGGTGGAACAGCTCGGCGAAGTCCTTCTCGGTGCGCTCCCTGCCGCCGGCGACCAGGAGCATGTGCAGGTCCATCAGCCGGGTCCGCCGCTCGGCGGGACCGCTGGTGAGGAGCTGCTCGACGACCACCACCCGGGCGCCGGGCGGTGCGGCGCGCCGGCAGTTCTCCAGGACGCGCAGGCACGTCTCGTCGTCCCACATGTGCAGGGTCTGCTTGATCAGATAGACGTCGCCGCCGCCGGGAACGGCGGTCTGGCAGTCGCCGGGGAACGCGCGGAAGCGTTCGGCCAGCGGGCCCTCCCGCAGCGCCGGGTCGACGGTGTCGAGCGCCTGCTCGGTCTCGACGAGCACCCCGGTGACGCCCGGGTGGCGTTCCAGCACCGCGCGCAGCAGGTTGCCCTTGCCGCCCGCCAGCTCGACCACGCACTCTCCGTCCTTGACCGGCAGCGCCTCCGCGACCAGCGGGTCCTCCCGCTTGGCCACGACCGACAGGCCGTGCTGGAACGCGTCGCCGGCCTGCCTGTTCTGGTCGAAGTAGGCGAAGATGTCCTGGCCGTAGTGGGCCTGGAAGGCGGATTCGCCGGTCCTGACCGAGTGGGCGAGCAGTCCCCACAGGATCCAGTTCCAGTCGCCGCCCAGGCGGATGATCCCCGCGGGGCCGTCGGGCGCGTCCGAGCGCAGCGCTCTGGAGGTGGGGGTGTGCTCGTAGCGGTCCCCCACCTCGGCGAAGATGCCGTACGCGGTGAGCAGCCGCATGAAGCGCCCGAGCGTGTCCCGCCGCGCCCCGACGGCCGAGGCGAGTTCCGCCAGGGTGATGGGCTCGTCGCCGACGGCGTCGGCCAGGCCGAGCTGGACCGCCGCCCGCACCACCGCGCTGGCGTGCACCCCGGTGGAGAGCTCGAATACCTCCGCGGCCGCTTTGTCGCGCATGACCGCCATTGCCATGTGATACCTCCGGGTTTTCCGGCGGCCGGGTCCTTGAGACCCGCCGAGTGCCGACGCTGACGGCGAGGGCTGAAGGATCGCTCCAGCGCCGCTTGAGCAGCCGCCCGCGGATCGGCGGGGTGCTGACCGGCGACGGCGAGCACCGCTCAGGTGATGCTCGAGTGGAGCGGGTCAGCATGGGCGTCCCGGCGGGCCGGCTCCGCCCGTCGTACCGATGACAAGGGAGTGACGGATGGATCTGGGGCTCACCGGAAAGAGCGTGCTCATCACGGGCGCCAGCAGCGGCATCGGGCGCGCGACCGCGCGCCTGTTCGCCGCCGAAGGGGCCAGGGTGGCGCTCACCTACCGGTCCAACAAGGACGGCGCGCACAGCGCTGTCGCCGAGATCGAGCAGGCGGGTGGCACCGCGATCGCCACACAGTACGACCTGGGCGACCCGGCCACGATCAGGGCCACGGTGGACAGTGTGATCGACGCCTACGGCGGCGTGGACGTACTGGTCGCCAACGCCTCCCCTTGGTCGGGGCCGCACATCCCGTTCCGCGCCTTCGAGGACGTGCCGGTGGCGGAGTGGCAGAGCCAGCTGCGCGAGGAGCTCGACGGCGCCTTCCACACGGTTCAGGCGGTCCTGCCGTCGATGAAGGCGCGCGGCTGGGGCAGGATGATCTTCATCTCCGCCGCCTCGGTGCGTTCGGGCATTCCCGGGGAGGAGGCGTTCATCGCCAGCAAGGCCGGCCTGAACGCCTTCAGCCGCACCCTGGCGGGCGAGGCGGGCACGAGCGGGGTCCTGAGCGTCGTGGTCTCGCCCGGGGCGACCGCGACCGACACCACCCGGCGGGCCCTTCCCCCGAAGCTGATGAGCCAGGTGGCCGCCTCGGCCGCCACCGGCCGCATCTCGACTCCCGAGGAAGTGGCCCGGACCATCGTGTTCCTGGGCTCGGAGGCCAACGGGAACATCACCGGGACCATCGTCGAGGTCACCGGCGGAACCTGATCCGTCACGCGCCCCGGCGGGCCTGGGCGATCACCTCGTCCAGTCCCGCCGCCAGGGCGGCCGGTGACGGCAGCGCCGCGTTCTCGGCTGCCAGCCTGGCGGCTCCCTCCTGGTAGGAGGGGGCCGCCAGTACCTTTTCCGCCGCCGCGCGGAACGCCCCGGCGTCCGCCTCACGGTAGGACAGCCAGGTGGCCGCGCCTGCGGCGGACATGCGCTCGGCGTACTCGGGCTCGTCGGTGTGCGAAGGCACCACGACCATCGGCACGCCCGCGCTGAGCGCGGTCATCAGCGTGCCCGCGCCGCCCCCGTTGATCACCGCGGCGCAGGTGGGCAGCAGCAGGTTGAGCGGCACCGACTCGGCCACGCGCACGTGCGGTGGCGGCGTGGCCGGCAGCAGCCCGCGCTGGCCGGGCGCGACGGCGGCCACCACCTCGACGGGCAGGCCGCGCAGGCCCTCGATGGCCTGGTTGATCGGGTGCAGGTTGTCGGTGATCTGCGAGAACATGTGCCCCCAGGTGACGCAGACGCGCGGGCGCTCCGGCGCGGGGATCAGCCAGGACGGCAGGCCACCGGAGCCGTTGTACGGGACGTAGCGCAGCCGCGCGCGGTTGACCTCGTCGGGCTCGGTGAGGCTGGGCGGGCAGGGCGTCAGCGTCAGGTCCCCCAGGGGGTCCACGCCGGTGAGGCCGTAGCGGGCGCACAGTTCGTCCAGGTACGGCCGGTCGAAGTCGCGGCGCGAGTAGTTGGTGTCGATGCCCCACGTGTGGCGGATGGCCGGAACGCCCACGCTGTGGGCGGCGATAAGCCCGGCGTACCCTCGGGCCTCGAAGACGACGGCGTCGGGACGCCAGGCTCGGGCGAGGTCGATGAGGTCGCCGGCCGCGGCGGCCGCGATGCCGGTGAACATCGCCATCGACCGCTCCATGCGCATGCGCAGGTGGTCGTCGTCGCCGGTGCCCGCCTCGGGCTCCAGCGCGACGCCCTGCCAGAACGTACGCAGGTCGACGTCATGGCCGACGGCGACCGCCGGCAGGCCGGTGGCCCCGACCGTGGCGGTGAAGCCCGGCTCGCAGGCCACCCGCACGTCGTGGCCCGCGCAGCGCAGCGCCCAGGCGAACGGCACGACCGGGTAGAAGTGGGCCGCTGTTCCGATGGTGGAGATGAGGATCCGCATGCGCGCAGGCTGCGCCCGGACGCTGGAGACTCGGTTGACCCGCGCTGGGGTGTCAGGCGACGGCGATGCGCTCCAGCCACGGGACGACGGCGGCGGGGGCGGGCCGGTCGGCGATCTCCTGGCGCAGGCAGGCCGCGGCCTGCCTGGCCCGCTCGTCGTGGAGCAGCCGCAGCGCGCGCTCCCGCAGCTCGGCAGGGCCGGCCTCGTCAAAGGGCAGCAGGTCGGCGGCCCCGGCGCGGACCAGCCGGGTGGCGTGCGCCTGATGGTCGGGCAGCTGCGGCACCAGGAGCTGCGGCAGGCCGGCGGCCAGGCCGGTCAGCGAGGTGCCGGCGCCGCCGTGCGCCACCAGCAGGTCGCAGGAGGGCAGCAGGGCGTGCAGCGGCGCGCCCTCGACGACCCGCACGCCCTCCGGCACGGGGCCGAGGAGCCGGCGCTGCGCGGCGGTCACGGCGACGACCACATCGACCTCCGGCGAGGCCAGCGCCCTGACGACCTCCCCGGCCAGGAAGCGGCGGGAGTCGACGCGGGCCATGGTCGTGCCCCACGTCACGCAGACGCGCGGCCGGTCCGAGGGGCCGAGGCGGGGGGCCTGGCCGGGCCCGTTGTACGGGACGTACCTGATGGGCGCCGGCCGGTAGTCCACCTCCACCTGCACACTGGCGGGGAAGGGGTCGATCGTGGCCGCCCCCAGGGGTTCCAGGTCGTCCAGCCCGTGTCGCTCCCCCATCGGCGCCAGCAGCTCCGGCAGGAACCGGCGGGCGCGGTGGACGAGGTCGGCGCCGTACAGGTGGCGCACGGCGGGCACCCCGGCCACGGCCGCCGCGATCGAGGCGGCCCAGGCCGTCGGGTCGTGGACGATCAGCGCCGGCCGCCATTCCCGGGTCAGCCGCACCAGGTCGTCCACCATGGCCTCCGCGTTGGCCTGGAACATGCGCAGCGCGCGGGGGGCGCCCCCGTTCGCCGAGGCCGCCGCCTCCGGGGTGCCGAAGCGGCGGGTCGGCAGCGCGTAGCCGCGGACCATGTCCACCGAGTCCACGTCGGACCCGACCCGCACGCACGGCAGGCCGGTCCGTTCCGCGGCGGCCATCAGGGACGGCTGGCAGGCCACCAGCACGTCGTGCCCGGCCGCGCGCATCGCCCAGGCCAGGGGCACCATGGCGTACAGGTGGGACGGCCACGCCCAGGCCGTGACGAGCATCCGCATCGCTCTACCAGCTCTCAGCTCAGCGCCGCGTCGGCGATCAGGTCGACCTGTCCGGGGTCCGCCGCGCACGGCAGCAGGATCAGCTCGTCGCAGCCGGCCTCGGCGTAGCCGCGGGCGAGCTCGCGCAGTCGTCCGGGCTCCGTGGTCACGCCGGAGACCACCAGCGCCGCCTTGTCGCCGATGAAGGCGTAGTAGGAGCGCAGGTAGCGCTCGGCGTGCTCGCGCCCGCCGGGGCCGAGCGCGACGTAGGACAGCGCCAGCAGCCTGGGAGCCTGCGCCCGCCCCTGCCGCCGCCACTCGGCGCGCACCCGGGCGGCCAGGTCGGCGTAGCGGGAGACCGAGCTGCCGCCGCCGATCCAGCCGTCGCCGACCCGCGCCGAGCGGCGCATGGCCACCTGCGAGTGGCCGCCGATCAGCAAGGACGGCGCGTGCCTCGGGCGCAGGCCCGGGCTCGCCTCGGACCAGGCGGCGCGCAGCTCACGGACCACGGTGTCGAGCCGCTTGCCCCGGCCGGCGAACGGCGTCCCGGTCGCGGTGAAGTCGTCCTCGCGGTCGCCCGAGGCCAGGCCCACCACCAGCCGTCCGCCGGCCAGGTGATCGAGCGTGGCCAGTTGCTTGGCCAGCAGCGTGCTGTCGCGGCAGGCGGCGATGAGGATGGTGGTGGCCAGCTTGATCCGCTCGGTGACGGCGGCGGCCGCCGTCAGGGCGAGCAGCGGCTCGTAGTTGGGGTACACGATGCGGTCGAGCGCGCCGAGAGTGCTGAAGCCGAGCCGGTCGGCCCGGCGGGCCCACTCGATGAGCCTCTCGCCGGTCAGGTCCGGCACGGTCGTGGGCAGGGCGAGTCCGATGTCCATGGTCACGTGCCCCTCAGCCGCGATCGAGGATCCGGGCGACCACCGACCGCAACGCGGCCTCGGCATCGCGCCCGGCATCGCGCCCGGCATCGGACTTGGCAACGGTGGGCAGGGCGGGCGCGCGCCAGGCGACGAACCCGTCGGGGCGGACGAGCACCGCGCCCGACGCGCTCACGCCGTACGCCCGCGGCCAGCCGCCCTCGGGGTCGGCCAGCTCGGGCCCGCCGATCATCCGGACGTCCACCCCGGCGCGGGCCGCCGCCGGATGCCAGCCGCCGCCCTCGGGGCCGGTGAGCAGCACCGCGCCCCCGCCGAACAGGTCCAGCGTGGACAACGGCACGCCGTCGCGGACGATCACGTAGTGCGGGGCCCGGGTGCCCGGCGCGCCCAGCAGGTCGGGGTCCAGCGCGGGCGGGCCGCCGGTCTCCTCGGGGAGCACGGCCGCGGAGTCGTACCGGTAGCCCAGGATGATCGCGGCGTAGCTGACGGGCTTCTCGTCGCCGTCGGCGGTGCTGGTGCGGTCGCGCATGGTCTTCATGGCGTAGTCGATGGTGTGCCCGGCGACGGCGCGGCGCTCCTGCTCGTAGGTGTCGAGCAGGGCGGGACCCGCGTCGCCCGACAGGACGGCGGCCAGCTTCCAGGCCAGGTTGTGGGCGTCCTGCACGCCGGTGGCCGCGCCGAGCGCGCCGGTCGGCGGCATGGCGTGCGCGGCGTCGCCGGCCAGGAACACCCGCCCCTGGCGGTAGCGCTCGGCGAGCTGGGCGGCGACCTCGTAGCCGAGCACCTTGGCGCCGGTCCGCTCGATCTGCACCTCGATGTTGTCCACGCGCAGATCGGGCACGCCCACGGCGGCGCGGATGACCCCCACGCACCAGTCGTCGTCGAAGTCCTCGGCGGAGTTGGTGGCCGGGTCGTAGGGGGTGACGAACACCCAGCGCGAGCCGTCCAGCGGCATCATCCGGGTGCCCGGCTCGGGCTGGTCGAAGTAGCCCAGGCCGAGGTCCCTGCCGCGCAGCGGGCCGCTGAGGTCGGCCTTGAAGACGAGGCTGACGATGTTCTGCAGCACGCCGGGGCCGGTGACGCCGATGCCGAGCCGCCGCCGCACGGAGCTGCGGCTGCCGTCGGCGGCGATGAGGTAGCGGGCGCGGATCCGGCGCTCCCGGCCGGTGTCGGGGTCGCGCAGGGTCGCCGTCACCCCGTCGCCGTCCTCCTCGAACGACGCCAATTCGGTGGAGTACCGCACGTCGGCGCCCAGCTTCACGGCGTGGTCGGCGACGATCTCCTCCAGCCGGTTCTGGTCGATGGAGCACCAGTCGCAGGGGGTGGCCTCGCTGAGCCCGGGCGCCTCGTTGCGCATCGGGGTGGAGAACAGCTCGGCGTCGTCGAGCGTCCTGGCCCTGATGACCGTCTTGGTGCTCAGGTCGGAGGTCAGGGACTGGGCGGCGACGATCGTCTCCTCCAAACCGACCGACCGGTAGATCTCGACGGTGCGTGGATTGATCACCCGCGCCCTGGGGTGGCGCAGCGTGCTGGGCTTGCGCTCGACGAGCGTCACCCGGACTCCGGCCCGGGCCAGGAACAGAGCCGCGGACAAGCCGACCACGGCCCCGCCGGCGATCAGCACCTCGGTGTCTTCGTGTGGCATGGCTGGCCTCATCCCTTCGGTCATCGGCACGGGAACCCGCGGTACCAGGGAGCAGAACGGGCGTCGCGCGGCGCTGGACGCCCGGTCGAGTTCCGCTCCAGCCACGTTCGCCCCAGGTCCAGCGCGGCTCGAACCGGACCTTCCAGGATGGCCCCCGCGGCGATCAGATCCGAGAGAGCGGAGCATGCCATGCGACTGGGGATCAACGTCCCGCTGAACGACGCCGATCTCGCCGTGGAGGCGGAGCGGCACGGGTTCGAGGTGGCGTTCGTGCCGGAGGGGTTCCGTTCGGACGCGGCCAGCGCGCTGGGGTACCTCGCGGCCAGGACCACGCGGATCCACGTGGCCGCCGGGGTGTTCCAGATTCCCGCGCGGACCGCGGCCATGACCGTGATGACGGCCGCCACGCTGGACGGCCTGTCCGGCGGCCGGTTCCGGCTCGGGCTGGGCGTCTCCAACGCGTTCATCACCGAGGGCTGGCACGGCCTGCCGTTCGGCCGCCCGCTGGCCAGGACGCGCGAGTACGTCTCGGTGGTACGGGCCGCGCTGGCCGGCCGCCAGGTCGACCACCAGGGCGAGCACCTGCGGGTGCCGCTGCCCGGCGGGCGGGGCACCGGCTTCCGCCTGCACGCTCCGCTGGTCAGCCCGCGCATCCCGATCTACCTCGCCGCCGTCGGCGAGCGCGGGCTGGAGCTGGCCGGGGAGATCTCCGACGGCTGGTTCGGGGTCTTCAGCTCGCCCGAGCGGGTGACCGAGGTGATCGGGCACCTGGAGTCGGGACGGCGGCGGGGCGACCTGGCCGGCGAGCCGTTCGAGGTCATCCCCTCGGTGTCGATCGCCGTGGACGAGGACCTGGAGGCCGCCGCCCTGCCCGTCAGGCACCACGTGGCGCGTTTCGTCAGCCTCGGGCACCGCGCCGACAACTTCTACTTCCGCCTGCTGGAGCGGCTCGGCCACGGCGAGGCCGCGGTGGAGATCCAGGACCGGGCCCAGTCGGGTGACACCGCGGGCGCGGTGGCGGCGGTGCCGTTCGAGTTCGTCGACAGCGTTTCGCTGCTCGGGCCGCCGGACCGGGTGGCGGAGCGGATGGCCGCGTACGCGCGGGCCGGCGTCACCACGCTCGCCCTGTCACCCGTCGGCTCCGACCCGGCGGCGCGGCGCGCATCTGTCCAGGTCGCGGCGGAAGCGATCGGCCTGGTCGGTTCAGGCAGATGACGTTCCGGCGGATGACGTTCCGGCGGACGACGTTCCGGCGGACGACGTTCCGGCGGACGACGTTCCGGCGGACGACGTTCCGGCGGACGACGTTCCGGCGGACGACGTTCCGGCGGACGAATCGGGAGAAACGGTCAGAACAGTGGGAGGAAGCATGTCAGACAAGGTAGGCAGGCGTCCCGGGATGGCCCGGCGCGTGGCGCTGGTGGCGGCAGCGGCGACCCTGACGCTCGGCTCGGTGGCCGGCCTGGCCGGCTCGGCCAGCGGTGACACCGAGCAGTTACGCTCTCCCATCGGCACGTGGGCCGTGGAGATCAAGTTCGCGTCCAGCACCAAGAAGGAGCGCGCCCTGTTCGCGCTGCGGGCCGACGGCAGCTTCACCTTGGCCGACGGCAAGCGCGTCGGGCTCGGCACCTGGCGGCCCACCGCCACCGGCTTCCGGTACGTCTTCAGGCACTACAACCTCAACGCCGACGGCGCCTTCGACTGGGAGCTGCGCGGCGTCCAGGACGGGCAGGTGACCTCGGCCGACACCTTCACCTCGTCGGGCACCGGCACGTCGGTGGACGCCGACGGCAACGTCCAAGGCGTCTTCCAGACCCAGGTCGAGGGCAAGCGCTACAGCGTCCAGGCACCGTGACAGCAGCGGGGGCGGCGCCGCGTGATCGCGCGGCGCCGCCCCTGCCGTGTTCCCTACCGGCCTGCCGTGTTCCCTACCGGCCTGCCGTGTCCGCTACCAGGTGACCGGCAGCCGCTCGGGCCGGCCGAACGCCGTCCCGGTGCGCCACTCCAGCTCCTCCTCCGGCACCGCCAGCTCCAGAGCGGGGAACCGGTCCAGCACCGTCTCCAGCACGATCCGCAGCTCGATCCGGCTGAGCTGCGCGCCCAGGCAGTAGTGGACGCCGTGGCCGAAGGTGATGTGGTGGTTCTGCTCGCGCGCCGGGTCGTACCCGTCGGGGTCGGAGAAGACCCCGGGGTCCCGGTTGGCGGCCGTCGTGGACGGCAGCACTGCGTCGCCCGCCTTGACGAGGGTGCCGCCCAGCTCGACGTCCTCGGTGGCGATGCGCAGCGCGCCCACCCCGCCGCCGGCCTGCGACAGCCGCAGGAGCTCCTCGGCCGCGGACGCCAGCAGCTCGGGCTTGTCGCGCAGCGTCCGCATCCGCTCGGGGCTGCGCAGCAACCGCAGCATCACGTGTGTCATCCCGGCGGTGGTGGCGTGGTAACCGGCGCCGAGCAGCGTGAACGCGAACGCCACCAGCTCCTCCTCCGACAGCCGGTCGCCCTCGTCCCTGGCGTTGATCAGCACCATGAGCAGGTCGTCGGACGGCTGGGTGCGCTTGGCGGCGATGAGCTCGGCCAGGTAGCCGTTGAGCCGGTCGCGGGCCTCGATGACCTCCTCGCGACGGCCGGAGTCGAAGCTGAGCATGAGGTCGGTCCACGTGCGGAACTGGTCGACCTCCGCGTACGGCACGCCGAGCATCTCGCAGATGACCATGATGGGCAGCGGCTGGGTGAGGCCGGCCACGAGGTCGGCGGGCGGGCCGGTCTGTTCCATCGCCGTCGCCAGCCCACGGGCGATCTCCTCCACGCGCGGGCGCAGTGCCTCCATGCGCCGCACGGAGAACGCGTACGACACCAGGCGGCGCAGCCTGGTGTGCTCCGGCGGGTCCATCACGATGATGGACTTGGCCCCCCGGGCGATCGGGAACCCCTTGGGCGCGCCGGGCGCGGTGATCGCCTCCCGGCTGAAGCGCGGGTCGGCGAGCACAGTGCGGACGTCCTCGTACCTCGTCACCAGCCAGGCCGGGTCGCCGGACGGGAGGGTGACGCGGGCGGCGGAGCCGTTCTCGCGCATCCGCACGTACTTCTCGGCCGGCTCCAGCGGGTCGGCGGCGGTGAACGGGAAGCTCGGGGGTGGTGCTTCTGCGGTCATACTTGCCTCCTTGTACGGCTACGGCACGCGGTGGGCCTCACCGGTTCGCCGTCTCGGGCCACTCGTCGTCCGGTTCGGGGCCGTCGTCCCAGGGGCTGGGCTGGTAGAAGATCAGGGACGGATACTCCGCCCAGACGCGGACGTAGGCCCGCAGCCATTCGCCTAACGGCAACCTCATGGTGCCGACCGTGACCGCGCGATCTGTGGTCTCGCTGGAGCCCCGCTGGAGCACGGACCGCACGGCGGGTCGAGCCGCCGTCCAACGTCCATCAAGCGCGTCGTACGACATTTCCCGCTATAGACAGCTCTCAGGTAAGACAAGGGGTGAAGATGCGGGAAATCACCATCGACACACTGGTGCGGCTGCTCCGCGAAAGCGCCGGCGAGGACGAGTCGGTCCAGCTGGACGGCGACATCCTCGACACGACCTTCGAAGCACTCGGCTACGACTCGCTGGCCCTGTTCAACACGGTCAGCGCGATCGAGCGGGAGTACTCACTCGAGATCTCGGAGGAGGAGGTCGGCGGCGCCAAGACGCCCGCGGACCTGCTCAAGACGGTCAACCGGGCCCTGGCGGGCACGTCCTGAGGAGCGCGCATGTGCGGAATCGCCGGCTGGGTGGACTTCTCGCGTGACCTGACCCGCCACACGGCGACGGCCAGGGCGATGACGGCCACGATGAGTCGCAGAGGCCCCGACGACGAGGGCCTGTGGCAGGACCGGCACGTCCTGCTCGGGCACCGCCGCCTGTCGGTCATCGACCTGGCCGGCGGCCACCAGCCCATGTCGGCCGAAGAGGACGGCAGGACGCTGGCCGCGGTGACCTTCTGCGGGGAGATCTACAACTTCAGGGAGTTGCGTGCCGAGCTGCTCTCGTACGGCCACCGGTTCCGCACCAACAGCGACACCGAGGTGGTGCTCCACGCCTACCTGCGGTGGGGCACCGACTTCGCCCAGCGACTGAACGGCATGTTCGCGCTGGCCGTCTGGGACGTCCGCACACAGGAACTGGTGCTGCTGCGCGACCGGCTGGGCGTCAAGCCCCTCTTCTACCATCCGACCCGCGCCGGGGTGCTGTTCGGCTCGGAGCCCAAGGCCCTGCTCGCGCACCCGGAGGTGCGGCGCCGCGTCGGGCTGGACGGCCTGCGCGAGGTCCTCGACATGGTCAAGACCCCCGAGCGGGCGGTCCTGTCCGGCATGCACGAGGTCCGCCCCGGCCACCTGGTACGGCTGCGCAGGAGCGGCCTGACCAAGCACCGCTACTGGTCGATCGAGGCCCGCGAGCACACCGACGACCTGGACACCACGGTCGCCACGGTGCGCGAGCTGCTGGAGGACATCGTCGGCCGGCAGCTCATCGCCGACGTGCCCGTGTGCACGCTGCTGTCGGGCGGCCTCGACTCGTCCGCGCTGACGGCGCTGACCGCCGACCGGCTGGCGGCCGCCGGGAAGGGCCCCGTGCGGTCGTTCTCGGTCGCCTTCTCCGGCGCGGAGGACATCTTCCAGGCGGACGCGGTGCGCGGCGCGCCCGACGCCCCGTTCGCCCGCGCGCTGGCGGCGCACGTGGGAGCCGAGCACCGCGAAGTGCGGCTGAACAGCGACGAGCTGGTGGCCGAGTCGGTGCGCTCGGCGGTGCTGCGGGCCAACGACCAGCCGCCCGCGTTCTGGGGCGACATGTGGCCGTCGCTGTATCTGCTCTGCCGCGCGGTGCGCGAACGCTCCACGGTGGCGCTGTCCGGTGAGGGCGCCGACGAGCTGTTCGGCGGCTACCGCTGGTTCTTCAACCAGGCGGCCGTGCACGCCGGCACCTTCCCCTGGCTGACGCCGGGCTCGGCACGCTACTTCGGCGGGCTGTCGCTGCTGGCCGAGGAGCTGAAGGAGAAGCTCGACATCCAGCAGCACCGGCTGGCCCGCTACCACGAGGCGCTGGCCGAGGTGCCCGTGCTGCCGGGCGAGGATCGGCTCGAACGGCGCATGCGCGAGGTGACCTACCTCAACCTCACCCGGTTCCTGCAGACGCTCCTCGACCGCAAGGACCGCATGAGCATGGCCAACGGCCTGGAGGTGCGGGTGCCCTTCCTGGACCACCGCCTGGTCGAGTACGTCTTCAACGTCCCGTGGGCGATGAAGGTGTTCGACGGCAGGGAGAAGAGCCTGCTGCGGGCCGCCGTCGGCGACCTGCTGCCCGAGGCCGTACGGGACCGGGTGAAGACGCCGTACCCGGCCACGCAGGACCCCGCGTACGAGCAGGCCCTGCGTGACGAGCTCGGCGAGCTGACCGGCGGCGGCGAGCGCGCGGTGCCGGGGCTGCTCGACCCGGAGCGCGTCAGGAAGGCGGTCCAGCGCCCGGCCGGCCACGTCAGCCGGCCGTACGACCGCGGCAGCCTGGAGATGGCGCTCTGGCTGACCAGGTGGTTCACCGAATACGACGTCACCCTCGACTACTGAGAGGCGCACATGCCCGAGCCGAGTCGCCCGGTGGTGCTGCTGTTCCCCGGGCAGGGGGCGCAGCACCCCGGCATGGCGGTGGAGCTGTACGGCGCCGAGCCGGAGTTCACCGCGACCATGGACGAGTTCTTCGCCCTGATGGGCGAGGAGGGGGGCCGGTTGCGCGCCGACTGGCTCGGCGACGACCCGCGGGTCCCCCTCGACGACGCCTCGCGCGCCCAGCCGCTGTTGTTCGCCATCGGGTACGCGCTCGGCAGGACGCTGACGGCCCGCGGGCTCAGGCCGGCGGCGCTGCTCGGCCATAGCGTCGGCGAGCTGGCGGCGGCCTGCCTGGCCGGGGTGTTCACCCTGGCCGACGCGGCGCGGCTGATGGCGGCGCGCAGCCAGGCGATGGCGACGGTCGGCCCCGGCGGCATGATCGCCGCCGGGGTGGCCGCCGACGATCTGGAGCCCCGCATCGGCGCCCGGCACCGGGCGGCGGGCGTGGCCGTGGCCGCGATCAACGCCCCCCGCCACACCGTCGTGGCCGGGCCCGAACCGTGGCTGACGGAGCTGACGCGGGAGCTGGCCGCCGAGGGCGTGACGACGCGGCGGGTGCCGTCGCGCCAGCCGTTCCACTGCCCGGCGGTGCGAGGCGCGGCGGAGCTGTTCGCCGTGGGGTTCGCCGGGGTGCCCCTGGCGCCGCCTCGGGTGCCGATCAGGTCCACCGCGACGGGCCGGCCCGTCAGCCGGGCCGAGGCGCTCTCCCCCGGCTTCTGGGCCGGGCAGCTGGCCCGGACCGTGCTGTTCTGGGCGGCGTTGGACGGCCTGCTCACCGACGGCGACCACACGCTGGTGGAGGCCGGTCCCGGGAGGAGCCTGTCGATGCTGGCGCGGCGGCACGCCGCCGTGCGGTCGGGCCGCAGCACGGTGCTCGCGCCGCTGCCGGCCTCGGCCGAGGGGACGCTCGCCGCGTGGAAGGCGGCGATGGAGGAGCTGGACGCCCAGGTCGGCGAAGGAGCGTAGAGGGAGTGTGACGAGCGATGCAGATTTCACCGCTGGCCGTGTTGGTGGTGGTGAGCAGCGGGATGGTGGCGGGCGTGCTGTTCGCCGTGGCGCTGAGCGTGGTGCCGGCGCTGATGGCGATGCCCGCCGACCGCTACCTCTACACCACGACCCTGCTCGGGCGTAACTGGGACCCTGTCATGCCGATCCTCGTACTGGGCACGGCGGCCGGGGACCTGGCCCTGGCGCTGCTGCCGGGACCGCAGAGCGCCCGGCTGCTGTTCGGGGCGACGGTCGTGCTGATGCTGGGGGTGGCGGGGGTCTCTCACCTGTGCAACGTGCCGATCAACCGGATGCTGAAGCGGATCGCCCCGGACGCCGTCCCGGCCGACTGGGCCGACCCGCGCCCGCGCTGGCGGGCCTGGCACCTGCTGCGGACCACGCTGGCCGTGGCCGCCCTGACGGCCAACAGCCTGGGTGTGGCGCTCACCTGAGTGCGGCTCACCGAAAGCCAGGCGGCGCGGCCCCCGAGTGGGGGCCGCGCCGTCTTCTGGTCTGCCGTGAGTTTTGGTTGCCGTGAGTTTTGGTTGCCGTGAGTTTTGGTTGCCGTGAGTTTTGGTTGCCGTGAGTTTTGGTTGCCGTGAGTTTTTGGTTGCCGTGAGTTTTTGGTTGCCGTGAGTACCGTCAGGCGGGGTCGAAGGTCTCGGCCAGGGCCGTGGTGTGCTTACCGTCCCGGAAGAGCGGGTGGGCGAGCAGACCGGCGAGGAACCCGGTCGTGGTGCTGATCCCGGGACCGGTGACGACGCACTCCGACAACGCCCGCTCCATGCGGGCGAGGGCCTGCTCACGGTCGGGCGCCCACACGCTGACCTTGGCCAGCAGCGGGTCGTAGAAGGGCGAGACGCGCATGCCCTGCCGGACGTGATCGTCCACGCGGGTGAACGGCCCGGCCGGCAGCGTCAGCGACTCGACCGTACCCGGCGTGGGCAGGAAGCCCCGTGCCGGATCCTCGGCGTTGATGCGGCACTCGATGGCCGCGCCGCTGAGCCGCACGTCGGCCTGCGTGATGCCGGGCGCGCCGGTCGCGGCCACGTTGAGCTGCTCGCGGACCAGGTCCACGCCGGTGACCAGTTCGGTGACCGGGTGTTCGACCTGGATGCGGCAGTTGACCTCGATGCAGTGGAACTCGCCCGCGTCGTCGAGCAGGAACTCGAACGTCCCCGCCCCTACGTATCCGACGGCGCGGGCCGCCTCGACGGTCCGCTCGCACAACCTGGCCGCCACGTCCCCGGGCAGGCCGGGCACCGGGGTCTCCTCGATGAGCTTCTGCCGCCGCCGCTGCACCGAGCAGTCGCGCGCGCCCAGGTGCAGGACCTGCCCGTGGAGCCCACCCAGCACCTGCACCTCGACGTGCCGGGCCGACTCGACGTACCGCTCCAGGTAGACGCGCTCGTCTCCGAAGACGGCCCGGGCCGCGTTGCGGGCCCGCGCGTACGCCTCGGGCAGCTCCGACGGGCGCATCGCGATGGCCATGCCCCGGCCACCCCCGCCCGACAGGGCCTTGACGATGATCGGGAAACCGATGCCGGCCGCCGCCTCGACCGCCTCTCCCGCGCTCGCGATCGGCCGGTGCGTGCCCGGAAGGACCGGCAGTCCGGCGGCCGACAGCACGCGCAGCGCCTCGGCCTTGTCGCCCAGCATGGCCAGCACCTCCGGCGGTGGTCCGATGAAGGTCAGCCCCTCCGCCTGGCACATCTCGGCGAAGTCGGCGTCCTCCGACACGAAGCCGTAGCCGGGATGGATGGCCTCCGCGCCGGTCAGGCGGGCGGCCTGGAGGATGGCGGGAGCGTACAGGTAGCTGCGTTTGGCCGGGGGCGGCCCGATCCGCACGGCCTCGTCGGCCATGCGGACGACCGGGGAGTCCTCGTCCGCCGAGGAGTAGACGGCGACGGTGCGGATGCCCATCTCCTTGCAGGTCCGGACCACCCGGAGGGCGATCTCACCGCGATTGGCGATCAGGACCGTTCCGAACATCAGCTCTCCTCCAGGGCGAAGAGCGCCTGGCCGTACTCGACGGCGGCGGCGTCCTCGACGAGGATCCGGGTGATCCGGCCGGCGGTGAGCGCGTGGATGGGGTTCATCATCTTCATCGCCTCCAGGATCGCGACCTGCTGTCCCGGGGTGACCAGGTCGCCCTCCTTGACGAAGGGCTCGGCTCCGGGCTCCGGGCAGCGGTAGAAGGTGCCGACCGTGGGCGACGGGATAACCGCCACCAACGTGGCGGCGGCCCCGTTCAAGGTGACCGAGGCCGCCGTGGCGGCGGCCCGCGTCCCGTGCGCGTCCACCGTGGCGGCGACCAGCGCCGCACCCGAGGCCACACCGTCCGGCCCCTGCCCGTTGGATGTCGCGCCGTCGGCCGCGGCAGCATGCCGGTCGGCGGCGTCAGCGAGGGCGGCGGGGTCGGCCCATTCCGCTTCGAGGGTGACCTCGCCCGCCGTCACCTTCAGCCGGCGGATCGGCCCGCCGATCGACTCGATGAACCCCACGGCATGCCGGTGCACCGCCTCGATCAGGTCTCCGTGTTCGGCCATCTCGACTCCTCGGAAGAAGGGGCACCAAAACTGCGGAAGCGCCGCCGACGCGCCTCGACCAACTCGGCGGCCGACAGCGGGGTCAGCTCCTCGAACGCCTGCCGCACGGCCGTCCCGACCCGCTCGGCGGTACGGGAGACGGCCTCGTGCGCCCCGCCGTCAGGCTCCAGGATGACCGCGTCGACGATGCGGTGCCGGAGCAGTTCGCGGGCGTCCAGGCCGAGCGCGTCGGCGGCCTGCGGGGCCGCCGCGGCGGTCTTCCACAGGATCGCGGCGCACCCCTCGGGGCTGATGACGGAGTAGACGGCGTTGGACAGGGCGAGCACCCGATCTGCCACGGCGAGGGCGAGCGCGCCGCCGCTGCCGCCCTCGCCGGTGATGACGGCGACGACGGGCACGGGCAGGCCGGACATCAGGCGCTGGTTCTCGGCGATGGCCCACGCCTGTCCCTGCTCCTCGGCCTCGATGCCGGGGTAGGCGCCGGGGGTGTCCACGAGGGTGAGCACCGGCAGGCCCAGCTTGGCGGCCAGCCGCATGAGCCGGGCCGCCTTGCGGTATCCGGCAGGGGTCGGCATGCCGAAGTTCCGCTTGACGCGTTCCTGGGTGTCGTGCCCCTTCTGGTGACCGATGAGCATCACGCCCCTGCCGTACAGGCGTCCGATACCACCGACGATGGCCGGGCAGTCCGCGCCCGCGCGGTCGCCGCGCAGCTCGGTGAAGTCCTCCAGGAGCAGGCCGGCGTAGTCGAGGGTGGTCGGGCGGGCCGGTTCCCTGGCCAGGCGCACCACCTCCCAGGAGGGGCGCCGCGTCAGCGCCGCCGAGTCCCGCACCAGCCCGGCCCGCTCAACCTGCCCGACCCGCTCGGCCTGCCCGACCTGCTCGACCTGCTCGACCTGCTCGGCCTGCCTGGTCTGCCCGACCTGCCCGACCCGCTCGGCGGGGAGGTCTTCGTGGCCCGTCGGCGCGCCCGTGCCGTCCGGGCGGGCGGCCGCGAGGAGCCGGGCCAGGGCGCGACGCAGCGCCGGCCTGGGCACCACGGCGTCGATCAGCCCGCGCGTCAGCAGGAACTCCGCCGTCTGGAACCCCTCCGGCAGCCGCTGCCGGATGGTCTGCTCGATGACGCGCGGCCCGGCGAACCCCAGGTGCGCCCCGGGCTCGGCGATCAGCACGTCGGGCAGCGTGGCGATCGAGGCCGCCACGCCGCCGTACGTCGGGTCGGTCACCAGGGCGACGGTGAGGATCCCCGCCTCGTCCAGACGGGCCAGCGCCTGGCTGCACTTGGCCATCTGCATCAGCGAAAGCGCGCCCTCCTGCATCCGCGCGCCGCCGGAGGCGGTCACGACCAGCAACGGCACGCGTTCAGCCAGCGCCTTCTCGGCCGCGACCGTCACCAGCTCGCCGACCCCGGAGCCGAGCGAGCCGCCGACGAAGGCGAAGTCGAGGCACGCCACCACGACAGGGTGGGACTCGATGGTTCCGGTGGCGCAGAGGGCGGCCTCACGCAGGCCGGTGGTGGCCCGCGCGGTGGCCAGCCGTTCGGCGTAGGGACGGGTGTCGGTGAATCCGAGGGGATCGTCGACCGGCAGGGCGGTCTCGACCGGCTTCTCCGAGCCGGGGTCCAGCAGGCTGTCCAGCCGCTCGCGAGCGGTGAGCCTGGCGTGGTGGCCGCAGCCCGGGCAGACCCGCAGGCCACGCTCGTACTTGGGCCGGAAGACCAGGTCGGAGCAGCTCGGACAGATCAGCCACGTGGCCTCAAGGGTGACGGTCATGACGCGCCCTCGTGCAGCCTGGCCTCGCTGTGGTCACCCAGGACCAGGCGGGCGGGCCGTCCGAAGTCGCCGTTCACCCTGGCCTGCCTGCCGATGAGGGAGTCGCGCAGGCTGCCGCGGACGGTGCTGCCGTCGCACACGACCGAGTTCTCGATGGTGGCGCCGACGATGTCACAGTCGGCGCCGATGCTGGTGTACGGCCCGATGCGGCTGTCGCGCACCACCGCCGAGCCGCCGATCGCCACCGGCCCGATGATGCGGGAGCCGCTGACCTGCGCACCCTCCTCGATGACGACCGGGCCGCGGATCTCGCAGGAGTCGTCCACCTGGCCTCTGATCGACCGCTCTGCGGTGTCGAGCACCGCCCGATTGCACTCCAGCAGGTCCTCGGTACGGCCGGTGTCCTTCCAGTAGCCGCCGTGCAGGTGCGCCTCCACCCGCCAGCCGTTGCGCATCAGCCATTCGATGGCATCGGTGATCTCGCGTTCGTTGCGCCAGCTCGGCTTGATGCTGCGCACGGCCTGGTGGATGACCGGGGAGAAGACGTACGCGCCGATGAGGGCCAGGTCGCTGCGCGGGTTGGCGGGTTTCTCCGCCAGGCCGGTGACGATGCCGCCGGGGCCGACCTCCGCCACGCCGTATTCGGAGGGGTTGCCCACCTTGCCGGTCATCACCAGGGCGTCCGGCCTGGAGTGCCAGAACGCGTCGAGCAACGGGCCGAGCCCGTCGAGGATGACGTTGTCTCCGAGGTAGAGCAGGAAGTCAGCGCCGCCGAGGAAGTCCTGGGACAGCATGACGCAGTGCGCCAGTCCGAGAGGGGCGTGCTGGTGCAGGTAGGTGATGTCGAGCCCCAGCGCGCCGCCGTTGCCGAGCACGTCGCGAAAGGTTGGTTCGTGGTCGCCCACGACCACGCCGACGTCGGTGATGCCGACGTCCCTGATGGCTTCCAGACCGTACAGGAGCACCGGCTTGTTGGCCACCGGCACCAGTTGCTTGGGGACAGTGTGGGTGAGGGGCCGCAGCCTGGTTCCCCGCCCACCCGCGAGGACAAGTGCCTTCATGGATATTCCTGCCTGACGAGGCCATGGACAAAGCGCAGGCTGTCCGGCACCGCTGGAGAAGCGATGGAGCCGCACTCGTCCAGCGGGTCGAGCGCGGCTTGAGGGAAGTCACGGCAGCTCGGAGGGTCCGTTCAGGCGTACCTGCTCGTGGTAGCCGAGCTCCTGCTGGACCTGCTCCTGGGCGAAGAACCGGACCAGCTCATGGATGGTGTATACGATTTCATCGACATTCTGCAGAAGCACCCGCAGGAAGTGGCTCTCCACGAGTTGCAGCATCAGCTTGTCCACGGAGTCGGAATCCGACTCCAGCAGATTGGCCACGCCGGCTGCGGTGAACACCGGTCCCGGCAGGAGGCTGAGCAGGCGCAGGAACCGCCGCTCCTCCTCGCCGAGCTGCTGGTAGCTCTCCTGCAGCCGGTCCCGTACATCGAGATCGGCGAAGGCCAGCTCGTCCAGTCGCCTGCCGCTGGCGATCAGGCGTTCGGCCAGCTTCTTGAGCGACCAGCCGGTGGACGACAGGCGCGCGCCGACCGCCCTGATCGCCAGCGGCAGACGGCCGCAGAGCTGGGCGATCACCTCGGCGGCCTGGCGTTCGCCGTCGGCGAGCGGCCGGCCGATGATGTTCTGCAGGAGCTCGACGCAGTCCGCCTCGGTGGGCAGGTCCAGCGGCACGTGCACCGCGCCGACCAGCCCGTTGAGCCCGGCACGGCCCGTGATGATGGTGCCGCTGGGCGGGCAGCCCGGCAGCAGCGGCTGGATCTGCGCGGCCGTGGCCGCGTCGTCGAGCACGATGAGCACTTTTCGCGTGGCCACCCAGGTGCGGAACGCGGCGACGCGTCCCTCCATGCCGGCCGGGATGCGGTCCTCGGCCAGGCCAGCGGCGTGGAGGAAGTCGGCCAGGATGTCGGCCGGGTCGGCCGGGTCACCGGTGCTGCCGCGCAACCGCGCGAAGAGCTGGCCGTCGGGGAAGTCCTGGCGCAGCAGGTGGGCGGCGTGCACGGCCAGCACCGTCTTGCCCACGCCGGTCATGCCGCTGATCGAGACGACCGGGGCGGTCCCGTTGCGCGGCTTGAGCAGCCCGTTCAGGACCTGCTCCAGGTCCGCCCGGGGGGTGAAATCGAGAACGTCGGGCGGGAGCTGCGCGGGCGGCGGCGCGGACTCCTCCTCCAGGCGGTCGGGAACGCTGATCCGGCCCTCGGTGACCCGCACCTCCAGCGAGGTGGCCGAGGAGAGCACCGCCTGGTGCATGGACTGCGCCCGGCTCGACGGCTCCACGCCGAGCTCCTCCACCAGGAGGTTACGCAGCCTCTGGTAGACGTCGAGCGCCTCGGGACGGCGGCCGGACCGGTGCAGCGCCAGCATGAGCTGGGTGTGGAAGACCTCCTGCAACGGATGGTCGTTGACCAGCCTCTTCAGCTCGCTGACGGCTTTGCGGTGCCGCCCCAGCCGCAGATCCACGTCGATCCGCAACTCCAGGGCGCGCAGGCGCCCCTCCTCCAAAGCCGTCCCGTACGCCGACAGCAGGTTGCCGCCGGTGACATCGGCCAGCGCGGGGCCTCGCCACAGCGAGAGGGCCTGGCTCAGCAGGTCGGCCGCCGCACCCAGATCACCGTCCGCGAGTGCGGCGTTTCCCGCTGTCGTCAATCTCTCGAAATGGAACGAGTCAATACTTTCTTGGGGCACCGCCAGCATGTAGCCGTGCGGCCTGGTCCGTAATACGGTTGACCTCTCTCCGTAACCTTCCGACAACATGTTCCGGAGCTTGTAGATATAAGTTTGAAGAGTTGACAGCGCACTCACCGGCGGGCTGTCAGGCCAAATTTCGTCGACCAGCTCGGATGTTAATACGAGTGTTTGATTGCGTAAGAGAAGCAGGGCGAGCACTTCTCTGACCTTCGGCGGCGTCGGGGTCAGCTCCACACCCTGACGGTCATGCACGGCCAACGGGCCCAGCACAAGGAAATCCATCGCCTTCCCAGGTTCTCAATAGGGAGACGCGACTGCCGCTCAGCAGAGCGGAGTGTCACAAAGAGTGATACCCCGAGCGCGGCAGTGTTTCGTCTGCCTTGTTGCGCTTACCACTCGTTCGTTTCCTCAGCTCCTGCCCTCCTTTGAGCTCCCCCAGTCGAACACCCGCCATGGTTGGAGTCAGCCATGGAGCGGTGCTGGTGTTCTGATATAAGCACGATCTCCATGCAGAGAAAACCGTCAAGCCCTCCCGTCGCGACGGAAACTATTTCCAGTCAGACTCCAGCGATCCTCTACCGATCGTGGCCACAATCGCGCGATACCAACGGTCGAATGGAGCGTCCTATGGCGGCGAAGACACGTATCGCCCTGGTCACAGGTGCCAACCGTGGCATCGGCCGCGCGGTGAGTGACAGATTGCACGCGCTCGGGCACGAGGTGGTGGTGACGGCCAGAGACCAGGAGGAGGCCGAGCGCGCCGCGACGGCGCTGGGCCGCGACGCGCGCGCCGCCGTGCTCGACGTGACCGATGAGGAGGGGCCGGCGCGGGTGCGCGACCTGGTGGGGCCCGTGGACATCGTGGTGAACAACGCCGGGATCCAGCTCGACTGGGGACGCCCGCCGTCGGCCGTGCCGGTGGAGCTGGTCAGGCGGCAGTTCGAGGTGAACGTTCTGGGCGCCTGGCGGATGTGCCAGGCCTTCCTGCCCGGCATGGTGGAGCGAGGCTGGGGCCGGGTGGTGATGGTCTCCAGCGGCACGGGGGCGTTCAGCCACGGGCTCTCGGCGCACACGCCGGGCTACTCGGTGTCGAAGACCGCGCTCAACGCGCTGACCGTGCTCATGGCGGCCGAGACGGCGGGCACGGGCGTGCTGGTCAACGCGGTCAACCCCGGCCAGGTGCGCACACGAATGCGGCCGCAGGCCGACCGGCTGCCGGAACAGGCCGCGGAGGACATCGTGTGGGCGGCCACCCTCCCGGACAACGGCCCCTCCGGCGTCTTCCTGCGCGGCCGGAAGGAGACGCCCTGGTAGCCGGCCGCCCCGGCGGTGGGCAGGACGCCGAGGGGCCGCCGGGCGGCAGTGGCCCGGCGGCCCCGTAGGTGCTTGTTACGCGTTGACGACGCGTGCTCCCCGGTACGTGCTGTCATGCGCTGACCGGTACGTGCTGTTACGCGCCGACGAGCGTGCCGCCCGCGTAGGCCGGCAGCAACCCGGCGGCCTCGGCCTCGCGCAGCGTCGGCGCCTTGGCGTCCTTGTCCGACAGGATCCGCGGCGAGGCCGCCCACGGCAGCGCCAGCTCCGGGTCCAGCGGGTTGACGCAGATCTCCCCGCCCGGGTTGTAGGCGGTGGAGCAGAGATAGACCACGGTGGCCTGCTCGCTGAGCGGCGCGAACGCGTGCCCCAGCCCCTCGGCTAGATACACCGCGTGCCGCGAGTACTCGTCCAGCGGCACCGCCACGTGCTCCCCGTACGTGGGGGATCCGGGTCGGATGTCCACGATGACGTCCAGGATGGCCCCGCTCACGCAGGTGACGTACCTGGCCTGGCCGGGGGGCGTCACGCAGGAGTGCACACCCCTGATCGTCCCCCGCTGGGAGACCGAGCAGTTGACCTGCGCCACCGGCATCGGGCCGCCGGTCGGTCCCTCGACGGCGCGCTGCTGGAACAGTTCCAGGAACTGCCCGCGCTCGTCGAGGAAGATCTCCGGTTGGACGAGGAAGGACCCTTCGATCCGCAACGGTTCGACTGATGTGCTCACGGCGTCACCATCCAGACTTGATCGTGTTCACGATGTGCTCCCTGTCCTGTTCCGACAGCCACCAGCCGACGGGCAGGCACACGATCTGGTCGTGGACCGCGTCCAGCTTCGGCAGCGGCTCGGCGTACGCGGCCACGCAGGCGTGCCGGTCGTTGCGCGGATCGACGTGCCCGGCGGCGATGCCGGCCGCCGCCAGCCGGGCGACGAAGTCGTCTCTGCGCTTCACCTTGACCGGATAGACCCAGTAGGACGGCTCGCTGCCGGGCACCGGCCGGGTCAGCTCCAGGCCGGCCACGTCCTTCAACTCCCTGTCGTAGTAGGCGGCGTTGCCGCGGTGCCGCCGGACGCGCTCGTCGACCCCGTCCAGGTTCGCCAGGCCGATCGCGGCGCTGATGTCGTTCATGTGGAACTTCAGGCCCCACTCGGTGACGTTCTGCTCGGGCCTGGGGGCCGCACCGGGGTCGCGGTCCAGGCCGAACCAGCGCATCAGGCGGCCCCTCCGGTTGCCGTCGTCGTCGGGGAAGACGACGAGGCCGCCGTCTCCGCAGGTGATGTGCTTGATGGCCTGGAAGCTGTAGACGGCGAGGTTGCCGTGGTTGCCCAGCGGTCGTCCCGCGTACGTCGCCCCCCACGCCTGCGCGCAGTCCTCGATGATGACCGGCCGCCTGCCGTGGCGGCGCTCGCACTCGTCGGCGATGGCCGCCACCCTGGTCAGGTCGATCGGGTAGCCGGCCCAGTGGACCACCATGATCGCGGACGTCTCGGGCGACACCTTGGCCGCCAGGTCGTCCAGGTCGGCGTTGAGCGTGGACGGGTCGACGTCGACCCAGCGGATGCGCAGCCCGGCGGCCAGGATGGCCCAGTTGGTCGCCACGAATGTCAGCGGGGTGCTCAGCACCTCGCCGCCTTCCGCGCCGGCCAGTCGCAGGGCCATCTGCAGGCCGGCGGTGCCGCTGTTGACGGTGGCCAGGCGGGGGTTGCCCACCCGCGAGCGCAGCGCGTCCTCGAACGCGTCGACCTTGGCGCCCTGCCCGATGTGCCCGCTGGCCAGCACGTCCGCGACCGCCGCCGGGGCCTGTTCGGACATGGCGACCTTGAACATGGGAATCATGGCGGTCACGGTCGCAGCGGTGGTTCGAGGCCTCCTGGACGTTCGGTCGAGCCCCACAAGTCCGCGTGGAGCGGCGCGCACCACCCGGGCTCGAGCGGTCCGGGCCAGGCTGCCACACATGAACGCTCTCAGATGCCCGGCCCCCGCGCGGAGCGCGCCATGAACGGCGGCATCCAGGCGGAAGGGCTGGTGAAGCGGTACGGCTCGGTCCTCGCCCTCGACGGTCTCGATCTGCACGCCCCCGAAGGACAGGTGCTCGGCCTGCTCGGGCCCAACGGGGCGGGCAAGTCCACGCTGGTGCGCATCCTGGCGACTCTGCTGCGCCCGGACGGCGGCCACGCCCGGGTGTGCGGCTTCGACGTGGCCCGCGAGGCCCAGGCGGTCCGCAGGGTCGTCGGCCTGGCGGGACAGTACGCGGCCGTCGACGAGTACCTGACGGCCCGGGAGAACCTGCACATCTTCGGCCTGCTGGCCCGCATGACACCGGCGGCGGTCCGGGCCCGCAGCGAGGAGCTGATCGAACGCTTCGACCTCACCCGCGCGGCCGACCGTCCGGTGCGCACCTACTCGGGCGGCATGCGCCGCCGCCTGGACCTGGGGGTGGCGCTGCTGGCCGCTCCCCGCGTCCTGTTCCTCGACGAGCCCACGACCGGCCTCGACCCCCGCGGCCGGGCGGAGGTGTGGCGGGTGCTCGGGGACCTGGTCAAGGAGGGCACGACCGCGCTGGTCACCACGCAGTACCTGGAGGAGGCGGACCAGTTCGCCGACCTCATCGTGGTCATCGACCACGGGCGGGAGGTCGCGACGGGCAAGCCGGCCGAGCTCAAGGACCGGGTCGGCGGCGACCACCTCGAAGTGGCGGTGCGCTACGCCTCCGACCTGCCGCCCGCGATGTCCGCACTGGCCGCGGCCGGCCTGGCCGAGCCGAAGGCCGACGAGGACACGCTGCGCGTGACGGCGGTACTGCCGGGCGGCGCGAGCCGGTTGGCGGACGTGATCAGGGAACTGGACACCGGCGGCGTCGAGGTCGCCGACCTCACCGTGCGCCGGCCGACGCTGGACGACGTCTTCTTCGCCCTGACCAGGAAGGCGGACGAAGCATGACCGTGACCGACCCGGGCACCGCGCCCACGGGCCTCGGCCTGGCGCTGCGCGACTGCGCCGTGATGACCAGACGCGGGCTGCTGCGCATGGGCCGCGTCCCCGACGAACTGGCCTACAACCTGGCCCAGCCGATCATCTTCGTGCTGCTGTTCAGCTACGTCTTCGGCGGCGCGATCCCGCTGCCCGGCGGCGGGCCGTTCAAGGAGTACGTCGTGGTGGCGGTCTTCGCCCACACCCTGGCCTTCATGGGCGTCGGCACCGGCACCGGCCTGGCGGTGGACATGAGCAGAGGGGTCATCGACCGTTTCCGCGCGCTGCCGATGGCCCACGTGGCGGTGCTCATCGGACGGGCCAACGCGGAGCTGGTACGCGCCGTCCTGGTGACCGGCGTGCTGGCGGTGGTGGGTCTGCTGGTGGGCTGGCGGGCGCACACGGGCGTGCTGTCCACGGCGGCGGGGCTGGGGGTGCTGCTGCTGTTCGCCTACGCGATGACGTGGGTGGGCATCGCCATCGGTCTGTCGGTGCGCAGCCCCGAGGTGGCCGGCACGGCCGGGCTGCTGTGGGTGCTGCCGCTGGGCTTCGTCTCGAACGGGTTCGTCCCGATCACCTCGATGCCGGACTGGCTGCAGGTCGTGGCGGCGTGGAACCCCGTCAGCGCGGTCGTCACCGCGGCCAGGAGCCTGTTCGGCAACCCGCTCGGCATGGCCACCCCGGACCGGCTGCCGCTGGAGCATCCCATCGTCGCCGCCGTGATCTGGTCGCTGGCGCTGATCGCGGTCTTCATCCCGCTGTCCCTGCTCGCCTTCCGCCGCTCGGCCCGCCGCGGATGAGGGCCTCGCGGGTCAGGGCCTCGCGGGTCAGGGCCCCGCGGATGAGGGCCCCGCGGTCAGCCCCGCGGTCAGGCCCCGCGGGTCAGGGCTCCGCAGGCCGGGTCGCGTAGTAGCGGCGGGACTTGTCACGGCTGCCGCAGGTGGTCATGCTGCACCAGCGGCGACGGTTGTTCCTGCTCGTGTCGAGGAAGAGCCAGCAGCACGACGGGCATTCGCCCAGCCGTCCGAGCGGCCCGTGGCCGAGTAGTTCCACCGCGGACGCGGCGACCTCCCAAAGCAGCACCCGCGCCGTCCGCGGCCCGTCCCACGTGAACCGGTAGTACCTGTCCCTCGATCCCTCCCCGCTCGGCCCGTCACCGCTCGGCCCCTCCCCGCTCGGCCCGTCACCGCTCGGCCCCTCCCCGCTCGGCCCCTCCCCGCTCGGCCCGTCACCGCTCGGCCCCTCCCCGCTCGGCCCCTCCCCGCTCGGCCCGTCACCGCTCGGCCCGGCGGTGAGGCGGCCGCGCGCGACGCCGTCGGCGTACATGGCGGCGACGGCGTCCAGGTCCGCGCGCGGTGGCCGCTCGCCGTGCGCGAGCGGCT
Organism: Nonomuraea cavernae; assembly: GCF_040655715.1. Taxonomy (GTDB): domain Bacteria; phylum Actinomycetota; class Actinomycetes; order Streptosporangiales; family Streptosporangiaceae; genus Nonomuraea; species Nonomuraea cavernae_A. The sequence continues at coordinate 234,424 of NZ_JBFAKL010000010.1, read as the reverse complement.
GGAACACCCGGAACACCGCCTCCCGGAACTCCCGCGCGGCCGGCAGCGCGGCGGCGAGCCCGGCCGCGTCCTCGATCGGGTGCCCCGCGGCGTGGGCCCAGGTCTCGGCCTCTCTCTCATCGGCCAGCCAGTCGCTCCGCGCCACTGGACGGGCGTTGACGGTGTTGGCGAAGTCCAGGCAGAGCGCGTTGCCAACCAGCTCGACATCCATCACCGAACCAGTATCTCACCGATCAAATGCCATTGACAGGTCAGATCGAGGACGTCAGGCTACGACCGATCAACTACAGTTGAAAGGTAAGAACGCCATGCGTCCCACCTCACTCGGCCGGCCGTTCAACGCGCTGTGGTTCGGCACCGGCGCCGCGAACCTGGGCGACGGCATGGCGCTGTTCGTGCTCCCCCTGCTGGCCCTCGCCGTCGACGCGTCCCCCGGCGGAGTCGCCGCCGTCACCGCGGCGCTGACGCTGGCTTGGCCGGTCTTCGGCCTGCACGCCGGCTGGATCGTCGACCGCGTCGACCGCCGGACGGTCCTCATCAGCGTCAACGTGGTCCGCGCCCTCGTGCTGGCCGGTCTCAGCACGGCCCACCTCGCCGGCACGCTGTCGCTGCCGCTCATCCTCGCCGGCGCCGTGCTGCTCGGCACCGCCGAGACCCTCGTCGACACCGCGCTGACGGCGACCATCCCGATGGTCGTCGAGCCGGCCGGCCGCAACCGGGCCAACGCCCGCATCGAGGCGACCATCAACCTCACCAACCAACTCGCCGGCCCGCCGCTCGCGGGTCTGCTGGCAGCGGCCACCCTCGCGCTGGCCACCGGCGCGAGCGCGGCGCTCTACGTGCTGGCCGTCGCCGGCGTCCTCGCGATGACGCTGCGCCGCCCGCTCGCCGCGGCACACACCGCGAGCGACGGGGTGGCCGCGGCAGGCACCGCGAGCGACGGAGTGGTCGCGGGCTTCCGCTACCTCTGGCGGCAGCCGGTCGTGCGGACCCTGACTCTCTTCACCGCCGCCATGAACATCCCCTGGGCCGTGGCGACCGCCCTGCTCGTCGTGTACGCGGTCTCCCCTGGCCCGCTCGGGCTCAGCACGGCGCAGTACGGGCTCGTGCTGACCGCGATGGCCGTCGGCGGCCTGCTCGCGTCGACGGTGGTGGAGCGGCTGCGCCGCAGGTTCGGCGTGACCAGGCTGCTGATCGCCGATGCCGCCGGCACCGTCCTGCTGGTGGCCCCCGTGGCGGCGGACGGCCCGGTGTGGACCGTGGCCGCGGGCGCGGTGGTCGCCGGAGCAGGCTCCAGCGTCTGGCGCATCCTGGTCGCCACCATCCGGCAGAACCTGTCACCGCCCCACCTTCTCGGCCGCGTCTACGCCGCCTCGCGCGTGCTCAGCTGGGGCGTCATCCCGGCCGGCGCCGCCCTGGCCGGGATCGCGGCCGAGCTCTGGGGCGTGCGAGCGGTGTTCGTCATCGCCACCGTGCTCGCCGTCGCCATCCTGGTCGCCTTCATCCCGTACGCGCTCCGTACGGACCTGTCGGCGGCGGTCGAGCCCGGACGGACCCCGCAGCCGGTCCTGTGACGGCGTTATCTCGGCGAGCGCGACACGACCGGCCCCCCGATGCGCCCACCCGCCGGTGAGGCGTCCACCGCGATCACCAAGGCGCCGACGGGCCATGACACCGACATCACGCACAGCGATTACTGTGTAACAATGAGCGACATGCCGTCCCCCCGACATGATGCCCTCATCCAGTTGATCAGCGACCGCCCCCAGCTGGCGGTGGAGATCTTGCGCGACCTCATGGGGGTGGAGCTACCCGCGACTCCGCTGATCCGACTGGAGGACAACTCATTCAACACTCGCACCTCGGACGACTTCGCGGCCGACCTGGTCCTCGTCCTGGGGCCGCCACAAAGCCCCGCGCACGCGATCATCGTGGAGATCCAGCAGGACAAGTCCAAGGATCCCCGGCAGCTCGCCCGCTACGCCGCCGCCCTGTGGCTGCTGCTGGGCTGTGACGTCACGGTCCTGGTCATCTGCCCCGACCGTGGGACCGCCGCCCACTACGCACAACCGATCAACTCCGGCCTGACCGGCTACCGCCTCCAGGCCCAGGTGCTCGGGCCGGACGGCATTCCGGCCATCACCGACCCCCACCAGGCCGCAGCCCACCCAGGGCTTTCGGCCATGGCGGTCATGGTCCACGGCCGCGATCGCAAGGTCATCGAGGCGTTCGCCATGGCGTTGGCCGAACTGCACGACGAACACGCTCCGAAGTACTATGAATACGCTTACAGCATGGCCTCGCCCGACATCCGGCGACTCATGGAGGAGATCATGACGTCCACCGCCTGGCCCGTGTACAGCCCCTTCGCCCGCGAACACTACGGCCGCGGCCTCGAAGAAGGCCAAACCATAGGCAAAGCCGAGGGCAAGGCTGAAGGCAAAGCGGAAGGGAAAGCGGAAGGCAAGGCCGAAGGCAAGGCCGAAGAGGCCGCCAGGCTGGTGCTGCTCCTACTGGAAGCCCGCGGTCTCGACGTCCCAGATGACACACGCACCCAGATCGCTGCCTGCACCAACCTGGACCAGCTCGAAACCTGGGCCACCCGCGCGGTGACCGCCGAGAGCCTCCAGGACCTGTTCAGCTAACCACGCGATCAGTGCCGTTAACACACCCTCGCCCACCGCGTAGGAGCTCGTCCAGGCTGTGGACGAGCTACCCCGCACTGGACAATCTGGCGCTTACGTGATCTGACGGAAGGAGTAAAGAAGAGCGCCGTCCATCAGGAATCAGGGGCATCTGGATATGAGCGACACGCCGCGACTGCACACCGCCGGCACCACCCTGCTGAACCGAGCCCGCGAGCTGCGCCCGCTGATCGAGCGCGAGGCGACCGCCGCCGAGGCGGAGGGCAGACTCACCGCCACTGTCGTGGACGCCCTGCACGAGGCAGGGCTTTTCGGCATCTGGGTGCCTGTGCCGCTGGGCGGCGCCGAGCTTTCCCCGAGGGAGCTGATCGCCGTCTTCGAGGAACTCTCCTACGCCGACCCTTCAACGGGGTGGGTCCTGATGGCCACCACGCTGGAGAACGGCACGGCCGGCGCCTACCTGGGCGACGAGGCCGTGACCGGATCTTCATCACCCCGATCGAGGACGTCACGATGCTCGGCAACTGGGACGTCCTGGGCCTGCGCGCGACAGGCAGCATCGACTACTCCATCGACGGCGCCTTCGTACCAGAGTCCCAGACGCACGTCTTCGCCCAGAACGAGCCGTTGCGCGGCGGCGCGATCTACCGGCTCGGCGTGCTCGACCAGGCGCTGATCTGCCACTCCGCCTGGGCACTCGGGGTCGGCCGCCGGTTACTCGACGAGCTGATCCGCTACGCGGGGGCGCGGGCCGGGCGGCCGGGTCAGATCGCCGGCAGTGACGCTTTCCACGCCGACTTCGCCCGCGCCGAGGCGACGTTCCGCGCGGCGAAGGCGCTGGTGCACGCGACGTGGGACGACACGGAACACACCCTGGACTCCGGCCGGACGCTCGACGTACGCCAGGAGACGATGGTGCGGCTCGCACTCAATCACGTCACGTCGACGGTCGCCGAGGTGGCTCGTTTCGTCTACGCGTCGGGCGGCACCTCGGCGCTGCGCGACGGGCTGATCCAGCGGCTGTTCAGGGATGCTCACGCCGGCACCGCGCATATCACCTCGGGCCCGCAGTTGCTTCGGGAGTGCGGCCGCGAACTGGCCGGCCTGGCTCCGGACGAATCCTGGACGCTCTTCGCCCTGGGGCCGTGAGCAGGACCGTTCAGGGATCTCCGGGGAAGGGCGGCGAATACTCTGGCAGGGAAGGTGAGGAGCCGTCATGACCGAACACCATCGGGACGCCGCGCTTTCCCCCTCCGAGCAGGCGACCATGCGAGACCTGCTCGACGCCGACCGTCGCAGGACCATGGACCGTGTGGCCCTGCTGGGCCGCGACCGGGACGAGATCGTCACATCGTCGGCGCTGACGGCCTCCGACGACGAGCACGACCCCGAGGGCACGTCCACGGCGTTCGAGCGGGCCCACGTCCAGGCCCTTCTCGATCAGGCCCTGACTCACCTCACCGAGCTGGACCTCGCTTCCGAGCGGCTACGCGATGGCACCTACGGGACCTGCGCGAGGTGCGGGCAACGCATTCCCATCGAGCGCCTGAAGGTCCTGCCGGCCATCAAGACCTGCGTGAGCTGCGCCTCTCGCCGCCGCTGACCCGCGGACCGGACCTGGCCGAATTGATCCACTGCGCCGTATTCCCCGAGCCCCGAGGGCGAAGTGCCGCTGATGAAACGATATCGATGAGCGGCGGCCTCAGCTGTGGCCGAGGCGGGGATGAGGAGGTCGGAAAGTGATCGAGCCAACCGTGCTGGAGGAACTCAGCGAGGATCTCCGCACACAGGTGGCCGTCGGGCGCAGCGCGTACTCGTGGCTGGTCGAGGACGCGATGGAGCGCTGGGCGGACGAGGTGGAGGATGATCAACTCCTGGAGAGCACGATCAGAGAGATCGCTACTCAGGAGTTAGCGCGACACCTCGCCGAACAGGCGGCCTGGCCCGAATCGACCGACTGCGACCGGCTGAGCCTGGCCATGATCGACCTCACCCAGGCCGGGATCGTGTCTCGCGAAAACTACACTTGCTGCCGTAATTGCGGCCTCCATGACATCCAGGCAGAGGTTCAACGCATCCCAGCAGCACGCGGCTACACCTTCTACCACCAGCAGGACGCCGAGCGAGCCGCCCAGGGCGAGGGGATCTACCTGGCCTTCGGCTCGACCGGCGCGGCCGGCACCGAGTCTGTCGGCCAGGAGATCATGACTGCCCTTGGCCGGCGCGGCCTGTCCGTCCGATGGAACGGAGCCGCCGGTCAACGAATCCAGGTGCCTCTGATCTGGCGGCGAAGGCGCTTCGGTCCACTGGCCCGTCATCCGGAGGCGAACAGACCGGCAGCCGATCTGAGGGTCACCTACTGTGACTATTCGGCTCTTCAGCAGCACGAACCCGTTCCCATGTCACTGCAGGAGTGCCGAGACCTGCTGCTTTGGCTGACCCCGTCAACGCGAAACTTCACCAGCTTTCAGAATGCCGCCGGAGCCATCCTTCAGTTCCAGTGGGAGAGCGACTTACAACTCTGGGCGGAGTCTCCTGACGCGGCGGCGCAGTGCTCGCGTGGCCGACACGTGACCATCGACGAGGCGTTGATGCTGGTCACCACCCTTGTCCACGACGATCGCATCGCGCTGACAGATCTCGGCCCGCTTCACACGGTCTCGTGGACCTAGCAGCTGTCCCGCGGCTCATACTCCGCCACGACACGTCGTACCAAAGCGAACTCGAAACAGAGCAGGCACGACCTTGCCGAAGGTCGTGCCTGGATCTGATGCCCCACCCGGCGCGGGCCCTGCGCCGGCGGGACGAGGACGTCTTAGACGTCCTTGCACCACATCCAGCCGTGGTCCGAAATCCAGCAGCGGTACCAGCCATCACTTGGCCTGGCCTGGGCTGCGCTGCCGAGGATGGTCAAGGAGGCTGCGGCGACCACCGCGACCGCGATGATTCGGCGGCCCGCGCGTGCGAAGCCGCCAACCTTCTTCTCGTTCGTCATGCCCGCATTCCATCGCGCCTCTCTTGCAACACCCTTAAATCTGGCTTAATCCGACAACTCAGGCCACTTTGCTTTCACCTCATCAGCGACAGCACCCGGCCATGCTGGGATCGCTTCATCGTCGGCCGCTTCGGCTTTCTCCGATGGGACCGATCAGGCATTGACGAAAAATCCTTACATGGTACTCATAGATCGAGTCGGAAAGCTTCAAGCCCCTCGCTGAGATCGTTCAGAGCTCACCCAAGGAGGACGCGCATGTCGCGAAGCAAGTCACCCGACCCGCCCGCCGACTTACTCGGCCCCGTCCAAGGAGAGGTCTCCTGGTTCTGCTGCGGCACCGCCTGGGGGCCGTGCAGCAGCACCGGCAAGGGAGCCTGCGGCACCTGCAACTCGGGCAGCATGCAGCATGCCTGGCCCAACACGTCCGACGCCTGCTGGGCGATCACCCGCCCCGACAGCTGCGGTGTCGGGCTGTCCCGCAGGACCTGTGGTTTCCGCCACCGCACCACGGCGCTGTGCAGCGGCGTCAGCGTCGTCACCGCCATCGCCGACTGCGGCCCGCAGACCGACCTGTTCTGCGGCGAGCAGAGCTGCTGCGGGGCGACCTGCGCGAGCAACCGGCTGATCGACCTCACGCCGGCCGCGTACAGCCAGATCGCCAGTCTTTCCACCGGCCTGCGGCCGTGCGAGATCTCGGCCGCGTAGGAGGCGAACCATGCGCAGCAGAAGGGACCTGCTCAAGTCGGCCGTGCTCGGCGGTGGTGCGAGCGTCGTCGCCGCGACCGCGCTGGGCTCGCTCGGCCCCGAGGCGGCCTTCGCCACCACGGCTCCCGCGATCGAGCCCGGCACCCCCGACCCCAACTTCGCCGAGGGCCGGATCCGCTCGATCAAGGAGAACACGCTGCTCGTCCTGGGCTCGAACATGGTGTTCCACACCATCAGGGTCGTCGACGGTACGAGCCTGTGGAAGCTGGGACCGGTCGGGTTCGACCAGGCCAAACCGGGCGACGGCCTGTACGCCAGGGGCGTGCGTATGCCCGATGGGATGCTCGCCGCCGAGGCGGTGTGGCTCAACATCGTCAACATCAAGGGCCACATCAAGAACATCACCAGCCAGACGATCCACCTCGATCACAACGGCCACGACGTGCTGTGCCATGTCGTGGCCGGCAAGTCGGTCGCCATCCACTCCGAGTCGCCGGCCACCTCGGACCTGTCGATGCTGAAAGTGAGCCAGCACGTGCAGATCCTGGGCGCCTGGCGCCCGGACACGAACGAAGTCGACATCGCAACCGTCTTCTCCCCTCACTAGGAGCCAAGATGCACGGGATCGCCGCGTCGCAGCCGTACGTGATCGCCGTCTTCCTCACCTGGGCAGGCCTGATGAAGCTGCTCAGCCGGCGGATGCGGGCACAGGCCGGGCAGACCGCCCTGGCCCGGCTGACCGGCGCGGCGCGCGCGGTCCCGGTGCTCCGGCTCGTCGGCCTGGTCGAGCTGGCGGTGGCCGCCGCGCTGCTGCTGCCACCGGTCCACCCTCTCGACGGCGTGGCCGCCGCGCTGCTGGCAGCCGGTTTCCTCGCCTACCTCACCTACGCGTACGTCGCCGCGCCCACCTCGTCGTGCGGCTGCCTGGGCACGCACTCCCGCCCGGTGGACCTGCGCGCCTTCGCCCGCGCGGGTGTCCTGCTCGCCGCCGGGCTGGTGTCGATCGGGGCGGGGCCGCACCCGTCGCTCGCGCCCCTCGTCCTGCTGGAGGTCGTGATCCTGCTGGGCCTCTCGGCCGAGCTGGACCGCTACTGGCTCACCCCGTCACGCCGCCTCCTGGTACGGCTGCGCCGCCCGCTCGCCGCTCCCCCGCCCAGGGACGTCCCGCTGGAGACCACGCTGCACCTGCTCCGCCGCAGCCCCGCGTACTGCTCGGCGTCCGCCCGGCTCACCTCGGACGTACGCGAGACGTGGGACGAGGACGGCGTGCGGTTCGTGGTCTACGGGGCAGACGAGCGGTCCGCGGTCTTCGCCGTCCCCCTCTCCGGCGACGATCCAGCGGCCATCAGGGTCGCCCTGGTCAACGAAGCGGCCCTCGCCTGACCAGGCTCCGGCCTGACCGCTTTCGCGGTTCTTCCGGCCGAGCGCGGGTCCCGCTCAGCGGGTGCCGGCACGCGTACGACGACGCCGCCGCCGCGCCACCACCCAAGGTGCGACGCCGACGACGAACAGCATCGACAGCAGCGGCATCCGCCACCACCACGAGACGGTCGCCGGCGGCGGGTCCGGCGTGCGCGCCACCCACGGCCGTGCGGTCTTCGACCAGGCGAGGAACGCGTCACCGATCGGGAGCAGGCCGAAGGCGTACCTCTTGGTCCACGGTGTGCCGATCGGCAGACCGGCCAGCTCACCGTAGTTGGCCAGTGCGCCGGCGAGTGGCGCGTCGCCGTGAACCTGGGCGGCCCCGAGGGTGACGGCGGTCGCCGACAGGCTCACGCCGAGCGGGAGCGGACCGGAGTCGACGTCGGCCGGGCCGTCCAGGCCGTCGGGGTACTCCCGCACGGCCGGCCCGAGGCCGAGTGGCGTGACGACGTACCGGTCGCGGAAACGCAGGTACTGCTCTGCGGCGAAGGCGGGGTCGATGTCGGCGAGGAAGCGCTGGATCATGCTCTGCGAGGTGCCCCTGGCCACCTCGATCGGCTCGCCGGTGACGGGGTCGGTCCGGTGCGGAATCAGCCCGGTGCTCGGGTCGAGCCGCTCGCGTACGTCTTGGAGCCACCGATCGACGGTGCCGGCGAACCGCGGCGGCAGCAGCGTGTCATGCAGCCGGAGCGACGCCACGGCCACCGTGGAGTCGACCGGCCAGGCCTGCTCCGGGTACGCCGCCAGGAACGGTGACCCGGAGGCGTCGAACGCCCGGCCGAGGGCGGCGGAGTCGGCGGCGAACCGGCGCAGCGCGGCCGGGTCCCGCTGCCCGGCCGGTTGCAGGCTCAGCGCTCCGCCGCGCAGCCAGTTGGTCCAGCCCTGGTAGAAGACGCCGTAGGGCGGGACGAGGTCGGGGCTGAACGGGTCGCGGCCGGAGGGCGAGTCCAGCCGTCGCAGCGCCCAGCGGGCCTCGCGGAGCGCGACCGTACGTTCTGCGGCCGGTTCGCGCAGGCCGAGCTCGACCCAGCTCAGGCCGTACAGCGCGTGCAGGAAGAAATAGCCTTCCGGGAACAGCCGCTGTGCCTCGTCGGCGGCGCCGTCGTCGAGCGCCGAACGCAGGAACTCGAGTTGCCGCCGGACCCCAGTAGGCTCGCCGGTCGGCCCCGCGGTGGCGGGGACGATGAGCCGCACCGCACCCGCCAGGGCGCAGACGCTGACCACGGCGGCCGCCAGCCGAAGCGACCAGCGCGGTATCCGGCGCCTGGCCGACGAGATCGCGGGCATCCGCCGATGCTAGCCGCGTCCGTGACAGTGGCGACAAATCACGCAACATGCTCCGATGGGAGGCGCGTTTGCCGCTGATCGCGACGCTCTAGGATATGGACGACCTGATCCAGATCATCCCCGCGAGTGATGGTGGAGTCGAGGCCCATGACCAGCGTCCCAGCGCCCGAAGGGTTCGGCGACCTCTGGACCGACGACCGCGACCGGCAGAACGCCGCGTACGACGCGATGATGAAGGCGACGAGCGATCCGGTGCCCTGGGCCTACACGGTGTGGGACGACGTGGTCGCCAACCTCGGTCACCACGACAACCACAACCGGGCGATCGCCTCGCAAATCCTGTGCAACCTCGCGGTCAGCGATCCGGAGCAGCGCATTCTCAAAGCCCTCGCCCCGCTGGTCGAGGTGACCAGGGACAAGCGGTTCGTCACGGCCCGCCACTGCCTGCGGTCGCTGTGGAAGATCGGGCTCGCGGGGCCAGCGCAGCGGGCGGCCGTGATGGACGCGCTCGCCGCGCGGTTCGCCGACTGCGCGCCGGAGAAGAACCACACGCTCATCCGGAACGACCTCGTCGCGGGGTTGCGCGATCTGCACCGCGCGACCGGCGACGAGACGATCGAGCAGCGGGCGATGGCGCTCATCGAGACCGAGGATGACCTCAAATATCGAGGTAAGTACGCCAAAACCTGGCGGCAATGACGTCGCACGGCGGCCGCGGCTGAGGTCGGCGCGGCCGCCCTTACGGCACTCCCGTCAGCACGGCCGCCCTTACGGCACTCCCGTCAGCACGGCCGCCCTTCCGGCACTTCGCGCGAAGGGTCACACAGGTATGAGGCCGGCGCGGTCGAAACGCTGGATGAGGCTGGGCTTGCGCAGATGCCGGGTGCGCAGGTGGGTGAACCGTTCGGAGAACGCGGTGATGCGGTCCGCACGGTAGGCCACCTGCTGGAGGTCCAGGAGGAGTTCGGCCGCCTGGTCGTAGTCAGCCGCCCGCCTGCCGGCGATCAGCGTCTCCACCCGCACCCACGCGCTTTCCTCGTCCTCCGCCAGGTCCTCCAGCCACCGCTCGCGGGCCAGCACCCGCGCCCTCTCGCGACGGGCCTCCTCTTCGGCCCGCTCGGCGGCGGCCACCCGCTGTCGTTCCTGGCGGTGTGACGCGGCGGCGTCCAGCAGGTCGCCGACCGTCCGGCGGGGACTCTCGTCCGGGGCGACCGGGCCCCGGAAGCGGCGCCACAGCTTTGTGCGGGCCTGACCCGTCTCATCCTGGGCCAGCCGGAGGAGCAGTTTGTCCTTCTCGGCCACCGGAAGGGCGGCGATCCAGCCGGCCAGCGCCGCGGAATCGTCTTTTACGGGGGACGCGGACGAGCTGGCCCGCGCGGCGACCGCCAGCAGATCGTCGTCCAGGCGCAGGAAGTCGGCCAGCGCCCGCTGGGACGCCGTGAGCGAGCCGAGGCCGGGCGGGACGGGAGGTTCGAGGACGTCTTCCGCGTCGTATTCGAAGGCTTCCTCGTCTCGCTCCCAGCTGCCGTAGGCCGACAGCCAGGCCAGGTAGAGCGACCGCAGGTCGCCGGCGACGAGCTCCGCGCGGACCCCGACGATCGCCGACAGGGAGTGCTCCTCCCAGTACTCCTCCTCGGCTTCGCTGGTCAGATCAAGGATGAGGTGCTTGCCGGAGGTCCAGGCGGTGACCTGCTCGCCGACGCGGTAGTCCTCGGCGACCTTCAGGCTGAGGGCGCTTTTCGGCAGCCGGAGCATGATCCGGTGGGTGCCCCAGTTGGCCAGGTAGAAGTGGGCGTCGTAGTAGCGCTCCATGAGCCGGGCGGGGTCTCCACTGAAGTCACCCCAGTGGTACTCGTTGGTGAAGCGCGTGGCCGTGATGTGCGCTCGGGTGGACAGCGCACGCACCTGGGCCTGTTGCCGATCGTCCAGCGGCTGGTCGATCGCGAGGAACTCGTAGTACTGGTACTCGCTCACCGGCTCGGGCACTCCCATGAGTTCGTTCGGGGATAGCCGCCCATATTAACCAGCGGATCATGACCAGGGGCGTCCCAGCCGAGATCAGAACGAACCCATGCGACGACCGCCAGGCGGACCGCAGGCGTGCGGACCGCCGTCGCCCGCCGCCCCGGAACCCGGAACCCGGAACCCGGGATCAGTCGCTCACGGCGACGAACCCCGTACCGGCGCGGTAGTTGGGCGACTGGTGCCGGAAGTAGGTGTTGTAAACCTGGCAGTAGCGGCCGCCCCGAGCCAGCAGCGTCGCGTGGTCGCCCTCCTCCACGATCTGGCCGTGGTCGAGCACGATGATGCGGTCGACGTGCTCGATCGTGGACAGCCGGTGGGCGATGACGATCGAGGTGCGCCCGGCCAGCACCAGGTCGAGCCCCTCCTGGATCTGCGCCTCGGTCAGCGGGTCGACGCTGGCCGTGGCCTCGTCGAGCACCACGATCGCCGGATCCTGGATGAGCAGGCGGGCCAGCGCGACGAGCTGGCGCTGGCCCATGGACAGCGCCCGGCCGTGCTCGCCGACGTCGGTCAGCAGGCCGTCTGGCAGGGCGTCGATCCAGTCGCCGCCGCCGACCGCGGCCGCGGCGGCGAGCACCTCCTCGTCGCCGGCGTCGGGCCGCGGGTAGCGGATGTTGTCGGCGACGGTGCCGCTGAACAGGAACGGGGCCTGCGGGACCGCACCGATCTGCCTGCGGTAGCCGCCCAGATCGAGAGTGCGGATGTCGCGGCCGTCGATCAGCAGGCTGCCTTCCTGGAACTCGTAGAACCGGGTGATCAGCTTGCTGAGCGTGGACTTGCCCGCACCGGTGTGGCCGACGAGGGCCACGGACTCGCCTGCCTCGATGAGCAGGTCGAAGTCACGGAGCACGGGGCTGGCGGCGTCGTAGCCGAAGGTGACGTGCTGGAACTCGATGCGGCCCGCCAGCCTGCCGGGAGCCCGCGCGTCCGTCTGGACGACGCGCGGCTGGGCGTCGATCAGGGCGAAGACCCGCTCGGACGCCGACAGGCCCTGCTGGAACTGCGACCAGAAGGCGGCGATGGACGTCAGCGGAAACCAGAAGAGCGACACCCCCTGCAGGAAGAGGTACCAGTCGCCGGCCGATAGGCCGCCCCCGAGCACCGACGTGCCGCCCAGCTGGACCAGCGCGACGGTGGCGAGCCCGGACACGAGGAAGAGCACCGGGAAGATGGCGGAGAAGACGAACCCCTGCCTGAGGGTCACCCGGTAGCTCTGCTGGTTGATGGGCCGGAACTCGTCGTAGACCTGCCGCTCCTGCCGGAAGTTCTTGGCCACGGCGATGCCGCCCATGGTCTCCTGCAGGTTGGCGTTGACCCGGCTCAGCGAGCGCTGCGCCCTGCGGGTGCTGACGCGGGCCAGCCGCCGGAAGAGCAGCGCGATGCCCACCACGACCGGCACCACCAGCAGGGTCAGCAGGGCGAGCTCGACGCTCCGCAGGAACAGCAGAACCGTGACGAACCCCACCATCAGCACCTGGCTGATCAGGTCCATCGTGAGCGTGGACACGGTGGCGAAGTCGTCGGTGTCGGAGGTCACCCGGCTGACGATCTTGCCGGACGGGGTCTCGTCGTAGAAGGACAGGTCGCGTTCGAGCACGGCGTCGAACGCGTCCTCGCGCAGGCGGAGCACGACATCACCGGTGACCCTCGCGCTGTGCCACTGCCGGAAGAAGGTGAACAGCCAGCCGAGCGCCCCGGCGAGCAGGATGCCCGCCGTGAGCTGCCACCCCACCTCGGCGATCGTGCCGTCGGCGATCGCGTCGACGCCCCAGCTGGCCAGCAGCGGCATGGCCGCCTGGGTCGCCGAGACCAGCACGATCATGACGGCCACCAGGAGCATCGACCCGAGCTTCGGCCGGAAGTAGGACAGGATCCGGCGCAGCAGGTCGCGGTCGTCATAGGTGCGGTCGTAGTCTTCGGCGTCGAGGCCGTCCATGACGAAGCCCATCAGCGCGTCCCTCCTTGCTCGCTCGCCAGGACCGGCGGCTCGGCCAGGTCCTGACAAGCCGCTGGTACGGGCTCCTCGGCCGGGTCCGCGACCTCGTCATAGTGGGCGAAGATCCGCTGGTAGAGGCGGCTGCGCTCGATCAGCTCGTCGTGGGTGCCGTAGTCGACCAGCTCGCCGCGCCGCAGCAGCAGGACCTTGTCGGCCCAGCGGATCTGGGAGAGGCGATGGGTGATCAGCAGTGTGGTGCGCCCGTCGAGGATGCGGCCGATCGCCTGCTGGATCCGGTCCTCGGTGGCGGAGTCGACGGCGCTGGTCGAGTCGTCGAGCACGAGGATCGCCGGGTCGGTCAGCAACGCCCGCGCGATGGCCAGACGCTGGCGCTGGCCGCCCGACAGGGTGACACCGCGCTCGCCGATGACCGTGTCGTAGCCGTCGTCGAGCTCGGCGATGAACTCGGCGGCCTGCGCGTCCTCGGCCGCCCTGACCACGGCCTCGCGATCGGCCCGCTGGCCGAGGCTGAAGGCGATGTTGGCGGCGACGGAGCGGGAGAAGAGCACGATGTCCTGCTCGATGGTGGAGATCTGCGAACGCAGCGAGTCGAGGTCCCAGTCGCGCACGTCGATGCCGTCGACCAGGATCCGGCCCGAGGTCACGTCGTAGATGCGGGGCACCAGCTTGGTCAGCGTGCTCTTGCCGGAGCCCGTCTCGCCGACGATCGCCACCGTCTCGCCCGGCCGCACGGTGAACGTCACCCCGCGCAGCACCGGGTCGCCCTCTCCGTAGCCGAACGTCACGTCGTCGAAGACGATCTCGCCGGTGATGGGCGCGGCGTGGCCCTCGGCCCGCTGCTCCAGCTCGGTCTCGGCGTTGACGATGTGAAGGATCCGGCGGGAGGACACGATGCCGAGCTGGACCAGCGAGAACGTGAAGATCGAGATCTGCGTCGGGAAGCCCATCATGCCCATGAGGCCCATGAAGGCCACCAGCTCGCCGATGGTGATCGCCCCCGCCGCCTGGAGGTGGAGGGCGTGCCACAGTGCTCCGGCCATCGCGAACGCGAACAGCAGGGTGGGCAGATAGCGGGCCTGGACGAGGCCGTTGCGGACGAACGAGTCGCGGTAGCCGCGCGCGTAGGAGCGGAACCGCCGCCGCTCCTGCTCCTCCTGCGCGGTCACCTTGATCACCTCGATGCCGCGCACGGCCTGGTTGAGGCCCGCGTTGAGATCGCCGAACTGCTCGCGCATGCCGGTGGCCACCGGGTTGAGCTGGCGCATGTAATGCCAGAGCGCGATCACGAAGGTGACCGCGAAGACGCCGGGCACCAGCAGCAGCCGCGGGTCGATCGCACCGATGAAGAAGAGCGGCACCAGGCCGGTGAGGCCGGAGTCGACGATCAGGTCGACCCCCGGAGTGATCATGATGGAGAGCTGGCGGATGTCGTTGGCGGCGCGGGCCATCAGGTCGCCCACCCGCTGCCGGTTGTGGAAGGTCTGACTCTTGCCCAGCAGGCTCACGTAGAGCTCGTCGCGGGCGTCCCGCTCCAACCGCTTGGCCAGGACCTCGCTCGACAGCCGGGCGGCGAGATCGAACAGCCCGCGGGCCGACACGATCGCCAGCAGCGCCAGGGCGAGCAGGCCCAGCACGGCGCCCGGCTCACCCCGCTCTCCCAGCACGGCGTCGAAGGCCTCGCCGGTGAGCTGGGGGACCAAGGCGTTGAGCACCACCATGACGAGCGACCCGCCGAGGAAACCGACCAGGTGGAGCGGGTGGCGGCGCAGATGGGACCAGATCCAGCGCACCGGACCGCGCCCGTTGTAGCGCGGACCGGAAACGGAGAACTCCGAACTGCTGGTGGTCACGGCGAGCCCCCCGGCCGCAGATGAACGTAGGTCGAAACTGTTTTCTATCACCGGCGTCCGACAGTTTCCCATCGGTTTTCCCCGGTCCTCCGCGCGGTCGCGACCCGGTCGTCTTCCGCCCGCGGCGCTAATCGTCGTCGCCGCCGAGCAACCGGGGCACCACGCCCAGGGCGACCCCACCGGCGGCTCCGCCGCTGAGCAGAGCCGTCGGCCACGAGACGCCGGTGGCCAGCGTGAGAGCACAGGCGATCGCCGCTGTCAGCGCGGCGATGGTGAGCACGAGGAGTCCAGGCAGAGAGAGCATCGCGATCCATTCCTAGAAACGGGCCGGCGAGTCGCCGGCGATGGTCTGGTCGTCAGCCCAGAAGGTGATCAGCTCGTCGACGGTGAGCTGGTCGGCCGGGCCGGTCGGGGGTACGCGTCCTGTGGTCAATGCCCAGGCCGTCACCAGCAGGGTCAGCAACTGGTCGTCTTCGCGTACCCGAGAGGCCGGGTCCGGCCGCTGGTCGCAGGTGACGCGAATGAAGGTGTGCGGGGCGGGATCGGCGCACTGCATAAACTGTCTCGTCTCCATCGTCGGCGTTCGGGATGCGCTCAAGGATGCGGTGGCCGTGGCACGCCCGCCAGCGCTTCATGCGTCTTCGGATGATCTCGGAGCAAATGCCTGTCTATATCGACAAAGCGCACCATCAGCCACTTCTGACTTTTCCGGGACGCCCCGACCGACCTCGACTTCATCCGGAACCGTCCGCATTCATCCTGGATCGCCCTGATCATCTTCGGATGTGTCCGGGTACGAAAGGTGGGACAACCACCGACTGATCCCGGACGAGGCGGAATACGAGATCTCCCCCAGTTGCGGGTCAGATGATGCCAATATGACTTGCGCCACTCGGCATACAACAAAGATCACTCATTTTCGGCAAGGGGCGATGGCTGAACAACTTCGCGTTGCGGCGCTATGCGCTTTCGTCAACCAACTGAACGAATTACTCACGCTGGCCGGCTCACCACCGCTGTCCGAACTGCGAAAGATATCGAGATGCGGCAAGAGAGACCTGGCGGAAAGCACCACCCACGACATCCTGACCGGCAAACGGAAGAAGGTGCCCGACTGGGCGTGGGTGTACTCCTTCGTCACCGCCTGCAGGACGGCCGCCGAAGAGACCGGCCTGGATGTGGGGGACTTGGGCGACCCAAAGGCCTGGAACGAGCGATGGCTGGCCGCCCGTGAGACCCAGCCGAATCCGCCGGACGCGTCAGATCCAGAGGAACGGCCGGAGAACGGAGACGTCCCACCACCGCTGCCTTCGAACAGGGAACACGAGCTTCGGGTGTACGGCAGGACCGGCACCCGCCTGCTGCGCGAGTGCGAGGTGGGCGACGGGCGCGACTGCCTGCGCCTGGCGGTGATCGCCCTGCTGAGGGGCTGGCCCGACGAAGCGCGTCAGTGGCTGCGCCGGGCCGGCGAAGCGGGTCACCGTGACGTTCCCGAGCTGGTCGGTCAGCCGGGGCGGCGGCAGGCGGCCGAGCTGGCCTACGTCTACGGCTGCGACTACCGATGGAGGCAGCTCAGCGTCGCGATGTTCTTCTTCCGGCTGTCCGGCGTCAACGGCCATGCCGAGGCCGCCTACCAGCTCGCGCGGGCTCACCAGCTCAAGGGCGAGCACCGGGCGGCCACGAACTGGTTTCACCGGGCCGACGCCAACGGCCATCCCCAGGCCGCCGCCGAGCTCGACGGTTCGTGGCGACGTACCACCTCCCAGTGGGACACACGTGCGACGCCGGCACCCGGCTGGACGAGGACGCTCGCTCCTCAGGAGCCGCCCTCTCCGGCCGGTGACACCTCCGCGTCGTTCGTCTGACGCCATCGCCGGGCGCCACATGAGCGGCCAGGACCCGCGCGTCCGCGGGCGTCGGCCGAGCTGGGTGGTCACCAGCGCCATCGTGGGAAGTGGCGCTGGTGGCGGACCGTCGGCTTCGCGTGGGCAGGTGGCGGATGTTCGGCCATCTTTACCCGCCTCTCAGCGGGGCAGAGGAGATCTCCATGAAAAACTTCCTCGAAGTCGTCGTAGCGCGCTGGCTGGCGCGTACCCCCATCGGCCTGGCCGTCGTCGGGCTGGCCTGGTTTCTTGGACGCCGTCGTCGGCAGCGCACCGAGCAGCAGCAGGACAAGCGGGGCCGCCGGCGGCGCTGAGCCCGGCCTTCACAACTCCTGGCGTTCACGACTCCTGGCGTTCACGACATCTGGCGGCCGGGGAGGTGAAACGCGGGACCTGGGTGCGGTGATCGGCCGGAAGGTGGTGCAGACTCGTGAACATGCGGAAGATCCCTTTGGACGCGCTCGTACTGGACCACATGGAGCGTGCCGCGGCGGCCACGTCGGGGCGCAGCGCCGAGACCCTCTACGGCGGCCACGAACGCGCCCTCCGTCAGACGCTCCTCGTCCTGACGGCCGGCACGTCGCTGGCCGAGCACGAGAACCCGGGCGAGGCCACGCTGCTGGTGCTGCGCGGACGGGTACGGCTGCGCGGCGGCGACGAGACGCGCGACGGCCTGGCCGGTGACCTCCTGGAGATCCCGGAGGAACGCCACAGCCTGGAGGCCCTGGAGGACTCCGCCGTCCTGCTCACCGTGGCCAAGCGCGCGGTCTGAGCGGCGCACCCGTCCGATCGGACACGGCGAAACGCCCCGTCCCTGGGTCAGGGTCGGGGCGTCGCGGGTGCGGTCCGATGCCCACCGGGAGGGTGGGCATCGGCGGGGCCGATCACTTGAGGTACGGGTTGCGCTGGACGATCGGCAGCTTGCCCAGGCCGAGCGTGGTGCCGGCGCCGCCGAGGGCCAGGCCGACCATCACGATCGCGTAGATGATGTGGTCGTCCATGAAGGGGTTGGTGGTCAGGGGCAGGGCCGCCGCCCACATCATGACCATCAGGAGGCTGCCGGTTGCGGCGGCGATCCGCAGGCCGACTCCGAGGATGAGCGCGGTGCCGATGCCGAGCAGGCCGAGCATGAACAGCCAGTCCACCCAGACCTGTCCGGCCAGCGAGCCGAAGAAGCCGCCGAGCGCGTTCTCGCCGGTGCCCTTGAGGAAGCCGGTCGTCGGGCTGCCACCCGCGACCCAGGCCCGCTCGGCCGGAGTGGCGAAGCCCCAGCCGAAGGTCTTGTCCAGGAACGCCCACAGGAAGACCCAGCCGAGCGAGATCCGGGCGATGGCCCAGACGTAGTCAACGGGGCGGCGCGCCGCGGTGCCGGTGTCGGCTGCCATGACGGGCCTGGTGATCGTGGTGGCCATGACGGCCCCCTTTCAGTGCTAGATCAGCGTCTTTCTCACACCACGATCACATCGTGTCCGGCGGCTCCGGTGCAGTGCCGTAGGGCCTGCCCCGCAGGGACTTTGGACCTCGTCGGGCCTTGGCCGCGGCCCTGCCGAAGGTCCCTGATCGGGCGGGGCTTACGACTCTGGCCCGGCTCGCGAGAGAAAGGGGAGCCTGGCGAGGGAGGTGCGAGATGAAGGCCGCGATCCGCTCCGTGGTGTGTTCCGTGAGGTCCCGGGTGCGCAGGCACCGGTTGGACGGCAATCCACTGCGCCGCCGCGCCGACCGGCTGGAGACGAGCGGAGGCGTGGTGGCGGTGCTGCTGGTGCTGGTCAGCCTCTGGCCGGCGGTGCTGGCGGGGCGGCACTCGTACGAGACGAACGCGCGCGAGGCGAGCACGAGCCGGCAGGTGGAGGCGACGCTGCTGGAGGACGCGCCGACCGGCGGCCGGCTCGGGTGGGACGGCGCCGCGCCCGAAGTGTCGGTGAAGGCGCGGTGGACGACCCGGACGGGTGAGGCGCGGACGGGGCTGGTGCCGGCTCCGGCCCTGACCAGGGCCGGAGCCACGGTTCCGGTGTGGCTGGACGGCGGCGGGGCTCCCGCGTCTCCGCCGCTGAGCGGGACGCAGATCCGGATCCGAGCGGTCACGACGAGCGGGCTGGTGGTGCTGGTGACCGCGCTGCTGTGCGCGGGCGCGTTCGCCGCCCTCCGGTGGGTGCTCGACCGGCGCCGCCTGGCCGCGTGGGACGCGGCCTGGAACCTGTACAACCAGCACTGGCAGCGTCGGCGCGAGGTGTAGCGGCGGGTCAGCCGGGCTCGATCTGCGGGCGCCGGAACCTCCAGGACTCGCCCTCGGACGGGTGGACGGCAGTCAGGGCGCGTTCGAGCGCCTGCTCCGGCGCGACCCCGGTGTCGATCTCGGTCGCGTCCGGCCAGGGCACCGCGGTGGCCGCCATGGCGGCGCCGATGGCCTCGTCGGCGTCGGCGAGGCCGGTACCTCGCCTGGCGAGGCGTTCGGCGGCGATCTGCGGCATGACCGTGCAGCGCAGCGTGACCAGGGTGCTCGACGTGCGGGCGGCCACCCGCGCGGCCAGGTCCCGGTGCCGCTCGTCGGTCCACGACGCGTCGAGGACGACCGGCTCGCCCAGGCCGAGCAGCGTCTCGGCGCGCGACAGCAGCTCGGTGTAGGTGCGCTCGGTGTGCGCCTGGTCGTAGATCCCCTGCTGGTACGGCGCGCGCGCGGACTCGAGGGGGTCGAACCCGGCCAGTTCCTTGCGGATGCGGTCGCTGCGCAGCACCGTGTAGCCGAGCCGGTCGGCGATGCCGCCGCTCAGGGTCGACTTGCCGGTGCCGGGCGAGCCACCGACGACGACCATGGTGACCGCGCCCGCGCGCAGGTGGCGCAGGGTCAGCTCGGCCAGCCGCCGTGCCTCCCAGCCGGCGTCGACGTCGCCCTGCCAGTGGCGCAGGCAGGCGACCTTGGCCCGGACGAACGCGCGGTAGGCGACGTAGTGGTGCCACAGCGTGGGCGGCGCGGGGTCGCCGGAGAACTCGACGTAGCGGCGCAGGAACAGCTCGGACAGCCGGGGCGCGCCCAGCCGTTCGAGGTCCATGGCCAGGAAGGCCGCGTCGTCCAGGCCGTCGACGTAGCGCAGGCGTTCGTCGAACTCCAGGCAGTCGAGGATCCGGGGGCCGTCCTCCAGGCAGAAGATGTCCTCGGCCATCAGGTCGCCGTGGCCGTCGACGATGCGCCGCGCGGCGATGCGGGCGGCGAAGAGGGGCTCTCTGCCGTCGAGGAAGCGGAGCGTGAGCCGCTCGATCTCGTCGAGCGTCTCGGCCGGGATCGTGCCGCCGGGCAGGCCGCGCACCTGCGAGAAGCTCGCGGTCCATCGGGCGTGCAGCGCCTCCCGGCTGCCTTCGCGATCGAGGTCGGGGCCGTGCCGGGACTTGGCGTGCAGCCCGGCGAGCTGGCGCGCGATGCCGCGCAGCTGGTCCTCCACGTGCGCGCCCGACCGCACGAGGGTGGCCAGCCGCCGCTCGCCGGGCATCTGGCGCATGACCACCAGATGCTCACAGACCTGGCCGTCGGGGCCGAGCACGTCGGCCACCCCTTCGTAGACGTCGGGCGCCAGCCTGCGGTTGAGCTCGACCTCCCGCCGGCACGCCGCCTCCCGGGCCCGCACGGTCGAGAAGTCGAGGAAACCGAGGTTCACCGGCTTCTTCATCTTGTACGCGCGCTCGCCGAGCAGGAACACCATGGCGGCGTGCGTCTCCTTGATCATGGTGGTCATGGCGCTCCCCCTGCCTGCGATGCGGATCCGGTCGGCATCCCCGGATGTCCCCTTTGAGCAGGTCATCGAACCTGTCGGGGGCCGTAGCCGTGAGAGACCCCGCCGCGCGGGCCGCCGCCTTCTTCCAGGCCGTAGACGCGCAGGGCGTTGCCGGCGCCGATCATGGTCGCCACCCGGATCGCATCGGCCTCGGTCCACTCTCCGGCGTCTACCCAGCGGCGCAGCGCCCGGCCGAGCCCCCGGCGGAACAGGTGGGCTCCCAGGAAGTGCAGCTCGGCGGGCCCCCAGGCGTCGGACGAGAACAGGATCTTGGCGAACGGGGCCAGTTCCAACGACTCGGCGATCAGGGCGTCGGAGCGGCTGCCGGTGTAGTTGACGCCGAGGCCGACGTCGAAGTAGACGTGCGGGAACACCTGCGCCAGGTAGCCGGCGTTGCGGTGGTAGGGATAGCAGTGCAGCAGCATGACGTCCACGCCGTGCGGCTCGACCAGTTTGAGCCAGCGGGTGAGCAGCAGCGGGTCGGTCAGCCGCAGCTCGACGTCGGGGTCGCCGTAGCCGACGTGTAGTTGCAGCGGCAGGCCGTGCTCCACGCCCGCCCAGAGGGCGAGGCGCAGCAGCACCGGGTCGTCCACCCGCCACTCGCCGCTCGTCTCGCCGGCGGCCAGCCAGCGGCCCGCGGCCTCGACGACCTCCCGATCTCCGGGCGGCTCGGGGTCGAAGGCGAAGCCGTGCCGGTAGGCGATGATGCTCTTCAGCCCCACCGCGCCCGCGATGCGGCGGGTCAGCTCCTCGCGGAAGCGTCCGGGCAGGTCGGCGGCCGAGACGCCGGACGCGGCGGTCTCCTCCAGCACCCGTTCGAGGCGGACGACCTCGTGCGCGGGACGGCCCGAGACGGCGGCCATCCCGGCGGGGTCGAGCACGGCGTCGCCCCGGTAGCCGGTCTCCACCAGGTAGCGGCCTACGCCGCTCGCGGCCAGCAGCAGCCGGTTGACCTCGGCCGCGCCCAGCTCGGCGCGGCGGGCGAGATAGTCCTCGGGCGAGGCGTGGGCGGGCAGCCCGAGGACGGGTGCGCACCACCGCCGGAGCGCGAAGCCGATCTGGGAGTCGAACTGAGTCATGTACGCCGGGATCGGCCGGTCCGACTCGGTCACCAGCGTCTCGAACGTGGCCCGGTCGAGGTCGTCGGCCGAGGCGCCGTGCACGTGGTGGTCGACCAGGGGGAGCTCGGCGAGCGCGGCCTCCAGGCCGCTGCTCTCAGTAGACATCTGCGACCTTCCGGCAGATCTCGTGGATGGGCAGGCCGTCGACGGTGGCCAGCTCGGCCCGTCGCACCGTGAGGAACGTGTGGAGCAGCTCGTGGGGGAACCAGCCGCGGGCGGCCTCGTCGGCCTCCAGCGCGGCGAGCGCCTCCGGCAGGGATCCGGGCAGCGGGGGCTCCCCGGCCAGGTCGGCCTCGGTGCTGGTCTCCGGCCACACCCTGGCGGGCTCGTCGCCGGCCAGCCCGGCGAGTCCGGCCCGTACGAGGACGCCCAGCACCAGCCACGGGTTGGCCGTGGCGTCGGCGGCCCGGTATTCGAGGTGCGACTGGGCCGCCGGGTCGGCGCCGCCGATCTCGACCGTGGGGGCGATGCGCAGCAGGGCCTCGCGGTCGCGTTCGGCGAGGAAGACGCCGCCGGCGCTCCACCGGTGCGGGGTGAGCCTGAAGTAGGACGACGGGTTGGGCGCGGTGACGGCGACCACGGCGCCGGCGTGCCGCAGGATTCCGGCGGCGAACCTGGCCGCGGTCGACGACAGCCTGCCGGGGGCGTCGCCGTCGTACATGACGGGGCCGCCGCCGACCCGCCGGAGCGAGAAGTGCACGTGGACGCCGTTGCCGACGCCGTCGGGGGCGGCGATCGGGACGAAGGTGGCCCGGTGTCCCCTGCGGTGGGCGAGGTCGCGCACCAGCTCGCGCAGCAGGACGGCCCGGTCGGCGGCGGCCATGCCGGCTGCCGGGCGCAGCGTGATCCCGAACTGGCCGTCGCCGAACTCGGGCAGCCAGCTCTCCGGCTCCAGCCCGGTCGTCTCCAGCAGCGCGACCAGGTCGGTGCCGAACGGCTCGGCGCCGCGTAGCCGCTGGAACGAGAACGGCGGCCGGTCGCCCTGGTCCTGGAGCACGAACTCGTGCTCGAAGGAGGCGTGCACCTCCAGCCCGGCGGTCTCCCTGAGGTCTTCGAGGGCGGCGGCGAGGAACCCGCGCGGACAGCCGGGCCAGCGGGAGCCGTCGAGGCCGGTCTGGTCGGCGAGGTAGAGCCGGGTGCCGGGCGTCCGGTCGTCGGCCGGGAGGTCGATGGCCGTGGCAGGGTCGGGGATCAGCCGCAGGTCTCCCACCGAGCCGAAGACGTTGTCCTCGACCAGTTCGCCGAAGCAGTTCACCGCCAGGTTGGCGGGGACCCAGCCCACACCGGTGCGCAGCGTGTGCTCCAGCCGGGCCGCCGGGGTGGCTCGCCCCCGAACCTGTCCCGCGAGGTCACAGGTCGCCACAAAGACGGTCCCCGTCGCCATCGGCACTCTCTCCTCCCAGTCCGGTACCGCCGAGCTGATCGGCGTTTACCTGATCAGCACGTCGAAGCCGAACACAGTGTGTAACAGACATTTACACACCTACCCTTGGCACACAGATGCAACGTACGTTTCAATGACGAACGTGACAGTCCGTCGCAAAACAGGCGCGGAACGCCATCCCCGACACGGCCCACGCGGAGAACGAGTACGTCGAGATCGCCCAGCTCGTGCAGTCGGCGAAGACGTACGCGCTGGCCGCGATCGAGTGGTGCGGGCTCGCCGAGCCCGCGGACGGCCACTAAGTGTCCCCCCCGACTGAGCCCCGCACAGTCGCGGCGCACCTGCGCTGACCTCCCGCTCGTGGTAGGCGATCAGGTCCTCGGCCCGGCCGTAGAGGCCGATGAGCGCGTTCAGGGCGGGGCCGATCGCGTCGGGGTCGGTCACCCGGCGGGCTCCGGTGTGGCCGCCGATGCCGTCGTAGCGGACCTCGTAGCAGAGCGAGGTGGTGAAGACGACCAGCTCGGGCAGTGGGGCGGTGGTTTCGAGATCGCGTACGGCGGCGGCCGGCAGGGCCCTGATCTGCTCGCCGGCCGCCACCCGCATCGCCAGGCCGTTGATCTCCCACTGCAGGTAGGGCGTGATCGGGGTGTCGACGACGCGCAGCCTCCGGAACTCGGGCGGAGCGGCGTAGAGCTGCCGCAGGGGCTCGCACATCTCGGCCATCAGGCGCATCGAGAGGTCCCAGTCGCCGTCCATCATGGCCCGCCAGCTCGGCACGTCCGGCTCGTGGAAGTCATGTGCCCGCTCCAGTTTCCAGACGACGCCGCGTGACGCGGCGTACACCTCCCCGAACTCCCTCCGGTACGCGGAAACGGGGAGAACCTCTCCCTTGGCGGTACGAAGACGGTCGAACGGATCCAAAATCCCTCCACATCGGGTCCGGCGCTGCTGGAAAGACTCCCCCGAAGATCACTCCTTTGCGCCGATCAAGGTCAAGGGTCGCGATCCGGCGAGCTTGGCCCGGCCTCACCGAGCACCTCTGGCGGCCCCGACACATGGGGACACTCCACACCGGGCGCGGCATCCACGACCGTTTCCGGGGGAAAGCGTACGTTCGGCCCTATGGTTGACTTCTTCGCCGGAGACCCGCGTACCAACCGCGAGCGCATGCTGGCCGGTGACCTCTACATCGCCGACGACCCCGAGCTCGACGCCGCCGCCAGGCGCGCGGTCGCGCTGGCGCACCGCTACGGCGAGGTCTACG
This sequence comes from Nonomuraea cavernae, assembly GCF_040655715.1. Taxonomy (GTDB): domain Bacteria; phylum Actinomycetota; class Actinomycetes; order Streptosporangiales; family Streptosporangiaceae; genus Nonomuraea; species Nonomuraea cavernae_A. The sequence continues at coordinate 210,122 of NZ_JBFAKL010000010.1, read as the reverse complement.
CGGTCGACCCCGGCGCCGCGCATCCCATCCTGGAGGAGTTGCTCGGCTCGATCGCGCCCACCGCGCACATCAAGCCGCCCCTGTACGTCGACTACGGCTCGCACATCACGGTCGGCGAGGGCACGTTCGCCAACTACGGCCTGACCGCCCTGGACGTGGCGCCCATCACGATCGGCGCCGACGTGCAGATCGGCCCGCACGTCCAGTTGCTCACCCCCACCCACCCGCTGGACCCGGCGCAGCGGCGCGCCAGGCTGGAGGCGGCCGAGCCGATCGTGATCGGCGACAACGTCTGGCTCGGCGGCGGCGCGATCGTGCTGGCCGGAGTCACCATCGGCGACGACACCGTCATCGGCGCGGGCGCCGTCGTCACCGGCGACCTCCCTGGCGGCGTGGTGGCCGTGGGCGTCCCGGCCAGAGTGGTCCGCCACCTCTGACTCTTACGGTCGGAGGCGTGTTCATCCTCGTCAAGGGGCATTCATGCTGTTTGAGCGTCACTTCGGGGGAGACACCACATGCCTTACATCACGACCGGCCAGGAGAACTCCGGACCCATCGAGATCTACTACGAGGACCACGGCAGCGGCACGCCCGTCGTGCTGATCCACGGCTTCCCGCTGGACTGCCACTCGTGGGAGAAGCAGGTGCCGCCCATGCTGGCCGCCGGCCACCGCGTCATCGCCTACGACCGGCGCGGCTTCGGCCGATCCAGCAAACCGGCCACGGGCTACGACTACGACACCTTGGCCGCCGACCTCAACATTCTGATGGAGCGGCTCGACCTGCGCGACGTCGTCCTGGTCGGCTTCTCCATGGGCACCGGCGAGGTCACCCGCTACCTCGGCACGTACGGCTCCGGCCGGGCCCGCAAGGCGGTGCTGCTCGCGCCGCTCCAGCCGTACCTGGTCGACGAGCACGGCGGCATCGACCCGAGCGTGCTGGACGGCATCCAGAAGTCCATCGCCGACGACCGGTTCGCCTACCTGAAGACGTTCCTCGACGACTTCTACAACGTGGACGTTCTCGGCGGCGAGCGGATCAGCGCGGAGGCGTGGCAGGCGAGCTGGAACGTGGCCGCGGCGGCATCGGCCAAGGGCACCTACGACTGTGTCCCGGCGTGGGGCACGGACTTCCGCGCGGACCTGGCCAGATTCGACGTGCCGGTGCTGGCCGTCCAGGGCGACGAGGACCGCATCCTGCCGATCGAGTCCACGGGCAGGCGGCTGGGCGAGTTCGTCAGGAACCTGCGGTTCGAGGTCGTCGAGGGCGGCCCGCACAACATCGGCTGGACCCATCCCGAACAGGTCAACCGGGCTCTGGTGGAGTTCGTGGACTGACGGCCGCAATCTCCGGACGCGGATTGAAGCCGATCTCCGGGGTGTTCATACTGCGAGAAAGACATCCGAAATGGGAGGGTTTGTTGTGCTTTACGTCTTCGGCTTCGAGCGCATCGGCGTGGTCGTCAGCGACCTCTACTTCGTGGACCCCGAGCCGGACAAGGGCCAGGAGGGACCCGAGCGCGGCGTACGTCTCGAAGTGCGGATGCTCCGGCAAGGGCAGCTGAAGGGATCCATCTACTCGGCCCGCCCCATCGAGGTCGACCAGCCCGTCTGGCGCGTCGACCTGCTGGAGTCGGTCGCCGGGCAGCCCGGCAGCTTCGACCGCACCCACCACCACCCCACCTTCACCGGCTGGGAGCCGGGCTCCCGCGTGTTCGAGAGGGAGCTGTCCGGCGACCCGATCGGCTGGCTGGCCGCCCGGCTGACCGACCTGGACGGCGTGCTGGACCGGGCCGGGATCGAGCGCGACGACCTGATCGCCGCCGACGTGGCCGAGCTGCGCGCGTCCGCCCCCGAGATCATCGACAGCGTCGAACGCCTGCTCACCAGGGTGCGCAAGGGAGAGCTCGGCCAGGCGCCCGACGGCAAGGCGGACAGCGTCCGGGCCAGCTGGCTGTAGGCGCCCCAGGAGGGCGGGCGACTAGGCTCGTGATCATGCCCGAAGCGATCTCCCGCCCCACCGCCCGCGTCCTGATGGTCGACGACCGTGACCGGGTCTTCCTGTTTCGCGGCCAGGGTCCCACCAAGAAACCTGACCTGGCCTGGTTCACGCCGGGCGGCGGTGTCCAGCCCGGCGAGGCACTTCCCGTGGCAGCGGCCCGCGAACTGCGTGAGGAGACCGGGCACGTGGTCGCCCCCGACGACTTCGGCCCCGTCGTCGCCGTCAGCTCCGGCCACTGGGTCAGGGACGACGACCGGCTGTTCCACGCGTACGATTCCTACTTCTTCCTGCGCGTCCCCGAGCTGACCGTGGACGTCTCCGCCATGGAACAGCTCGAACGCTCCCTGCTCGACACGTTCCGCTGGTGGACCCTGCCGGAGCTCCGGGCCACCGGCGAACGCGTCATCCCCCTCGACCTGGCCGACCTGCTCGAACGCCTCCTCATGGGCGACCATCCCACCGAACCGGTGATCCTCCCCTGGCACCTCCCGGCCATCAAGGAGCCCTGTCCGGCTCAGGACTGACGGGCGTCCGGCTCGGCGACGACCGGCTCGACGGGATCGAGGTCGTACGGGTTGGCGGAAACACGGGCGTTCAGCCGTAGAGGACGCCTGCGGAGCGCCACCGGCAGGATCTGGTCCAGCTTCTCGACCGTCGAAGTCGTCCGTCCGCGCGCCGCTCACTCTCGCACGGTGATGACCAGCTTTCCGTGTGCCTGGCCGGCGGCCAGTTGCCGCAGGGCCTCGGGGGCTTCGCTCAGCGGATACGTCCCGCCGATGACCGGCGTGATCGTGCCGGCCTCGGCGAGCTCTCTCAGGCGTTCGAGATCCTCGCTGCGCTCGCCCGCCAGCAGCCAGCGGAGCCGCTGGCCGACGAACGGCGACAGCAGGATCGCGCCGAGGGAACGTTCCATGCCGCCGAGCCACCGCCCGCCGCCCTCGCCGCCGCCGAGGACGAGAGTGCCGTGAGGCGTGAGGCAGTGCCGCAGGCGGGCCACCGGGCGGTTGCCGGCCAGGTCGAAGATGACGTCGTAGCGGCGCCCGCCGTTCGTGAAGTCCTCGCGCGTGTAGTCGATGACGTGGTCGGCGCCGATCGACCGGACCAGCTCCGCCTTGGCCGTGCCGCACACGCCGGTGACCTCGGCGCCGGACGCCTTGGCCAGCTGCACCGCGAACGTCCCCACGCCCCCTCCGGCTCCGGTGACGAGCACCTGCTGGCCGGGCTTGACCTGGCCGATGTCGTGGATCCCCAGGAGGGCGGTGGTCGCCGAGATGGTGACGGCCGCGGCCTGCTCGAACGTGAGGTTCGCCGGCTTGCGGGCGAGCTTGCGCTCGCGGGCGCAGGCGTACGCGGCGAAGGTGCCCTCGCCCATGCCGAAGACCTCGTCGCCCGGCCGGAAGCGGGTCACGTTCTTCCCGACCGCTTCGACGCGCCCGGCGAGCTCGCGGCCCCGGACGCGACCTCGGGGCGCGCGGAGCCCGAAGGCCAGTCGGACCAGGTACGGCAGGCCGGTCATGAGGTGGGCGACGCCCTGTTCGACCCCCGCCGCGTACACCTCCACGAGCACGTCGTCGTCCCCCGGAGTCGGCCGGTCGATGTCCTCTAATCTCAGTACGTCGGGCGAACCGTACCTGTCTTGGATGATTGCCTTCATGGTGCCTCCTCCTGACTGTCCGGATACTGGAAGACGTCGTCGAGCGGGACGCCGAACACTCTGGCGATCTGGAAGGCCATCTCCAGCGAGGGCGAGTAGCGGCCCTGCTCGATGGCGATGACGGTCTGCCGGGTCACGCCGATCCGCTCCGCCAGCTCCGCCTGGGTCATCTCGCCATGCGCGAACCGGAGGGAGCGGATCGAGTTCGTCACCCGGGTCGGCTTCACCACTGGTGGAAGCCCTTGCGATAGGCGAAGATCTTCGCGATCGACCCGAGGATGGCCGACAGCACGAACCCAAGGTAGATCGCGTTCGCGATCCAGAAGTGGGCGAACTCGGCCACCGCCAGGCCCATCGCCGTCACGCCGCCGATGACGGCGAACGACTGGCCGATGTGCTCGCCGAACTGGTTGATCTCCCGATCGCGCTGGTCCTTCCGGAGCGCCTCCTTCGGCGCGATGACGCCGGCCGCGATGTTCAGCACGATCCCGGCCACGATCGCCCCGCCGATGGTCCACACCAGCGGCGCCGCGTACGACACCTCGGCCAGCGGGCCGTCTCCCACCCGCCCGAGGACCACGACCAGGTACGCCGTGTACGCGACGACCGAGACCATCAGCATGATCCACGCGCTCTTCTCTTCTGCTGCCATACCGGCAATGTAAAACAAAGCAGACCCGATGTCTAGCTTTCTTTACATCGCCACCCTGGGGCGAGGCTCCCCCGCCGTACATGTCACAGATCGGGCCCCGCCGGTGTCTCCATGCCGACATCAGGAGACGAGGAGAGACATGAGCAGCCGCACCCGGGTTCCCAAGGCTGAGATCACCGGCGTCTACGGGGCCGTACTGAAGAAGTTCAGCAGGAAGATGTTCGGCGTCGTGCCCGAGCCTCTCGGAGTGATGTGGAACAACCGGCCGGTGCTCACGTTCAGCCTCGGCCTCGGCCGGAAGGCCGGCAAGTGGAAGACGTGCGACAAGGACCTGAAGTCCTACGCCCACATGGCGACGGCATCCCTGATCGGTTGCACGTTCTGCCTCGATTTCGGGTATTTCCAGGCGCACAACGAGGGGCTGGACGTGGCCAAGGCCCGCGAGGTGCCGCGCTGGCGCGAATCGGACGTCTTCACACCGCTGGAGCGCGACGTCATGGAGTACGCCGAGGCGATGACGCACACGCCGCCGACCGTCACCGACGAGCTCTCCGCTCGGCTGCTCGAGCGGCTCGGGGCGCCGGCGATGGTCGAGCTCACCGCGTGGGTCGCGCTGGCGAACCAGACCGCGCGGACGAACTTCGCCCTCGGCATCGAGGCCCAGGGCTTCTCCGCGGCGTGCGGCCTGGCGCCCCTGGCTCGACCCGGCGACGTAGCGTCGCGGGCATGACCGCCGACCCGTTCGTCACCCACCGCAGCCTGCTGTTCACGGTCGCCTACGAGATGCTCGGCTCCGCCGCCGACGCCGAGGACGTCGTGCAGGAGACCTGGCTGCGGTGGGCGGGACTCGACGCCGCGCTCCGGGCGGACGTCCGCGACGCACGGGCCTACCTGGTACGGACCGTCACCCGGCAGGCGCTCAACCGGCTGCGCACGCTGACGCGGCGGCGCGAGGAGTACATCGGTGAGTGGCTTCCCGAGCCGCTGCTGACCAGCCCCGACGTGGCAGAGGACGTCGAGCTCGCCGAGAGCGTCTCGCTCGCGATGCTGACCGTGCTGGAGACCCTGGGCCCCATCGAACGGGCGGTGTTCGTGCTGCGCGAGGTGTTCGAGACCCCGTACGACGAGATCGCGGAGGCGGTCGGCAGGACGCCGGCGGCGGTGCGGCAGATCGCCCACCGCGCCCGGGAGCACGTGGCCGCGCGGCGACCCCGAGTGAAGGTGAGCCGGGCCGAGCGGGAGGCCGTCGTGCAGCGGTTCCTGGTCGCGGTCCGCGACGGCGACCTGCAGGGGCTGCTGGACGTGCTCGCGCCGGACGTGGTCGTGGTGTCCGACGGTGGCGGCGTGGTCGACGCCGCTCGCCGCCCGATCAAGGGTGCCCACCGGGTGGCCCCGCTGCTGAGCTCGTGGGCGAGGATGACCAGCGCTTTCGAGGCGATGCCGATGTGGCTCAACGGCGAGCCGGCGGCGCGGCTCGACCTCGACGGCGAACTGGACACGGTGGCGAGCCTGGTGATCGAGGACGGCCGGATCACCCGGATCTACGCGATCCGCAACCCGCACAAGCTGGCCCGGCTCGACGAGGAGACCGAACTCAGCCGCTGACCGGTCCCCGGCATGCCCCTCGACGACGCCCGGCGACGCTTGGCCCCGGCCGCGAGGGACGAACTTCGTCCTCGTTGTTGACGACGTTTCCTTTGCGGCATTAATGTCGTCTCTGGCAGAGACGATGTTCGACGCATCTGGTCGGCGCGAGGGCTCTGCCTTGGGCGTGGTATTCATGAGACCCACGGAGGAGGCCGGACAGACAAGTTGGTGCGCCATGACCGAGCACTACCTCGGCGTGCTCGGCATCGCCGAGGCCCTGGGAGTGACCCGGCACGCGGTGCACAAGTGGCGCGCTCGCTATCCGAGCGATTCGAGTCACCCGTTTCCCGAGCCCGACGTCGAGGTCGACGGAGCTCCCGGTTGGCGGCCTGACCGCATTGACCAGATAGTGCGGTGGCGCGAAAGCCTGCCGGGCCGTGGCGCGGGCGGAGGCCGTCCTACGGCCGCGCGTCAGGATTACCTCCGGCAAGCGGCGATCCGCGGCCTGGACCGGGACGAGGCGATGCGCGCACTCGCCACGTTCACCGCGGAGTTTCCCGAGATGACCGAGCCGGAGCTCTGCGCCTGGCTCCTCGAGAAGTGGCGCGGCTGACTCCCGGCAACACCGGCCGGCACCTCCAGCATCACCGCTGACACGTCCAGCAACACCGGCCGGCACCTCCAGCATCACCGCTGACACGTCCGGCGACACCGGCCGGCACCTCCAGCGACACCCCACAGCACGGAAGGCGATGACGCATGCCCGAAATCAGCGGAACCACAGCACCCGGATTCGAAGGAGTACGCGAGGCGTTCGCCGCCAACCTGGCCGGCGGCCAGGAGGTGGGCGCCGCGGTCGGCGTCTACCTGCACGGCCGGAAGGTCGTCGACCTGTGGGGCGGAATCGCCGACCCCCAGACCGGCCGCCGCTGGGAACGCGACACCCTGCAGGTCGTCTACTCCACGACCAAGGGCGTCGTCGCCGCCTGCGCGCACCTGCTGGCCCAGCGCGGCGAGCTCGACCTCGACGCCCCCGTCGCCGCCTACTGGCCGGAGTTCGCGGCCAATGGCAAGGACCGCATCCCCGTCCGCTGGCTCCTCACCCACCAGGCCGGCCTGCCCACGATCGACCACCCGATCACCCCGGCGGAGGCGATCGCCTGGGATCCGATGGTGGCCGCGTTGGCCGCCCAGCGCCCGGCCTGGGAGCCGGGCACCGAACACGGCTACCACGGGCTCACGTACGGCTGGCTGGTCGGAGAGGTCGTCCGCCGGGTGACAGGCCGCACCCTCGGCACGTTCCTCGCCGAAGAGATCGCCGCACCGCTCGGCCTGGACCTGTGGATCGGCCTGCCGAAGACCGAGCAGCACCGGGTCAGCCGCATCATCGCCGCCGCGCCCGACTTCGAAGCCCTGGCCGCGATCGACCTGGAGACTTTTCCCGAGCCCATGCGCGACATGATGGCGGCCTACGCCGATCCGACGTCGTTGACTGTGCGATCGATGACCGTCGTCACGCCCCCGCTGGACCACAACGACCCGGACGAGCAGTCCGCCGAGATGCCCTCCACCAACGGCATCTGCACGGCCCGCGCACTGGCCCGCTTCTACGCCGCGCTGATCGGCGAGGTCGACGGGCATCGCATCCTCACCTCCGGCACCTTGGCCACGGCGACCGCGGAACAGGCCGTCGGCATCGATCGCATCCTGCGCGTACCCGTCCGGATCGGCACCGGGTTCGGCCTGCCGACGCCCGACGCGTACTGGTACAGCCCGACCGCCTTCGGGTTCGCCGGTTTCGGCGGATCGATCGGCTTCGCCGACCCGGCCACCGGCCTGGCGTTCGGCTATGTAATGAACCACGTTCAGGAAGGAGTGCCGGACCTGAGAGCCGCCGGCCTCCTGGACGCGGTCAAGAGCGCGATGAAGGGCGATACGGCGTAGAAAACTTCCATAGCTGCGGAGTTATCCCGAAGAACGATTTCCGTCGGCGGAAACGAACGCTCACGCTGAGAGTGAATACGCCGCGTCCACCCCCCAGGAGACTTCGTGCGCCATTCGCTCAGACTCGCCTTATGCGTGCTGATCACCGCCGCCACCGCCCTCGCCTCCGCTCCCGCGTCCGCCGCCATCCCACCCCCCGAGACAGAGTCGGTGGAGGTCTTCTCCCCCGACGGAACCATCAGCCGGGTCGAGGTCCCGAAACGCGCGGAACAGATCTCGCCGTTCGCCGTGCCACCGCCGGCGAACGTGACCGCCCTCCAGCAGACCGGCCCGACCGGCCAGCGCTACGACCTGGTCTTCGTCGGTGACGGCTACACCTCATCCCAGATCGCCACGTTCCACGCCCACGTCGCGAGCCAGTGGGCCGTCATGACCACGGTCGAGCCGTTCAAGACGTACAAGAACTCCTTCAACGTCTGGATGGTCGAGGTCATCTCCAGCCAATCCGGCGTCGACAACGACCCCACCCAGGGCGTGAGCAAGAACACGGCGCTCGGGATGGGCTTCTGGTGCTCCGGGATCGAGCGCCTGCTGTGCGTGAACGAGTCCACCGCCCTGTCCTACGCCGCCAACGCCCCGGCGGTCGACCACGTGATCGCGCTGGGCAACAGCACCAAGTACGGCGGCGCCGGCGGCCGGGTCGCCACCGCCTCCGGCGGCAACGCGAGCTCCGGCCAGGTCGTGGTGCACGAGCTCGGCCACTCGATGGGCGGCCTCGCGGACGAGTACACCGAGGGGACGAGCCGTTATCGCGGCTCCGAGCCGTCGGCCGCCAACATCACCATCTACACCGCCGCACAGCTCACCTCCAACCGGCGCAAGTGGTACCAGTACCTCGGCCAGGCCACTCCCGACGGTGGCGTGATCGGGACCTACGCGGGCGCCTACGGTTACACCTCCGGCATCTACCGCCCCTCCGAGAACTCCCTCATGCGCACCCTCGGCAGGCCGTTCAACCTGATCGGCCTTGACGCGATGACCAGAGCCATCACCGCCAAACTGGGCTGACCAGACCGCGTGCTCAGGGGCGTCCTCCAGGGCGACCCTGAGCACACTCGTCGACCACGGCCGGCGCCGGAGCGCTTTGCGCATCCACACCCGCCTGGACGGCGACGCCTAACCCGTTTCGTAAGGGCGCATCAACCGTCCTCTTCGAGAGCAGCGGCAATACGGTCACGAGCTGCATGGGCTCGAGGGTCATCCAGCTGCTCCAGCACAGAGAACATCTCCGTCACGTGCACTGAAACATCGCCCCCGGTCCCGGCACTCCTGATGGCCAGCAGTATGTTCTCGAGCGCGATCGCCAACTGCCACGGATCGCCAAGCTCCCGGTGAATGGCCGCTGCCGTCCGATGGAAGTCAAGTGCCTCAAGAGGACGCCCAATCTCGCGATATGCCTCGCCAGTACCATCCAGCGCGCGCGCTTCACGGCTGCGGTCACCCATGCGCCGCTGAATGCTTGCAGAGCGCTGGAACGCGATCAATGATTCTTCGGGACGCCTCAAGATGAGTTGCACCTTTCCCAGCTCTAGCAGCCAGTAGCCCTCCCACATCTGATTATTTTGCTCATGTGCTATGGAGAGGGCCTCTTGGATATGTCCCAGCGCCAGATCGGAACGCCCCCGCTCACGATGAATCATTGACAATATCCGAAGTACGTTGCCCTGGCCGTCTGGGCTGTTCATATGACGGAACCCGTCAAGTGCGAATGCTGCGAACTCGGCGGCCTCCTCAAGGCGCGACAGTTCGAAGCTTGCCTCAGCCAGATTCGCGAGCAAGGTCGACTCCCAATAAGGTTGATCCAATTCCCTAAGCACGCTTAAGCTCCGCTCGAAGTCGGCATACGCTTCCAGCAGATGGCGGCGGCGAAGATTCACCAGTCCGAGAGAATTTAGTGAAATAGCCTCCCCAAGTCGGTCGCCGATTTCCCGACGGACTGCGAGCGCCATTCTATGATGCTCAACCCCCATAGGTAGCCGGTGAGACTGAACATACGCCTTCCCGAGGCTATCAAGAATCTCGGCTTCACCATATCTATCACCAACACGGCGAGCAGCCTTGAGCCCAATTTCCCCCGCGGCGAACCAGGCATCAAACGGATTGTGTCGCATACAGTAACTGCGCAGGACGGCGGCGAGCCTCCACGCTAGGTCATCCAATCCAATCTGTGCGGCCACCCGGACAGCCGTCACCAGGTTTGCGAGCTCAGCCTGATACCACCGGAGCGCCTCTGAATAATCAGAGAAAGCGATCGCCTCTACAGCTGAAGATGACTCGTCCATCCTCACCCTGCGATCAAGAGGAGCTATCTTCTCCTGAGCGTGAACAGCGCACCACAGGTACCACGTGATCGACCGCTCCAAGGCAGCATTCCGGGTTTCCATGCTCTCTTCGGCACCCGCCTGATCGACAGAATAGGCACGCATAAGATCATGGAACTGATAACGATCAGGTGCGATCTGCTCCAGCAGGTACGCCCCTACCAACAGGTCGAGCATCTGGCGGGCCTGGCTGATCGTGCAACCGGCAATCGCAGCCGCTGCTTGTACGCCGAATTCTGGACCTGGATGCAAACCCAGCAGTCGGAATAAGCTGGCCACGGCCGCAGGAAGAGCACGGTAGGACCAAGCGAAAACCGACCGAACCGCGTCGGCCTCATCACCGTTCTCTGCCGTAAGAGCATCCCAGAGAGCAGACTCGTCACGCAGGTCTCTGATGAGTTCACGCAAGGGCATCCACGGGCGACTAGCGGCCCGTTCTGCAGCAATTCGCAAGGCCAAGGGCAGGCGCGCACACAATCTGGCCAGCTCGGCGAGCTCCTCGCGATCATCTTTGCCACGGTAGCCTTCGGTTACCCGGCGAATAAGCTCCAACGCCTCCGGCTCTGCAAGCATGTCTACGGTGATTCGATACGCTCCATCGCGAACCACTAGGCCAGAGAGCCGGCTTCTACTGGTCACGATAACCAGGGACACATCTGTACCAGGAAGCAACGGCCGTACCTGAGGTGCATTGAAGGCATTGTCGAGCAGGACCAGCATCCGGCGGCCTGCCAGCAAGGAGCGGTACATGGCCGATCTCGCCTCGAGATCCGGAGGGATCGCCCCCGCCGGCACATCGAGAACACGCAGAAATCTATCCAAGACTTCGTTGGCTGTAATCGGTGGGCCTGGATCGTATCCGCGCAAATTAACATAAAGCTGGCCATCGGGGTATTTTTCCCTGATCCGGTGTGCCCAATGCAGTGCGAGTGCAGTTTTTCCTACGCCAGCGGTGCCGGCGATGATACAGACTCCGCTCGACCTGAGAACATCGCCGTCAGGAATCAAGATACCTTCAAGTCGTTCCAATTCGCTGACGCGATTAACGAAGCTCCTCACATCACCAGGCAGTTGACGTGGAACGTGCCTTCTCGACTGGTCCGATCCATGGAAGTGGACTCCTCCATGTACATCCCGGGCCTGTACGACATCACTCGCTTGACCCGATAGCTCGGAGCGTGTGCCACCGCCGGCCCGATCGTCACCATCGTTCGGCCTCTTAGACCACCCCATCGCTTTCCTATTTCCCTATTGGTCGTGCACATCAGCGGAGGACGGCGTCTCCAAAGATGTCGCGCGATCCTATCGGTCATCCTGGTCACCGTGGGAAAACTCGAGTTCCGCACGGTTGCGATCGAAAAATCTGTCCACATCTTCGCCGACTGCATACAGTCCAGATATGATCTTCCTGCATGCCTCGATCAAGGACGGATCCGTATACCGTCTGCCCCCTGCGAGGATGCCGTGTTCGTCATATAGCACTTCATACATGACGTCTGAGCCGAGAGTGACAAGTTCGGGGAGTTGGCCTTGCGACTCCAATGATCGGACTGCCGCAGCACCAATAACGCGTACGCTCCCACCGTACTCATGGCGCAGCCGAAGAAGGCGGAGTTCCCACTTGAGATAGGGAGTTATTGATTCGCCGACAACGCGAACACGCCACGTTCTGAAACCGGCCTGAGCGATTCGATGATAATAGTCTTGGAGTGCACCACGCCTCTCCTCGAGCAACTGAAGAGATTTTTTCCAGTCGCTCGCAGCAAATGCCTCCCAACTGTCATCCCCCGGCTCCTGGAACGATTGCTGTCGTTCCAGCTTCCAAAAGTCGTGATTGTTTATCCTCCAGAAATACTTGTCGAAGTCATTCAGATAGGCCTCGCGACCGAGTTCCCTGCCAGGGGATGCTTCGAGCAGATCACGCATCCGGTATATCCGCCTTTGCTGTGACGAGCATGATGCGTGGGATTATGACCAGTTTCTCGTCTGGAGCCACGCTTACACTTGCGGGAAGCCGCGACTCGTAGGAGTCCGTTAGGTCTCGTCCGATGATAGCTATATCGCCATTATCGAGTTCCCAGATGTCAGGACAGCCGCTGTCTCCACCTGTGCAGTCAAGCTCAACCGCTGACCTGCCGAGTCGTCGAATGAACGTCGCTGAAGGGTCCGCTTCCCATGCTCTAGTCATGGGTTCTCCTTTTCGAGGTATGTCGGAAGGGGGTCGGCTACCTGCTCGAATAAAAGACACACATCTCCTTTGCTGCTATATTCATGTCGATCGTAAGCATTGGACCGTTTCTTACCGGACATGGGCGCTTAACGGTCGACTGGCACTGCGGCCGCCGAGTCTGTGATCCAAATTGGCCCATCACCGCACTCTACTCGCAGGCCGTCTACTGGTTCGAGCCTGGTGCGAAGTACGGTCACCCATTCATCATCGATCTTCGCAAAGGGGCCACGCAGCCCAAAAAGGTTGAATCTGAAAGTACGGACTTGGTTATGGATCTGGCCGGCAGGGTGAGACCAGTCGACGAACATGAAGTCGGGTTCCATCCAGCCGGCATAACTGGCATTTGTCTCGTCCTGTGGCTCACCTGCGTCGCCAGCGGACGCACGCCGGAGAGCCGGAGCAAGCAAATCACCGATCAATCGGTCGGTCTCCTTCCATAGTCGAGAAGTGACGAGGTCTTCTTCGATTTGAATTCCTCCTTGCTGGATGAGCATATTTCCTGTATCAAAATGATCATCCATCCAGTGGATCGTCACCCCGATCTCGGGGTCTCCGTTCCTAACTGCCCAATGGACTGGCAGCGGACCCCGATATTTCGGCAGCAGAGAGGTATGGACGTTTATGGCACCGAGCCTTGGTATCTGCAAGACATCGCGCGAGAGCTTCCAAGGCAATCCATAGACCAAAATGAGGTCAGGACGATAGCCGGCTAGCGCCTCAGCCAGGCCCTCGACACTTCCAGGCAGCAGTAGATCCGCTCCAGCGGGAAGTGATTGACTTATGTTTGCCACAGTCTCCGCCGAGAGCGAACTCGTGGGCCTTCGTTGGCGAAGAGTACGGGCGTGGACGTAGGCGACCGGCTGGTTGCCAGACTCGGCGCACGCATCGGTCAGCAATTTGAAGCCACTGGCGCTATAGGAAACGAGAACAACCCGCATTGGGGCGGCCATGATTATTCACTTCTCACTTTGTGTTTGCGGAGCCATCCTGCTCGCTGATTCGTGGACAGGACCATCACCAACTAGGGTTTAGCCTTCGGGGTTTTTCTGATCGGTGTATCTGGCCTGCCTAAAGATATCGGCCCATGAAAATCCTGGCCTTGGATGACAGTTCCATTCTGCGTGCCCCCGCTGATGATGTTCTGCACGCGCGGTGATGCTACCGGGCCGTCAGAGTCAGAGGGGGCTGACGAGGACTCTCTGCGAGCGCGGATCATTCCATGAACTGTCAGCCCTGCGCCCGCGATCGCTACCAACGCTGCGATCACACTTGCCAGTTTGTCAGCTTTATCCAGTCCAAGCACCGCAAAGTGGGCACTCAACCCACCGATGGCAGCAGCGGTCAGGAGCCCGCCAATCCAGCATAGGGATCTTCCCGGCATGGCTCTATCTTGAGCTTCACACGTAGATCTGACTAGAGGGCGATGACGGTCGCCCAAGTGCGTAGCTTATGGACGCCTTGCCTTTAACTGCTTAAACGGGCACTTTTGGTGATACGGCGCCCATCGTGCCAGATAAAAGCCATCGAGAGAGCGTAAGTAGTGGTGTGTCAGGCGGATCTGCGCGATGTCAACGGCGGGAACTGTTGCCTCGCTCGTTCAGTGAGGCATTGTCCGTAACGGTCGGTAGCTCTAGCGACGCTAGATTGCCCTGGCAAGCCGTAGCCCGATGGCCCGACAAGCGTAAAGCCCTGGTAGAAGTGGTTTCTCGTATAGAGATCAGCTTCAGAGCCAGAGGCTTCAGCGAGCCCTTTCATCCTGAAGCCGCAGCTCACGACAGGTGGACCGGGAGTCCAACGATCACCAGGGTCCTGGCCGAGCTGACCACAGGCAGTTCAGCACCGGCCTGCGATGCTGGAGTCATGACCGACCCCCCGCACGTGGGCCTGGACCTGCTCGCCGAACTCGCGGCAGGGCTCGACCCACTCATGCGCGGCATCCTCGCCAGTGACGACGTGAGACAGGCAGGCGACTTCGTCTATGACGTGACGCACCACTGTCTGGAATCGCCCCACTTGGAGGATCTGTGGCCTGCGGGCAGCATCTACTGCATCTGGATGGATATCGACGACATCCTCGACGGCTGGCCCGTCGACTACGGGACCGACAGCGAGACCCTCGCCCTGCGCGAGTTCAAGCGAGCGGCCCAGGAGTGGCTGGACATGCCGCGAGCGCAGGCCGGCCTCCAGGACTACGTGCACCGGTGGCGGATGCGAATGGCAGCAGACACCTGGCCGGCACCCGGAGGTGTCCCACTGGCGGCAACGCGTGCTCGAGGTCGTCGTATGGGTGGGTCCTGAGCACAAGTCATTAGTCGGACAGCCCTGATCGCTGCGAGGATGCCCGTATGACTGATTGGGACCCGAAAGCGGAGCTTCGCCGTTACCTGCAGACTGCCCGTGAAGCCCTGGTGTGGAAGCTCGACGGGCTCTCGGAGTACGACATCCGGCGTCCGCTGACTCCCACCGGCACCAACCTGCTGGGGCTGATCAAGCACGTCGCCAGCGTGGAGTTCGGATACTTCGGCGACACCTTCGGCCGTCCGTCCGGCGAGCCGCTGCCCTGGTTCGAGGACGATGCCGAGCCCAACGCGGACATGTGGGCGACCACCGACGAGTCACGCGAGGACATCGTCGGCCTGTACCACCGGGCGTGGGCCCACACGGACGCGACCATCGACGCGCTCGCGCTGGACGCGATCGGCCACGTGCCGTGGTGGGGGGAAGACCGGCGCCAGGCGACGCTGCACCGCATCCTGATCCACATGATCGCCGAGACCGACCGGCACGCCGGCCACGCCGACATCGTCCGCGAACTCATCGACGGGGCCGCCGGGCTGCGCAAGGACAACGACAACCTGCCTGAGGGCGACCAGGCATGGTGGGAGGAGTATCGGAGCCGGCTGGAGCGGGCAGCACGCGAAGCCGATCAGCACTGATCCCACCGCGCTCGGATCAGCTCCAGACCAGGTTGATCTCACGCTGGAAGTCGACGTATCCGGCCCGCTCGAACGCCCGCGCCATGGGAACGTTGCCGACGTCCGTGGACGCCCGGATCCTCGGGACGTCGTACGCGGCGAGGATCCGGGTGCCCTCGGCGAGCAGGTCGTCGATGTGGCCGTTCCCCCGGTGCGCGGGCACGACGCCGAGGTACGCGATGATCGGGTTGTAGTTGTTCCGGGCCGGGATCGAGCACGGCTCCGCGAACTCATGGTTGAGCACGTACGGCAGGCGATTGAAGAGGTCGAGTTCCGCACGCCCGGCGATCGGGCGCATGATCAGGTCACTCTGAGGCAAGGCACTGTCCTTCGGTGAAGGCGTGCCTGGTCACTCCGGGATCAGTGCTTTCGCGGCACCCCGGGAAGGACCGGCACGATGGTCATGGCACGCATCGGCTTATCCCTCCTCTCGTCGAAGCAGTTCCGGCCGTACGTCGGCCGGGAGTCGCAGGACGTTCTATCCCAGACGCGATCACCTGGTCAAATCCCCTTTCCTGCCGCAGTCGGCCCCGTGACGCCCAGGAAGCCGTTGGGAGCCCATGCGACGAGAACATCCTCGACCGGAGCGACCCCCAAGGGCAGCCGGGGCACCGGCCGGACCAGAGCCGGTCGCGGCAACCATCGCTCGGCCTCGGCGGCCTGACCCTCCAGCTCCGCCGCGGTCGGCGCCTCGACATGGAGCGCTTGGACGCCGGGGCGATGCTTGAGCAGGGCCCAGAAGTGGCCAGTGTGCCGGCCGTACCAGATGGTCCAGTTCGGCAGACGGTCCGCAAGCACCCGAACCGTCTGGCTCGCCATCAACTCGTCCATGTCAGCAGCCCTCCTGTTGACGACAAGCCAGAGTTGATCACCTTGGGTGACAGTTCGATTACACACCATGATGCATACGCTCTGCTGTGGATGCAACACGTTGCGTCCACATCGGTAGATGTCTCCGCTACTCTTTGCCGCATGCCTCAACTGAGACAGGCACCGACCGCCCGCCTACGGCGTCTCGCGATGGAGTTGCGGCAGCTCAGAGAACGCACGGGCTTGTCCCGCGAGCAGGTGGCCGACGCGACGGACATCAACCGCGCCACCCTCTACCGCATTGAGACGGCGCAGGCGAAACCACAGGTCAGGACCCTGCGAGCGCTTCTCGACGTATACGGCGTGCCTACCGCCCGTCAGGACGAGCTGGTCGCGATCCTCAGACTGGCCAAGGAGGAGAGCTGGCTCCATGTCACGTCGGAGAGCCTGCCTGGGCAGTACGCCACGTACATCGGCTTCGAGAGCGAGGCCAAGGGGCTCCTGAACTACGAGTCCTCATTCGTTCCCGGGTTGCTGCAGACCGAGGCGTACGCGCGAGACGTGATCCGCGCGAGCGATCCGGAGCTCTCTCCCAACGAAGTTGAGAACCGGGTGGTCGCGCGCATGACGCGCCAGGCCCAACACGATCCTTCGCCTGCCCTCTGGGCGATCATCGATGAAGCAGTGCTGCGTCGACGCGTTGGCGGCCCCAAGGTCATGCGCCAGCAGATAGAACGACTCGTCACGGACAGCCAACAACCCCATGTGACGTTGCAGGTGATCCCCTATGACGTCGGCGGGCACCCTGGGATGCATGGCTCCTTCGTCATCCTCCAGTTCGCCGAAGGAGTTCACGATGTGATCTACATCGAGACGAGTGCGGCTGATCTGTTCCTGGACAGCGAGAACGACTTGCGACGATATAACCGGATATTCGACCGGCTTCGAGCCGTCGCGGCCAGTCCGGCGAAGACACGGGATCTCATGACCCACTTGCTTACGGACATGGAGTGAGAGGAAGTGCGGAGATGACGGACAAGGAAGTCGATCCTTCTCGTGCCGAGTGGCGCACCAGCAGCTTCAGCGGCGCGAACGGCCAGTGTGTACAGGTCGCATTCCTTGGCGGCGGCCACGTGGCCGTACGCGACAGCAAGAATCCCGATGGACCGGTGCTGACTTTCACGTCAGGCGAATGGAATTCCTTTATCCATGGAGCCAAAGACGGCAGGTTCGACTGAACGCCTCGGCGTAGCGCGCCTACGCCGAGGAAAAGCCGTCGGATGTCACATCGCCTCGGTGGTACGGCGCGGCCGTGGCCTCGCCCTAAGCGGCCGACTGTCGGGCGCTCGCGCCACGAGGACGTCCCCGATCGGAGCGACGCCGATGGGCAACGGAGGCGCCTTCTGGCCGACGACCGCTCCCGCCAGCCATCGTTCGGCCACCGCCGCCTGGTTTTCCAACTCCGCCGCGGCCCTGGCTTCGACGTGGAGTGCTTCGACGCCGGGGCGGCGCTTGAGCAGGGCCCAGAAATGGCCCGTGTGCCGGCCGTACCAGATGGTCCAGTTCGGCAGCCGCGCCGCAAGCACCCGAACCGCCTGGCTCGCCGTGATCTCATCCATGTCCGTGGCCCTCCTGCTGGAATTCGGATCAGTCCCAGTAGAGGGGCCGCTGCGTGGCCTGCGAAGGATGACAATGAGGGGCAACGGCCGACACAGTGTGTGTCCGTGCATGTCCTTAAGGTGACGACAATGAGCTGGACCGTACGAATTCGCACCGAACGCAAGGCCCGCTCCTGGGACGTGCACACCATGGCTCGACGCCTGCGAACCGCCGCTGGAGAGGACCGTGCCGGCCTCCCGGATCACGAGTCACTTGTACGCTCGATCCGCCGCTGGGAGTCCAACGCCATCGCGATGTTGAGCGAGCGGTACCGGCTGCTGTACTGCCACGCCCTCGCGCTCGACGAGAGTGTGTCGTTCGAAGAATCTGCCAACAATGAGGAGAAAGGCGGGCAACAGCTATCGCGGGAAGAAGGCGATCCCACGAACCGACGTGACGCACTCAAACTCGGGCTGGCCACCACCCTCGCCCAGGTGTTGGGCGAGGCAGCCGACGAGGCTATGGAGTTCACCCGACGCGCGAACACCTCGGCCGTCGGCCGAAGCACGCTGGACCATCTCCAGACGGTGGTCCACGACCTCGCCGGCGGCTATTCCCGCCGTGCGCCTGCCGACCTGTTCACCGTGGCGCGCCTCTACCGGCGCAAGATCGACCAGCTTCTCGCCGGACCCCGCACCCTCAAGGAGGGGCGGGAGCTGTTCGTCCTCGCCGGATGGCTGTCGGAGATCCTGGCCTGGCTCTCGCACGACCTGGGCGACGCGCTGACCGCGCGAGCATACGCGGTCGACTGCTTTGAGCACGCCGACCAGGCGGGACACGACGAGTTGTGCGGGTGGGCGGCCGATGCGATGGCCTCGATCGCTCTCCACGCCGACCGGCCCGGGCGCGCGGTCTCCGCGGCGATGCGAGGGCTCAGCCGGGTTCCGACCAACCACCCCCTCGCCGTACGGCTCCACGCTCAGGCTTCCCGAGGCCAGGCCAGACTGGGAAACCACGACGGCTTCGAGGAGCACTTCGCCAAGGCCGACCGGTTGTGGAACGCGCTGCCTGGCCGTACACCGAGTCGTCCTGACGGGATCGAGACAGGACCGCTGGCCACGTACGCGATGACGGCCTACACAGCCTCGTCCTACATCTGGCTGGGCGAGTACGAGCTGGCCCGCCGTCATGCGGAGAGTGCCGTCAAGGCTCATGAGAACGTTCCGGACGGCAAGCGCTCCCCCAGCCGGGAGGCGATCGCTCGCCTCGACCTGGGCATTGCCCTGGCGAACCTTGGGGCTGTGGACGAGGCGGTCGCGGCGGGGATGGCGGCTCTGGACTCACCGCGGGTGGTCGCGTCCGTACGGACCCGTGCCGCCGATCTCGACCTGGTGCTCGCCGCCACACATCCGCAGGCAGGCGACGAGTTCCGTGCGCGTCTGGCCGTAGTTGGGCAGGGAGCGGCATGAACGATCTCGCCCGTCTCATCGAAAACCTTCGTGCCGCGACGGCGTTCCGCCTCTGACCCAGCCTTCGATTTTCGGCCGGATAGCGTACGACCCCACCGCCGAACAGCGCTCCTCCCATACCCTCGACCTGGTGAAAGACCGGCGAGGATCGGTGATTCGGGGTCAGCATCGATGGATTGGAGCACGGCAATGCTGAATACATCTCACATCTGCGATTGGCACGCACCTTACGATGACAGCGACCCACTGGTCATCGTGATCACCCACCCCGACAGCGCAGATTCAGACCTCCTACTCCTCGACGAAAACCCTGAGCTGTGGGAAGCCTTCTACGCGGCTTTCCGCGACGACCGGGAGATCAACCCGACTGGATGCCTGAGCGACTACATCTATGAGGTTGCCTGCTTGGAGCTGGACGCCACCCCCGTCATGAGGAGCAGCGCACACTGGCTGCGGGTCACCAACGGCGGAGCGAAACCTGACCGTCCAGGGCAAAAGCCCAGCTAGAACAGCCAGCTCCTCTAGCTGCGCGACAAGCTCTGACACGACAGCACGGTGATGGAGCGCACAAAGGGCGGTATGGACGCGGCGCCTGGTGTCTCGGCGATCCTCGAGCACCCCCGCCAGTCGGCTGGTGTCGGGCGGGTCGGTGAGCTGGATGGAGAACATGCTCTCGCCGCAGTCGCGCCACTGGTTGAGCTGCACGGTGAGGGTGAGGTCTGCCTGGTCCGCCTTGTGCGGGCAGTACGGGGACAGGCTGTAGGGGCTCGGCCTGCACCCGGGGCAAGGGCCCGTATCGACCTGGACGTCGAGCTCGGCAGCCTGCGGCTTGGGCATGTCGAGGGTGGTGGTGGAGCCGTCCGCCAGGCGGATCGTGACCGTGATCTGTTCGATAGCGGGCACGGCGCCTGCGGTATTGCGGCCGAGGGTGGCGACTGGCTCCCGGTTGCGGGGCTGCCAGTCGCGGCTGTTCACTTCCCCTCCACGATGTACGCCTCGTAGGTGGCCGCGGCTTCGACCACCTGCTCCGGGGTGGCGTCGTGGGGCGCGTGGTCGGCGGCGAGTTTGAGCACTTCGAGCCGGACCTCTTCGACGGGCTTGGGCGGGTCGAAGTAGGTCACGGCCTGGTCCTCGTCTTGGGTGCGCGGCGGGCGCGTAGACGCGCTTGGCGCCGGTGACACAGCCGATCAGGGTGTAGCCGACGGGTGGCGCTCCAGGCGACGCCGGACGGGACGCCATCGGTGAGGATCGCGCTGGCCAGGAACGCGCCGAGGATGAGGTTGCGAGCGAGGGCGCCGCATCCGCCGGCGAGCGCGAGGTCGTCGTTGTCGAGGTTGGTGGTGCTCATGCTGCGACTCCTGCCGTGCGGCGGGGTGTGAACCACGGGTTCGGTGCCGCCGCGGCTGGGGCTGGCGGCGTGGTGGCGATGCGGGGGATCTCGACGGTGGCCGTCACGGTGTTGGTGGGTGGTGATGCGGGCCGCTGAGCGCAAGGGGCAGGATGCTCGCGGAGGGGGCCACCGACTACCGGATGCTGGACCAGTTCGACATCGACGTCAACCGTGCCGCCACGGGCAACCGGGGCCGGAATCTCGATCTCACCAGCGGGCGCGCGGTAGTCGAACAGGTTGGGGTGTTCGGCGAGAAGCGCCTTGTAGATGGGGGTGCCGGCGTCGGTGAGCGTCGGGGGCTCAGCGAGGGTGGTGGTCATGGCGGGAGCGTCCCGGCAGGACAGGGTTAGTGTCTCGTCTCGTTTGGACGGTGAGCGAGGGCACCGTGGCCGAGTGGGCCGCCCGGCGCAGCTGCGGAGGCGTTTCCGCAGGTCGGACAATAAGTGAGTAGCGGCGTTCGTGGGGTGGCGTGAGTATGCCGGATCAAGGGCAAACTGTCACCCTTCAGCCCTACAGTTGCGGTCAAGCAGCAGGCCCTGACTCTCTCGGCCAAGGGGGTCAGGGCCCTGATGCCAGGTCGAACAACTGGTGCCCGACCACAGCCTGTGTGCTTACAGGTGGAGCGTACCGGGAGGCGCGGACAGAAATCCGCATCTCCCGGGGGTCGGGCGCCGTCCAACCAGCCGAGGAGGCGCTCTTGAACGTAACTTTCAGCATCCGGATCCCCGGCGAGTGGGGTCCGCACGTCCGGACCGTCATCGTCATCGTCGTCATCCTCGTGGCGATGGCGGCCGGCGTAGACGTGGCCAGCCTGCTGCCTGTCCGGGTCTGACCACTCCCCCAAACGCTGAGGCGGCGACGCCCCCAGGCCCGCAAGGGGCTCGGGGGCGTCGTCGTGCTGGTCTACATCCAGGTGGCGCGGGACAGGTGGGCGGTGAGCCGGACGTACATGACGACGATCTGCGGGTCGCGCAGGTCGGCGAGCGCGCCGGGGTACATCCACACGGCGCGGCTCTCGGCTTCGATGCGGATACCGTCTCCGATCGCTTCGCCGGCGGTCCGCCCTGTCAGATTTACCGAGTACAACGTGTAGACGGTGTCGGACGACTTCGAGGCGTAGGACTCGCCGAGCGGGATGAGCTCGTCGGCGGTGATGGTGTAGCCGGTCTCTTCGAGCATCTCGCGGACGGCGTCGTCGGCGATGTCGCCGCCTTCGTAGCCGCCGGTGATGGTGGACAGGACCTGGTCGAGGCTCCAGCAGGGGATGACCTCGGACTTGACGAGGTAGGAGCGGCCGACTGCGGTGTCGCGGTACGGGAGAAGGGCGACGATCCGGCCCTGGCAGCGGGTCTCATGGATTATACGTAGCCGTCGATGCCGGCGTCGTTGATGCGCCAGCGAAATAGCGGCCCGCTCGTGTATCCGGAGCGGGCCAGGTACAACCTGAGCAGGAAAACGTAGCCGCGGCCATCTGGGAGCACGCTGCCGCCCTTGCCGTGGATGCGCACGCGCTCATCGTCCAGGCGCCGGTCAAGGTCTTCGACGCACAGGCCGCAGACCTCGGCGGAGCGGGCGTCGCAAATCGCAAACGGTCTCGAACAGCACCCGCTCGCGCAGCCGGTTCAGCGG
The DNA here is from genome assembly GCF_040655715.1 of Nonomuraea cavernae. GTDB lineage: Bacteria > Actinomycetota > Actinomycetes > Streptosporangiales > Streptosporangiaceae > Nonomuraea > Nonomuraea cavernae_A. Next base: position 187,801 of record NZ_JBFAKL010000010.1, on the reverse strand, counting down.
GAGGTCCTTATGCCACGCCGGGAGGCGCGGGTGACCTCGCCTTGCACTCACGGAGCATCTCGTTCCCGTTACTAAAAACGATCTTTACGTTACGTCCGCCTTATGTGATGATCAGCTGGTTTTGCTACATCTGTTCGAAAGGTTGTGAATGAACAGACGCCGATCAGCGTCCGGCTTATCCGGCCGGACGCGCCGCCGCGCTGCCTTGATCGCGGCCCTGACGCTGCCGCTTTCGCTCCTGAGCGGACCTGCGGTCGCCCAGGGCCCCACACCATCCCCCACCCCGGCGTCCGCATCGACGACACTACCCGGCGCCGCCTCGGATCCAGCTCTCAAGACCGCTTGGGACAAGGCGGTCAAGTCCGGCAAACCCGTTGAGGTCCCCTCCCGGTTCACCGAGACCATGAAGGTCTGGGCGACTCCGAACGGCAAGAACCTGCGAGCCGAGCTGCACACCCGCCCCGTCCAGCTGAAGAACCCGGCCAGCGGCGCCTGGGAGCCCATCGACACGCGCATCGTCACCCGCGACGGCAAGCTCCAGGCCGCGCGAGTCAAAAGCCCGCTAACCTTCGGCGGACGCGGTACCAAACACCTGGTGTCGGCGGACGGCGAGCAGGGCACGACCGGCCTGAAAGCCACCCGGGCGCTGCCCGAGCCGAAGATCTCCGGCAGCACGATCACCTACCCCGACGCCGTCGCGCCGGGGACGGACCTGGTAGTACAGGCCCAGGCCGACGGGTTCATCTCCCAGGTGGTCTTCCGGCAGCGCCCGGCCGGCCCGGTGGCCGTGCGGCTGCCACTCACCCTGCCCAAAGGCACCACGTTCGGCAAGACGCCCGAAGGGCTACCGCAACTTAAGGATGCCAAGGGCAAGGCGAAGGCCTCGCCGATCGTGCTGACCGCGATGGACGCCAAGGTGGAGGCATCCCCCGACGAGGGCAAGAGCTCCCCGGTCAGTGCGCGGGTGGAGACCTCCGGCAAGACGCCGGAGCTGGTGTTCACCCCGGACGAGAAGTTCCTGGCGGACCCGGCGGTCACCTATCCGGTGACGATCGCGGCCGCCTCGGAGTGGTTTGGCGGCGGCGTGCCCACCGACGCCTGGGTCAATAAGAACAACCCCGGCTCCAACAACGCCGCGGCCGGCTGGCTGCGCGCCGGTACCACCGCCACCAGTGCCGACATCGCCCGCGTGTACCTCAAGTTCAACACCGAAGCCCCGGAGCTTGAGGGCGCCACTGTCCTTGACGCGGACCTATGGGTGTGGAACTACAAGTCCGGCGGCCCCGACGGCCAACTGTGCGGCAAGAACCTCGGAAACGGCATCGCGGCCGAACGCGTCATCTCTTCATGGAGTACCAGCAGCCTGAGCTGGTCCAACCAGCCCTCAACCTTAGGCACCCTAGAAGGAGGAAACAAGGCCGGCTACAACTACGAAGCCGATCCTGCCAGCTGGTGCGCCAAGGAAGAGACGCTGGTGCACGAGGTCAACGCCATGGCCCGCGCCTGGATCGAACAGGACGAACCCAACCACGGGCTGGTGCTGCGGGCCCTCCCCGAAACTGCGTCGATCAACTGGCGCCAGTACTACTCCAGCGAGTACAGCGGCGACCCCTACCCTGGCTACCGGCACCCGCCCACCCTCATGGTCGAATACATCCCGGCAGAGCCCGAGCCCGAGACGGTGATCTTCCGCCACAACGGTCCACCGCTGGCGGAGCCTCCCTCCTACGAGCAGGCAGTCGCTTGGAAGGTGGAGACCTATCCCGAGCCCGTGCCCGTGGAACCGGTGAGCCGTCAGCAGCTTCAGGCGCTGCAGACCCAGGTGGTCAACCCCTTCGAGATAAAGGCCGAAGACCTTCCCGACGCCCCTCCGTTCGAAGGTGATCCTCAACCAGACACCACGCCCCCGCAGGTGGCCCATACGCTCCCCAGCGCGGGCGAGACGAACACCTCGACATCGTCCCGCGTCATGGTCCGCTTCAGCGAGCGGGTCACGGGAGCGGTCTTCACCCTCACGGACGACCAGGAGAACCCGGTCGAGGGGCAAGGGGACCTGGACACATGGGGGACCTTGCTGGAGTTCGCGCCGCTCACTCAGTTGGCCACCGGAATGACCTACCGCGCGGAGGTCAGCGGCGCGAAGGACCAGGCCGGTAATGAGATGGCACCCCATTCTTGGTCGTTTACAACAGGAGAACCCGATACTGTCCCGCCGACCGTGACCGCAACCGAACCGGCCGGTAGCGCCACGAATGTGTCGGTGAACATTGCGGTTAAGGCGACGTTCAACGAGGCGGTGTCCCAGGTACAGCTCACCGTCAAAGACCCGGCAGGCGCCGCGGTGCAGGGGACGCTGCAGGGCAGCGGCACCGAATGGACGTTCACACCGACATCCAAGCTCGCCGCGCAGAAGACGTACCAGGTCGAAGTCAGTAGTGCCAAGGATGCCGCGGACAACGTCATGGCGCCCTACACCTGGTCGTTCACCACGGGCGCGAACACGCCGCAGCCGATCCCGGGGCTGGTGGCGGCCTACGGCATGAACGAGGGATCGGGCACGAGCGTGGCCGACTCCTCTGGGCAGAACAACACTGGTACTGGCAGCAGCACCAGCTGGGTCAACGGCAAGTACGGAAAGGCGCTGTCGTTTAACGGCTCTTCAAGCTGGGTCACCGTCCAGGACGCGGCCTCGCTGCGCCTGACGACCGGGATGACGCTGTCTGCCTGGGTCAACCCCGACACGGTAGCCGCATGGAGCCCCATTGTGGGCAAGGAACTGGAGCTCGACGCCGTCACCCACACCCTGTACGCGGCCAACAGCGCTTCGGTCCCGTCCGCCTGAGTGCAGACCAGTCCGGATACCAACTCGACCGTCAGCGGAACCTCACCGTTGCCGGTCAACACTTGGAGCCACGTCGCGCTCACCTACGACGGTTCCGCCCTGCGCTTGTTCGTCAACGGCCAGCAGGTTAACGAGACAGCGCTCACCGGCAGCCTCTACAACAACGACAGCCCCCTGCGGATCGGCGGCAACGAGGCCTGGGACGAGTTCTTCAGCGGCCTGATCGACGAGGTACGCGTCTACAATCGCGCCCAGACCGCCGCCGAGATCCAGACCGACATGAACACCCCCGTCGGCTCCACCACCCCGGGGCCCGACCCCACGCCCACCCCGACCCCCACACCCACGCCGGACCCCGACCCCGAACCGGTTCCCGGGCTGGTGGCCGCCTACGGCATGGAAGAGGGCACGGGTACCACCGTCGGCGACTCCTCCGGGCAGAACAACACCGGAGCCGCCACTGACACTGCGTGGACGACGACCGGCAAGCACGGCAAGGCCCTATCGTTCAACGGCACCTCCAGCTGGGTCACCGTGCCCCACGCCGAATCATTGCGCCTGACCGACACGCTGACCCTGTCGGCCTGGGTGCGGCCCGCGGCGGCGGGCGGCTACCGCACCGTGCTGATGAAGGAGAACGACTCCGACGGCTCCTACGCCCTGTACTCCTCCTCCGAGGGCTCCCTCCCCATGGGCTGGGTGGAAATCGCCGCCGGGCCCCGCGCGGTACAGGGCGACGACCCGCTGCCGCTGAACCAGTGGAGTCACCTTGCGCTCACCTACGACGGCAGCATGGCCACCCTGTACGTCAACGGCGCCCAGGTCGACCAATACCTGTTCACCGGTGAAATCGTCGACGACGGCGGTGTGCTGCGCCTGGGCGGCAACGCCCTCTGGGAAGACGAGTTCTACAGCGGCCTGATCGACGAGGTACGCGTCTACAACGTCGTCCAGACCGCGGCGCAGATCCAGGCCGACATGAACGCCCCCATCGGCGCCGCGGCCACGGGTGTGATGGCCCGCCGGCTGCCGACGAACTCCGCCCCCGAAATCCAGAAGCTGGCGGTCGGCGACAGCCGGACCGTGGACGGCGTCACCGTCACCTCCGACCTCACCCCGCAGCTGACCGCCTGGCTGTCCGCCGGGCGCAACGGCGAGGCGAAGGTGGAAGTGGAGATCGCCGACAAGCCCACCAAGTCCGTCAAGGCGGACAAAGTGACCACGAACAAGCGGCTGATCTGGTCGGGCGAAGTCACCGCCAAGCCCAACGATACCCAGGTATCTCTGCAGGTCCCCAAGGGCAAGTTGCGGGACGGCAAGACGGTGAGATGGCGCGCCCGCGCCACCACAGCAAGCGTCAACGGCGCCTGGACCACCTGGCACACCGCCACGATCAACACCGCCGGTGGCGGCCAACCCCTTCCCAACGGCGAGCAAGCGACCCAGTCCACCGGTGCGGCTGCGGACAATCTCAATCTGGAGCACATCACGACTGAGACCTGTCGGGACGAAGGCTGGGAGAGCCGGCCGGGCTTCCCGCCCAGGCCCGTTCTCCACGATCAATATCGGCCCTTCACGTGGTGCTACACCTGGACCTACGGGGTCACCCTCTACCACACGGTCATCGTAGATGGCGTGAAGACGAAGATCCCTATGGGATTCACGCAGTTCACCGCAACCACGGTGATTCTCACTCGCATCGGGAACTACTTGGCCGTGGCCTGGGATAACCCTGCCCGGCACGCCCGCGACATCGACGTCTGGTACAAGATCGAGCCCGAGGGCGTCAGGGTCAACGACAACGCCATCATGCTGAATGCCAACATCAGGACGGCGGGCGATCCCGGTCCTGGCGTCTGTGCCGTCGACGGGCCCTCTTCCAGAAAGGCGTCACGCGCGGACTGGGAGTCGAACCCCTACGCCCACTTCAAAATCAAGTCGAGTACTGCCGCCAGCACCGCGCCCGACATGGTCGGCACCTGCAAGATAGCCCCGTACATCGAAGTCAGCGGATATCTCAACGGCAAGCTCCTGAAGGATGAGGACGTCAAGAACTTCCACAAAGAGCCGGAGGTGATGTGCGACACCTCGCCCAGGTACCGGGCCCATTACGGGGGCTGCATCCTGGCCAGGGGGAACAGGTTCCTCACCTACTACGAAAATAGCGTGAAACACGGGGAGGTCGCTCGTCACATCAAAAGCGCCTTCGCCAACACCAGCAAGGTAATCCCAGGAGACTACGTGGAGTATCTCGTCAGCGGTGTTGCGGGCCGCGGTGCTCCGCTGCACAGGATCTGGGAGGAAGACGACAACGATCACTACGAGACGAACGTCACAGAGAAGGACAAGGCATGCAAGTTGCTCACGAGGCCCGCAGGGTACCAATGCGATGAGTACCCCTTCGCCAGCGCCTACGAAGGAGCCGGAAGAAACAAAGCCGGGACGCTCACAGCGAATGTCAGCTACAAGTACCTGTCGGCGTCGCACAACGGCAGTGCGGGCACGGCCTTGAGATTGTTCTACCAGCGATACAGGCTTCTTGAAGAAGACCCCTTCTGGATTCTCATCTCCCCAGGTGCGGGGCCTTCGTCGTAGGCTGATACCGCTTTTCCATGACGGGGCGTCGCCGGCTTCATCGGTTGCATGGAGCCGGCGACGCGATCCTCAGCGCTGCGGCGGGCCCATGAAATGGGCGAACTCAGCATCGCTCATGGCCGGTACCGGGCTGGCGACAGTGAATCCCGCAATGGGCGAATCCGGCCTTTCGACATCCGCCGGAAAGGTGGCCCCCGCGATTCGCTCCATCAGGGTGACGCCGGCGTACTTGTGCCGGGGAATGGTGCGCCGACCCGGCCTCGACCCCCTCCCAAAACCCCTCCCGACCTGCTGTGTCGCGACCGTAAGAGGGCTGAAGTCCAGATCGTGCAGGTAGGAGTCGACCGCCCCGGTATTCCAGCCGCAGCGGGCGGACGCGTCGGCACTGTCGAAGTCATAAGGGTCAAACCCGACGTCCAGTCTCCCGTTCGCAGCGTAGGCGAAGTAGGCGCGCGATGCGCCCGCCGCGTGCCACGGGTCCATTCTGGCGTAGGTCTTCGCCCATGGGGAGAGCGCGATTCCCCACACCAGGCAAACGGCCAGGTGACCATGGCGGGACAGGGCGCTCATGACCTCTTGGCGGGCACATTCGTAGCCATAGTAGGGATGTGTGATCAGGATCCCGTCGCCCCAGCGGATGATGGTGGCGGTGCTCGAGTCGAGAGCCTCCGGCGAACGGTAGTCCACCGCCAGAGGGACTGCGCCGATCAGTGATGCGACAGTCTCAATGTCGTTGTGGGTGGTGAACGTGGTGCAGAAATCCTCAAACACGGAAAGATCCATTGTCACGCGCGTTCCACTCCCTGAGCCATATCGTGGCGCTCCATCATGCCATCTATCGCAGGTCTGGAAATTGAGGGCATCCCGCCCAAACGCTTCGACCGAGCCCCTGGGTACCTACTTCACCTCAATCTTTCACGATCGTGAAGTAGGAGCCGTAGGCCGTAGTTGATCTTGATGGCGCTGGGTGGGGGCATGGTGAGGGCCCGGCGGTGCCGGGTGTGGCCCGTGGTTCCCCTGGTGGGCCGGGTGGGCGAGGCCTTTCGACTGGTCGGGACGGGTGGGTGTCGGTCACGGTGGCGCTGGGGCGGCGCTGAGGGCCCTGATCTTGTTCCAGGCCAGGATCAGGTCGGCGGCGTGGGGGTGGTCGTCGGGGAGTAGCCGCAGGTGGGCCAGCAGGTCGGTGGCGAGCATGACGGCCAGGCACCAGGCTTGGTTTGGCGGCCATCTTGAAGAACGGGAACCGGCGCAGCCCGAGGTCTTTGGCGTCCTTGATCACCGATTCGACGCCGGCGTGGTTGCGGGTGAAGGCGTCCAGAGGGGGTAGTGGTGGCCGGGCAGGTTGTGGGCGACTGCCTGGAAGCGCTGGCCGCGTCTCTTCTCGATGTCGCTGGCCTGCTTGTGGTGGCGGGGGTGCGGGGGTTCGAGGCGGGCTTGCACGCGCATGCCGCCAGGCCGGCCCTCGGCCAGGGTGAGCAGGCCGGTGATGTCGGTGGTGCAGGCGCCGGTCCGTGGTTCGCCTTCGGGGGTGACCGCTGGGGTCCAGGCGTCGGCGGGGACCTTGCAGATCGCTCGGCGGATGGGCTCGGTGACGTCGAAGCCGACGGCATAGAGATCGACCAGCTTCTCGCCGGACCTCGCGCCCTCAAGGAGGGGCGGGAGTTGTTCGTCCTCGCCGGATGGCTGTCGGAGATCCTGGCCTGGCTCGCGCACGACCTGGGCAACCCGCTGACCGCGTGGGCGTACGCCGTCGACTGCTTCGAGCACGCCGACCAGGCGGGACACGACGAGCTGTGCGGGTGGGCGGTCGATGCGATGGCCTCGATCGCGCTCCACGCCGACCGCCCCGAACGCGCCGTTTCCGCGGCGGTACGAGGACTCAGCCGGGTTTCGACCAGCCACCCCCTCGCCGTACGGCTCCACGCTCAGGCTTCCCGGGGCCAGGCCAGACTGGGAAACCACGGCGGCTTCGAGGAGCACTTCGCCAAGGCCGACCGGTTGTGGAACACGCTGCCTGGCCGTACACCGAGTCGTCCCGACGGGATCGAGACAGGACCGCTGGCCACGTACGCGATGACGGCCTACACAGCCTCGTCCTACATCTGGCTGGGCGAGTACGAACTGGCCCGCCGTCACGCGGAGAGTGCCGTCAAGGCTCATGAGAACGTTCCGGACAGCAAGCGCTCCCCCAGCCGGGAGGCGATCGCTCGCCTCGACCTGGGCATTGCCCTGGCGAACCTTGGGGCTGTGGACGAGGCGGTCGCGGCAGGGGTGGCGGCTCTGGACTCACCGCGGGTGGTCGCGTCCGTACGGGCCCGCGCCGCTGATCTCGACCTGGTGCTCGCCACCACACATCCGCAGGCAGCCGACGAGTTCCGTGCGCGTCTGGCCGTAGTTGGGCAGGGAGCGGCATGAACGAACGCGCCCGTCTCATCGAAAACCTTCGTGCTGCGCCCTTCTATGCCAGGCTTCGGTTTTCGGCCGGATGGCGTACGACCCCACCGCCGAACAGCGCTCCTCCCATACCCTCGTCCTGGTGAAAGACCGGCGATGAGCGGTGATTAGGGTCAGCATCGATGGATTGGAGCACGGCAATGCTGAAGACATCTCACATCTGCGATTGGCGCGCACCTTACGATGACAGCGACCCACTGGTCATCGTGATCAGCCACCTCAACAGCGCAGATTCAGATCTCCTGCTCCTCGACGAAGACCCCGAACTGTGGGAAGCCTTCTACGCGACCTTCCGTGACGACCGGGAGATCAACCCGGCTGGATGCTTGAGCGACTACATCTATGAGGTTGCCTGCTTGGAGTTGGACGCCACTCCCGTCATGAGGAGCAGCGCACACTGGCTGCGTGTCACCATCGGTTAGTAGTTGGCCTTAGCGCACTTATCAGAGGGACACTAGGCGAAAAACTACCAATGCCTCTGGCGCGTTCGGTGAGTGCGAGTTAATCTAGTCAGACAATCCGCAGCAGGGCCAACGTCGTCCCTACCTGCATCATCCATGCAGAGCAGATCTTGGAGCTTCTGTCGATGTTGCGCGCCCTGCGCGGGGCCGTCCCCACTCTGGGGATTCCAGTGGTCCTCGCCTACTACCAGCCCATGCTGTCTTTGGTCGTCATAACCGTGGAGATTTCGGCCTGCCTTTTGCTCCTTATTGCCGTGGTCTATGGCAAGGACCACAACAGCGCCAGAGCCCGCTGGCTCCTCTGCATAATCATTCGAGGTGCCAACCCCGGCAAGTACCTGCCACAGCCTCAAGCGCTAGAGGCGAACCCCCTCTCCAGAGAGAACTTATAGGAGCGTTTCAGAAGATGGCGATGGTGGCGTTTCGCGCGCATCGAGCTAGCATGCACAACTGCTCTGTCGCAGAGCAGCATCACATTAGCTGGCGATAGCCGCGCGGCGGAACAGGTCGGCAGGCATTTCCTCGTCCAGGCGCCATGTGATGGCCATCGGCCTCTCCCTCTGATGTTCCACATAGCGAACAGTGCCGTGGAAGACGAACGCCTCGGGATAGCCGCTATCGCTCTTCTTGCGCTCCCGCGCGAACAGGAGAATGTGGCTACCTTCGCGCTCGTGGTTCTGATAGCGCAGCCCTGTTGACGAGTGCTCGCTGGTACGATTTTGGGATTCCCAGTGGAAAAGAGTGGGGGTTAGCGCGAAGTCTCTATACATAGTTTGGGGAGAGAATTCCTTATCATTCTTCTTAAGCGTGACCAGGAGAGCGTCGCATCGCATGGTGGGGCTCCAGATGGCACCTTCTCGAGTGTTCGAGGGCGCCGATCCACCCACGGAAGCCCAGCCAATGGCCGCAAGAATCTCGTCGGACGAGTAACGCGCATTGATCGCGAGTGGCAACTGGCCAAGCGGTTCGGGCAAGGGTTTGGCTACGTGCCGTGGACGCTCAAGGCCGTAGGCCAGCACCTGACGGATCTCCTCGCACAGCTCAGGAAGCCCGCGCAGTTGTCCGAGAGCCTGGTCGTAGGAAGCGAAGTCTCCGCCGTCGCGCCAGAAGGAGAAGAACAGCATGCGGGCGAAGGACTGGACCACAGGAGTGAGATCGTCATAGCGGGGAGCATCTGGGGCGAGTAAGCGAGCGTAAGCCTCGGCTCGGCCGCGATCGTCGACATGCAGGAGTGCACGGATACGGCGTCCCAGCGCCTCTTCGAGCGGCGAACTCGGCTCGGCCAAGAGTTTGCTGCGGCGTAGGAGGCTCGTCCAATAGCGTCGATTGCGGTAGAGATCGTCGATGTCGCGCCCGCTGGATTCGAGATAGCCGACCAGGGACTTCTCCGCATACGAGCGGACCTCCTGGATGAGGGTCGTCACGGTGGCGCCGAGGTGAATCTTGAGCTCAGCGAGTAGACGATCCTTCGTGACCCGGTCCAGCACGATCTGACTGCCGGGAGGCAGCAGCGGAAAGTCGTCGTGCACCTGTTTCTCCAGCCGGCCACGGGCGTGCCCAGTCAGGGCTTGGAAGCGGTTGGCGAAGCGATACTCCTTGCGGTGCTGACCAACAAAGTCCAGAACCGTCAGGACGTCCTTCTCTGGAGTACGCCGCAGGCCACGGCCGAGTTGCTGCAGAAAGACGGTCGCACTCTCCGTAGGGCGCAGCAAGAGCAGGGTGTTTACATCTGGGACGTCCAACCCTTCGTTAAACAGGTCGACCGCGAACAGGAACGTGATCTCGCCGTCGCGCAAGGCTTTCAACGCCGCCTTCCGCGAAAGGTTGTCGGTCGTCCCATCCACGGCCAGGGATGGGATCCCGGATTTGGTGAAGAAATCGGCCATGAAACGGGCGTGTCGTACTGAGACGCAGAACCCCAGCCCACGTACCGCTGACAAATCGGCGGCCTTGTCACGCAGCGAGTTGAACACCAGGCGGGCGCGGGCGTCGTCGCCGGTGAAGACATTGTCCAATGCCGCCGCGTCGTAGAAGCCACGTGACCATTTCACCGTAGTGAGGTCAGTCTCATCGTTGATACCGAAGTAGTGGAATGGGCAGAGCAGGTCCGCATCGAGGGCGTCCCACAGGCGTAGTTCCGAGGCGATGCGCCGGTCGAAGAACTCGTCCTGGACCCAAGTGCCGTCCGCGCGCTCAGGCGTGGCAGTCAGACCGAGCAGTTCCGCAGGCTGAAGATGGTCGATGATCTTTCGGTACGTGCGTGCAGCAGCATGGTGGAATTCGTCGATGACGACCACGTCGAAGTAATCTGGATTGAATACGTCGATGCCGCGCGCGTTGAGCGACTGCACCGAGGCGAATACGTGCCGCCAGTGTCGTGACCTCTCGTCTCCGACATGCAGTTCGCCGAAGTCCGGTACGGCCAGCACCTGTCGGTAGGTGCGCAACGCCTGAGCAAGAATTTCCCGCCGATGCGCCACGAACAGCAGAGATGGCAGCCGTCCAAGGCGCCGTTGCAGATTGCGGTAGTCGAACGCGGCCACGACGGTCTTCCCCGTCCCAGTGGCGGCGACGAGGAGGTTGCGGTGGCGGTCGTGCACGGTCCGCTCGACGTCCAAATCCTCAAGCATCTCCCGCTGGTGCGGAAAAGGGTGAGGGACCAGGGCGGGAATGTCGAAGAGCTGCTGCCCTCTCTTCGAACGGGAGAGTGCCTCATCCAACCGGTCACCGTCGGCGTCGGGATCGTACGGCTCGAACTCCGGACGGTTCCAGTACGAGTCGAAGGTGCCCTCGAACTTGTCCAGCAGTCGGGCAGTAGTCACCGATGACAGACGTACATTCCACTCCAGTCCGTCCAGCAAGGCAGCTCGTGAGAGGTTGGAACTGCCGACGTAGGCGGTGTCAAAGCCGGTACGGCGTCGCAACAGCCACGCTTTCGCATGCAGGCGAGTGGTGTTCTGCTCGTAACTGATCCGCACCTGGGCACCGAAGTCACGTACCAGCCGGTCCAGGGCGCGCCGCTCGGTTGCGCCCATGTACGTGGTGGTGATGACCCTCAATGGCACGTTCCTACGGCAGAGATCGGCCAGCGGGCGTTCCAGGATGCGCAGTCCCGACCATTTGACGAACGCACACAGCAGGTCCACCCGATCGGCGCTGGCCAACTCGGTCGCCAACTCGTGGGCCAGGTTGGGGTCCTCACGAGCGTTGGTGAGCAGTGCTGCCTCCGACAGCGAGGTAAGCGGCCTGGGCGGAGAGACCGCACCGGGCACCTTCTCGACGACTGACATCAGCCTGGCAGGTCTGTCGGTAACCACCTCAGGGTCGGCCAGTTGGAGCAGCAGCCGGTTGGCTAGTTCTGCCTGCTCTTCAGGGCTCTTGAGCGCAGCAAACGCGCGAGCTGCGGCTTGGCCTACGAAGCGTCCGAGCAGGTGAGCGACCTCCTCGTTGTCGACCTCGGATATCTCGACGAGATGGCCTGTCTCACGCCAGAGACCCGCTCGCTGCTGGAGCTGCTGGGTGAGTAGCGAGTCATACAGGCCCGTGACTGGGGTGTCGTCCACAAGCAGAAGCCTCCGGTGACAGGTCGCTCTCCCTGATTGCCGATGAGTCTGGCGTTTCACTCGAACGCTCCGCAACATCGCCGCTAGTGCTGTGACCGGAAACGTTCACCGGGTTTGCGAAGTACCGCCGAAGCCTGGCGCCGAACATCGCTGTCGCCCATCAGAATGCCGTACGTGTCTCGCTTCGGGGATCTCTTAGAACCCTTCGATCGTCATAGAGCCCGGCGCGTGCCACGCGGCGCCACGGGCGGGCGAGACGCACGGATACGTCGATATCCGCGTCCGGCGCCTCTAGATCGAGATCTGCCACAGCCAGTGCTGGCCGGCCGTCCCTTGCGCAGCACGCAAGCCAGCGACCGCCAGGTGCGACGATCCCTGAGGGCACGGTCGCGCTGAACTGCGCCGGGACGGAATACCCGATCCAGTAGCCGTACAATCTCCCGTACGCCTGCGCGACAAGCGCTCGAGGCGCATCGTCGACCATCACCGACAGCAGCACGCAGTCCACGTTCAGGCGCTCGTACTCGGCGAACACTTCAGGGAACTCGGCCTCAATGCACAACGCGCATCCGAACCGGATGCCGTCGATCTCGAAGACGACCGGTGACGAGCCAGGCGAGTACATGAAAGAGACCTCGGTGTTCGACAAGTACCTCTTGTCGTACCGCGTTACCAAGCGGCCCCGATCGCTGACCACGTACAGGCTGTTGTGCGGCCGGTTCGGCGGCGTCAACGGGTGAATGGAGCCGAAGGCCACCCAGAGCCCCAGTTCCCCGGCCAGGTCGGCGATCGACGCGGCCTCCTCCCGCAGGACATCCCAGGGGACCCGGCTCCAGTCGGAGGCGGACAGCGTTCCAGGCGGCCCTGAAGACATCACATGCTTGCTCGGATACGTGATGGCGCCCTCGGGAAACTGGACCAGCCGCGCCCTGGCCGCAGCCGCCTCCCGCATCAGGCCGCGGACTTCCGCGCCGCTCGCCCGGAGAGCCTCGGCATCGGTCGGATCCTCAGGCACCGTGCTCTGCGCAACCGCCAACCGCAATGTCCGAGCCATCCGGGGATGGTACGGCACGTGCTGCGCGACTACCAGGCCCTGATGATCCGTTCCGCCACGCCCTGGCGACGTATCGGCTAGCTGTGCAGATATCCGACTCACTCCTCTCAACGCGGTGAACGTTTCCAGTCACAGCACTAGTTCAGACGCTTGCCGACCTTATCCACTGAAGGCTTCCAGACTGGCAAGCATCTGCCCCATTCGGCCGCTGGCGGCTGCCGAGACAGAGGCTGCGGCACATTGATCTACCTATGACCCAAAGTCCCCGAGATCGCTACATAGCGGATATTTAGGCAGGATTAATGACTTTGTCGGACAAGAAGGATCACTACACGCAAGATCCGACAGAGGCAACACGCAAGTGCGGCTATTGTCCTTTATGTGACTGACTTATCAATCAAACCTGGACAAATCGTCACCCGGGCGGAGATGACCGCCATCGTCGGCGGCGGGTCGCAAGGGGGGATCATCCCCTCTGCGACAACCAACAACATCCTCCTCTACAGCGATCACGATAGTGGGGCACAGTTCGGCTATTACGACGGATGGCTGGCTGAAGGGGATGCGGACGGCCCTCTCTTCGAGTACACAGGCGCAGGTCGTATCGGCGATCAAACCTTCACAGGTCCAAACAAGGCAGTTCTTCATCACGTCGACACACAAAAAGCACTGCATGTTTTCATTGCGGTAGGCGTGGTACCTGGAACGAAAACCAAGACGCACCGCTACCTCGGCCAATTCCAGCTCGATGATCAACAACCGTATGTGATACGACGGGCCCCTGACGAGAAGGGCGATCTCCGCTGGGCAATCGTGTTCAACCTGCGCCCAATCGGCACGGTGCAGCGCACAACTCAAGACCAAATTCCGCCCGCGCCTCGAACGACCGCCCTACGCGTCCCCGCTGAAGAAACCACAAGCAAACTCGTCGCCCCCGAGACGAATACCAAGTTCAGAAGCCGCAGGCCAGCGGTTCCGAAGACCGAGGCCCAGCGCCGCGAAGCACAACTCACTGACGACTACATGGCCTATCTAAAGACGCAACATCATGTGGTCGAGCGTTTCCAGATCAAGATAAAGGGGCTCACATCTACGTTCTTCACTGACATCTACGACAGCACCGCAAATATCCTATACGAAGCTAAAAGCTCCAGTTCCCGCGATGCAGTCCGAATGGCGATCGGCCAACTCTTCGACTATCGCCGCCATGTCTTACCGATTGAGCCGTTACTGGCCATCCTCCTGCCAGCGGAGCCGCACAACGACCTCCAAGATCTACTAGCTTCGCTAGATATAAAGCTCATCTACCCAAAAGGAGGTGAGTTTTTCTGCATTTAATATTCCAGCCGCGCTTAGTGACGGGACTGCACGGTTTCCGGCTCTATCTCAGATTCTGTGAGAGAGCCGTTTAGTGGACACGCCCCTGACCTGCGATCTCTCGACCCAGTTGATCCGGGGCGAGCTATGGGCCGCGCCACATGTTCAGGCAGGTGATGACGACATGGCCAGTGTGGCCCAGACGATTTTGCCGCCGGTCTTTGGCCATCGGTAGCCCCAGCTCACCGCCAGGCTGTCGATCACTTGCAGCCCACGGCCGCCGGCCTCCCACGACTCGGGGGCACGCAGCTTGGGTGGGTGGTGGTTGCAGTCCCAGACCTCCACGACCAGGTCGTTGCCCCATTGGTGCAGGCCGATCCACGGGTGACATTCGTACCCGGCGAACTTCCCGTGCACCATGGGTTCTTCGTCGTTCGGCGTGTGGGCGGCCTGGGTGGCCTTGATGGCGTTGGTCAGCAGCTCGCTCACGACGAGTTGGGCGTCGTCGGACAGCTCCGCGCGTCCCCAGTCAGCGAGAATCCGCGCGACGTACGTACGGGCGATCGAGACCGAGAGGGGATGGGTCGGGAGTTCCGTGTAGGTGCTGCGGGTCAGAGAGGTCTTCATCGCGTCGCCCAGTGCGCAATCTGGGAGACGACGCCGTCCGCACCCACCCAGGCCGACTGCTTGCGGCCGTGGCCCCAGGTGAAGAACCAGACTTCCTTGCGCTGGATGACCGTGACCTTCACCCTGGCGGATGCTTGATGGATCACCACTGCCGGCTCCGCCCGCACCGAGAGGTCGACCAGCGACCCCACACCCAGCTCGCGTAGATCCCAGGCGAGGCGCACCAGGTAGAGGTACGCCTGTTGTCCGTCAGACAGCGGCGCCGCAATCATGCGATCACCGCCAGACTCATCGTGGGCGATGAGCACCGCGCCAAGGTCACGTTCGTCACACCGACCTCCCTCATGGAGACGCATCCGCCCGCTTGCCGCGACAGGCAGCTCGTCTTGTACGACTGAGTGGAGTATCAGCATGCGCATTCGCTTCAGCGAATAGGGCGTTTACCTGGAGAAATATAAAAGACAAAGAACGACATAAGAACTACGTTGATTGTCGTTGGGGAGTAGCGATATCGTCGCGGAGAGTAGTCGACCGTATCGGACGACGACGCGACCCCCTAAGGAGTGGCATGAGCGACGAGATCAGCAACCTGATGTCCCCTCGGGCCCGTTTCGCCTCTGATCTGGAACGCCGCCGCAAGGATGCAGGTATGTCCCAGGTCGGGCTGAGCACCCGGATGCGGTGTCACACGTCTCTTATCAGCCACGTCGAAAGAGGACGGCGGACACCCACGCTCGACTTCGCCGAGGCCCTGGATCGGGTCTTCCAACTGGACGAGCATTTCGTCGGCCTATTCAGGGAAATAGCCCATTCGCCCACCATCGGGTGGTTTGCGCGTTGGGTGGAGGAGATCGAACCCCAGGCGGCCATCCTGCAGTCCTGGGATCCGCTGCTGATCCCAGGCTGCCTCCAGACACCTGAGTACGCGCGGACTCTCTTCTCCAAGACTTCCCCCGCAGAGCAGGTGGAGGAGCAGGTCCTCGCCCGGACACAGCGCCTGCGGATGTTCGACGGCCCAACCCCTCCCATCTACATGGCGCTGATCGACGAACATGTGCTACATCGTCCTCTCGGCGGCCAGGCCATCCTGATAGACCAGCTTCGCTACCTGCTCGAACTGTCACACCATCCACGCATTACGATCCAGGTCGTTCCTGTCGATGCCGGCTGCATAGTCGGGATGGTGACCGGGTTCGTGCTTGCGCGTCTGCGTAACGGTGCCGAGATTGCGTCGACCGACTCGCTCCTGTCCGGTCATGTCACCGGCGATTACGATTCAGTCGCGAGCCTCAAGGTTAGATATGAAACCATCAGAGCGGACGCACACTCCCAATCAGTTTCACAACGGACGATAGAGGATGCGGTGACCAAATGGGCGAACTAAATCTAGAGATGGCGGAATGGCGTAAAGCAACCGCCAGCGGCGACGTCGGTCAGTGCGTTGAAGTCGCGACCAACCTGCCCGGCATTGTGGCCGTACGCGACAGCAAGGACCCGAACGGGCCCGCGCTGGTCTTCACACCCCAGGAGTGGAAGGCGTTCCTTCACGGAGCCGGGCGCGGCGAGTTCGACCTCTGAACTACAGGCCCCCCGACGGAGGGGACGAGGCCAGTCAGAGGGCGCTCAGAACGGCGTGGCCGTTCGGGGTGGTCTTCAGACGCCACCCGGCGGCCACCTGTGGGTGTCGGCGGGGCAGGGTCACGGATGCTTCGTACAGGCGTACGTGCTCGGCCCCGCGCGTGTACGCGAAATCGGCCGGGCCCATATCCCAGTCGCGCCAGAGCTCCGCGTTGGGCACAGTCGTTGCCCATCCGACTGTGCCCACAAGGGCCGGAGGAGCTTGACCTCGGAGAGGGCGGACATGGGCTGGAGACTGACGGCGCCTGACGGCACGCGGATGTACGTGAACGCGTGGAACTGGCGCCCCACACTGGCCCTGCTGGAAGACGGCAAGGTCCTCGACCCCGACACCACGACCATGCTCGGCGTCAACGGTCACATGCCGATCACCGCCCAAGATGCCGCCCGGATCGCGGACTTCCTTGACACCTACCTGAACGGCCTGCCCTCCGACGACCGCGTCCGGCTGGACGGAACGGTCACCACCGACCCCGACACCCACCAGTTCCACCGCGCCGACCTGGACCTCAACTACTCGGCGAGCACCGAGTGGCTACGGACGTTCCGTGACTTCTGCCGCGCCGCAACCGAAGGCTTCACCTGCGGCTGAACCCCCTACGGCGCGCAGCCGGGACAGCCTGCCCCAGGCCGGCGGGCACGAACGTGCCAGATGATTTCTGGTCAGCTCGCCGCGCGGTCGCCGAGCGGGCGGCGGCGCAGTGCGGGGTCGGTCAGGGGTGCGGGGCTCCAGAGACCGACAGGGTGGTAGACGTTGGTGCCGGGCGGCACGAGCTCGTCGATCCGGTCGAGCACGGTGTCGTCGAGCACCAGCGAGGCGCCCTTCAGCAAGCCCTCCAACTGCTCCATCGTGCGCGGGCCGAGGATGACCGAGGTGACCGCCGGATGTGACGTGACGAAGGCGACGGCCAGCGCCGGCAGGGTGCAGCCGAGTTCGTCCGCCAGTTTCACCAGCTCCTCAACGATCTCCAACTTGGCCGCGTTGACCGGGATGGACGGGTCGAACCGTTCTGGCGCGAGCGCGGCGCGGCCCTGTGACATGTCGACCTGCTGCCCCTTGCGGTAACGGCCGGTCAGGAACCCCCAGCCCAGCGGACTGTAGGTGAGCACGCCCATGCCGAGCCGCTGCGCGGTGGGAAGGACGTCGCCCTCGATGCCGCGGGCCAGGATGTTGTACGGCGGCTGCTCGGTGCGGAACCGGTACAAGCCGCGCTGCCGGGCCACGTGGTAAGCCTCAACGGTCTCGTGCGCCGGGAAGGCCGAGCTGCCGAAGGCCCGGATCTTGCCCTGCCGTACCAGATCGGTCAGTGCGGAGAGGGTCTCCTCGATGTCGGTCCGGTGGTCGGGGCGGTGGATCTGGTAGAGGTCGATCCAGTCGGTGCGCAGCCGCTTGAGACTCGCCTCGACCTCGCGCATGATCCAACGCCGCGAGTTGCCGCTTCGGTTGGGCCCCTCCCCCATCTGGAAGTGCACCTTGGTCGACAGCACCACCTCGTCTCGCCGGCCTTGCAGCGCCTTGCCCACGATCTCCTCGGACTCGCCCGCCGAGTACATGTCGGCGGTGTCGACGAAGTTGATCCCGTGGTCGAGGGCGGTGTGGATGATGCGGATGCTGTCATCGTGGTCGGGGTTACCGGCCGAGCCGAACATCATGGTGCCGAGGCAGTGGGTGCTGACCTCGATACCGGTGCCGCCGAGGATGCGATATCTCATGCTTCGGAACCGTAGAAGCTAGAGCCGACTCTAGGTCAAACTGGGCCACATGTCGGGTTTGAGCATCGGCCAGGTCGCCGAACGGACCGGGCTCAGCGTGCACACACTCCGGTTCTACGAGCGGGAGGGGCTGCTGGCCCAGCCGGTACGGCGGGGAACCGCAGGGCACCGGGTCTACAACGAGGGTGACGTCGACTGGCTGGGCGTGTGCATCCGGCTACGGGCCTCCGGCATGCCTCTGACCGACATCCGGCGCTACACCGAACTCGTCAGGGCGGGCCAAGGCAACGAGGCGGAACGGCTGGAGGTGTTGCGCGGACATCAGGAACGAGTGCTCGCCCAGATGCATGAACTCAACGAGTGCCTCAAGTTGATCACCCACAAGGTGGCCATCTACGAGGGCCGTCTGGGTTTGCGGGACAACGTCCCAGACTGTGCGCCCTGAGCTTATTGAGGGTGAGCAGACCCGCCTGGGCCGACGGCGCTCAGCACGGCGTGCCCGTTGGACTCGCTCTCCAGTCTCCAGCCGGGCGGCCACCTGTGGGTGTCGGCGGGTCGGGCCACGGTCGCTTCGTGTAGCCGCACGTGCTCAGCCCCGTGCGAGTACGCGAAGTCGGCCGGCCCCTCGAACATGGCTCGGTCGAACGAGGTGGCGCTGGTGAAGGTCGCGCCCTTGAACATCGCCTGCTGGTGGAACGTGGCCTCGACGAACCCGGACAGACCGGTGAACGTGGCCGCGGCGAACCCGGCGTTGCCGTGGAAGATCGCTCCGGTGAACCTGGCGTTGCCTCCGAAGTTCACGATGCCGAACGAGGCGTGCCCGCCGAAGACCACCTCGCTGAAGCCCGCCTGCCCCTCGAAGGAAGCGAACCCGAAGTTGGCGCCGCGCTCGAAGGCGGCCCCGCCGAATCTGGCCGCGCCCCGGAAGGTCGCCGAGGTGAACTCCGCGGCGCCGAGGAAACTTGCCTCGCCGAATTCGGTGTCGCCGGTGAAGGACGCCGTGTCGAAGTGGGCCGCGCCGGTGAAGACCACTCCGCCGAACCTCGCGTCGCCGTTGAAGGTGGCCCCGGTGAACGCGGCCTCGGCGATGCGGCAGCTCACGAAGTTGGCGTCGCACAGGACAGCGCCGGTCAGGTCGAGTCGGATACCGGGCCAGAACCGTGGATCGGGATCGGCCGTTCTCCCCCATCGCGTCTTCGGCGGCTCCCGGTAGCGGAGGTGATCGGCCAGGATGCGTTGCGCGGTGAGGCGTACCTCCCGCTCCTCCCGCGCGTCGCGACCGGTCGGGCGCTCGACAGGCACGCGGGCGCGGGCGGTTCGTTGTGCTGCCCGGATCCTGGTGTACCGGTCCCCTGATAAGGCCTCGTGGTAGGGCATGCGCAGGTACGCGCAGATCACGTCCACGATCGTCTGCCGTAGTACAGGCGTGTTCTGGGCCAGTTGCTCCAGCGCGTAGAGCCCGGCCAGCCGGACCGGGGCCTGGACATGGCCCAGTTGTTCGGCGGCCTTGCCGTACCTGTCGGTGTCGTGGCCTCGTTGGCCGAGCTGGAACGTGCGCCGCGCGGTGTCGGCGTTGCGCGCGGTGTAGAACACAGCCACGAGCGCGGCCAGGCCGGTGCCGACGGCCAGCGCTCGGCCTCTGATCGCGTCCAGCGCCGCCGCGAGCTGGTCCCCCCGCAGCCCGTGCACCCCATCGACGTGCGTCAGCCACCAGGGCGCACCCGGCCCGAGTATCCAGCCGATCGACACGCTCAACAGCAGTCCGCTCACAGCGACGATGATCGTGGCGGGTTTCATTCCACCAAGGTGACGGAAACCGTCGCCTCTGGCCACGCTGTTCGTACGGGGATTTTGATGATCGATTCGACTTCACCGCTCGTCCAGGTGACTCTGATGAAGGGAATCGAATCGCTACGGCGTGTTCCACGAACAAGGTGACGGCTGCGACCAGGCGTGGAAGAGTGCAGGGCATGTCTACAGACGATCAGTCAGCTGGAGTGGTCGGCGTCGGCTACGAAGGACGCGACCTCGATGAGTTCATCCGGCAGCTACGCGGCGAGGGCGTGACGAGGCTGGTCGACGTGCGGCTCAATCCGATCTCCCGCAAGCGTGGGTTCAGCAAGACGGCCCTATCCACCGCCTTGGCCGACGCCGAGATTGCCTATGAGCACATGCGCGAACTGGGCAATCCGAAATGGAACCGCCCCGGGTTCGGCGGTAGCCCCGCAGAGCTAGGAGCCGCTCGAGGCTTCTACGCTCAAACCCTGCATGACGACGACGCTCGTACCTGTTTGGAGCGGATCGCCTTCGCTGCCCGAAATCAGCGAGTGGCGGTGATGTGCTTCGAGGCTGATGAGTCCCGCTGCCATCGGGACTTGGTCTTGGACGCGATTCACGAACAGCTCAGCTTCGCGATCTCAGCGTAGGACGTTCAGGGTAGACAACGCCCAGGACGATGAAGCTCCGTGGGTGCGCTTGCTGGTTGCCGACATAGAAGATCGTGTCACGGTTCGGCGAACACATCATGTCCCAGAATTTCTCCCGAATGAGCTGCTTCAGACCTTCGTCGTCGCGATCGGTGAATCGACGCTGCAGGGCTACGAGCTCCCAGTCGTAGATTCCTTGACGATGCGTAGTGCAGGTGGCCGAGTGACATCGGTACTGGTACCACGCTTTGAAACGGGGAGCCTGCAGGGCAGTACGAGGTCCTGTATCCAAAAGATCAAGCTGTTGCACATATCGGTCGATCTTCGCTTGTTCCTCAGGCGTCCAACCGGGGTGGGGCCTAATGTCCAACTTGAGGATCTCCCTTGGCCGGATCGCCGCCAGCGAGCGTGCACTTGGTCGGTCCCGAACGGCGTTGATGAGATCGCACATCGATTCCTCGACGTAGTCGTCAACGTAGGACATGCGCCTATCCCAGCCCTTGACCTGCGTCTCTACTACGAAACTGTCCGCGCGAGGGCGCCAACTCTCCGCCCGTGGATCGCTCGTATTCGGCTTGGCATCCACCAAGACAATGTCGTACTTCTTGAACTTGCTATCCCCGTCCAGCTCGCGAAAGTTGATCGGATACAGCCGTATCCAACCCGGCTTGTTAAGATCGAGACTTAGAGCAGCGACGCATACTGTTTCACCGTAAGTTTCGGAAGGGTTCGGCGCGGCCTTCACAGTGATCAACACCCGAAGCCGCCGATAGTCAGGCCTGGCCGGCTTAGGCTGGCTCGTTCCAAGCTCTGGGCCAAAGAGAGAGTGTTGTCCCACTATGGATCCTTCGTTCTGAATGACCGTGCGGCTCCTGAGCCGTCCCCGAAGCGTAACTGCAAAGCGTGTGTTTAAGAGAGGTAATCAGGTTCCACTTTCGAACATGCAGCATGCGTGCGATGAGTGACGGACATTCTGGACTCGTCACATCGTTCAACGCTGATCAGCCCGGCCGGACATGACGAGATCGTTGGGTGGAGGAGTGCGCCAACGAGCGACCACCAGATGTCCTCGTTCGGTGATATAGGTATTACAGAAGCGCCGCAAACCATCATTCGGTCCGTCACACCAAGGATCACAGCATCGTCGGCGCCTGATGGCCCACCCCCGACGGACCAAGCGCTTGGCGACGTTCGGTCGACGTCAAGTACAAGCTCTACGCCGACCGGACGGTCACGCCTGCCGATCTTTACCAGAGCTTCGCCTACGGCCAGGCGTTGGGCGGCAGCGAGCCTCCGACCCCGTACATCGTGTTCGCCGGCGATCGCGACATCGAGCCGGACCATGTCGTCTTGCGCCGCCTTGATGGCGTTCCCGTGGCCAAGCTCACCTGTGTCGGCGTCAACGTGCCGAGATTGCTGGAAGCTCTCGGAACACCGAGACTCCGTCCTCTGCTCAACAAGCTCCTTGATGAAGTGGGCGGCCTGACTCGGTCGTCAGCCAGCACTCCAGGGATACCTCCCAAGCAGTGACAACATAAGTTCGCATCTCCGTGAGGATCAGGGTCCACGTTCGATCCGCCTCGCGGCGGGTCCAGGGGCCGGCGTACGTCTCTCTTGGCGGTGCGGTCTGGTGCGTGCGGCGGATCACGTACGTGCCGCCGGACGCGAGGAGTTCGTAGACGATCGTGCGGCACGAGCAGGTGTAGTCCAGGACGCGGGCGCGGTGTGGGCGTTCGGCGGTCCAGTCGAGGCGGGTCGTGAGCCGGCCGGTGCGGCCGGGTGGGTGTGGGGCGAGTTGGGGGCATGTCGCCTTGATGGCGTTGGTCACCAGCTCGCTCGTCACGAGCCGGGCGTTCTCGATCAGGTCCTCGCGGCTCCAGGCGGCAAGCACGCGCACGACGTGTCCGCGGGCGATCGTGACCGAGACCGGGTGACCCAGCAGGACCATGCAGGTGCGGGGCGGTTCCGGGATCTTCGACGGCTCGGGGCGGTCGGGTGGAATGAGGGTGAGGCCATGGCCTGGCGTACATGGTGCTGCTGGCCGGTCACGCGACCAGATGTCCCCTCGGGCGCGCTTCGCCCTGGATCTGGCGCAACAACGCAAGGAAGCGGGAATGTCCCAGGCCGCGCTGAGCACCAGGATGCGCTGCCACACGTCTCTCATCAGTCATCTGGAACGCGGACGACGACCGCCCACGCTCGACTTCGCCGAAGCCCTGGATCACGCCTTTCACCTTGACGGGCATTTCGTCGGTTTGTTTAGGCAAATAGCGCATTCGCCGGTCAAGGACGGCGAGTTCGACCTGGCTTGAGCCCGGACAACTCTTGCCCTGGTCGCACCACCCGGTCCCGTCCGGCCGTGCTTTCCCGGCGTAGCCGTACCGCCAGGAGCGAAGCCCAGCCCCAGCCCACCAAGGCAACGAGGCGAAGCAGGAGGCTCAGGGGCTCCGAGTTCTCACCGCGCTCCGACAGCACGCCGGACAGCACGTAGATCGTCGGCAGGGCCAGCCCGGTAACCGCACACGAGACCGCCCATCGCCGTTCGCCCAGCGCGGCAAACCGCCGGGTGAACACGAAGCAGACCGCGATCAGCGAGACCAGCACCACGAAGAAGCCGACGCCGTGCAACACGTGGCTCACGCCGGCGTCGGTGGGCACGCCGGTCGGCGCTCCCTGCGGGTAGCCCCACCCAGGGGCGGTGCGGAAGACCCCCGCGATGACCAGACCACTTCCGAAGGCGCCCATCAGCAGTGGTCCCCACGTTCCACCGCGGCCGGGATGCAGCACGCGCCGCATCCCCACGGCGAACGCGACGTACAGCAGTCCGGTGACCACGAAGTTGGCGATCTGAATCCAGCCGAGGTCACCCAAGCTCAACAGGCTGAGCGGCTGCCGCCGGGGGTCGAAGCCGGGACGCGTGTAGTCCTGAATAAGAACCAGAACGATGAACAGCGGGCCGGCGACAGCGCCGCATGCCAGCAAGGACCTGGTCAGCCGCATCGCTTATCTCCTTAGCAGCGCTAAGGCCATCATGATGCCTTAGCGCTGCTAAGCTGTCAATCGATGAGTGAGACCAAGCGCCCGGCACTCAGCAGGCACACCCTGATCGAAACAGCGCTTCGCCTGGTCGACCAAGTCGGCCTCGACGGGCTGACCGTACGCAGGCTCGCCACCGAGCTGGGCGTGAAGTCCCCGGCGCTCTACTGGCACATCCGCACCAAGCAGGAACTGCTCGACGGCATGGCCGACGCGATCATCCTGGCCGCTGGGATGGGCCCGCCCCGCGAAGGCGAGAGCTGGCAGGACTGGCTCACCCGCCGAGCTCACGCCTACCGGGCCTCGCTGCTCGCGCACCGCGACGGTGCCCGCCTGGTCGCCAACGCGGCCGGCCTGAGCCCGGCGACGATCAGACTGTTCGACGAGGAGCTCACCGCGCTGGTCGGCTGCGGATTCACCCCAGCACTCGCGCTGCGTACGATCTCGAGCTGCACCAGCTACATCAACGGCTTCGTCCTCCGGGAGCAGGCCGAGCGGCAAGAGAGCGCGGACGACCCGTCACAGCGGCTCGCGGCGGTGGCCGCCCTGCTGGAGCGCGGAATGGACGCCACCTTCCTCCTGGCTATCCGCGAAGGCGGCAGCACGCTCGGGGACGAAGCCTTCGACCACGGCCTTCGCACCCTGATCGACGGCACGGCCACCGCGCTCCAGCGCTCCACCCCCCACTGACACCTGGCCTGCCAAGGAACCCCTCGCCCGTGACATACAGGTCGCAGCCGAGCTTCAGAGCTTCTCGCGGGGTGCCGGTGACCCAGGGTGCGGCCTCGTAGCGGTCGTTGCCGGGGTGTGGATGGCCAGCCCCAGTAGATGGCCGAGCCGCCGTAGCGCAACCACGTCAGGGGCAGAGTGCGGCCGGGCGGCGTCATCGTGACCCCGTGGTCACCCGGCTGGGCGTTCGGCGTCCTTGGCTCGTTCCCGGCGGGATGACGTGGTCTCAGCGCGGGTGATAGTTGAGCGTCCCGAGGGGCCAATCCGTAGACAGCCAGGCTGTCACGGCTTCGTACAAGGGCACGTCCAGTTCGGCTCGGTCGGCCCGGACCCAGGAGGACACCTCAGCGTCGTGGTCGTCGCTGCGGGAGGGATAGATGTAGACGCATCCGATCACCTCGCCACCGGCCGGATCGAGGACGGTGTAGGTGAATCCGCGGCGCTGAACGAAGTCGTCCGCGTGGCGCCGCAGGTCGGCGAGGTTCGCCTCCAGGGTCATGCCGCCCACGGGGGGCCAGTCTCCGTCCGGGAAGCCCGGGGTCGCGCGGATGTGCTCGATGCTGCTGGTCCAGGCAGCGTGGTCGGCGGAGTTGTGCTGGGGTCCCAGGGGTTCCAGACGGAACTGCGGGGTGGCCAGGCATGGAGGGACGGCGAAGTCGTCGGGGACGAGAGCACGATCGTTCATGAGTCCGAGGCTATGAGGCTGAGCTCGTGGGTCGCATCTGCGGTCCGCGACGTCACCTACCGCGAAGACGCCGGCAAAGTCGCGCCGGCACCGCACCCCGAATCATGGCCGGCCTCCGCAACCTGGCCATCGGCCTGGCCCGCCTCATCGGCTGGACCAACCTCACCGCAGCCAACCCACCGAAGGGCTCCAACCAACGGAGCGTGACAATCTCTCGCGCTGGGCGCGGGTTCTGTCGAGTGATCGTGTCCGTCGCCCCGTGCTTGCGGTAGTAGCCTCCTGCCATGGGATGGCATGCTGCCGGACTTCTGGTGCACAACGCGCCGTTGGAGTCCGTCGTCTCGGCTCTGCCCGGAGACCTGCGCGACAGTGGTGAGCGGATCAGCGGCTACGAAGCACTGAGCATGAGACTTGACCACGAGTACAGCATCGGCGTGGTCGGCGAGTGGACGGTGGTATCCGATCCCGGCATGCAGCTCGTCTACGACCGGAAGTTGGGCGAACTGCTGTCGGTGCAGCGACGGGCGCTCGCGTTTCTTGTCCACTCGGTGTCCTCGGTCTATGGGTTCGCCCTTTACCGGGACGGCCATCTGTCGCGGCGGGCCTTGTACCTGGAGGGTGAAGTCCAGGATGAAATGGGCGATCGGCTTCCCGAAGAGGAGAACCTGCCCCACTCCGCGACCGAGGATCACGTCCTGGACCTGATCCCACGCCTGACCGGCATCCGGTGGCCGGAGGTGCTCCAGGCGCCCTTCCGGGTTCTCCAGCCACTGTGAGCGGGTCGCCTTCTTCCTGGTCGGCCCTGGACGGCCGCTAGTAGATCATGAACGCCGCTGACGCAGGCCCAGCAAGCAGAGCCGTGAGGGTAACTGCGGCGAGCAGGACAAAGAACAGTTTGCGCATGACGCCTCCTGGTCAGGTCACGGAATTTGCTCAGTGTGAAGCAGGAACACCATAGTGACAAGACCTAACAAATGGGGTGCGTGTTATCGCTCTCCAGGGTTCGTGCGTTATCGCGGCGTACTGCCCCGCGCCTTCCTGCCCTCGGTGATTCGCCGGGTTGAGGCCGCCGGCCTCGCTGGCCCGGTTGCCCGTGTCCGGCGCAGGCCGGACAGAACGGGCGGCACTGGACGCGTTATGCCTTGATGGGCTTCCAGTGCCAGGTGTTGTTGGGGTACCGGACGCACTTGTAGCGCTTGGTGTGGGCGGCGGCCCGCATGGAGTATCCGTACGCGTTGCGCTGGTTTTTGGCGCAGAGGCGGCGGGCCGTTGGCGCCGTTCCATGAAGCATGCATGTCGTGCATGTAACGGCATGTAAAACATTCACTTGCTCGATGTAAGGTCAGCCACTTCACTGAGGGCATGACCACCCCGCCTACCTCCGACGTCGACCTCTTCGCAGACGAGGTCGTCCTCGACCCGTACCCCGTCTACGCC
Source organism: Nonomuraea cavernae (assembly GCF_040655715.1). Taxonomy (GTDB): domain Bacteria; phylum Actinomycetota; class Actinomycetes; order Streptosporangiales; family Streptosporangiaceae; genus Nonomuraea; species Nonomuraea cavernae_A. The sequence continues at coordinate 161,224 of NZ_JBFAKL010000010.1, read as the reverse complement.
GAACTGCGGGAGCGCGGCACCGTCGTCCACCTCCGGAAGAACGATGTCTACGCGCTGACGCGGTACACCGCCATCCGTGATGCGCTCCTGGACTGGGAGTCGTTCTCCTCGACCTCGATCGCGTTCAATCCGATGGCCAACGAGGCGCTCACCGGCACCTCGCTCGCGTCCGATCCGCCGGTGCACACCCAGCTGCGCGCCACGCTCACCGAGAACCTCTCACCGCGTGCGCTGCGCGGGCTCAAAGGCCGGATCGAGGCGAAGGCGGACGTTCTCGTCGCCGAACTCGTCGAGAAGGGCTCCTTCGAGGCCATCGACGCCCTCGCGCGGGCCTTCCCGCTGGAGGTCGTGGCGGACCTGATCGGCTTCACGGGCCACGTGCGCGACAACATGCTGCGCTGGGGACAGGCCGCCATGCAGGTCCTCGGTCCGATGAACCAGCGCACGGCCGAGAGCTTCCCGATCGCCGGCGAGCTCTACGCCTGGTGCTCCCAGGTCAACGCCTCCGACCTGGCCGAAGGGTCCGTTGGCCGCGGCATCTTCGACGCCGAGGCACGGGGCGACATTCCGCCGGACACGGCCGGCCACATCATCCACCAGTACCTCGGTGCCGGCGTCGACACCACCGTGGCGGCGATCGGCAACATCGTCGCCCTCTTCGCCGCGCACCCCGATCAGCTCGATCTGGTCCGCGAGAACCCGTCACTGGTGCCGGCGGCGTTCAACGAGGTGCTGCGCTTCTGGCCTCCCGTCAACGCCTGGGGCCGGCGCGCCACCAGGGACGTCGACATCGACGGGACCGTCATCCCGGCGGGCGCGCAGATCGCGGTCCTGCTCGGCGCCGGCAACCGCGACCCCCGGCACTACGAGAACCCGGACGCCTTCCTCGTCGAGCGCAATCCGGTCGACCATCTGTCGTTCGGCTACGGCCCCCACGGCTGCGCGGGCCAGGGTCTCGCGCGCCTGGAGGCTCACGCTGTGATCGAAGCGCTTTCCCGGCGCGCCAAGCGCCTCGTCGCCGGACCCGAGGTCCGTGTTCCCAGCAACATCACCCGGAGCATCGAGGAGCTCCCCGTCCTGGAGGTGATCCCCGCGTGAAGATCGTTCTTGACCGCCCCCGCTGTGAGGGTCACGGCCTGTGCGAGGAGGCCGCGCCGCGGCTCATGCACCTCGACGACGACGGCGAGCTCGTGCTGGACCGAGAGGAGATCGACGAGGCCGACGCCGCCCTGGCGAACGCCGCCGTCCGCGTGTGTCCGGTCGCGGCGCTGAGGATCGCATGAGTGGCGGCACGATCAACCGCGTCGTTGTCGTCGGCAACGGGATCGCCGGGCTGACCGCGGCCGACACGCTCCGCGAGGCCGGCTTCGACGGCGAGCTGACCGTCGTCGGCGACGAGCCGCGCCCGGCGTACAGCCGCCCGGCCCTGTCGAAGGCGCTCCTGCTCGACGGCGACGACCTGTCGTCGCACGAGCTTCCGCCGACCGGCCACGGGGCGATCGAACTGCTGGGCGTACGCGCGACCGCGCTCGACCTCGATCGCCGGCTCGTCAGCCTCGACGACGGCACGGCTCTGCCGTACGACCGCGTCGTCCTGGCCACCGGTTCTCGGGCGCGACGGTTGTCCGGCCTTTCCGAGGAGCTCACCCTGCGCGGGCTCGATGACGCGCTGTCCCTGCGTGGCCGGCTGGCGGCCAGACCGTCGGTCATCGTGGTGGGCGGAGGCCCGCTCGGCATGGAGATCGCCTCCGGGTGCCTGGCCGCCGGCTGTCAGGTCACCCTCGTCTCCCAGGGCGTGCCGCTGATCCTCCAGCTCGGCCCCTACCTCGCCGACGTCTTCGTCAAGGCCGCGCTGGACCAAGGACTCACCATCGTCGAGACCGGGTCGGCCCGGCTCGAACGGCGTGAGGGGAGCGCGCGGGTCGTCCTTGACGAGGGCGCGGTCCGCGAGGCAGAGATGATCATCACCGCCGTCGGCGACGTACCCAACACGGAATGGCTCGCGGACACCGGACTCGCGGCGAAGGGCGTCATCCCGGTCGACTCGCGTGGGCTGGTCCGGCCCGACGTCGCGGCCGTCGGCGACCTGGCGGCCTTCCCCACTCCGTACGGCTTGCGCCGCATCCCCCTCTGGAGCAGTGCGATCGAGCAGGCGAAGGTCGCCGCCCGGGCACTTGTCCACGGCGAGGACGCGCCGCCGCTCCGGTTCCAGCCGTACTTCTGGACCGAGCAGTTCGGGCTGAGCCTCAAGGCGGTGGGCTATCTACCGCTGGAAGGGGAACCGACGTACGTCGAGGGAGAGTCCGGTGGCGGGCCGGCGTTGATGCGCTGGTCACACGATGGCGGGGCCGGTGTCGCCGCGGCGCTCAACTACCGGGTCGCGATTCCCCGGCTGCGTCGTATGTGTCAGGTGGCCGCGTAAAGTCCTTCTCGATGGGACACGACGGACAGGACGTCACAGGTTCGGGGTTGGACCGGCTAGCATCGGTCAACCTCAACCTGTTGGTGCCCCTCCTCGCGCTCCTGGAAGAGCGGTCGGTGACCAGGGCGGCGCAACGAGTCGGGCTGTCACAGCCGGCGATGAGCCACGCCCTCACGAGAATGCGGCGGCTGCTGGGTGACGACCTCGTCGTCCGGCAGGGGGCAGGCGTCACCCTGACCCCGCGGGCACAGGAGCTGATCGCGCCGCTGCGCAGTGCCCTGCAGCAGACGGCACGCATCGTGAACTTCCCCTCCTTCGACCCCGCCGCGGATCAGCGCGTCATCACGATCGCCATGACCAACAACACGGCGTTCGTCCTCGGCCCTCGACTGGCGCGGCTCCTCGCCGAGCAGGCTCCTCGCGCCACGTTGCGGATCCGTACGATCACGGTGCCGACCGAGGCCACTTTCACCGACAAGGGCGTCGACGTCGTGCTGCTCTCCGAGGGGCACTTCTCGCCGTATCCGCGCGAGCGCCTCTACGACGACCGCATTGTGGTGGTGGCCTCACCGGACACGCCACCGGACGCGAACGGGCTCGACCTGCTGACCACCCAGCCGCACATCGTCGTCGACACCGAACGGCGGGTCTTCCCGTATTCGGTGCTGGAGGAGAAGGGGATCTCCTACCGGGTCGGCCAGTTGGTCTCCGACTTTCTGCTGGTGCCTTTCCTGGTCGCCCGCGCGGGTGGCGTCGCGCTCTTTCGCTACCAGGTCGCCGCCACCATGCTGACACTCGCCGACCTGCGGATCGAGGAGTTCCCGTTCCCGCTTCCCGGGCTCGGGATCGACATGGTCTGGAACCCTCGGCTGGCTGACCAGTACTTCATCGAATGGCTTCGGGCGCTGCTGTTCGACGTCGCGACGGGTCTCTGATGTCAGCCTGATCCAAGCCGCGTACCGGCCTTGGCTTGTCGTCCAACCTCTGGCCTGGACATTTGCCACGATCTGGCTTGAGATTCTCCTTCCCGCGGCCGGCGTCAGAGGCCGGTCGTCACGTCCGGGACGGATGTGTCCAGCCTTCGCGGCGGGCGCCGGTAGCCGGTGCTCGGCGGGCGTTCGGGGATCTCCATGGACGGCCGCTCGACCTCCTCGTACGGGATCGTCGACAGCAGGTGGCTGATCATGTTGATCCTGGCCCGGCGCTTGTCCTCGCTCTCCACGTCGTACCAGGGCGCCTCGGGGATGTGGGTGTGGATCAGCATCTCGTCCTTGGCCCGCGAGTATTCCTCCCAGCGGGTGATCGACTCCAGGTCCATCCGCGACAGCTTCCAGTGCCGCATCGGGTCGTCCAGCCTGGCGCGGAAGCGGCGTTCCTGCTCGGCGTCGCTCACCGAGAACCAGTATTTGCGCAGCAGGATGCCGTCCTCCACCAGCAGCCGCTCGAAGATGGGGCACTGGTGCAGGAACCTGGTGTATTCCTCCTGGGTGCAGAATCCCATCACCCGCTCGACACCGGCCCGGTTGTACCAGCTCCGGTCGAACAGCACGATGTTCCCGGCGGCCGGCAGGTGCTCCACGTAGCGCTGGAAATACCACTGCGTCCGCTCCCGCTCGGTCGGCGCCGGCAGGGCGACGATCTGGGTGATCCGGGGGTTGAGATACTCGGTGACCCGCTTGATCGTGCCGCCCTTGCCCGCGGCGTCACGGCCCTCGAAGAGCACGACCAGCCGCTGTCCCTCGGCTCGCACCCACTCCTGCACCTTGACCAGCTCCGCCTGCAGGCGAAGCAGCTCTTTCTCGTACGGCTTGCGCCTCAGCTTCTGGACAGCCATGCGGATCGATTCTCCCTGATGCCTCGCGGCTGGTGAGTACCAGGATGCGCGGTGATCGACCCGCCGTCACGTGGGCGCGTCGGGGACTCATGGCCGTGCCCGGCCGCGCTGAACTGATCGGCGGCATCGGTCGGGGTCATCGCCCGCGCTGACGAACAGGGCGATCGGCGTGGGGATGCCGTGTGCGAGCGCTTCGCAGTACGGGGACTACGTGATGCCGCTACGAGATGCCAGTCGCCACGCCTGGACACGTCCGCGTCGGTCACCCCGCCCGACTCGGCGAACGTACGCGTCCACCGCCCGGCGGGTGTCCGGCGCCGGCGTCACGTTCACGTTCGTTCGGCGGCCCGGTGTTCGGTCAGTTCGAGCTCGATGAAGGCGTCGATCATGGCCCGCCACACACTCTCGGCCACGTCCGGGGACAGGCCGGCGCTCGCGGCGCGTTCGCGGGCCGCCGTGACCACGTGTTCCACCCGGCCGGGAGCGCGTACGGCCTGCTCGTCCTTCTTGAACGCGGCCGCTCGCCGGACCAGGGCCTGCCGATCGGCCAGGAGGCGGATCAGCTCGCCGTCGAGCGCGTCGATCCGGGCGCGGACCTCGGCCAGGCTGGTCGGTTCGGACACCGGGCTCTCCTTGTGCTCGAAGGGAAGGCTCGCAAAGTACTCGGGGAAAGAGTCTCGCAGAACCTATCCGTCGGCCTGGCCGACCGGGCGGCGGACAGGAGGGGGCCGGGCACACTGCCCAGCGGCATCGACACGCCGCACGCGACGGCGGTCCTGTACGGCTACGCCTGGGCCGACGGCGGGAACGCGCTGCGGATCACGCCGGCGAAGGCGACCATGGTCAAGGAGTACGGGATCCGGCGCTACCGGCTCACCCCCATCCCGGGCGCGAAGGAACGGCGGATCGTCCACTCCGGCGCCGGGTTCCGCAGGATCACCGCCGCCTGCGACCTGAAGGAGACCGAGGGCGTCGTCCGGCTCGACCGCGAGGGCCTGGGCACGACCAGGTGCGACGCCACCGACCTCGCCTTCGTGCTGAAGCTCGGGCCGGCGCCGGTGCGGATCTCGCTGGGCGCGACGACGGAGGTCCGCGAGTTCCTCGCGACGCCCAGGAAGCCGCGCGCCGCCTACGGCACGATCAAGCGCGTGAACGACACCACGGTGATCTTCACGAAGGGCCGGACCTCGGTGCGGTTCCACTACACCTTCGCCGACTTCCACCGGGTCACCAGGAAGTGCGGCGACCGCTGGCTGGCCGATCACACCCACGCGGACCGCGACGGTCTCGGCACCCGGGCGTGCGGCACGGCGTCCTTCACCCGGGCGCTGAAGCGGGCCGAGTATCCGGTTCTGGCCAAGGTCGCGTACGACCAGGTCAGCAGGCAGTTGCTGGAGGTCTGGGAGGTCTTCGGCGACGCCTAGGGCCGGTTGAAGGCCTGGGCGACGGCGAGGCTGTCCTCGTAGATGTGGTGCCGGGTGACGAGGCCGCCTTCGACCGTGAGGTGCAGGGCGAACCTTGCCCGGTAGGCACGTCCGGTGGAGCGGGCGGTCTGGCGGATCTCGCCGAGGACGACCGCGTCGTCGCCGTCCACGAGAACGCGTTCGATCACGGTGCCCGCCTCTTCGGGCACGTGGTGCTCGGCGATCTGCCGGAAGTGGGCGCCGGCGTCGGCGCGGGTGGCGCGGTGCCGGATCCATGGCGTGGCGGCGCGCCCGTGCTCGGCCTCCGGCCAGTCCAGTTTCCAGTCGCTGTGCTCGGCGTACATCTCGGCAATGCGCCCGGAGTCGCCGTCGCCGATCCGACGCAGCAGTTCTTCGACGACCTCGCGCGTAGACATGGGGTATTTCTCCTGATCAGGAACCTGCGGTGGGATCACATCCTTTCCAATACGCCCACGTGGCGCGATTACCTCCCAGGTAACAGAATTTATGACAGACAACCGCATACGTGGGCCTAAGGAACGTTTCGCATCATCGTCGGTGTCGCTCCCCTTCCGCGCGGCGTCCGGGTTACCCGGGCCTGCTAGCTTCGTCGTCCGTATGACACATGTCGCTTTGTGCGCTGGAGAGGCCCTATGCACGGACGCATTCCCTGGCATGAACGCACGACCCTGACTCCGGAACAACGCGCGGTCTACGACGAGATCGTGGCCGGGCCGCGTGCCGGCGGGCCCTTCCAGTTGACCGGCCCGGCCGGGAGACTCGAAGGACCGTTCAACGCGATGCTCACCGCACCGGGTGTCGGCGGCCCCCTCCAGCGGCTCGGCGCCGCCATCAGGTACGCCACCTCCCTGCCGGACCGCTCGCGGGAGATCGCCATCCTCGAGGTCGCCGCGGTGCGCCGCTGCGACTTCGAGTGGTACGCGCACGAACGGGTCGGCCGCGGCGTCGGGCTCACCGGGGAAGAGCTGGCCGCCCTCTCCACAGGGGCCGACGCCGTCACCTTCGACGAAACCGAGCGCACCCTCCGGGCGGTCTGCCGGGCCCTTCTGACCGACCGCTCCCTTGACGACGCCCTCTACGCGCGCGCCACGGCCGACCTCGGCGAGCACATGCTGTACGAGCTCGTCGTCCTCGTCGGCTACTACGACACCCTCGTCCTGTCACTCAGCGCCTTCCGCACACCCCTCCCGGCCGGCGAGCCCCCGGTCTTCGACCGTCCCTCCCCCGAGCCCTCCCCCGAGCAGGACCCCACCACGGGGCGCGGGGCGCCCCCGCGTCTCTAACCGGCCTGGCCCTCCTGGGTGAGGTCGCCGGGCAGGGGAGGCAGGTGGCTGACGAACCAGTCGGCGGCCAGATCAGCGACCTGGTCGAGCGTGCCGGGCTCCTCGAACAGGTGCGTGGCGCCGGGCACGATCTCGAGCCGTGAAGGACGTTGATCACCTACGGCCACTGACCATCTCGCCCGCCTTGACGTCCGCGTCGAGGTAGGACGCCACCCGGTCGCGGTGGGCCAGGATGACCAGCGGTCCCATGTCGCATCCGCGTCGGCCGTCGCCGATCCGCAGCCGCTCCATGTCGACGTGCCCGGTCACCTGGCCGGTGGCGGGGTCGAACACCTCGCCGGTGCGCTCACCGGTGCCGGCCCACGGCTACCGTCGATTCAGTGGGTCGTGTGCGTCATTTCCGCTCTCCGCGGGAGGTGTGGCTCGCACGCTTCTTGCGAGTACCGAAGATCTTGCCGAAGGTCCGGCGGACCCAGTCGGCGATGAGGGATCCCAGCAGTGGCATCACCCTCAGCGACTCCTCCTCGGCGGGAGCCGAGCGGGCCGGAGCGGCGGGGGCCGGAGTCGGGCGGGTGGGAGCCTGCCGGGCGGCGTGTGCGCTCTCCGCGGTCAGCGGGCCGGGGACGTCCGCCACTGGAGGAGCCGCGGCGGCGGGCTCGGCGGCCGCGACCGACTCCAGGATGGCCTGCTCGATCCGCTTGGAGGTCTGGGCCACCATCCGGTTGCCGACCTGCTCGATCACGCCCTTGCCCATGGTGGCGACCCGACCGGTGAGGGCGAGGTCGGTGCTCACCGTGACGCGCGATCCGCCTGCCGCGGGGACCACCGACATCGTGGCGTTGGCGCGCACCGATCCGGCGGTACCGCTCTCCTCGCCCTCCGCCTCGATGGTGGCGACCCTGGTGACCGGGTCCGCCGACAGGATGCGGGCGACGCCGCCATACTTCACCGTGACGGGACCGACCTTGACCTTCAGGGTGCCCCGGTAGGTGTTCTCGTCCAGCGCTTCCTGCAGGCTTACGCCCGGTACGCAGGTCGCCACGCGGTTCACGTCCATCAGGTAGGCGAAGGCCACATCCGGCTCCGCCATGATATCGAAACTGTGTTCGAGCTTCATGTCTGGTCCTTATCGATGGCGGCGAGGATCTCCGCCGGGAAGAGAGGCATCGAGGTGACGGAGACCTCGAACGGGGAGAGCGCGTCCTCGATGGCCTCGGCGATCGCCGCGGCGACCGGGATGATGCCCGCCTCTCCGGTGCCCTTGATGCCGAGCGGGTTCCACGGGGAGGGGGTTTCCAGGTGGTCGAGGACCAGTGGTGGCAGGTCGTCGACGCTCGGCAGGTGGAAGTTGAGGAAGCTGGTGGTGGTGGGCTGGCCGTTGTCGGAGAAGGTCAGCCGTTCCAGCAGCGCGCCTCCGATGCCCTGGATCAGCCCGCCGACCACCTGACCGTCCACGACCAGCGGGTTGATGACCCGCCCGCAGTCGTGCACGACGACGTACTGGTCGATGGTGACCCGTCCGGTTCCCGGATCGACCTCCACCATCACACCGTGGGCCCCGCTGCCGAACACCCACTGACCGCTGCGGAAGTACTCGGTGGCCGACAGCGAGACGGGTGCCTCGGAGCCGGGCTCCCGGGAGACCCAGGGGACGGGCCGCTCCGTTCCGGGGTAGCGGATGGGGTTGGAACCGCTGGCGATGTCGGCGAGGCTCACCCGGGACCTCGCGTCACCGCGGACGAAGACGTTCCCGTCCCCGGTCTCCAGGTCGTCGGGGGAGCATTCGAGCAGGACCGACGCGGTTTCGAGGATCTTCACCCGCAGGGTCTTGGCGGCGGCGGCGACCGCGTTGCCGCTCATCACCGCGGCCCGGCTGCCGAACGTGCCGTGACCCACCGCGGTGGGGCCGCCCGCCACGGTGACCACCTGGATGTTCTCGGCCGAGCAGCCGAGGACGTCCGCGGCGATCTGGGCGAAGGTGGTGGCATGGCCCTGGCCCTGGGACGGGACCGAGACCTCCAGCACGATGCGCCCGCTGCTGTTCAACGTCGCGGCGCAGCCCTCGTACGGGCCGACGCCGGTTCCCTCGACATAGGTGGCCATGCCCAGGCCGAGGTGGCGGCCCTCGGCCCGGGCCGCGCGCTGCCGCTCCCGGAACGCCTTGACGTCGACGTGCGAGAGCATCCGGTCGACGCCCTCCACGTAGCTGCCGCTGTCGTAGATCGCCCGGCTGCCGTCGTGCAGGTCGAGCCCGGTGTCGTAGGGGAAGGCGCCGGAGGGGATGAGGTTGGCGCGGCGCACCCGCCACGGCTCCACGCCGAGTCGCTTGGCGACCGCCGCGATCAGGCGCTCCATGACGAAGACACCCTGCGGCCGACCGGCCCCTCGGTAGGGGCTCACCGGCGGCTTGTTCGTGTAGAGCACCCGGCCGCTGTAGCGGTAGTGCTCGATGTCGTACTGTCCGGGCAGATGGGTTCCCGTGACGGCCGGCACGGCGATCCCGTACGGAATGTAGGCACCGGTGTCATGATCGAACTCGGTGCTCACCGCAAGGATCCGCCCGTTGTCGTCGAAGGCGATGACGGCCCGGTGGTGCTGTCCCCGTTCCTGGTTGGCACTGATGAAGTGCTCCCAGCGGTCCTCGGTCCACTTCACCGGCCGGCTCAGCTGGAGCGCGGCGTAGGGGACGAGCACCTCCTCCGGGTAGAAGAGCATGATCTTGGTTCCGAACCCGCCGCCGACGTCGGGCGCGGAGACCTCCAGCCGGTCCAGCGGCACGTCCAGGATCCGGCTGAGTCCCTGGCGGATCGCGACCGGCGACTGGGTCGAGTCGAACACAGTGAGCTTCTGCCGGCGCGGATCCCAGTCGGCGAGCACACCGCGGCCCTCCAGCGGGCTGCCGCAGCTGCGCTCGATGTCCAGGGTCAGCTCCAGGGTGTGCGGCGCGGACCGGATCACCCCTTCGGGATCACCCTTGACCTGTGACACGACGGCGGCAACGTTGCCGGGGACATCGTCGTGCACGGACCGGCCGTCGCGCCCGGCGTCGTCGAACTCGACGACCTCCGGCAGCGGCTTGTAGTCGATCTGGATCAGGTCCGCCACGTCCTCGGCGATGTAGCGGTCATCGGCGACGATCATGACGATGGCCTCGCCCACGTAGCGGACCCGGTCGACCGCCAGCGGCCGCTGGGTGCGCGGGGCCAGCAGGTCAGGGTGCGGGGCCAGTAGCGGCAGCGGGCCGTTGACATCGCCGAGGTCGTGGCCGGTCAGGACCAGCCGCACCCCCGGCGCCCGCCGAGCCTCCTCGACGTCGATGCGGGTGATCTCGGCGTTCGCGTGCATGCTGCGGACGAAGTACGCGTGCAGCGAGCCCGACAGGTGGATGTCGTCGAGATACATCCCGTGCCCGCGGAGCAGCCGGTCGTCCTCCAGCCGCGGCATCCGCCGTCCGACGTTAGCCGACATCGCCGCAGGCCTCCTTGGGTCCCGCGCAGATCTCGTCGACCGCGTTCATGATGTTGCGGTAGCCCGTGCACCGGCAGAGGTGCCCGCGCAGGGCGTCAACGGCCCGCTCCTTCGAGGGGGGTCCCTCCTCTTCCAGGACCGCGGTGAGCGACATGAGAATTCCCGGGGTGCAGAATCCGCACTGCAGGGCGTGGTTGCGCTTGAAGGCCGCCTGAACGCGCGAGAGCGGCTGCCCCGGCTCCGCCAGGGACTCCACGGTGCGCACCGGCTTGCCGTTCACCTGTACGGCGAGCATCAGGCAGGCCCGCACCGGCCGGTCGTCGACGAGCACGGTGCAGGCACCGCACACACCGTGCTCGCAGCCGACGTGTGTACCGGTCAGGTCCAGATCATGGCGGAGGAAATCGGACAACAGCAGGCGGGCTTCCACCTCGCGCTCGACCAGCTGGCCGTTGACAGTGGTTCGGACGTAAGGCATCGGCGGCCTCCTCGGTTCAGGTCAGATGACGGACGGGTCGATGCCCTGCTTCGCGTACGAGGTGACGGGGGCGATCGCCTCTCGGTCGACGCGGGCGTCGATCAGCGTGGGAGCGTCGCTCCGCTGCGCCGCGGCCAGAGCGTCATCCAGCTCGCCCTTGGAACGTACCAGGACACCGTCGGCGCCCAGCGAACGAGCCACCGCACCGTAGTCGAGGTCGGAGAAGTCGTTGATCTCGGGGATGACGTTCTTCTCGACGTACTTCTGCAGGTGGTACTCGAAGGCCAGGGTGCCGTTGTTGACCACCACGATCGTGACGGGGATGCCCACCCGGACCGCGGTCTCCAGCTCGGCGATGTTGTAGCCGGCCCCACCGTCACCGGTGACGCAGACGACCCGGCGGTCAGGTGCCGCCAGCTGGGCGCCGAGCGCTCCGGGGATCGCCCAGCCGAGCGAGCCCGCGGCCCGCAGGAAGGTGCTTCCCGCCTCCCGCGCCTGGTAGAGAACGCCGGCCCAGGCGGCCATGTAGCCGGTGTCGGCGACCACGACGTCGCTGGGCGAGAGCGACTCGGACAGGGAGGACACCACCTCGCGGGGGTGCATGTGCCCGGCCTGGCCGTCCGTCGAGGGCACCTTGAGCGCATCCTGGCGCCAGCCGGCGACCCGCTCGGTCACCGAGGCCACCCACGCGGTGTCCCGCGCGCCCGTCGCGGCCTGCGGGTCGGCGCCGAGCGCCGCGATCAGGGCCTGCGCGGTGAGCTTCACGTCCGCCAGCACGTTGAGGGCCGCCGACGGGTCCAGCGAGTCCGTACGGGTGTCGACCCTGATCAGGTCCGAGGTGAACATCGTGAAGGAGTCGCTGGTCACACTGCCCAGCCGGCTGCCGAGCACGAGCACGACGTCGGCCTCGGCGACGACGTCGTTGGCCACCCCGGCCGCGTAGCGGCCCACCACGCCCACCGCGAGCGGGTGCGCCTCGCTGATGGACGCCTTGCCGCCGATGGAGGTGACGACCGGCGCCTGCAGGGCGTCGGCCAGCTGCTGCACCTCGGGGGTGGCCCCCGAGATCCGGGAGCCGGAGCCCGCCATGATGACGACCCGCCGCGCGGCGGACAGCCGGGCCACGATCTCCTTGATCGCGTCCGGCGAGGGCGACACCCGGTACTGCGGGGCCCGAAGGTGGGCCGCCGGGGCGTCCGGCGCGCCGTCGCCGGCCAGCGCCTCGGCCAGCACGTCGCGCGGGATGTCCAGGTGCGCCGGACCGGGCGCGCTGGTGGCCTCGTGCATGGCGCGGAGCAGCATCGACCGCACGTGCTCGCCGCGGAGCGCCTCGCCGGCCCAGTGGGTCACCGGGCGGTGCATCCCCAGCTGGTCCAGCGACTGGTACTCGTGGCGGTCGCGGGTCGCCGCGGGCACCGAGCTGGTCAGCGAGACGACCGGGCTCATCGCCCAGTAGGCGTCCGCGAGCGCCGAGGCGATGTTGGCCGACCCCGGGCCGTGCTGGCCGTAGACGAAGGTCGGACGACCGGTCATCCGGGCGTAGCCGTCGGCCATGTAGGCCGCGCCCTGCTCGCTCCGGCAGGGGATCATCCTGATGCCCTCGCTCTGAAGGGCGGTCCACAGTGCGGGGTCACCGCCGGTCAGCATGAAGAAAATGTCGATCTCCTGTGCCCGCAGGGTCTCGGCGACGACATCGGCCACTCGTCTCACGTGAGCTCTCCTTGTTCGTTTTCGTCTGCAAATCGGGCAAATAGCATGTACGGGGTTAGATCTGGTACAAGGCGGGGCGCCGGCTCGTGGCCAGTCCCATCGCCGCCCGCACCGAGTCGAGGCGCGTCTCGTCGTACGGCGCGGAGGCCTGCTCGAAGGAGCCGCGGTCCGCCGCGTTCAGCACGGCCCCGTCGGGGCCGAGCACGGCCGACCGCCCCAGGTAGTCGGCCGTCGTCCCGTCCGGCAGCGACTCCGGGCCGACGCGGTTCGCCACCACGGCGTACACCGACTGCTGAAGCGCCATCGCCTGCATCTCGGCGAGGAAGGTCGGTGCCGTCCCCACCGGTGACGCGGTGGGGACCGCGACGATGCCGACACCGTTGGCGCGCAGGGTGGACCACGCCTCGGGGAAGTGCCGGTCGTAGCAGATCAGCACGCCAAGGCGGGCGAAGTCGAGGTCCCACACCACCAGTTCGGAGCCCGGCCGGAAGTACTGGTCCTCCAGGAAGACCGAGCCGTAGTGCCGGACGTTGCACAGGTGGGTCTTGTCGTAGGCCGGCACCTCGTCACCCGACAGCACGCCCCGGCCGGGGAGCACCTCTCCGGCCCGGTCGAAGACGACCGCGGCGTTGCGGCCGCGGTCCGGCCCCGGCAGGCACAGACCGGCCACGACGTAGCTGCCCGTCCGCCGCGCGAGGCGGCGGTAGGGCGCGAACACGCTCTCGGTGTCCTGGTCCGCCAGGGTGCCGGCGAGCCACTCGCCCAGGTCGGGAGCGATCGGGAAGTAGGGGACGTTCGCGATCTCCGGGAGCACGATCAGGTCGTACGGACCCTCCGCCAGGCGCAGGGCGTCCACCGTCGCCGCGTCCACCCCTCCGGCGGCGACCTGCACCGCCGTCAGTACGCGTTCGCCTACCACGTCGCCTCCCGGTCAGACCGTGTCGTGAAAGCTGGGACCACGCCGGATGAGCTGCCCGCGGCCGGGGTTGCTGATGGCCTGACCGCGCTCGGCGACCAACTCGCCGCGCGAGTAGACGTGCCGCGGCCAGCCGTGGCACTCGTAACCCTCGTACGGGTCGTAGTCGGCCTTGGAGTGCATCTGGTCGGCGGTGAGCACCCGCACGTCGGCCGGGTCGATGACGGCGATGTCGGCATCCGAGCCGACCGCGATGACGCCCTTCTTGGGGTACATCCCGAACAGCTTCGCCGGGTTCGCGGAGGTCACCGCGACGAAACGGCAGGGGTGCAGGCGCCCGGTGCGCACGCCCTCGGAGAACAGCATCGGCACGCTGGTCTGCAGGTTGGACACTCCCGCGGGGATCTTCCAGAACGGCGCCTCGGCCAGCTTCTGCTCGCTGCGCCACGGGGCGTGGTCGGTGGCGTAGGTGTCGATGTCACCCAGCCGCAGGCCCTCCCAGAGCGCGTCGCTGTCCTCGGTGGAGCGGATCGGCGGCAGGCACACGAACTTGTTGCCCTCGGACTCGGGCAGCTCGTAGACGCTCTCCTCAAGGAAGAGGTAGACCGGCCGGGTCTCCACGAAGATCTTGTCGAAGCGCTTGCGCACCTCGCGGACCGCGTCCAGCGAGGCGCCCGTCGACAGGTGCACGAAGTACACCGGCGCCTTGAGGAAGGCCGCGTACTCGGCGATCTTCCGGGTGGCGATCGCCTCGGCCTGCGCGGGCCGGGCCTGCGGCAGGTATTCCACCCCGGTCTGCCCGCGCTCGCGGAAGGACTCGGTGAGGTGCTCGATGAGGGCGCCGTCCTCGGCGTGCACGTTGACCAGGATGTTGCTGGCCGCCGCCGCCTCCAGCACCTTCAGGATGCCCGAGTCGGGCAGCTGGAACCCGGTGACCGCGCCGAAGACCTTGACGCTGGTGAACCCGTCGGCCGCCAGGGCGGGGAACTCCTTCACCGCGGTCTCGGCATCGCACGTCACGACGACGTGCAGGCCGTAGTCGATGTTCGACTGGGTCTTGGCCAGCTCCAGGTCGCGGTCGACGGCGGTCCGCAGCGACTCGCCGTTCTCCTGGAAGGCGTAGTTGATGATGGTGGTGATACCGCCGGAGGCCGCGGCCTGGGTGCCGGTGTCGTAGTCGTCGGCGTTGTGCGACCCGACGTAGCTCACCCAGTGGTGGAAGTGCGTGTGCACGTCGATCGCGCCGGGCACCACGAAGCATCCGGCGGCGTCCACGACCTCGATGGCGGGCGCGTCGATCTCGCCGAGCGCCACGATGACGCCGTCCTTGATCCCGACGTCCATCGGCTCCATCGACTCCGCGTTGACGACCATGCCGTTGCGGATGATGAGGTCCAGGGGCTGGGCCTCGGACTGTTCAATGGCGCTCATGCGGCCACTCCCTTAGTGCTGATCTTGGAAAGACGGTCAAGTAGCGCGGCGACGAGGATCAGCGAGCCGATCGCGACCTGCTGCCAGAATGCGGTGACGTTCAGCAGCACCAGCCCGTTCTGGATGCTGGCGATCAGGATGGCTCCGACGACCGTGCCGGCGATGCCGCCGATCCCGCCGTTGAGTGAGGTGCCGCCGATCACGACCGCGGCGATCGCCGCCATGAGGTCGGCGGCGCCGACGGTCCCGGAGCCGGCGTCCAGCCGGGAGGCGAGGATGATGCCCGCGACGCCCGCCAGGCTTCCGCTGATCACGAGCACGGCCGCCTTGGTACGCCGTACGTTCACTCCCGACAGCCGGGCCGCGTCCGGGTTCCCGCCGACGGCGTAGATGTTCAGGCCGAAGGAGGTTCGGTGCAGTAGCAGGGCGAGCACCGCCAGGACCACCGCGGCGATCAGGACCGGCGCCGGGATGCCGAACAGGCTGCCCTGGCCGATCGCGCCGAACTGGGGGCCGAGCCCGAACACCGAGGTGCCCTGGGTGAGCAGGTAGGCCGCGCCGGCGGCCACGCTGAGCATGGCCAGGGAGGTGACGAACGAGGGCACGCCCAGCTTGCTGGTGAAGAACGCGTTCACCCCGCCGACCAGGGCGCCGACGAGCACGCCGAGCACCAGGGCGACCGGCCAGGGCAGTCCCACGGTCACGATGAGAACGGCGGCCAGCGAGCCCGCCAGTGCCTCCACCGAGCCGAGCGACAGGTCGATCTCCCCTGCGATGAGCACCAGGGTCAGCCCGCCCGCGATGATCGCCAGGGTCGAGGCGGCAAGGAAGATGTTCATCAGGTTCGACACGGTGGCGAAGCTCGGGGCGGCCACTGTCAGACCGATCCAGATGATGATCAGAGCCGCAGTGGTCCCGCCGACCGAGGATCGCGCGCCGCGCAGGATCCCGGCCGCGCGACCGGCCGGGGGGGCCGGGGCCCGCGTGTGCGATGACCCGCTTGACGCCTGTTGGGTTTTCACGTGCCCTCCTGCCCTTCCGAGGGTCGATTCGAGGGGAATGCCGGAAGCCTCGCAGACATCGCTCGAACCCGTCAAGGTATTGGCCTGACCAATCCTTCCCAAATGGCAATACCGTTCGTTACCTTGCAGGTCATTCATCAGGGAATCTATCCTTAGCCTGCAGAAAACTGGTCAGTCCAGATTTTGGAGGTCATCATGAAGCCCGCGATGATGGAGTACTACGCCCCCACCGGGCTCGACGACGCCGCGTCCTTGCTGGCCGAGGCCGCCGAGGACGGTGGCAAGGTGATCGCCGGAGGTCAGAGCCTGATCCCGATGATGAACTTCAGATTGGTCCGGCCGCCGGTGCTCATCGACCTGGGCGGGGTGGCGGAGCTGACATCCGTGCAGATGAGCGACTCCCACCTGTCCCTGGGCGCCATGGTGACCACCGCCACCGTCGCCTCCTCCGATCAGGTACGGCGCAGCTGGCCGCTGCTCGCCCACGCGGCGACCTGGGTGGGACACGACCAGATCCGCAACCGGGGCACCGTCGGCGGAAGCGTGGTCCACGCCGACCCGTCGGCGGAGATGCCGGCCGTCATGCTGCTGGCCAACGCCCGCCTCGAGGTCCGCTCGGCCACCGCGTCACGCACCCTGGAGGCGGCGGACTTCTTCTGGGGGTTCATGTCCACCTCGCTGGAGGAGGACGAGATCCTGGTCCGGCTCTCCCTGGAGATCCCCCCGCCCGGTACGCGCTGGGGCTTCTGCGAGTTCGCGCAGCGGCACGGCGACTTCGCCGAGGCCGGGGCCGCGTGCCTGCTGCCGCCCGGCGGCCGGCCGCGCGTCGTCGCGTTCGGCGCGGCGGATCGGCCGTTCCGGGCCACGCAGGCCGAGTCGGTTCTGGCCGACGGCCCGGCGGTCGACGCGGAGAGGCTCAGGCGCGCGGTGTCGGACGACGCGGAGCAGGCGGGGGTCGCGGACCGGGCCAAAATCCGTCTGCTCAGCACGATGGTGCGGCGGGCCGTCGCGATGGCCGGGGACCAGCAGGTCTGATCGGTACGGATGAGGACAGTCCCGGCCGGACGCGCGCGTAGGCGGTCGGCCGGGCTGGTGCATGGGAACAGACCGGCCGTGTAGCTGCGGCCCCGCCTGCTCTGGTCGATCTTTCCGGATCTCTGCCGCGGATCTCTCCGGGAGGTTCCCGTAAGCCCTAGTCGGGACGGAACTGATCCTCGACCCGGGCCAGGTGCAGCAGCATCGCCGCCCTCGCCCGCTCCGGGTCACGCGCCCGGATGGCCGCGGCGATCGTCCTGTGCTCGACGGCGGACAGCAACCGGGACTCGGTGCTGTTCGCGGTCACCGCGAGCACCTGATACTCCAGATCGCGAATGCCGCGGATCACGCTGAGCAGCAGGCGGTTGTTCGTACGCCGCACGATCCACTCGTGGAACGCAATGTCCAGCTCGGGGAAGGTGTGCTGGTCCGAGGCGTCCAACGCGTCGAGCAACTGGTCGAGATCATCGAGATCGTCGTCCGGCAGTCGAATCGCCGCCATCGCCGCGGCCTGCGGCTCAAGGAAGCGCCGCAGCTCGAACAGGTCGATCTCCGAACCGCGGACCAGCCTGAACGCGTAGCTCAGCGGCGCCAGGAGGAACTCCGGGCTCAGATCCGTGACGAAGGTGCCGGCGCCGCGCCTGGACTCGACGATGTTGACGGCCTCCAGGCTCCGCAGCGCCTCGCGCACCAGCGGCCGGGAGACCCCCAGCAGCATCGCGAGCTCCCGCTCGGCCGGCAGCGCGTCTCCGGAGGAGAGCGTGCCGTTCAGAATCAGATTGACAACGTGCTCTTTCACATCGTGGAGAGGGCCGGACACGGTCTTCACCGTACCGGAGGCCCGCCGCGACGATGCAGGGTGAGAGGGAACCGACACGCCGTTGACACCCGGCTGTGTCCGCTCCGGGCCGGCGACCTCTTTCGCTGGCCCGGATCGATCTGCGATGCCCACCTCTTCGGTCATGACATCACGCCGCGGAGTGCAGGGAGGAGGAGGTCGTCGTCGCATGAAACATGATCTCCTTTTCCTCCGTCCCTCGGGGCAGTTCGGCGACGACGGCACCGCGACGGAAGACCAGCACCCGGTCGCTCATGCCGCAGATCTCCTGGCCGTCGGAGCTGACCAGGATCACGGCCACCCCACTGCGGCCCAGCTCGCGCAGGATCGTGTAGATCTCCGCCCGGGCACCGACGTCCACGCCCGCCGTCGGCTCGATCAGGATGAGCACCTTCGGCTGGGTCGCCACCGCCTTCGCGATGACCACCTTCTGCTGGTTGCCTCCGCTGAGACCGCCCACCACCGCCGCCGGATCCGGCGGCTGGATGTTGAAGTCGGCGATCGCCGCCATCGCGGCCTGCCGTACCCGCTGCCGTCGCAGCATGGCGCCGGCGCCGCGGACCGAACCGCGTACGGTCGGGCAGGCCGCGATCGTCAACGCGAGGTTGCGTTCGATGCTCATACCGGCCACCAGGGCCTTGGAACGGTCCTCCGGGACCAGGCCGATCCCCTCGCGCATCGCCTGCGCGGGTGAGGAGACGCGGATCTGCCTGCCCTGGACGGTGACCTGACCGCCGGCGAGCGGACGTACCCCTGCCAGCGCCTCCGCGGCCTCCACCATCCCGGCCCCGACCAGGCCGGTGAGGCCCAGTACCTCACCGGCGCGGACCTCCAGCGAGAGCGGGGGCGCGGTGCCGACGACGACGTCCGAGAGCGTGAGCACCGGCGCGTCGCCGGACGGCTCCGTCGTCGGCGGGTACATCGCCTGGACCGGCCGGTCCAGCATCGCGGCGATCATGGAGTCCACGTTCAGGTTCGCCTTGTCGAGCCGCTCCACGACGGCGCCGTTGCGCAGCACGGTGGCCCGGTCGCACAGCGAGGTGATCTCGTCCAGCCGGTGACTGACGTAGACCAGTCCCACGCCGCGCTCGCGCATGCCGCGCAGCCGGTCGAACAGCGCGTCACGGTCGGCCGCGGTCAGCGAGGCCGTCGGCTCGTCCAGGATCAGCACCTTGGCGTCGGTGGCCAGCGCGCGGGCGATCTGCACCAGCTGGGCCTCGGGCACCGACAGCGCGGAGATCGGCGTCGTGACGTCGAAGTCCAGCCCCATCTGCGCGAGCGCCTCCGCCACGATGGGCCTGGCATCGCGCCGGTTGAGCATTCCCCACCGGGTCGTGCGCTGCGCCGCCCGGGACTTTCCCAGCAGGAAGTTCTCCAGGATGCTCAGCCCCTCCACCAGCGGCAGGTGCTGGTGGATGGCGTAGATGCCGAGCTTCTCCGCGTGCAGCGGGTTGCGCAGGGCCGTCTGCTCACCGTTGATCTCCAGACGCCCCCCGTCGGGGGAGTGCACGCCGGTCATCACCTTGATGAGCGTTGACTTGCCCGCACCGTTCTCCCCGACCAGGGCGTGGATCTCACCCGGCTCAAGGCTGAAGCTCACCGAGTCCAGTGCCTTGAGGTTGCCGTAGACCTTGCCGACCTCGACGGCTCTGACGAGCGTGCCGCTCATCGGAGGTCCTCTGCCGCTCGGATGTCCATGGCCATCAGCACTTCCCTGAGATGGCCTTGGCGACGCGGGCCCGGAGCAGGTCGTCCACCTCGAACGGCGCGTTGTCCACGGTCACGCTCTTCGCGCCCTGCTCGATCTCCTTGAGTTGCTCGGTGGTCAGCAGCGTGATGGGCGGCTTGATCTTTTCGGGAACCTTCTCACCCTTGATGGTGGCGAGGGAGGCGTCGATGAACTTGGCGCCGATCTGGTCCAGGAACAGGATTCCGTCGGCGGCGAACGTGCCCTGGTAGGTCGCCTGCAGGCCGATGCAGGTGCCGTTGTAGCCGATGAGGGTGACCTTGCCCTCCAGCTTGCGGGCACGCAGGGCGGACAGTGCCCCGAACGCCATCTCGTCGTTGTCGGCGAAGATGGCGTCGATGTCGGAGTTGGCGGTGAGCAGATCCGTCGTCACGCGCAGGGCCTTGTCCCGGGCCCAGTCGGCGGGCTGGCGGGCGACCACCTTGGCGTCGGGCGCGGTCTCGGCCAGACCCTGCTCGAAGCCGTTGGCCCGCTCGATACCGGGTGTGTCGGCCGGCGCGCCCTCCAGCACCAGGACGCGGCCGGATCCGCCGAGCTTCTTGCCGAGCCAGCGGCCGGCCACCTTGCCACCCTCGACCTCGTCGCCGATGAGCGAGGAGACGACCAGGCCGTTGCCCTGGGTGCCGGGCACCTCCGACTGCAGGATGAAGACCGGGATGTTGGCCTGCTTGGCCTGCTGGAGCATCGGCATGATCTGCTGCTTGTCCCACGGCTCGATGCCGAGCGCGTCGACCTTACGCGAGATCATGGTCTGCACCTTGCTGATCATGTCCTGCATGTTCGCGCTGTCCTGGGCGAGCAACTCCACATCGGGATGCTTACCGGCCTGGGCGATGGCGGCGTCCGCCATGTCCTTGATCGCAGGGTTGTCCCACGCTTGGGTCACCATGCCGATAGTGGTCTTACCAGTTTCGGTCGAAGTCTCGGCTGAGGTGCAGGCCGTGGGAAGCACGAAAAGTATGCCTGCCGCCGCGATCGTCCAACGACGCATGATCCATCTCCATTGATCAGGGGGGATTCGCTAGATGGCGGGTGCTAGTGCGGTTGAGCGTGTCATCGAGCCGTGCCCCTGTCAAGATTTTGGCCTGACCAATTTTTGAAGGCGCCTGAAGGCACGCAGAGGGTAACGGGGATGACCGCCGTGGTTCGATGTTCGCCGTCGGGCGAGGTTCGCGACGGTCGGCGCGCTGTCGCGGCTCAGGGTCAGGCAGGCAGGTAGCTGACGAACCAGTCGGCGGCCAGGTCGGCGACCTGGTCGAGCGTGCCGGGCTCCTCGAACAGGTGCGTGGCGCCGGGCACGATCTCGAGCCGGGTCTCACCGGGCATCCGGCGCTGGGCCTGGCGGTTGAGGTCGATGACGATCGGGTCGTCGCCGCCGACGAGGAGCAGGGTGGGGCACTCGACCCGGACGAGGGAGTCTCCGGCCAGGTCGGGCCGCCCGCCCCTGGAGACGACGGCGCGCACGGTGTCGGGGCGGTGCGCGGCGGCCACGAGCGCGGCGGCGGCGCCGGTGCTGGCGCCGAAGAGGCCGATGCCGAGGCCGGCCAGGCGGGGGTCGGCCACGGCCCAGTTCGTCAGACAGGTCATCCGCCCGGCGAGCAGGTCGATGTCGAAGCGGTATTCGCCGGTCAGGGAGTCGCGCCGGTCCTCCGCCACGGTGAGCAGGTCGGCGAGGACCGTGGCCAGCCCGGCGTCCTGGAGGCGCCCGGCGACGTGGCGGTTGCGCGGGCTGTGGCGGCCACTGCCGCTGCCGTGGGCGAACAGCACCACTCCCGCGGGCTCGGCGGGCACGGCCAGATCGGCCTCCAGAACGGCGTCGGCCACGTGCACCCGTACGCTCTCTTCCACCCCTGCCCACCTCGCTGTCAGCCCTGTGACCTGCTATGACGCTCTCAGCGTACGCCTCCCGATTTATTCACTATATTTAGTACATGCTGAATATAGAGGCGAGCGTCACGGTCGAGGGATGCGACGTCCACTACTGGGACACCGGCGGCGACGGGACCGCGGTGGTGTTCTCGCACGGCGCGGGGGCCGACCATCTGATGTTCCGGCCGCAGGTCGAGCACCTGGCCGGCCACGGATACCGGGTGGTGACCTGGGACCTGCGCGGGCACGGGCGATCCCGTCCGGGCGGCGCGCCGTTCACGGCGGAGCGGGCGGCCGGCGACCTGGTGGCGCTCCTCGACCACCTGGAGCTGGAGCGGCCCGTGCTGGCGGGGCAGTCGCTGGGCGGCAACCTGGCCCAGGCCGTCGTGCGGCAGCGGCCCGGCCGGGCCCGCGGGCTGATCGTGATGGACTCGACGTGCAACACCGGCCCGCTCAGCCGCGCCGAGCGCGTCCTGCTCAGGGCCGCGCTGCCCGTCCTGTCCGTGATCCCGGCGCGGCGGCTGCCCGCGATGATGGCGAAC
The DNA here is from genome assembly GCF_040655715.1 of Nonomuraea cavernae. Taxonomy (GTDB): domain Bacteria; phylum Actinomycetota; class Actinomycetes; order Streptosporangiales; family Streptosporangiaceae; genus Nonomuraea; species Nonomuraea cavernae_A. Next base: position 139,184 of record NZ_JBFAKL010000010.1, on the reverse strand, counting down.
GCCTCGGCGGTCACCGACCAAGGACGGGCGTACGCGCTGCGGGTGTTCGGGCAGCTGCCGAAGCAGGAGTTCCTCGCCGCGTGGCGGGCGACCGTGGAGCTGGTCGATCCCGATCCGGCCTACCGGACTCCGGTGCCGCTCTGCCTGATCCGCGGCGAACGCGACCGCACCGGCAACATCGCGACCGCGATGCCCCGCTGGGCCCGCGCCGAGGGGATCCAGGAGACGGTCATCCCGGGCGCGGGGCACCTCGTCAACCTGGACGCGCCAGGCGCGGTCAATTCCGCGATTCTGGCGTTTCTTCGTACGGGGCTCGAATCATGACCGAAACGGACAGCTTCGTGACCGCGGTGGGCGATCTCCTCGCGTCGTGGAACCTGCCGCACGCGACCGGCCGCACGTACGGGCTGCTACTCCTCACGGACGAGCCCCTCTCACTGGACGCCATCGCAGCGGAGCTGCGCCTCAGCAAGGGCGCGGTCAGCACCGCCGTACGCCAGCTCGTGTCGTGGGGCCTGGCCCGCACCATCCCGCGGCCCGGCAGTCGCCGCCTGGTCGTGGAGGCCGCCGGCGGGATCGAGTCGCTCCTGGAGGCCAGCCACGCCAGGGCCCGCACCCTCATCGGCACCCTGCGACAGGGCCGCGAGCTGGCCCGGACTCCGGCGACGCGCGAACGACTGGACAGCGTCGTCGGCCTGTTCGAGAGCTATGTCGCCGTCGGCGAGGACATGCTCGCGCGGCACCGCGAGTCACCCCCCTGAGGGGGCCCGGGTGAACGAGTTCGTCGGCGCTTGCCAGATATATCCGGAGTTGTGGGTTGAGTCACGGTCTTACCTGGGTCGTGACGGGGAGTCGTGGTTCTGCCTTACTGGATGGGCGTAAGCAACGACTTCCAGAACGACTTTCGGGAGCGACGATGGCCGAAGCGCTCAACCTGGCCGGGCGGGCCGTACACGAACTCCTGGACCGGAAGGCGGTGAGCCTGGCCCGGGAGCTCGTCCGCTCGTTCGTCGAGGAGATCCCCGTCTACCGCCAGTTACCCGCCGAGGAGATCGCGGGCGACATCGAGCGGATCACCGTGCACAACCTGAGGCTGGTCGCCCGGATGTTCCGCGACCGCCGGGCGCCCACCTCGGCCGAGCTGGAGCCGCTGCGGAGGTCGGCGGCGCGCAGGGCGCAGGAGGGCGTGCCGGTCGAGGCGATCCTGGCCGCCTACCATCTGGGGGCGGGCCGGATCTGGGATCACGTGTTCGCCGACGCCTGCCAGGAGGATCTGCCCGACGCGCTGGACGCCGGCCGGCTGATGCTCCGCTACATCGAGTCCGTGACGGCCGCCGTGTGCGGCGCCTACCAGAGCGAACGCGAGAGCCTGGTCAGCCAGGACCAGCACGCCCGGCACGCCGCCGTCTCGGCGCTGCTCAGCGGCGAGCCGCTGGCCACGGCCGGCATCCGGTTCGCCGCCCGTTATCTGGTGCTGAGCGTGACGTTCGGCTTCCACCCCGACGAGCGGTCGGGGGCGGTGGCGGGGCGGCGCAAGCTGCGCCGGATCGGCGACTCGGTGCAGAAGTTCGCCGCCGAGCCGGTGCTGTCACTGCTGGATCCGGGCGGCGGGCTGATCTTCGTGCCCGACCTCGACTGGTGCTCGGCCGAGGCGCTGGTGGCCGGGATGGGCGAGGCGGCCGGGGTGGAGGTGCGGGCCGCGGGCGAGGTCGTACCGCCGGAGGGTGTGGCGGACGCCGCCCGGCTGACCCAGGAGGTCCTCGACGTGGTCCAGCTCTTCCAGCACCCGCCGGGGCTCTACCGGCTGGCCGACGTGCTGCTGGAGTATCAGCTGACCCGGCCGAGCGAGGCGACGGAGCACCTGGCCGGGCTGCTCGACCCGCTGACCGGCAACCCCGATCTGCTGCGCACCCTCACCGTCTACCTGGAGACCGGGCTGGACCGCAGGCGTACGGCCGAGTTGCTGCACGTACACCCCAACACGGTCGACTACCGGCTCCGCCGGGCCGTGAGCCTCACCGGGCTGGACCCGGTCGACCCGGCGGATCTGCAGTCCATCGGCGCGGCGCTGGCCGCGCGCCGCGCCAGAGGACGCTGACCTCTTTGTACGGGCTTACTGCGTTTGTACGGGCTTATGCGTTGGTGCGGGCTTATACGGCCGCGCGCACGGCCGCGGTGACGATGGTCGCGAAGTTGCGCATGCCGAGCGCGTTGGGATGGAAGGGTGTGGCCGCGGTCGTCGGGATGTACGGCTCGATCCAGCGGGTGCCGGACGACTTGCACGGGTCGTGGCCCTCGCTGGGCGTCTGCAGGTCGATGAAGCGCACGCCCTGGGCCGCGGCCTGCTGGGCGAGCATGAGGTTGAAGTAGGCGATGGTGGCGCGGATGTAGTTGGCGTCGGCCTTGAACACCGGCACTCTCGGCCAGCAGCCGTTGACCGGCGCGTAGGTGGCGTAGCCGACCACGTACACCCTGGCCTGCGGGGCACGCGCCCGGATGTCGCGGATCACCTGGTCGATCTTCGGCCGGAGCGCGTCGGTGGCGTCACGCCAGGAGTCACGCCCGTTCTGCTGGTAGTCGTCGTTGCAGGGGTCGCCGGGCAGCAGCAGGTTGAGGCAGTCCTCGATGAAGCCGGTCAGGCCGACGTCGTTGGCGCCGATGTGCACGGTCACCAGGGTGGTGCTCGACGACAGCGCGTTGAGCTGGGGCGGCATCGAGCCGAGGTCGGTCTCCTGCGACTCGTACATGTGCCTGGTCTTGGCTCCCGAGCAGGTGACGTCCTTCAGGGAGCCGCCAAGGTTCTGCGAGGTCAGGTGGGCGTAGTTGCGGTCGGAGCGGAAGCAGCCCAGCTCGGGCAGGACCTGGTTGGGGATGAGCGGCCCGGCGGCGGCCGAGTCACCCAGGGCGACATACGACTCGGCGGCGGCGGCGTGCGCCGCGGGCGTGAGGCTGACCGCGAGCAGGCAGGCGGTGGCGAGGAGGGTTAATCGGCGGAACATGGTGACTCCCTAACGTCGGAAGGGGCCGGTGACTTCGTAGGTGACGCCGCCCGTGCCCGCCGTCTCCCCGCTGGTCCCGCGCTGCGAGGAGAAGTACAGGCGCGAGCCGTCAGGGGAGAACGCGGGACCGGTGATCTCGGAGCTGCCGTGACCGTCGAGCCGCATGACCGGCGCGACGATCCGGTCCGGAGTGATGATGTTGATCTCCATGTTGCCGCCGTCCTCGGCCACGTAGAGGTCGCCGCCGCGGGTGCCGGTGATGTTGTCGATGCCGTCGAGGGTGCCCCCTCCCGCGTAGATCGAGGAGAGCGTGCCGGCGACCGCGTCGTACGCCCAGACCTTGCGGTCGCCCTTGGCCGTGAAGTAGCAGACGCCGGCGGCGTAGTGACAACCTTCACCACCGTCGAAGTGCAGAGCGGAGCTCACCTGGTGCCGGGTCTGCCGCTCGAACACGCCGGGCGACGGGTCGGGGACCTGGCGCCACACGACGCCCTCGCACAGCACGTCGAGCCGGCCGCTGGACAGGTCGCCCCAGGTGTTGGGCCGGAACCGGTAGAGGCAGCCGTCGCTCTCGTCCTCGGTCAGATAGATGACCTGGTGGTCGGGGTCGCAGGCCGCGGCCTCGTGCTTGAACCGGCCCATCGCCGAGCGCGCCTGGGCGGAGCGGGCGCCGTACGGGTCGGTCTCGTAGACCCTGCCGCGGAAGATCTCCTCGCACGACAGCCAGGTGTTCCACGGCGTCGCGCCGCCCGCGCAGTTGATGTTCGTGTTGTTGAGGATCCGGTACGCCCGCTCGATCGAGCCGTCGGCCCGGAACCTCAGCGCCGACGCCCCGCCGATCAGCGGGACCTCGGAGTTGGACACGTAGATCCAGCCGGTGCCGTTGGCGAAGCAGGCGCCGCCGTCGGGGGCGGGATGCCACAGGATGCCGCCCACCGACTGGCCCGTGCGGGCCACGACCCTGCTGGTGAAGCCGGCGGGCAGGGCCATCCCGTTGACGTCGGGTGGGCCGAGCGGTCCGTACGGACTCGCCCCGGCCCAAGCGGGTGCCGCGGCCTGCCACAGCGAGCCGGAGAAGGCGGCGGCGGACACGGCGATGAGGAAGGTGCGTCGCTCCATGGGAATCTCCCGTGATCAGTGGAGTTCCCCCACACCATCCGCCGCCGCCTCCCGTCCGTGAATAGGGCGGCGCGGTAAATCGTGGCGGCCATTCTTGTGACCCATCACATAGCCGCCCGGGAGCTGTGAGCGTCCGGCCCGGTGGCCTCCCCACGCGCCCCGTGCCCGGCGTGGGGCCGGACTTCTGAGTCCGGTCCCCGCCTGCGCGGGGACCGGATGGTTCTCAGACCGGCACCCCGAGGCGTCTGATCCGGATGCGGTCCACGCGCCGGGTCGGCTCCAGCACGATCCTGCGCGCCTCCACCGGGACGTGGCGCAGGTCGTGCGTGATGAGGATCGTCGTCCGGCCGGCCATGAGCCGCCGCAGCGGCGCCATGACGCGGGCGGCGGTCGCCTCGTCCAGCCCGGTCATCGGCTCGTCGAGGACGAGGACGGGCGCGTCGCGCAGCAGCGCCCTGGCGATGGCGATGCGTTGCCGCTGGCCGCCGGAGACCAGCCGGCCGCGCTGGCCGAGCGGGGTCTCGTACCCGCGCGGCAGCGTGGTGATGAAGTCGTGCACCCCGGCCAGTTCCGCCGCCCTGATCACGTCGTCGAGCGACGCGCCGGAGCGGCCGTAGGCGATGTTCTCGCGCACGCTGCCCGAGAACAGCATGCTCTCCTGGTGCAGGATCGTGACGTTCTCGCGCAGCGAGGCCCGGGTCACGTCCCGGATGTCGGCACCGTCCAGCAGGATGCGTCCCGTGCCCGGCTCGTAGAACCTGAGCAGCAGCTTGGTCAGCGTGGACTTGCCCGCTCCGCTCGGTCCGGTGCAGACGATGAGCTCGCCGGGCTCGGCGACGAAGGACAGGTGCGACAGGGTCGGCCGCCTGCGGTTCGGATAGGTGAAGCCGACGTCGTCGAACTCGATCCGGCCGTGGCTGCGGGTGATGAGCGGCACGGCGACGGGGCGGTCGGTGACGGCCGGCCGGGCGTCGAGGATCTCCAGGACCCGGTCGGAGCCCGCCGCCGCCTCCGACACGGTGAGCGCGATCTGCCCCAGGCTCTGCACCGCCGGATAGAGCATCGCGAGGTAGGCGGCGAAGGCGAGCAGGCCGCCCAGGGTGAGGCGTCCTTGGGCGATCTGCCAGGCGCCGAAGCCGAGGACGATGATCAGGCAGACGGTTTCGAGCACCTGGACGAGCGGGCCGTACAGGCCGGACAGCCAAGCCTGTGACAGGTTGGCCCGCAGCCAGCCCTGGCCCTCGCGGTTCAGGCGTACCGATTCGTTGTCCTGACGGTTGTAGGCCTGCACCAGCGGCTGGTTGGCCAGGCTCTCCTCGATGACGCTGTTCATGGCGCCGTTGCTGCGGCGCTCGCGCGCGGCGGCCGTCCTGAACCTGCTGGCGAAGACCTTCGAGATCAGAAGGAACGCCGGGACCAGCGCCATGGTGACCAGCGCGAGGTCCCACCGGACGTAGAACGCCGCGCCGGCGAAGAAGACCACGCTGGCGGCCGTGGTGATCAGTTTGACCACGCCGGAGCCGACGAGCTCCTCGATGGCCTCGATGTCGTCGGTCAGCCTGGCCATCAGGTCGCCGAGCCGCCGGTTCTCGAAGTAGTCCGGTGTCAGTGTCTGGACGTGCGCGAACACCCGGTCGCGCAGGTTCAGCAGGAATCGTTCGGCGCCGAGGGCCGTCAGGTACGTGCCCCCGAAGGAGGCGAGGCCGGCGACGGCGGCGAGTCCGAGCCACATGAACGCGGGGGCCCAGAAGGCCGCCAGGTTCTTGGTGGTGAGCACCTCGTCGGTGATGTGGCCGAACAGGCCGATCGCGGCGACCTCGCAGAGCGCTGCCAGGATCGCGAACACCGCGCCGGCCGCGAACAGCCGGCGCAGGCCGCGGGTCCCGGGCCAGAACTCCCGGAAGGTCCGGCGCAGAGAGACCGTCGGCGCGAGCGACGAACGATCTCCCCTGCCGGACAGCGAGAACGAGAGCCGACGGGTGACCCGCCGGCTCTCACGTGTTCTGGCTACCACCACCACCGCCGGCGACAACCGCAGCCGCCTCCGCACCAACGGCGACGGCGGCAGCAGCCACCACCACGCCTCCAGCCGCCGCACCCTGCCTGGAATCCGTTGCGAGCCATCTCTCCACCTCCAGTGACGAGGATCTTTCCAAAAGGGACGCTAGCACCCATAAGGACACAAATCACTACCATTTGCTCCGATTAAATGAGACTTGACCGGCGACCCCAGGAAGAAAGGCTGGTTGCGTAATTGCGGTAAATGGCCTGCAAACAATCTTCGACGCGTTCCATACAGAAGGCGCCATAACCGGCCGCGCACGCCGCCTTCGCCTCGGATGGCCGCCACCACGGGGGATGGCGACTTTGATTGAACGTTAAACACGGCTATTTACCGGCCAGTAACAGCCTTTTGACGGCAGTTCGCCAGGTTTGAGGCGAGGCCTGAAGTGACCTCTCTTTTGTCGCCCAAGGCGCGTCTTCGCCCACCAAGTGGGCAGGAGGCCGACATGGCTGAGTTCCTGACCGACATCAAGACCATCCGCGAGCGCGCCCGCGCCGAGATCGACAAGGGTCCCATCACCGACGCGTACGGCGCCGACCTGGCACGCGTCATCCAGGTGTGCAACGAGGCCCTGGCCACCGAGCTCGTCTGCGTCCTGCGCTACAAGCGGCATTACTACACCGCCTCCGGAATCCAGTCGGAGTCCGTGGCCCAGGAGTTCCTGGAGCACGCCGGCGAGGAGCAGCAGCACGCCGACAAGCTGGCCGCCCGGATCGTCCAGCTGGGCGGGGAGCCCGACTTCAACCCCGACACGTTGACCGCCCGGGCCCACTCCCACTACGACGAGAGCCTTGGCCTGATCGACATGATCAAGGAAGACCTGGTCGCCGAGCGCATCGCGGTCGCCAGCTACACCGAGATCATCCAGTGGCTGGGCGACCGCGACATCACCACCCGGCGCGTGTTCGAGGAGTTGCTCGCCAAGGAGGAGGAGCACGCCGACGACATGCAGAGCCTGCTGGAGCGCATCCCCTCCGCGTGACCAGGGCCGTTCTGGGGGCGAACCGCCGATAAATCATCGAATGGTGGATGGAGTGCCACGTCAGGTGATGCAATGGGCCGAGCCGTATTCACCCGAGGAGACCCGTTGACAGACAACCTCGACCTGGCCGCGAACGCCCAGCAACTGGCGGACGCGGCGCCCGCGGGATCCCTTGACCGCGTGGCGGCGACCTCCGTCGCCATCACGCTGGCCACCACCCGCGACGCCGATCAGGCCCGCAAGACGCTCGACGGGCTCTCCCCGGACGACGTACGGCAGGCGGCGGTGACGCTGTTCGACCGGCTCTCAACCGGCTGACCCGCCCAGGGCGGCGCGCATGTCGGCGATGGTGCGCAGGGTGCCGCGGACGGTGCCGGTCACCTTGGTCCGGTCCGTCCGCGGCAGGTAGTCGACGTCCCTCTCCGTGATCCGCCAGCCGGCGGCGGAGGCGCGCAGCACCATCTCCAGCGGATAGCCCGACCTGCGGTCGGCCAGCCCCAGCATGAGCAGCGCCCGGCGGCGACAGGCGCGCATCGGTCCGAGATCGCGCACCGGGATCCCGGACGTCCTGCGCAGTTGCCAGGCCAGCAGCGCGTTCCCCAATCGGGCGTGCGCCGGCCAGACGTGCCTCGCGGAGCCGGCGGAGCCCGCGGCGCTCGCGAAGCCTCCGGACCCAGCGGAAACCGGGCGGGCCGGGGCGCGCAGCCGGCGACGGCCGAGGACCAGGTCGTACTCCCTTGCCAGCACGGGGTCCGCCACGCGGGGCAACTGGCACGGATCCAGCGAGGCGTCCGCGTCCATGAAGCAGACCACCTCGGCCGTGGCCGCCAGCAGTCCCGCATGGCAGGCGGAGCCGAACCCTCGCCGCCGCTCCCGCACCACCGTCGCTCCGTACGACTCGGCGATCCGGGCGGAACCGTCCGTCGAGCCGTTGTCCACGACGATCGGCCGGTAACCGACCGGCATCCGCTCCAGCACCCACGGCAACGTTTGGGCCTCGTTGAGGCAGGGCAGCACAACATCGATCATGATCAAACGGTAGATCCAGGCTTTCCGGCTAACACTTACAAAGTCATGACGTGTCCCCCTAAAACGCCCAGGTCTGCTGTAATGAGCGCGGTCGCGATCACGGCTTTCAGCCGGTCCCCCTGCTGACACAGGGCGCACCAGCCGGTCCCTCTGGCGAGAGTGGCCGGAAAATCGCCGCACATCTCGGTATGGGTTACCCGTGACAGCCTCGCCACCGAGGTTCACCGTGACGGCATGCTCACCATTCGCGCACGCCGTCTGTTCGACGGCCGGAACATGCACCACGACCGGGTGGTGACCGTCGCGAACGGGCGGATCACCGCCGTCACCGGCCCCGGCGGCGCGGTCGCCGGCCAAGGGCGGCCCGGCATGGTCGACTTCGGGGGCGGGTCCGGCGTCCCGTCCGAGATCGTCGATCTCGGGGACGCCACGCTGCTGCCCGGTCTCATCGACTGCCACGTCCACCTGGCGTTCGACGCGAGCCTCGATCCGCTGGCCGGGCTGGAGGCGCCGGGGCTGATCGACCGGATGCGGGAGGCCGCGCGCCGGCATCTCGCCGCCGGGGTCACCACGGTCCGCGACCTGGGTGACCGGGACTTCCTGGCCCTGCGGCTCGGGCTGGGCGCGGCGGGTCCGGAGATCCTCGCCTCGGGGCCGCCGATCACCACCACGAAGGGGCACTGCTGGTTCCTCGGCGGCGAGGCCGACGGGGAGGAGGCCGTCCGCGAGGCCGTACGGGAACGTGCCAGGCGCGGCGTACACGTGATCAAGATGATGGTCACCGGGGGCGAGATGACGCCCGGCACGCACTCGCACCGGCGCCAGTACGGAGCGGCCGAGTTGAAGGCGGCGGCCGACGAGGCCCACGCGCACGGCCTGCCCATCACCGGGCACACCCACTGCGCCGAGGGCACCGCGTACGCGCTGGAGGCCGGTTTCGACTCGGTCGAGCACTGCTCGTTCTTCACCGAGGACTTCATCGAGGTGGACCACGGACTGCTCGCCCGGCTGGCCGCTTCCGGCATCGTGGTGTCGATCACCGCCGGGCTGGCTCCAGCCGCCGCGCCCCTGCCGCCCCGGATGCTGCACCTGCTGCCCGCCCTCCGGGAGTCGCTGCGGGCGCTGGGCGCCGCCAGGGTGTCGTTCGTGATCGGCACCGACGCCGGCATCGCGCCGGTCAAGCCGCACGGCGTGCTGCCGTACGGGGCGCAGATGCTGGTCGAGCACGGCTTCGCCCGGCTCGACGTGCTGCGGTCGATCACCTCGACGGCGGCGCGCCACTGCCGGGTGGAGCACCGGAAGGGCCGGATCGCCCCGGGGTTCGACGCCGACCTGGTCGCCGTGGACGGAGACCCGCTGGCCGACATCACCGCTCTCCACCACCCCATGGCCGTCTTCCGGCAGGGCCGGCACGTCTCCGCCTGACCCGGTCGCGCCCTTCTGGTGGCCGGTCCGGTGACGATCGACACCGCCGCGACTTTGTCTATCCTTTTTTCCTATATGACCCATTCGTCCAGGTAACTCCGCGTGGATGGGTATGCTCCATCTGTAGTCAGGACCTCGCCGGCAGCGGCGGGGTCCTCGTACATCACATTCAAGGTCAGTCCCGTCGGCCCGAAGCCGACGATCCATACGTTCGTCCTGTCTCACGCCGTGTGAGGCACCGCTGCCGGATCGCCGCCAGGCGCCGCCGGCCGCCTTCCCAGGACGGGGGCGGCGAAGCGGCTACATCCTGGTGCGAGGCGAAGGCCATCCCATGGAGCGCCTACGCCATAGCGATCTTCCGTCCGCGCTGAGAATGCGCCAGTGTTGGTGTCAGTTTCCCCCGCGACAAAAGGAGTGCAGTGGCCGATCCAGTGACGATCGACACCAGGGGCAGTGATTTCGCTCAACTGGTCAATAAGATCACCGAAGCGGGTCTGCTCAACCGGCGCCCGGTCTACTACACGGTCCGCATGTGCCTGGCCGCGGCCGTCTACCTCGGCGGTTGGGCGCTGTTCGTGTGGGTCGGCGACTCCTGGTGGCAGTTGCTCGTCGCCGTGCTCATGGGCGTGATCTTCACGCAGTTCGGTTTCCTCGGACACGACCTGGGCCACCGCCAGGTCTTCAGGACCCGCCGGCCGAGCGACAACCTGGGGCTGGTGGTCGGCAACCTGTGCATCGGGCTCGGCTGGGGCTGGTGGAACACCAAGCACAACCGGCACCACGCCAATCCCAACCACGAGGACCACGACCCCGACGTCTCGCCCGCGGTGATCGTCTGGTCGACCGACCAGGCGCGGAGAAGCAATGGTCTGCCCCGGTTCATCGCCAAGTGGCAGGCGTTCTGGTTCTTCCCGCTGCTCACGCTGGAGGGGTGGCACCTGCACGTGGCCAGCTTCAAGTCGCTGGCCAATCCCGCGATGAAGCGCCGCCGCCTGGAGGCGATCACGCTGGTCGCGCACGTCGTGGCCTACCTCGCGCTGGTCTTCACCGTGCTGCCGGTGGGCCTGGGCGTGTTGTTCCTGCTGGTGCACCAGGGCGTCTTCGGCCTCTACCTGGGCTCCACGTTCGCGCCCAACCACAAGGGGATGCCGATCCTCACCAAGGACGACAAGCTCGACTTCCTTCGCAAGCAGGTGCTCACCTCGCGCAACGTCAAGGGCGGCCACGTCCTCGATGTGGCGCTGGGCCAGCTCAACTACCAGATCGAGCACCACCTGTTCCCCAACATGCCGGCGCCCAACCTGCGCAAGGCGCAGCCGATCGTCCAGCGTTACTGCGAGGAGATCGGCGTCAGCTACCTGGAGACAGGGCTGTTCGAGTCGTACGGCCAGGCGCTGCGACACCTGCACGAGGTCGGCGCGCCGCTCCGCTGATCCGCTTCGAGGGTGTGCCGCGGCCGCCCTCGACGCGCTTCAACTCCGCTGGAGCCGCTGCTGGAGGTCGGCGCGGCGGCGTTCCAGGTCGGCGATCAGCTCTTCCCGCTCGTCGGCCATGGCGATCATCGCGCCGGTCTCGATCTGGTCGGTGACTCCCATGTCACCGATCTGCTCGCGCAGCTCCCGGTTCTCGGCCCGTAGCCTGGCAAGATCCTCTTCGACCTGCAGAAGTTCGTCCTCAGTGCTCATCTCTCCGCTTTACCCAGCTACGGGCCCGCCGCACGCGTGTGGAGAATGGGCGTATGCCGAGGATGTCGTCCAGCACGGTCGTGTCGCTCGTAGTGGTCGCCGTAGCGCTCGTGGGCACGTTCCTCACCCCCCTGATCTGGCCGGGTGACGCGCGACCCGGCCCGCTCGACGTGCTGCTGCCACTGGCCGCGGCCGTCGGCACGCTGCTGCGCACGCGGCAGCCCGTCGCGGCGCTGATCATCGTGACGGCGTCGGTGGTCGTCTACTACCCCTTGGCCGCCTTCGACGGACCGCTCATCATCCTGCCGTTCGTCGTGCTGTTCACCGCCGCCGACCGGGGGCACCTCGTCGCCGCCATCGCCACCGGGGCGGCCGCGCTGCTGGCCATGGGGCTCGGCGAGACCGGCGACGTCAGGCACATCGACGACAGCGTGTTCCTGCTGATCACGGGCTGGGTCGTGGCGGCCATCGCGTCCGGCGGCGTCACCCGCAACCGGCGCGCCTACCTCCAGGAGGCCGAACGGCGGGCGGCCGACGCCGAGCACGGCAGGGAGGAGGAGGCCCGGCGGCGGGCCGGCGAGGAGCGGCTGCGCATCGCCAGGGAGCTGCACGACGTACTCGGCCACAACATCTCCCTGATCAACGTCCAGGCGTCCGCGGCGCTGCACGGGCTGAAGAGACGTCCGGAGGACGCCGAGGCGGCCCTGCGCACGATCAAGGAGACGAGCAAGGAGACGCTGCGCGAGCTGCGCACCACGCTCGGGGTGCTGCGCCAGGTGGACGAGGACGCGCCGGTCGCACCCGCCGACAGCCTGGCCCGGGTGAACGAGCTGGTCGGGGCGACGGGGCTGACCGTGCGCACCGAGCTGACCGGGCCGCTGGACGAGCTGCCCACCGAGGTGGACCTGGCCGCGGCCCGGATCATCCGCGAGGCCCTGACGAACGTCTCCCGGCATTCCGGAATCTCCACCGCTACGCTCGCCATAACCAACGAGTCCGGACATATTGTGATCCGCGTGGAAGATGATGGACCGGGCGCCTCGTACACCGAGGGCAGCGGATTCGGCTTACAGGGGATGCGCGAGCGCGCCGCCGCGCTGGGCGGCACGCTGGAGGCCGGCCCCCGGCCCGAGGGCGGCTACCGCGTCGTCGCCGACCTCCCTCTGAACGGGGCCTCGCGCCCGAAAGGAGCCCGATGATCCGCGCGGTCCTCGCCGATGACCAGCGTCTCGTACGGGCCGGGTTCCGGTCCATCCTGAGCGACGAGGACGACATCGAGGTGGTGGCCGAGGCCGCCAACGGCCTGGAGGCGGTGGCCGGGGCCCGCGAGCATCGGCCCGACGTGGTGCTGATGGACATCCGGATGCCCGAGCTCGACGGCCTGGAGGCGACCCGGCGGATCGTCGCCGACCCCCGGCTCGACGGCGTCAGAGTGATCATCCTGACCACGTTCGACCTCGACGACTACGTCTACGGCGCGCTCCGGGCGGGGGCCAGCGGGTTCCTGGTCAAGGACACCGAGCCGGCCGAGCTGATCCACGCGGTCCGGGTGGTGGCCAGGGGCGACGCGCTGATCGCGCCCTCGGTCACCCGGCGGCTCATCGCGGAGTTCGCCGCCCGGGTCACGCGTCCCGCGCCCGGCCCCGAGCTCCACTCGCTGACCGAGCGCGAACGCGAGGTCATGGCGCTGGTCGCGGGCGGGCTGTCCAACGACGAGATCGCGGCCCGGCTGGTGGTCAGCCCGGCCACGGCCAAGACGCACGTCAGCCGCATCATGACCAAGCTCGGCGCGCGCGACAGGGCGCAGGTCGTGGTGCTCGCCTACGAGGCAGGGATGATCACCCCGGGCTGGCTTACACCCTGAGTCGTACGCGCCGGGGGCTCGGTGATCCCCAGGATGTACGGCAGAGAGCATCCCCTGGTCCGACGCGGTAGCGGGAGCCGTACGGACATGATCTGCGCATGGAAACCGTGGACCTCGCCCGCCTGCAGTTCGCGCTCACCGCGGGTGCGCACTTCCTGTTCGTGGCGCTGACGCTCGGGCTGGCGACGCTGGTGGCCGTGATCCAGACCAGGGCGACCGTCACCAACAGTCCGGTGCACCTGCGGATGACCAGGTTCTGGGGGCAGCTCTACGTCATCAACTACGCGATGGGCATCGTCACCGGCCTCGTGATGGAGTTCCAGCTGGCGCTGTCGTGGAGCGGGCTGACGGAATACGCGGGCAGCGTGTTCGGCGCGGCGCTGGCGATCGAGACGCTGGTGGCGTTCTTCATCGAGTCCACCTTCCTGGGCCTGTGGATCTTCGGCTGGGGCCGGCTCAATCGGTGGGTGCACCTGGCCGTGATCTGGGTGGTCACCCTGACGGCCTACGCCTCGGCGTTCTGGGTGCTGGTGGCCAACGGGTTCCTGCAGAACCCCGTGGGCCACGAGCTGGTGGACGGCACGCTGCGGCTCACCGACCTGGGCGCGATGGTGGCCAACCCGGCGGCGCAGGTCGCCTTCTACCACGTGCTCGGCGGCGCGATGGTGACGGCCGGCTTCGTCATGGCCGGCGTGAGCGCCTACCACCTGCGCAAACGCACCGCCGAGCAGGAGCTGTTCCGCAAGTCGCTGCGTGTCGGCGTCGGCGTGGCGCTGCCGGCGACGCTGTTCACCGCGGCCATCGGCGGCATCGGCTTCGACACCCTCCAGCCGGCCAAGATGGCCGCCTGGGTGGGCGACACCGAGCGCCTGGCCAGGGTGCAGGCGGAGATGGTGGCCGCGCACGGCCCCGGCGACTACCTGCCGCCCCTGGGCTGGGTGCAGGGTGGCGCGATCACCATGCTGGTGGCGTTCGCGATCATGTTCTTCGTTTCGGGGCCGAGCCTGCTGCTCATGCTGTTCCGCCCTGCCGTCCGAGGCTTCCGGCCGTGGCACTGGCTGCTGACCGCGATGATCCCGCTGCCGTTCGTCGCGATGCTCGGCGGCTGGGTCTTCCGCGAGATGGGCCGCCAGCCGTGGACCGTCTACGGCCTGCTGACCACGGCCGAGGCGATGTCGCCGGTGACGGACGGGCAGATGAGGTTCTCGCTCGCGGCGTTCGTCACGGTGTTCGCCGTGCTGGTCTCGGTCAACTACTGGCTGCTGGCCAGGGCCGCCCGGCTCGGGCCCGAGGCCGTGACGCTGGGCGACCGGCCGGCCGAGGCCGCCCCCTCCCCCGTCCTGACCTTCTGAGGAGCCGTCATGGAGATCTTCATCCTGGCCTTCTTCGCGCTCGGCTACCTCGTGCTGGCCGGGGCCGACATCGGCGTCGGCATGCTGCTGCCCTACCTCGGCCGCTCGGGCGCCGAGCGGCGGGTGGTGATCGCCGCGATCGCGCCGTTCTTCCTCGGCAACGAGGTGTGGCTGGTGGCGACCGGCGGCGTGCTCGCCGGGCTCTTCCCCGAGCTCGAAAGCGAGCTGATCACCGGCCACTACAACCTGGTCGTGGTGCTGCTGATGTCCTGGGTGATCCGCGACATGGGGCTGTGGCTGCGCGGGCGGCTGCCGACCGCGGGGTGGCAGCGCTGGTGCGACGGCGCGGTGGTGGCCGGCAGCTGGGGGCTGGCGCTGAGCTGGGGGATGCTGCTCGGGCACGTGCTGACCGGCATCGACGGACCGCTCGCGGCGCTGCCCGCGCTGGTGGTGGCCGCCCTGTTCGCGACGCACGGGCTGACGTTCGCCGCGCTGCGGCTGCACGGGGAGCCGCACCGGAGGGCCTCCATGCTGTCCGGCGGCGCGGGCGAGGCCCGCACCTTCGCGCTGACGGCGACGGCGCTCGCGGTGGTCGGCGTGCTGGCGGGCCTTCGCCTGCCGCTGTCGGCCGGCTCGGCGAGCGCGGTGCTGGTGCCGGTGATCCTCGCGCTGATCCCGCTGCTGGTGGCCGCCCAGGCGTGGGTGTGGTGGACGTTCCGCCACCGCGTCACGGGCCCGTCCTACTTATGAGCGAATGAACCTTATGAGGGAATGAACGGATCTGTCCGGATGCTGTCCAGGCACATGACGGTACGTGAGCTACGACTGGTCGTGACGGCCGAGGACTATGAGCAGGCACTGGAGTTCTACCGCGACACCCTCGGGCTGCCCGAGCGGGGCGCCTTCGCCTCCCCCGACGGCGGCCGGGTGACGATCCTGGAGGCGGGGCGGGCGACGCTGGAGATCACCGATCCCCCGAACGCCGCCTACATCGACGAGGTCGAGGTGGGCCGCCGGGTGGCGGGGCACATCCGGGTGGCGTTCGAGGTGGACGACTCGGCAGAGGCGACGGCCCGGCTGGCCGGGGCGGGGGCCACGGTGATCGCCGAGCCGACCCGGACCCCGTGGAACTCACTCAACTCCCGCCTGGAAGGGCCGGCCGGGTTGCAGCTCACGCTCTTCGAGGAGCTGGGGTGACCGGGCTCGTCGAGGAGCTGGGGTGACCAGGGCTCCCGAGGAGCCGGGGTGACCGGGCGCGGCTGACGGCGCCCGAGCGTTTGTAGTCGGGGTGTTGCCGGCGTTGGTCAGCCGCGACACGTCGACGGGGTCGCCGGGGGCCAGCTGGTTGAAGTACTTGGCGGAGTACTCCAGGTACTCCTTGAGCTGCGCCCCGGTCAGCTTGATCGCCAGCAGCGTGTTAGGAGGACATGCCGTTGTCGCCGGCGTGCACGGTCACCACGACCACGTCGGCACCGTACCGCCTGATGACGGGCACCCACTGCCTGGCCGACTCCACCAGGTCGGTGAAGCGCAGTTTGCCCTCGACGTTGGCCTTGTCCCAGATGGCCACCCCGGGTTCGTCAGCCCGAGCTACTCCCCCTTGACCTTCATCGGGAACCTCCGAGGACACCCCCGCCTTCAGGCGGGGGAGGAATCGGACCCCTGCGGAGCAGGGCAGGGCTAGGCGGACCGCCGTCAAAACGCCGCACGACACCGCACGGTTCGGTAGTGTGTTCGACGGTGGCGATGACCAAGCCACTGGACGAACGATCGGAAACATCCTCGCCGCAGGGCTTGCGGAGAGGCGAAACGCCTGTGGAGCCGGTGTAAGACCTCAACGAGAGTCCTCTCTCGGGCGGGCGACCGGCGGTGAAGCAGGAAGCCCAACCGGCGACGGTTGGAATCCCGGCCCTTCAAAGCCGGGAGGATGTCAAGGTCTTGATGACGAACTGCTGGTAGGCGGGCCGCCCCGAGACGGGCGTTCATGGCCTTGGCCATCGGGTGGGTCCGGCCGGTCTGAGTGACCGGCTCGACCTTTGCCCGGTATGTCGGCAGCTATCCGGCTACGGGTTGCTGGACTTGGCCGAGGCGTCCTCGGGGGCGATCTCCGGCTCCGAGGCGCGCAGCCAGCGGCAGCCGTGCGGCCCGAGCGGCAGGTGGGCGACGCCGCGGTCCGAGATCTCCGCCGTGCCGTCCACCAGGAGATCGGTGAGCACGCAGTTCTCCAGGCCGTCGAGCTTGAGGTCCACGTCCTGGGCCGTGTCGCTCAGGTTGTGCAGCACCACCACCGTCGCGCCGTCGGCGTCGCAGCGGTGGGCCAGGACCGCCGCGCTGCCCGTGTCCAGCACGGTGTACTCGCCCCACGCCAGCTCGGGGCACTCGCGGTATCGCTCGATGAGCAGCTGGAACCAGCGCAGCAGCGAGTCGGTGTCGCGCTTCTGGTCCGCCACGTTCACGCGGTCGGGCGCGAACGCTCCGCCGGTCATCTCGCGGTCCGGCATGGTCATGCTGAAGCCGCCGTCGCCGGACCACTGCATGGGCACGCGCACCGCCATGCGCCCCTCCGCGTCGAGGTTCTCGCCCATGCCGATCTCCTCGCCGTAGAAGAGCACGGGGGTGCCGGGCATGGAGAAGAGCAGGCTGTAGGCCATCTTGATGCGCCGCAGGTCGCCGCCCATCATGGTCGGCAGCCGCCGGCGCAGGCCGCGGCCGAAGATCTGCATGTCCTTCTCGGGGCCGAACGCCTCGAAGACCTCCTGACGCTCCTCCTCGGTCAGCTTGTCCAGCGTGAGCTCGTCGTGGTTGCGCAGAAACACCGCCCACTGGCAGTCCTTCGGCGCCTTCGGCCGCTCCCGCAGCGCGGCGGCGAGCGGCTCGGCCTCGCCCCTGGCCAGCGACAGCCAGGCGCGCTGCATGGCGATGAAGTCGAAGCACATGCTGAGCTGGTCGCCGAGCCCGTTGCCGAAGTACTCGACGAGCTGGTCGTAGGGCAGGTTGACCTCGCCGAGCAGCACCGAGCCGCCCTGCCGCCTGGTCATGAAGGCCCGCAGGTCGGCCAGGAAGTCGTGCGGGTCGCCGAGCTTCGGCTGGACGTTCTCGATGAGGAACGGCACGGCGTCCACCCGGAACCCCGACAGCCCGAGCTCCATCCAGAACCCGAGGATCCTGGTGATCTCGTCGCGCACCGCCGGGTTGCCCACGTTGAGGTCGGGCTGGTGGCGGTAGAAGCTGTGCAGGTAGTACTGCCGCGTCTTCTTGTCCCACTCCCAGACGCTGTCCTCCTTGTCGGGGAAGACCATCTCCTCCGGGTCGGGCTCGGGCTTGTCCGACCAGACGTACCAGTCGCGGTACGGCGAGTCCTTCCCGGACCGCGCGTCCACGAACCACGGGTGCTGGTCGGAGGTGTGGTTGACGACGAGGTCGGCGATGACCCGCAGCCCCCGGTCGTGCGCGGTCCGCATGAACTCCACGAAGTCGCCGAGCGTGCCCAGCCTCGGGTCGATGTTGTAGAAGTCGGTGATGTCGTAGCCGTCGTCACGATTGGGGGTCGGGAAGAACGGCATCAGCCAGAGACACGTCACCCCGAGCCCGGCGAGATAGTCGATCTGCTGAGTCAGACCTCGGAAATCACCGATGCCATCGCCGTTGCCGTCTTTGTAGGTCTCCACGTCGAGGCAGTAGATGACGGCGTTCTTCCACCACAGATCAGAGGTATAGGTCAGTCGCATGGCCCGCCCGCTACCCCCTTGGGGCACGGGCATGCGGTCCTTACCGATCACCTGCGGGTTCGTGTGACACGTTCTGAGTCCGTGACGGAAGAGATACATCCGCTATCTCCCCAATAACGGGATTAATCAATACGTTCAGGAGACGCGCGCATCTTCGACCCGGGTCCCCCAACGTTTCCGAGGAGCAATTCATGCGTTCCCGCTTACGTAAGGGCATGATCGGCGCGGTCGTCACCGTCGTCGCGCTGTCCTCCGTCGCCTTCGCCGGCCCGGCCAGCGCCCACCCTGGCAAGGACGCCGTCGGCAAACTCGTCAAGGCCGTCTCCGGCAAGCACGTCAAGCAGCACCTGCGGGCCTTCCAGGCGATCGCGAACGCCAACAACGGGACGCGCGTGTCCGGCACCCCAGGTTTCGACGCCTCCCGCGACTACGTGGCCAAGAAGCTGCGCAAGGCCGGGTACAACGTGACCATCCAGCCGTTCGAGTTCCAGTTCGAGGGGTACGTCACGCCGCCGGTCCTGGAACGAACCAGCCCGGCTCCCAAGGCGTACACCTACGGGTTCTTCAGCGACTACGTGGCCATGGGCGACTCGCCCGCCGGCTCGGCGACTGGCACGATCCAGGCCGTCGACCTCGTGCTGCCGCCCGGCCCGGCGGCCAACAGCTCGACCTCAGGCTGTGAGGCGACCGACTTCACCGGGTTCGTCCCCGGCAACGTCGCCCTCATGCAGCGCGGCACCTGCAACTTCCGCGTCAAGGTGGACAACGCCATGGCCGCGGGCGCCGCCGGCGCCATCGTCTTCAACGAGGGCCAGGAGGGTCGTACCGAGGTCGACCTCAACCCGGTCCTCGGCGGTCCCGGTGTGACGATCCCGTCCTTCTTCACCAGCTTCGCCGTCGGCCAGGAACTGGCCGCCACCGCGGGCACCACGGTCAAGATGAACTGGGACCCGATCTCCGAGGTCAGGACCACCTACAACGTGATCGCCCAGACGAAGAAGGGCGACCCGGCCAACGTGGTCATGGTCGGCGCGCACCTCGACGGCGTCCAGGAGGGGCCGGGCATCAACGACAACGGCTCGGGCAGCGCCGGCATCCTGGAGGTCGCGCTCCAGTTCGCCAAGACCAAGCCGAAGAACCAGGTGCGCTTCGCCTTCTGGGGCGCCGAGGAGTTCGGGCTGCTCGGCTCCGAGCACTACGTGAGCACGCTGACGGAGGAGGAGCGGGCCAAGATCGCCCTCTACCTCAACTTCGACATGATCGCCTCACCCAACTACACCTTCGGCATCTACGACGGCGACGGCGACGCCTTCGGCACCGCCGGTCCTGAGGGCTCGGCGCAGATCGAGGAGGACTTCGAGAAGTTCTTCGCCGGCCGCGGCCTGCCGTTCACCGCGTCTGCGTTCACCGGCCGCTCCGACTACGGGCCGTTCATTGCCGCCGGCATCCCGGCGGGCGGCCTGTTCACCGGGGCCGAGCAGCTCAAGACCGCCGAAGAAGCCGCCATCTTCGGTGGCACGGCGGGCATCCCGCTCGACCCCTGCTACCACAGCGCCTGTGACGACATCCGCAACATCAGCGACAAGGCGCTGGACGTGAACTCCGACGCGATCGCGACCCTGGTGGCCACCTACGCCGCCAACACCGGCACCATCGGCGCCGCCACCGCGTCCGCCCCGTCCTCGGCCCGCTCCTCGACCGCCCGGGGTCACGCCCCGGCCGAAGCGCTGAGCTGACCCCATCCCTGGCGCCCGTACCTGACAGGTACGGGCGCCTACGCGCGTGTACGTCCTCCCAGGTGATACGGCCATCAGCCACGCGAGAGCCACCGAGTTTGATAAGTTCAATTGAGTCCCGAGAAGGCTTATCAAACTTCGGATCCAGCTTCCGGACAAGGAGTTCAGTGGCGGGCAGAGGTCGCCCAACCCGGGCCACGGTTTACAACAGACTCGACCGAGCTCTCCGGGAACTCAACCAACGGTACGGCGGCCTTCCCAGCCCCACAGAAGCACAGGAGATCTGGGCCGACATCTGGCACTTGGAAGCCCACCATTCGACTGCGCTGGAAGGCAACACTCTGGTGCTACGAGAAGTCCAAGCCCTACTGGACCAGGGACGTGCCGTCGGCGCCAAGCCACTGCGCGAGTACAACGAGGTCCAAGGCTACGCGGCGGCCGCGCGGTGGGTCTATGGCCAGGCACTGGAGCCAGACACCTGGCATGACGGTCAGCTGATCAGCCTGAACGAACTCCGCCGTATCCACCACATGTCGATGACACCGGTTTGGGATGTGGCCCCTCATCCGAACGCCACAGACCGCGAGGCGCCCGGCAACTTCCGCGAACACGATATCCACCCCTTTGCCGAGGGCATGACGCCACCGTCGTGGGCTCTCGTTCCGGCCCAGACCCAGGGGTGGGTGGACGAGGTCTGTAGATCTGGGAAGAAGATCGAGGCCCAGGACGATCTTGGCTACCCTCTGCCAGAGGAACTGGCCAGGATGCACAACTCCTTCGAGCGGATTCATCCCTTCATCGACGGCAACGGGCGCACCGGCAGGCTGGTGCTCAACCTGATTCTGGTGCGGCTGGGATATCCCCCCATCATCGTGTTCAAGCAGCAGCGCGACAGTTACCTGTCAGCCATACGCCAGGCCGACACCGGGGATTACGGGGCGTTGGGCGAACTGATCGCCCGCGCGATGGAGGACAACCTTAATCGATTCATCGTACGCAACGTGGCTGGTCCGGCCCGGATGGTCCCCTTGGCAGCGCTGGCTGACGACGAGTTCACCGTCCACGCATTGCGTCAGGCCGCCCAACGGGGTCGGCTCAACGCAACTCAAGGCGCTGACGGTGTCTGGCGATCATCACGTAAGTCGGTAGACGCCTACCGCGCTTCGAAGCACAGGCACCGGTCCAGGAAGTCGGGAGACGGCACGAATTGAACCTGATAGGTGCTCCCTAACCCTGCGGGGACCGTGGTTCGTTGGGGTTGGGGTGATATAAGGCGACAAGTCGGGGCATTCAACAACCCACTTCGTCACGTGACCACTAAGGTCTGACCGACACGGATCTCCCAGGAGGACCCCCATGAGCGACTACACGATCACTTTCGACCTGATCGACGCCGACAAGGACGGCCGCATCTCGGCCGACGAGCTGGTCCGGCTGATGGAGGCCCTCGGGCAGCCGATCACGTTGGAGGCGGCTCAGGCCGGGGTGGAGAGGCTCGACCAGGACGGCGACGGGCTGATCGACGTGACAGAGTTCGGCGCCTTTCTCCAGAAGTGACAAAACAAGCACTTGCTATGCAAATCTTCTGTCGCCTAAGTCACAATGGCGGCAGGAGGGACGATGGCCAACAAGAGTGACACCAGCGACACCCGGACACCCGCGGAGATCGTGAAGACGCTCAGGGCCGGCATCGGCCGCGTCTCCGAAGAGGTGATCGAGGAGATCCAGGCCCGCATCCCCGAGTACGCCCGGCCATCCGACGAGGTCTACATCAAGGTGGTCAGGCTCGCCGTCGAGCAGGCCATCGTCGGCTTCCTCGACCACATCGAGAACCCCGAGGCGCCCTGGGACCCCGAGCCGTTCCGCGTGATCGGCCGGGGCGAGGCCGCCGAGGGGCGCAACTTGGAGCCCCTGCAGACCGCGATGCGGCTCGGCGCCCGTGTGTGCTGGCGACGGCTGACCGAGCTCGCCGGGCCGCTCGGGCTCTCGCCACAGTCTCTCTACGACCTGGGCGAGGCCATCTTCGTCTACCTCGACCAGCTCGCCGACGCGGCGGCCGAGGGCTTCGACGAGGCCAGGGCGCACGCGGCGGGCGAGGTCGAGCGCCGCCGGGCCCGGCTGCTCGACCTACTGCTCAGCCGCCCGCCCGCGAGCCCGGAGGCCATCGCCGACCTGGCCAAGGCCGCGGGATGGCGGCTGCCGAAGACCATCGCCTGCGTGGCGCTCGGCGACCAGCACGGCGCCTACCGCGCTCCGGCCCTGCCGCCCGACGTGCTGACCGGCCTCGACCGGCCCACCCCGTGCCTGCTGGTGCCCGACCCCAACGGCCCCGGCCAGGGCCAGTTGCTGGACACCGCGCTACGCGGGCACCGGGCCGCCATCGGTCCCGCCGTGTCCCTGACCGCCGCCGCCACCTCGCTGCGGTGGGCCGGCGAGGCGCTGGAGCTGTCACGGCGCGGCGTGCTGCCGCGCGGCCTGCTCCGCTGCGCCGACCACATGGCCGCGCTGGTCGTGTTCAAGGACGAGGAGCTGGTCAACACGCTGTCCGAGGCCCGGCTGGCGCCGCTCGCGCACCTGCGGCCGGGCCAGCAGGACCGCCTGGCCGAAACGCTGCTGGCCTGGCTGCGTCACGGCAGGGGCGCGGGCGAGGTCGCGGCGCGCCTGCACGTGCACCCGCAGACCGTCCGCTACCGGCTGCGCCAGCTGGAGGAGCTCTACGGCGACCAGCTCGCCGACCCCGACATCCGCTTCGAGCTGGAGATCGTGCTGCGCGCCCGGCAGGCGCTGCTCACGAGCGGAAGAGCCTGAGCCGGTCCTCGCCGACCCGCTCGCGCAGCGCGTGGTCCTCGATGCCGAGGTCTGGCTCCGGCGCGAGCGCGAGCACGCCGACCTTGCCCACGTGCTGGTTGACCTGTACGGCCCGCGTCGCCTCGGCGGCCCCGGTCAAGGGGTAGACGGCCGAGAGCGTGGGATGGACCATGCCGAGCGAGATGAGCCGGTTGACCTCGTGGCATTCCTGGTAGTTCGCGCCGTGGGAGCCGATGACGCGCTTGAGCTTCATCCACAGGTGCCGGTTGTCGTACGTGTGCGCGTACCCGCTGGAGGAGCCGCAGGTCACCACGGACCCTCCGCGCCGGGCCACGTAGACCGACGCGCCGAACGTCTCCCTGCCGGTGTGCTCGAACACGATCGCCGGGTCCTCACCCACCAGCCGCCTCACCTCAGCGCCGAGCCTGCGCCAGCCCTTCTCGTCGCTCAGGTCGTCGAACTGCGAGCGGTCGATGACGTGCGCGCATCCCATCCGGCCGAGCAACTCGGCCTTCTCCGGCGAGCCGACGATGCCGACCGGGATGCCGCCGCCGTTCCTGACGAGCTGCACGCCGTAGCCGCCGAGTCCGCCCGCCGCGCCCCACAGCAGCACCACGTCGCCCTGCTTCATCCGCGCGCCGCGCTCGCCCACCAGCATCCGGTAGGCGGTCGACGCGCACAGCAGGTTGCACGCCGCCTCCTCCCAGCTCAGGTGCCTCGGCTTGGGCAGCAGCTGGGTCGCCTTGACCACCGCGAACTCGGCCAGCCCGCCGAAGTTGGTCTCGAAGCCCCACGCGCGCAGGTCGGCCGCCAGCATCCCGTCGTGCTGGACGATCGGGTCCTCGCCGTCGATGTACGCCGGGCTGGTCACCACCCGATCGCCGATCCGCCAGTGTCGTACGGCCGCGCCGACCCTGACCACGACCCCGGAGGCGTCGGACCCGAGCACGTGCGTGGGCAGGTCGTGCCGCGGGTCGGTGCGCCCGAACCGCTCCAGGAACGCGAACGTCGGAATCGGCTCGAACATCGCCGACCAGACCGTGTTGTAGTTGATCGCGCTGGCCATCACGGCCACCAGCACCTCGTCGGGCGCCAGCTCGGGCATCGGCACCTGGCCGACGTGCATCGACCTGCGGACGTCCTTGTCATCTTTGTCGTTGATGTCGTCGAACATGCCGACCTCGTCCTTGCGGAGGTGGGCCGCGTTGTAGGTGGACGGCACCTCCAGGCGGGCCAGCTCGTCGGGCTCCGCGCCCGCCACCACGGCCTGTGCCAGCGTCATAACAGTGCCTCCAGGTGCTCGGCGATGACCTCTACGTACGGGGGATCGAGCAGGTTGAGGTGGTGCGATCCGGGGATCTCGACGATCTCCAGCCCACTGCTGTACGCCGCGAAGCCCCTGGCCGGGTCGTCCTCGTGGGCGTATCGGGTGTCCTCCACCGCCCAGGGTGTGGGTTCGGTCGAGCGGTAGAGGACGACCCTGCCCTGGTACGGCCCCGGCCGGTAGCGCTCGATGGCCCGAGTGTCCTCGTGGGAGGTGATCTGGTGGCGCAGGATGGCGGGGCTCAGCAGGCCGAGCACGCCCGACGCGGCGATCCGTTCCTCGACCAGGGCGAGCCGGCCGGGGTCGTCCAGGGCGCGCAGCTCGGCCGGCTCCAGGCGCACGTCCACGCCGTAGGTCTCACCCAGATAGCCCGAAAAATCGATATATCTCTGGGCGTCCAGCTCGCGCCGCTCCTCCTCGTCGACGCGGTCCGGCAGCCCTGAGTCGATCATCGCCACCAGCTCCACGCCGTCGAGCCGCCGCGCGATCTCGAACGCCAGGATCCCCCCGAACGACCACCCCCCGATCCGGTACGGCCCCGCGCAGGTCTCCCGGATGGCCTCGGCGTAGCGGTTCGCCCGCTCGGCCACGTCCAGCCGGCCGGCTCCGTCGAACCGTTCGAGCCCCAGCACCGGGACCCCCAGCCGGTCGGCCAGCAGGCTGTAGACGCCGGTCGTGCCACCGGCCGGATGCGCCAGGAACAGCGGCCTGCCCGGCTTCTCGGTCAGCCGCCGAATCAGGCCACGCCTGGCCTCACCCTCTTCGACCTCCCGGACCGCCTCCGCGATCTCGGCCGCGCTGACGCCGTTCAGGCCGCCCACCATCGGTTTGCCGAGCTCCTTGGCGAGCCGGTCAAGGGCCATGGCCAGCACCTCCGGTTCCACCGGCTCGGTGACCGACGGCTCGCGGCCGAGCAGGCCCGCCAGCACCCGGACGACCTGCCGCTCCGCCGCGTCCCTCGGCTCAACCTGCCGCTCCGCCGCGTCCCCCGGCTCGACTCGTGGCGGCCGAGCGGCCGGCGACATGGGCGGCGACGTGGCCGGCGACGTGGCCGAGGTCGAGGCGCCTCCGTCCGAGGTGTTCGCAGGCGGCTCCGTGCCGGGGGCCGTGGTCAGGTCGAGCCCGGTGGCCACGGCCGAGGCCAGCTCACCCAGGGTGGCGCCATTCAGCAGGGGGGCGGCGGGGATCACGACACCGAAGTCGTACTCGACGGTGCCGCGCAGCCGGGTCGCGGCGAGCGAGTCGAGCCCCAGGTCGGTGAGAACGGTGTCCGCGGCGAGCAGGCCCGGCTCCACGCCGAGCACGGCGGCGGCCCGTTCGCGGACCTTGCCGGTGATGACGCGCACCGCCTCGTCCGGGGCGAGCTCCGCGAGGTCGCCCGCGCCCCGTGGGCTCACGTCGGCGACGTCCGAGAAGTACGGCATGCGGGCGATCCCCGGGAACACCCTGGCCGCCATCTCGGCGTCCAGTCTGACCACGCCCGCAGACAGGTTCCGCTGGATCAGCGCCTCCAGCGCCTCCACACCCTCGGCGGGAGTCAGCGGTTCGACGGCGGGCATCGCGGCCGCCCCGGCCCACGTTCCCCAGTTGATGGAGATCGCGGGCAGCCCTCTGGACCTGCGCAGCGCGCAGAGCGCGTCCAGCCAGGCGTTGGCGGCGGCGTAGGCGGCCTGGCCGGGCGAGCCGAGCAGCGCGGCGGCCGAGGAGAAGGCGACCCACCAGTCCAGGTCCAGTCCCTCGGTGACCTGGTGCAGCCGCAGCCCGCCGCGTACCTTCGCCGCCCACACCCGGTCGAGACTGTCGCGATCGAGGTCGGCCGCCAGCCGGTCGTCGAGAACTCCGGCGGCGTGGATGACGCCACGCAGCCGTACCCCGCCCTCGGTGGCGGCGGCGACCAGCCGCTCGGCCGTGCCGGGCGCGGCGAGGTCGCCGGCGACCACCCGCACGCCCTCCGGCACGGCGGCCCGCTCCGAACGTCCGTTGACCACGACACGCGTCGCGCCGCGCTCCGCCAGCCAGCGGGCGGCGATCAGCCCGAGCCGGCCGTACCCACCAGTGATCAGGTACGCGCCCTCGCCGACGACCGGCAGGGCCCGGACGGGCGGCAGCGCCATCCGCCGCAGCCGAGCCGCGTGGCGCACCCCTGCGCGCCAGGCCACCTCGTCGTCGGCTGAGTCGTGCGCGAGTTCCCGGGTCAGCGCGCCGAGTTCGTCCACGTCCAGCAGCGTCACGCGGCTCTCCGGATGCTCGAACCCCAGCACCCTCACCAGCCCGCGCAGCGCCGCCCCACCCGGATCCCCAGGCTCCCCGTCGTCCACCGCCTGGGCCCGCTCGGTCACGACCGTGAGCCTGCCCCCGCGAACAGCGAGCCTCGCCACGTCCAGGACATACCGCTGCGCGGCCTCAGGATCGAGGCCCCTGGGCACCAGCACGATCCCGTGCCCACCGTCCAGCACCTCAGAGGACGCTGAGAGACTCCGCCTCACGGAGAGGTCCATCGTCACGGGAAGGCCCAGCGTCGCAGACAGGTCCCGCGTCGCAGACAGGTCCCGGGTCGCGGGGAGGTCCCGGGTCGCGGGGAGGTTCAGCATCGTGCGGAGGCGTGGCACTCGTGGATCGCCCGTCTCCGCCACCAGCCACGTGACCGGTGGCGCGACCGGGCCGCCCTCCTGCGGCGCGGGGACCCAGACGCGCTGGACCAGCTTGCTCTCCAGGGAGACGGGAACGGCCGCGGCCTCCCCCGCCTCGACCCCCTCCAACTCCCCGGACGTCATGACCCGCGCCACCCTCTCCAGCGCTCCGTCCAGCCCGGTCACCGCCGAAGCGGGACCGGCAACCCCGTCCGACCCCGGCCCCGCCGAAACCGGGTCGATGACCCCGTGCGGCCCGATGCCCGCCGGGATCAGACGGGCGGTGCCGACGACGGTCCAGGCGCCGGCCGCGTTCTTCGCGGTGAGCTCGATCCGCGTACCCGTCAGCGTGACAGTGACGCGAGCGGGCAGCGGCAGCAGCGCGTGCAGGATCACGTCGTGGAGTTCGGTCTCGCCGTACGCCTCGCGGGCGGCGGCGTGCGCGAGCCGGGCCACGGCGGCGAGAGGGAGCACGGGGTGGCCGTCGCGGTGCCAGTCCTGTGGGGGCAGCCGCCAGGGAGCGTCGGTGAGATCGTCGAGCGTGGTCGTCCAGGCGTGCCCGGCGGGGGTCTCGACGTGCGCGCCGAGCAGCCGGTGACCGGAGGGGCGCCGGTGCGGCGCGACCCAGTGCCGGGTGTGCCGCCACGCCGGGCGCGGCACGTCCACGACACGGCCCCGCGTCCTGGGGGTGACGACGGCGGCCACGGCGGCGAGTTGCGCGTGGAAGGCCTCGTCGTGGTCGCGTTCCAGCGAGTGCGTGACCAGGACGGACCCGGCGGAGACGGACCTCGTGTCGTCCGAAGAGCGGCACGGGGCGGTCCCCCTGGACCTCGTGTCGTCCACGGACCGGCCCGGGACGGATCCCCCGGACGTCGTGAGGGTGTCGTGCAGGGGCTGGGCCAGGACAGGGTGCGGGCTGATCTCGGTGAAGACGGTGAAGCCGTCCTCCTGGGCGGCCCGGACGGCCTGCGTGAGACGGACCGGGCGGCGAACGCCGGCGGCCCAGTAGGCGGCCTCGAAGGCGGGCTGCTCACGCGGGTCGTCGAAGACGGTGGAGTAGTACGGCAGGCGCGCCTTACCGGGCGTGATGGCGGCGAGTTCGTCTCTGATCAGCGGGAGGAGGGGTTTGACCTGGGGCGAATGTCCGGCCCCGGCCGTGGTGAGGGTCCGGGCGAACACACCACGGTCGGTCAGCTCGGCCGTGTACGCCGCCACCCGCCCGGGATCGCCCGTGACGACGGTCTGCCTCGGTGAGGTGTGCACGGCCACGTGCAGGTCGCCGGGCACCTCGCAGGCGGGCACACCCACCACGGCCATCGCGCCGCCACCGCCCAGGCTGCCCAGGAGGCGGGCGCGGCGGCAGCTGACCCGTACACCGTCGTGCACATCCAGCGCGCCCACGACCACGGCGGCGGCCACCTCGCCCATGGAGTGGCCGATGACGGCGGCGGGTTCGATGCCGTAGGCGCGCCAGAGCCTGGCCAGGGCCACCTGGACGGCGAAGATCACCGGCTGGACGGTCGCCACGCCGACCGGGTCGGGGTCGTGGACGTCGATCCCTGCCTCGGCCATGAGCAGGGGCGCCAGCTCGTCGATCGCCTGCCGGTACGGCGGCTCCCGGTCGTAGAGGCGGCGGCCCATGGCGGGCCACTGCGAGCCGTACCCGCTGAACACCCACACCGGCCCCTTCGCCGTCCGGGGAACCGTGACGGGGGCGGCGTCTCGGAGAGCGGACGCGAGCTCGTCCGGTGTCCCGGCCACCACGGCGGCGGCCGACCGGCCCCGGCCCGCGCGCCGGGCGAGCGTGTGGGCCAGGTCGCCCAGGCCGGGCAGGTCTGCCAGGCCGGGCAGGTCCGGGCACCGGCTCGCGAGCGTCCGGGCGTACTCTCGGACGCGGTCCGCGGTGGTGTCAGTGAGGACGAACACCCGCTTCGCGGGACCGTCGCCCGGCGCCGCGCCCGCCGGCGCCTCCGGGGCGGTGTCGAGGACGACGTGGGCGTTGGTGCCGCCGAACCCGAACGAGGACACCCCGGCGCGGGCCGGGTGGCGCGGCCAGCGGGTCGGTGTGGTGACGACCTGGAGAGCGTCCCAGGGGATGTGCGGGTTGGGCTGCCGGAAGTGAAGGCTCGCCGGGATCACCCCGTGGTGCAGCGCCAGCACGGTCTTGATCAGCCCGGCGATCCCCGCGGCCGCCTCCAGATGACCGAGATTGGTCTTGGCGGAGCCCAGGAGCACCGGGCCGGGTAAGGCGACGGCGATGGCGCGGGCCTCGATGGGGTCGCCGAGGTAGGTGCCGGTGCCGTGCGCCTCGATGTAGTCGGGGCCGCGGTCCAGATCGGCGTAGACCTGGCGCAGCAACGCCTCCTGCGCCTGCGGGCTGGGCGCGACCAGGCCGTTGGAGCGGCCGTCCTGGTTGACGCCCGTCGCCCGGATCACGGCCAGCACCCGATCGCCGTCGCGCCGGGCGTCCGTGAGGCGCTTCAGCACGACCACGCCGCACCCCTCGGCACGCGTCATCCCGTCGGCCGAGGCGTCGAACGCCTTGCACCGCCCGTCCGGCGCCGTCCCTCCGCCCCGGTCGAAGGCCACCGTGACCAGCGGCGACAGCAGCAGGTTGACCCCGGCGGCGAGCGCCAGGTCGCACTCCCCCGACCGCAGGGCCCCGACCGCGAGGTGGGTGGCGACGAGCGAGGACGAGCAGGCGGTGTCCACCGCCATGGACGGGCCGCGCAGGTCGAGCAGGTAGGACAGGCGGTTCGCGGCGATGCTGAGCGCCGCGCCCGTCGCGGTCCAGGCGTCCACGCCGGACAGGTCGGCGCTGGTCAGGTAGGCGTACTCGGCGGCCGAGATGCCGACGAAGGCGCCGGTGCGGCTGCCGGCCAGCGACCGGGGCGCGATGCCGCCGTGCTCCAGCGCCTCCCATGCGGTCTCCAGGAGCAGGCGCTGCTGCGGGTCCATCACCGCCGCCTCACCTGGCGCGATGCCGAAGAACCCGGCGTCGAACCCGGCCACGTCGCCGAGGAACCCGCCGTGCCTGGTCGTCCCGGCCAGCACCTCCTCGGTGCGCGCCGAGCCGTCGTCGAACGCCTCCCACCGGCCCGCCGGCACCTCGCCGACGGCGTCGCGCCCGTCGAGCAGCAGCTCCCAGTACGCCTCGGGCCCGTGCGCTCCCGGCACCCGGCAGCCCAGGCCCACCACGGCGACAGGCTCCTCGCGTGACACCCACTCGTCCCGGCGTCCGGCCCCGGCGGGAGAAGTCCGGCCCTCGGCTCCGGCCGCCAGAGTCCGGCCGTCAGTTCCGGCCACCGAAGCCCGGCCGTCGATCTCGGCCGCCGGAGCCCGGCCGTCGATCTCGGCCACCGAAGCCCGGCCGCCGGTCTCGGCCGCCAGGGACTCGGGGGCGGCGAGCGCGCGGGCCAGGCGGTCGATCGTGGGGTGCTCCCACACCAGCGTCGGAGCCAGCTCACGCCCCAGCAACTCGGACAGCTCGCCCGCGATCGCCACCGCGTCCCGCGAGGACAGGCCGTACTCCTCCAACGGCCGATCCGGATCGACCTGCTCGGCACAGCGGAGTCCGATCCGTTCCATGAGGAAGTGGCGGATCTCGCCTTCGCCGAGTGCGTTCACGAGCGCTCCCTGAGGCCGGATGGTCGGCCAACATACCCAGACATTCCAGGCCGGGGGCAGGTCCGTACCGAACATTCCTCGGGAGCGATTTGTCACGCCGGTGATAACCCCGGCGCGGCGCACCTGATCGTCGTGGATCAGCCAGATCGAGCGGCGGTTCGACGAACTACAGCGGCGCTGCCGGCAAGCCGCAGGCCCAAATCGCATCCGAGGCGGCCCGCTGGGCGGGACACTGGATGCCGGGGCGGGCCGCCTGCTTGGAGAACGCCCTGGCCGCCATGCTGACCGCGGCAGTTCGCGGCCGACGCGTGTACGTGTGCATAGGGGCGCGCATGCAGCCCTACGCAGCGCATGCCTGGATCGAGACCGCTACCGGAGCCGCTGGCGAACCGCCTAACCCTGACCGGCCCTACCACCTGCTGCTCCGAATGTCAGCTTCTCAGCCCTGAAGGGGTTGAGCTTGCAGCTCCTCGCCGTCGGTGGTTTCGACGGTTTGGTCCGCGTCAGGCAGCGTGACTCACTGCCCAGCTGGTGACACCGCGTGCGGCGATGTTACGAGCTGCGTTGACGTCGGCGTGCTCAGCGAAGCCGCACGACGTACAGGCGAAGCGGGCCTGGCCGGGCCGGTTCTTCTTGTCCACATGCCCGCAGGCCGAGCAGGCCTGCGAGGTGTAGGCCGGATCTACCCAGACCACGGCGACACCGGCGCGAGCCGCCTTGTAGGCGATGAACCGGCCGAGCTGGTGGAAGCTCCATGAATGCAGCGTGACCCGCTGGGGCTTGCGGAGCCGTACCCGGTCGCGGATGCCCTGGAGATCCTCCAGCGCGATGCCCCGCCCGGTGCGTGCAGCCTCGGTCACGATGCGCTTGGCGATGACGTGGTTGATGTCAGCGGCGAAACGCGCCTCGGCGCGGCGGCGTCTCTTCAGCAACCGTTTCGCGGACTTGGTCTTCTTGGCCTGCAGGCGGCGGCGCAGCTCCCGGTGGCGGTGACGGACCGCGTTCAGGGTCTTGCCGCTGTGGCGGACACCAGCGCCGGTGCTGGTGGCGATGTTGGCGATCCCCAGATCCACCCCGGTGAATCCGTCCGGCGCGCGCACCGGCACGTCCGGCAGGTCGCAGGTGGCGATGAGGAACCACATGCCGTCGCGATACACCAGGTCGGATTCGCCCTTGCGGTGAGCGGCGAGCGTGGTGAGCTGATCGGCCGAGGCGGTGAACGCCACGCCCTTCATCCGGCCGCCCACGGTCCAGATCGACACCGTGCGGGCGTCCAGCTGCCAGGACAGGCAGCGGTCGTCGAACGGCTGGGCCGCGCCGGGGCGAAAGACGATCGGCTTGGCCTGGACCCGCTCACGCCGGGCGGAGCCGGGCCTGCCCAGATTGCCGTTGCGGAGATTGGCGTGCAGCGTGGCGTAGGCGTCGGTGACCTTCTTGATGACGTGCTGCGCGGCCTGGGCCGCCAGCCCGTACCTGTCCTTGATCTGCCCGTAGACGTGCTTGCGCAGATCGTAGTTGCGAAACACCCGCTGGTCGTGGGCGAGCGCCGAAACCCAGGTGGCCGCGTCGTTGACCGCGCGCAACGTCGCCTCCAGCGCCACCGCCTGCTCAGGCGCCGGCAGGAGCCTGACCTGCACCACCAGCTTCACCTCGAACACATTATCGCCAACCCATGCCACCGGGATAGGAAACGAAGAACGCCCGGGCTGAGCCGCTCCACGGCCTACCGGTCACCGCACCGCTCGGGCCTTGGCGGCCCTCCCGCGCTGTCGTTTCCTCCCGGGCGTGAACGCCCAGGGTTCCACGCCAGATCACGCTGAACCGACTCCCGACCGTAAGGGGACACTGCCGTGGCCACCGCGATGACCTTCAGCCCAACTGTCCAGCACGCCCTCCACCACGTCACAGAAATCCGCTACACGCTGCAGGGCGATGGCTCCAAACTGCCCCAGACCTCCGCCCCCGAGATCATCGCGACCATGCTGGACCTGCTTCAGGTGGCACCCGGGCATCGCATCCTGGAAATCGGCACCGGATCCGGCTACTCCACCGCTCTGCTGTCTCACCTGGTCGGCGACACTGGCCACGTCACCTCCATCGACATCGACCCGGATCTCACCCGCCGCGCCGCGCAGCGACTGCGCGCCGATGGGCGCGCCAACATCACCCTGCTCTCTGGCGACGGCGTCATCAGCGTCGCCGGCCACCCGGTGGATCGCATCATCGCCTGGGCCAGCCTGGAGCGTATCCCGCACATGTGGGCGCGCCAGACCGTCCCTGGGGCGATCATGGTGACTCCTGTTCAGGTGACGGACCTCGCCAAGACTTTCCTCGTCGTTCGCGTCCACCGCGGCGAGCACCACGCGTCGCTCACCGCCGATCGACTCCTGCAGGCAGGGTTCGCCGAGGCCTCACCGGAGATCCTCGATCAGTGGATCGTGCCACCCCGTGGGGTGGACGCTCTGACTCGCGACGCCGACGAGCGGCCGTGGTGGCTGTCCGCGCGATGGCTGCGCTCCGGCGGTGGCCAGAACGAAAGCGAGCTTCTCCAGCAGTTGGTGACGTCCCGGCGCCAAGCCGCCGGACCTTTGGATGAGCAGGACGATGCCGCGGACTTCTATTGACCGCCTGGGCCCGTCAGTGGCACGAGCGAGGCAGGCCCGGGCTCGACCAGATGCGACCTGTCCTCCACAACGACCACGGCGGCTGGGCCGTCCGTCCCACCCTGCCCTGACAGTCGAGCTCGTCGGCCCCGACGCTCGCAAAGGATCCCCACATGTGTTTACGCCCTGGCGTAGTCCGCGGCCCCGCCCGCGAAGTCGTACACGATGGCCTGCTCGTCACCCACGACCCAGGCGTCGTGTCCGGGCGGGCAGACGAAGGCCTCTCCCGGTCCCACCTCGGCCTCGGTACCGTCGTCCATCAGGAACCGGAGCCTGCCCTGGGCGACGAAGCCGTTGTGGTGGACCTCGCACGACTCGGTGCCCACGATCGGTCGTACGGACTCCGACCAGCGCCACCCTGGCTCGAACGTACCCACGCCGAAGGTGAGGCCCGTCAGGTAGCAGACGTCGAGGTGCCCCATCGGGAAGTCACGGCGCTCGTCCGGCTTGTCGATGCTCTTCACTTCGATCATGACGTCTCCCTTCCTCACCGCCAGTCTCTCTCTCAGGCCGTCCAGGGTTAATCCGGATTTGTACGGCAAGGCGCAAGCTCTCGCGCTATTTCGTTGCTTCAGGTCATAGCTCGGCATGGCCGTGACCTCTAACGTCACCTGGGCCCTGGCATTTCCCATGCGAACCGGGAGCCCTCATGCGATCGCGCCCCCTCTCGGCCCTGCTGGCCCTGGCCACGGCGCTCCTCGTCGGCGCGAGCGCCACCCCGGCCGTAGCCGATCCCACGCCGCCGAAGAGCTACGCGCCCGGCCAGAAGGCGCTGCCAGGCGGCGCCCGCGTCGTGAGCGAGCGGCGGCTGAGCCCGCGCATGCTCGACCTGCTCATCTCGTCGCCGTCGACCGGCAAGCTGACCCCGGTCCGCCTGCTTCTGCCCGAAGGCTGGTCGAAGACCGCCCAGCGCACCTGGCCGGTGCTCTACCTACTGCACGGCGGCGCCGACGACTACACGTCGTGGACCAGGATGACGGACGTGGCCGCCTACACCGCGAAGCTGGACGCGATCGTGGTCATGCCCGAGGCGGGGCGGGCCGGCAACTACACCGACTGGCACAACGGCGGCCGGGGCGGCACCCCGGCGTGGGCGACGTTCCACACCGACGAGGTACGGCGACTGCTGGAGCTCGGCTACCGGGCCGGCACCCGGCGGGCGATCGCGGGCCTGTCGATGGGCGCGTACGGCGCGATCAAGTACGCCGCCCGCTACCCGGGGATGTTCCGCTTCGCCGGCGCCTACAGCGGCATCCTGGCCACCGAGCTGCCCGGCATCCCGGCCGTCATCATGAACGCCCAGGCCAGCGAGAAGCAGGACCCGCTCGCGCTCTGGGGTGACCCGTTGCGCGACCGCAAGGTGTGGGCCGCCAACGACCCGCTGGTGCTGGCGCCCAACCTGAAGGGCGTGCGGATCTACCTGTCCAGCGGCACCAACAGCTTCAACGGCCCGCTGGACCCGCCGGGCTCCCCCTGGCACCCGGCCCACCTGGGCGAGCCCCTGTCGGCCTACACGGCCAAGGCGCTCAGCAAGCGCCTGAAGAAGCTCGGCATCCCGCACACGCTGCACCTGTACGGAAACGGCACGCACACCTGGCCGTACTGGACCCGCGAGTTCAAGAACTCCTACCCGATGATCCTGTCGGCCCTCGGCCTCCGGGGCGGCGGCACCGCCCCGGTCCCGTCGCCGACGGAGACGTCCGGCGGCGACTGGCGGCTGGATCCGGGCTGACGAGGCCACGGGACGCCATCGCTGTCGCGTCGTCCGGCGCTCCATCCCACGCACGGTTGAAACGATGTCACGTCGTCGACGCCCCGCTGAGCGCGACGACGAGACTGGCCGCCGCGAGCAGGAACGCGGCGGATGTTCCGACGTACCGCTCCGGCTTGCTTCGGGACACCGCGTTGGGGATGACGCTGAGCGCGGCGAACCCGAACACCGCCCAGGTGCCGACAACCGCGACGGGCTCCGCCACTACGTCGATCCAGCCGACCCGGTCCAGGACCACGACTGCGAACACGACATAGAGCACCAGCGCGACACCGCTGCCGACCCGCAGCGGCCCCGGGAGGACCCGGTGCTGCCCGCCCCACGCAAGGCTCCCCCATGGCGCGCCGCACACGAGCGCCAGTTGCAGGACCGACAGCAGGACGAGGACGACGACGAAGACGACAACCAGGACAGGCACCAACTCGTTCAAGGGATCGTCCTCCAGGGGCGAGACACATCGCGCGAAAGACACGATATGTCGCGTTGCATCCCTAGGTCAAGATATATCGCGTCCACCCATGGCGGCCTCGCCCCAACGGACAGGAGGGCGTGGGTGAGCCACCTGAGCGCCGGATCCTTGGGGCGGACGCTGCGTGTCAGGCGCCGGCGTGCACGTACACCTGGCCGAAGACCTCCGCGAGGTTCTTCATGTCCGTGGCCGGGTCGACCTCGGGGTTGGCCGGGTCGTACACGGTGGCCAGGCGCGGGCGGACCGAGGTCAGCTTCTTGAGCTGGTCCCAGGTGGCGTTGGTCGCCCACTTCTCGCCGAAGGTCCTGCTGACCTGGCCCTGCTCGTCCTTCCAGCGGCTCCAGAGGGTCACCGTCTCGGCGGCGTCGGTCTGCAGCGGGATCGCGATCCGGTCGTTGATCGCCTGCGTGGTCTGCTCGGTGGTGAGCTTCGAGGCACCGGTCGCGGCGAATCCGGCGTCCTCGGAGGCGATCTGGCCGTAGGCGTCCCAGGCGCGGGCCCGGACCTGGATCCACTGGTTGCGCTGCGCCGCGACCGCGTCGATCTTCCAGGTGGCGTACTCGGTGGCCAGCAGACCGCTGTCCAGGGCGAGCTGGTCGATCTGTCCCTTGGACAGCCAGGCGCCGACCCGCTCGGGGGTCGACAGCGGGTGCTTCTTGGTCATCTCGGTCTTGCACGCCTCGTCGGCGCCGCAGCCGAGCACCGGCACGACCGTGTGGACGGCCAGCTTCTTGCCCGGCGCGAGCTTGCGCAGCGCGGCGGAGGTCTCGGCGACGAACTTGTCGATCTCGTCGGCGGTCTTGAACGTCTGGTCGAACCCGAGCTGCGTGGTGAACCTGATGCCCGCGACCCCCGGCTGCACGGCCAGCGCGGCCAGCTTCCTGACGGCCGCGTCGAGCTTGCCGTCCTTCCAGGCGCCGGTCAGCTCGGCGTTGATCCAGATCCGCAGGTTCTCCTTGGCGGCGGCCTGGACGGCCTGCCCCGCGGCGGTCTTCTCGGCCTGCGCGATCTCGGCCTGTGACAGCCTGGCCGGGTTCACGTAGCAGCTCTCGCCCTCCTTGCACTCGGGCGTGCCGCCGTCCTCCGCCCCCTCGACGTCGGGGTCGCCGGCGTCGCGCGGGATCCCGTCGCCGTCACCGTCCTCGCCGGTAGGGCAGACGTTGCCCGGCTCGGTGCAGTCGATCACGATCGGGTCGAGCGGTCCGGCCTCCTGGAGGTGCTCGCCGTCGTTGTCGAGCCAGAACCTCGCGATGTCCGCCGCCTCTTCGGGGGTGGCCATCCAGCGGCAGACCACGTACGCCGGGGTGTCCGCGGCCATCAGGTCGTTGCAGTTCTTCGGATCGTCCTGCGCCCACGCGGGGACGCCGATGCCGAGCAGTGAGAGGGCGAGCCCGATGACGAAGATCTGCCGCAGTCGCATGGCGCGTTACTCCAGGGGGTGATCGGCGGACATATCGCACACTATCGGGATGATCAGCGACGTTCAATGAGATCCAGAGCAGTCTTCACCCCATCCTCCACTCGAAGTAGCCGTCCAAGTCGAGCCGCTTTCTCGCGATATTTCGGTACGAATCGCAGCCGTGCGGCCAGAGCCTCCGCCGTCAGCTCCCCGATCGGCAACGGCGGCGGCCCCACGCCCAGGGCGGCCACCCGCCGCCCCCAGAACGGCTGGTCGGAGAAGAACGGGCAGATCAGGCCGGGCACCCCGGCCGTCAGCACCGTCCCGGTCGTCCCCGCACCGCCGTGGTGCACGACGCCGGCCAGCCGGGGGAACAACCGGGCGTGATCCACCTCCCCGACCGGCAGCACCTCGTCCGACGCGGCCACGGGCAGCCCCTGCACGATCCCGCGCAGCCCGGCCAGCCGCAGCCCCGCCACGACCCGCTCCGCCACCCGATGGGGCTCGGCCGGCGTCATGCTGCCGAAGCCCACGTACACGGGCGGCGGACCGGCCCGCAGAAATCCCTCCAGCCCGCCGGGGTCGGGGGGCGGCGAACGCTCGGGGAGCCGCCAGTAGCCGGTGAGGTGCGCGTACTCCGGCCAGTCCCGGGGCCGGGGCACCACGAGCGGGCTGACCCCGCACAGCACCGGCACCCGGTCACGCCGGTCGGCCGCGAACGGGCTCCCCCGCAACGGCCCCAGCCCCAGTCTCCGGGCCCGCAGCCGGTTGACCATGCGCGCCAGCGCCAGCCAGCCGAGCCGTTCCACCACCGCGTAGCTGAGCCGGTTGCCCATCCCGCCCAGCGTGCGCAGCGAAACCAGCGGGTTCGGGAACTCGCCGGTCGGCTCGCTCGGCTGGAACTGCAGGATCGCGTACGGCATGCCGTACCTGTCGTGCAGGTGCCTGCCGAACGCGCCCAGGGCGGGCGCGAGCACCAGGTCGGCGCCCGCGCAGGCCTCGTCCACCTCGGCGACGAGCCGCTCGGCCAGCGGCTCCACCACGGTCCTGAACCCGCGCACGAACCCGAGCGGCCCCTCGCGCAGCCACGCCTGCCCCTCGGGGCTCTCCACGACGGCCACCGGGTCCACCCCGAGCGGCGCGAACACCGTCGCCGCCCCCTCCGCCAGGGGCCCGTACCTGCGCGCGGCCACGAGCGTCACCCGATGCCCCCGCGCCAGCAACCCGGCGGCCAGCGCCACGCACGGCTGCGTGTCCCCCCGCGACCCGAACGCCAGCACCGCCACCCTCACGACGGCACCGAGCCGGCCGGGACCCACGCGAGCGCCGGCTTGGTCACGGCAGCGTCACCAAACTGATCACGGCCCCGGCCAGCACCAGCCCGGCCGCCACGGCCAGCCCGAGCGAGTAACCGAGCGCGAAACC
This sequence comes from Nonomuraea cavernae, assembly GCF_040655715.1. Lineage (GTDB taxonomy): Bacteria > Actinomycetota > Actinomycetes > Streptosporangiales > Streptosporangiaceae > Nonomuraea > Nonomuraea cavernae_A. The sequence goes on along the minus strand of NZ_JBFAKL010000010.1, from coordinate 101,084 downwards.
GCCGGCCCCCTGCACGATCACCCCGATGACCGCGATGCCGAACAGCCCGGAGATCTCCCTGCTGACCGAGAAGATCCCGCCCGCCACCCCGGCCCGCTCCTCCGGCACCGCCCCCAGCACGGCCGACCCGAGCGGCATGGTCAGCGCCGACCCCACGCCGATCGCGCAGACGGCGGGCAGTAGTCGCGCCCATCCGTCCCCTGGCTCCAGGAACGCCGCCGCCACCATCCCGGCGGCCACCAGCACCAGGCCGAGCGCCACCGTGCGCCCGGCCCCCACCCGCCGCTCGATCATCGGCGCGAGCGGCGTCACCGCGACCACCAGCAGCGCCAGCGGCACGAACGCCAACCCGGAGGCCACCGGCGTGAACCCGAGCACTCCCTGCAGGAAGAGGGCGGTGTAGAAGAACACCCCGTTCACCCCGAGCCCCCACAGCACCTGGGCCAGCACGCCGCCGGTGAAGGCCCTGACCCGGAACAGCTCCGGCTCTGCCATCGGCGCCGTCACCCGCCGCTCCACGACCAGGAACACCAGCCCGCCCGCCAGGCAGGCGGCCAGCGCCGACAGCACGGCAGGAGACGTCCAGCCGTGCTCACCCGCGTGGATCAGCGCGAACGTCCCGGCGGACAGGCACACCACGGAAGCCACCGAACCGGCCACGTCCACCGGGACCCGCCGCTCGGCGACCGTCTCCGGCACCGCCACGACGGCCAAGGCGATGACGGCCACGCCCACCGGCACGTTGATGAGGAAGATCCAGCTCCAGTGGAGGTGCTGGCTGAGGTATCCGCCCACGACCGGCCCCAGCGCCAGCGCTCCCGCTCCGGACGCCATCCACACGGCCACTCCCAGCGACCGCTCCCGTTCGTCCCGGCCGGCGAGCACGGCCAGGGTCGCCGGCAGGATCAGCGCCGCCCCCGCCCCTTGGGCGAGCCGCGCCGCCACCAGTAACCCGATCGACGAGGCCAGCCCGGCGACCAGCGAAGCGGCGGTGAACACGCCGAGCCCGGCCACGAGCATCCGGCGCCGCCCGTACACGTCGGCCAGCCGGCCACCGGCCAGCATGAATCCGGCGAACGTCAGGATGTAGCCGGTGGCCACCCACTCCAGCGCGGCCAGCCGGGCGCCGAGATCCCGCTGGATGCTCGGCAGCGCGACGGTCACCACGGTGTTGTCCAGCGTCGTCACGAACCCGGCCAGTCCGACGACGGTCAGCAACAGGCCCATCCGCCCCGCTGTCCGACCGCCCGGCCGTGTGGGCGCGGCTGCCACGGTCAAGAGTCCACCTCCACCCAGCGCCATCCCGGCCCTTCGGGGTCGGGCCTCACCACCTTCGTCCGCCCTCCGGTCACCTTCACCCACCCCGTGTGGTCGTGCTCGGCGGTCACCGGGACGGGGTCGGTGTCGACTCCGAAGACGGCCACCGTCCCGCTGACGGGCACCACGGGCGGCGCGTCCTCGGCCTCGGCCCAGTACCAGCCGGGCCCGTCGGTTCTGGGCTTGATCACCCTGCTCGGCCGCCCGCCGCCGCCTACCGCCGCTCCCTGTCCGCGCCGCACCTCCTCGGGAGCGAGCTCACGAGCAGACGGGCCGGAGAGCCCACGACCGGCTCCCGAGGCGGGCTTGGGGGCGGGTTCCGAAGCCGGCCCGGGGGCGGGTTCCGGGGCGGGGGCGTGGAGGGAGAAGCGGAGGCGGCGCAGCGGCCGGGGCAGCCACCAGTTGGCGGACCCCAGAAGCCGCATCGTGGCGGGCACGAGCAGAGCGCGCACCAGCGTGGCGTCGACCACGATGGCCACGAACATCCCGACCCCGAGCAGCTTCACCACGGTGATGCCGGCCGTGGAGAAGGCCCCGATCACGACGAGCAGCAGCAGCGCCGCGCTGGTGATGACACCGCCGGTCTGCTGCAGCCCCGCCGCCACGGCCGCCGTGTTGTCGCCGGTACGCAGCCACTCGGCGCGCACCCGCGACAGCAGGAACAGCTCGTAGTCCATCGACAGTCCGAACACCACCGCCAGGATCAGCACCGTGACCGTGGCCTCGATGGTGCCCGTGGAGGTGAAGCCGAGGACGGAGGCCAGGTGGCCGTCCTGGAAGGCCCAGACGATCACGCCGAAGGACGCGCCGATGGAGAGCACGTTCATCAGCAGCGCCTTGACGGGCAGCACGATCGAGCCGAACGCGGCGAACAGCAGCAGCCCGGTGGCCAGGCCCACCACCAGGGCCATCCGGGGCAGCGTGTCGACCAGGCTGTCCATCAGGTCCATCTGCGCCGCCGTGGAGCCGCCCACGACGACCCGCCGGACGTTCGGCTCGGGGGTCATGGACCTGACCAGGGTGACGAGGTCGCGCGCCTCGGTGGACATCGGGTCGTAGGAGTAGCGGACGGCCAGGCGTACCGCGCCGTTGGCCTGGGAGAGACCGGCCACGTCGACGCCCGTCACCCCGTCGAGGCGGTTCAGCCGGTCGGCGAGTGGCTTGACGTCGGCGGGGGTGACCGGGGTGACGGCGCTGATCGGGGTGTGGCCCTGGCCGAGCGGGCCGGGGACGGCGGGCCGTTCGGTGAAGGTGCGTTCGACGAGCACGTGGACGTCGATGGGAGCCATGGAGTTGCGGGCGAAGTCGCGGTCGATGGTCTCGGCGACCTGGCGGCTCTCGGCGGCGGCGGGCAGCACCCGATGGTCGACGTTGCCGAACTTCACGTGCAGGAACGGCACCGCCAGCCCGAGCAGCACGGCGGTGACGGCCACGAGGTAGAGCAGCGGGCGTCTCATCACGCTGGAGGCGACCGCGTGCCAGGCCCCGCCCCGGCCGCCGGAGCCGCCGAAGTCGGGCGTGAGCCTGATGGCGTTCACGCGGGTGCCGAGGACGCCGAGCAGGGCGGGCAGCACGACGAGCGCCGCCGTCATGGCCACCAGCACGACGGCCGCCGCGCCGAGCCCGATCGAGCGCAGGAACATCTGCGGGAACAGCAGCAGCCCGAGCAGCGACGTCGCCACGGTCAGGCCGGAGAAGGCCACGGTGCGGCCGGCGGTCGCCATGGTGCGCACGACCGCCTGCTCGGTGGTGGCGCCCCGGCGGATCTCCTCGCGGAAGGCGTTCAGCACGAAGAGCGAGTAGTCGATGGCCAGCCCGAACCCGAGCATGGTGACGACGTTCAGTGAGAAGACCGAGACCTCGGTCACCTCGGTGAGCAGCCGCAGCAGCACGAGCGCGCCGAGCACCGCCAGCGCACCGACGATCAGCGGCAGCCCGGCGGCCACCAGGCTGCCGAAGACGACCACGAGCAGCACGAGCAGCACCGGCATGGAGATCGTCTCGGCGCGCACCAGGTCGGCCGCGGTCTGGTCGTTGAGCTCCTTGAGCAGCGGCACCGAGCCGCCGACCCGGACGACCAGGTTCTCGGCGGCGAGCCGGTCCTTGATGGCGGCGTAGGCGGCCTGCCGGTCGCCCTTGAGGGTGATCACCGCGTAGGTGGCGTGCTCGTCGGCGGATCTGAGCTCCTTGGCGCCGGTCGTCCAGTAGGTGGCCAGCCGGCGGACGTGCTCGGCGGGCAGCGCGCGCAGCGAGTCGTGGACGGCCTTCTTGAACCTCGGGTCGCCCACCTTGACCTTCGGGTGCCGGTAGAGGACGACGACGTCGGGGGCGTTGCCGCCGTACCAGTCGTCGTTCCACGTGGCGGCGGTGGTCGACTCGGCGGCGGGGTCCTCGAACCCGCCGTCGGACATCCGCCCGAACAACTCCAGCCCGAAGGGCGCGACCAGGACGGCCGCCACCAGGCTCAGCACCAGGAGCGTCCACCTGCCGCGATAGACCAGCCGGCCGGCCGTCTCAAACAAGGGCGCCCTCCAGGTACGCCCGCAGGCACGCGCGCCGCGCGATCTTCCCGCTGGACGTGCGGGGCACGGCACCCGCCTCGGTCAGCACGAAGTCGTGGACCGACAGGTCGTGGTGGGTCCGGACCGCCGCCCGCACCCTGCGCGCCACCTCGGCCGGGTCCGCGTCCGCGCCCCGGCGCGACCGCTCGGCCACCACTACGAGCCGCTCGGTCTCCTCTCCCGGCACCGCGAACGCCGCCACGTGGTCCCGGCGCACGGCCTCGTGCGCCTGCTGCACGGTGACCTCGATGTCCTGCGGATAGTGGTTGCGCCCGTCGACGACGACCAGGTCCTTGATGCGCCCGGTGACGTACAGCCGGCCGTCGTGCCGGACGCCCAGGTCGCCGGTCCTGAGCCAGGTGCCGTCCGCGCCGTCCAGCACCGCGCCGAACACCTCGGCGGTGCGCGCGGCGTCCCGCCAGTAGCCGCGCGCCACGTTCGGCCCCTGCACCCAGAGCTCGCCGACGTGCCCGTCCGGCAGCGCCCGCCCGTCCTCGCCGACGACGCGCACCTGCTGCCCGGTCGGCCGCCCGCAGGAGACGAGCGCGCTGCGCGCCCCCTCGCCGCCGTACTGGACGGCGCGCCCCTCGCCGAGGGCGTCGCGGTCGAACTCGGTCACGAGGTACGGCTCGTCCCGGCCCGCCGCGGCCACGAAGACGGTCGCCTCCGCCAGCCCGTACGCCGGGGTCTGGGCCTCGGGACGCAGGCCGCAGCCGGCGAAGGCGGCCTGGAACGCCTCCATCGTGGCCGGCCGCACCGGCTCGGCGCCGTTCAGCATGACGCGCACGCCGGACAGGTCGAGCCCCGCCTTGTCCTCCTCGCTCACCCGGGCGGCGGTGTACTCGAAGGCGAAGTTGGGCCCTCCGGTGAAGACGTCGTCGAACTCGCTCAGCAGCCGCAGCCACCGCACCGGGTGCATGACGAACGCCACCGGATCCATGAACGCGACCTGGTTGCCGCCCACGATCGGCATCGCGACCGTGGCGATGAGCCCCATGTCGTGGAAGAGCGGCAGCCAGAGCGCCGCGACGGAGGTGCGGGGCGTGGCCCGGAACGCCTCCCAGAGCTGGGCGGCGTTGGCGGTGACGTTCGCGTGGGTGATCTCCACTCCGGCGGGCGACCGGGTGGAGCCGGAGGTGTACTGCAGGTAGGCCACGTCCTCGGGCTGCGGGAGCGGCTCGTCCCACTCGTCGGCCAGCAGGTCGGAGACCGTGTCCACGGTGAGCACCCGTTTCGGGGCGGGCGCCGTCTCCAGGAACGCGGTGACGCCGGGCAGCGCCTCGGTGGTGGTCAGCACGACCACGGGAGCGGCGTCGGCGTAGGCTCCGGTCAGCCGGTCGGCGTGCCCCGGCAGGTCGGGCACGAACAACGGCACCGCCACGACTCCGGCGTACATCGCCCCGAGCATCGCCACCACGTAGTCGAGGCCCTGCGGCGCCAGCACGGCCACCCGCTCACCCGGCCCGGCGAGCTCACGCAGCCGTACGGCCAGCGCCCGCGCCCTGAGGTCGGCCCGGCTCCAGGTGAGAGTGTGCCGTGCCCCGCCGCCCAGGTGGTCGACGAAGGTGTAGGCGGGCGCGTCGGGCGTCTCCCGCGCCCACCGCGCCACATGGGCGATCAGTGCGTCAGGCATGCCGGGATCCCCTCGCCGACGGACAGGGACCTAGCAAATTACGGCAGACGGGGCGACGATTCTTGCCATACCTCCTCACATTCCGCGTTCGGTGTTGTTGCCGGAGTGACAAGCGCCGAATAACGGGACGACAGGAGTTATAGCGGGCGGGCACAATAGGGCGATCGGGCGTCGAGGGGGCCACCACGTGCACAGTTATCGTCGCGATCTCGGGTTGCTCCGGGATCGACGTTTCGCGCTGCTTCTGTCAGCACGGACGATCTCCGTTCTGGGCAGCGCCTTCGCCCCCGTGGCGCTCGCCTTCGGCGTCCTCGGCCTGCCCGGCGCCAACGCGACCACGCTGTCGGTGGTGCTCACCGCCCAGGCGTTGCCGATGGTGGTGTTCATGCTGGTCGGCGGGGTGATCGCGGACCGCTTCCCGCGCTCCCGGGTGATGATGGTCGGCGAGCTGGTCAACGCGCTGGCCTTCTTCGCGCTGGCCGTGATGCTGCTCACCGGCTGGACCCCGCTGCCTGCCCTGGTGACGGCCGCGGCGATCGGCGGCGTGGCGATGGCGGTGCTGTTCCCGGCGCTGACCGGCATCATCCCGGACGTCGTGCCCGCCGAACAGTTGCAGGCCGGCAACGCGCTGCTCGGCCTGGGCGCCAACAGCTCCCGGGTGGCCGGGGCGGTGCTGAGCGGCATCACGGTGGTGCTGTTCGGAGGCGGCTGGGCGCTGGCCGTCAGCGGCGCCATGTTCGCCGTGGCCGCCCTGCTGATCGCGGCGCTGCGGATGGCGCCCAGCGAGCGTCCCGCCGGGGCGGAGCGCCATTCGGTGCTGGCCGACCTGCGCGAGGGGTGGCACGAGTTCAGGTCCCGGCAGTGGATCTGGGTGGTGGTCCTGCAGTTCTCCGTCATGGTGATGGCGATCCAGGCGGGCCACGGAGTGCTCGGGCCGCTGCTGGCCAAGGAGAGCCTGGGCGGCGCCCCCGCCTGGTCGGCGTTCCTCGCCGGTGAGGCGGTGGGCACGATGGCCGGGGTGCTGTTCTCCCTGCGCCTGCGGCCCAGCCGCCCGATCCTGGTGGCCACCCTGCTCTGCCTGCCCATCGCCGTGCCGTACTTCATGCTGGGGTTCAGCACGCCGCTCTGGGTGATCGTGGGCGGGGCGTTCGTGCTCGGCGTCTGCTTCGACGTGTTCGGGGTGCTCTGGTACACGACCATGCAACGGGAGGTGCCGGCGGAGTCGCTGTCGCGGGTCAGCTCCTACGACGCGCTCGGGTCGCTGATGTTCGGGCCGGTCGGGCTCATGCTGGCCGGGCCGGCGGCGGCGCTGGTCGGCACGCGGAACGCGCTGATCGCGTGCGGCGTCATCGTCCTGCTCTCGACGCTCGCGGCCCTGCTGTCGCCGGGGGTGCGCAACCTGCGCGCTCCGGGCCCCGCCGCCGCCGCCCAGCCCGCCGCCCCCCAGCCCGCCTCCGGCTGACCACCGCTACCCGGCCGGTCTCCGGCTGAGCACCATCACCCGGTCCGCCTCCGGCTGACCACCGCCCGCTACCCGGTGTCGCCGCTGGTGCGCAGGCCGCGTGACGGCACGCGGTCGTGCAGGCCGAAGCGGGGCTCCGGCTCGTACGCGCCGTCGAGCACGCCGGCCACGTACTCGGCCAGCGCCGGGGCGTGCTTGAAGCCGTGGCCCGAGTCGCCGCCGAGCAGCCAGACGCCGGGCGACGCCTCCGCGACGATCCACTCGGCGTCGGGCGTGAGCGCGTACTGGCAGACCTGGCTGAACAGCACGGGCGCCTCGGCCAGCGCCGGGAACCTGCGCCGCAGGTAGCCCCTGACCAGCTCGACACCGGCCGGATCGACGACCCGCTCACCGTCCTCCGGATCGAACGGCCCGCCCTCCGCGTCGGAGGTGGCCTTCATGCCGACCCCGTCGACGTCGCCGTGCCCGTAGGCGGAGGCGCCGTAGTCGACCCAGGCGGGCGTGCCCGGCGTGGTCCACGCGGCGGGCACCGCGAAGTGCAGGGTGTCCTGCTTGGTGATGGTCAGCTGGGTGTCGACGTCGAACAGGCCGGGCAGCCACGCGCCGCACGCCCACACCACCCGGTCCGCGCGCAGCACCTCACCGTCGACGTCGACCGCGCGCGCGTACGGCGACTCCGCCCCGGGCACCGGCACCGCCCGCGCCCTGACCAGCCTGACCCCGGCCGCCTCGGCCAGCCTGGCGGTCACCTGGGTCGCCCGGCGGGCCCTGATCACGCCCGCCTTCGGCTCCCAGAGCAGAAAACTGAGATCGTCGCCCCGGAAGTCGGGGAAGAACCTGGCCCCGTCGGCCGGGTCCAGCACCTCACACGGAATATCCAGATTTTTCAGGACTCGGGCGCTGGCGCTCTCCCAGCCGTCCGGTGTGCCGGCGAACCACAGCATGCCCGCCTCGTGATAGAGCTCCTCGCCGGCCCGCTCGCCCAGGTGCCGCCAGCCGTCCCGGGCCTTCCAGGCCAGCCGGGCGTACCAGTCGTCGGCGCCGTGGCAGCAGCGCAGCAGCCGGGTCTCGCCCGCGCTTGCCTGCCGTACATGTCCGGGTTTGTGTTGCTCGACCAGCGTCACACGCCAGCCCGTCTCGGCGAGACGCAAGGCCAGTGACGACCCCCAAATGCCCGCTCCGACCACAATGACCGATTTCATGGGACCACCGTGACCGGAGAATCCCCGCTGGCGCAAGGGGTCAGGCGATCATCAACCGGACGACCCGGATAGATAATCGGCTCCATGCCCGCTGAATCAGCCCAGACTCTCGAACGCGGACTCCGACTCCTGCGGCTGCTCGCCGACGGAAGGGGTGGGCGCACACCGACCGAGCTGAGCAACGAGCTGTCGCTGTCGCGTCCCGTGGTCTATCGCCTGCTGACCACGCTGCTCAACGAGGGCTTCGTCCGCCGCGACGCCGACGGCAGGGCGCACCTCGGGTTCGGGGTGCTGCTGCTGGCCCAGGCGGTGCAACCGCTGCTGCGCGCGGCGGCGCTGCCCGCGCTGCGCCGGCTGGCCGAGCAGATCGGCGCCACCGCGCACCTGACCGTGGCCGAGGGCGACGACGGGCTCGCCGTGGCCGTGGTCGAGCCGTCGTGGACCGACATGCACGTGGCCTACCGGGAGGGCTCGCGGCATCCGCTCGCGAAAGGCGCGGCGGGGCAGGCGATCCTGGCCCTGCGCGAAGGCCGGACGGACTATCTCGTGTCGGAGGGGCAGTTGCAGGAGGGAGCGCGGGGCATCGCCGCCCCCGTCAGCGGGCTGCCATGGCTGGAGGCGTCGGTGGGGGTGGTGACGTTCGGCTCGCTGGACGAGTCGGCCGGACCGCGGGTCGTCGCGGCGGCGGCCGAGCTGGCCGACGCGCTGGGTTGACATCGCATGGGCGATGAACGACGGTAATCACATATAGAGGACATAAGCGTCCGATTAACGGACTCCCGGGAGGGCGGATGCCGTACTACCGCGTCGTGGGCGAGGTGCCCCGCAAGCGCCATGTGCAGTTCAGGCGACCCGACGGCGGCCTGTACGCGGAGGAGCTCATGGGCGAGGAGGGGTTCTCGTCCGACTCCTCGCTGCTCTACCACCGCCACCTGCCCACGGCCATCGTCAAGGCCGAGGCGGTCACCCCGGTCACTGAATCGCGCCTGGCGCCCAACCTGCCGCTCTCCCCCCGCCACTTCCGCACCCAGGACCTGACCGGCGCCGGAGACCTGGTGGCCGGTCGCGTCCTGCTGGCCGGCAACGCCGACGTCCGGCTGTCGTACGCCACCAGCGACGCGCCCAGCGAGCTCTACCGCAACTCGATGGGCGACGAGTGCGTCTACATCCAGCGCGGCCGGGTCAGATTCGAGTCCACGTACGGCGTCATCGAGGCCGGCGAGGGCGACTACGTCGTCGTCCCCACCGGGACGATCCACCGCTGGGTGCCCGCCGGCCAGGTCAACGCCCTGGTCATCGAGGCGTCCGGGCACATCAGGCCGCCCAAACGCTACCTGTCGCAGCACGGCCAGTTCCTGGAGCACGCCCCCTACTGCGAGCGCGACCTGCGCGGGCCCGCCGAACCACTCCTCGCCGAGGGCGAGGAGGTGCCGGTGCTGGTGCGCACCCGGGGCGGGCTGACCAGGCTGGTCTACCGCCACCACCCGTTCGACGTGGTCGGCTGGGACGGCTGCCTCTACCCGTACGCGTTCAACATCGAGGACTTCGAGCCGATCGTGAAGCGGACCCACGCCCCGCCGCCGGTGCACCAGACGTTCGAGGGGCCCGGCTTCGTGGTGTGCTCGTTCTGCCCGCGCCCGCTCGACTTCCATCCCGACTCGGTGCCGATCCCGTACAACCACCACAACGTCGACTCCGACGAGTTCATGTTCTACGTCGGCGGCGACTACACGGCGCGCAGGGGCTCCGGCATCGACGTCGGCTCCATCTCGCTGCATCCCGCCGGATTCACCCACGGGCCGCAGCCAGGAGCGGTGGAGGCGGTCATCGACGCCGTCGCCCAAGGCGTCACGACCACCAGTGAGACGGCCGTGATGGTCGACACGTTCCGCCCGCTCGACCTCGGTCAGGGCGCCCTGTCCTGCGAGGATCCCGGATACGCCTGGACCTGGTCACGATGAGTCTTTTCTCCGCACTGATCGACGACGCGGGCCTGTTCCCGCCGACTTCCCTGCACATGGACGAGGCGCTGAGCCGCCACAAGCGCGACCAGGCCAGGAACAATCCGCTCCTGACCCAGCGCTTCCTCTGCCCGACCAGCCGCCTCGACGGCCTGCGCCGGGAGAGCTTCCTGCCGCGCCGCATCGGGCTGATCGTCGACACGCCGGACCTTCCGCCGTTCGAGGACCTGCCGGTCGACCTGGTCGAGGTACGCCTGCCGCCCGACATGCCGGTCGCCGAGCTGGCCCGGAAGATGACCGACCGGCTGCCGCCGGGGGTGCGGCTGTTCGTCGAGGTGCCGGCCCGCAAGGGCAACGCCGACGTGCCGGAGGGCGTCGGGCTGAAGGTGCGCTGTGGCGGCGAGACGGCCGAGGCGTTCCCGCCGGTCGAACACCTCGCGGCGTTCATCCGGTTCTGCGCCGACCACGACATCCCGTTCAAGGCCACGGCGGGGTTGCACCACGCCATCCGCCACTTCGACCCGTCGCTCGGCGTCGACCGCCACGGCTTCCTCAACCTGCTGCTCGCCGTCTGCGAGGCCGCCGAGCACCGCGACCCCGCGCCGATGCTGCGCACCACCGACGTGGGCCACCTGGTGCGGATGGCGGAGTCGGTCTCCCCGGAGACCGCCGAGCACGCCCGCCGGCTGCTGGTCAGCTACGGCTCCTGCAACACCAGCGCGCCCCTGGAGGACCTGCGCACGCTCGGACTGATCGAGGAGGAAGTGTGACCTGGGGACTGGACAACCTGCCCTACGGAGTGTTCTCCCGGCGCGGTGAGGCGCCCAGAGTGGGGGTCCGCTACGGCGACCAGGTGCTCGACCTGGCCGCCGCGCTGCACGACGAGGTGTTCGCGGCTTCCTCGCTCAACCCCTTCATGGCCCGCGGGCGCGCCGCCTGGCACGACACCCGTGCCCTGATCCAGGAGAAGCTCTCCACCGACCGCTCGGTCACCGACGCGCACCTGATCCCGCTGGAACAGGTGCGGCTGCACATGCCGTTCGAGGTGGCCGACTACGTCGACTTCTACTGCTCGCTCGACCACGCCTCCAACATCGGCCGCATCTTCCGGCCGGACGCCGAGCCGCTGCTGCCCAACTGGCGCCACCTGCCCGTCGGCTACCACGGCCGGGCGGGCACCGTCGTGGTGTCCGGCACCCCGGTCAGGCGGCCGAGCGGCCAGCTGAGGGCCGGGGTGTTCGGGCCCAGCGCCAAGCTCGACATCGAGGCCGAGCTGGGCTTCGTCGTCGGCGTCCCCTCGGAGCTCGGCTCGCCGGCGGGGGCGTTCGAGGAGCACGTGTTCGGGGTGACGCTGGTCAACGACTGGAGCGCGCGCGACATCCAGTCCTTCGAGTACGTGCCGCTCGGGCCGTTCCTGGGCAAGTCGTTCGCCACCTCGATCTCGCCCTGGATCACCCCGCTGGAGGCGCTGCCGCGGATCCCCGGCCGGCCGCAGGACCCCGAGCCGCTCGGCCACCTGCGCAGGCAGGGCGACTGGGGGCTGGACATCACGGTCGAGGTCTGGCTCAACGGTGAGATCGTCTCCAAGCCGCCGTACCCGAGCATGTACTGGACACCCGACCAGATGCTCGCCCACCTGACCTCCAACGGCGCGTCGCTGCGCACCGGCGACCTGTTCGCCAGTGGCACGGTCTCCGGCCCGCAACGCGAGGAGCGCGGCTCGCTCATCGAGCTGAGCTGGAACGGCACCGACCCGATCAAGCTGGCGAATGGCGAGACCAGGACGTTTCTGGAGGACGGCGACACCGTGGCCATCCGCGCCACCGCCGGCGGACGCACTTTGGGGGAGGTTGTCGGAACCATCCGATAACTCACTCGACGTGCTCACTCCTTGACTCACCGCTACTCTGAGGGTTCCCTTCCCCGGAGAGCAGGAGTGAGATGCGGCGAGCCGCGATGATCCTTGTCGTCGCCCTCTTCATCACCACGAGCTGCGCCACGGTGACCGCCACGGCGCCGCCGCCCGCACCCGCCGTCGTCCGGGTGTCGCCCGCCTTCGACGTCAAACAGGCCCCCACCGAGAAGGGGTTGCTGGTCAGGGCGCGGGGCGGCACGCTCCGCAAGGTGGTCGCCCACGCCGGGGGCACGCCGGTGCCGGGCAGGTTCGACGCGACCGGCACCACCTGGCGCTCCGACTGGACTCTCAAACCGGGGACCGAATACACGGTGTCCGTCACCGCCGCGCCCCCGAGTGGCGCGCCGACGGTGACGATGGGCCGTTTCCGCACCCGGCCGGCCGAGCGCGCCTTCGGGCTGGCCTCGGCCGTGCCCATGCCGGGCGAGACCGTCGGCGTGGGCATGCCGATCATCCTCGACTTCGACACCCCGGTGCGCGACAAGGCGGCCGTGGAGCGAGCGCTGCAGGTCAGCACGGCGCGCCCCGTCGAGGGCGCCTGGCGCTGGACCAGCGACACGCAGACCGTCTACCGGCCCCGCGCCTACTGGGCGCCCCGGCAGCGGGTCACCGTCACCGCCCACCTGGCCGGGGTGCGCGCGGCCCCCGGCGTCCACGGCACGGCCGACCGCACGTTCGCCTTCACCGTGGGCCGCGAGCAGACCAGCACCGTCGACACCCGCACCCACCAGATGGAGGTCCGGCGCGGCGGCAAGGTCGTGCAGCGCATGGCGATCAGCGCCGGCATGGCCACCACCCCCGAATACACCACGACCAGCGGCGTCCACCTGACCATGGACAAGGGCAACCCCGTCCGCATGATCTCCCCGGGCCGCGAGGAGGGCGATCCCGGCTACTACGACGTGCTGATCGACCACGCCGTCCGCATCTCCAACAGCGGCGAGTACGTGCACGCCAAGGACAACCTCTGGGCCCAGGGCAGGAGCAACGTCAGCCACGGCTGCGTCAACGCCCGCCCCGACCAGGCCGCCTGGTTCTACGCCGGCAGCCTGCGCGGCGATCCGGTGACGATCACCGGCACCGACCGCGTGCTCGCCTGGAACAACGGCTGGGGGTTCTGGCAGCTGCCCTGGGACAGGTGGCTGGTCGGCAGCGCCCTCGCCGACCCCCATGAGATGATCGCCGGCACCACCTCACCCCTGCCGCAGCGGTGAAACGGCGACTACGGTAAGGGGAAGGGAACAGTCATGGACACAGGCCCGTTGTCCTAACTGGAGGGCCAAATATGGATGAATGGATCATCTGGATAATCCTCGCGGTAGTCCTCGGAGTGGCGGAGATCTTCACGGTCACCATGGCGCTCGGTCTGCTCGGCGCCGCCGCCCTTCTCACCGCGGCCACCGCCGCCATTGGCCTGCCTGTTCCCTTTCAACTGCTCGTCTTCATCCTGTCTTCAGCGGCCGGGCTCGTCCTGATCCGGCCGATCGCCATGCGTAACGTCCGCCAGCCACAGCTGCAACGCTTCGGCGTGGAAGCACTCGTCGGCAAGCCCGCCTACGTGGTGACCGAGGTCACCGGGCGCGAAGGCAGGGTCCGCATCGGGGGCGAGGAGTGGTCGGCCCGCGCCTATGACGAGACCCTGGTGATCCCCGCAGGGGCGACCGTAGACGTCATCGAGATCGAGGGCGCGACGGCCCTCGTATATCCCCGGGAGTGATCATGGATCCGCTGTTGGTAGTCGGGATTCTCATTATCTTGTTCGCGGCGTTCACGGTGCTCAAGGCTGTGCGGATCGTCCCCCAGGCCCGAGCGCGCAACGTCGAGCGCCTCGGCCGCTATCACCGCACGCTCAAGCCAGGCCTCAACTTCGTCATTCCTTACATCGACCGCGTCTACCCCATGATCGACCTGCGCGAGCAGGTCGTGACCTTCCGCCCGCAGCCGGTCATCACCGAGGACAACCTGGTCGTCGAGATCGACAACGTCCTCTACTTCCAGGTCACCGACCCTCGGGCGGCGTCCTACGAGATCGCCAACTACATCCAGGCGATCGAGCAGCTCACCGTCACCACGATGCGTAACGTGATCGGTTCGATGGACCTGGAGAAGACCCTCACCTCGCGCGACACCATCAACAGCCAGCTGCGCGGTGTCCTCGACGAGGCCACCGGCAAGTGGGGCATCCGCGTCAACCGCGTCGAGGTCAAGGCGATCGACCCGCCCAAGACCATCAAGGACGCGATGGAGAAGCAGATGCGGGCCGAACGTGACAAGCGGGCCGCCATCCTCAACGCCGAAGGCCAGCGCCAGTCGCAGATCCTCACGGCCGAGGGTGACAAGCAGAGCCGCATCCTGCGAGCCGAGGGCCAGCGCACCGCCGCCATCCTCGAGGCCGAAGGCCAGTCACGAGCCATCGACCAGGTCTTCCAGGCGGTCCACCGCAACGACCCCGACCCCAAGCTGCTCGCCTACCAGTACCTCCAGGTGCTGCCGCAGCTCGCCCAGGGCGAGGGCAACACGTTCTGGGTCATCCCCAGCGAGGTCACCTCGGCCCTGCAGGGCGTGTCCAAGGCGTTCACCGAGTCGCTGCCCAGGTCCGCCGCCACCCGCGAGGCGCCCGAGTCGTCGGCCATGGAAGAGGAAGAGGTCGTCAAGGCTTCGGAGGCGGCGGCCGAGGCCGTGGCCGACGCCCAGGACGCCGGCTCACCCTCCGGCCCCCGCCAGCTGACCCAGGCCGTCAACGAGCCGGCCGCGCCCTTCACCGACCTCGACCGCGAACACCAGGAACGCTGACCCGCCACCCCACCCGAACGGTGCCCGCCCACACGACGGGCACCGAGTTTGGTCGCGACCGCGTTTCCACCGAACCTGGGGCGATTCAGAGCTGTCTACAGCTGTGATCTCGCCTCCTCAACCTGGCGCATGATGGCCTGGGCGCCGCTGGCGTCGGCGATTGAGCCCGCCTCGTCGATCAGCGCCAAGGCGTGATCACGGCGGCCTTGTGCGGCTGCGACGTAGGCCAGCCCGACCAGGTTCGCGGCAACACCGGGCAAGAGCCCGATCTCTCGTCGAAGCCGCGTCGACTCCTCCAAACGCTCACGCGCGGCGTCCAGCCGGCCGGCGATGTGGTCCGCGTATCCCAGATGCCGAAGCGCGTACGACATCGTGAGCTTGTCACCGACCTGCGCTGCAAGTTCATATGACCGTTCGAGAAGGGGAACCGCGGTGTCGTTGTCCCGTATGGACATCTGGTGGTAGGTGCCGACCCAGAACAGCGCCTCGCCTTCGCCTCGTACGTCGCCGAGCCCCTGATAGAGCTCGGTGGCGCGCTGGAACAAGGCCAGTTCGTCTGGGTCATCGGTTCGCTGCTCATGAGAACGAGCCTGCTTGATCCGGCCGCGTGCCAGGGCGAGATCGGCCTCGACCATGTTCAACTCCCGCTCCGCTGTGTCCAGCGCATCGACATCGCCAACGAAGACGGCCCGTTGGCTAGCCTGCCTGGCCCGTTCGATTCGATCTTCTGTACTCATCGTCTCCCCGTACACCCATATGCGGCTGCGTGGCCCAATGTCGCACAGCGCATCACGCCAGGGAGTCTCGACCGGGTTCAAGCCCGCAGCAAGACAGCGCCGGTATGGTCGCAGTTCGCCCCTCCAGATCAGCGACACCTGCGTGGCCGACCGCTAAGACCGTGCCTCACCTGCCGTGTTCAAGCAGTCGGCGGCGGCGTGCGCGGCGGTGGCGATGCCGGACAGCGCGGCGGCCACCAGGCGCATGGTGCGGATCAGCGCGTCGCCCATCAGGGCGGCCTCCCGATGGTCGGCGGGCCCGGCACCGGCACTGTTGACCGCGTCCTCGGCGCGGCCGGCGTGCGCCGGCGTGCGCTTCGGCAGTGCCGATCAGAGCGTGGGCGAGGCTGGCGACCAGCAGCTCGCGCGAGTCGGCGACGACCTCGTTGATCTGCGCCATCATGCCGAAGCGGGCCAGCAGGTCTACCAGCTGGGGCGGCCGGTCGGGGCGGTCAGGCGACTTCGAGGAGGCGGCGGACCAAGGGCTCCTGGTGCATGGCTCTGGCCCGGCAGGCGAGCTTGACCGCCGCGTCGGCGAGGGCAATGTCGCGATTGCCGTGCGGGATGTCGTCGCCCATGGTGGTGCGCAGCCACTCGGAGATCTCGGCCCACGAGTAGACGCTGACGTTGTCGGCCTCGATGAGCGGCTCCGGAAAGCCGCCCGGCCCGCGCTGGCCCGTGGAGAGCTGCCGCAGGCTCGCCTGAGTGCGCCCCCCATGCCGCCGAGCGGCGTCGCCCAGCGTCACCGCGTCGTCATGCGCCACGCTGACGACCCACAACCCCTTGACCTGTCTGATCTGAACGAGGACGGATATGACCGCCTCCAAGAGGCTGTCCGACTCACGATCACACATGAAGTAGGGCTGGGAGCCTCCAACGAGGGCACAGTCGTCCATGCCCGCCTCGACGAGCTGGTTGTACTCATCAGCGTCCGGCTCACGGTTGAGCATGACCCGGAAGTCCCAGATGGTCATGAGGTCTCCTCTTGCTCGTCGCTCATGCACTCGTGGTGCCGGGTCGCCCATTGCCGGATCTGCTTGGCATGATTGCCGGGGTTGCGAGGAGTGCAGGTGATAACCATTGGTTTGTCTTTGCACGCGCACGTGATCCACCCCCACCGGTGTCCGTTGTGATCCTCCTCGACGGAGATCGCACTATTGATCTTGCGGATGGCCTTGAGCACCGCATTGATCTCGTTGTTCTGGTGTCTACCTCGACCGACCATGTTCCAACCCTGCAACAGTGTTGCATGGTTGGTACGGCCTTTCCACCCCTAGAGCCCCTACTAAAAGTTTCGTACTGACTACACAAAGTGTCGGCCGGGGAGGCCGCGCACAGCGAGTGCCCACCGCACGCGATGTGCGACGGGCACCTCCACCGTCATGGCCGCCGCCCCCGTGGATTTCGGGACGGCCTGTCGTGCACGATCAGTTGGACAGCGGCGCGTCCGTGGTGTCGAACAGCTCGCAGTCGGCCACCGGCCCGTCCGCTACGCGCGCCCAGACGCCGGCGACCGTGCCGACCCCCTCGACCTCACTGACGCTGAGCTCGACCACCCCGGTCTGTCCCTGCTTGATGACGCTCGGGTCGATGGTGAAGCCCATCTCGTTGCCCTTCGGCGGCGGGAAGACGGTCAGCGGCGCCTCCGCCTTCGACAGGAAACGCTCACTGCGGGGCTCGGGGCCGCACTTCTTGCCCATGGGGACGTAGTCGACGACCACGTTGGCCCCGTGCTCCCGGAGCGTGGCCTCCACCGCCTCCGGGTCCTTGAACTGGTTGATCTGGACATGGATGGTGCCGTCGGGGTTGTCGGTGACGGCGTAGGCGGGGGTGCCGCCGAAGAGCAGCGGCACGGTGATCGCCGCCGCCGCCGCGCCCGCCAGGACGGGCGCCAGCACGAGAGGACGCAGCCATCCGCGCTTCGGCCGCTCCTTGGCGATCTCGTTGTCGATCTCGGTCATCACGAACTCCTTGAGCAGTCGGTGACGGCCCTCGGGAAGATCGCGTTCGGCCGGCCAGTTCATCGGATCCCCTCCTTGCCGGGGCCTCGGTCACCTACTACCTGTCGGGGCCGGGGTGGTGGTTCCGCGTGCTGGGCGAGTTTCCGCCGGGCCCGCGACAGCCGGGACCGTACCGTGCCCACCGGGATGCCGAGCGCCTCGGCCGCCTCCGCGTAGCCGAGGCCGGCCCAGACGCAGAGCGCGAACACGTCCTGCTCCTGGCGGCGCAGCGAGCCGAAGGCGTCACGGGCGGCGGCCAGCCGGTCGGCGTCCTCCAGGCGGCCCACGACCTCGTCGGCGAAGTCCGGCACCGCCTCGGCCCTGGGCAGCCTGGCCAGGGCGTCGTCGTGACGGCGCGAGGCACGGCGGGCGTTGCGGGCCACGTTGGTGGCTATGCCGAGCAGCCACGGCCGGATCGAGCCACCCTCGGGGTCGATCCGGCCGCGTAACCGCCAGGCTTCCAGGAAGGTCAGCGCCATCACGTCCTCGGCCGCCGACCAGTTGCCGGTCAGGCGGAAGGCGTGGTTGTAGACGGCCTTCGCGTAGTCGTCGAAGAGCTCCTCGAAGGCCGCCGGGTTCCCGTCACGTATCCGGGCACGCATCGACATGTCCACATACGTCTACTGTCCGCACGTGCCACCGGAGTTCCCGTAATGTCCACACGCGCCACCAGGGTCCCCGCGCGACCCGCCAGAAACCCCGCCAGAGACCTCGCCAGAGACCGGTCAGAAACCCGCCAGAGACCGGTCAGCGCTGGCCGGCGTCGAAGTAGGCCGCCAGCTCCGGATCGAGGGGCGGGATGTCGTACGGTATGCCGCCGTCGCGCAGCGACATCGTGGCCATGTAGCCCGCCGCCACGCTCATTCGGGCCCCCACCGGCGAGGTGTCGGTCACCCCGCCCTCCCTGGCGAACCGGCAGAACTCCGCCATGATCGCCGTGTCCGCTCCGCCGTGCATCCCCTGGGCGTCGGGCACCCGGTAGGTGATGTCGGCGTCGTCGCGGTAGGCGGACGGCCCGGTGTTCCACACCCTGACGGTGTCGCCCGGCCGGTCGCCGAAGTTCTCCAGCCGTCCCTCGGTGCCGATCACCGTGTAGTTGCGCACGTAGTCGGGCGAGAAGTGACACTGCTGGTAGGCCGCGATGACGCCGTTGTCGAGCCGCATGTTCATCACCGACACGTCCTCGACGTCGACCACGTGGTTAAGGCCGGTGCGGCTGGTCGGCGGCCACTCGAACTCCCGCAGCCACCCCTCGGGGCGCGGCTCGCCCGGCGCGCGGCGGGGCAGGTCGCCGTGGAGCATGAGGTCGCCCAGGGCGTTGACCCTGGTCGTGTAGCCGTCGGCGAGCCAGTGGATCACGTCGAGATCGTGCGCGGCCTTCTGCAGGAGCAGGCCCGTGGTGCGGCTGCGATCGGCGTGCCAGTCCTTGAAGTAGTAGTCGCCGCCGTAGGAGACGAAGTGGCGCACCCAGACGGTCTTCGGCTCGCCGATGTCGCCGCGCCGGATGGCGTCGCGCATCAGCCGGACCACCCCCATGTGGCGCATGTTGTGGCCGACGTACAGGCGGGTGCCGGTGCGCCGTGCCTCGCGCAGGATGTTGTCGCAGCCGTCCACGGTGATGGCGAGTGGTTTTTCCAGGTAGAGGGCCTTGCCTGCCTGGAGGCAGTCGATCGCGACGCGCTCGTGGGTGTCGTCGGGCGTCATCACGATGACCGCGTCGAGGTCGTCGCGGTCGAGCAGCCGGCGGTGATCCTCGGTCAGGAACTCCGCGTCGAACCGTTCGGCCTGGTGTTTGAGCACCGCCGGATCGGAGTCGCACAGGGCGGCCACCACCGACCCTCGTCCGGGCCGGTGCGCGGCCAGGGCGAGGCTGGCGCGCAGGCCGAGGCCGACGACTCCGATGCGCAGGTCTTCCACTGAGGTCCTCTCCTCCAGGTACGGCAGCAATCTAGCCTCCTGCCTCGGGCGCCTCACCACCCGGCCTGCGGCGTGAAGCGGAGCTGTGGGGGCACTTAAGAATCCCTCGATGGACATGCCCGCTGGGGACCGGGCACAGTGCGTAGGGTTCGGATGAGGGGGAGATTGAGCCATGAAAGCGCTGGTCAAGGAGAGGGCCGAAGCCGGTCTGTGGCTGGTCGACGTGCCGGAGCCGGTGCCCGGTCCGGGCGAGGTGCTGATCAGGGTGCTGCGTACCGGCATCTGCGGCACTGACCTACATATCCGGAAATTTGACGATTGGGCCCGTCACACCCTGAAACTTCCCCTCATCGTGGGACACGAGTTCAGCGGCGAGGTCGTCGAGGTCATGCCCGGCGTGGAGGACATCTCGGTCGGCGACCTGGTCAGCGGCGAGGGCCACCTCGTCTGCGGCAAGTGCCGCAACTGCATGGCCGGGCGGCGCCACCTGTGCCGCAACACCGTGGGCCTGGGCGTTCACCGTGACGGCGCGTTCGCCGAGTACGTCACGCTGCCCGCCTCCAACGTGTGGGTGCACCGCACCCCCGTCGACCCCGACGTGGCGGCCGTCTTCGACCCGTTCGGCAACGCCGTGCACACCGCGCTGTCGTTCCCGCTGGTCGGCGAGGACGTGCTGATCAGCGGCGCGGGCCCGATCGGGCTGATGGCGGCGGCGGTCGCCACCCACGTGGGCGCCCGCAACGTCGTGATCACCGACGTCAGCCCCGAGCGTCTCGACCTGGCCGCGAAGCTGGGCGTCTCCCTCGCGCTCAACGTCGGCCAGACCTCGATCGCCGACGGCATGCGCCGGCTGGGCATGCGCGAGGGCTTCGACGTGGGGCTGGAGATGTCGGGCAACCCGCAGGCCATGCGCGACATGATCGCGAGCATGACGCACGGCGGGAGGATCGCCATGCTCGGGCTGCCCGCCGAGGAGTTCGCGATCGACTGGGCCACGGTGGTCACGTCGATGATCACCATCAAGGGCGTCTACGGCCGCGAGATGTACGAGACCTGGTACAACATGTCGGTCCTGCTGGAGAAGGGGCTCGACCTGTCGCCGGTGATCACCGACCGGTTCTCCTACCGCGACTTCGACGCCGCCTTCGACACGGCCGCGAGCGGCCGCACCGGCAAGGTCATTTTGGACTGGAGCGGAGGAGCTCGGCCTGAGAGAGCGAGGGACGAGCCAACGAAGGCCGAAGCGGCCGCGACCATTGACACGGGCGGAGGAGCTCGGCCTGAGAGAGCGAGGAACGAGCCAACGAAGGCCGAAGCGGCCGCGACCATTGACACGAGCGGAGGCACCTGATGTTCACGAACGTGCGCGAGCAGCTGCGTACGACACTCGATGAGATCACCGAGGCCGGGCTGCTCAAGCCCGAGCGAGTGATCACCACCCCGCAGAGCGCGTCGGTGAGCGTGGCCGGGCGCGAGGTGCTCAACTTCTGCGCCAACAACTACCTCGGCCTGGCCGACCACCCGGCCGTCGTCGAGGCCGCCAAGCAGGCGCTCGACCGGTGGGGCTTCGGCATGGCCTCGGTCCGCTTCATCTGTGGCACCCAGGAGGTGCACAAGGAGCTCGAAGCCCGGCTGTCGGAGTTCCTCGGCATGGAGGACACCGTTCTCTACAGCTCGTGCTTCGACGCCAACGGCGGCGTCTTCGAGACCCTGCTCGACGAGCAGGACGCGGTCATCTCCGACGCGCTCAACCACGCGAGCATCATCGACGGCATCCGGCTGTCGAAGGCGCGGCGGCTGCGCTACGCCAACCGCGACATGGCCGAGCTGGAGGCGCGGCTGAAGGAGGCGTCCGACGCGCGGCGCAGGCTGGTCGTCACCGACGGCGTGTTCTCCATGGACGGCTACGTCGCGCCGCTCGCCGAGATCTGCGACCTGGCCGACCGCTACGACGCGATGGTCATGGCCGACGACTCGCACGCCGTCGGCTTCGTCGGCCCCACCGGCCGAGGCACCCCCGAGCTGCACGGCGTCACCGACCGGGTCGACATCATCACCGGCACGCTCGGCAAGGCGCTCGGCGGGGCCAGCGGCGGCTACGTGTCGGCCCGCAAGGAGATCTGCGACCTGCTGCGTCAGCGCTCTCGCCCCTACCTGTTCTCCAACTCCCTCGCCCCCGTCATCGCCTCCGCCTCACTGCGCATTCTCGACCTGCTGGAGACGTCCAGCGAGGCCCGCGAGCGGCTGCGCGCCAACACCGGGAGGTTCCGCGACCAGATGGCGCGGGCCGGGTTTGACATCCTGCCCGGCGACCACCCGATCGTCCCGGTGATGATCGGCGACGCCGCGGCGGCCGGCGCGATGGCCGAGCGCCTGCTCGACCTGGGCATCTACGTGATCGGCTTCTCCTACCCGGTGGTGCCGCACGGCAAGGCCCGGATCCGGGTCCAGCTGTCGGCCGCGCACACCACCGACGACGTCGACCGGGCCGTAAAGGCGTTCGTCCAGGCACGCGGCTGACCCTCCGGCCACGACGGCCGGGCACCGCGCGCTCTGTATCCTCGCTCCGTGATAGACACGCGGCGCCTGCGCACGCTGCGGGCGGTGGCCGACCACGGCACGGTCACCGCCGCGGCCGCCGCCCTCCACCTGACCCCGTCGGCCGTGTCCCAGCAGCTCGCCGCGCTCGAACACGAGGTCGGCCACCGGCTGCTCACCCGCGACGGGCGCGGCGTGCACCTCACCGCCGTCGGGCGCATCATGATCCGCCACGCGAACGAGGTGCTCGCCCAGCTCGAACGCGCCCAGGCCGAGGTCGCCGCCTACACGACGGGCGCGGCGGGCGAAGTGACCGTGGCCTGCTTCGCCACCGCGATCAGCGCCGTGCTCTCCCCCGCGATCGCCCGGTTACGCGAGGAGACGCCCGGCCTGCGGATCCGGGTACGCGACGCCGAGGGCGACCACGGCCTGACCATGCTCCTCGACGGCACGGCGGATCTGACGATCGCGGTCGAGTACCGCGGCGCCCCCGACGCCGCCGACCGCCGCCTGTCCCTTCTTCCCCTGTACGCCGAGCCCTTCGACCTGGTGCTCCCCCACGACCATCCGCTGGCCACCGGCGACCCCGCTGGGGCGATCTCGCTGGGCAGCCTCGGTGAGGAGACGTGGATCGGGCCGTATCCGGGCAATCCCGTGCATGACGTGATCGCGTTCGCGTGCGAGCGGGCGGGTTTCACCGCGCGGTTCGCGCACTGCTCCGACGACTTCCGGGCCGTGGTGGCACTGGTCGGCGCCGGTGCGGGGATGGCGGTCGTGCCCCGGCTCGCGCTGCGGGACATGGCGCTCTCCGGCGTGGTCGTACGCCCCGCCCCCGGGCCGGAGCGCCGTGTCTTCGCCGCCATCCGGCGCGGCGCCGACTCCCATCCCCTCCTGCGCCCCCTGCTCGACGCCCTCCTCGCGGTCGCCGGCCCGCTCGGCGGCGACTGACCCGTCCTGACGCCCCTCAGGCGCGGGCCAGCGTGACGGCGTCGCGGAACCTGGTGTACCTGGCGAGCTCCTCCTCCACGGGCCGTAGCACGTACGCGCCGCTGACCTCGTCGATCGCGGCACGCAGGGCCTTGGCCGTACGGCGGGCACGGCGACGCCCACCCGCCCAGGCGGCCAGCCGCGACAGCAGCGCGATCAGCACGCCGGCCAGCGCGCCTCCGGCGAGCAGCACGGTCGGCCAGGGCACCTCGCCCACGGTCGGCAGCGGCGGCTGGGGCAGCCGCAGATAGTCCATGGCGAACAGCACCCCCAGCCAGAGCCCGCCCACGGCCATGGTCGCGAACACCAGCCACTGCAGCACACCCACCGCCGTCCACCAGCGCGGCCTTCTGGTCGCGCGCAGCGAGGTCGTCGCCACGGCCCGGTCGACGGCGTCGGCCAGCTCGGCCGACCGCGAACGGGCGGCCCGCCGCACCGCCGCCGCCCACCGCTCGGGCAGCCCGGCCGCCGCGGCGTCGCTGACGTCCCTGACCGCGGAGTCGACCTGCGCTTTCTGTACGGTGCTCGCGGCCGGCACGGACGTGCGCCCGACGATCTCGGGGTCGCCGCCGCGGCCGGAGGCGCCCGTGCCGATGCGCAGCCGGCGCAGCGGGTCGGGCCGGAACCTGCGCAGCCACCGGGTGACCGGCCAGCCGGTGGCGACGACGGCGCGGTGGCGGTGCCCCTTGGCCACGGCCCGCACGACGAGGGGCACCCCGGCGGCCTCCGACAGCGCCTTCGTGAGCCCGCGCCCCGTCGACGCGCCACCGCTGACGGCGGGCAGAGCGGCGGGCACACCGGAGACCGCGATGTCACGGCCCACGGCGAGCGTCCCCGGCCCGTGCCCGGCCAACGACCCCGGCTTGGCGTCCGGCCTGGCACCCGGCTCGGCCGGCGTACTCGGCCTGGCACCCGGCTCGGCCGGCGTACTCGGCCTGGCACCTGGCTCGGCCGGAGTGCCCGGCGTGGCCTCCGGCTCGACCGGCGTACCCGGTCCGGGCCGGTGGGTGGCGGCGTCGGTGAGCAGGTCGGCGGCGGTGGACACGTCCGCCGAAACGCGCGCGGCCCAGGACAGGTGCTCCGAGACTCGCTCGTCCAGCAGCGCGTGGAGCCGGTCGACGCCGGCACCCGTGCGGGCGGAGGCGCCCAGGACCGGGACGCCGGACAGGCCGTCCTCGTCGAGGAGGCGGCGCAGGTCGTCGAGGCAGCGCTGGACCGCGGCGGGCGGCAGCCGGTCGATCTGGTTGAGCACCACCACCATCACGTCGCGGTGCCTGGCCAGCGGGCGCAGGTAGCGCTCGTGCAGCGCGGCGTCGGCGTACTTCTGCGGATCCACCACCCACACCAGCAGGTCGACCAGCTCCACCAGGCGGTCGACCTCCAGCCGGTGGGAGAGCTGGATGGAGTCGTGGTCGGGGAGATCCAGCAGGATGAGTCCGGACAGGTCACCGGCGTCGGCCGGCGAGGGCGCGGCGGTGTGGCGTTCGAAGATGTCGAGCCAGTCGAGGAGCGGGCCCGCGCCCGAGCCGTCCCACAGGGCCGCCTGGGCCGCCGACGTCGTGGGCCTGGTGACCCCCACGACCGCCACCTGCTCTCCGGCCAGCGCGTTGAACAGCGACGACTTGCCACTCCCGGTGGCCCCGGCGAGGGCCACCACCGTGTGGGCCACCGACAGGTCGCGCCGCACGCCGGCCCGCTCGGCCACCGCCCGCGCCCCCGACACCGCCTCCTCGGGCAGCCGCCCCTCCCCCAGCTCGGCGGCCTCCAGCAGGGCCGCCAGCCGGGAGTCGAGCGACGGCCCCTCCTTCCGGCGCAGCAACTTCACAATCCCTCCGAACCAGGAGACCCCGCCGAACCAGCCCCACCCGCCCCAGGACGACCCGCCCCAGGACCACCTGCCTCAGGATGACCCGCCTCAGGACGGTCCGGGTCAGGACGGTCCGGGTCAGGACGGTCCGGGTCAGGACGGTCCGGGTCAGGACGGTCCGTGTCAGGACGGTCCGGGTCGGCGCTGGGCGACAACGGCCGGACGGACGCGGCGGGCAGGTCGCCGCTGTGCTCGCGTACCGACGCGCCCGCGGCGAGCAGAGCGTCGGCCGTGCCCTCGGGCGGCTCGATGGACTCCAGCAGCGCCGTGTAGCGCGCGGCCTCCTCGTCCAGCAACCCCTGCACCCGCGCCCGCAGATCGTCTCGCGCCCGTACCGTCAGCGTGCGCACGGCCTGGTCACCGAAGATCGCCTCCAGCAGTTTCTGCGACAGCACGCTGGTGCCGCCGGCGATGCCCACCTCGATGCCGGTCAGCCCGCCGGTCGAGGCGAAGACGCCCAGCATCAGCAGCAACCCGGCCCCGTTGACCCCGAACGAGGCGACCCTGGCGGTGGTGCGCCGCTCGGCGCCCTCCAGGCGTACGAGGTCGAGGACGAACTCCTGCCACCCGCGCACAGCGGCCTCGGCCCGTTTGCCTAGGTCGGCGGAGGCGCGGCCGAGCCGGGCGGCCTCCACGGCCCCGACCCGTTCGATCATGCCGGGCCCGCCGGGCGCGGCCGACCAGCCGTCGAGGGAGCGTTCGGCGGCGGCGTCGGCGGCGCCCCTGATCAGCGATTCGACGCCGCTCTCCAGGGCGTCACGCAGCTCCACGACGGGAGCCCGCCCGGTGAAGAACCCGACGATCCGGTCACGCAGCCAGCCGACCCGGCTCTCCAGCGACCGCATGAGGTCGCCGGTGCCGATGAAGTCCTGCCAGCGGGCCAGCACCTCGCCGCGCAGCAGCGAGCCGTCGCGCATGCCCTCGTCGAAGTCGGCCATCCCGCCCGCGTACGCCCCCGCCACGATCGAGCGCAGCCCGTGGAAGCCGGCCTGCTGCCGGGAGACGGCCGCGGCCAGCGGCGGCACCCGCGCGGCCAGGCTGTCGAGCGCGCCGGAGAGGGTCTGGCGGACGACCCGGGACCGTTCGGCCGCGTCGGCGGCCAGCTCGGTCAGCCAGGTGACGATCGGCTCGACCAGTTCGGCGGGCAGCCGGGCGCGTTCGGAGGACAGCACCGCCTCCGGGACGGTGAACAGCCGGGTGCCGTCGAGACCGTTGGCGACGAGGAGGCGTTCGAGGTCGCGGGTGACCGGCTCGACGGCCTCCGGCGGCGCCCGGTCGAGCACCACGGCGAGCGCGGTGCTGCGCTCGCGCGCCGAGCGCAGGAAGCTCCATGGCACCTCGTCGGCGTAGCGGGCGGCGGTCGTGACGAAGAGCCACAGGTCGGCGGCGGCGAGCAGCTGCGCGGCCAGCTGCCGGTTGGCGGTCACCACCGAGTCGATGTCGGGCGCGTCGAGCAGCGCCAGCCCCTCGCCGAGGGCTTCGGACGTCACCACCCGCAGCGCCCCGACGGCGGAGCCGGTGGCACGGGAGAGGCCGGGCAGCACGTTCGGCCCCATGAACCAGTCGTGGTCGGCCGGGCTGACCACGAGCGTGGGCACCAGTGTGGTGGGGCGCAGCACGCCAGGCTCGGCCACATCGGCCCCGACCAGCGAGTTGACGAGGGTGGACTTGCCCGCGCCGGTGGAGCCGCCCACGACGGCCAGCAGCGGCGCGTCGATCGCGCGCAGCCGGGGCAGCAGGTAGTCGTCCAGTTGCCCGGTCAGCTCCCGGAGCGCGCGCCGGTCGGCCGCGGCCTCGCCGATCTCCAGCGGGAACAACTCGCTGTCGAGCCGGCGGCGTAGTGCTTCCAACGCGCCCAGCAGGTCCATACGCCCACGCTACGGGGGACGGTGTTCGGCGGTCCACCGCAGGTGGCGGCGTTTCGCGCCTAGCCCGCCGGCGGCTCTCTCAGCACGTAACCGACGCTGCGAAGCGTGTGGATGAGCCGCGGCTCCACGTCGTCGACCTTGCGCCGCAGGTAGGAGACGTAGGACTCGACCACGCCCGCGTCACCGCCGAAGTCGTAGTTCCACACATGGTCGAGGATCTGCGCCTTGGACAGCACCCGCCCGGCGTTGGACATGAAGTAGTGGAGCAGTTTGTACTCGGTCGGCGACAGCCGGACCGGCCGGCCCGCCCGCCACACCTCGCGGGCGTTCTCGTCGAGCTCCAGGTCGGCGACCTTCAGGCGGCTGGCCGGGGTGCTCTCACCCCTGGTGCGGCGGAGCACGGCCCGGATCCGGGCCTGCACCTCTTCCAGGCTGAACGGCTTGGTCACGTAGTCGTCGCCCACGCCGAGCCCGGCGATCTTGTCCTCGGTGGCGTCGCGCGCGGTCAGGAAGAGCACCGGCGCGCTGATCCGCCTGGCCACCTCGAACCCGTTGAGGTCGGGCAGCATCACGTCGAGCACCACCAGGTCGGGCGAGGTCCGCTCAGCCACCTCGACGGCCTCGTGGCCGTCGGCGGCCGTCAGCACCTCGAAACCGGAGAAGCGCAGGCTGGCGGAGAGCAGATCCCTGATGCTGGGCTCGTCGTCCACCACCATGATCAGCGCCTCAGGTACCTGGGTCACCTGTCCAGCGTGGCCCAGGTACCTGAGGAAAAGCTGAAGGCTCACTCCAAGGCGAGTGGGAGTTCGACCCGGAAGGTGGAGCCGACGCCCGGGGAGCTCTCCAGCGTGACGGTCCCGCCGTGGGCCCGCACCAGCGCCTGCACGATGGCCAGTCCGAGCCCGCTGCCCCTGTCCTCGCCCGAGCGACGGCGCGACCTGGCCGAGTCGGCCCGGTAGAACCGCTCGAAGGCCTTCTCGGCCTGCTCGGGGGTGAGGCCGGGCCCCTTGTCGGCCACCTCCAGGAACACGGTGTCGGCTCCGGCCCCGACCCGGACGGTGATCGGACTGTCCTCGTCGGTGTGGATGAGGGCGTTGGTCATGAGGTTGGTGACGACTTGGCGCAGCCGTACCTCGTCGCCGGAGACGATCAGGGCGGCGCCGCCGACGACGTCGAGGCCGATCGTGCGTCCGGGCGCCAGGATCCGGGCCTCCTGCACGGCGTCGGCGGCCAGCGCCAGCATGTCGACGGGCCGCATCCGCAGCGGCCGCTGCTGGTCGACGCGGGCGAGCAGCAGCAGGTCGTCCACGAGCAGGCTCATCCGGCCGGCGGCCTTCTCCACGCGCTGCATCAGCTCGGCGGGGTCGGCGCCCGGGTTCTGCCTGGCGTATTCGGCGAAGCCGCGGATCGAGGTCAGCGGGGTGCGCAGCTCGTGTGAGGCGTCACCGACGAACTGGCGCATCCGGTCCTCGGAGCGGCGGGCCGCCGCCTCGGACGCCGAGCGCGCCGCGAAGGCCGTCTCGATCTGCGCGAGCATCCCGTTGAGCGACCGGGCCAGCCGCCCCACCTCCGTACGGGGGTCGCCGTCGGGCACCCGGCGGCCGAGCTGGCCCGCGGCGATGGCCTCGGCCGTGTGCTCGATCTCGGACAGGGGGCGCATGCTCCGCCGGACGATCGTCACGCCGCCGACGGCGAGGATGAGCAGGATGCCGCTGCCGCCGAGCAGTTCGATGAGGGCGAGCCGCCGGGTGATCTCGGTGACCTCGGTCAGGTCCGCGGCGACCACGAACGTGGTGTCGGCGGCCGAGGTCTCCAGCACCCGCCACTCGCCGTTGCCCATGATCGCCGGGGCGGTGTAGATGACGGGTTCCGGCGCCGCCGACAGCACCGGCTTGGGCTTGATGTCGACGTCGCGTTCGACCTGCAGCGGCGTCAGCGTCCCGGCGAGATCGCGGACCAGGACGATCGTGTCGGACTCGATGAGCAACGGCTTGTCGCTCACCTTCTTGCCCTTCTCCCGCCGTTCGCGGTCGTACTCCAGCTTCTTCTGCATCCGTACCGAGACCAGGTGCACCTGGCTGTCCACCCGGTCCATGAGGTAGCCGTGCAGGACCGAGACGCTGACCAGCCCGATGAACGTCAGCCCGAGCGCCAGCAGGGCCAGCATCGCGGCGATCAGCTTGATCCTGAGCGGCAGCCCGGCCATCAGGAGCCCGGTGGCAGGCGGAGCACGTACCCGACGCCCCGCAGGGTGTGGATGAGCCTGGGAGTGCGGTTGTCGATCTTGCGCCGGAGCACCGAAACGTACGACTCGACGATGCCCACCTCGCCCCGGAAGTCGTAGTCCCACACGTGGTCGAGGATCTGCGGCTTGGACAGCACCCGCCCCGCGTTGGTCATGAAGTAGCGCAGCAGCTTGAACTCGGTCGGTGAGAGCGCCACCGCGTGGCCGCCGCGCCACACCTCGTGGCTCTCCTCGTCGAGCTCGATGTCGGCGAAGGTCAGCCTGGGCGGTGGAGCCGGCGTGTCACCGCAGGTGCGGCGGAGCACCGCCTGGATCCGGGCGACCACCTCTTCCAGGCTGAACGGCTTGGTCACGTAGTCGTCGCCGCCGATGGTCAGGCCGCGGATCTTGTCCTCGGTCTCGTCGCGGGCGGTGAGGAAGACCACGGGGGTGTGCATCCCGCCACCGCGGATCCGCCGTACGATCTCGAACCCATCCAGATCGGGCAGCATGACATCGAGTACGACGAGGTCCGGCCGGTGCCGTTGCACGGAGGCGACGGCGTCGAGCCCGTTCTTGGCCGTGGTCACGTCGAAACCCGCGAACCTCAGGCTCGCGGCGAGAAGTTCAAGGATGTTGGGATCGTCCTCGACGATCAGCAAACGTGCGTCCATCACCCCCAAGGATGCCCTCATCGGACGAGTGCTGGGACAATTCCACTGATGTGCCGCGCGATGGCGAGGCTCGACGTGGCCGCCGGAGAGGGGGCGTTACGGACGAGCACGACCCTGCCCTGCACGTCCACGGCGAAGTCGTCGACCAGGCCGCCGTCTCGCGCCACGGCCTGGGCGCGCACCCCGCCCTCGGTCCGCCGCAGGTCGTCGGCACGCAGCTCGGGCACGTAGCGGCGGGCGGCGTTGAGGAAGGAGCGCTTGGCCAGCGAGCCGTAGATCTCCTTGACGCCGGTGCGCCAGTGGTGGCGGGCCATCCGGAGGGTGCCCGGCCACCTGGTGATCTGCCCGAAGTTCCGGACATTCCGCCAGGTGTATCCCTCGTAGGCGAGCGCCAGCACGGCGTTCGGCCCGACCAGGACCTCGCCGTCGACGCGCCGGGTCAGGTGCACCCCCAGGAACGGGTACCGCGGGTCGGGCACCGGGTAGATCAGGCCGCGCACCAGGTCGCGGGCCGCTCCGGCGAGCGCGTAGTACTCGCCGCGGAACGGCACGATCCGCACCTCTCCCGGCCGGCCCGCCATGGCCGCCACCGCGTCGGTGCCGAGCCCGGCGCAGACCACCAGCCGGTCGAAGGTGAACCTCCGCCGGGCCGCCATGACCTGGACACCCCTGACGCTCTCCCTGATGGCCATGACCGGGTGCGCGAGCCGTACGGAACCGCCCAGCTCGACCACGTCGAGCGCGAGCCGGCGCGCGACGGCGGGGAAGTCGGCGATGGCGGTGCGCGGGGAGTGGACGGCGCCGACGCCGACCGCGTGCGGCTCGATCTCGCGCAGCCCGAGCCCGTCGAGCTCGGCGATGCCGGGCACACCGTTGGCCCGGGCCCGCTCGGCCAGCGCCCGCAGCAGCGGGCGCTCCGCGCGGGTGCTCGCCACGACCAGCTTGCCGACCTCCTCGTACGGCAGGCCGTGCTCGGCGCAGTATTCCTTGAGCAGGGCCACGCCCTCGCGGCACAGCCGTGCCTTGAGCGAGCCCGGCGGGTAGTAGATGCCCGCGTGCACGACGCCGCTGTTGTGCCCGGTCTGGTGCGCGGCGACCCGGTGCTCCTTCTCCAGCACGGTCACCTCGGCGCCCCTGGCGGCCAGCTCGCGAGCGACCGCCAGCCCGACGATGCCTGCCCCGACGACTCCGATCTTCTCCATCACGGCGCTAGTCTGCCGATTTCGCGCGGTTTCAGATGCCCTTCCGCTGCGAGCCACCGCAATGTATCCGAAACGGTGTCATCCACTGGGTGCAACGTGACGCCGAGCTCCCTGAGCGCGGCGGTGTCGTCGGTGGGGACCAGGGTGAGCATGAAGTCGGCCGCGTCGCGGGTGAGGGGGTAGGCCACCCGCAGGCCCAGCCCCTTGACGCCGTCGAGGGCCGCCGCCAGCGCGCGCAGCAGCGCGCCGGGCATCCTGAGCGTCCTGCCCGTCCGCCCGGTGAGCCGCCGGGAGAGGTACGCGATCTCCGCCCAGGTCAGGAAATTTCCCCCGAGTAGGTAGCGGCGGGCGCCCTGGCCGGGCACGAAGCAGCGGGCGAGCGCCACGGCCAGGTCGCGGACGTCGAGCACGCTCACCCCGCCCGGCACGATCGGCCAGCCCGAGCGCAGCCCCGCCCGGATCCCCTCGTTGAGTCCGTCGAGTGTGGGCTGGTGCGGGCCGGCGACGCCACCGGGATAGACGATGGTGACGCCGCCCAGGTCCCTGGCGTAGCGGTCGCCCTCGACCTTGGACCGGCCGTACGCGTTGCGCGGGGCGGCCAGCGGGCTGTCCGCGGTGATCACCGGACCTGTGGGCGGAACGAAGACGGCCACCGTGGAGACGTGCACGATCGGGTCGAGGCCCAGCTCGGCGGCCTGGCCGAGGACGTTCGCGAGCCCGGTGACGTTCGAGCCGCGCAGGTCGGTGGCGTGACCGGTGACGCCCATGTCGGCCGCCGCGTGCAGCACCGCGTCGCACTGCTCCAGGGCCCGCCGTACGGCCGGGGCGTCGCGGATGTCGGCCTGGTGGATCGGCCAGTCCTGGGGCGGGGCCAGGGCTGCGAGGACGCGTACCGCTTTTTCCGGATTTCTCACCAGAAGGTGGGGCTCGTGCCCCAGGGCGGCCAGGGCGACGGTCGCGTGCGCGCCGACGAACCCCGAGGCACCGGTCACCAGGACGCGCATGCCAGCCAAGCTAGCGCTCAGTTGGCCTACCTATCAAGCAAGGGGTGGCCACCCGGCCAGGTAAGAGGGCGGCGGGCCCACCGGCCGCCACGCTGCCGGGCCGGCCGAGCGGCGGTGAGGGCTTGCGGGCTGCGCCTCACCGCCGAGCCCATCAGCCCTGCACGGCGTAGGCCCGCAGGATCGTCTGGCTGACCCGGTCACCGTCGTCGTCGCCGGCGGTGGCGCGCAGCGACACGAATCCGCTGGTGGACGGGTTGTCGATCGACACCTTCCAGACTCCGGCCGCCGGTCGCGCCCGCAGGGGCCGCCAGGTGCGGCCGTCGTCGAAGGACGCCTCCACCTGCAGCGTCCGCAACGCCTCGCCGTCCCCGGCGATGGTGATCCTGGTGTCCGATCCGGCCATGGCCCTGTTGTGGGCGTCCAGACCTTCGGGCGTGTACTTCACCGACGGCAGGTCGAGGGCCTGGATGCCGGTGGCGCGCCCGGAGGTGAACGTCCACACCGAGTCGATCGCCGTCGTCAGCGACGAGTGGGCGACGTCCCTGCGAGCGGACACGCCGAGCGTGTACGTGGCGGCTGCCTCGGCCAGTTCGGTCTTGAAGCCGCACCGGCGGTCGAGCCGGCAGTTCTCGAGCCGGGCATCGTGCAGGACGTCGCCGTCCTTCCTGAGGGTCACCGTTCCGGTGACGTCGCCGTCCCAGCCGGTGCGGCCGGTTCCCGAGTCGGTGAACAGGCCGTCCATCGTGTACTGCAGGACGTCACCCGTCCGGGTGAGGGTGGGCGCCGCGGGGCCGGTGACCGCCGCGTTCCACAGCTCGGCGTGGTGTCCGACGCGCAGGGCGCGCCCCTGCTCGTCCGACAGTTGGTAGGCGCCCGAGGCGTCGCTGAACCAGCCATGCCACAGCAGCTCACGATGGGGGGTGACGTAGTTGATCAACGTCCCGGGAGCCTGTACGGCGGTGGGGACGTTGAACATGACCCGGCCACCGTCCCGGAAGGCCGCGCTGCGTTCGAAGGCGGCCGGGACGGAGCTCGCGGTCTGGGCCCGGAAGGTCGCGGTGACCCTCGCCAGGTCTGCGGTTCTCGCCCGTACGCCTGGATCGGACGGGATGCCGCCGGTCCGATAGTCGGCCAGGTCGTACCGGGTCGCCGGCGTGCCGCTCTTCTCCCACGCCGACAGCGCCATGAATTCGAGGCCGGGGTAGGGGCCGGGGATCACGTATACCGTCTGCTCCGGGCCGGGCGACACGACCAGCCCCGCTTCCGCACTCCGGCCGTCGCGCGTCACGCGGGTGCTCAACTGGAGGAACCCGACGGGCTGAGCCGCCGGGTCGTCCAGGGAGAACCGGACGGGCCTGCCCTCGCGCGCGTCGATGGTGACCTGTTCGTCCTGAGAGCCGACCTGGACGACCTTGCTCATCGTGGTCAACGCGGACATCTCGAAGAGGTGAGCCCGCAGGTGCCATTCACCACTCGGCACGCGCACCTTCGCGGTTCCGCCCTCGAAGCCGAACAGTTCCTCGTACTCGCCGGTCTCCAGGTTGTACAGGCTGGCCATGACGTTTTCGACCGGTTCTCCGGTCCGGCCGATCGCGGTCAGGGTCACCGTGTGGTACTCCGGCTCGACGAAGGCGCCGGCCAGGCTGCGTACGGTGAGATCACCCGAGGTCGCGGTCACCTTGCCCGGATGGACGCCGGTCTTCAGATCGGCGGGCAGGGTCAGGGTCACGGCCGCCCGGCCGTTCGCCGGGACGGAGAGCCGGTCGGCGGAGAGGGTGAAGGGCCCGTCGCTCGTCAGCGTCAGTTCCACGGGCTCGGACGAGGTGTTGGTGTAGGTGATCTCTTCGGTGAGGGGCACGCCGGTCGGCGGCCACGGCACCTTGGCCCACAGGTTGGGCGAGTCGGCCGTGACGGGCTGGGTCACGGCACGGGCCACGTCCACCCGTCCCACGCCCTGCTCGTACGGGGTCAGCCCGGCGCCGGGCCTGGCCGACGACATCAGCGCGGCCTTGATCTGGGCGCCGGTCCAGCCGGGATGGAGCTGGGCCAGGATGGCCGCGGCGCCGGCGACGTGCGGGGCGGCCATGGACGTGCCGCTGTAGGCGACATAGGCGCCCTTCGCGGCCGCCGCCGTGATCCGCACCCCCGGGGCGGTGACGTCCGGTTTGACCGCGCGGTCGCCGGCACGTGGACCCTGGCTGGAGAACGAGGCGCGCTGGTCGTCGCCGTCCACCGCTCCGACGGTCAGGGCGGCGTCCGCGCTGCCTGGACTGCTGATCGTTCCCCGGAGACTGTCATTGCCCGCCGCGACGACGAACAGGGTGCCGGTCCGCTCGCTGAGCGTGTTGACGGCCTGCTCCATCGGGTCGATCTCCTCGGTGTCGTAGCCACCGAGGCTGACGTTGACGACGGCCGCCTTCGCCTGGGTCGCGGCCCACTCCATACCGGCGATCACGGCCGACTCATGGATGCCCTTGGCGCCCCCGACCTTGCCGACGGCGATTTTCGCGTCGGGCGCGACCCCCCGGTACCGGCCGCCGGACGCCTGCCCGGACCCCGCCACGATCGAGGCCACGTGGGTGCCGTGGCCCACGTTGTCCACGATGTCGGGCTCGTCGGAGAAGTTGGCCGATTGGGTGACGACGCCCTGCAGGTCAGGATGATCGGGGTCGTACCCGGTGTCCAGGACTGCCACCGTGACACCCTTGCCCGACAGTCCGCGCCGCCAGGCGTCCGGAGCGCCGATCTGCGCGACGCTCTTCTCCAGTGAGTAGGACAGGCGGCCGTCGAGCCAGAGCTTGGTCACCCCGGCGGCGAGAGTCCTGGCGCCGG
Organism: Nonomuraea cavernae; assembly: GCF_040655715.1. Taxonomy (GTDB): domain Bacteria; phylum Actinomycetota; class Actinomycetes; order Streptosporangiales; family Streptosporangiaceae; genus Nonomuraea; species Nonomuraea cavernae_A. Next base: position 66,351 of record NZ_JBFAKL010000010.1, on the reverse strand, counting down.
CGCCGCGGCCCAGTTCCTGCCACACGGTCGCCGCGCGTGCCTTGTCCACGCGCGCCGCCGACAGTCCGACGGTGGCCACGCTCCTGCCGGCCTCGGCGGCCTTCGGCGCGGCCCCGCCCTGCGTCATGATCGGGATGTCCGGACGGCTCGCGTCGTCGTAGCGCCACTCCAGCAACTGCGTGACGTCGAACAGCCGCCGGTCGACCAGGCCCCTGCCGACGAGCGCCGCCGCGTCGGACGGGATGACGTGCGTGTGCCCGCCCCAGGTGCCGATCGAGAACGAGACCCGGCGCCCGGCGCCCGCCTCGACCTGGTACGACGGCCTGCCCGGCGGTCCCGAGACGATCACCCGATCGCCCGTTATGAGGGTGATCGCATTCTTGACCTGCGCCTGCGCGGCTTCGGCCGCTCCGGCCGCGGGCGGCGGCGCGGTCACCATGCCCGCGGCCATCACCGTCCCCAGAACCGCCGCTCGTGTGAACCTCACTCGGTCTCCTCGCGCTGATGATCGATCTTCGGCAGTAATTGCCGCGAGGGACCACGCCGGTTCCCTGAATTCCGCCGGGCGCGCCATATTCTTACGGCCACCCCGAGCACCACGTCCCGGCAACCGAATCGAACGTGAGTACGATAGCCTCATGTATGTCCCGCCAGAGTGGCCCGCCGAGGTCCGCCCGCCGAGCGTCCCCGACTGGGAGACGTCCGCCGTGGCCTGGCTGCTCGACGCCGTGCCGCCCGACTACCGAGCCTATGAGGTGCTCAGGCGGCACCCGATCGCGCTGGCCAGGATGGCGAGCCACCACGTCAACGCCGCGATCGAGGCGGCCCGCGCCGGCTACCGTGGCGCCGCCGTCGACCTCAAGGGTCACCTGCCGCCGCACGCCATCGAGGCCGTCCTCGACGCCTACCGCGAGGAGGGTCCGCGACTGGTCCGCCTGTCGCGCTCGATCGAAGTGGTCGAGCGCGCCCTGCGCGGCGACCTCTTCACCGCCACCATGCGCCGCCCCTGACACGCACGACACCGCCGTTCAGCACAGCGAACGGCACCCTAGAGGGGTTGGCCGCTGGCGGTGCCGCCAGCGTACACTCGCAGGCATGAGCGCTGGACATGCGCATGAGGAGCTTCACCACTTGGTGGATCAGCTGTCGCCTGACCAGGCGCGCCGTCTCCTGCGATTGGTCAAGACCGACCCGGAACTCGCCGACATCGCAGAAGAAAACGACGAACCGGTACGTCGTCGCCTCTCAATCGCCGGCATCGGGGCGTCCGGTGAGGGTGATCTCTCGGAACGGGTCGAAGATCTGCTGGCCGAACGGTTCAATCGGTCAGTGTGACCGCTGTTCTTCTGGATACAGGCCCCTTGATCGCGGTAGTCGATCGAGATGACAAGCACCACACCGCCTGCGTCCGACTACTGGAAAGCTTGGACGGACCACTTCTGCTGCCGTCAACGATCTTGATCGAGGTTGGCTGGACCATCAACCGACACATGGGTTCGTCCGTACACGCCCAGTTCCTGGATCTCGTGACCGAAGAGTTCGAGCTGGTCAACCTGACCGCACCGGACGTTCGGCGAATGGCAGAGCTCGTCCGCACGTATGAAGACGCACGCCTCGACCCCGCCGACGTATCCGTTGTTGCGATCGCCGAGCGGCTAGCGATCACACACATCGCAACCCTTGATCGTCGAGATTTCTCACTGATGCGCCCCCGCCACGTATCGGCGTTCACACTGCTACCCGAGACGTTGCCGTAAAGGTTACGCGGGCGATCAATCCTCCGAAATCTAGACATCCATCGAATGCAATCTCAACGGGCAATGGGGATGGCTGCCGAACGCCGACGCGATAGCGCACGCCTTCGCTGACGTACTACTGGAAGGATGGCGACCTTGAGCGACACGGCCGCAATGCTTCGCCTCGAACTGGCGGACAAATAGGATCTGTCGGCTGGCGCAAGGCACTTGATCTGGTGCCTCGTGAGCGGTTCCTGGGGATGCCGTATACCGGCGCGATGAGACCCGAGGCGATCTGTGGAGGCCGGTCCGGCGCCGACACGACCGAGGACGCATGGCTGGGCTACGCCCCCATGCTGGCGGTGGGAAAAGGCCTGTACGGGTACGCGGAGAACGCCGAATACGACCGGCTCATCGCGACATGCTCTGTTCGCACGATCCCCTGGCGTGGCCGCAACAGGTCCGCGGCGGAGGGACCATCCTCAGTCATCCTGGCGAAAGATGATCGCGGTGCCCAGGGCGGCGTTGGCGGGCACGACCATCTCTCCGGGACCGGTTCGGGTGACCGGGATGTCGTTGTCGCGCAGGAACCGCTCGGTGGCGGCGAGGTCGCGTACCGACACCGTGTAGGCGACGAACGCCGGCAGGGCGGCCGGACGCTCACCGGGCAGCAGGTCGGCGAGCGCCGATGCGGACACGACGGTGACGTTCGCCCGGTCGAATCGGGTCGCGCCCGGCGCCACCTGGCCGTCCCGCGCCCGGCCGAAGTAGGCACCGTAGCGCCGCGCCTGCTCGGGCAACGCCGAGTCGGCGACGCACAGCACGCATTCGACCAGACCGGTCGCACCATTGGGATGGTCGGTGTGCCGCTGGTCCTCAAGTGCCTCGACCGGCGTGTTCTCGGCGAACCCGATCCTGCCTTCCGGCACGCGCCCCAGAGGCAAATCGGGATCAGAGATCTCAAGGTAGCGAGCTGGCTCCATCCGGGTCCCCGTGCTGGTCTCAACGGGCCGCTGGATGGCGTGCACACCGCCGTGGCCGACGCCGCCGGCCGTCAGCCGCGCGGCGACGCTGTCAATGTCCGGCGTATTGGCGATCATGATGTGGAGCCCCTGGAAACGCTGGAGAAAGAACGTGATGTTCGCGGCGGTGGCGCGGATGGCGGCCACCAGCGCCGGCAGCTTGCCGTCAGGCACCCGCAGCGGGATCGGGCGGGCTTCGCCGGGCACGCGGCCGGTCTCGTCGATGACGGCCACCAACTCGACGAAGTTGCCGGGAAAGTACACGTGGGTGTTGGCCACCCCGAACGGCTCGGCAGGGCCTCCCGCCACGCGCGGAAGAACGGGATGGGCAGGTGCCGACACCGTGAAGCCCAGCCGGCGATACCGCTCCATCGCCTGGTCCATGTCCCGCACGATGTGCCCCACATGATGCAGGCCGTTGATGTCGTCGCCCATGACTGGGCCACCTCCGTTGTCATAGGTGAAGCGCTCAGATGTCGTGTGCGGGCGGCCCCGTGCACGGGCATCCGCCGATGAGGTCAGGATAAATTTGAGAGATGACCCTCAGTTGAGGGTAAACCATCATTTGGCGGTACGGTAAATTTCGATGCATGAGTGACAGCGGGCTACGCGAACGCAAGAAGGTCAGGACCAGGGAGGCGATCCTGCGCGAAGCGTTCCGCCTCTTCCGCGAACGCGGTTACAACGCCACCACCGTCGAGCAGATCGCCGAGGCCGCCGAGATCTCCCCCGCCACCTTCTTCCGCTACTTTCCGGCGAAGGAGCATCTGGTCACGCTCGATCGTTTCCCGCCCCTCCTCGAGGCCCTGGCCTCTCAGCCGACGGGCGCACCGGTCACCGTGCTGCGCGGCGCGTTCCGCACGGCGTTCGCCACCCTGTCCGCCGAAGAGATCGCCGCGGGGCACGCGCGGGAGGTGTTCGCAGCCACCGTGCCCGAGCTGCTGGTGGCCAACCTGCGCAAGAGTCCCGGGTTGATCCGTGAGGTGTGCGAGATGGTGGCGGAGAAGGCCGGATGCGGTGTGGACGACCCGCGGATACGCGACGCCATCGGCGCGGTCTTCGGGGTCGTGGCCATGGTCTGGCTGCAGTGGGCACAGAACGCGCGTATGGACGGGCCCGCCGAGGTCGACAGGGCACTGGCGCACTTGGAGTCCGGCCTGAGCCTGTAGGCCGCTGACGCTTCCCCGCCCGTGACCAGCCGAGCTGCCGACGACATGCGGCCGCGACCTGCCCCAGCTCGCCGCCTCCGAGGCGCACTCCAGCTCACGGGCGGCGCGACGCCACCGAGGACCTCAGCGAGTGCGGCGGGCGATAAAGGTGATCACGCCGATGGCGGCCACGGCGGCGGCCAGCCAGACGAGCACGTCACGCAGGCTCAGCCCGGCTCGCTCCTCGGCGACGACGGGGCGGGCCGACTCCTTGGCGGCCTCGGGCCGCGCCGAGGGCGTGCTGGAGGGGCGGGGACTGGGCGCGAGGGCCCGCTCGGGGACGGGCACCCGGTAGACCGGGCTCGACTTCCCCTCCGACCCGGCGAGCAGCGACCTGCCGTCGGCCGTGTAGGCGATCGACTCGGCCTGCGCCAGCTCCGGCATCGACACCTTGGCGATCGACTCGCCGGAGGGCTTGTAGAGGGTGGCGGAGAAGTAGGTGCGGACGACGTACGACGAGCCGTCGGGCGCGTACGCGGCGTCGGTGGCCATGAGCGGCGCGGCGGCGACCCTGCGCAGGATGTTGGTCCGGTCGGTGCGCAGCCGCTTGGGCGCCGCGTAGACCGACCCCGCGAACTCCTTGGAGACCACGTAGAGCCGCCCGGTCTTGGGGTGGACCATGAGGCCCTCGGCGTTGCGGGCGCCGTCCTCGTAGCGGAAGCGGTAGCGCACGGCGGGAAGCGTGGCGTCGCGCAGGCTCCGCGGCTCCGTCACCTTGTAGACGGAGATGTCGGACCAGGCCCCGTCGAGGTTGTCGCCGATGTCGGCGAACCAGAGCACGCCCCGCCCGGTCGCGGCGTCCTTGGTCGCGGCCATCGCCTCCCAGTCACGCGCCTCGGCCCCCCGCAGGTGGAAGGTCGCCTTCGTCCGGCCGTCGGCGCCGACCGCGTAGAAGACCGGCGCGGCGGAGCTGTCGTTGTGCGTGTAGTAGACGCCGTCATGCGTGGGCGACACGGCCAGGCCGCTGGACTCGGTGATCCGGGAGTCCCGGAACGTGAACAGCTTCTCCCCGGTGTCGTCGGCGGCGAAGGCCGGGCCCGCCGTCACGGCACAGGTCACGGCGGTCACGGCGAGCGCTCTGATCAGGACATCCCCCACGCCGCCATCATGCCGCAACCGGAACCCGCCCGATCCGGGCGCTGTGGCGGTGGAAGCCCGCGCCGAGTAGGTGGTGCTACTCCTTGATGACGTCGTCGCGTGGACCACCGTAGACAGGGTTCCTGTCGTAGCGCCTGTCGGTGACGAGCAGGCGGATCACTCCAGGCTGGCGGATGGATTCCTCCGCCTCCCAGACGATCCAGTCGTCGCCGACGGGAGTGGACTGCGTGCGGAGTTCGCCGAAGCCGCCGGGGTTTCCCGGAGGGATCCCCATGACGAGATAGGTGATCTTCGATCCGCGCTTCCTGAGCTCGGGGAGGACCTCGCCGACGGTCTTCTCGTCCACCCGGAGACCGGCGAGCGAGCGCCCCTTCAGGGTCGCCACTCGGTAGTCGCGCTTGATCTCCTTCGGTTCGGGCCGGTCCTCCGGCACGCACGGCGCGATCGGGCCGTCCATGAGGATGGTGCTGGTGTGCCCTTCGCTGATGGTCCAGACGAAGGTCTGACCGGGCTTGAAGAGCTTGGTGTCGATCCGCATCTGCCAGCCCCTGCCGGGATCCCCGGGGATGTTCTCCGGCACGGAGTAGAGGCCAGGAGGGATGTCCTCGACATAGGTCCCGCGTGGTTCCTGGCACTGCTTGCCCGGAGACACGTAGTCGACCATGGCCGGGACCTTCAGTTCCGCCAACTGTCTCGTCAGCCCCTTGACGTCGCTGAAATCCCGGACCCTGACGTATACGACGCCGTCGGAGTTCTTGGTGACCGCGTAGGACGGGGACACGCCGTTCTCCAGCAGGCTCGGCCCCACCACGATGCCCGCGGCGAGCAGCCCCGCGCCCGCCAGCCCCAGGGCCAGCCGCCGGGGACGGCGCCGTCGGGGGCGGGCCACGAACGGGCCGGGCTCCTCGGCGGTGATCGAGGCCAGCAGTGTCCGCGCCCCCGCGTCGGACGGACGGCCTCCCGGCTGCCCCGGATCCACCCGGGCCAGTGCGCGGGTGATCGAGTCGATCTCGTCAATGTCCTTCACAACGACCTCTCCGCCGGGATCAGCCGGCTTTCTGCCATGAAGCGGACGTCCGCCTCGGCGAGCGCGCGGGCAAAGCGCCTACGGGCGCGATGGAGTCTGATGCGAACGGCGTTGCGTGACAGGCCGAGCACGGCGGCGATCTCCTGCCGGTCCAGACCCTCCCAGGCGACCAGCGACAACACCTCGCGATCGTCATCCGACAGGGTCCGGAAGATCTGCGCTATCGCCTTCAGTTCGACCCCGCTGTCGGGCGAGGCTCCATACAGGTCGGCCATCTCGGCGTCGAGCTCCACGCTGCGAGCCTGGCGGCGATTCTCGCCTCGGTAATGGTTGGCCAGCACTTTTCGTGCCACGCCGTACAACCACAGCGCGGCTTCCTCCCCGTCCGGCAGCTCACGCATCCGCCGCCAGGCGATGGAGAAGGTCTCCGCCACCACGTCAGCCGCGTCCTGCGGCGAGTTGCAGCGGCGGACGGCGTACGCCGTGATCCGGCCGTACGTCTCGCGGTAGACGGCTTCGAATCTGGCCCGCTCGCTATTCACGGGCCATTCCCAGGCCCGATCTCCTCGGCATCCCCATGCCCGACTCCTAGACAGTGCGATCAGTGGACATCTGCGCCTATGTCAGGAGTCGGGCCATCATTTCTCGTCAGTGCGAAGAAATGTTCATGAGTGCCCAAAGCGGATCAGGAGATGCCGGTGATCGACAGGCAGAGGGGCACCGCCGCAGGCGGGATGCCGGGGATCATCAGGACGAGCCTATGGCCTGGAGTGGACTCCAGGTGCCTAGGGTGGAGTGCATGGATTACGTGAACCTCGGACGCAGTGGGCTCCAGGTCAGTCCACTCTGCCTCGGCACGATGAACTTCGGCCCCCAGACCAGCGAGGAAGACTCCTTCGCGATCATGGACCGGGCTCACGAGCTGGGCATCAACTTCTTCGACAGCGCCAACGTGTACGGCTGGAAAAAGGGTGAGGGGATCACCGAGCGGATCCTCGGCAACTGGTTCGCCCAGGGCGGCGGGCGCCGGGAGAAGACGGTCATCGCGACCAAGCTCTACGGCTCGATGGGCGACTGGCCCAACGACGACAAGCTGTCGGCGCTGAACATCCGCCGCGCGTGCGACGCCTCGCTCCAGCGCATGCAGACCGACTACATCGACATCTACCAGGCACACCACATCGACCGGAACACCTCGTTCGACGAGTTCTGGGAGGCCATGGAGATCCTGCGCCAGCAGGGCAAGATCCTCTACGTCGGCTCGTCCAACTTCGCCGGCTGGCATCTGGCCAAGGCCCAGGAGACCGCGGCCAGGCGCAACACGTTCGGCCTGGTCAGCGAGCAGTCGCACTACAACCTGCTGACCAGGGCGGTCGAGCTGGAGGTGCTGCCGGCCTGCGAGGACTACGGCCTCGGCGTCATCCCGTGGAGCCCGCTGGCCGGCGGCCTGCTCGGCGGCGTGCTTCGCAAGATCGACAAGGGCCGGTCGGCGACCGACCAGATGGTCGCGCAGTTGGAGAAGCACCGCGACAAGATCGAGCAGTACGAGCAGTTCTGCGACGACCTCGGCGAGGACCCGCGCACGTGGGCCTGGCCTGGCTGCTGACGCGGCCAGCGGTGACCGCCCCCATCATCGGGCCGCGCACACTGGAGCAGCTTGAGGGCACCATGCGGACCCTGGAGATCACGCTGGACGACAAGGCGCTGGCGCGCCTGGACGAGATCTTCCCGGGCCACCGGACGGCGCCGGAGGACTACGCCTGGTGATCACGGCAGGTGAGTCAGGCAGGCCGTGGTGACTCAGGTCAGCACGGCGCCGATGACCACGATCAGCAGGAGGAGGCCGAGCACGAGGGGCAGCAGCCAGCGGCGAGGACGGTCCACGCTGAGGAGCCTAGCCCCGCCGCGCCGGTGCCAGCGCCCATTCGCCCAGTGACTCGTACCTCACCCGCGGCCCCGGGTGGCTCCGCACGAGCTGGACGCCTTCCGCCCGCCATGGCGAGCCGCTGAATTCCGCCAGCGCCTCGACCAGCGGGCGGAGGTCCGTCTCGGCCTTGGCCCTGGCCAGCGTCAGGTGCGGGTGGAAGCGTTTCTCGTCGGTCTGCGCGGCGCCGGCCCGGCGGCCCGCGGCTTTGACCGAGTCGGCCAGCCGCCCCATCGGGTCGCCGGACAGCCCGGCCCAGAACACCCTGGCCCGCCGTGCGGACGAGAACGCCCCGAACCCGGTGAAGGCCAGGTCCAGGGCGTCGTAACGATGTACGGCCCGCGCCAGGCGCACCTGGAGGCCGGGGAGCACGTGTTCGGGCACCTCGCCGTAGAACGCCAGCGTGATGTGCCAGGTGTCGCGGTCGGGCCAGCGCAGCCCTTCCACCTGCCCGATGTAGGGGGCGATCGCCCGTTCGAGCTCGTCGAGCACGCCGTCGGGCGGCACCACAGCCGCGAAGAGCCTCATATCCACTGATTGTGCAACGGGCTCAGGCCGCTGCCAGCGTCAGCCTCGCCCTGCGGGCGGTGATCACCCGGGTGAGCAGCATGGCCAGGCCGGTGCCGACGACCACGAGCACACCGGAGAGCATGACGCCGGCTCTGGGGCCGCCCAGCTCGGACAGCCAGCCGACCAGCGGGGCGCCGATCGGCGCGCCACCGGTGAAGACCAGCATGTAGATGCCCATGACCCGGCCGCGCATGTCGGGCGCGGTGGCGAGCTGGACGCTGGCGTTGGCGGAGGTGTTGAAGGTGATGAGCGCGATGCCGGTGGGGATCAGCAGCAGCAGGTAGACGGGGTAGAAGGGGGCGAGCCCCGTGGCGATCTGGAACAACCCGAACCCGATCGCGCCCGCGACCAGCATCCGGCGCGACGGCCGGGCCCGGCGCGCGGCGAGCAGCGCGCCCCCCAGGGCGCCGATCGCGAACATGCTCGACGCCATCCCGAACGACGACGCCCCCGCCTTGAAGACCTCGCGGGCCATCAGGGCTATGGACATCGAGAACGCCTGGGCGAACATCGACACGAAGGCGACCAGCATGATCGGCATGAGCAGCTCTTCGCGCTGGAGCACGTACCTGAGCCCCTCGCGGAGCTGGCCCTTGGCCCTCGGCACCGGCGGAGCGAGGTTGAGCTCGGACTTCCGCATGAAGACCAGGCTGGAGATCACCGCGGCGAACGTCAGGGCGTTGACCAGGAAGATCGGCCCCGTGCCGCCGAGCACGTAGATCAGCACACCGGCGATCGCCGGGCCGACCACGCGGGCCAGGTTGAAGATCGAGCTGTTGAGCGCGATCGCGTTGCTCAGGTCCTTGCGCCCGACCATCTCGACCACGAACGCCTGCCGGGTGGGCACCTCGACACAGGAGATGAGCCCGAGCGCGAACGCCATGACGTACACGTGCCAGACCTGGGCGGCGCCGGTCATCGTGAGCACGCCTATGGTCAGCGCGAGCCCGGCCATCATCGACTGCGCCCCGATGAGGATGGGCCGCTTCGGGTAGCGGTCGGCGAGCACGCCGCCGAACATGCCGAACAGCAGCATCGGGAGGAACTGCAGGGCGGTGGCCGTGCCGAGCGCCGCGGCGCTGCCGTGGGTGAGCTCCAGCACCAGCCAGTCCTGGGCGGTGCGCTGGAGCCAGGTGCCGACGTTGGAGACGGCGCCTCCGGCGGCGAACATGCGGTAGTTGCGAATCTTGAGCGACCGGAACATCCCGGTCTCGGGTTCTTCAGGCTCTAGATCCTGCTGAGCTTCTCCAGAATCGGCGCCGCCTGCCTGAGGATGGCCCGCTCCTGAGGTGTCAGCTCCTTGAGTTGCCGGGTCAGCCACGCCTCCTTGCGGCGGCGTTCCTCCTTCAGCAACCTCTGGGCCTCTTCGGTCACGGTCACGGTCACCTGACGCCGGTCGGTCGGGTGCGGTGAACGGGAGAGCAGCCCACGTGCCTCGAGCCCGGCGACCACCCGCGTCATCGAGGGTGGCTGCACCTTTTCGAGCTCGGCCAATTCGCCGGGGGTTATCCCGGAATGCCGTTCGACGGCGGCCAGCGTCGCGAACTGCGTGGGCGTCAGCGAGTGCGCCGCCGCCTGCCGCCTGAGCCGCCGGTTGAGCCGCGCCATCGAGACGCGTAGAGCTGATGCCAGACCCGCGTCGCTGCGGAGATCCGTTTGGGACTGGTTCTTGGTTAGCATGAGTCATTACCTTTGCTAACTATACGGGAGGCCGGGATATTTCCCCAACTCATTATCGCCCTCCCGGGTTCCCGCACCATGGCCGGGCGGGCGCGACTCCCGCCCGGCACCGCAGGTCAGAGCCGGGGGAAGCGCCTTGGCCGAGGACGTCAGTCCATCCTCGCCAGGCTGTCCCGCAACCGCTTCAGGTCTCGCTTTCGCGCTTCGTACGTCGCCCCGACCAGTACAAGGAGGAGCCCGCCCACCGCGATCGGCACCCAGCGCGGCACCGTGAGCAACATCTCCGACACGTACGGAGCGAGTTCCCGCACCACGACCCCGGCGAGCGTGACACCACCGATCACCGTGGGCGCCTGGAGCCGGGATCGGGCACCGGCGAGCAGGACCGCCAGCGCCAGCACCCCGAGCGCGAGCGACCGCCGCCACTCCGTGTCCGCGTAGACCGCCACCATGCTCGGCAGCATCGTGAAGGAGAGCCCCGCCCCATAAGCGGCCCATGACGAAACGGGCGCGCTCCGCCGCCGCCACCAGCCGAATCCCAGCAGGACCAGCGAACACGGCACGGTGTACGCCTCGACGACGGTGACCTCGCCGGCCCACAGCCGTAACCACGAGGCCAGCAGCAACAGGGCGGTGCCCGTATACCTGAGCCATTCCAGGTTCACGCCGTCCCGGCCCGCCCGGCCCGCCCACAGCGACCTGCCCAGCAGGAGCACCCCGGCCACCGCGCAGCCCACGCTCGCCGCCACCCTGACCGGTGCGCCCACGGCCAGCCCCACCGCCATCGCGTCCAGGCCGAGCAACAGTACGGCGGCGCCCAGCCCCCACACCCGCAGGGCCGTCACCCTGCCCGCCAGCGCCACGGCGGCGGCCGGCACCGCCAGGATCGGCAGCGCGATCAGCGTCGCCGGTTTGCTGCCGAACGCGTACGCCACCGCCTCCACCGAGGCCGCACCGGCGACGACCGCGCAGGCCACCGCCCACCAGGGCGTCCGGGCCAGCAGGGCGGCCACAGCCAGGGCGGCGGCCAGCACCACCTGCACCGCCACCGCGGCCGGGTGGGCCATCGCGAAGGCCGCGGGGGCGACCGTGACCGCGAGCGTCCCGGACACGAGCGCGCCGATCACCGCCGTCCGCACCGGCCGTCCACCGCTCGCGCTGCCCGGTAGTGCGGCCCGCGCGGCGACGCCGCGCGAGGACAGGCGCACGGCCGCCACCAGGAGGCCGGCCGCCAGCGCGCCGAGCACCACCACGTCCACCGGCGACGTGACCTCTCCCAGCCACGGCCCGCCGTCCCGCATGCCCTCCGCCGGCCACGGCCCGCCGTCCCACGTGCCCCTCCAGAGGGTGTCCAGCCAGGCCAGCGGCGTCACCAGGGTGGCCACGAGCCGGGGCAGCAGCGTCAGCGCGGTCAGCAGCGCCACCGACCCGCCGGTGGCCATGGCAGTCAGTCGCACCCTGCGCCAGGGCAACCAGGTGGCGGCGAGCGCCACCACGAGCGCCGGGACCAGGTAGGCCAGCGGACGCCAGTCCGTGCTCAACACCGACTGCGCCGGCGCGGCCAGGGCGGCGATCAGCGCGAGCGTGGTCCCGACGGTGACCAGCGAGGCCCAGACCTCCCCTTCCACCTTTCCTGGCCTGGCCAGGCTCCGCGCCACGAACGCTCCGAGCAGGGCCAGCGCGATCAGCGGCGCCGACCTGCCCAGCGCCTGCCCGGCGGAATCGGCACTGAGCGCGTACGGCACGCCTCCCAGGAGGGCGAGGGTCGCGACCGCGCTCCCGCAGAGAGCGGCCGTCGTGCGCACCCCCGCCCGGCCCTGCCGCACCAAGGCGACGTCCAGCGCCGCCGTGGCCACCAGCATGGCCACCAGCCAGGTCGCCGAGGCGTCTCCGATCAACAGCGGCAGAACCGGCTGCGCCAGCACCACGGCGACCGGGGCGGGGCCGCGAAGCGGCACGACCCGGGCATAGGCCATCAGGACCAGCGCGATGAGCCCGCACACCCCCGCCGCGTAATCCAGCAGTTCGACGGCGTCGGCCCCGAGGAGTCCCACCCGCCGGGCCGCGTAACCGTCCAGCAGCAGCAGCGCGATGGCGATCCCGGCCACGGTCTCGGCCGTCGCGGTGAGTCCGCGCCGGACCAGCACCGCCGGCGCCGCCAGGGCCAGCGCGGTGAACCCCGCCAGCACGGCCGCGCGCCCGCCGATGCCCAGCAGCCCCCAGCTCACCACGGTGAACACCACCGCCGCCACCGTCAGCAGCAGGCCGCCGAGAATGAGCAGCAGATTCTGTACGGCTCCCGCCGAGACCTCCCTGGCTCCCGTACCCGGTGCTGAGACCCCCTGGGCTCCCGTGCCCGGCGTGAAGACCTCCCTGGCTCCCGTGCCCGGCGCCGGGACCTCCCGCGGCCGGACACCCGTGACCGCACCGCCGTGGCCGACCTGTCCGGCCGCTGCCGGGGCGCCCGGGTACGGGCCCATCTCCCCCACGCGTCCGTCGCGCAGGCTGCCCAGCAGTTCCTCCCTGCGGGTCAGCAGCCGCGTCTCCTGGATCCGGATCCCGGCGAGCGCCTCGTCCACCCGCCACAGCTCGTGCGCGATGGGTCCCCACAGCGGCAGCGCGCACTCAGGGCACCTGGGCGTCGACTCCGGCGCCGGGGACCGGTCTCCGGCCAACGCGGCACCGCAGTCCGGACACTTCACATCTCCACGCATAGGAGAACAATGCTGCCTTTCACCCCAGCCCGCGTACGTGTTGCCCCTACTCGGGGAATCACGCGGGGCAGATCATCAAGCCGGTCCTGACAGCTCGTCCGGTTGCGGGCACAGCGGTCACGGCCTGACCGGAGTCGAGCACGCGCTGACTCCTCGCGCCGGTGCCGCCCCCCTGCCGAGAGGGGCGGCCACAGGCAGGTCAGAGTCCGAGCAGCGCCTTGATCGGGCCGAGCGCGAAGTACAGCACGAAGAGGATGAAGACCACCCACATCAACGGGTGGATCTCCCGCACCTTGCCCCGCACGAGCTTGATCAGCACGAAGCTGACGAAGCCGGCGCCGACACCGTTGGAGATCGAGTAGGTGAACGGCATGACGACGATCGTGAAGAAGGCCGGGATGGCCAGCTCGTAGTCGGTGAAGTCGATGTCGCGGATCGCGGTCATCATCAGGAAGCCGACCACGACCAGCGCGGGCGCGGCGGCCTCGTACGGCACGATCGCCACCAGCGGCGCGAAGAAGATCGCCACCAGGAAGAGCAGCCCGGTGACCACGCTGGCCAGGCCGGTCCGCGCGCCCTCGCCCACGCCGGCGGCCGACTCGATGTAGGTCGTGTTCGACGACACCGAGCCCGCGCCGCCCGCCGCGGCGCCGATCGAGTCGACGAGCAGGATCTGCTTGGTGCGCGGCAGCATCCCGTCCTCACCGACCAGGCCGGCCTGCTTGCCGACGCCGACCATGGTGCCCATGGTGTCGAAGAAGTCGGTGATGAGCAGCGTGAACACGAGCAGCACGGCCAGCAGCACCGTCACCCGGCTGAACGCGCCGAACGGGTCGAACTCCGTGAAGAGGGTGAGCGGGTTGTGGAACCCGAGGATCTGCTCCGGCATCGTGGGCACGCTCAGCTGCCAGCCGCCCGGGTTCTCGGCGGTGGCCTGGCCCGGCTTGGCGATCAGTTCCACGATCACGGCCAGCACGGTCGTGCCGACGATGCCGAGCAGGATCGCGCCCTTGACCTTGCGGGCCACCAGCGCCGCGGTGACGAGCAGCCCGACGACGAAGACGAAGATCGGCCAGGAGGTCAGGTTGCCCCCGATGCCCATTTCGAGCGGCGGCCCGGCCGGCACCCGGCGGACGAACCCGGCGTCCACGAAGCCGATCAGCGCGATGAACAGGCCGATGCCGACGCTGATGGCGGTCTTCAACTGGGTCGGGATGGCGTTGAACACGGCCACCCGGAAGCCGGTCAGCACCAGGAGGCCGATGATGATGCCTTCGAGGAAGACCAGTCCCATGGCCTCCTCCCAGCTCATCACGGTGGCGACGTTGAAGGTGACGAAGGCGTTCAGCCCCAGCCCGGCCGCCAGAGCGAACGGCACCCGGCCCACCACGCCCATGAGGATGGTCAGGATGCCCGCCACGAACGCCGTGCCCGCCGCCACCAGAGGGAAGTTGGGCTGCGTGCCGTCGCCGATGACCTGGCCCTCGATGTCCACGCCCTTGGCGATGATGATCGGGTTCAGCACGACGATGTACGCCATGGTGAAGAACGTGGCCAGTCCGCCACGTACCTCACGGGACATCGTCGAACCCCGTGCGGAGATTGCGAAGAATTGATCGATTTTAGACTTAATGTCACTCACGCGCGAAGAGTGACAGGAGTGGCCCACCTGGGCAAAGAGCTGGTGATCGGATCGAGACCGGATTGGAAGCTAGGCTGGATCCGTGAAGCGCGAGTGGCATCCCGATCCCGAGCCCATCGAGACCAACGACAGCAAGGCCGTCATCGTGGGCATCGGGCTGTGGGTGGTCGCGCTGGCGGTGCTGCTGGTCCTCCGCCCGGCCGCGCAGGACTCATGGTGGATCTGGACCTGCGTCGCGGGAGTCGGCCTCGGCCTGCTCGGCCTCCTGTACGTCCGCAGGCGGGCCTCTCGCGGCTGACATACGTCATCTCCGGCCGATCCCCGAAGTCACCGTCAAGAGCTGTTACAGGCCACTACCTGGGCGGAAACCACCAGACCATGCTTGTGGCATGAAGAAGACATTAGTCACATCTCTCGTGTGTTTGACGGCGCTCGCCGGCTGCGGCCTCACCGAGCCGCCCGCCGCGAAGGACGCCGCGAAGGACGCCGTCCAGGACACCGGCACGGTCGCCTGGAGCACGTGCACCGGCCTGACCGGCCCCGACGGCAAGCCGGCCCGGCCCGACGAGTCCGTTCAATGCGGTGCGATCAAGGTGCCGCTCGACCACGCCAAGCCCGGCGGCGACCAGATCGACCTGGCGCTGATCCGCGTCAAGGCCAGTGGCGACCGGTCCGGCTCCCTCGTGTTCAACTTCGGCGGCCCCGGCGGCTCCGGCGTCGACATCCTGGCCCAGGCCGCCCAGGCCTTCGGCAGCCTCGGCACCCGCTACGACCTGGTCAGCTTCGACCCGCGCGGCGTCGACCGCAGCGCCGGGGTCGCCTGCGGCGGCCAGATGGCCAAGCTGCTCGCCGCGCCCAGCGCCGCCGAGGGCGACAGGCTGGCCAAGGAGCTCCCCGCCGCCTGCCAGAAGGACTCGGGCAAGGTGCTGCCACACGTCGGCACCGTCAACGCCGCCCGCGACCTCGACCTGATCCGCACCGCCCTCGGCGAGGAGAAGCTCAACTACTTCGGCCTCTCGTACGGCACGCACCTCGGCGCCGTCTACGCCACGAAGTTCCCGAAGAACGTCGGCCGCTTCGTCCTCGACAGTGCCTACGACCCGGCGGTGACCCTCGAAGAACGGGCCGTGATCCAGGCCGGCGGGTTCGACCAGGCCTTCGAGGCGTTCGCCAAGGACTGCGTGGCCCAGGGCTGCGACCTCGGCACGAGCCCGGCGGCCGTCGAGCGAACCGTGGAGGGGCTGCTCGACGGACTGAAGACGAAGCCGCTCCAGGTCGGCGACCGCAGCCTCACCTACGGCCTGGCCCAGCTCGCCGTCATCACCCCGTTGTACGCCAAGGCCACCTGGCCGATGCTGGAGCAGGCCGCCGCGGCGGCCCTCAAGGGCGACGGCGCCACACTGCTGGCGCTGGCCGACTCCTACACCGGCCGCAGGCCCGACGGCACGTACTCGACCGCGATGAGCAGCCTGCAGGCGATCAACTGCGCGGACACCACCGAGCGCCCGACCGCCGCCGAGACGGCCAGGATCAACGACCAGATCGAGAAGATCTTCCCGATCCTGGCCGTCGAAGGGACCGCCGCGCCCTGCGAGGACTGGCCGGCGCCCGGGGACGACGAGGCCAAGAAGATCGACGCCACCGGCTCCGCGCCGATCGTGGTGATCGGCGGCAAGGGCGACCCGGCCACCCCCTACCGCTGGGCCACCACACTCAACGCGCAGCTCAAGACGGGCGTCCTGGTCACCTACGAGGGCGAGGGCCATGGCGCCTATCTGAGCGGCAGCACCTGCGTCACCCGCCTGGTCGACGCCTACCTGCTCACCGGGAAGGTGCCCGACCAGGGAGCCACCTGCCCGGCGGGCTGAGCGGTGGGCCGGCCAGCCCGCCGCGCAGGTGGCTCGGCGGTGGGCCGGTCAGGACAGGTCGGCCTCGGCCAGCAGGAGCGGCACGGCGGTGGGGTCGCGCAGCAGCGCGGCGACCGCCAGCCGGTCGTTCCACTGGCCGGTGGCCCATGCCAGACCGCGGGCCAGTCCCTCGACGTCGGTGCAGTGCACCGACCCGTCGAAGAACCGCCACGTGCAGGCGACGCCGTCGACCAGCAGCTTGTGGTGCTCGACATAGGTCTCGGGAGCCGTCGGGAGCAGGGAGCGCACCTCGGGCGGCACCTGCCGGACCTCGCCCTCGGAGGTGACCTCGCCGGGGGCGAGCTCGCCGGCCAGCGGCAGGTCGAGCAGCTCCGACAGCGACTCGGCCAGGTCGTAGGGGGCCAGCACCAGCGCGTGGTCGGCGACCAGTTGGAGCAGGTCGGGGGCCTCGACCACCACGGCGTCGTCGGCGGCGGCCACCACGATCTCGCCCCGCAGCACCGACCGCACCCGCGACGGCGGCGCCACCCGCGAGGGATCGACGGCCGCCAGGGCGATCCAGAGCGCGCGCAGCTGGGCCCGGTCCACCTCGATCGACTCGTCGGCCATCAGGTCGAGCAGCTCCTCGGGGCCGCCGTGCGAGTCGAGCAGCTCGGCGAGCGTGGTGCGGACACCCAGCATCGCCAGCGCGCCCTCGTCGAGCCCGGCGGGGGCGTCGCCGTAGAGACCCTGCAGCAGCGGGTCGGCGCCGGGCAGCCGCAGCTCGCGCGGCCGGCGCCCGCCCAGCACGGGATGACCGGCCAGCCACCACGCCGTGTAGGACGGCACCTCGACGCCCTCGACCCGCAGCGGATGGAGCGCGGCCCGCAGCGGCGGCCTGGTCAGCAGCGTCAGCGCGGCCTGCCAGTCGGCGACCAGCTCCAGGTCGCGCACCGCCGCGAACTCCGGCACCACCGGCGGCACGTCCAGCTCGGGCAGCAGGTCGAGCACGTGGTCGAGCCACTCGTCCTCGCCGTCGAGGTCATGGTCGCAGTCGTCGTGGTCGAGCAGCACGTCGGAGTCGTGCACCACGGCGAACCCGTCGAGCACACCGGCGGCGGCCAGCACCCTGGATCCGTAGGCCTCCACCAGCTCGGGCGCGGCCACGCCGAGGTGCGTGTCAGGCTCCAGCAGCCCGGCCAGCGCGCCCTCGGCCAGCATGAGCTCACCCGCTGGATAGAGCTCGCCGTCGGCCCCGCGCAGCGCCAGCTCCCCCAGCCAGGGCGCCTGGCCGGGCGCGAGCCCCGCGGCCTCGACCAGCGAGAGCACGGCCCGCGCCACGGGCTCGGGGTCGGAGCTGTCGAGCGACTGCGACACGGCCGCCTTGGTGATCGGGTCTTCGAGGACGGTGCGCGGCGTGGCCTCGGCGGCCCCGAGCCTGAGCAGCACCGGATGGGCCGCCTCGGGATGCACGATGCGCAGCCCCAGCGGCGTCAGGTCGAGCCCGGCCCCCGATGAGCCCGTGCCGCCGAGGTCGAGGATCAGCGTGCCGCGCGGGCCGCGCACCACACGGCCGTCGGCCAGCGGCACCGGCAGGGCGCCGAGGGACTCGGGGTCGTCGGCCGGCAGCACGTCGTAGAGGGAGCGCCACCAGCCCGGCTCCCTGCCCTCGACCGCCTCACCGGACAGCAGGTCGACCACCTCGGCCAGCTCGACCCGGCGCACGCCGAGCGACCCCATCGCGGGGTGCCGGGCGGGCCAGCCCGCGGGCAGCAGCCCCGGGACGAACGCGGCGATGACGGCCAACAGCTCGCCCGGCCCGGCGACCACCGCGGCCTCCCGGCCGGCCACGACCCAGCCGTCCTCGTGCGGCTCCCTGGCCGGGTGCTCGACCCGCCACTCGGCGTCGGGCTCGTAGACCTCGGCGTCGGCGAACGACGGCGTCTGCACGGCCGGCGCGGGGGCCGACAGGGCGGGCAGCAGCGGAACCTCGGGCAGCCGCCGCAGGATGGCCCGGCGGATGCGGGCGTCGAGCTCGCCCTTGCCCATGAGGGAGGGCACCAGGTCGAGCAGCCTGGGCGTGCGCGGCAGCTCCTGGAGCAGCCTGACGTAGGCGTCGGCGGCCCGCTCGACCAGGAAGTCGGTCAGCGGCCCCTTGGCCACGTGACGCCGGTCGGTGGCCAGCGGGAACGACGCGATGAGCAGCGCCGGCAGATCGAGCGGCTCGTCGCTGGGCGTCGGCGCGTGCACCACGGGCGGCACGGTCGCGGGCAGCGGCCGGAGCTCCGCCGGCTCCCCCGAGGCGCCGGCGAGCGGCACCGCCCAGCGCAGCGACCAGAACGGGCGGGCCCGCTCCTCGGTGGGCCGGTCGGCGAACAGGGCGGCCACCTGGTCGGACGTGAAGGCGCCCGACTCCGACACCACGTGCCAGCCGTCGGCGACCACCGTGCGGATCGAGCCGTCGAGGTCGATCTCGATGGTCGTCAGCGCCGGCAGACCCAGCAGCAGGGCCGGGCTCGCCTCCTCCAGCAGCCGCCGGACCGCCGCGACCGCCGCCTCGTCACGCAGCGGGAGGCGGACGAGCGTGTCGAAACCCTCGGGCACCTCCAGCGGGTCGGCCGCGAAGGGGAGGCGGAGCAGGGGCACGTGGCCCGAGCGGGAGGTCAGCTCGGCGGCCAGCGACGGCACCGAGGACACCAGCGCGGCCGTCTCGTCGCGGGACCAGCGGACCGCCCCCGAGTCACGCGAGCAGATGGACGGCTCATCACAGACCGACACGACCGCGGCGAAGCCGACACCGAACCGGCCGGCGGTCCCCGCGTCGTCACGCTTGCCGGAGACGCGGAGCGTCGACAGGCCCTCCACCCCGGTCGCGTCGAGCGGCGCGCCGGTGTTGGCGGCCGTCAGCAGGCCGTCACGCAACGTCAGCCGGAGCACCCCGGGGCTGCCCGCCTGCAGCGCCGCGTCGGCGGCGTTCTGCGCGAGCTCCACGATCAGCCGGTCGCGGTAGCCGCCGAGCGCGAAGTCCTCCTCGGCGTTGGCGTCCTCGCGGAAACGGGCGGGCGAGGCCGTCCAGGCGGCGAGCACGGCGGCCCGCATCCGGTCGGTGCCAAAGGTGTCGGTCATCGATCACGATCCTGATAAAGGGTAGGGGGCCACCGTAGGCTAGCGGCCCGCACCGACATTCCCTGCCGTAACGGGATCAGGAGTGGCCGAGCTCCTCGGTGGCCGTCTCGTCGACCGAGCCGGCCTCCTCCTCCATGAGGTCGAAGCCCAGGTCGTCGAGGATCGGCGTGGCCTGCTCCACGGCCGGCGGCATGACCGCGGCCTCGGAGTGGGCGCCACAGCCGTGGTCGGCGGCCACCACCTTGCCGTCGTCGGGGGCGTACTCATTGGTGCAGACCCCGAACGACAACCGCAACTCGCCGGCCAGCAGCCAGTAGAAGCCGCAGGTGGAGCACTGCGCGGGAGCGGCGTGTGCGATCGGAGTGTGCGGCCCGTGCTCGCCGGAGTGCCAGCGCCTGGCAGCCCGCTCCCTGCCGATGGCCGAGAGCACACGTGCCCGGCCCAGGCCGTACTCGAAAACCATCTGATGCTCTACGTCGTCGTCGGTCTCGGTGAAGCCGGGCACGAGACGGTCGTCGTCCTCGGAGGTCGGCAGCAGGTCGCCCACGCCGAGGTCGCCGGGACGCAGCCGCTCGCTCCACGGCAGCCACTCGGGCGCCAGGAGCGCCCCGGAGCCGGGCAGCAACACGCCCTCGCTGACCGTGACCTTCTTCGCGCGCGAGGCTCGGGTCACGGTCACCGCCCAGCGCCAGCCCCGGTAGGCGCGGTCGAGGCAGGCGAAGTAGTGGGTGACGATGCGGTCGCCCTCGGCCTCGTAGCCGAGATGCTCGCCCGGCTCGCCCGGCCGCGCCAGCTCCTCGGCCGCGGCACGCGCCAGGTCGACCGCGGCGACACAGGCCTGGTCGGGGACGGAGACACGTGTCCTGGTCCGGCTCATCGGGCCGCCTCCGCCGAAAGGTGCTGTTCGCTCACACTTTCATTCTCACCCATGCCCGGACCCGCCGACACCCACAGTGCCCATCCGGCGCCGAGTCCGATCACGAATCGGGTAAGACTTGTATGCGTGGAGGGTGGGTGGGACAGGACGCGCGACATCTCGCGACGCCTCGGCCGAGGCGTCGCCGATGCCGGTCGCGCGACCGTCCGCGCCGGCCGGGCCACCGCCGGCGGGGGCGTGCGCGCCGGTCAGGCCACCGCCAGGGGCGCCCGTAATGTCGGCAGGGCCGCCCGCCGGCTGACCCACGCCAACGGCGCCGGCCGCACCGGGCTCGGCCGGCTGATCGAGCTCACCGCCGGCCACAGCGCGGGCGACGCGCTGGTCACGGTCGCGCTCGCGAGCACCGTCTTCTTCGGGGTGCCCGTGGGCGAGGCTCGCGGCCCCGTCGCGCTCTACCTGGTCATCACGATGCTGCCGTTCGCGCTGCTGGCGCCGTTCGTGGGGCCGATCCTCGACCGGTTCCGGTCGGGCCGCCGCTACGTGATGGCCGGCACGCTGTTCGGACGCGGCCTGCTCTGCTTCGCGATGGCCGCCGCCGTGGGGCCGGGCGACCTGGTGACGCTGTTCGCCGGGGCGCTGGGCGTGCTGGTGCTGTCCAAGGCGTACAACGTGTCGCGCGCGGCGATCATGCCGAGCGTGCTGCCCGCCGACATCACGCTGGTCTCCGCCAACGCACGCGTCGCGCTGTTCTCGCTGGTCTCGGCCGGGGTGCTGGTGCCCGTGGGCGCGGGCCTGGCCGCGTGGCTGGGCAGCGCCGCGCTGCTGCGCATCGCGATGGTCGTGTTCCTCCTGGTCGGCGTCTTCGCCGTACGCCTGCCGCGGCACGTCGACTCCCCCGACCTGGAGGAGGAGGCCGAGGAGGGCCGGCCGCCGCGCTGGCGCACCCTGCTCAACGTGGGCCCCACGGTCGCCGAGGCGGTCTGGGCCAACGTGGCCATCCGGCTGTTCTCCGGTTTTCTGCTGTTCTTTCTGTTGTTCCTGGTGCAGGACAAAGGTGTGCCGTGGCTGTCCCCGCCCGACCCGTTCTTCGATGTGCCGAAGACGATCGCGCTGCTCGCGGCGGCGGCCGGGCTGGGCGGCCTGGTCGGCGCGGTGGTCGCCAACTGGACGCGCAACCACTCGCCGCAGCTGATCGTGCTTCTCACGCTGACCTTCACCGGCCTCACGACTATCGCGGCCGCCGTCTTCTTCGGCCTGTGGACGGCCGTGGTGCTCTCGGTCGTCACCGCGTTCGCCCAGGAGCTGGGCAAGCTGGCCCTCGACGCGATCGTCCAGCGCGAGATCGGCGAGGAGGTGCGCTCGTCCACCTTCGGCGTGGTCGAGGCGCTGCTGCAGCTGGCCTGGGTGTTCGGCGGGCTGGTCGGGCTGGTGCTGTCGCTCGCCCAGAACAGCGTGGCCGGGCTGATCACGCTGGCCGTGGCGCTGACCGCGGCGCTCGCCTGGCTGATCGTCCGCCGGCGTCAGCGCATCCGCGCGGCCAACCGGCGCCACCACGCCGACCTGACCGGCAGGCCCGCCGGCCCGCCGGACACCCGCGGTGACGCCATGGACCCCACCAAACCGCTGACCAACCCCAACGCCTAGGCGTCGAGGTCGTCGGCGACGGCCCGCAGCACCTGAGCGATCTTCTTGGCGTGTACGGCGTCCGGCTGCTTGCCCCGCTGATAGGACGTCGAGACCCCGTCGAGGAGTTTGATCAGGTCCTCGACGATGACGACCATCTCGTCCGGCTTCTTGCGCTTGCCCTTGGGCTTCGCCTTGGCCAGCGTCGGCGGCTGCTCGAGGATCCTGACCGAGAGGGCCTGCTGACCGCGCCGGCCCTCCGCCACACCGAACTCGACCTTCTGGCCAGGCTTGAGTGGCCCGGCATCGGCAGGCAGCGCTGAGGAATGCACGAAAACCTCACCGCCGTCGTCACGGGTGAGGAAGCCGAACCCCTTGTCGGCGTCGTACCACTTGACCTTGCCACTCGGCACAGGAGGGACCTCGTTCGAACAGTCGAAAAGGATGAATGGATGTAGGTTATGCCCCACAGCGCCCCAGGGCGACCGGGTAATTGACGGACAATTACCCGACTTCGTGCGGAGAACGCCAGCCCGCGAACCAGCCGGCGAATTCGGTCAGGTCGGTCAGTGCCACATCTGTTCCGTGAGCACGTAGTTCCTCCACCGTGTAGGGGCCGGTCGCGACCGTGACGCTGGCCGCGCCTCCTGCCCGCGCCGCCTCGATGTCCGCGACATGGTCACCAACATAGGCCGCCGCGCCGAAGCGCGCGAGTGCCGAACCTTTCGCGGCTCCGAAGACCGAACCGACGACCTCGTCGACCTCGAAATCGAGCGTCATGACCGTGCTCGTCGCGTCTCGTACGTTCTTGCCGGTCACGACGATGACCTTGCCACCCCTTGCGCGTACGAGCTCGATGGCTTCGCGCGCCCCCGCCATGGCGGTGTGCGCCGGCACGGCCACCTCCGGATAGATCTCCCTGAACAGCGTGGCCGCGGCCGGGATCGCCTCGGCCGGCAGCCAGTTGGCCAGCTCGCGTTCCAGGGGCGGCCCGAGCCGGGCGATGATCGCCTTGCTGTCGATGGGCACGCCCAGCCGGACAGAAACCTCGTCGTAGACCGCGGCGATACCCGATCGAGTGTCCGCCAATGTCATGTCCAGATCGAAACCCACCGAAGTCATCACAGGTCGAGGATGCCAAACATCCGGGAGTGCTACGTAGCGGCGCTTGTTGTGGGACCGTTTGGAATGGGCAGAAAGGAATTACTTATCGGGAGCCGCGCTGGTCTCGTCGCCCCGTCGGAGCACGGTCGCGGCAGGGCCGAACCGGCGCACCGTGCCGTGACGACTACGCTCCTAACGGAGGTGTCACGCAAGACATGACCAGATCGTCAGGCGCAGGAGCTCGGTCCGAGAGGGCTCGCAACGTGCCGACCAGGACCGGCACGACCATGACCACCCGTGAGCGCATCATCGAGGAGGCGCTGCGGCTGTTCGCCGAGCGAGGCTACTCCGCGACCTCCGTGGCCGAGATCGAGGCCGCTGCCGGGCTCTCCCCCGGCGCGGGCGGGCTCTACCGGCACTTCAAGTCGAAGTACGAGGTGCTCGCCGCGGTGATCAACGAGCACGCCGCGCGCACCCGCGTCCAGGTGGCCGAGAGCCTGGCCGAGCTGGGCTACATGGAGACCTCCACGGACCTGGAGGCGCGGCTGTCACGCGTGTGCCGCGCCGGGCTGGCCAAGGTGCGCGAGGAGTCGGAGCTGACCAGGGTGTTCTTCCGCGACCTGAGCCAGTTCCCCGAGCTGGTCGCGATCGTGCGCGAAGGGCTGCTGCAGCCCATGTTCGACGCCATCACCAGCTGGTTCCGCGCCCAGCCCGAATATCGCGACGCCGAGGTCGACTGGAACGGCATCTCCACGGTGCTGGGCGGATCCGTCGTGCACTACCGGCTCTTCCAGGAGACCGTCGGTGAGTCTCCCGGCCGCACCGAGAAGGACCGGTTCGTCGACGCGTGGGTGCGCCTGGCGGTCGGCCTGCTGCCCAGCCCGGCCCCGGTCAGCTGACGCCGAGCAGGCGGTAGGCCAGCCAGACCACGCCGAGCCCGGCGCCGATCATGAACATCACGCCGCTGACGTCGTAGAACTGGACCACGAACGCCCGCAGCCCCGGCTCGCCCTCGACCCGCAGCCCGCCGACGAGCACGCCGCCCACCAGGTAGCCGAGCAGCGGCGCGCCGATCCCGATCAGCCGGTCACGCACCGCCCAGCTCCCGCTGAACAGGACGAGCACCGCGCCGAGCGCCCAGACCAGCACCGGCATCCGGAAGATCGCCACGGCCGGCAGGTCGAACGGCACCAGCAAGGCGGCCACCGCGAGGACCGCCATGGCCAGGGTCTCGCGCGGATGCTCCATGACGATGGTGCGGGCGTCGCGGCCCTCGGTCACCATCGGACCGGCCGCCACGCCTCCCGGCCCGGCGGCGCGCTCGGCGGCGGTCATCGCCCCCTCGGGAGCCTGCGCGCTCTCGGCGAGCCGGTGCACCTCACGCTGGACGAGCACGACCGGGTCACCGAACCTGGCGAGCACCCTGGCCACCTGGCGGGTGTTGGCGCTGCCGTGACGCTCGTCCTCGATCCTGGCCCTGAGCCGCCTGACGAAGTCGATCCGCTGGTCGGGCCGTAACACACCGTGAGCCGCGTCAGCGGCCGCGCTGACGTAGTTCAGGACGAGCTGGTCCGCTCGCTCAATCACCTGAGCCAGGCTGCCTCAATCGGGAGGGACATACCATGGCAACGATGGAGTTCACGGAGTGGATCAGGGGGCGCACCGACGAGCAGCTGCGGGCGCTCGTCTCCGCGCGTCCTGAGCTGATCACTCCGGTGCCCGCCCATCTTGAGGGCCTCGCCTCACGTGCGGGCAGTCCTTCGGCGATCGCCAGGGTGCTCGACCGGCTCGACCGCTTCACGCTGGCCGTCGTCGAGACGCTGGCCGTGCCGGCCGGGCCCATGACGAGGTCCGAGCTGGCCGGCCTGCTCGGCCGCGCGCTCGCCGGCGGAGAGCCGGAGCCCGCTCTGTCGGTCGCCCTCGACCGGCTACGTGACCTGGCGCTCGTGTACGGCCCCGACGACGGACTCGACCTGGCTCCCGGTGTCCGCAAGGCGCTCGACGACCCGGCCGGGCTCGGGCCGCCCGCCGCCGAGGTGTTCCGGCACCACCCGCCCGAGCAACTCGCCGAGATGGCCGACGAGATCACGCCCGGCACCCCGGGCACCGGCAAGGAACGCCTGGCCGCCGCCCTGGCCGAGCCGGGCCGGCTGATCGCCGAGGTGTCCGACGAGGCCAGGGCGGCGCTCGACCAGCTCACCTGGGGTCCGCCGACGGGCCGGGTGCCCAATGCCCGGCGCGAGGTGCGCCTCGGCTCCGCGCGTTCGCCGATCGAGCAGTTGCTGGCCCGAGGGCTGCTGGCGGCCACGGGCGAGGAAAGTGTGGCGCTGCCCCGCGAGGTCGGCCTGCACCTGCGTCAGGGCCGCGTGCACCGTGACCTGCTGCCCGTGCCTCCCGCGCTGGAGGGCGCCGCGCGCGATCCCAAGCTGGCCGACCCGACGGCGGCCGGGCAGGCGTTCGCGTTCGTCCGGGCGGTCGAGGAGCTGTGCGAGCGGTGGAGCGTCGAGCCGCCGGGCGTGCTGCGCACCGGCGGGCTGGGCGTGCGCGACATGAAGCGCACCGCGACCGAGCTCGACCTGCCCGACTGGGCGACGGCGCTGGTCGTGGAGGTGGCCCACGCGGCCGGGCTGGTCGCCGCGGGCGGCGGCGTCGACGGCGAATGGCTGCCGACCAACGGCTACGACCTGTGGCGGGTCAGGTCGACGGCCGACCGGTGGGTGGCGCTGGCGCGCGCCTGGCTGCACATGGACCGCGTCCCCGGGCTGGTCGGCGAGCGTGACGAGCGCGACCGCCCGTTCAACGCCCTGCACACCGATCTGCGCAGGTCCTCGATGCCCGCGGTGCGCGCGGCGACGCTGGGCGTGCTCGCCTCGGCCCCCGGCCTCGCGCCGACCCGCGACTCCGTGCTCGACCGGCTGGCCTGGGAGCAGCCACGCCGCCGGGGCCCGCTGCGCGAGCAGCTGACCGAGTTCGCGCTGCGCGAGGCCGAGCAGATCGGCTTCACCGGGCTCGGCGTGCTGTCCGGCCACGCGCGGGCGCTGCTCGCCGGCGACGACGCCGCCTCCGCGCTCGCGCCGCTGCTGCCCGAGCCCGTCGACCACGTGCTGCTCCAGGCCGACCTCACCGCCGTCGCGCCGGGCCCGCTGACCAGCGGGCTCAACCGCTGGATGACGCTGGCCGCCGACGTCGAGTCCAAGGGCACCGCGACCGTCTACCGGTTCAGCGACGGCTCCATCCGCCGCGCCCTCGACGCGGGGCAGGGCGGCGACGAGCTGCTCGCCATGCTGGAGCGCCACTCCGCGACTCCGGTGCCGCAGGCGCTGTCCTACCTGGTCTCCGACGTGGCCCGGCGGCACGGCCGGATCCGGGTCGGCACCGCCAGCGCCTACGTACGCTGCGACGACCCGGCCCTGCTCGACCAGATCACCGCCGACCGCCGCTCGGCCGCGCTGCGGCTGCGCCGGCTGGCCCCGACCGTCATCGCCTCCCGCACCCCCAGGGCCACGCTGGTCGACTCGCTGCGCGCGATGGGCTACGCGCCCGTGGCCGAGTCGATCGACGGCGACGTGATCATCTCCCAGCTCGACAGCAGGCGCGTCGACGCGCTGCCGGCCGCCCGTGTGGTCTCCTCCCCCAACGGCCTCGACCCCGAGGTGGCGACCGCGGCCGTACGGGCGCTGCGCGCCGGTGACGCCGCCCACCTCGCCCGGCGCGAGCCGGTCGAGGCCCCCGCCGGCAGCGTCCCGCGCGGCCCGGCGACGGCCACGATCTCGGCCCTGCAGGACGCGATCAGGCAGGGCGTGCGCGTGTGGATCGGCTACCTCGACTCCCAGGGCAACGCCACCTCCCGCATCCTGGAGCCCGCCAGGATGGAGGGCGGCTACCTGACGGCCTACGACGAGACGAGGGCCGCCGTGCACCGCTTCGCCCTGCATCGCATCACCGGGGTCGCCGGCCTGTCTTGACGTCCCGCGTTGATCAGGCGAGGTTTGGATCGGGTACGGGCGCGAAGAGGCCGCCCGGGTCGGGCCGGCGGAGGAGACGTCGTGAGCGAGCTGACGCTGGGCCGGTTGGCCGAGGAGTCCTGGAGCAGGGTCGACGACTTCGACTCGGTGTTCTACGACGGGGTCTGGCATCGCAGCCACGCCTTGGCCGAGCGGGCCCGCCGGGTGTGCGGTGGGTTGGTGGAGGCGGGCGTCCGGCCGGGCGACCGGGTCGTGGTCATGATGGCCAACTCGCCCGAGGTGCCGTTGATCTACCAGGCGCTCTGGGCCGCGGGCGCGGTGGTCACGCCGGTGGTGTTCCTCGTGGGGGCCGAGGAGCTGCGCCACATCCTGGCCGACAGCGGCGCCGCCGCGATCGTGACCTCGCCGGAGCTGGTGCCCACGGTCGAGGCCGCCCTGACCGGCGGGCCCGGCATCCCGGTCTTCGTCGACACGGGCGAGCTGGAGCGGGCCGCCGAGCACGGGCCCGTGCCGCGCGACCCTGCCGACCTGGCCGCGCTGATGTACACCGGAGGCACCACCGGCAAGGCCAAGGGCGTCATGCTCAGCCATCGCGGGTTGTGGCAGGTGGCCAAGGACTCCTACGCGATGTCCCACCAGGAGGGCATGGACCGCGCGATCGTGCCGGTGCCGCTCTCGCACGCGTACGGGCTGATCGTCACGATCGCCGCGATGCACGCCACCGTGCCGCAGCAGGCCGTGCTGATGCGCTGGTTCGATCCCCAGGTGTTCCTCACGCTGGCCGCCGAGCAGCGCGTGCGCTACGGCACGGTGGTGCCCGCCATGCTGCAGATGCTGCTGGCCGAGCCCCTGGAGCGGCATCCGCTGCCCGACCTGGCCTTCCTGACCTGCGGGGCGGCGCCGCTCGGCCGCGAGGCGCTGGAGGAGTTCGAGCGCCGGATGCCCGGCGTGCAGATCCTCGAGGGCTACGGCATGACCGAGACCAGCGCCGTCACCACCTTCAACCCACCGGGCCGGCGCCGGGTGGGCAGCGTCGGGCTGCCGCTGGCCGGCTACAAGGTGACGATCCGTGACTCCTCCGGCGACGAGGCCGAGCCCGGCGACCCGGGCGAGATCTGCGTCGCGGGCGACTCGCTGATGCTCGGCTACTGGGGCGAGCACGCCCCCGACCCCGAGGGCACCACGATGACCGGCGGCGAGCTGCGCACCGGCGACATCGGCTGCCTGGACGACGACGGCTACCTCTACGTCGTCGACAGAAAGAAGGACCTGATCATCCGGGGTGGGTTCAACGTGTTCCCGCGTGACGTCGAGGACGCGCTCAACAGCCACCCCGACGTGGTGATGTCGGGCGTCGTCGGCCGTCCCGACCCGCGCGTCGGCGAGGAGGTCGTGGCGTTCGTCCAGCTCAGGACGGAGGCCACGGTCGCGGCCGAGGAGCTGATCGGGTGGGCCCGCGACCGGGTGGGCCGGGTGAAGTATCCCCGCGAGCTCACGTTCGTCGACTCGATCCCCGTCACCAGCGTGCTGAAGCTCGACCGCAAGGCCCTGCGGTCCCGGCTGGGCTGATCGCTCCGGCCAAGAAGCGATCTGCACCGAACGTGTGCCTATTCCGTGATAAATGTTGACCGTCAGGAGGTGAACACGTGAGCCAGGATCCGCCCGGTGAGTATCCGTACCAGCCCTACGGGGCGCCGTACGGACAGCAGCCACCTCCCTACTACGGTCAGGACTACGGCTATGGGCAGCCGCCGCCACCCCACTCCGAGGGGCCGAAGGCCCAGTCGATCGTCGCGCTCGTGCTCAACCTGCTCGCCATCGTCTCCTGCTGCAACATCCTCGCCATTCCCGGCGCCGTGCTCGCGGGGATGTCATTGGGCCGCGCCACCACCGAGCCCGAGGCCGCCCGTGGGATGCTCGTGTGGAGCTGGGTCCTGTTCGCCACGGGTTTCGTGCTGACGATCGCCACGTTCCTCTTCCTCGGTTTCAACGGCTATTTCGACGAAGAGCCCAGCTGATTGCCTGTTCGGGGACTGTTCTTGCCCTCGGATGTGTTGGATAGGCGTCAACCGTATGAAGGGATGTCCGTGAACGACGGCCCGCTCATCGTCCAGTCGGACAAGACGCTGCTCCTCGAAGTCGACCACGAGAAGGCCGACGAGTGCCGCAAGGCGATCGCCCCGTTCGCCGAGTTGGAGCGCGCGCCCGAGCATGTCCACACCTACCGTGTCACTCCGCTCGCGCTGTGGAACGCGCGAGCCGCCGGCCACGACGCCGAGCAGGTCGTCGACGCGCTGATCAGCTTCAGCCGCTACCCGGTGCCCCACGCGCTGCTCGTGGACGTGGCCGAGACCATGGCCAGGTACGGCCGGCTCAAGCTGGAGAAGGACCCCGTCGACGGGCTGGTCCTGACCTCCACCGACCGGGCCGTGCTCGAAGAGGTGCTGCGGTCCAAGAAGATCCAGCCGATGCTGGGCGAGCGCCTGACCGCCGACTCGGTCGTCGTGCACCCGAGCGACCGGGGCAACGTCAAGCAGGCGCTGCTCAAGCTGGGCTGGCCGGCCGAGGACCTGGCCGGCTACGTCGACGGCGAGCACCACCCGATCGAGCTGGCCCAGAACGGCTGGAACCTGAGGCCCTACCAGCAGGAGGCGGCCGACGCGTTCTGGCACGGCGGCTCCGGCGTGGTCGTGCTCCCCTGCGGCGCCGGCAAGACGATCGTCGGAGCGGCGGCCATGGCCCATGCCAGGGCCACCACGCTGATCCTGGTGACCAACACGGTGAGCGCCCACCAGTGGAAGCAGGAGCTGATCAAGCGCACCTCGCTCACCGAGGACGAGATCGGCGAATACTCGGGCACGAAGAAGGAGATCCGCCCGGTCACCATCGCCACCTACCAGGTGATGACGACCAGGCGTAAGGGCGTCTACAGCCACCTGGAGCTGTTCGACGCGCGTGACTGGGGCCTGATCGTCTACGACGAGGTGCACCTGCTGCCCGCGCCGATCTTCCGGATGACCGCCGACCTGCAGGCCCGCCGCCGGGTGGGCCTGACCGCGACGCTGGTGCGCGAGGACGGCCGCGAGGGCGACGTGTTCTCGCTGATCGGTCCCAAGCGCTACGACGCGCCCTGGAAGGAGATGGAGCACCAGGGCTGGATCGCGCCCGCCGACTGCGTGGAGGTCCGCGTCACCCTCAGCGACGAGGAACGGCTGGCCTACGCGATGGCCGAGTCCGAGGAGCGCTACCGGTTCTGCGCCACCACGCCGTCCAAGACCTGGGTCACCGAGGCGCTGGTGCGCCGTCACCTGGGCGAGCAGGTGCTGGTCATCGGCCAGTACATCGACCAGCTCGACGAGCTGGGCGAGCACCTCAACGCGCCGGTCATCAAGGGCGAGACCAGGGTCAAGGAGCGGGAACGCCTCTACCAGGCCTTCCGCGACAAGGAGATCCAGGTGCTGGTCGTCTCCAAGGTGGCCAACTTCTCCATCGACCTGCCGGAGGCCGCCGTGGCCATCCAGGTGTCGGGAACGTTCGGGTCACGCCAGGAGGAGGCGCAGCGGCTCGGGCGGGTGCTGCGGCCCAAGGCCGACGGCGGCGGGGCGCGCTTCTACACGGTGGTCAGCAGGGACACGGTCGACCAGGAGTTCGCGGCGCACCGGCAGAGGTTTCTGGCGGAGCAGGGTTACGCCTATCAGATCATCGACGCCGACGACGTGCTCGGCGGGGTGTGAGGCCCGGCCGCTCATCCTCGGAGCGGCCAGGCACCGGCATTCGTGTCACGTCCACGAGACTCCGCGGGCCGTCGACAATCGAACCACCCCCCTCACCTGCGTACTGTTGCCGCCGCAATCAACCGCCCAGCGACATACCCCCATGATCCGACAAATCCACCTGATATGCCCGAATGTTTCGGTTTTATCAGGCAGCCCTCAGGCTGGCTCAGACCGCGAGCAGACCGCCGACGAAGAGCACTCCTCCGGCCGCGATCCAGGCGGCCACGCCGGCACCCATGAACCAGGTGAACACGCGTGAATCCTGCCTGGCCTGCGGGACCAGCCAGGCGCCGGCCGTACAACAGGCGGCCAGCACGGCGAACAGCCCCGACACCGCCGAGACCGAGCCGAGCCGCCGCGCGCAACTCGCCGCCGACTCGC
The DNA here is from genome assembly GCF_040655715.1 of Nonomuraea cavernae. Taxonomy (GTDB): domain Bacteria; phylum Actinomycetota; class Actinomycetes; order Streptosporangiales; family Streptosporangiaceae; genus Nonomuraea; species Nonomuraea cavernae_A. Next base: position 35,031 of record NZ_JBFAKL010000010.1, on the reverse strand, counting down.
CTCCCGCGCAGAACGCCTCCAGCCCCCAACCCGCGAACACCGACAGCCCCCAGAGTGACGCGAGCAGGAGACTCGCGATGGCGGGAATGATCGGCGAGAAACCCAGCTGGACACGTCCCACGCCCTGCCTGTACCCCGGCTAAATGCTGTGGAAGCCCGCCGGGCCGACGACTAAAATGACCCGCTCGCCACCTTGACCACCACCGTCCACTCTCACCTGGGAGGCCTTTCCGCATGCCCGCACACCAGTTGGCACCTGACATACCCTCCGACCTACCCTCCGTGGTGCTCGCCGCCGAGCAGGCGCACCTGGCCGAGTCCAGAGCCGCGCTGCGGGCGATGCGCGCGCACGCCCAGTCGCTGTCGGCCGACGCGGCCGGCGACTGGGTCTCGCAGCAGATCCTCCAGTCGCTGCTGGACCAGAGGGTGGCCGCCCTGGCCGACCACCCCGACACGCCGCTGTTCTTCGGCCGCCTCGACCGCTCCGCCGACGACGACCTGCCGGGCACCATCTACGTCGGCCGCCGCCACGTGCACGACGGCACCAGCCGCCCGCTGGTCATCGACTGGCGCGCCCCGGTGTCCCGGGCCTTCTACCAGGCCAGCCCCGCCCAGCCGATGGACGTCGTACGACGGCGCCGGTTCGGCTACCACGGCGGCCGGCTGACCGCGTTCGAGGACGAGCCGCTGGCCGAGGGCGGCGAGATCGGCCCGTCCCGGATTCTCACCGAGGAGATCGAACGCCCGCGCACCGGCCCGATGCGCGACATCGTGGCCACCATCCAGCCCGACCAGGACGAGATCGTCCGCGCCGGCCTGGCCCAGACCGTGTGCGTGCAGGGCGCACCCGGCACCGGCAAGACCGCCGTCGGGCTGCACCGGGCCGCCTACCTCCTCTTCACCCACCGCGAGCGGCTGGCCAGGTCGGGCGTGATGATCGTCGGCCCCAACCGCGCCTTCCTGTCGTACATCTCCTCCGTGCTCCCCGCGCTGGGCGAGGTCAAGGTCGACCAGACGACGGTCCCGGGCCTGCTCGGCGAGCACGCCGCGCCGGAGGACCCCACGGTGTCGGCGATCAAGGGCGACGCCCGGATGGCGGCGGTCCTCGACCGCGCGCTCTGGCTGCACATCGTCAAGCCCGAAGAAGGCCTGGTGTTCAGCAAGGGTGCGTACCGCCACCGCGTCGCCGACCACGAGGTGCGGGAGATCGTCGCCTCGCTGCGCGGCACCACCCGCTACGGCCCCGGCCGGGCGGCCCTGGCCCAGCGGCTGGCCCACCAGGTGCTGGTCCGCATGGAGCAGCGCGGCGAGTCGCCAGACGACCGAGTGCAGGACGCCGTGGCCAGGTCCAAGCCGGTCAAGCAGCTCGTCGACGCGGTCTGGCCCAAGCTGGCGCCCGAGCAGGTGCTCCACCGCCTGCTGTCCGACCCCGAGTTCCTGGCCAAGGCCGCGCGAAACGACCTGACGCCCGACGAGCAGCGGTCGCTGCTCTGGCCGAAGCCGCCCCGGGGCTGGAAGTCCGCGAAGTGGTCGGCGGCCGACGCCGCGCTGCTCGACGAGCTCGGCGACCTGATCGAGCGCACCCCCTCGCTCGGTCACCTGATCGTGGACGAGGCCCAAGACCTGTCGGAGATGCAGCTGCGCGCGCTCGGCCGCCGCTGCCGCAACGGCTCGGCGACCGTCCTCGGCGACCTCGCGCAGGGCACCACGCCCTGGTCGACCAGCTCCTGGGAGACCGTGCTCAAGCACCTCGGCCAGCACGAGGGCGAGGTCACCGAGCTGACGCTCGGCTTCCGCGTGCCGCGCGAGGTGCTCGACTTCGCCGCCCGCCTGCTCCCCGCGATCGCTCCGGGCCTGGCCCCGCCGCGGTCGCTGCGCCCCGGCGCGGGCTCCCTCACCGTACGGCCGGCCGGTGACGTGGTCACGGCGGCCCGCGAGGCGCTCGACCGCGAGGGCTCGATCGGCGTCATCGTGCCCGACGCCATGACCGGCCGGGTGTCCGAGGCGCTCACCGGCCTCCCCCACGCCGTCCTCGGGCCCGACTCGACCGAGGAGCACCGGCTGCTCGTCATCCCCGCGACGCTGGCCAAGGGCCTGGAGTACGACCACGTGATCGTGGTGGAGCCGGCCGACATCGTCGAGGCGGAGCCGCGCGGCCTGGCCCGGCTCTACGTGGTGCTCACCCGGGCGGTCACCTCGCTCACCGTCCTGCACGACCGGCCGCTGCCGGCCCACCTGGCCTCCTAGCCGGACCGGGAGCCGGTCTTAGGATGACGAAGAGGATCTCACCCAAGGAGGATGCCGTGCCCGCACCGCTTCCGTACGAATACCTGCCGTCGGTTCCCGCCCTCGTGGTCGAGAGCGACGACATCACCGATGGCGAGAGGCTGGGGGATCTCCACGTCTTCAACGACTGGGGCATGACCGGCCAGAACCTGTCGCCCGCCCTCCGCTGGTCGGGCGCCCCCGAGGGCACCCTGGGCTACGCCGTGACGTGTTTCGACCCCGACGCGCCCACCGGCAGTGGGTTCTGGCACTGGGTGTTGTTCGACGTGCCGGCCTCGGTGACCGAGCTGCCCACCGGCGCGGGCACCGGACCCGAGTTCAAGGGCCTGCCCGAGGGCGCGCAGCACGCCCGCAGCGACTACAACCGCAAGGAGTACGGCGGCGCCGCGCCCCCGCCCGGCACGCCCCACCGCTACGTCTTCGCCGTCCACGCCCTGGGCGTCGACAAGCTGGGCGTCGACAGCGACACGAGCCCGGCGGTCGTCGGCTTCAACATCACCGCCAACACCCTCGCCCGCGGCCTCATCGTCCCCCACTTCGGGGTTTGAGGATGATCCCCTGAAAATCACCAGGGCGACCGGACCATGTGGTCGGGCCGCCCTGGTGATGGACGAGCTGGCTCAGAAGTCCATGTCGCCGCCGCCGGGCATGGCGGGGGCAGCAGGGTTCTTCTCGGGCTTCTCGGCGATGACGGCCTCGGTGGTGAGGAAGAGCGCCGCGATGGAAGCGGCGTTCTGCAGCGCGGAGCGCGTCACCTTGGCCGGGTCGATGATGCCCGCCTCGAACATGTTGACGTATTCGCCGGTGGCCGCGTTGAGGCCCTCGCCCGGCGTGAGGTGGCGAACCTTCTCCACCACGACGCCGCCCTCAAGGCCGGCGTTGATGGCGATCTGCTTCAGCGGCTCCTCAAGAGCCTTGCGCACGATCGCGGCACCGGTGGCCTCGTCGCCCGACAGCTCCAGCTTGTCGAACGCCTTGGCGCCGGCCTGCAGCAGCGCCACGCCGCCGCCGGGGACGATGCCCTCCTCGACGGCCGCCTTCGCGTTGCGAACGGCGTCCTCGATGCGGTGCTTGCGCTCCTTGAGCTCGACCTCGGTCGCCGCGCCGGCCTTGATGACGGCCACGCCGCCGGCCAGCTTGGCCAGCCGCTCCTGGAGCTTCTCGCGGTCGTAGTCGGAGTCGGTGCGCTCGATCTCGGCGCGGATCTCGTTGACCCGGCCCGCGATGGCGTCGGGGTCACCGGCGCCGTCGACGATCGTGGTCTCGTCCTTGGTGACGACGACCTTGCGGGCGCGGCCGAGCTGGTCGAGCGTGGCGCTCTCCAGCTTGAGGCCGATCTCCTCGGCGATGACCTGACCACCGGTCAGGATCGCGATGTCACCCAGCATGGCCTTGCGACGGTCACCGAAGCCCGGAGCCTTGACGGCCACGGAGCGGAACAGGCCGCGGATCTTGTTGACCACCAGGGTCGCCAGGGCCTCACCGTCGACGTCCTCGGCGATGATCAGCAGCGGCTTGCCCGCCTGCACGACCTTGTCGAGCAGCGGCAGCAGGTCCTTGTTGGCCGAGATCTTGGAGTTGACGACGAGGATGTAGGGGTCCTCGAGCACCGCCTCCATGCGGTCGGAGTCGGTCACGAAGTACATCGACGTCATGCCCTTGTCGAAGCGCATGCCCTCGGTGAGCTCGAGCTCGAGGCCGAAGGTGTTGCTCTCCTCGACGGTGATGACGCCTTCCTTGCCGACCTTGTCCATCGCCTCGGCGATGAGCGCCCCGATCTCGGGGTCGGCGGCGGAGATGGAGGCGGTGGAAGCGATCTGCTCCTTGGTCTCCACGTCCTTGGCCAGCTTGGACAGCTCCTCGCTGACCCGCTCGACCGCGGACTCGATGCCCTTCTTCAGCGACATCGGGTTGGCGCCGGCGGCCACGTTGCGCAGGCCCTCACGAACCAGCGCCTGGGCCAGCACGGTGGCGGTCGTGGTGCCGTCGCCCGCGACGTCGTCGGTCTTCTTGGCGACTTCCTTGACCAGCTCGGCGCCGATCTTCTCCCACGGGTCCTCGAGCTCGATCTCCTTGGCGATGGAGACACCATCGTTGGTGATCGTGGGAGCGCCCCACTTCTTCTCCAGCACGACGTTGCGGCCCTTGGGCCCCAGGGTCACCTTGACGGCGTCGGCGAGCTGGTTCATACCGCGCTCGAGACCGCGCCGGGCGTCCTCGTCAAACGCGATCATCTTGGCTGCCATAAGGCTAGACCTCCCAGATACAGGGTGGCTTGCAGTGGACCGAGCCGACGCCCGCGACGGCAACGTGCGCAGGCCCACATCAGCGGGCTGCGCACCAGGGCCCACATCTCCGTTCGGCAGACCCCGTCGTCCCGATCCAGTTGTTGGCACTCACGAACTGAGAGTGCCAACGATTTTTTAGCACTCTACCCCGCCGAGTGCAAGCTGAAGCCATTCCCGCCCAGGTCAGTCAGTACGGCGGGCCCCCTGGACCCGCCGTACCGGTGTCGGCGACATGCGGGTGGCGGGTTCGCGCGGACTGCGCTGCCGCACGAACCGCCGTGCACCGGCCAGCCGGTCAGACCGCGCGGACAGCCTCCGCCTGCGGTCCCTTCTGGCCCTGAGTGATCTCGAACTCGACCCGCTGGCCCTGTTCGAGAGAGCGATAGCCGTCCATCATGATGGCTGAGTAATGGACGAATACATCCTTACCACCGTCTACCGCGATGAAGCCGTAGCCCTTGTCCGCGTTGAACCATTTGACGGTGCCCTGCGCCACTTCCGACTCCTCTTACTGGGCTCGCGGATCCCGCCCATTCGTCCGCGAGACCCGCAATCGCCATGACTATGGGGAAAACAGCCAGACGATCGCCCTCGACCATACCTGTGGGAGAGCGTTTGGCAACAGAGTCAAAGCACTAAACTACGCATTTCAGTACGAGTCAAAGTGGTTCAACATTGAATTGCCTAGAAAAAAGAAGGCGCCCACAACGGGGCGCCTTCCGAACGTGACGGGCGATCAACCGCCTGCGACCGCCGGGATGATGGAGATCTGCACACCTTCGGGCGCCACGGTGTCGAGCCCCTCGGCAAAACGGACATCCTCTTCCCCAACGTAAACGTTGACGAAACGACGAATCTTGCCCGATTCATCGAGAATGCGGGCACCGATCCCCGGATAGTCGGAGTCAAGCTTCGCAAGGACGTCACGAAGAGTCGCCCCTTCGCCACTCACTTCCGCGTTGCCTCCGGTATAGGTGCGCAGAATGGTGGGAATTCGCACAGAAACACTCATGGTTTACCTGGCCTTTCCTGATTGTCAGACAGTCGCGCGGAACGCGTCGAGAGAGGGCCGGATCACGGCCGTGGGCGCGGCGCCGTCGGCGATCGCGTCGAGCGTCTTCAGCCCGTCGCCGGTGTTGAGCACCACGGTCTCGGCGTCCGGGTCGAGCTGCCCGGTCTCGACGAGCTTCTTCAGCACGCCCACGGTGACTCCCCCGGCCGTCTCGGCGAAGACGCCCTCGGTCGAGGCCAGCAGTCTGATCGCCGCGACGATCTCGGCGTCGGTGACGTCCTCAACGGCGCCACCCGTGCGGCGGGCGATGTCGAGCACGTAGGGGCCGTCGGCGGGGTTGCCGATGGCCAGCGACTTGGCGATGGTGTCGGGCTTGACCGGCTGCACCACGTCATGACCGGCCTTGTAGGCGCCGGACACGGGCGAGCAGCCGAGCGCCTGGGCGCCGTAGATCTTGTACGGCGTGTCCTCGACCAGCCCGAGCGCGACGAGCTCCTTGAAGCCCTTGTCGATCTTCGTGAGCTGGGAGCCGGAGGCCACCGGGATGACGATCTGCTCGGGCAGCCGCCAGCCGAGCTGCTCGGCGATCTCGTACGCGAGCGTCTTGGAGCCTTCGGCGTAGTAGGGCCGCAGGTTGACGTTGACGAAGCCCCACTTGTCGCCCATCGGGTCGCCGATCAGCTCCGAGCAGAACCGGTTGACCTCGTCGTAGCTGCCCTCGATGCCGATCAGCTTGCCGCCGAACACCCGGGCCATGGCGATCTTGGCCTGCTCCAGGCCCGCGGGGATGAACACGCAGGCGTCGAGCCCGGCCCTGGCCGCGGCCGCCGTGACCGCGCCCGCCAGGTTGCCCGTGGAGGAGCAGGACAGAGTGTGGAAGCCGAAGTTGCGCGCCGCCTCGACGGCGATGGCGACCACCCGGTCCTTGAAGGAGTGGGTGGGGTTGGCCGAGTCGTCCTTGACGTACAGGGACTTGATGCCGAGCGCGCGCCCGAGATTGCCGGCCTTGACCAGCGGGGTCCAGCCGGGGTTCATGTTGGGCTTGGAAGCGACGTCGTCGGGGACGGGGAGCAGCGAGCGGTAGCGCCAGATGCTGGCGGGCCCCGCCTCGATGTCGGCCCGGGAGACGGCGCCGAAGGAGTAGGCCGCTTCGAGCGGCCCGAAACACTCCAGACAGGCGAAGCTCGGGCCGAGGGGGTAGCGGGCACCGCACTCGCGGCAGGACAGACCAGTGGCGGGACCAAAGTCGAGCGACATGAAGCGAGGCCTTCCCTCATCTTCGCCCGCGGCCACCCTGACCGCGGACCGGAATTGGCACCCTGTCCCGGTCGGCCTCGCCAGGTCGCGAGTCGAAGCCGGGAGGGTTGCCGGGGCTTCGCAGGGCCGGTCCCTCCACCCCTCTGGATGAGCAATATGCAGTTGTTGTAAGGGACTCTACCTGGCCAGGCGGCCAGGCCGACCCCATGTCTCAAAAGGTGAGACGGGCGGTCTCACCTGTAGTCGTCACCCAGCGCCGCCTGGACATACTTGCGGGCCTGGTGGATGCGGGACTTGGCGGTGCCGAGCGGGATGCCGAGATGCTCGGCCACCTCGCTGTAGTCGAGCTGCACGATGTCGCGCAGCACCAGCGCCTGGGCCAGGTCGGGCTTGTCGGCCTCCAGCGCCTCCATCGCGTCGAGCAGGTCGAGCCGCGACCCGGCGATGACGCTGACCCGGCGTACGTCGGGCTTCTGCACGGGCAGCTCGTCGGAGCTCTGCTCGGCCGCCCTGCGCTTGAGCGACCGGTAGGTGGTGCGCGCGCAGTTGGCGGTCACGATGTGCAGCCACGTGCTGAACCTCGCGCGCCCCTCGAAGCGCCCGATGTTGCGCGCCACGGCGAGCAGGGTGTCCTGCGACGCCTCCTCGGCGTCCTGACGGTAGGGCAGGATCCGGGAGCAGTGGCGCATCACATCGGGCTCGATCCGGCGCAGGAGCTCGCCGAGTGCGCGATGATCTCCGGCAGCGGCGGAGCGGGCCAGGTCCTCGGTTAGCTCATCAAGCGCCATAGCTGGGATCCTATGGTCGGAGGAGGCGTATATGAACAGTGTCCTGGTTGCCTCGAACAGAGGTCCCGTCTCGTTCACCGTCTCCGAGGACGGCGTTCTGACCATGAAACGCGGCGGTGGTGGCCTGGTGTCCGGGCTGTCCGGGGTGACGAAGGACGTCGGTGTTCTGTGGGTGTGCGCCGCCCTGTCCGACGGCGACCGCAGCGCCGTCCGGCAGGCCCCGGGCGGGCGGCTCGACCAGGCCGGCTACGAAACGGGCGCGCTGCGGATGCTCGACATCCCGCCCGCCACGTTCCACCGCGCCTACAACGCCGTGGCCAACTCCACCCTCTGGTTCGTCAACCATCTGCTCTACGACATCCCCAACTCCCCCCGGTTCGGCACCAAGTTCCACCGCGAGTGGGAGTCCTACCGCGACTACAACGGCGCGTTCGCACTGGCCCTGGCCGAGGAGGCCGGGCACGAGGCCCGCGTGATGGTGCAGGACTACCACCTGACCCTGACCCCGGCGATACTCCGCGCCGAGCGCCCCGACCTGCGCATCGCCCACTTCAGCCACACCCCCTGGGCGCCGCCCGAATACTTCTCGCTGCTACCCGACGAGGTCGCCCGCGAGGTCCTGGAGGGCATCCTGGGCGCCGACCACGCGGGGTTCCTGACCGAGCGCTGGGCGGGCGCGTTCATGGACTGCTGCCAGTTCCTGCTGGGCGCGGAGATCGACCGGGCCGGCCGGACGATCACCCACGAGGGCCGCACCACCCGCATCGGCGTCCACCCCCTGGGCGTCGACGGCGCCGCGCTGCGCGATCGGGCCGGCGAGCCCGACGTCGAGTCGCACATGACGGCGCTGCGCGAGCAGGTCGGCGACCGCAGGCTGATCGTCCGCATCGACCGCACCGAGCTGTCCAAGAACATCGTGCGCGGCCTGCTCGCCTACCGCGAGTTCCTCGCCGCCCACCCTGAGTGGCACGGCCGGGTGGTGCATCTGGCGTTCGCCTACCCGAGCAGGCACGATCTGCCCGAATACCGCGAATACACCGCGTCGGTGCAGCGCTGCGCCCAGGAGATCGAGGACGAGTACGCCACCGAGGACTGGGACCCGCTCATCCTCAACGTCAACGACGACTACCCGCGCTCGCTGGCCGCCTACCGGATGGCCGACGTGCTGCTGGTCAACCCGATCCGCGACGGCATGAACCTGGTGGCCAAGGAGGGCCCGATCCTGTCCCCCACCGCCGCGCTGGTGCTGTCCCGCGAGGCGGGGGCGGCGGCCGAGCTGGGCGACGACGCGCTGCTGGTCAATCCCTACGACGTCAGCGGCACGGCCGCGGCCCTGCACGAGGCGCTGGTCATGCCGGTGGAGGAGCGCCGGCGGCGCCGTGACAGGCTGGCGGCCGCCGCCACCGCGCTGCCCCCGCAGAAGTGGCTGGCGGCCCAACTCGACGCCCTGAACTACGATTTGGGATAAATTACCCTTTTTTCCGATAGGAGCCGGACGGATGTCGACCTCCGAAGTCCGGCTCACCCGCGATGCCCCCACCTGGCTGATCTACCTCCAGCTCGGCACGTTCGCGACCTTCCTGTACGGCCTCAGCGCCGCCCTCCCGCTGCTGCGCCAGGACCAGCAGTTGTCCAACGCCGTCGCCGGCCTGCACGGCACCGCCATGGCCGCGGGCACCATCCTGGCCGGGCTCTCGCTGCCCGCCCTCTCTCGCAGGTACGGCAGGCGAGCCGTCACCTGGGGCGGCCTGGCCGGCATGAACGCGGGCGTCGTCCTCGTCATGCTCGTCCCCGTCCTGCCCGCCACCCTGCTCGGCTACGGCCTGGCCGGGGCGTTCGGCTCGGCCGCGCTCTACTCCTCGATGGCGGCGCTGAGCGACCACCACGGTCCCGCCGGACCGGCCGCGATCAGCGAGGCCAACGGGGTCGCCGTGGTGTTCGGCATCGCGATGTCGTTCCTGCTCAGCGTGGTGGCGGGGACGGTGCTCGGCTGGCGGGCCACGCTGCTGCTCACCCCGCTGCTGACCGTGGCGCTGGCGTTGGTCATGGGCCGGATCTGGATCCCCGGAGAGCGCCGGGCCGGGACCGCCACGGCCGCCGCCTCCGGCCTCCCGCGCCCCGGGTGGCGCTTCTACCTGGCGGGCGGCGTGCTGTTCTGCTGCGTGGCGCTGGAGTTCTGCTTCAACCTGTGGGCCGCCGCCCTGTTCGCGGGCAACACCGGGCTGAGCGTGGCGGCGGCGGCCACCGGCCTGACGGCGTTCACCGCGGGCATGGCGGCGGGCCGCTTCACCGGCGGCCGGCTGGCCCTGCGGCTGCCGCCCGACCGGTTGTTCGTCGGAGCGCTGCTGCTGGCCGGGGCGGGCTGGCTGATCTTCTGGCTGAGCTCGTCGCCGCTGCTCGGCTACGCCGGGCTGGCGATCACCGGGCTCGGCGTCGCGCTGCACTTCCCGCTGGCCCTGGCCGAGCTGATCACCCACTCCGGCGGCCATCCCGACCGAGCCTCGGCCGTCGCTCCCATCTGCGCCGGGGCCGCGATGGCCGTCGGCCCGCTGGCGCTCGGCGCGCTGGCCGACGGCTTCGGCACCCGCTACGCGTTCCTGCTGGTGCCGGTGGTCATCGGGCTGGCCATCGGCGGCGTGATCACCGCCAGACCGCGCGTTTGAGCACGCCGGGCAGGCCCGGAGTGTTCCACCGGTCGACGATGAGGATCTTGCTCTGCGGCAGGTACCACTCGCGCTGGACGTACCTCGACTTCACCGTGCCGCCCGAGTAGGAGATGCATTTCGCCTTCCACTCGCGGTAGTGCGCCTTGTGACCGGGGCCGACCTGGCGCAGGCCCTTCACCGCCGCGCCGCCGAGCACCTGTCCCCACTTGCGGTTGTGCGGGCAGGGCTGCACGTCGGTCGCCGGGTAGAAGGGCCGCTTGGCGGTGTAGGGGTTGAACACCTCATTGCCGATCTTGATGGCATCGGGACCGAGGATGGAGAAACTGTCGCATTCGGAATGCCCGTATCCGCCTCGGGGATTGGCGCAGGCCCCGGTGACGACCTGGATCCAGTCGCCCTTGCCGGACACCTTCCAGCCGGACGGCAGGTTGAGCGTGAGGCCGTTGCGCAGTTCGAGCGGCCGGGTGGCGGAGCCGGCGGTGGTGGCGGTGGCGGTGGTGGTGGCGGAGGCGGAGGCGGGCGCCACGAGAACGGCCGCCGCGGCCAGAGCCGCGGCGGCGAGGGTGGTCTTCTTCATGCCGCGACCGTAGTGCGGACCACTTGCAACCTGATCACGAACGACTGACAGCCGCGGCCAGCTCCCCGAGCAGCGCCACGACCCCGTCGGGACCGTCGACCACGATGTCGGCGCGGTCGGCCAGCGCGGTCACCTCGGCGGAACCACTGCACACGGTCACGCCCGGCAGCCCCGACGCCTTCACCGCGTCGAAGGCGGCCAGGTCGCCGAGGTCGTCGCCGACGAACATGACGGACCGGGCGTCCCGTTCGGCCAGGAACAGGCTGAGCGCGTGCCCCTTGTCCATGCCCGCCGGCCTGAGCTCCAGCACGAAACGGCCGGGCTCGACGACCAGCCCGTGCTTCTCGGCCAGCTTGGTCAGCGGCTCGCGCAGCGCGGCCAGCAGGGCCTCGGGGTCGGGGGCGCGCCTGGTGTGCACGGCCACGGCCCGGCCCTTGTCCTCGATCAGCGCGCCGGACGCGCCGAGCGAGTCGAGCAGCAGCGGCAGCTCCGCCTTGACCTGGGGTACCCCAGGTGGTGGCGGCGGCGCGGAGATCCTGCCGCCCTCCCACCGCTCGAACCCGTAGTGGCCCAGCACGACCAGCCCCGGCACGTCGATCAGCCCGGGCCCGAGCTCCAGCACGGTGGCCGCGGGCCGCCCGGTCAGGATGGCCACCGCTCCGACGTGCGCGCCCAGCGTGGCCAGGACGCCGGGCGCCTCGGGATGGATGCCGGCGGACGCGGGATCGGACACGATCGGCGACAAGGTGCCGTCGAAGTCGAGCCCGATCACGGCGCCGGCCGGGTCTGTCAGGATCGCTTGGATTCCAGGGATGTTCCTCACGCGGCTGGGGGTACCCAGCCGATCAGGGACGCATGCCGAGACGACGGGCGGCTCGGTCGCGCTGACGGGTGGCGCGCAGCCTGCGTAGCCGCTTGACCAGCATCGGATCCCGTTCGAGGGCCTCCGGCTTGTCGATCAATTCGCCCAGCAACTGGTAGTAGCGAGTGGCGGAGAACCCGAAGGCCTCCTTGATGGCCTGCTCCTTCGCGCCCGCGTAACGCCACCACTGGCGTTCGAAGGCGAGGAGCTCGAGATCGCGGTCGGTGAGGGGGTGATGCGACGGGTCGTGGGCAGCACTGTCACCGCCGGCCGGTGCAGTGTCCATGGTTCCTCCTCGGAAGGATGCGCACGACGATCACATCGCGCGCATGCGGCCCGTCGCCATCGTAATGTGCCGAGTCCGGCTGTTCACGGCGGATCGCGAGACGTACAGTCACCAAGTGTGACCTCTGTCATCACACTTCTCACCGACTACGGGATCGAAGACGGCTACGTCGCCGCATGTCATGGCGTGATCGCGGGCATCGCTCCCGACGTCCGGGTGATCGACGTGTGCCACGTCGTCCCCTCGGGTGACGTACGCCGAGGCGCCGCGATCCTGGCCCAGACGATCCCCTACCTGCCCAAGGGCGTGCACATCGGCGCGGTCGATCCGGGGGCGGGCGGGGCCAGGCGAGCGGTCGCCGTCGAGGCCGGCGGCCGGGTGTTCATCGGCCCCGACAACGGGTTGCTCTCGTGGGCGGTCCACGCCAGCGGCGGGGTGCGGGCGGCTTACGTGATCAGCAACGAGGAGCACTTCCTGAGACCCGTCTCGCCGACCTTCCACGGGCGCGACGTCTACTCTCCGGTAGCCGGGCGGCTGTGCTCCGGGCTCGATCCGGCCGAGCTCGGTCCGGAGCTGCCGGCGTCCAGGCTGGTCTCGCTGCCCGAGCCGACCTCGGTGCTGCGCGAGGGGGCGGTCGAGGGCGAGGTGGTCTCGGTCGACCGCTACGGCAACACGCAGCTGTCGATCACCGCCGGCGACCTGGAGATGCTGGGCGTGCGAGTCGGCGACCTGCTCGGAGTGCGGCTGGGGCGGCGGCAGCTGTCGATGCCCTATCGCGAGACGTTCGCGGCGGTGCCGCCGGGCGAGCTGGTGGCGTTCGCCGACTCGGCGGGGCTGATCGCGTTCGCGGTCAACTCGGGTGACGCGGCGCAGCGGCTCGGCCTACCGCCTGGCGCACATATCCGTCTTGCGCCATCACACTGACACGAAAGACATCAAAGGGTAATTACACCGCGTATCGGTCTGTTTACCGAAGCTTCGGATTGACGCGTCGGGCACGTGCCACAATCTCCCGATCGGGCGTACCCCTCCTGTCCCCGAGGTTCCACGTGTCCCAACTGTCCCGTGCCGTGCCCGCCGTACTCGTCACCGCCTGCCTGGCCACCTTGCTGGTGATCGGCGCGGCGCCGAGCGCGGGTGACGATCTCGCCGCCACCGACCGCTGGCAGCTGTCCGTGCTGCGGCTGCGCCAGGCCTGGCTGCTGAGCAAGGGCCAGGGCGTGCTGGTCGCCGTGCTCGACACCGGCGTCGACGGCCGCCACCCCGACCTCGCCGGCGCCGTGGACCACGGCCCCGACCTGACCGGCGCGAGCCGCCGCCAGAGATGGCGGGGACACCACGGCACCGCCATGGCCGCCCTGATCGCGGGCCGCGGCCACGGCGACGGGCAGGGGGTGATCGGCGTCGCGCCCGCGGCGCGGGTGCTGTCGATCCGGGTCACGCTGGAGGCCGGCGACCCGCTCCGCGAGCGGCGGCGCTCAGCCGGCCGCGACGCGCTGGCCCGCGGCATCCGCTACGCGGCCGACCACGGCGCCGACGTGATCAGCATGTCCCTCGGCGGGGGCGGCGGCTCCTGGCGGGGCTCGGCGGCCGAGCAGCGGGCGGTGCGGTACGCGATCAGCCGGGGCGCCGTGCTCGTCGCCTCCGCGGGCAACGACGGCGACACGGCCAACCGGAAGAACTTCCCCGCCGCCTACCCCGGCGTGATCGCGGTGGGCGCGGTCGACAGGCGGCTCAGGGTGACCCGGTTCTCCAACCGCCAGGGCTACCTCAGCGTCGTCGCGCCCGGCACCGGCATCGTCAGCGCCGACGGCCGCGGCTCCTACCTGGCCGGCGACGGCACCAGCTCGGCGGCGGCCATGGTGGCCGGCATCGCCGCGCTGATCAGGGCGGCGCACCCCGAGCTGCCGCCGCTTCTCGTGCGCCGGGCGATCGAGCTGGGCACCACCAGACGGCCCGCCACCGGCCATGACTCCTCCTACGGGCACGGCGTGGCCAACGCGCTGCTCGCGCTGCGCCGGGCGGAACTGCTGGCGGGCGCGTCCACGGCGCCGGCCCGGCCCGCGACCCGCCCGGCCGGACGTCCGGCCGGGTCGCCGCCGGCCAGGACTCCGGTGGTCCTCGGCCTGGTGCTGCTGTCGGCGGGGATGTCCGCGCGGCTGATCGTCCGGCAGGGCCGCCGCGGTAGACGTTCTACCTAGCAAGCGCTTGTGTGATACTCGTGCGTATGACGCTGGCGATCGACGGCTGGTTCACCATCGACGAAAACGGCGCCTGCCTGATCGGCACCAGGTGCGCCGCCTGCGGCACGGTCGCGTTCCCGCCCCGCCACGGGTTCTGCCCCAGTCCGCGGTGCGAGAGCGAGTCCATGGCGGAGACCAGGCTGTCCAGGAAAGGGCGGATCTGGTCCTACACCAACGCCTGCTACCCGCCTCCCGCGCCGTTCGTGGCGGCGCAGCCGTACAGACCGGTCACGCTGGCCGCCGTGGAGCTGGCCGAGGAGGGCATCGTGGTGCTCGGGCAGGTCAAGGACCTCACGGTCGACGACCTTGAGGTGGGCATGGAGGTCGAGCTGACCCACGGGGCGCTGGCCGACGGCCCGCTGGTGTGGATGTGGGGGCGGGTCTCGTGAGCGTGGTCGTGCTGGGCACCGGCATGCACCCCTGGGGGAAGTGGGGCCGGCCGTTCGCCGAGTACGGTGTCGCGGCGGCCCGCGAGGCGCTCGCCGACGCCGGGGTCGCCTGGAGCGACGTCCAGTTCCTGGTGGGCGCCGACACGATCAGGAACGGCTACCCGGGCTTCGTGGCCGGCGCCACCTACGCGCGGGCGCTCGGCTGGTCGGGCGCCCGGATCGCCTCGTGCTACGCGGCCTGCGCGTCCGGAGCGCAGGCGATCGACATCGCGCGGACCCGGATCCTCGCGGGGCTGTGCGACGTCGCGCTGGTGGTGGGCGCGGACTCCACGCCCAAGGGCTTCTTCAAACCGGTCGGTGGTGACCGGCCGGACGATCCGGACTGGCTCCGGTTCCGGCTGCTCGGCGCCACAAATCCTGGATATTTCGGCCTTTATGCGCGTAGACGGATGGCACTGTACGGCTCGACCGCCGACGACTTCGCCGCCGTGAAGGTCAAGAACTCGCTGGCCGGCTCGCTGAACCCGATGGCCCGCTACCGCAAGCCCGTCTCCGCCGAGGAGGTGCTGGCCTCCCCGATGGTGGCCGACCCACTGCGCCTCATGGACATCTGCGCCACCTCCGACGGAGGCGCCGCTCTGGTGCTGGCCTCCGGCGCCTACGCCCGCCGGCTCGGCGTCACCGATCCGGTACGCCTGGCCGCCGTGTCGACCGTCACCCCCACGTTCCCCAACACGGTGCTGGAGCTGCCCGAGTTCGCGACCGACTCCTGCGCCGCCGTGCCCCCGCCCGAAAGGCCGTTCCGGGCCGCCATCGCGCACGCCGCGTACGAGGAGGCGGGCCTCGGCCCCCGGGACCTGTCGTTCGCCGAGGTCTACGACCTGTCCACCGCGCTCGAACTGGACTGGGTCGAGGACATCGGGCTCTGCCCGCCGGGCGAGGCGGACAAGCTGCTGCGCGCGGGCGACACCGCGCTGGGCGGGCGCGTGCCAGTGAACCCGTCCGGCGGGCTGGCCTCGTTCGGCGAGGCCATCCCCGCCCAGGCCATCGCCCAGGTGTGCGAGCTGACCCGCCAGCTGCGCGGACAGGCCGGCGCCCGGCAGGTCGCGGGCGCGAGGGCCGGGCTGGCCGTCAACCAGGGCCTGTTCGGCCACGGCTCGGCCGTCATCGCCACCCGGTCAGCTGCTCAGTCCTGAAGGACTGAGCACCGGCACGCGCCAGATCGCGCTGAACGCGCGCAGGCCCCCCGCGATGATCACGGGGGGGCCTGCGGATCACTCGCTAGCCGACGTGGACCACGTCGTGCGATTCGGCGAAGTGGCACGCGCTCTCGTGCTGCGTGCCGGTCCTGATCTGCAGCAACGGCTCCTCCGTGGCGCAGATCTCCTGCGCCTTCCAGCAGCGGGTGCGGAAGCGGCAGCCCGACGGCGGGTTGGCCGGCGAGGGCGGGTCGCCCTGCAGGATGATCCGCTCGCGCTGCTCGCGGCCTTCGGGGTCGGGGACCGGTACGGCCGACAGCAGCGCCTGGGTGTAGGGGTGAGCCGGCTTGTCGTAGATCTCGGTGTCCTTGCCGAGCTCCACCACCTTGCCCAGGTACATCACCGCGACCCGGTCGGAGATGTGGCGCACCACCGACAGGTCGTGGGCGATGAAGATGTACGCCAGGTTGAACTCGTTCTGCAGCCGCTCCAGCAGGTTGATGACCTGCGCCTGGATCGACACGTCGAGCGCGGAGACCGGCTCGTCGCAGACGATGATCTCCGGCTGGAGCGCCAGACCCCGGGCGATGCCGATGCGCTGGCGCTGACCACCGGAGAACTGGTGCGGGTAGCGGTTGATGTGGTCGGGGTTGAGGCCCACGACCTCCAGCAGCTCCTGCACCTTGCGCCGGCGGTCACCCTTGGGCGCGACCTCGGTGTGGATGTCGTACGGCTCGCCCACGATGTCGCCGACGGTCATCCGGGGGTTCAGCGAGGTGTAGGGGTCCTGCATCACCATCTGGATGTTGCGGCGCATCCGCTTGAGCTCGCCGCCCTTGGCCTTGGCGATGTCACGACCGTTGATCGTGACCGAGCCGGACGTCGGGCGTTCCAGCGCCATGAGCACCTTGGCCAGCGTGGACTTGCCACAGCCCGACTCGCCCACGATGCCCAGCGTCTCACCCCTGTCGAGGTCGAACGAGACGCCGTCCACCGCCTTGATCGCGCCGATCTGGCGCTTCAACACGATGCCCTGGGTCAGGGGGAAGTGCTTGACCAGATCGCGGACCTCGAGGATGCGCTCACCTGTTGTCGCCATCGAGGACCTCCCTCCAGTAGTGGCAGGCGCTGTTGCGAGTGCCGCTGATCTCGTAGAGCGGGGGGACGTCGGTCACGCAGTTGTCCTGGCGGTAGGGGCACCGCGGGTGGAAGGCGCAGCCGGGCGGCATGTCGAGCAGGTTGGGCGGCAGGCCCTTGATCGCGTACAGGTCCTGGCCCTTGAGGTCGACCCGGGGAATCGACTCCAGCAGGCCCTTGGTGTAGGGGTGGGCAGGCGCCTTGTAGATGTCGTGCACGAGCGCGTTCTCCACGATGCGCCCGCCGTACATGACCGCGATCTTGTCGGCGACGTCGGCCACCACGCCGAGGTCGTGCGTGATCAGGATCATGCCCATGTTGCTCTCGCGCTGCAGCTCGGCGAGCAGCTCCATGATCTGGGCCTGCACCGTCACGTCGAGCGCGGTGGTCGGCTCGTCGGCGATCAGCACCTCGGGGTCCAGCGCGATCGCCATGGCGATCATGATGCGCTGGCGCATGCCCCCGGAGAACTGGTGCGGATAGTCGTTGAGGCGCTGCCTGGCGGCCGGGATGCGGACCTTGTCCATCAGCTCGACGGCCTTCTTCATGCCGTCGCGCTTGGACATCCCGCGGTGCACCCGGAACATCTCGCTGATCTGCCAGCCCACGGTGAACACCGGGTTGAGCGCGGAGAGCGCGTCCTGGAAGACCATCGCGATCCGCTGGCCACGTACCTGGGTGCGCGCCTCCTCGGACAGCTTGAGCAGGTCGGTGCCGCGGAACCGGATCTCCCCCTTGGGGATCCGAGCGGGCGGCATGTCCAGAATGCCCATGATCGCCTGAGCGGTCACGGATTTGCCGGATCCCGACTCGCCCAGCACCGCGAGGGTCTCACCGGGGCGGAGCGTGTAGCTCACCCCGTTGACGGCGCGCACGACGCCCGCCCGCGTGCCGAACTCCACGTGCAGGTCGTCCAGAGCCAGCAGCGGTGCGTCGCCCAGCCCTCCCTCGGCGGGCAACACGTCCGGTGACCTCTTTCTCATCTGATCCCCCCTCCTACCTGAGCTTCGGGTCGAGCGCGTCACGGACGGCGTCGCCCATCATGATGAACGCGAGCACGGTGATGCTCAGGAACACCGCGGGGAACACCAGCGGCAGCGGCGCCTCGAGGAACCGGTTGCGCGCATCGGCGATCATCAGTCCCCAGGAGATGTCCGGCGACTGGACACCGACTCCCAGGAAGGACAGCGCCGCCTCGGCCGCGATGAAGCCACCGAGATTGATCGTGGCGACGACGATCACCGGAGCGACCGCGTTCGGCAGCAGGTGCCGGAACATGATGCGGCTCTGACTGGCTCCCAGAGCGCGCGCCGCGAGCACGAAGTCCTGGCTTCTGGCCGTGATGACCGCGGCTCTCATGATGCGGAACGTCATCGGCCAGGCCAGGATCGACAGCGCGATCACCACGATCCAGATGCCGAGGTTCTGATCCCGGAAGGTGGCCGTGATGAGCAGCGCGCCCAGAATGGAGGGGATGGCGAAGAAGATCTCGGTGATCCGCGAGGTGACCGTGTCGACCACGCCGCCGCGGGTGCCCGCGATGAGACCCAGCAGGCCGCCCACCAGGGCGGTGATGACCGTCGTGGTGACACCGATCACGATCGAGTTGCGGGCGCCGTAGATCGTCCTGGCGTAGACGTCACAGCCCTGGTTGTCCCGGCCGAACAGGTGACCCGCGCTGGGCCCCTGCCGGGCGGTGGACAGCTCGCAGGTCCTCGCCGAGAACGGGTCGATCGAGGAGAACAGCGACGGCCAGAACGACATGACCAGCAGGATCCCGATGAGCGCCAGCGAGATGATGAACATCGGCCTACGGCGCAGATCGTGCCAGGCGTCGCCCCACAGGCTGGCCGGCTTGGCCTCCTTCGGGCGCTTCACCGGCGGCGGGGTCGCCGCGACCGGATCCGTGGTCAGTGTCCTGGTCTCCTGGGGCACAGGTTGGACCTGTGGGGTGTCACTCATAGCGGATCCTCGGGTCGAGCACGGCGTACAGCATGTCGACGATCAGGTTCGCCAGGATGTACACCAACACCAGGATGGTCACGATACCTACGACGATCGGTTGCTCACGCAGGTAAACGCCTTGATAGAGCTGGTTGCCGATGCCGGGCAGGTTGAAGATCGTCTCAGTGATCACCGCGCCTCCCATGAGGGCACCCAGGTCGGCTCCCAGATAGGTGACCAGCGGGATCAACGCGTTGCGCAACCCGTGCCTGCCGATGACTCTTCGTCTGGACAGGCCCTTGGCCGTGGCCGTCCGGATGTAGTCGGATCTCAGCGTCTCGACCAGGCTCGTTCGAGTGAGCCGGGTGAGATAGGCGATCGACGTGCCCGCCAGCACGAAACCGGGCAGCAGATAGGACTTCAGCCCCTGGGTGGCTCCCGCGATCGGGAAGATCTCGGTGCCCGTGACCTGCTTCAGCCAGACCCCCAGCCACAGCTGCAGGACGAAACCGGTGACCAGCGTCGGGACCGAGATGAGCAGCAGCGTCGAGGCCAGGATCCCGGTGTCGGTGGCCCGGCCGCGGCGCAGCGCCGCCCACAGACCCAGCATGACACCGATGACCGCCTCCATGACCAGCGCGACAAGGGCCAGGTTCAGTGTGACCTGGAGCTTGCCCGCCAGCAACTGGGAGACGGGGACACCGGCGAACGTCTTGCCGAGGTCGCCCTCGAACAGGAGGCCGCTGATGTAGTGCCAGTACTGCAGGAGCAGCGGATCGTTGAGGTGATACTGGTCGCGGATGATCGCGACGATCGCCGGATCCTGCCGCTTCTCGCCGGCCAGTGCCGCGACGGGGTCTCCGGGTAGCGCGAACACGATGGCGAAGATGAACAGGGTGGCGCCCAGCAGGACTGGTATCGCCTGGATCAGGCGCCGGATGATGTAACGGCCCATACAAGCCTCCCGTACACGCCAGAAGGCAGCCCCTGGGGGCCTCGGGTTGCACGGCCCAAGCGACTGCCTTCACGGCTGGCTCTCAAGGGGTGGGCGACGGTGCCGCCCACCCCCGGAAAATACGTCAGGCCTTCTCGACGTCAGCCCACTCAACCTGGTTGAGCAGGTTGATCTTGACGTTCTTGACCTTGGTGGAGTGCCCGGAGTTGTTCCGGTAGAAGTACACCGGGATGTACGGGAGGTCCTTGATCAGGATGTCGTCCGCCTGCTGGTAGAGCTTGAGCCCTTCCTCAGGGGTCGGCGCCTGGTCACCCTTGGCGACCGCCTCGTCGAACTCCTTGTTGGAGTAGCCGGCGTAGTTGGAGCCCGTGGTGATGGCGCCCGTGGAGAAGATCGGCGTCAGGTAGTTCTCGGGCGAGGGGTAGTCGATGGCCCACCCCATGCGGAACATGCCCTTGTACTTCTTGGCGTCGAGGTCGTCCAGGATGTTGGCGAACTTCTCGAACGGCTTGACCCCCACCTCGACGCCAAGGTTGGCGCGGAGGTTGTTGGCGACGGCCTCGATCCACTCCTTGTGGCCACCGTCGGCGTTGTAGCCGAGCTCCAGCTTGGCCGGACCCTTGGCCGCGGCGTACTGCTCCTTGGCCTTGCCCGGGTCGTAGGTGCAGGCGGCGCAGGCGCCCTGGCGGTAGCCCGCGATGGCCGGGTTGATGAAGTCGTCGGCAGGCGCGCGGGTGCCGGCGAAGACCGTCTCGGCGATCGTCTTCCGGTCGATGGCCATCGAGATGGCCTCGCGGACCTTGACGTCCTTGTACTCGTCGTTGTACTGCAGCGGGAAGCCGATGTAGCCGATGCCGGCGTCAGGCTGGTCCGTGTAGCGGTCACCGAGCGCGGTCTTGGCGCTGGCGATCGCCGAGGCGGGCAGCTGGTCCTGGATGTCGACGTTGTCGCCCTGGAGGTCGTTGTACGCCGTCTCAGCGCTGTTGTAGAGCTTGAACTGGAGCTTCGTCCAGCCGTTCGGCTTCTTGGCCGGGTACTTGTCGTACACCGACAGCTCGATGCTCTGGTCGGTGCCCTTCTTGTACGGCTTGTCGAGCTTGAACAGGCCCTGCCCGATCGGCTTCTCGCCGTACTCGTTGGTCACCTTGCCGTCGGCGCCGAAGGCGGCCTTGGGCAGCGGGTAGAACGCGGTGTAGCCCAGCATGGTGCGGAACTGGGAGAACGGAGCGGTCAGGGTGACCTGGAGGGTCGTGTCGTCGACCGCCTTGAGACCGCTCATCTCCTTGGTGGTGACCTGCTTGCCCTCACCAGGGTTGAGGTCGGCGTGGCCCTCGACTCGGCCGAAGAAGTAACCGGCGCCCTGAGCGTTGTCCTGGTTGGCCGCGAAGTTCCAAGCGTCGATGTAGTTCTGCGCGATCAAGGGCTCACCGTTGTGCCAGGTGTAGCCCGGCTTGAGCTTGATCGTCCAGACCTTGTTGTCCTCGGTGGTGATGGACTCGGCAGCGGCCTCGACGACTTCCTTGTTCTCGTCGTAGTTGACCAGCGGCTCGAACAGCGAGGCGAGGACCTCTGCGCCCTCGGACTCAGTGGTGTTCGAGGGGACCAGCAGGTTCTGCGGCTCGCCGAGCTCCATCCGGACCGGCGTGTCGGCGCTGGTCCCGGAGTCTCCGGTCGACGCGCCGCCGCCACACGCGGCTACCGCGATGGCGAGCAGCGCGGTACCGGCGACGATCTGTGCGCCCTTAGTAACACGCATGGTAAAAAGATCCTCCCTCTACAGGTGGGCGTTAGCGCTGAGCTGCAGTGATCGTGAGCAGCCTGACGGGGGATTTCCTTGTAAGCCCCCCGAGTTTGGCTGACATGGTCAAACCAGCCGACGCCCTGCCAGTCGATCGCGACTATCCCTCACTACGTGCTACCAGCGAGTCTCTGGCGCATTGCAGTTCGGTCACACGTGCGCCTACCTAACGTCACAGTCATTAGTCACAAACGGTCCGTAGTTTCGCAAAACCGTCAGAAGGGCACAGTCTCGGACGTGAACCACGAGCAAAAATACCTTCTAGCTGAGACTGCTCGCGCCTTGCCCCTCATCCGGTGGGTGGCTGGGCTACCGTTGTGCAAGTCTTGACGGCGCTTTGGAACCACATGCCCCAAGGCCCCGTCCAACTGTCTGTCGCGACCCCCGCGGCAGGCACTCCACCGAGCCGGATCCAATAGAGTCCTAGCCATGAGTCAGCCGGAATCCGCTGTCGCGGACGCCCAGGCGGGCGGCCGGAGCGGGCAGGAGCCGCTGGCCAAGCTCGCCCAGAGATACGGGCTTCGCCGTGCCATCGCGCGGCCGAGGTTCCCGGTATACGTGCGCCAGCTCTGGGAGCGGCGGCACTTCATCCTCACGTACGCCACCTCGCGCAACGTCTCCAAATACTCCAGCTCGGCGCTCGGCCAGCTCTGGCAGATCCTGACGCCCCTGCTCAACGCCGCCATCTACTACGTGATGTTCGGCATCGTCCTCGGCGGCAAGGGCAACATCGAAAACTACCCGGCGTTCCTGCTGACCGGGATATTCGTCTTCACCTACACCCAGCGGTCGGTCGCCGCGGGCGCCAAGTCGATCTCTGGCAACCTGTCGCTGATCCGGGCGCTGCACTTCCCCCGCGCCTCG
This sequence comes from Nonomuraea cavernae, assembly GCF_040655715.1. GTDB lineage: Bacteria > Actinomycetota > Actinomycetes > Streptosporangiales > Streptosporangiaceae > Nonomuraea > Nonomuraea cavernae_A. The sequence goes on along the minus strand of NZ_JBFAKL010000010.1, from coordinate 12,480 downwards.
CTCCCTCTGGCCTACACGATCCAGGAGCTGCAGCAGCTGGCCATCTCCATGGGCGTGCTGTTCCTGATCGTGATCCTCACCGGCGAGTTCCCGACGTGGTTCTGGCTGATGATCCCCGTCGTGCTGCTGCTGCAGACCATGTTCAACATCGGCACAGGGCTGGTGATGGCGCGGCTCGGCTCCTCCATGCGCGACCTCAATCAGCTCCTGCCGTTCATCACCCGCACCTGGCTCTACGCCTCGGGTGTGTTCTTCTCGATCCAGGAGAAGGTGGTCGGCAGCGCCGGCCTGCCGCAATGGGTGGCCGACGCCATGTACTACCTCAACCCCGCGGCCTCCTACATCGAGTTCATGCGCGACATCCTCATCCAGAAGCACAACCCGCCGGGGATGGTGTGGATAAGTTGCGTATTCTGGGCAGTGTTCGCACTCGGCCTCGGCTTCTGGTACTTCTGGCGTGCCGAAGAGAGGTACGGGCGTGGCTGAGCTGACCGAGGAGCTATCACAGGTGAAGGGCGAGGAGCCCGCCGTCCCGAAAAAGGACGTGAGGGTGCACCCCAACCCGGCGCCGGCCGGCAAGCCTCCCCTTGACGTTCCCACGGGGACCCCCACGGTCATCGTCGACGATCTGCACATCGTCTACCGGGTCTACGGCGCGGCCACCGATGTCGAGAAGGGCAACGCCGTCAACGCCCTCACGCGCATCCTCAAGCGCCAGGGCCGCCCGCAGATGAAGGAGGTCCACGCCGTCAAGGGCGTCTCCTTCGTGGCCTACCACGGCGACGCCATCGGCGTCGTGGGCCGCAACGGCTCGGGCAAGTCCACGCTGCTGCGCGCGATCGCCGGTCTCCTGCCGCCGCACGCCGGCGCCGTCTACACCGACGGGCAGCCCTCGCTGCTGGGCGTCAACGCCGCCCTCATGCGCGAGCTCACCGGTGAGCGCAACATCGTGCTCGGCTGCTACGCCATGGGCATGACCCCTGCCGAGGTCAGGGACAAATACCAGGAGATCGTCGACTTCTCCGGCATCGACGAGTTCGTCCAGCTGCCGATGTCCACCTACTCCTCCGGCATGGGCGCCCGGCTGCGGTTCGCCATCTCCTCGGCCAAGACCCATGACGTGCTGCTCATCGACGAGGCCCTGGCCACCGGCGACCGCGAGTTCCGCAAGAAGAGCGAGCAGCGCATCCGCCAGATCCGCGAGTCGGCCGGCACCGTCTTCCTCGTCGCCCACGACCTCCGGGTCATCGAGGAGACCTGCAACCGCGTCATCTGGCTGCACAAGGGCAAGATCAAGATGGACGGCGACCCCAAAGAGGTCCTCGCCGCCTACAACAAGGGCTGACGCTCGACCAGACCGGCCCTGCTTTCTCGCCGCGCCCCACTTCCGGCCTGCGCGCCTGCGGCGATCTCACCTACCCCCTGACCTCACTCCGCTCCGGACAGCACGCCGTCGACCACCATGGAGGCCGCCGCCAGCGCGCCATCCAAGAGCCTCAGCGAGCCGGACAGCGCCTTCTACGCCTCCCTCGGAGTCGAACGCGGCGGTCGAAGGAGTCCTCAGCGAGCCTGAGACCGCCGCCCAGCGCCGCTGGCTGGCCCGCCACCCAGAAGCCCATCGATACCGCTCCCGACGGTTGGTACGTGCACCAGGCCTTCCTCGAAGACGCTCCCAAGACGATCGACCTTCTCGTCGCCCCCTGGCGGGCGACGAGCTGATCTCAGCCGGGCCCGGCGGTCACCCTGCTCGGCCACGGTCTCGATCAGCCCTGCACGGGGATGCTCAGCTCACAGGGACACGAAGGACAGCCCGGGGTGCTTGGCGGGGGATGACGCTCCGCAGCGTCATCCCCCGCCGTCGTGGCACAGCGGGGATCGCGCCAGGCCGGCACGCTGCCGGCGATGTGCTGCGCGCCCCGCGGCGATCTCACCTGCCCCGTGACCTGCCTCCGGCGTGGTCACGTGAGCGACGCGAGTGACGAATTCCCGACACCGTGACCCCCGTTCCGCTATGATTCGAACGTTGGTTCGAGACGAGTAGAGATGGAGTGGGGGCGCGATGGGAGAGCTTTCGGCCGCGATCGACCACCTGGCCATCGAGGACGTGTCAGACATACCCCCGACCCAGCTGACCGAGCAACTCATCGAGCTCCACTGGCAGATGGCCAGGCTGCAGGCCCAGATCGGCCGTCGCACCGGCCTCCGCCTCCTCTGACAGACGATTCGCCCCACCCTCCGGTCACGGCAGGGCACCGTCCAGACGGCCGCGAAGGGGTCCGGACACAAGGATGCCGCCGGCCCCGAAGATCGGAGCCGGCGGCGGGTGCGCCCCGCGCCGCGCCGCTGCCCTGCAGTGGCGACGCGGCACGTGCGCACCGGGCTCAGGCGCGTCCACCTGGGCCCGTCATGAGACCGCTCGCTCGCGCGGACGGTCCCGTAACCTACGTGGCCGGTCGCTCTGACGCCCGGCACCCGGGGCGTGCGCGACCCTTCACGTGAGTGTGATGAAGGCAGTGTCGAGAGCTCGGGAACACACTGCCCAGGCGATCTCGGCGCCCGCCCGCTCGCCTCGTGGCCCGTACGGCAGGCCGCCCGAACGTCGGCACCTGAGACGTTCGCGCACCTCCCGGCAGCCCCACGGCGAGATCCGGCGGGCACCATGACCATGTAGTGGCGGCCTGAGTAGCCCGTGGCCGCGCTGGTCCGTGCTCCAGCGGCCCAACCGGACGAGATGGCCTGCTCGTCCTGGGCGCCGGTGAGCTAACGCGCCATGGCGCTCCGGAAGAGAGGGGCCGAGCCGTCGAGCGTGGCGATCCGAGCCGTGCCGGGCAGCGTCTCGACCACCGGAGCCATCTCCGGCGGCAACAGTCGCCCCACGACCGGGCCCAGCTCGGCCGACGGCTCGTTCGACAGCGCGCTGCCGATCGCGAGCCTCGCCCGCTCCCCTGACCGCCGGGCGACACCGTACAGCGTGCCTCCCAGCAGCCTGCCGGCCGACGGCACGCCGGCCTTGTCCAGGGCCGTCCGGCCGCCCTGGAAGGGGGCATTGACCGCGGACATCGGGCTTCGGCCCTCGACCGTCCCGCCCGGCACCATGCCGGTCAGACCGCCGAGACCGCCGACGCCGGGCAGCGCGCCCAGCAGCCGGGCGCCGACGGGCAGGCCGGCGACCGACGAGCCGGTCTCCAGCGGCGACAGCGGGCTGCCGGCCCGGCGCGCCGCGTACGTGCCGGACGTGCCGGACGTGCTCGCTGTGTCGCTCGGAGCCGCGGTCCCGCTCGTCCCGGTGACCGCCGCGTCCTTGCCCGCCCAGAGGCCGCCGAGCAGGCCGCCCAGCAGCCGGCCCGGGCCGCCGGCCGACCCGTCGCCGACGGACTCCGTGGCGAGATGTCGCTCCTGGGCGTGGGCGGGCGTGGCGGCCATGGCCCCCGCCAGCCCGAATGCTGCGACGGCCGCAGCCGCCTTGATCATTCGATTCATGATTGCCTTCCCGGCTCGTGATCGATCGCTCTCGAATGCAATGGATGGGCGAATCGATAACCCCCCGAATGCCGTGGCGTACACGCTGTGGGCACCACACGATGCACGCCGTCCCGGCTGAGCTACCGACGCAGTTGTATCACTCCGCCCAGACCCGTGAAGGCGCCGGAAAACCTGTGCGACAAAGGCTTTACGGCCAGTCATAGATCATGGAAGAGGCGACGAGCGGGGAGACAAATGATGAAATGCCGAGCGACTATTTCGGAATTTCCCGTGGCGTTTCCCGCCACTCGGATCCGCGCCCGGCGGCCCGTCGACGAGGTCCCGGTAAAGACCGGTGTCACGGACCGGGGGCGCAGATTTTGAGGTAGCGGGAGATGCGCTTGACCGCTCAGGCGGTCAGCAGCGCGGCTTCGCCGGTCGGCTCGAACGGGAAACGATCGGCGAAGGCCGGTCGCAGATCCGTCAGCCAGACCGCCGACGGGTCGTACCGCGCGAAGAACGGCCGGCCGACCAGTGCGGGGTCGCGAGCCTGGATGAAATGGAGCACGAACACCTTTTCGCCGGCGATCTCGGCGACCCCGTCGACGCACACCTTGCCCGGAGTGGCCGACATGGAGGGCCCGCGTACCGTACGGCAGAGCCCGGAGATCGTCGAATAGGCGTCTCTGAAGATCTCGTACGCACGAGCCAGCGGCACCGCGAAGTAGTCCTGCGGCCCGGTGTCGCGCTCGACGAACATGTAGTAAGGAATCATCCCCATCCTGAGTTGTCGCCGCCACATGCCCGACCACAGGGCCGCGTCGTCGTTGATCGACCTGATCATCGGCGCCTGGGTCCTGATCGTCGCGCCACTGCCGAGGATCCGCTGAACCGCGGACTCGACCAGTGGCGACTCCAGCTCCCGCGGGTGCGTGAAGTGGGCCATGAAGGCGAGATTCTTGCCCGACTCCGTGACCTGCTCGAAGAGTTCGAGCGTGGCGTCGGCGTCGGGGTCGGTGGTGAAGCGCTGCGGCCAGTAGGCCAGCGCCTTGGTGCCGATCCTGATCGACTCGAGTTGTTCGACCCCGAGCAGCGGCTCGATGTAGCGCTTGATCACCGGCTCACCCATGATCATGGCGTCACCGCCGGTGATCAGGACGCTGGTGACCTCGGGATGCTCGTGAAGGTAGCGCACGAGCTGGTCGATGTCGTCGGAGGCGAACTTCAGGTCGGCGTCGCCGACGAACTGCGCCCACCGGAAGCAGTAGGTGCAGTAGGCGTGACAGGTCTGCCCCTGCTTGGGGAAGAACAGCACGGTCTCCGGATATTTGTGCTGCATGCCGGGCACCGGCTCCACGCCGATGCGGGGCACGTTGAGCTCCATCTGCCCGGCCGGGTGCGGGTTGAGCTGCGCTCGCACCCTGTTGGCCTCGGCCTGTACCTCCGCGTTGGGCGCCTCGGCCTTGAGCAGGTCGGCCAGCCTGGCGACGTCGGCGGCGGGAAGCATGTCCTCCTGAGGGAAGACCAGGCGGTAGATCGGATCGTCGGGCGCTGCCGACCAGTCTATGAGTTCGTCCACAACGTAGGCGTTGGTCCGGAAGGGCAGCACGGTGGCGACGGCACGGACCTTCAGCCGCTCCTCGTCGCCGAGCCCTGCCCGCTGCAGGAGGTCATCGAGATGCTTGGACGTATATGCCCGGAAGCGTCGCGTTCCTGCCTGGTTCAAGATCACTAGGCCTTTCCCATCTTTTTTGTTCGTTCCGCTGTAAACCTCACGGCCCTGTCGCGCGTCTACGGCTCTTATATCGGGACGCGAGGGGTGGTGGCTACGGTTCCCCTGGGCTCCAAGCTTTCTCAAAGAATGACTACTCGCGACATATCGCGATGCGACGCACACTGGCTAACCGTGACGACCGACGATCCTGCCCTGCGCGCCTCCGACGCCGACCGCGACCGCGTGGCCGCGGTGCTCGGCGAGGCACTCGCCACCGGAAGACTCACCAGCGTCGAGCACGCCGACCGTCTGGACGCGGCCTACACGGCCAAGACCGTGGGCGAACTCGTCCCCCTCACTACTGACCTACCCCAGGTGACCTCGTCACACGTGCCGAGCGTGGTCGAGCAGCAGACGATCGACTCCAAGTTCAGCAAGGTGATCAGGAAGGGCCGCTGGGTCGCGTCCCGGCACACCAGGCTCTCCGCGACCTTCGGAGCGCTCATCGTCGACCTGTCCGACGCCGTGCTGCCCGGCCGCGAGATCACGATCGAGGCCGACGCCCGGTTCAGCAAGATGATCGTCCGGGTGCCCGACCACGCCCGGGTGATCGACGAGGGCGCCTCCATGTTCGGCAAGCGCAACGTGTCAGGAGGATCCGAGGGCGACGGGCCGCTCATCCGCATCGTGGGCCGATCGATGTTCTCCAAGGTGATCGTCTCGCGCGGCATCTCCGACTGGAACCTGAGGTAGCCGGCGCCGGTCCCCCACCCGCCCGTTAACCTGGGCATCCGCCCTGCCTACGATGCGGACATACCCGAACCTGCGTTTCCCATCGGTGACGACGGGTTCGCATGCCCGTACGAGGTGACCAGTGTCCGACAGCAAGCCGATAGCACTCGATGCCATGGGCGGCGATCACGCACCGCACGAGATGGTCGCGGGAGCGGTGCACGCCGTGCGCGAGCGCGGGCTGGCGGTCGTGCTCGTCGGCTCGCCGCGCGTGCTCTACGAGGCCCTCGCCGACCACGACGCCACCAGGGAGATCCCCATCGTCCGGGCCGAGGAGGCCCTGGCGATGGACGAGGGCGCCCTGGCCAGCCTGCGCCGCCCCCGCTCCAGCATCGCCATCGCCTGCCATCTCGTACGACGAGGCGACGCGTCCGCGGTGGTGTCCGCCGGCTCGACCGCCGGAGTCGTGGCCACCGGCAGACTCAGGCTCAAGGCCCAGCACGGCGTGCTCCGGCCGGCCATAGCCGTCGCGCTTCCCACGCGGCCCCACCCGACACTGCTCCTGGACGCGGGCGCCAACGCCGACACCAAACCCGAGATGCTCGTGCAGTTCGCCCAACTGGGCACCGTCTACGCCCAGCTGGCCTACGACATCGCCCAGCCGAAAGTCGGCCTGCTCACGATCGGCGGCGAAGCCGAAAAGGGCAACAAGCTGGTCAAACGCGCTCACGAGCTGCTCCAGGCCGCCCCCGGCATCCGGTTCACCGGCAACATCGAGGGATTCGACCTGCTCACCGGCAGCGTGGACGTGATCGTCACCGACGGCTTCACCGGCAACGTGGCGCTCAAGACCATGGAGGGCGCCGTCCGCTACGCGTTCCGCGAGCTCAGGGAGACGATCAGCGACAGCAGGGTGGCCCAGCTGGGTGCGCTCATGCAGCGCTCGCGCATCCGCGAGCTCCACCGCCGCCTCGACTCCGAGGCCCACGGCGGCGCGGTGCTCCTCGGCCTCAACGGCACCGTCGTCATCGCGCACGGCTCGTCCAGAGCGGCGGGCATCAGCGCCGCCTGCCAGCTCGCCGTCGACCTGTCCGCCGACGGCATCGTGTCCACCATCGGTGACCGGGTCGCCACGGCGCAGAAGCACCACCGCCGCCGCTGAACCCGGCGTCGAGACGCCGCGCGGAAACCCGAGTCCGCGCACCGCGTCGAGGTCAAGGTCGCCGGTACCCTTAGCTCATGACCGACCCGCAAATGGTGCTCACCGAGCGCGTCCAGCAGGCGCTGGCCAACGCGTTCGGCCCCGAGCACGCCGACGCAGACCCGCTGATCCGGCCCTCCCAGTTCGCCGACTTCCAGGCGAACGTCGCGATGAGCCTGGGCAAGCGACTGCGACGGTCCCCGCGGGAGGTCGCCGAAGCCCTCGCCGCCGAGCTGTCCGACTTTCCCGGCACCGTCGAGGTCAGTGGACCCGGCTTCCTCAACATCACGCTCGACGACTCGTGGATCGCCTCCGGCGCCGCGCGCATGCTGGCCGACCCGCGCACCGGCGTCGGCACGACCATGCCGCCGCAGACGGTGGTGATCGACTACTCCGCGCCCAACGCGGCCAAGGAGATGCACGTCGGCCACCTCCGCACCACGATCGTGGGCGACTCGCTGGCCCGCATCCACGAGCACCTCGGCAACACCGTCGTCAGGCAGAACCACCTGGGCGACTGGGGCACCCCGTTCGGCATGCTGATCGAGCACCTGCTCGACATCGGCGAGGAGACCGCGGTCGCGCAGCTCGAAGCCGGCATGGGCACCGAGTTCTACCAGGCCGCCCGGCAGAAGTTCGACGGCGACGAGGCGTTCAAGCTGCGCTCCCGCGTCCGGGTGACCACGCTGCAGTCAGGCGACCCCGACACCATCCGGCTCTGGCACGTCTTCATGGACGCCACGGTCCGCTACTTCAACAAGCTCTACTCCATGCTCGGCGTCACGCTCACCGACGCCGACATCGCCGGCGAGAGCATGTACAACCCGATGCTCGAGAAGACCTGCGACGACCTGGAGAGCTCAGGAGTGGCCGTGATGAGCGAGGGCGCGCTCTGCGTCTTCCCGCCCGGCTTCAGCGGCTCCGACGACAAGCCGCTCCCGCTCATCGTCAGGAAGAGCGACGGCGGCTACGGCTACGCCTCCACCGACATGGCGGCGATCCGCTACCGCGTCCACGACCTCAAGGCCGACCGCATCCTCTACGTCGTGGGCGCTGACCAGGCGCTCCACTTCCGTATGGTGTTCGCCGCCGCCCGGCTCGCGGGCTGGCTGCCCGACACCGTGTCGGCGGAGCACGTCCAGATCGGCATGATGCTCGGCAAGGACGGGCGCCGGTTCAAGACCCGTTCCGGCGAGTCCATCAAGCTGATGGACCTGCTGCAGGAGGCCGTCGACCGGGCCACCGCGGTGATCGCCGATCGCGGCTACGACGACGAGGCCCGCGACGAGATCGCCCACGCCGTCGGGATGGGCGCGGTCAAGTACGCCGACCTGTCGATCAGCCACGACAGCGAGTACGTCTTCGACTTCGACCGCATGCTCAGCCTGACCGGCAACACGGCCCCCTACCTGCAGTACGCCCAGGCGAGGATCCGCTCGATCTTCCGCAGGGGCGACGTCGACCCGGCCACCGCCACGGGCCCGATCGTCCTGGGCCATCCGGCCGAGCGCGCACTGGCCCTCCAGCTGCTTGATTTCGGCGCCGCGGTGGAGAAGACCGCCGAGCTGAACGAACCTCACCGGCTGTGCGCGTTCATCTACGCGACCGCCGCGGCGTTCACCGCCTTCTTCGAGGGCTGCCCGGTGCTCAAGGAGGGCGTCGACGCCGAGACGCGCGCGTCTCGGCTGGCGCTGTGCGCGCTGACCCTCCGGGTGCTGGAGTCCGGGCTCGATCTGCTGGGCGTGCCGGTTCCCGAGCGCATGTGACACCCTCTGTGGGCGCGCCTCCACCTCGTTGGCGCGCCCACCGATAGGCTTTACGCGGTCATGAACCGGGCCGAAGATGGGGGAGTTCTCTGCCTTGAGCACGGACCTGACTGCCAACCCCCAAGCGACGACAGAGCTACACCGCTACGCAGAGGCATTGCTGGCACACCTTGCCGCCAATGGCACCGTGCCTCCGACCGCACCGGCTTTCGACGACATCCCCGGCGACTGGTTGCCGCCGGCCGTCCAGGCCCTGGTGGCGCTCCTCGCCGGAGACGATCCACTCGAGCCACTGAGCAGGGCCGCCGGGCGCGACCAGCAGCGCACCGCCCTCTTCCTCTGCCTGGCCCTGGCCGTCGCGGGCCACGGCAGCCGCATCCACGCCTCCTGGCTGGGCACCGCCTTCGGTGAGCTCTCGGTCGACCAGCCGGTGACCCACGGGCAGCGCTCGCTCTGGCTGGCCGCCGCCAGAGGCGCCTACGGTCCGGCCGGGAAGATCTTCGTGCTCCGCAAGCTCGACGCGCTGGGCGTCCCCGACCACGCCGACCAGCGGCAGTGGGTGCAGGCGGTCGTCCCCGGCGAGCCCACCGTGGTGGTGCCGGTCTCCCTGATCGACTTCCCCGAGATGGCCGAGATCCCTGAGCTGGCCAGACCCGCTCAGGCGGCCGCACGACTGGCCCGGCTGCGCGCCCGCTGCACGGAGATCACCTCGACCAAACAGGCGGAGCACGACTCCTCCACACCGCTCACCAACAGCACCGGCAGCCCGGTCACGGCGTGGGCCGAAGACGAGCCACTCGCCGTGCTCCGCTCGCTCATCGGCCTCGGCGGCCCCCCGGGCCCGCTGGCCTCGCTGACCTCACACCTGCTCGACGACCTGCGCCCGGGGGCCGACCCGCACCTGGCGGCGATCGCCCTGCATGTGGCGGCGCCACTTCTGCGCGGCCTGGCCGAGGAGCTCGAAGCCGACTGCCGCCTCACCCCACCCGCCACGCTCACGGTGACTCTGCTCGGTCACCACATCCTGCTCCGTCCCGAAGGCCCCGATGACGAGTCGCTCGCCGAGGCCGAGGCCGCCATCGTGGCCGAGGGAATGCCGCCCCGGCGCCCACCGTGGGCGGCCATCCTGCTGATCGTCGCCGGCGTCTGCTGCCTGGCCGGGGCGCCCCTGACCAGTTGGCTGCTCGCGGGGGTGGCAGCGGCTCTGTTCGGGCTCGCGGGCTGGCGGCTCTGGCGGCGCCGTAAGGCCATCGAATCAGACAGCAGGTACGTGGCCGCGCGGATCGCCGAGCTCAAGGAGCTGGCCGACGGGGCCGTCTGGGCTTTGCATGCCTACGCCCGCGAGGCGGAGGCGCGCGCAAAACAGGCCGCAGACGACTCAGCCGAGCTCACCCGGCTGATCCGTCGCGGCCCGCGCGCAGCCTAGGTCGTCTCGATCTCCACGTGGGCCGGCGCCAGCAGAAAGACCCGATCGGCGATGCGCTCGATCCGGCCCTCACAGCCATAGGCCAGGCCCGCCGCGAAGTCGACCATCCTGGTCGCCTCGGGCATCGGCATGCCCGTCACGTCCATGATGACCGTCTGGCCGTCACGGAAGTGCTGCCCGATCATCGGCGCGTCGTTGTACTTGAGTGGCTGGATCATCACGATCCGTGAAGAGTCAACGGACGCACGCCACCTCCTGGCGGCCCGCTCCGTCGCCGGCATGTACTCCTCTTCGTACTGCTCATCGTCGTACTGCTCGTCGTAGTGATCAATCCCGCCCAGGCCAAGGTAGCTCACCACCTTGCGCACTGCCCCCATCGGTTTGTCCTTTCCTCAGGAACTCACCGTAATCGGCACGTCCCTACACATTGGACGGTAACCGACGATTCCGTGTTCGCCATGCGACACGCCCACAACCAATTTCATTCTGTCCCGCTAGCAGTCTGGTTTCATCTGGATATCTCTCCCCCGATAGCATCAACTCATGCGCGTGTTCACTGTAGACGCCTTCACTGACACTCCTTTCCAGGGCAATCCCGCCGCGGTCTGCCTGCTGGAGTCCGCCGCTCCCGACTCGTGGATGCAGGCAGTGGCGGCCGAGATGCGGCTGTCCGAGACCGCCTTCCTGCTCGGCGATTCGCTCCGCTGGTTCACCCCCGCGGTCGAGGTGTCCCTCTGCGGCCACGCGACGCTGGCCACGGCACACGTCCTCTATTCGACGGACACCGCCTCAGGCCCGGTCGAATTCAGTACGGCCAGCGGAAGGCTCACGGTGAATCGCACCCCCGACGGCCTGATCTCGATGGATTTTCCAGCCAAAGAAGTGACACCGACCACACTTCCGGCAGGTCTGGAAAAAGCGCTCGGAGTCGCTCCGGTGCAGGTCGGAAGGAGCCAACTCGACCTGCTGGTGGAGCTCCCCGACGAAGAGTCGGTACGCACGCTCGTCCCCGACATCGAGGCCCTGACCTCGATCGACGCCCGGGGCGTCATCGTCACAGCGGCCGGCTCGTCGACCGACTTCGTGTCGCGGTTCTTCGCACCCAACGTCGGCGTGCCCGAGGATCCGGTCACGGGCTCCGCCCACTGCGCCCTGGCGCCCTACTGGTCGCAGCGACTCGGCCGGGCCGAGTTGGTCGGGGCCCAGCTGTCCGCTCGGGGCGGGCTCGTGCGGGTCAAGGTCGACGGCGACCGTGTCCATCTCTCCGGACGCGCCGTGACCGTGGTCTCCGGCGAGCTGCACATCTGACCACTCCCTGCCGCTCCCGAACTTTGCTCTCCGTCCACGCATCTCACACGGTGTGACACCGCCCACACACCTCGCTACCACGCTGCTCTCGGCTGTGGCGCTCGTGCTGTCCTCCTGTGCCGTGGAACTCGCCGTCCGCTCTCCCACGATCACGCCCACGGCCGCGGAGGTCACGGCGCAACGGGCCATCGCCAGGAAGGCGCTCACCATGCGCCTCGACTGGACGGCCCGCGCCGGACAGCTGACGAAGGAAGTGGGCCACAGCGGTCTCGACCGCTGCCGCCGGGGCGACGATGATCTCAAGGCCGCCGAGGACTTCTCCGCCAAATGCACGTTGACCCTGTACCGGGCCTACAGCTGGAACGGCGACCTCGACACCCTCCTCGATCGGTTTCAGCCCTGTCCGGCCACGGCCGGGATCCGAGACCACTGGCGTGAATTCGGCGGCAAGGCACATCCTCGTGACGCCTCCCATGTCTACGACGTCGGCGACCTGCCGGCGCTGGACTGCGCCGACGTCACCATCGAGTTCGCCTCTTCACACACCGAGAAAAACCCCGACCTCACGGTCATGCCCGGTGCCAACATCCACGACGACGCCGGCGGCAGCCACGAGCCCTACTACTGGGTGCCTGAAGGCACACCATGGCTCACCGAGTGGTTGCGCATCCGCGCGGAGGGTCAGTATCTGGTCGTCATGCAGGTGTCCGAGGACTACTCGGTCCTCAAAGGCCGTAGCGCGGTAACCACGACGACCTTCGGCCACCGCGGCCTGGCCCTGAAACGCGAGAAGGGCCCCACCAAACGGTGGAGCCCTCCTCAAACAATTGTCCGGCGGTGACCTACTCTCCCACACCCTCCCGAGTGCAGT
>NZ_JBFAKL010000009.1:0-295935 GCF_040655715.1 Nonomuraea cavernae | reverse complement strand
CCCCGCATCATGGCCGGCCTGCGCAACCTGGCCATCGGCCTGGCCCGCCTGATCGGCTGGACCAACATCGCCGCAGCCACCGACCACTACCGCAGTCACCCCGCCGACGGACTCCAGCTACTCGGTTTCACAACATGAGAACGCATCGGCCCTGCGACCCCAGGCGCCACTACATGCTGCCGCTCACGCCGCAGCTCCGGCAGGTGCGTGAGCTCATCGAAAGGGACCACTACTTCACGCTCCACGCGCCTCGCCAGACCGGCAAGACGACCGCGCTGCACACCCTGGAGTCCGAGCTGAACGCCGAGGGCGACACCGCCGCCCTGATGTTCTCCTGCGAGACCGCCAGGACGACCGGCGACGACAACGCCGCCGCGGAGGAGATTCTGCTGCACAAGCTCCGCGAGGCCGCCGCCTTGTCGACACTGCCCGAAGAACTGCTGCCGCCGGATCCCTGGCCCCAGGTAGCGCCGGGCAGTCGGTTCGCTGCGGCGCTGAGCGAATGGTGCCGCCGCAGCCGCCGCCGGGTAGTCCTGATTCTGGACGAGATCGACGCCCTCCAGGGCGCCAGCCTGGTCAGCGTTCTCAGCCAGCTTCGCGACGGCCACAGCGCCCGGCATGAGGGCCGTCCCTTCCCTTCGTCCGTGGTGCTGTGCGGGCACCGCGACGTGCCCCACTACAAGGTCGCCTCGGGCGGCAACCGCGATTGGTCGAATCCGGCCGGCCCGTTCGCCATCATCACCGAGTCACTGCGGATGGGCGACTTCACCACCGACCAGATCGCCGACCTGTACGACCAGCACACCCAGGCGACCGGCCAAGCATTCACCAAGGGCGCGGTGGACCGGGTCTTCGGCCTGACCCAGGGCCAGCCCTGGCTGGTCAACGCCCTCGCCTACGAGATCACGTTCCAGATGGGGACGAGCGGCGCCATCACCACTGCACACGTCGATGAGGCCAAGGAGCGGCTGATCCAGGAGCGGCCCGTCCACCTGGACGCTCTCATGGCGCGACTCTACGAGCCCCGGGCGGAACGGGTGATCCAGGCAGTCATGGAGGGCACACCACCGGGCACGAACGCTTTGTCCGACGACGACGTCTCCTACGTTCGCAATCTGGGTCTCGTCCGTGGAACCGGAGCGCCAGAGATCGCCAACCCGATCTACCAAGAGTTCCTGCTGCGTCACTGGTTCCTGTTCGCCGACCTGCTGAACCGGGGACAGCACGGACCTTTCACCGACGAGGAGCTGGTCCAGGCTCGCCTCAGATTCTTTGGAGCGACGGATGCCGGCAAGGTTCCAGGTGAGTCCTGCTGAGACCCGAGAGACGCTGAGGTACTTGGGTACCATGGTCGCAGGAGGGATAGATATGGCTGCCCCGAAGCGTCAAGCACCCCTGAAGATCGACCCCGCGACGGACGAGTTGATCTCACAGGCTGCGCATTTCCTCGGCATGACCAAGAAGGACCTCGTGTCCGAGGCCGTCAGAGGCTATCTGGAGCAGCGCCGTGAGGAGATCCGCAAAGGCATGATCGAGTCCATGAAGGTGCTGGACGGCTCGCTCAGCTCAAGTGTCGCCGCGCTGACCGGACTGTCACGCGAGAAGATCGATCAGCTCGGCGGCGTCGGCGAGTGGGAGGACTGATCTCATGTCGGTCCGCCCCACGCTTAGATGCCTGCGCGACGACCTATGTCTGCCAGTCCCCTCGGCTCAGACGACACTCGACCAGATCGACCATCCTCTCCTACAGAAGGCAAACGAGCAGTTCGCCGCCCCTGACATCCCTCATGAGCGGATCCGAGCCATCGAGGACGTCGTCCTCTTCAAGGTCAAGACCGGCCGATGGCGAGGTGCGGTCCTAACCGACGAACCCGACTCCGAGGTGCGGGACTGGCTTGTGGCTGCCGGCATCCGCGAGGACGGGTCCAACGACGACTTCTACGCCTCTCTGCACAGGGAAGCCCGTACTGCCAGGCAGCGATACAACGCCGAGCACGACAAGCCGTTGACCACCGACACGTATGTGGGTCATCTCCTGCCCGACCAGGACGATCACGATCGTTACCTCTTGGAGGCAGGCACTCGACTCGCACTGCGCCTCAATACCGAACTGCGTGCCCTCATCCGGGGCTCGCTACATGACGGCCACGAGCATGCCGCGGACTTCCCGACGTTCCGCCTTGGCGTTATCGTCCGCGCCGACGATGGCCACGAGACCTACGTCGCGATTCGAATCACCGGCTCAGTCCCGACCAACCTGACCGCGATGATCCTTTCTCGCGTTCCCGGCTGCGCGTTCGATGCTTGGTTTCCCGAATACACCCTGCCCGAACGCGATCTGCTACCCGCTGAACAGGTCTGGTCAAATCTGATGGACCCCAAGGCAGCGTCACAGCTTCTCGACGAAGTGTTCTAGATTGGAGGGCTCAGGCCCGCAGGATTGGGTCACTCCGTCGCAAGCGTCTGTAGCAGGCGATCGAAGGCGGTGATATCGGCGCATGCGACTGAACGAGCGAACGAAATCTCCGCTTTGCCGTTGTTCAGTCTCTTCGGGAAACGACGCAAGTTGGAATTGTGGGACAAGTCGGGGCTGACGCTCAGACCTTGGGTGGCCTCGATCGCCTCGAGTGTCCCGGAAGGGGTTTCCGGGTGGATCATGATTTGGACGACCTGGCGGAGGGCGCACTCGCGGTCGAGGTAGATCGTCACGCTTCTCGTCTGGCCTAACTCGCAGACGTACTTCGTCAGGTGGGTCAATTCATACCCCTGGTCTGCCGCAACGTCGATGAGGCGCTGCTCGAGCTCTGTCAGGGGGTGCTTGATGAGATTCACTTGACCTCCTCGGCCAACGTCACTCCAGAATCCGCCGGGAAGCGCCGCTATCTTCTGAGATGCCTGCCTCGGTGAACCGCTCGCCCATACCCTAGTGATCCATCACTCGGCTTGGGAGGTTCCGCGTGCCGCAGCTCGCCTTCGCCAACAGTTTCTGGGAGAGCTTCGACGCTCTGGAGAAGCCGGTCAAGGCGGGCGTGCGCAAGGCCATGAAGCGCTTCCAGCAGCTGTCCATCGCCGAGCTGTACGCCGACAAGGGCCTGCACCTGGAGTCGGTGGTGAACGCGCGGGACCCGCGAATGCGGACCATCCGCGTCACCGACTACTGGCGCGGGGTGGTCCTGGCCCCGGACGACGGGACCGACACATTCCTGCTGTTGAACGTCGTGCCGCACGACGAGGCCTACGGGTGGGCGGCCAAGCGCCTCTACACCGTCAACTCCGCCACGCATGCTCTGGAAGTGCGCAACGTCGTCGCCATCGAGCAGCTCACCCCGGCCCTGGAGCAGGCCGCGGCCGAGGCGCCGTCACTGCTGTTCGCCCCACACTCGGACACCGTGCTGCGCGATCTCGGCATCGACGACCAGGTCCTGCGCGCCGTACGGACCATCATCGACCAGCCGCAGCTGAACGCGTTCGCCTCCCTCCTGCCCGAGGACCAGTTCGAGGTGCTGCAGTTTCTCGCGGAGGGATTCTCGCCCCAGGAGGTCTACCAGCAGGTCGTGGCCGAGCGCCGCCCCGCCGACGCTTTCGCCGACGCGGACCGGAGCCTTGAGCGGGCGATCATCAACACCACCACCCGGATCACCCTGGTCAGCAGCGCGGACGAGCTGACCGACGTGCTCAGCAAGCCGTTCGCCGCCTGGCGGGTCTTCCTGCATCCGTCGCAGCGGCGCGTCGCGTACCGCCCGTCCTACAACGGGCCGGCGCAGGTGACGGGCGGCCCGGGGACGGGCAAGACGGTGGTCGCGCTGCACCGGGTCAAGCATCTGCTCACCCGCTCCCCCGGCAGCCGGATCCTGCTCACGACGTACACCACGGCGCTCGCGGCGGCGCTGCGGGAGAATCTCCAGCTGCTTCTCGACGACGAGAAGCAGCTCGCGCGGGTGGATGTCACCACGGTGAACGCCTACGCCTACCGCATCGTGCGGGCGCTGACCGGCCGCACGCCGAAGATGATCGGGGACGCCGACGAGCGGCAGATGTGGCGGCGCGTGATCAAGCGGCTGGACCTGCCGTGGACCGAGCAGTTCCTGCACCAGGAGTACCGGCATGTCGTCCTCGCGCAGCGGATCACCTCGCGGACCGAATATCTCCAGGCGCCCAGGCGCGGCCGGGGCACGGCGATCGGGCCGCGGCAGCGGGAGCAGGTCTGGGACGCGGTCGAGGCGTTCACGGCGGAGCTCCGCGGCGGCGGTGTCAGCACCCACCTGCAGCTCTGCGCCGAGGCGACCCGCCTGCTCGGCGGCTCCGACCTGCGGCGCCACGGCTTCGACCACGTCATCGTGGACGAGGCGCAGGACCTGCACCCGGCGCAGTGGCGAGTGCTGCGCGCGGCCGTCCTCGACGGCCCGGACGATCTCTTCATCACCGGCGACCCACACCAGCGCATCTACGACTCGAAGGTCTCGCTCGGCTCGCTCGGCATCTCCGTGGCCGGGCGCAGCGGCCGGCTACGCATCAACTACCGCAGCACGGCGGAGATCCTGATCTGGTCGACCGGCCTGCTCGACGGGTCGCTCGTCGAGGACCTGGGCGGGCAGGGCAACGAGAGCCTGTCCGGCTACCGGTCCCTGCTGCACGGCAAGCGCCCGCGCACGGCCGGTTTCCCAGGCGAGCAGGCCGAGGTCGCGGCGGTCGTGGAGCGGGTGCGGGAGTGGCTCGGGCAAGGGGTGCGGCCGAGCGAGATCGCCGTGTGCACCCGTTTCAACATCCTGCTGAACAAGGTCCACGACCGCCTGGTGGCCGAGGGGGGCATCCCGGCGGTCAAGGTCAAGGACCAGCCGGCGGCGAACGCCGAGGGGATTCGCCTGGCCACCATGCATGCCATGAAGGGGCTGGAGTTCCGCTGCGTGGCCGTGGTGGGGGTGACCGCGAGCGCCGTGCCGTTCGCGAAGGAGATCACGCCGGCCGAGGTGGACCGGCTCCAGCACGAGAGCGACATACTGCGTGAGCGCTGCGTGCTCTTCGTCGCCTGCACGCGGGCGCGCGAGGCGCTCTATGTGTCGTGGAGCGGCGCGCCCAGCCCGTTCGTCGCCCAGCAGTCTCAGCGGTAACTCTAGAACACGCGTACGAGTTTTCTAGTCACTACACCTACTGGAGGGTATGATGAAAACTGCGTCAACAGAGTCGTGCCAAGGTCTGGAGACCTGAGCGGCTGAGTTCAGGAAGGGCTTGATATTCATGGGCGAGCGCCCTGTCGTGGTGACACTCGCCGAGATCGCGCGCATCGCGGGGGTCGGACGGGCCGCCGTCAGCAATTGGCGAAGACGGCATCACACCTTCCCCTCCCCTGTCAGCGGTACGGACACCAGCCCACAGTTCTCCCTGGTCCAGGTCGAGGAGTGGCTGCGTGAGAACGACAAGCTCGGGTCGTCCACCGGTTCACTCGAACGCCTCTGGCCGGCTTTTGAGGCTCTGGGCGATCGTGACCTCATGGGGCGGGTCATCGCCGAGTTCGGCGCCCGGCTGCGAGATGCGCCTCACCGCGAGCTCGATCCCGACGAAGAGCAACTGGTCGATCAGGCTCTTGAGCTCTCCCGGCATGAAGGCGGTCGCGAGACTTTCCAATACCTTCTCGACCGGTGGCTCGGCACGCATATCCGTCAGATCACCACTACACCGGCTTCGCTCGCTTCGTTCATGGCGGAAGTGGCAGCCCGGGCCAGACCGGAAAAGATCAGCACACTGCTCGATCCCGCCTGCGGTGTCGGCGGACTACTGCTGGCCGGCGCGGAACGCTGGAAGGGCGCATGCCGGCTTCTCGGCCATGAACGAGACCCCGTTCTCGCCATGCTGGCGAGAACCAGATTGTCACTGCTGGCCGAAACGCCCGAGATCGACCTCAGAACGACCGACACCTTGCGGAGCGAACCCCCTGCCGCTATCGCTGACGTGGTCCTCTGTAATCCGCCCACCAATGAACGCGACTGGGGACACGCGGAGCTGGCGACCGATCGACGATGGCTGTTCGGCCTGCCGCCACGAACCGAGTCCGAGCTTGCCTGGGTGCAGCACATCGTCTCGTCGCTGGGCGAGGACGGCGTCGCCGTCGTTCTCCTGCCGCCCGCCGTGGCCTCACGACGCGCGGGCCGTCGCATCAGGGCGGCGATGCTGCGTGCGGGGTCACTCAGAGCCGTCATCGCCCTGCCCCCGGGCGCGGCTCCACCTTTCGGGGTCGGCCTGCACCTGTGGATCCTGCAGCCACCGGCCCAGCGCCGGACGGCTCCTTCCGTCCTCATGGTGGACACGGCCGACTGCCGGGCTACCTTGTCAGCCGCCCGCGCTCAGGCTGTCGATTGGGACGCCGTCCGAGATCGGGTGTTCGGCGCGATGGCAGGTGAGGCGCGGGAGAGCAGCATCGAGATACCGGTCCTGGACCTGCTCGGCGAGGAGACCGATCTGACTCCCGCCCGGCATGCCCCCACCAGCCTGTCGGTATCGGTCGTCAATCATCGCCGCGCCTGGCGGCAGTTCGACTCGAGCCTGCAGGAAGCTCAGGATCTGGGGAAGGTCCTGCGCGATCTCGAGGTGGTGCGGGAAGTGGCGGACACCCACGCCGTCTCGGTCGCCGACCTGGAGCAAGCCGGCACGCTCGCGCTGGCACCAGGGCAGGCGATCCCGGACGGATACATACAGCGGGGTGAGCGGCCCGATGACGGGGTTCCGGTGCTGACCGTGGCGGACCTGCGGGAAGGGCAGCCACCCCAGTTCTGGATAACCGCCGAGGACGTCGAGCAGCTCGAACGGGACAAGGGCATCACCGTGACATCGTCCAACGACGTGGTGGTGGTCGTTCCGTCGGCCGAGTTCAGCGCATGGGTGGACGTTGCGGCACCCACGGTCCTGGGGCCGTACATCCATCGGCTCCGGCCCGACACCGAGCGTCTCGACCCATGGTTCCTGGCCGCCTGCCTGCGCGCACACTTCAACGCACGGCAGGCCGGCACACACGCCACCACCACATCGCGCGTGGATCCACGGCGCCTCCTGGTCCCTCGCCTCCCCATCGACGAACAGCGCCGATATGGCGATATCCATCGTCGGCTGGTGCGATTCGAACAGGCCGTTGCGGAGGTGGGCAACGTGGGTGCGACGCTGAGGCGCACGCTCACGGAACTTCTGGCCGCTGGCCGGCTCAGAGAGAGCTGAGCATCGCTTCGACCTCATCGCGGCGGCCCCATTCGGCGAGTTCCGCGGCGAACTCGCGACAGCGCCCATGCACTTTGAGAGGCGAGCGGGACAGGCCGCGAAGCTCGACGACCACCGCCTTCCACATGGTCAAGGCCGCCTCGGTGTCGTCCCTCTCCGGCACCAGGCATTCGGCGACGCCGACGCGGGCTTCCAAGAGAAGGTCCACGTCGTTCGCGCCGAGAGGCGTCCGCTCCACGGTGCGGTACAGCCTGCCGGCTCCGGGCCAGTCCCCTTCGAGCCGCGCACGATCCGCGCGGACCAGCTGAGCCCGTACGACGAGGCGCTCACGCGGGCCCCATGCCGCTTCCACCTCCCTCAGCCGCGCCACCACCCGATCCGTCTGTATGCCGGGCTGCTGCGCCAGCACTTCGCGCTCGGCGGCGTCGAGCAGGTCGCCGAACTCGCGGCGGCTCGGCATCTGCCTGCGCCTCACAGATGGGCGCTGCCGCTGCACGGGCGTCGGCGCTGCGGGCACGGGCGATGATTCGCGGCCTTCCCTGAACGGCAGAGTGGGATCCGGGTGCAACCGGGGCGAGGGGGCGGGGTCCCCGAGCCGGGGAAGATAGCGGCGCAGCACCCCAAGCCCGTCGGCCAGGCTCGGCCTGATCGCGGGGTCCTTCTGCAGCAGCCCCCAGGTCAGGTCGGCCAGGTCGGCGCCCACGGGGTGTCGCGCGGGGTCAAGACGCGGCGGAAGATCACTGCGGTGCTGGTCCTCGATGCTGCGGTCGCGAAGTTCGCTGAACACCTGCTTCGCGGTGACGAACTCGTAGAGCATGCAGCCGAAGCCGTAGAGGTCGGCTGCGGAGGTCGGAGCCTTCACGCCCCGGATGATCTCAGGGGCCATGTAGCCAGTGCTGCCGGGAGTGTGGCCGTGCCGGGTGTAGCGGGTGGCCTGCGGGTCGGTGGGCAGGGCGATGCCGAAATCGATGAGGTAGACGTCGCCGTTGTCCGCGAGCACCACGTTCTGCGGCTTCAGATCGCGGTGCACGACGCCGCCCTTGTGGATCCTGTCGAGGATCTCCAGGATCTGCACACCGATCGCGGCGGCCGCGACCATCGGCGGCGGCTGATGGAGGGAGAGGAAGTCCCGCAGGTTCTTCCCCGAGATCAGCTCCATCACCAGGCACGGGCCCCTGCGGAAGAAGCCGTGGTCAAGCAGTCGCGGGATGCCGGGGCCCGCCAACTTGTCCAGAAGATCCCGCTCTCGCTCGAAGCGCTTGAACGCCTCACTGCGGATGACTCGCTCATCGACGTCGTACAGAGAGGACCAGTAGTCGCGACCGAGTGCCTTGACCGCGACCGTCTCCCCCGAGTGCAAGTCCTCGGCCAGCCAGACACGCGCCATGCCGCCCGTCTTCAGGCAGGCGCCGATTCGGAACCTCTCGAAGAGCACGTCTCCCGGCCGCATGGCGTCCTCCCACTGCGTGGTGTTCACGCTCATACGTTACCAAGACAGAAGACTAACCGTCCCTTGACTAAGTTCACATGGTGCGGTTCTCTGTAGTGGTGAGCACTCTCCCGATGCCTTCCGGCCTCAGCGGCCGATCCGACGTGGTCCGGATCGGCCTGCCTCTGCTGCGCTCGGCAGCGGACGCCTGCGCCTGGGGAAGGGCCCTGCGGGCCCGCCCGCTCCTGACGCAGACCCCCGAACGCTCCCGCAGGAAGCCCATCCAGGACTTCTTCTTCACACCGGTGCAGAGCCTGCTCGACGCCATCGAGCACCGTGGCAGCAGCGTGCAGGCCGCACTGGCGGACGAACGGCACACCCGTAACTGTCACCCCGTGCACCGCGCGTGGGCACTCGAAGCCGTGCCGACCTACCTCGCCGCTCGGGCACGGCACCAGGCCGCCGGATACCCGGTCACGTTCCCTGTGACCACCGAGTGGGTGGGACTGAGCCGGCTGCGCAAGCCGGACACGAGAGGCGTTGTGCAGTACGAGCGCACCGCCTGGTGCCGAAGGTACGCCACCCCGGACGGCTCGGTGCGGGAAATCTGGATTCCGTCCATTGGCTCGGCCAAGGAGAACCGGTCGGAGGCGGAGATCGCGGCCGCCGCCGCGATCGCGGCGACCGGAGTACCGGCTCGCGGGTCCTTCGGCGAGCCTTACCGGAGCGTCGAGCCCGATGCGGTCAAGCCGCAGCGGGTCCGCGTCATCGGTGTCGGCCTCGCCGACGGCAAGCCTCTCGTCCTGGCGGACTGGGATGCCGAAGAGGCGGTACGCCAGTTCGATGAGCATGCCAAGGAGCGGTACGGCGCCGTCCTCGACGGGCGGGCACTGCGCCCGGGATCGGACTGCACGACCTGTGAAGGACTACTCGGCTGCGCAGCTCTTCCCGAAGTTCCAGGGCTGCTGGGTGTACCCGCCCCTCGCCGTCCTCGCAAGCGGCGCAGCGTCTCCATCAGCGACCTGCGCGCCTACAACTCCTGCCCGGCGCGCTTCCATCTGACCCGGGCCCTGTACATCAAGGACGGCCGGATCGAGAACGAGGCGATCCGCCGCGGCCGCGCCGTCGATGCGTGGCTGAACGACCGGCACGGCCAAGGTGCCCGGACTTCTTGCCGGAACGTTCCACTTCCTACCGAGCTGTCGGGCCTGAGGGAGGAGGAACTGGGCCCCGCTGTCCGCATGATCGAAGAGCATCGCGCCTTCTGCCCGCTTGAGGGGTTGCCGGAGAGCGAAGTTGTCCGTCCCCAGTGGCGTCTGGCCGCCTACGACCCGGTCGTGGATGCGGTCGTCATCGCCGACCCCGACCTGCTCTACACCGAATCAGGCGGCTGGGTATGGCGTGAGACGAAGACCGCGTCGCGACGTACCTGGGAAGGCCGTTCCCTGCTCGGCGAATTTCCGCAGCTCGCGCTGGCCGTCCTGCTGATGGCTACCGGCGTTCCCGGCGGTGATCCCCGCCGGTCGCGGATCGAGCTGGAGATCCTCCGGGAGAACGGGTCGGTCTGCGAGGAGATCGACCCATTTGACCAGGCTACTCACAACGAGGCGCGCGAGATCGTCGCCGGGCTCGCCGCCGGATGGGCGAGCGACGAGACCTACTCCCCCACCCCCGGCGACCACTGCGCCGATTGCGAAGTCCGCCGCTGGTGCACCGCTTCAGGAGAAGCCCGATGACCACCGACACGTTGCCTGACGCCGCCGCGGACTGGGCCGCGCACCAAGGCATTCCACTGGTCCGTGCGCTGGCCGGCGCCATGCTCGCGCTCGACGCGCAGACTGGCCTTGACGCGTTCACCTTGCCCTACCCGCCGGAGGCCCAGCGAGCGCTGGACCGCACGGTCCTCGCCTGTCTGCTTAGGGAGGCCACGCCCCCGGCGAGCCTCACCGAGCTCGTGTCCTGGTGCAGGGAAGTGCCTCTCGCCGACTGGCCGACCGACCTGCCCGCGGACGCGATCGGCCCCGAAGACCGGCTACTCGACGCGGACTCCGGGCGGCCCACCGAGCTCTGCCACGAATGGGCCGAGCGCACCCGCGACAGCGCGCTCGCTTTCCGCGACCGCGAGATCATCCACACCGCGCTGCGCCTGTGCCAAGCGTTCGGGGAAGAGGAGGCCTACACCGCCTTCCGCGGCCTGCTCGTCAACCGCCCGGTCCTGACCGCGCCGGAGAGCTTCGAGGTCCTCAACGACCTGGTCCTGGAGCCGGTGCACGAATTGATCAGGCGCATCTACCTGCCGGTTCCCGACAGCTATCGGTACGACGGTGAGTACGTCTGCTGCGGACGCTGTCTGACACTGCTCACCCCCGTCCACGACGGAGAGTGGTGGTGCGAGCGTGACCGCTGCCGCCGCCAGGGGCCGGCTCCCCTGGGCAGGCGACTGCGCCCGGAGGAGATGGGCGAGGTACATCAGGTCGAGCGACCGGTGCGGCAGTTCGTCACCGGGCCTGGACGTGCCGAGGCGGCTCTGGAAGCGGAGCTGACGGCATTGGGGCTGGCGGTCCGGATGTGGCCGGGCTATGACGCCTACGACCTGCTCGTCACCTTTCCCGACGGTCACCGCTGGGCCATCGACGTGAAGGACTGGGCCAACCCGCTCTTTCTCGGCCGTTCGGCTCGCCCGGTGCCGCAGGAGCCGCCGTACGACGAGGCGTTCTGGGTCGTACCCCACCACCGGGTCACGGCCAGGCGCGACTACATCTCCGTGTACGAGCGGAACCGTCCCTCCCAGGCCCGTGACCTGTCTCTCCTCACCGACACGGACCTGGTCGGACGGGCCAGGGCCCGGGTCCGCAAGCAGAAGGGCGACACTCGTGCGTGACCGCGAAAGCTGGCACCGGCCGGTCAGCCGCGAACTCGGCCAGGTCTGGAACGGCCTGCCCGCAGGGCTGCAAGGCATGAAGCCGGTCCACCTGTGCCAGGTCGAACTGGCCCTGCGGCTCCTGCAGCGGCTGGCTCCGGAAGAGCCCGCCGAAGGCGTCTACACGCTGCTCGGCGGCTACCCCTTCGCCCGCGCCGCCGGCCTGGCCCGGACGGCTGAGCACGACACGATGCTCGTCTCCGCCCGGCACCTCCTCTGGACGCTGCGCCGACGCCGCGCCTGGCACCAGGCCCTGGACCTGTACCGCCAGGTGCCCGCGAGGTTGCGCGCCTACGACGTCCCAGAGGACGGCGGCCCCGCCCTTCAGCTGATCCCGACGATCGCGTTCGACCGCGTCACGGTCTACGACGACGCGCTGGCCAAGCTCCCGCAACACGCGCGCAAGCCACTTCCCCTCGCCCCCGCGGGACGGAGCGGGTTCATGGATCGCCGCCGTCCCACGTCCGTCACCATCCCCGAAGCACTGATCTTCGATCCCGTCGCCGGTCATGACCTGGCGCAGGGACGTCCGGGCGGAGGTGACCCGCTGACGATCAAGCGCTCCGAGCTGCTCGCCACGGCGGTCTGGATGGACGAGCGGGAACGGGAGCTGGGCGTGGAGCGGCCAGGGAACTGGGAGGAGCGCATCAACGAGCTGCGGTTCGCGCCTCGCGATGCCGACGGCCGGAACTTCAGCGAACGGGACGACATCCACCTCGACGGGCTCATGCATCTGGCCGGCATGGTCGGCGCGGGCAAGAGCACGCTGATGACGCTCGTCGCGGTCTGGGCCGCACGGCGGGACCTGCGCGTCACGCTCGTCGTCGGCGACGTCGCCGAGCAACTGCGACTCTGCGAGCTGCTGAACGATCTGGAGCTGCCCGCCGTGCCGGTGCTGGGACTCACCACGCGGGAGACCCATGTGCAGCGGCTGCATCGCCGACTCGCCTCGCGCGGCCTGGACAACCTGCTCGACCATGACGCGGCGGGCTTCGACGACCTCAGCACGACGTGTGTGATCGATGCGCTGCGGGGCACGGAGGCCATCCAGCCGCTGCGGTACGCCGACGCGCCGTGCACTGCTCTCTATCCGGAGCGGCGAAAGGTTCAGCACACTTCCGACATCGTCCTGCCTGAGCCGTACCAACCGAGCGAGGCCGCGCAGAAGCGCCCGGCCGACGAACTGCGGGGCAGCCAGCATGGCTGCCCGGTGTGGGCGAGATGCCCGCGTCACCGCGCGGCGCGCAATCTGGTCGAAGGGCTGATCTGGGTCGCCAACCCAGCAAGCCTCGTGCAGAGCGCCGTCCCGCACCATCTGAACGAGGAGCGGCTGCGCCATCTCGAACTCGCCTGCCTGCTCAGCGACATCGTCATCGTCGATGAGGCCGACTCGGTCCAGATGAAGCTGGACGAGATCTTCGCTCCCTCCGCGACACTCGTCCGTCCGGGTCCCGACTCCTGGCTCGACCAGTTGCACACCCACAAGATCGAGGAGCTTTCGCGGCGTGGCCGGCTGCCCCTCACGGACCAGGACGTCGAGCGGTGGAACTCAGCGCTGACCGTCGTCAGCGCCGCCACCGACCGGCTCTACCGGCTGCTCATCTCCGGCGAGGAGCTGCGCGACTGGGCGGAGATCGAGTACTTCAGCCCGTGGACCCTGCAGGAGAAGCTGCTCGGGGACTGGTTCGACGAGCAGCACCCGGGCCCCGAAGGTGTGCGTGACGAGCGGCAGCTGTACGAGCCCTACGACGACGATTCGCCCGATGCCGACGACAGCCGGATCTTCTTGGACTCTCTCCGTTCAGAGCTCACGGAGCTCCTGGACGCCTTCCGCGACGATCCGCTGGGCGACTCCGGCCCGTACGGCACCAGCACCGACGACCTGATCGAAACCACGCGCGACCTCCTGCACACGCTCAACACGGCGCGCACCCGCGCCCGCGTCAAGGCACTGCTCGGCAAGCTGATCGAGGGCACACCCGCCTCCGGACGGGACGGCGCCTGGCGCGACCTGACCTGCCGGCGGCTCGAGTTCCTGCTCGTGCTGTCGGCTCTCCACCAGCGGCTGGAACGCCTGACGTTCCTCTGGCCCCAGGTCGAGGCCGCCCTTCGACTGGACTCCACCGGCAACGAACTGGCCAGGCGACCACCGCTCGACTACGCACCGCTCATCCCCGAAGCCCCGATGGGCAACGTCCTCGGTTTCCAGTTCCTGCCGGACGAGCGGGAACGCGATGAGGACGGCAACAACAGCGGCACCCTGCGCTTCTTCCGGTGTGCGGGTGTGGGCAGGGAGCTGCTTCTCGCCCTCCACGAGCTCGGCTCGGACCCGGGCCTGGGACGCCGGGGTCCACACGTGGTCCTCATGTCGGGCACCAGCTGGGCCGGAGCCTCGACCCGGGCCCATGTGCTGGCGCCGGTGGCGGCCGTGCTCATGCCGTCGGAACGCTCCCTCGACGCGGTGGGGAAGTCGCAGTTCGCCACGCGTTTCCTCTACGGCGCCGACGGGACACCCATGAGCCTGTCCGGCACCGATCCCAAGGTCCGGCCGGCAGCCGCCAGGGCTCTCGCCATGCGCCTCGGCAGCCCTGGGCGAGGTGGCGGTGCGAGTCCGCTGGAGGAGGAGCTGGCCCTCGTCGGCGACGACAATCGGCGCCGGGCGATCCTGCTCGTCGGCAGCTACAAGGAGGCGAACGCCGTCGCCGACACGCTGCACGGGCTGGACCGCTGGAGAGGCAAGGTCCGGGTGCTGGCCGCCGACGACGCCGATCTCGATCAGTCCGTACGCGGCATGGACCCGGCGGTCGCGGAGCACGCGACCACGTTGCGGCGGGGCGACCTCGCCACGTTCGCCGAGGACCACGATGCTCAACTGCTCGTGGCGCCCCTGCTGGCGGTCGAGCGTGGACACAACATTCTCAACACCGATCGCAACGCGGCGTTCGGCACCGCTCTGTTCCTGGCTCGGCCACATCCCCGTCCCGACGACCTGGCGCTAGCGATCTTCGCTGTGAACGACTGGGTCTGCCGCTTCGTCCGCGACCAGCGGCGGCCCGACAACCGGACGGGTCCCGCCACGTTCGGCGAGCTCGTCGCCAAGGCCGCCGGGCTCGACCGGGCCGGGCTCGACTTCCGCCACGAGGCCCGGCAGGAATGGCGTCGCCTGCTGTCCCGGCGCTATGTCTACTCCCGGCTGTCGCCCTGGGAGAAGCGGGCTTTCGCCTGGGACCAGCTGGTCACCATGTGGCAGGTCATCGGCCGGCTCGTACGGGGCGGGGTGCCTGCCCGGGTCGTCTTCGTCGACGCCAGTTTCGCCCCGAAGACGGCCCGCGGACTGTCCCCCGGCGCCACGGGCCCCGTCCCCCTTGACGACGGCCTCCTCGCAGCCCTCCGCTCCATCCTCACCCCGTACTTCGACGCCGGAGCCGATCCTGCGGCATTTCCGGACCCAGCGGATCCGGCCCTCGCCCGGCTGCTCTACCAACCGCTGTACAACGCCCTGTCCGACCTCGAACACCACCGTTGAGGACACCGTGCCCGTCACTTACGACTCCATCCGCGCCGCCTCGTGGCAACCCGTCTCGCCGGACGCCACCGTAGTGGGCCGCTACCGCGCGCTGCGCTTCCCTGAGAACTGGCGCGACGCGATCCTCGCGCTCTGCGACCTGGGCCGCCCCGAAGGGGCCGAGCCCTACCGCACGGTGCCCACTCGCCGCTTCGAGCAGGTGATCCAGGCCTTCGCCCCCGACCTCCTGGTGTTGCCCCGTCCGTCGGAGCACTGGCTGTACGTGCCCGAGGAGGTCACAGACCCGCTGCCTGACCCTGTCTTCCGTGCGCTGCTGGACCGCTGGCTCGGCGACCTGCGACCGGAGGCGGAGCACCGTGCCTTCCTCAAGGACGTCCGCGCCGAGCTGGCGGCGTCCCCGCCCGTCTGGGAACCGGTCGAAGCCGAGCTGCTCCGCTGCCCCACGACCCCGATCGGCGGCACGGCCGCGCCCCTCGCGCACCAATTCCCGCTCAGCACCGACTGGCTGGCAAGGCGCGTCCTGGCGCTGGGGCCGTACGAGCACGCCGCCGGCCGGCTCCATTTTCGCGCCGTACCTCGCGGCCTCAAAGACAAGGGCACCGAACTGGTCTCTCAACCGCTTCCGGCGCCGTCCGGTACACGTACCTGGTGGTATTCGGTCGTTCTCAACATCACCCTGCACACCGTTCCCTTCGACCCTCTCCCCCGTTTTCATCTGCACTTCAGCATCCGCCGCTGGGCGACCCGGGTCAGTTCGACAACCGGCAGGGTCCACCTGCCGTACCGGCGCAGGACGACCGTGCTGTTGCGGCCACGGGTGCCGTACCTGCCGGGCGCCCCGCGCAGTGAGCGGTACGCGCTGGCCAAGGTGGAACGCCGCTGGGACAAGGAGCAAGGAGAGTGGGCCGCCGGCTGGGTGAACGGCGGACCGACCGGCATCCTGCGCGGGATCTCGCTGGCCGAGCCTTTCCCCGGCGTGGACGACATCCTCGCCGATCCGGAGGGGTGGGTGAACCAGGGGCTGCGCGCGGGCATCGTCTACAGCACGGCCATGGGCAGCCACCAGGTCAAGGCGGGCCTGATGTCGCATCAGCGTTCTGAGCTCACCGCATGGGCTGAGCAGGCCCTCCCTCCTGAGGTGCGCGCGACCTCCACATTGGTCCGCACGCGACGGGCGCGGTCTGCCAAGCCCCTCAACGCTCCTCCCACCGTGAAAAAGGAGAACAAACCTCAAGAAGACGCCCGCAGGGCGGAGGAACGGCGGGTAGGCGCAGCCTTCGCGATGTCCTTGCTGACCTCGGAGGTCGAGGGGGGAACGCTTCCCACGCTGGAGGCACGGCTTCTCTGGCAGACCCGTGAACTACGCGAGGCCGCGATCGCAGGACTCGTCGAACGCCTCGGGTTGAAGGGCGAGGGCGGCATCTTCACCGAGACGCAGTACGAGGCCGCACGCCCCGGCGACCCGGTGACCCTTGAGTGGCAGTCCGCCGAGCTCACCGTGCGGCTGCACTGCGTCAAGCTGACGGCCGGCCTCGGAGAAGGGCTCGCGCTGGCGCCGAAGGGAAAGCTCCGGACCTCCTCGGCGATCGGCGCGGCCATCCGCGACCGGCGGACCAGCGCCCGCTCCTGGCTGGCCGACGACATCACGGGCACGGCTCCCACACTGGCGCTGGTGGAACTCGACCGCAGGGCCGACTTCGAGACCGGCGACCACGACCCCAAGTTCGCGCTCAGGCTCGGCTTCGCAGACGCCGGCGCGGTCACCCAGTTCGTGTCGGTGCCCAAGAAGGCCGGACGATACGACTCTGTGAAGAACCTCGGTCACCGCGTTTCGATGGCCTGGGACGACGGCCTGCGACAGCTTGGCATCCGGGTGCACCCCGAGCACGGCCTTGGCGAGACGCTGCCCGTCGGCCTGCGGTACGCCGCGGTCTGGCTCGTCAGGAAGAATCGCACGCCACACAGTCGGTGGGCGGCGTACGTCCCGATCGCTGTGCTCGTGACTCCGCAACGATCGGGCAGCGGCATCGCCGGTGTCCAGGGTTGGGACCCCGAGGCGAACGCATGGGTCCCGTATCCCGCGTTGCTGCTGAAGCTGACCCGGCTCGCGGAGGTCGCCGTGCCCGGCACCGAGAACAGCGCACCCAGCAACTACTACCGCGCCATGGACGAGCAGCGGCGTGACACGGAGGAGTGGCTGCAGAAGATGCTGCGCTCCCTGCGCGGCGCCCCCACGCTGCTCCTCGCCCACGGGCAGAACGCCCGTTCGCAATGGACGTGGCTTCAGGACGGCCATGTGGAACCGGACCGCATCCGCGACGGCCACGCGCCGGCTCGGCGGCTGCACCCGGACCTGCGGCTCGTCCGCGTGCGAACCGCGCAGGGCCGGGAGACACCTCAGTGGTGGGGCATCAGCCCGAAGGACGGGGCGAACGGACTGCCGTCCCACCTGTGGGTGCCGCAGGGCGACGGGACAAGCCGCGTCTTCTACAGCACCACCCCTAAGCCCGTCCAGTTCCAGACTTCGGCCATCAAGGCCGACAAATTGGCCCCTCGGCGCGCCGGCGAGGGCGAGAGCGATACCCGGATCGACACCAACATCCCCGGCTGGAATCCCGGGCTGGTGGAGATCGCCGTCCTCGGATGCCATCAGGACGACGGTGACGATCCGGAAGCGCTGGCGCTCGCCGTGCACCAGCTGCGTCAACCGCCGGACTACCCACAGGCCCTCACTCTTCCCCTGCCACTACACCTGGCGGGGCTTGGCCAGGAATACGTCCTGCCGACGCTCACGGAGGAAGTCGAGGATGAGGCTTCCGCTGTCGAGGACCCGCCGCGTTCGACGTAATTCGGGGGTTCTAGAGGATCCGGAGTGCTGAGCTTGCAGGTCAGGGGCCCGGCCGGGGGCGGGCAACCCGCCCCATTTTCACGCCCCAGTGACGTCCCGGAAGAGACAAGGAGACTCTTGTCACATGGATCTCACCCGTGCCACAGCATGAGCTAGATCACCCGCACACCATCCCCCTGGACGTGAACTTCCGAGGCGCCAGAGCAACCGACGCCTCCGCCGCCGAACGCGCCATGTCAGCGTTCCGCCACCGGTGACCGTGACCTGGACGGTGGAGGCCGATCAGGGTTGCTGGATCTCCTTGAACTGCTCTGTTGTGTCTGTGCGCCGTTCCGTCCGGCTCGCACAGGAGGGACGACGGGACCTTCCTGCGGTCTTCCACGTGCCGCACGGTCCGAGACGCTCGTTGGTCACACAGCCCTCGCGTAGACACATTCCGATATAGGCATATGATGGCGGCATGGCACGAGCGGCGACGACCTCGGACGCGTTCAACGCGATCGCCGAGCCGCAGCGGCGGGAGATCCTGGTGCTGCTGCGGGGCGGCGAGCGGCCCGTGACCGAACTGGCGCGGGACCTGGGGATGAGCCAGCCACAGGCGTCCAAGCACCTGCGGGTGCTCCGCGAGGTCGGGCTGGTGCGGGTCCGCGGGGCGGGCAAGCAGCGGCTGTACGGCCTGGACCCCCGCGGGCTGCGGCCGGTCCACGAGTGGGTGGGCGGCTTCGAGAAATTCTGGAACGAGACCTTCGACCGACTGGACGAGTACGTGCGAGATCTGGAACAGGGCAAGGCAGGAGAAACCACCGAATGACGACGACCAGTGGCGGCGGCGAGCCTGACCACACGACCGCGGACCGCGAGATCGTGGTCTCC
This sequence comes from Nonomuraea cavernae, assembly GCF_040655715.1. Taxonomy (GTDB): domain Bacteria; phylum Actinomycetota; class Actinomycetes; order Streptosporangiales; family Streptosporangiaceae; genus Nonomuraea; species Nonomuraea cavernae_A. The sequence goes on along the minus strand of NZ_JBFAKL010000009.1, from coordinate 277,136 downwards.
CGGGCCATCGGCGCCCCACGGGAGCTGGTGTTCGAGGCGTTCACGCAGGTCCGGCACCTGTCGCGATGGTGGGGACCGGAAGGATTCACGACCACGACGCGGTCCTTCGAGTTCCGCGTCGGCGGGGCCTGGGACTTCGTGATGCACGGGCCGGACGGGACCGACTACCAGGAGTGGATCACCTGGACCGAGATCGCGCCGCCGGAGCGGATCGCGCTGGAGCACGGCGAGTCCCGCGACGACCCCAACTCCTTCGAGTCGGTTTTGACCTTCGAGTCGACCGGCGAGGAGACCCGGATCGTGATGCGCACGGTGTTCCCCAACAAGGAACTCCGTGAGGAGGCGGTGGAGAAATACCACGCGATCGAGGGCGGCGAGCAGACCCTGCGCAACCTGGCGGCCTACGTCGCCGAACTCACCTGGAACGAGACCACACCGAAGGGAGCGGAGGGCTGATGGCCGGGAAGGTGTTCTTCAGCGTGACGATGTCGCTCGACGGCTTCATGGCGCCGGAAGCCGTGCCCGTCGAGCTCGTCTTCTCGCCCGAAGGTCAGAGCGACCCGAGGGTCCAGCGCTGGATGACGAAGTGGTCGGAGCTGCAGGCGTGGGCGTTCCCGCAGCGGTGGATCAGGGAGAACCTCAAGCTCGGCGAGGGCGGCGAGGAAGGACTCGACAACGACATCGCACGGGCGACGTACGAGCGCACCGGCGTGAGCGTCATGGGCAAGCGGATGTTCGACGCCGGCGAGCTGGCATGGCCGGAGGAGGCGCCGTTCCACACCCCGGTGTTCGTCCTCACCCACACCAGGCGGGACCCGTGGGAACGGCCGGGCGGCACCACCTTCCACTTCGTCAACGACGGCATCTCCAGCGCCCTCGACCAGGCCCGCGAGGCCGCCGGCGACCGCGACGTCCGCATCGCCGGCGGCGCCGAGACAATCCAGGAGTACCTGGACAGCGGCCTGATCGACGAGTTCTCGATCACCCTCGCGCCCGTGCTGTTCGGCACCGGCATCCGCCTGTTCGACCGCGTGGACCCGGCCCACCTCACCCTCGACCAGACCCGCTCGGACGCATCATCCCGGGTGACCCACCTGACCTACACCGTCGGGAAGCGGTAACCGGCGCACCACCCCGCGGCCCCGGTCGCGCGGGGTGGGGCGCCGGCCCAGCCGAGTACGGGCACCGCTGCGCCCCTGCGGATACTTGTCTGAATTCCGTCCCGCAGTCCGTGATGGTCTATGCCTGAAGATGATCACACTCCGCGATCGACCAGCACCGGAATGCATAGGGAATGAATGCTTACCGCCAGTGGTGATTCCCCGGGTTAGCGTCCACAGGAGCGGTGCGCACCATGGTTCGCGAGTTCGCGCAGCGGATGATTACCGCCGAGCTCGATGAGCTGGTGGTCTCCTTCCGGTCCCGACCCTTGGATGGCGGGCCGTACACCTTCGTGTGGATCGACGCGCTCACCCAGAAGATGCGCTCGGGCCGCCGGGCCGTGAAGGATGTGCGCCGTCGGACCGACATGTGGTCGGCAAGGTAGGCAGGCGCAAGTTGCTCCTCCACGCGGTCCCTGCTCATCCGCCCTCAGCCGCTGTGTCAGGCAGGGCGGAGAAGAGCAACCAGGAAGCTCGAGTCGTCCCCGAACGGACGCAGGTCCCAGGAGGACAGCAGCAGGTCGGGTTCGAGCGCGCTGGCTGCCGCATCCGCAAAGAACTCGCTGAACTCGTAGCCGCGGCCGGCGCCGAAGCCGATCGCGGCCCGGCCCTCCTGCGTGAGGTGCGCGCGGAACCGTCTCAGCACCTCACGACGGGTGCTCGGCGCGAGGAACGTCATCACGTTCCCGGCGCAGACGATGGCATCGAACGGCGTGGTGATGCCTTGCGCAGGAAGGTCGAGTTCGGCCAGGTCGCCGACCATCCAGCGCGGCCCGGGGTGATCCTGCTCGGCGGCCTCGATCAGAGCCGGGTCGACATCGACGCCGACGATGTCGTGGCCGGCCTCGGCCAACATGCCGCCGACCCGGCCGGATCCGCAGCCGGCGTCGAGGATGCGGGCGCGGCGCGGCACCATGGCGTCCATGAGGCGGGCCTCCCCGGCGAGGTCGTCACCGGCGCGAGACATGGAACGGAAGCGCTCAATGAACCAGGTGGAGTGACCGGGGTCGGCCGCGACCTTCTGCATCCAGATGCTCTGTTCAACCATGCCTGCATTCTCCCTGAGCGGAGGGGGCGATCGGCGTCCGCCGATCGCCCCCTCCGCCTGCTCAATAATCGTGAGCGACGGTCCAACCTGGTCGACGCCCTAACGCCCAGCGGACGTCACCGCCCGTACGCAGGATCGCGTACACGCGAAGGCCGCACCCAGGGTGACGACCCAGCGGCGTCCGCCCTCCCATCATGAACCCATCGGCTCTCGAAGGGCCCGGCGGCTCATCGAGATTCAAGATCAGAGCGCTGCGTATCCGGCGCTCATCGACAAGGAGGGAACACGATGTCCAAACGCTCCACCATCGCAGTTGCGATCGGAACACTGGCTGCGGCACTCGTCGGCCCGGGCATTGCCGCGACCGCAACCCCCGCCTCAGCCACAGCGATCTCGCACAGCCAGGTCAGTGAAGTCGGCTCCACGCCTGCTGCGCCTCTCGCGACCTGTAACTACTTGGTGTGGCCGGTGCAAGGAATCAACGTCCACGCCGACAAGGACAGAAGCTCGGCCATACTCCGACACTTCAAGCAGAACACAGTGCTCTACGGACTCAGCTGTGACAACTCGAAGGGAGGCGCTTACGCAAGCTGCGGTTCGGACATTCTCTGGAAGTCCTACGGCGTCGGCTGGCTCCCGACGAAGTGCCTTACGCGCGTTTGATCGGCGCCGGCTACGCACGCCAGCGCGTGGGCGCCGAGAAAACGAGAGGCGCGCGGCGCGGAGGGCGGCGATGACCGCGCGATGAAGGCCAGGGCCGTGGCTAGATCCTCACTCGTACAGCCGCTGGCGATCGTGTCATCCGGCGCGTGCGCGGCAAGCTCGGCACCGAACGCGTCGCGACGGGCGACCAGGCTCCGAATCCGCCGCCCGCCGGCGCGATCGTCGGCCGGCCCGAGCACCAGCGCGGATACCGATGATCGCAGGTACGACCGGTCGGGGCAGTCGAGCACGGCGATCCCGGTGGCCGCCGTCCGCTCGATGACCACGGCGACGGCCTCGTGCCGGCCGGGATCGTCCGCCCCCGGGATCCACGCAGACCACGACCATGGCGTCGGCCCGCCCGGAGTCGATGAACAGCCCGGCGACCGCCAGCGGCGGCAGTCCGCAGTCGGCCGGCAGGCACAGCTCAGGGCCACGGTGCCGAGCATCGCGGCCACGTCCTGTGCCAGGCCGCCGGATACGAAGCGCGACGCGGCGAGCAGAACATCCAACCGGCGGGACCCTTCACAGCAGGGGAATTTCGTGATCGTCGACAGCGATGATCGGCTTTCCGGCCGAGTGGACACGTCGGCCTCGCCGAGACCAAGCAGGGCGTAAGGCCGGCCGCAGCCCGTTCACAGCGCAGGCTGAAGGATCGATGGGCTGCATCACCTGTGCGATGACCGCTGAAGACGAAGACGCAGGCCCACCGGAGGATCGGCGAGCCTGCCCGGGTTCGGTGGGTCAGGTGGTGGCCTCGCCGGTTTGGGTCGGCAGGGTGATCAGTGGATCGTGCCGTGACAATCTCAGGGCTGGGCCAGGCATGGAGCGTCGACAATTCCCACGGAGAGTTCCTTGCCTGAAGCACCCAGTACGCGGATGGCGCTGGTGTCCCCGGAATAGGCCACCTCGGCCGCGGAGTCACAGATCTTCTTGGCCGCACCCGACTCCTCGTCACCGAGGCTGGTCTCGATCGACAGAGAGGTGCACTGGCCTTCCACCGTGACCGAGCGGATCTGCGCCTGCCGTACCTTCTTCTTGACCTTCTCGACGCTCCCGCCGCAGGGATCCTGTCCGGCCACGCTCTGGTCGTCCGAAGAGGACAGGCTCTGCGGCGGCACGCCGGAGCCGTCCTGACCGCAGCCGGTCAGGACGAGCAGGGCAGCGGCAAGCAGGGTAGCGGCGAGCAGGATCTTGCCGGCGTTCGGCGTCATCGCGCGGTCACCGACACTGTCCAGCCGTGCTTGCAGCCGGATCTGAAGGTCCGGCGACCGATCCGGGCCAAGGCTGCCTCTCCACCTGCCAGTGCTCCTGCTGCTGATGCCTGGCATCTCCTGCGGCACTCCGAACGGCATGACAACCACCTTCAATAGAGCAGCACTCTATCCAATAGAGCACTACACTACCTACGTGGCTGTCAAGAGGAAGTCCAGTCAGCGCGCAGGGATCACGTCGAGGCTCGCCCACCCCGGTGCGCCCGTGTTACATGATTTCGGCAGCTATCAGGATCCGGCGCTGGGGAGCCGCCTGCTCATGGTGATGCAGTTCGTCGAGGGCACGGGGGTCGACGACGTCGTCGCCGAGCACGGGCCTCTCCCGCTGGGATGGATCGCGTCCATCGGCGCCCAGGTGGCGGCCGTGCTGACGGCGGCGCACGAGCTCGGCATCCTGCACCGCGACCTGAAGCCGCCCAACCGCCGCCCGGCCTGATTCGCAGACCTTCTTCACCAGGACCTGCATTTAACGAACAGGCACGACCTCCGAGATCATGAGGTTCTCGACGCCAAATGATCAGAGAAGACCGTGCCTGCCCCCTTATCATCGCCGATCATCCCTGCCCTGGACTGCGCAACCTCGCCATCGGCGCGCTACGCCTGACCGGCGCGACCGGTGTGCCCCAGGACCTCAGGCACGTGTCCCTCTCTTGCCGAAATGTCGGTGAAGCCGACCGAGTCGCCGCGGCCTCATCGCGACGGTCATGCCCGGGTCATCTCCAGCGCGATATCGACGAGCATGTCCTCCTGCCCGCCGACCAGCCCACGCCGACCGGCCTCGATGAGCAGGGTGCGGGGGTCGAGACCGGCCGCGGCCGCCGCGGTCTCGGCATGACGCAGGAAGCTGGAGTAGACGCCGGCGAACCCGAGTGTGAGCGTCTCCCGATCCACCCGCACCGGGCGGTCCTGCAGCGGGCGCACGAGGTCGTCGGCCGCGTCCTCCAGCGCCGTCAGGTCGCAGCCCACGTCCCAGCCGAGCAGGGTGGCGACGGCGACGAACGGCTCGATGGGGCAGTTCCCGGCACCCGCGCCCTGACCGGCCAGCGACGCATCGACCCGATACACGCCTTCCTCGACCGCAGCCAGGGAGTTGGCGACCGACAGCGACAGATTCTCGTGGGCGTGGATGCCGATCTGGGTGCCGTCGGTGAGGACGTCGCGGTAGGCGCGCACCCGCTGGCGCACGTCCTCGGTGGTCAGTCGGCCGGCGGAGTCGGTGATGTAGACGCAGTGCGCGCCGTAGGACTCCATGAGCCGCGCCTGCCGGGCCAATTCGGCGGGCTCCAGCATGTGGCTCATCATGAGGAAGCCGGAGACGTCCATGCCGAGTTCCCGCGCCGCCGCGATGTGCTGCGCGGCGACGTCCGCCTCGGTGCAGTGCGTGGCGACCCGCACGGAGCCGACGCCACGGGCGGATGCCTCGCGCAGGTCGGCGACGGTTCCGACGCCGGGCAGCAACAGCGTCGTGATGACCGCCCGGCTCGTCGCGGCGACCGCCGCGTCGATCCACTCCCAGTCGGTGTTGCTGGCCGGGCCGTAGGTGAGGCTGGACCCGGCGAGCCCGTCGCCGTGCGTCACCTCGATCGCGGCGACACCCGCCCGATCCAGCGCCGCCACGATCGCGCCGACCTTCGCGGGGCTGATGCGGTGCCGGATGGCGTGCATGCCGTCGCGCAGAGTCACGTCCTGAAGATAGATCTCCGGCCCGGTCATGCCGCCACCTCCGATGCCGCCGCGACGCGCTCGGCGACGCGGATGGCCGCCGAGGTCATGATGTCGAGATTGCCGGCGTACGCGGGCAGGTAGTGGGCCCGGCCTTCAACCTCGAGGAAGACGCTGACCTTCCACCTGACATCGTCGTCGCCGTCCAGCAGGATGCGGACATCGTTTCGGTACTTATGTTGTCAACCCCGGCCGGTCCGGTCCTGGATCACACCATCCGCGGATCGCCGGACGAACGCGACCGCGACTGCTCCTCCAACAGGTCCGACGCCCCGCTCGTCGCCGGCCCGTCGTACGAGGCAGCGCGAACCACGAGTCCGGGTGTGCGGACGATCTGTTCGCCCCAGAGCGCTTCGGGAGAGTACGGCCACGTGGAAGGCGACCTCGATCCCATCGGACAGGAGCTTGACAGCTTCGGCCAGGTCGTCGGCGGTCACCGCCACGGCGTCAGTGTCGAGTCAGGGAAAGATATGCCTCGGCAGCTGAGCAGGAAGGCCAGGTCGAACAGGTGTCGCTGGGGATCGCGCGAATCCGCTACGGCGGCGCGAGCTTTGATGACGAGGGCGCCTCCCAGATCGGGCATCGGAACCCGGCCCTGCGCGGAGCCGAACATGACGGGCATGACGCCTGTGCTTTGCAGCGCACGCCATCCGCCATCGACCTCGACGGCGTCCTTGCCCGCGATCCGCAAGGGAAGAAGATGCCGGGGCGGATGGTCCGGCGCGACGATATCGATGACTAGCTTGTCCTGCGTGAAACGGTGCAGTCGCCTACCGTCCGAGGTAGGAGCAGGAGTGAAACCCAGCGAACGGACATGAGTGGCGCACGTGGCAAGACTGGACGGCCTCAGTACGAGGTTTGCGATGACGTCCAGGTCCGATGAGAAACGTATAGGGGTCCTGCCCAGAGCCAAGCCGTGAAGCGCCACCATCTGGCCTCCGATGAGCGCCCACGCATGCTCTTCCAGCACCCTCGACAGATTCAACATGGTCGGCCACAGACGGTTGTCGGGCAGACTGACCTGGCCGAGATCCACGGGTCGGTTCCTGAGACGAGGGAGCTCGATTTCAGTCACGGGGGGTGGCTTCCAGGAGTTGATTGATGATCTGGAGGGCGGTCCGGCGGGAGCGCGGATCGCCGCTGTCGAGGAGATCCACGGCGACCACCGCGACCGGCATGACCTCACGATCGATGACTACAGGGAGGTTATTCTCGGTTACCGAGGGCAACCGTAGCACCAGGTTTCCCGATGGACTGGAGACGAGGTGGAACTCCTTCTGCAACAGCCGCCAGGTGCGGTCACCGAGATAAGCCTCTGCCTCCTCCGCCGCGATGAGGTCGAGCCCATGCCGAGCGGTCGCAGAAACTCCGGAAGGGACGACACCGTCCCACCGCAAGATTTCATCCAGGTAGGCGGGCCGGACGCGGACCCGGCGCACGACGGCACGAGCCTTCGCCAGCCCGTCCCAGTTCTCTGCCGGGTTCCGGGCGATCAGCCGCTTGAGTTTGTAGCGTTGCTGCGGCGACATCCCCAGGGCCCTGGTGAGCCCGCTCCAGTCGACCGTCCCCAGATCAGTGAGCAGTGCCGCCCACGCGGACAAGGGGGCCAACGGCCGACCCGGCCGTCGCCAGTTCGTCGCCAGAAGCCGCTGGACGGAGGCAGGATCAATGAGCCGAGTGCGACCGGCCATTCGATAGGCCAGATTGCCCGACCTGGCCATGGCATTGACACGCCCGGCCGTGACCCCGAGCAGGCCCGCCGCCTCATTATTGGTTAGCCAGTCCTCAGCCATATCCTCAACTATAACCGTGCGGTGCTAGTTGAGGATATGCCGGTCCAGCAGGCCGACAGCTTCGAGCATCCACTGACGGCATGCCTGACCCCGACATGGTTGACCACGACGAGGCGAAGCATCTATTGTCATTCACAGCAAATAAGTGGCTGTGTATCGGGGTCACAGTCTCCGCTCATGGCGGTCCGCTTCTCTCCGCGAGCCTAGTGACGCGGGTCGCACAGGGTGATACATCGATTCGACATGCCCGCCGTGGATCGCTCCAACAACGGGTATCGATTCCTTCCCCGGAGGGCATATGAGCACGGTCGAGCGAAACGCGGTGATCGCTGAGGAACAGCTGGCCGTGGATCACATCTACGACTGCGTGGACCAGGACCATAAGGCAGTCGAGAGCTTCCGCCTGGGCAACTTGGGGGACTGCCCGGATGCAGGGCTGGCATCTCACCCGGACCTGCCGAAAGAGTACGGACGCCGCGAAGACCTCGGCCATCAACCCCTGGTGATCGCGCGGATCGATCTGATCGAGGACCCTGACGACAGACTCACCTGGTACATCGGCCGGGGCACGGTACGCGACCGCCAGGGCGACCTGGCGCTGGTGAAATGGACCTCCAAGACGGCGACCGCCTGGCGGCTGGCCGGCCCTGACAATCCCGGCGACGTGCGACGGCAGCGTCAGCTCCGATGCGAAGGCCCCAAGGTTCTCGACTACAGCGACACCGAGATCCAGGTGATCACTGCCAAGGGTGAGACGGTCCTGGCCCCCGTGATCGAGGACGAGCCCGATCCCTTCCTCCTCGCCGACCTGGACCTCGCCCGCGACGGCGTCATGCGCGACATCGTCGAGACGATCCAGCGCCACCAACTCCGGCTGGTGGCCGACAATCGGAAGGGCCTGCTCGTCATCCAAGGCGGACCGGGCACCGGCAAGACCGCGGTCGGCCTGCATCGCGTCACCTGGCTGCTGGACAACGAGCACTTCACCGCCGACCAAGTGCTCGTCATCGGCCCGCACAAGGCATTCCTGCAGTACGTACGGGACGTCCTGCCTCGTCTGGGCACCCGTGGCGTGGCCACTGTGGACATCGCGGCCCTGTGGCCCGGCGACGTCCGCGGGGCCGACCCGATCACCGCCCGCCTGGTCAAGTCGGACGAGCGGATGGCCAGGGTCCTCCACAACGCGGTCGTGAACCTCATCCGAGAGGATCTCGCCACTGAGGAGGGGTTCAACTTCCGCGGGGCGCGCCTGGACATCGACAAGGCGGAGCTCGTCCGGCTGATGTCGGCAGCCCGCGAGGCCAAGGGTTCCTACCTGGTACGGCGCCGCCGCTTCATCGACACCACGATCGACTGGTTGATGACCCAGTACTCGGAGCTGACCCGGGTCAAGAACACCGACGGCCGGCTCCGCGCACAACTGGAGAAAGTCGCAGCTGTTTCCGCGCTCTTCAACCGCGTCTGGCCGTCGGCCAGCGCCGAGCAGGTCTTCCGGCACCTGCTCGCCGACAGGGACAGCCTCGAGGCTGCCGCGTTCGGCGTGCTCACCCTCGACGAGCAGGATGCGCTTGTCCGTCCACAGGCCAGACGTCTCTCGGAAGAACCCTGGTCCGCCGAGGACCTCGTCTGCCTGGAGGAACTCCGCTGGCTTCTGACCGGGGAGAACGAGCGTCGCTACCAGCACCTGATCATCGACGAAGCCCAGGACTTGACGCCCATGCAGGCCAAGTCGCTGGCTCGCTGGTGCCCGTCCGGTTCGATGACGGTCCTCGGGGATCTGGCGCAGACCACGGGCGTCCGCCAGTACGACGTATGGGAGCGCCTGGCGGACATCATGGCCGGTCCCGAAGGCTGGCACATCGCGGCACTGGGTGTCGGCTACCGGGTGCCCGCCGACGTCATGAAGTTCGCCGCGATGCTCGGTACGAAGATCTCGCCCTCCACAGCGATCCCGGCCTCCGTGCGACCGCCATCGGCCGACGCCTTGGAGGTCACATCGGTCTCCAGGCAGCGGATCGTCGCCGAGACGGTCAGCCGTGCCCAGCGACTGGCCATGAAGGATGGCGATCAGGCACGTTCCGTCGCGGTTCTGACGCCGCCGAGCAACGAACTCCACGCCGAGATCGCCGATCGGATCGCCGCCGCCCAGGAGTCCGCCTTGCCGGGGATCGGGCAACAGATCACTGTCATGCCGGCCCACACCGCCAAGGGGCTGGAGTTCGACCATGTCGTGGTCGTCGAGCCGCACCTGTTCGCCGAGCAGAACTCCGCGGGCCTTCGGCAGCTCTACGTCGCTCTCACTCGGTGCACGCAGTCCTTGACGGTGCTCCACTCGTCCCCGTTGCCCGCCGAACTCGGCGGGCCGGTCAAGGCGCCCGTGGCCGCCGTCGAGAAAGCCCAGGTCGCTCCTCCGCCCGCGGGCGAGCGGTTCGCCGACGGCGACGAGTTCCGGGTCTCCCTCAAGGAGCGCGCGGGTACCGATCGTCAGCAGGCCGCGCACGCCCGGCTCAAGCACATGCTCGCCGCCGAGCTGTACGGAAACGAACGCGCGCCCCAGTTGGACACCGACTTCGCCGACATCGTGTGCGAGGGGGCGGATGGGCTCGGCTTCTACGTGATCTCCATGCAGGACGCCGACACCTACGCCGAGCTGCGTGCCCTGGCTCCTCAGCTCCTGGAAGCCGAATGGGCCAGTGATCAGGAGATCGACCGCCTCTTCCTGGTGCTGCCGAAGGAGCCACAGGACCTGTGGGCGGTCGAGGTCGTCAAGCGGCTCTTCGACGTCTCGATCATCTGGAAGACCGAGATGGGTTGGGCCGGCCCTCTAGTGGACGCTGCGCTGGGCCTGTGAGCGGCAACGGCCGATCACACGCGCTCAGCCGATCACGCGGCTGGGCGTGTCGAGCCAGTAGCGCTGCTCCTGCGGACCGACCGTCATGCCGAACCGGTCGCGGCGGGGCTCGCCCCACCGCACCCACTGGAAGTAGGCGGCCACGACCTCGTCCCACACCGGCCGGTCGCTCAGCTGGTACAGCGTGTACTCGGTCTTCCCTTCCTCCCAGATGACCAGGGCTTTCTCCCATGCCCTGGTGGTGCTGGACACCCAGGCCAGGAAGCGGCCCGGCTCGGTGCGCGTGTCCAGCCGCAGCCCTGTCAGCGCGGCGATCGTCAGCCTCGCGCCGGGCGGCGCTCCGGCGATCATGCGAGGGTCGACGCGGGTGGTGCTCTCCCGCAGCTGCACCTCTTCCGGGTCCGGCAGATAGACGGGACGCTGAGACCGCAGGGCCATGTAGTCGGCGTACTCGCGAAAGCGGCCCTGCGCGGTGCCATCCGCCAGCACGACCAGGCGCAGCACATGCCCGTCACCGACCCCCGTGTGCATGGGGGTCACGATCACGGCTCCGGGCCGGCACTGCTGGATCCAGGCATGCGGCACCGTCCGCACCGCGCAGGTGGCGTGCACACGGTCGAACGGCCCGCGCTCGGCGACCCCTTCGGCACCGTCACCGACGACCAGGTGCGGCCGCAGGCCCGCCTCGGCGAGATTCTTCGCCGCCGCCTCGGCGAGGACCGGGTCGACCTCCACCGAGGTGATGTTCTGCTCTCCGGCCAGGTGGCAGAGCAGTGCGGCCGTCCAGCCCGTGCCCGTGCCGATCTCCAGGACCCGATCGCCCGGCTGAGGATCGAGGAGTTCGAGCAGGTCGGCGACCGTCGCCGGCGCGGACGACGACGAGCTGTAGTTGCCGTCCAGGGTGGCCAGGCCGGTCGCGCCGTCGTCGAGCTGGGTGACGATCGCCGTCTCGGTGTAGACGCTGGTCATCCACAGCCCGGGGTCGGTGTCCCGGTCGATCAGGAACGGCGGCCGGCCACCGTCGCCGTCGGCGGGGATCAGCGCCAGCGGCGGGACGTACGCGTGGCGCGGCACCGACCGCAGCGCGCGCTCGATCCGGCTGTCGACCGGGGCCCGCACCTCTTCGATGCGGGCGATCATCGCGTCCAGCAGGGGGCCGAGCTCGGTCACTTCTTGCCGCCGTCGGCCGGCTTCTCCCGGGATCCGCCTCCCTGGCCCGCTCCGTCTTTCGACTGGTCCTTGCCGGGCTTGAACTCGTCGTAGCCGTGCTTCTTGCCGCCCTCGCGCTTACCACCCACAGCGATCTCCTTTCGCATGTGATTGCCCAGCGTGACCGTAAAGGCACCGAACGGTATCGGGCAAGCGACCTTGGGGAGACGGTGTGCTATCCCAGGTTCCAGAGGGTGGCTGTGGACAAAAGCAGACGATCCCTCTGACTGGATAGAGAACGGAAAGTCATCATTCGCAGAACCCGGGATAGCTGCACCCTTCCGAAATGGAGACCTTGACCAAATAAATCCCTCGGTTGAAGCTTGAGGCCAGAAATGACCGACCTCGGCTCTGGAGGCGTCATGGCCCTACGTTTCATCGGCATCGATCCTGACACGGCGGGCGGCAACTGCCCTTCCGTGTGGGTCGACGAGGTCTCAGGTGACCTGTTGTTTCAAGGCTGGGAGGTCACGGATCAGACTACGCTGAACGAAGTCGCAGCCGTGAGCCCGATCGCCGCACATGAGAAGATCGTGAGGCTGCCTGCTCGCATGCGAACAATCATCCAGGAGGCAAGTAGTGACGGAGCGGCCGACCTTCGATGAACTGTTCGCTGGATGCACCCGGTCAGCCGTGCATCTGGAGATGCGAGACATGTACACGCCCGATGACCCGGTGTATCTCGATTGGCAAGCCGGCGTCCATATCGACGCGGTCGAACGATGGCGTGAGTGGTATGACCTGGTCGTAGCCACTGTAGAGCGCGGCGTGGAGATGCGCCGCGCTCGTATCGTGTCGGAGCCGATCACCGACTTCATCCGGCATGAGTACGACCTGACGGCTGAGCTGAATATCGCCGCCGGTGAACAGGTGCGATGGCTGTCTCGGCGCGAGGCTTCCGATCTGGCGCTGCCGGGCAACGACTTCTGGGTATTTGATGATCGGCTGGTCAGGTTCGGGCATTTCTCGGGTGATGGCGCATACCTCTTCCAGGAGATCACCGAGGAGCCGGCCGTCGTGCGGCTCTGCGTCTCAGCCTTCGAATCCGTCTGGGATCGAGCTGTCGATCACAAGGACTACCGTCCGGCTTGAGGTAGGCGATGGTTTCCCGGCCAGACTCCTCGAATGACTTCTCCGGCGAGGCGGAGACCGTTGTGCAGGCGGGCGTGGTACACGGAGGCATCCACCTGCATCGCGCTCAGCACGTCTTCACGGCGCCCCGTCAGCTGCCGCTCAGCCCTTCGGGGTTCGTCAACCGGGAAGCGGATCTGCTGAAGCTCGACCGCTTCTTCGTCGCCCGCCCGGGCTCCCGCGAGCAGGGCCGCATGCCCGTTGGTGTTTCCACGGTGTCGGGTCCCCCCGGAATAGGTAAAACCGCGATGGCGGTGCACTGGGCGCATCGCGTCCGCAGTGAATTTCCCGACGGTGACCTTTACATAGACATGCAAGGATTCGGTCCAGGATCACCGCTCTCAGCGGAGGCGGTGCTTGAGGCCTTTCTGCGAGCCCTGAATGTGCGACCTGACAACATCCCAGAGACGTTGACTGGACGTGCGGCTCTCTTCAGGTCGTTGCTGAACGGAAAACGCGTTCTTCTTCTCATCGACAATGCCACCTCGTCTGCCCAGGTACGCCATCTGATTCCTGGGTCGCATCAATGCTTCACACTGGTAACCAGTAGAAACACTCTCTCCGGGTTGGTGGTGAGGGAAGGAGCGCTCCCCGTGACGTTGGACGTCCTGTCTGCCGAGGAATCCGTTCTGCTTCTCTCGGAGCTGATGGGGCATGAAAGGATAGCTGCCGAGGCGGAAATCGCTCAGCAAGTCGCCCAACTGTGCGGCCATCTGCCGCTCGCGCTCAGGGTGGTGGCGGAGCGTGCGGTGAATCGGCCGCAACTCTCATTGGCCGATCTCGTCGACGAACTGGACGGTGAACAAAGACGGCTTGATGGGCTCGCTTCGGCCGAGGACGAGCTCAGCGATACCCGCGCGGTCTTCTCCTGGTCTTATCAGGCGCTGCCCCCAGAACTCATGCGTACGTTCAGACTGATCGGCCTGCATGAAGGAGCGGACATCGGTTTGGGGGCGGCTGCGGCTCTGATCGGAGTGAACGTTGGGGAGGCGACACGGCAACTCAGGGCACTCGTCGGCGTCCACCTACTTCAAGAGACAACTACGAACCGCTTTCAGCTGCACGCACTACTGAGGTCGTATTCAAGGGAGCGCGTTCTTGCGGAAGAGACGCAGGCAGAACGCTTGCAGGCTGTCCGGCGGTCGCTGAGCTGGTATCTCCTCACCGCCGACAGGGCAAGATCGGCCCTGCTGCCGTTCTTTCCCTCCATCCCGCTCGTTCCACCAGGCCACCTGGATTTGGCTGATGAGTTCGAGAACGGTCGACAGGCAATGAGCTGGTTCGACACAGAAAGGCCGAATCTCCTTGTCGCCATGCGCCAGGCGACCGACTTCGGTCAGTTCGATATCGGATGGAAGCTGGCGTTCGTCACAACGGGTTTTTTCGAGCTGCGCTCTTATTGGGAGGAGTGGGAAAGTAATCACCGAAGTGGTCTGGCGGCTGCCGCGTCCCTGGGAGACTCTTTCGGTGAGGCGGTCAACATGCAAATGCTGGGGGATGTAGCCTGGCGCCGCGGCCGATTCGATGAAGCCATTTCAAACTATCGACGTGCTGCGGAAATCAGTCGAAACCTCTCCGTAAGCTGGATCGAAGGGTTCGCACTCCGTGGCGAAGGTCTGGTATGGGAGGAGCAGGGGAACTTTCATGCGGCGTCTGAAATGTTCACATCGGCGTTGCTGATATTCCGATCCGATGGACAGCGTCGAGGCGAAGGAATGTCGTTGCTCAGCCTGGGAAAGTGCGCTCATGCCCTCAACGATCCGACGCAAGCGGTGGCATTGGGTACGGCAGCCGTAAGAATATTCGACGAGATCGACGACGCCTGGACATCGGCATGGGGAAGGCTGGCACTGGCGATCAGCCTGACGGCCGTGGAGGCGGATCTCGACGCGATGGCGCAGCTTCGCCGGGCCTGCGAGACATTCCGGCTATTCGAGGATCATCACAGCGAGGCAGAAGCACTCGTTCTGCTCGCCGAGCTATACGGACGGTCCGGCGATGTGACCCACGCGCAGACTTGCCGGCGCCGGGCGGCGGAGTTGTATGAAATCTTGGGTGACTCCCGTGCGGCCGAGATGTGGGCCAGTATGGAGGACATGGAGGCCGGCGGATGAGCTCACGGCCGGACAGAATACGGAGATTTGCCAGGTGGGCAGGCGGACTAACCGTAGCCTCGGTCGTGCTCGCGCTCGCGTTCTACTTGGTTCTGGTTGGACTGGACAAGGCAGACAAAGTGGCGAGCATATTGGCGTTGTTCGTCGGCCTCGCCGGCCTGGGCGTCGCTGTTTACGGTCTGTTCGGGGCTGAGCGTCGACGCGATGCGGCTCATCCGCCGCAACCAGCCCGCCCCCGAGTCGATGACTCTCCGCCGGGTGACGTCCACAACACGATTTCGGGCGGGGTCGTGCATGGATCGGTGATACAGGGACGAGATTTTTCCGGGCCTTTGAACATCGGCGGACTGTCGTCCTCGTCCGCGGAAGATCCTGATCCTCAACAGTAGGACGAAGCTCGCCCACTATTCGATCAGGACGCACAGGCCGGGCCCCGCCGAGTAGCCGGGGGCAGTCACACCCCGGCTACTCGGCGGGTGAGCGGCGACGGCGCTGAGCGACATGCGAACTCACCGGGCTCCACCTCTGAGCAGCGATGCCCAGATCCGCTCAGTCTCCGCTGTCGTGGTCCACGCCGTCTCGTGGATCACTCCATCCGCGGACCGCCGGACGAACGCGAGCCCGCCCGCGACACAGAACTCGTAGCAGGGCACACAACGGCTGCACGTGTGCTCGCGCACCCGGACCCGGACGCACCGGGCAGTGGGAGTCGCCCAGGCGATCCGTTCATGTCCCTCCTGGGCAGGAGCCACGTGAAGGCCGTGATACTCCTCCAGCAGGTCCGGCGCCCTGCTCATCACCGCTCTTCCGTACGAGGCAGCGCGAACCAGGTCGCCTTACCCGCCAGCCCACGACACGTGGCGAACCCGTGCGGAATGCAGCCGTACAGCCCGGCCGACAACTCCGCCACGATCAGCAGTCCCCGCCCATGCTCGGCCTGAGCATCCACACCCCGGCGCACCGGGAGAACGGCCCCCGCATCGACCACCATGCACACCACTTCGACCGGATCGACCCGTACCACCAGCTCGTACGGCGCGTCACCATAAAGAACCGCGTTCGTGACCAGCTCGCTGACCATCAGCACGGCGTCGTCAACCAGATCCCGCCCCAGACCGACCAGCAGGAGCGCGCGCCGGACGAGGTCGCGGGCATCACCGACCGCACGAGCATCGTCCCGAAGCCGCCAGACCATGCTTTGCCCAACAGAGCCGGAACGCTCCGCCACCACAGCGCCCTTCACCGATTGCTCGACTCCCGGCGCGATCTCGCCGAACAAGGAACCCTTTCCGTACATTTTGATCCTTTTCTATGGAATGTCGATTTGCTCCCGCTCTAGGTATGTCACCAAGTTTCCGGCCGCAGCGTTGTCCCTGTCCATTTCCTGTCATGGTCAGAGATCGGGCAGAAACCTTTGACTTTCAGTCTGCCCAGGTGAAGACTTATCTTGTAGAAGAAATCAGTGCACAAACGAGTCCCAAAAACCTCCTTTGAATGGGGCTCGTCGTCAACATTTGTCAGCACCCGTCAAGATGCTGGGGAGACAGGTGAGGGGATGGTCATGAGCAACGACCTTGATCCGCGTCTAACGCCAGTTCAGCGCTTCGGCAGAGAGCTAGCCCGAACACGAAGGGAGCACGAACTGACGCAGTCAGCTCTTGGCAAGCGCTTGGACTGCTCGTCATCGCTCGTCGCACATATCGAAAAGGGGGATCGCAAACCGAAGCCGGATTTCGCCGCGGGCTGTGACCAGGTGTTCAGGACAGGCGACCGCTTCGCCCGCCTTTGTCGCAGCATCACATCTCCGTCCGGGCCGAGCTGGTACCTCCGGTGGACGGACGAAATCGAGCCCTCGGCGCGCGTTCTCAGAAGCTGGGATCCGCTCTTGATCCCCGGCTTGCTTCAGATCGAGGACTACGCCAGGGCGGTCTTTCGGGGCGATCTTGCGGGGAGCTCAGATCGAAAGGTCGAGGATGGCGTCAGCGCTCGCATGCACCGCCAGCTCATCCTCGACACCGAAGCACCGCCCACGCTATGGGTCCTCTTTGATGAGATGGTGCTTCGTCGCCCTGTCGGGAGTCCGTACGTCATGGCCGCGCAACTGGAGCATCTCCTTGCCGTTGCCGACCGCCCCTACATCACGGTGCAAGTCGTCCCCTTCGACACTCCGTGTACTGCCGGCCTGCTATCCAGTTGCATCATCGCTGAGCTACCGGACGGCCCCACGGCTGTATCGGTGGACTCCGCCGGTAGAGGCGAGGTGTCAGCTGAACACGACTTCGTTGCGCTGATCTGGGGTAGATATGACAAACTTCGAGCAGAGGCGTACCGTCCCGGACAGTCTCTAGAGATGATCGAGGAAGCCCGAGACCAATGGAAGCTCAAGACCTAATCCATGCGCTCCATCGGGCGGCATGGAGGAAGAGTTCCCACAGCGGCGGCAACGGCGGGAACTGCGTCGAGGTCGCCAGCAATCTCCCCGGAATCGTCGCAGTGCGCGACAGCAAGAACCCGAACGGCCCCGCGCTCGTCTTCACCCCGGGCGAGTGGCGAGCCTTCCTCGGCGGTGTCAAGCTCGGAGAGTTCGACGCTTAGTCTGATTGCCCTCGGACAGCGAGACTCTTGTCATCCCCTTTGAGGGGTATTAGTCGTTTCCATATCGCATGCGCGAGCGCCTGACCGCTTCCGGTGGTCAGGCGCTTGTTACGTTATCGACCAGGCGTCAAAGGCATAGGTCGAGACGCGGGCTGTCAGGCCGCGAGAGCCGTGTCGAGGTAAGTAATGTCGCTGGTGGCCACGTACAGGCGCCAGCTCAGCACATGGTGGCGCGTCACTACGGTGACGTGGACGCCGGCGGCGGCGAGCCAGGTGGCGAGGTCGGCGAAGTAGCCGTCTCCCGAGCCGATGAAGACCCGTTCGAAGCGCAGGTCGATGCGGTCGCCGATGGCCATGTCTGTCAGCACGCTGTCCGCGCCGTCCGGGCCTGAGCGGGTCAGGATCTGGGCTCCACGGATCCCGCGGCCGACCTCGACCAGTGAGCGGGGATTGACTCCGACGACGAACTGGTCCAGCGGGCCGACCGGCACCCGCTGCCGGTACTCGGTCATGGTCTGCTCGACCTCCGCCATCGTCGGCAGGGGTGACGCGGTCAGGTTCTCAATGTCCAGTAGATGAATCGCACGCCCGTCACGCAGGGATCGCATCGCCGCCCTCACCCTCCTCGGCTACATGACGAAAAGGTTAGTTGGCTGTGAACTCTGTATGCAAGCAACTTCTGGGGTGTGTACACATCAGCGCTACAGTGCTAGCGTGCTGTCAACGGTTGTGCCGTCGGGACACTAGAGAAGCGCGTGTCCGTTGATGAGACGCCTGCAAGACTGAGCCGGATGTCCCACCGATCGAAGGAGATGGCCACCTCGTGGCGAAGCTGACGTTGCCGCAGCTTGAGCGGCACCTGTTCGGAGCGGCCGACATCCTGCGCGGCAAGATGGACGCCTCGGAGTTCAAGGAATACATCTTCGGGATGCTGTTCCTGAAGCGCGCTTCCGACCAGTTCGACGTGGTGCGGGCCGAGCTCATCAAGAAGTGGCTCAAGCAGAACAAGAGCCAGGAGGAAGCCGAGCGGATGGCGGGCTCCCCCGCCTTCTACCGGGGCGAGAGCTTCTACGTGCCCCAAGAGTCACGCTGGTCGTACATCAAGGACCACTCCCGGGAGAAGAACGTCGGCAACCTGCTCAACAAGGCGCTGGAAGGGCTGGCCAACTACAACTCCACCGCCCTCGAAGGCGTGCTGGAGCACATCGACTTCATGCGCAAGGTCGGCCAGTCAACCCTCTCCGACAAACGGCTGCAGCAGCTCATCGACCACTTCCACCGGGTGCGGCTGCGCAACGAGGACTTCGAATTCCCCGACCTGCTGGGCGCGGCGTACGAGTACCTGATCGGGGAGTTCGCCGACTCGGCCGGCAAGAAGGGCGGCGAGTTCTACACCCCTCGTGGCGTCGTGCGGATGATGGTCCGCCTGGTCAAGCCGAGGCCCGGCATGCGCGTCTACGACCCTTGCGCCGGCTCGGGCGGCATGCTCATCCACTCCAAGGAATACATCGACGAGCACGGTCTGAACTCTCGCGACCTGACCCTGGCCGGACAGGAGGCGGCGGGCACCACCTGGGCCGTGTCCAAGATGAACATGATCCTTCACGGCGTGCTCAACGCCGACCTGGAGAACGAGGACACCCTCGCCGACCCCAGGCACCTCGAAGACGGCGAGCTTGCCCGCTTCGACCGGGTCCTCACCAATCCGCCCTTCTCGCTCAACTACTCGGCCGCCGACATGAAGCACAAGGAGCGCTTCAAGTACGGGTACGCGCCCGAGAGCGGCAAGAAGGCGGACCTGATGTTCGCCCAGCACGTGCTTGCCGTCCTCACTCCTGATGGCATCGGCGCGACGGTCATGCCTCATGGCGTGCTCTTTCGCGGCGGCAAGGAGAAGGAGATCCGGGAAGGGATCATCAAGGACGACCGCCTGGTGGCGGTGATCGGCCTGGCGCCCAACCTCTTCTACGGCACCGGCATCCCGGCCTGCATCCTCGTCCTGCGCGGCACCGACCCCCGGCCTGCCGAGCAGCGCCGCAAGGTGCTGTTCATCAACGCCGACCGCGAGTTCACCACTGGGCGCGCGCAGAACTACCTCGACCCGCAGCACGCCGAGAAGATCGTCGCCGCGTACGAGGAGTACCGGGACATTCCTGGCTTCGCCCGCGTCGTGGACGTTAAGGATCTGCGCGAGAACGACTTCAACCTCAACATCCGGCGGTACGTGGACAACACCCCGCCGCCCGAGCCCCAGGACGTCCGCGCCCACCTTCACGGTGGAGTCCCCAAGGCGGAGGTGGCAGCCAAGGCGGGCCTGTTCGAGGCGTTCGGCATCGACCCGGCTGAGCTGTTCGTCGCGCGCGATGCTGACTACTACGACTTCCTGCCCGAAGGGTGGAAGGCGACGGCCGAGCGCCTTCCCTCGCTGGCCGAGCCCACCGAGGCCAGGCTGCGCAAGGCGTTCTCCGAGTGGTGGGTACGGCACAGCAAGCGGCTGGTCGAACTACCCGACACGCACAAGGTCATGGAGACCCGGGCCGAGTTGCTCGACTCGTTCGTTGCCGAGCTGCTGCCGTTGAAGGTGCTCGACCGGTTCGAGCTGGCCGGCATCGTAGCCGCCTGGTGGGGTGAGGCGCAATACGACATCAAGACCCTCGGGCTGAATGGATTCGAGGGCGTGGTCGAGGGTTGGCTCACCACGATCGAGTCGGCGTTCGAGCTAGATGAGGAAGACGTCGAGTACTGGGACAAGCAGAAGGTCGCTGCGGAGAAGCGCAAGGCACGTGACCATCGGATCGTGCCCGTGCTCATCCCGGACTACCTCATGGAGTTGGAGGAGGCAGAGGCGGAGTACGCCGAGTTGAACGCTCAGCTCAAGGCGGCCACGGCCAAATCGTCCGAGGACGACGAGGACGAACCTGCCGAGGAGCAGCTCTCCGGGACCGAACTCAAGAATCTCAAGGCGCGTACGGCCGCCGCCCGCAAGAAGGTCGGCAAGCTGGAGGACCACTTCCTGCCCCGGCTCCGCATGGCTGTTGGCGCACTCGACAACGACTCCCGCCGCGACCTCGTGATCGATGTCCTCCGAACGCAACTCTCAGCCCGCCTAGAATCTCGTACGGCTGCCGCTCGCCGACTGGCCGAGTCGGCATTCCGAACCTGGGCCGAGAAGTATGCAGTCACGTTGCACGACTTGGAAGCTCAACGCGAAGCGGTTGCGGCCCGCTTGGAGAACTACCTCAAGGAGTTGGGCTATGCGTGAGCATTCGATAGGTATCCCAACGGAGGCTGACTGGCCAGAAATCCCACTTAGAGACCTCTGCCATTTGGTCTCGCGAGGGACAGCCCCAACATACGTTGAGAACAGCCCAGTCCTAGCAATCGGTCAACGCTGTATTCAAAATTCTGGCTTTGACGCCAGCAATGCTCGCCCACACGATCGACGCTACAAGCGCGTTCTGTGGGCCGCTCCTGGAGACGTGCTTCTTAACTCCACCGGCACTGGCACGATTGGCCGTAGCTGTATTTTCGACAAGTCGAACATGTTCATGGTGGACAGTCATGTGACAGTGATCCGCGTTGACCGCACAAAGGCGGAGCCGCGCTGGATCAATGCACTGCTTCGTTCAAGGTGGGGTCAACGGCATCTAGAGTCACATTGCTACACAGGATCTACCAACCAGATCGAACTTTCACGCAGTGAATTGACATGGATGTCAGTTCCAGTGCCGCCATACATGGAGCAGCGGCGGATCGCGGAAATTCTCGACACCCTCGACTCTCAAATCTCGGTTACTTCAAGGATTATCGACAAGCTTCAGGCAAGAGCGCACGGCCTGATCGAGGACCTACTTGCCTCCACGGCCGCCGAGAAGACGCCTCTGGGGATACATCTGACTCAGCCGCCAAAAAATGGGTTTTCCCCCAAAGAGGTCGATGAATGGACGGGACTGCAGGCTATCGGGCTCGGCTGTCTAACTCCCGACGGATTTCAGCCACGCCAGCTCAAGAACGTGCCCGCACGGGATGGTCGCAACAAGTCAGCACTGCTGAACGACGGCGATCTGCTGATGAGCCGGGCAAATACTCGTGACTTGGTCGGCCTCGTCGGCATCTATCATGACGTTGGGTCACCATGCATCTACCCTGACCTCATGATGCGCCTGACCCCCGTCGAAACCTGTCGGACTGCATATCTTGAACTCCTTCTTCGCAGCAATAACTCCAGGCGGCAGATCCAGGGACTCGCGCAGGGAACATCCGAAAGCATGGTGAAAGTCAGCGGCGCTTCCGTTCGACAGTTGCGGCTCGCCATACCGGCGCTATTCGAACAGGATCGCATCCTGTCAATCGTGGATACGGTGCGACTCGAAATCGATGCACAGAAACGCGAACGCAACGGCCTGATCAGGCTTAAAGACGGCTTGGCGGAAGACCTGCTGACCGGTCGGGTTCGGGTTTCGGAAGCGGAAGCCATACTGGAAAATCTTTAGCCCGTCCAGGGCAAGCAATGCTTGCCCCGGTAACGCGGCTATTTGTTCGGGGGAACAAATGTTAGACGGTTTACGGAGGGAGTCGGACGGTGGCCGACTACGAATACACGTTGGTGGAACGTCCCCTGATCGAGCAGCTCAAAAGCATGGGCTGGAACCACGCGGCCGGCGCCGAGAAAGGCGCCGTCCTGCCCCTCATCGCGAAGGCGTCCCTGCGCAAAACCTTCGACGAAGTGATCCTTGAAGACCACGTACGGGACGCCCTCGCCCGCATCAACCTCGACGACCAAGGCCACCCCTGGCTCGACGACACCAGGACCAGCCAGGCCTACAACGCCCTGACCCGAGTCCCCGCCGCCAGCCTCCTGGAAGCCAACAAGCACGTCACCGACCTCCTGATCAAGGGCGTCGCCGTCGACGGCCCGAACGGCAGCCGGGACCAGACGGTGCACTTCATCGACTGGAAGACCCCCGGCAACAACGACTTCACCGTCGTCAACCAGTTCCGCGTGGACGTCCCCGGCACCGGCGGCAGCAAGCCGATCGTCCCCGACCTCGTCCTGTTCGTGAACGGCATCCCCCTCGTAGTCATCGAGTGCAAGACCCCCACGGAGAGCGACCTCGGCAAAGCAGTGGGCCAAATCCGCCGCTACGCCACCGACACCCCGAAACTCTTCCACTCCGTCCAGCTGACGGTGGCGACCAGCGGTGAGGACGCCAAGCTCGGCACCATCACCGCCGCCCACGAGCACTACGTCCCCTGGCGCGACCCGTACCCGCTGACCATGGCGGAGCTCGCCACCCGCCGGAACAAGACCCAGGAGCAGCTCAGCAAGCAGGAGATCCTCGCCGCCGGCGTGCTCGACCCGGTCAACCTGCTCAACATCGTCCACAACTTCGTCGCCTTCATGACCATCGACACCGGCACGACGGTCAAGGTGGCACCCCGCTACCAGCAGTTCCGGGCAGTCGAGCGGACTGTTCACAGGCTGCTGACGGGCAAGCCGGGCCAGCGCGGCGGGATCATCTGGCACACCCAGGGCTCGGGCAAGAGTCTCACCATGACCTTCCTGGTCCGCCGGATGCGGTCGATCGCGGAGCTCGCGCACTACAAGGTGGTGGCCGTCACCGACCGCACCCAGCTCCAGGACCAGCTCCAGGAGACCATGCAGCTGAGCGGCGAGAAGGTGGACATCGCCAAGAGCAGCGCCCGAGCCAGGACGTACCTGGCCCGGAGCGGCCCCGGCGTCGTCTTCGTGATGATCCAGAAGAATCAGGACGGCTCGCCCAAAGATGGAATGGATCTGGGCGAGGTCAACACCGACGACTCGATCGTGGTGCTGATCGACGAGGTACACCGCTCGCACACCGCCTCTCTCGGCTCGAACCTCCGCGAGGCGCTGCCCAACGCCGCCCGGATCGGCTTCACCGGCACGCCGATCATGACGAAGAAGGGCCGGCGCAAGACCAGCGTGGACCTCTTCGGCTCGTACATCGACACCTACCGCCTCCGGGAGGCCGAGGAGGACGGCGTGATCGTGCCGATCCTGTACGAGGGCTTCAAGGTCAAGGGCGCGCTCAGTAACGGCCAGGACCTGGACGAGCTCTTCGAGGAGGAGTTCGAGGACCTGACCGACGAGGAGCGGCAGCAGCTCCAGCAGCGCTGGGCCACCAAGGGCGCCGTCTCGACGGCGCAGAAGCTCGTCGACGTGAAGGCCAAGCACATGCTCCGCCACTACGTGGACAAGGTGCTGCCCGAGGGCTTCAAGGCCCAAGTGGTCGCGCACGACCGGGAGACCACGGTGCGCTATCGGGAGGCGCTTCTGGACGCCCGCGACGAGCTGGTCAGGGACGTCATGAACCTGCCGCCGAAACTGCTGGACCGCGACCCGGACGAGCTGAGGCCGCGCCAGGCCCAGCTCGTCCGGGCCTACCAGCAGCTCGACCTGCTCAAGCGGATCGATTTCGTGCCGGTTATCTCCGAGGGAGACGCGAAGGACGAGAGCCGGTTCGACGAGTGGACCGACGAGGCCAAGCAGAAGACGAGGGTCGACGGCTTCACCCGCCCCTTCGGGGAGAACGACATCGCCTTCGTGATCGTCAAGTCGATGCTGCTGACCGGCTTCGACGCGCCGATCGAGCAGGTGATGTACCTGGACCGGAAGATGGAAATGCACGACCTGCTCCAGGCGGTGGCCAGGGTCAACCGGACCGCGGACGGCAAGCCGTACGGCTATGTGGTCGACTATCGCGGCGTGGCGCAGAACCTCGTGGACGCGCTGCGCGTCTACGCCGATGACAGCTTCGACTCGGGAGAAGGCAGGGACGTCGCCGACGCGCTGCGCGAGATGCGGGTCGAGATCGCCAAGCTGGAGCCGCAGTTGCAGCGGCTCCGGATGATGTTCCGCGATCCCACGGACGTGGACGGCTGCGTTCTGGACCTGGCCGATCCGCAGCGGCGCGACAGGTTCAACGTCGAGCTGGCCATCTTCGCCCGTACGGTCAACACGGTCCTGCCAGATCCGGCGGCGAAGCCGTACCTGCCGGACCTCAAGCGGTTCATGGTCATCAAGTTGACCGCGAACCGGCGCTACCGCGTGGACGGCGGCGAGTTCGATCCGGGCGCGTACGGCAAGAAGATCAAGCTGCTGATCGACGAGCACGTGACCTCGCTCGGCATCGAGCAGCAGCTCCCGCCCATAGCGCTGACCGCGGCCAACTTCGCCGCCACGGTCGAGAAGATGACCGGCGGCTCGCGGGCCAAGGCGTCGGAGATGGAGAACGCCATCAGGCACCACATCGAGGTGCACCGCGGCCAGGACCCGGCCCGCTACCAGCTCCTCAGCGAGCGTTTGGAGCAGATCATCACCGAGCTCAAGGACGAATGGGACCAGCAGCTGCTCGCGTTCAAGGACCTGATGGAGGACATCGTGGAGGATCGGCGGGACAACCCGCACAACCTCAGCCCCGTCGAGAACGCCCTGTTCGGCCTGCTGCTGACCGAGCTGGCCACCTCCGCCGAGGCCGTCGACGACCCTCGGTACGTCGAGGCCAGCCGGGAGATCTACCAGAAGGCGGCGCGGACCATCTACATCCGGGACTTCTGGAAGAAGAAGCAGGACGTGGAGGACTTCCGGAAGGAGATCCTCGAGATCCTGGTCACCCACGACCTAGGGGACTTCCATCGGCTGGAGCAGGTCGCCGACAAGGCGCGTGACGTGGTCCAGCAGAACCGGGCGGATATCCCGAAGGCATGAGGCTGGCATGCTAGTGACCGTGAGTGATTTTCCTGGAGTCCTGCGGGTCGGTGACCTTGAAGTCGCCGTCTCGGTCAGTGAGCGCCGCAAGAGCGTGCGGCTCACGGTGGAACGGGACGCCTCCATCACCGCGGTCGTCCCCTCGCAGGTTTCCCGTACCGAGTTGACCAAGGTGGTCGAGGCCAAACGCTCGTGGCTCTACGGCAAGGTCGCCGAGAAGCGGGACCTCGGCGAGGCGCCGCCGGACAGGGAGTTCGTCTCCGGTGAGGGGTTCCTGTATCTCGGACGCTCGTACCGGCTGCGCGTCGTCGACTCCGGTGACGTGCGCCTGATTCGCGGCCGGCTGGAGCTGGCCCGGGGTGGTGGCGCGAAGGAGCTGGTCGGTTGGTATCGCCGCGTCGGTCACCCATGGCTGACCAGGAGGGTTCAGCCGTGGGTGACGCGGATCGGAGTCGAGCCGAGCGGGCTGCGCGTGCGCCCGCTCGGCTATCGATGGGGTTCGTGCTCCCGTGACGGCCAGGTCAACATCCACTGGGCGACGATGCAGCTCCCGCCGACGTTGATCGACTACGTGCTCGTGCATGAGCTGGCGCATCTCCATCGGGCCGATCACGGCGCCGAGTTCTGGCGGATCGTGGAGCATGCGCTTCCCGGTCATGAGGACTACCGCGAGCGGCTCCGCCGTACGGGACATGATCTTTGGCTGCCGGAAGAGGGACGATAGATGCACGACGACGTCACGGTGAACGCGGCGGACATCGCCCGGCTTGCCGACGTCGGCCGGGCCGCGGTCAGCAACTGGCGCAAGCGGTTCGACGATTTTCCCCAGCCTGTCGGCGGAACCGCGACCAGCCCGGCCTTCTCCCTGGTCGAGGTCGAAGGCTGGCTTCGCCGGCACAACCGCTATGTGGAAGTGGCGCCGATCGAGCGGCTCTGGCAGAGGCTCCGATCGGCCACCGATGACCTGCGGCTCGGCGACGCCGTGGGATTCGCCGGGACCGTGCTCCTCCACCTCGGGCAGAAGCCCGGCCTTGATGAGAAGGCCCTGTTCGAGCGCTTGCGGAAGACGGCTCCTGACGGCTTGGACGTCGACGCGGGGCTCGTCGGGGCGATCGTCGAGGTGGGCCGGTCCGAGGGTCCGGTCAAGGCGTTCGACGGCATCTGTGATCGCTATGTGGACCTGCACTCCCGCCGGCTGCTCGCCACCCCCCGAGACGTGGCCAGGCTCATGGCGCGCATCGGCGACACATCCGGACGTACGGTGCTCGACCCGTCATGCGGAATAGGAACGCTGCTCCTCGAATCCTCCGGATCGCTCACACTCGGCCAAGATGTGAGCGAGAGCGCGGCCCGCCTGGCCGCCCTCCGCCTGCGGTTCCACGGCTACGAATCGCGTGTTGAGACGGGTGACTCTCTGCGCGCGGACGCCTTCGCCGGGGAGCAGGCCGAGGTGGTGGTCTGCAATCCGCCCTTCAGCGAGCGCGGCTGGGGCTACGAGGAGCTGACCAGCGATCCCCGCTGGGAGTACGGTCTGCCGCCCCGTGGCGAGTCGGAGCTCGCCTGGGTGCAGCACTGCCTGGCACACGTGCGGCCCGGCGGCCTGGTGGTCATCATGATGCCGGGCGTCGCCGCGAGCCGCCGGCCAGGCCGCCGGGTCCGGGGCAATCTGCTGCGGGCCGGGGCGCTCCGGGCGATCATCACGCTCTCGGCGGGCGCCGCCCCCGCTTCCAGCGGAGCTCCTGACCTGTGGGTCCTGCGCCGACCTGAAGCCGTTGTCGCACCACCGTCCGAGGTTCTGATGGTGGACGCCGGAGAGGACCTCGCGCTCGCCGAAACCGCCTGGCAGGCGTTCTGCTCGTCCAAGGACCTTCCCCAAGGCAGCAACGCCGTGAGGATCATCGACCTCCTGGACGAAGAGGTCGATCTGACGACCAGCCGTCGGATTTCGATCCTCAGGCAACCGGACGCGTCGAGCTTCTCCGCCCTGCGAGAGAAGGCGGCGATATTGGCCAAGTCACTGGCCGCCACCCTGCCTCGCCTTTCGGCCGCCCAAAGGCACGAACGAGCGATGTCCAGCATCGGAGAACTCGCCCGTGCCGGGGTCGTGACCATCCTTCAAGGCCCGCTCAAGCTCCCCAGCGAAGGCGAACTTCCCGTTCTCACCGCGAAGGACCTCCTGCTGGGGCGGGCGCCCACGGGCCGCAGCGCGGACGCGCCCGGCCTGGCGCGGGTGGAACGCGACGACGTCGTCTCCCCGGTCGTCACGGACAGCGGCTGGTTCCCCCGGGTCATGACGGAATCGGGGGCAGTCCTCGGCCCTCAACTCCTGCTCATCCGCGCCGACCCCGACCGGCTGGACCCTCACTTCCTGGCCGGTTGCCTGCGCGCCGCCAGCGGCTCAAGAGCCCGGCCCGGTACATCGGTGCGGCTCGATCCTCGCCGCGCGCAGTTGCCCAGGCTGGCCATCGACGAGCAACGCCGCTACGGAGACGCCTTCCGCCAGCTGCTGGCCTACGAGGACGCCACCCGTGCGCTTCACGAGATCGGCGATAATCTTGTGGCGGCCGGTATCGACGGCCTCTTCAACGGAAGCCTGCATCCCGAGTGATCCCCCCTTCTGGAGGCATGGGTGACTCTCGTCCTCGATCGCTACCGGCTCGACCCCGTCCATCTGGGCAGAGGCGGCATGGGCGTGGTGTGGGGCGCCCAGGACGAGAAGCTCGGGCGGCGGGTGGCGATCAAGTTCATCCGGTTCCCCGACGGGATGCCCGATCCAGAGCTTGAGGCCCGGTTCACCCACGAGGCGAAGATCATGTCGAGGCTCGCCCACCCCGGCGCGCCCGTGCTGCATGATTTCGGCAGCTATCAGGACCCGGCGCTGGGAAGCCGCCTGCTCATGGTGATGCAGTTCGTCGAGGGCACGGGGGTCGACGACGTCGTAGCCGAACACGGGCCTCTCCCGCTGGGATGGGTCGCGTCCATCGGTGCCCAGGTGGCGGCCGTGCTGACGGCGGCGCACGACCTCGGCATCCTGCACCGCGACCTGAAGCCGTCCAACCTCATGCTGCGCCGGGATGGTTCCATCCAGGTGGTGGACTTCGGGCTGGCCCTGATGAACGATCCCGAGCTGACCAAGCTGACCAGGACCGGCCAGCAGCTCGGCACCGCCGCCTACATGTCCCCCGAGCAGGTCAGCGCCGGCCAGCCCACGGAGAGGAGCGACGTCTACTCGCTGGGCGCCGTGCTGCACGAACTCCTCACCGGGCGGCATCTGTTCACCGGGCCGTCCGAATACAGCGTGATGGACCAGCATGTCAACACACCTCCCGCAGCGGTCGGGCAGCTCCGGCCTGACGTGCCGAGGGCGCTGGACGAGCTGATCCTGGCGATGCTGGAGAAGCAGCCGGAAGACCGCCCGGCGACGGCGACCGAGGTGCACGATCGGCTCATGCCGTATCTGGCGGGGACGGGCCCGCTCGGCGACATGACCGCCCCCGGTTCCAGCCCCACCAGAATGTACGCGCACGCGATCAGCCGTACGCTCACCGACGGAGTCCGGTCGGCGGTCCCCGCCGAGGGGAACGCCTCCGCGGATGACGACTTCAGCCGCGGTGACATCGGGCTCGCCCGCAGGCGGGCCATGTCTCTCGTCAGGGAGTCGCGGTACGGCGACGCGGCGGACGTGCTCGCCGAGGTCGCCGCGCCGGCGAGCCACAACCTGGGTGTGGCGGACCCGGATGTGATCGGCCTGCGCTGGCAGCTCGCGAACGTGCTGTTCGACGGCCGGGACTATCTGCAGGCCGCGCGCGAGTTCCAGCAGATCGCGGAAGACCTGCTCCTGCAGGCGGAGCCTGACCACGAGCAGATATCCCAGTGCAGGCTGCAGGAAGCGACCTGTCACGTCCACGCGGGCGATCCCGATCTCGCGCTCCACATCATGCGCGAACTGCTGGCAGGAGAGATGCGCCGCTTCCCCGAGGACGACGCGCGGCTCTTGGAGTTGCGTCGCCAGATAGGCGAGCTGGAAGTCGGCGTCGGCGATGTGGACAAGGCTCGCGTCACACTCACGGACTTACGGAATGACCTCACCAGGCTCTACGGCCCAGACCACGGCGCGACGATCCGCGTGTCCGAGTTGCTGGCAGGTCTTTCCTGACGGCGTTCGACCAACTCTGGCGGGCGCTCAGTAGTAGCCCTTCCCGCCGTCGACGAGTTCCCTGATGACGTCCAGGTGGCCGGCGTGCCTGCCGGTCTCCTCGACCATGTGGATGAGCATCCAGCGCAGGCTCGCCGCGGCCGAGCGGTAGTCGGGGTGCTTGCCCACGTCGTCCAGTGAGTGGGCGGCGACGATTTCGTTCGAGATCTGGCACTGGCGCTCGTACTCGTCGAGGAGCTGCGCCAGCGGGACGCCCTCGAGCCGCATGTCGGCGTCCTCCACGCTCTCGTCGAACTGCGGGTTGCCGTCGGCGGGGCGCCCCAGGAAGAGCACCTCGAACCAGCAGTGCTCGGTCCATCGCAGGTGCGACACCAGGCCCGCCATGGTCATGAGCGGCGAGGTGGGCAGCACCGGCCGGTAGGCGTCCTCCTCCGACAGCCCTTCGCACTTCCATGGGACGATCGCGCGCTGCATGTCGAGCCAGCCGACGAGTTGGGTGCGTTCGTCGGCGACGAAGGGCGGGCGTACACGAGGAATGCTCATGGGGGCGGATGTTAGTGCGGCGATTCCGGCATCGCACGACATTTTCGCCCCTGGCGGCATCTCTGCGATGTCCACATTGTCCATTCGGGGACCTCGTCGAGCGGAACGTGCCAGCGCGTGCGGCGCCGACGGGTGATGTGTCTTCCGCTCGTCCGCCCATCCGGGCCACGAGTTGCCCGGACGTGAGCCCGCGGACGAAGACGAAGCTATGGGCCTCCGCGAGGCCGGTCTCGGCGAACCAGGCGTGGTCGCCAGGAGGCGTGGTCATGGCAGAGCCCACCGACACACATCCGGCCGGGAGACACCCGGATACCGGTCACTCCGCTCGATCCACCGAGGGACGAGGCGACGGCTCACCGTCACCCGAGAAACTCCCGCGCACCGCGCAGCCTGGTCCGCAGCCGCCGCTGCGTCATGGCGCACTCCAAGCGCACATCTACGGGGCCGGGCAAGCCCGTGTCCGCCCGCCGCCCGCTCGGCAAGTGTCCGCCATCGAGTCCGTCGCGTTGGGCGATGAGCAGCCCTAGCTCGTAGCGGCTCACGGCATCGGCTCCGGCGACGTGGTGGACACCGCGATGCTCGGATACGGCGAGTTCCAGGAGAGCAGCGGCGAGGTCGGCAACGTGGACCGGGCACCGCACATCGTCCGTGAACAGCACTCCACTGGACCTACGGGTGACCAGCGCGTGCACCCGAGCTTCGTGCGAGGACTCCCCGTCGCCGATGATGAGCGACGTCCGGACGATGACGGCGGTGGGCGAGATCGCGCTCACCGCCGTCTCGGCGGCTGCCTTCGCCGCCCCGTACGGCGTGATCGGATCCGGAACGCAGGTCTCGTCATAGCGAACGGCGGCGCCGGAGAAGACCGCGTCGCTCGACACCTGGACCAGGCGCGCTGCCACCAGCGAGGCCGCGAGGGCCACGTTCGCCGCGCCGACCGCGGTGGTCGTCCAATCAGTATGACGGTAGGCCGCGTTGATGATCAGCTCCGGGCGTAATGAGCTGATCAGCGCGTGTACCTCGTCTTGGCGACGCACATCGAGTGGCGACCAGGTGACACCTGCGATCTCGCCCGGACGCGTCAGACAGGTCGCGGCGACCTCGTACCCTGCCGCCAGGCATCGCCGAGCGAGCTTTCTGCCGAGGAAGCCGCTGCCTCCGACGATGAGGGCTTTCATAGCCGGTCACCATAGTCGGCCCATCGCCATGGGACGGTGCCCCCGGTCGCGGTCCGGATGGTTCCTTGGGAGCAACGGTCCTTCGGCAGCCTTCAGCTGAGCTGTTCGGCCAGTCCGACGATGATGCCCTCGGGGCCGCGGAGCCTCGGCGCCTCTCTCGTGGCATATGCGGTGACCTGCTAATACAGTCGCTGATTGTGCTTTATGGCAGATCAGTGGAGACCACCGCCATCGATGACGTGATCGCCCGGGCGCGCGGGGGCGCCGGGGCCGCGCTGGTGCTGCGCGGAGAGGCGGGCGTCGGCAAGACGGCGCTGCTCGACCTGGCGGCTGCGCGCGGCGGCGGCATGCGGGTGCTCAGGGCCACCGGCGTCGAACCCGAGTCGGACCTGGCCTTCGCCGCCCTGCACCAGGTGCTGCGGCCGGTGACCGGGCTGCTCGACGCG
The DNA here is from genome assembly GCF_040655715.1 of Nonomuraea cavernae. Classification (GTDB taxonomy): domain Bacteria; phylum Actinomycetota; class Actinomycetes; order Streptosporangiales; family Streptosporangiaceae; genus Nonomuraea; species Nonomuraea cavernae_A. The sequence goes on along the minus strand of NZ_JBFAKL010000009.1, from coordinate 245,464 downwards.
CTCCCGGAGCCGCAGCGCGAGGCGGTACGGGGGGCACTCGGGCTGGGCGGGGGTGCCTACGGGGATCGGTTCCTGCTGGCGGCCGGAACGCTGTCGCTGCTGGCGGAGGCGGCGGTGCCGGACGGGCTGATCTGTGTGGTGGACGATTTCCAGTGGGTGGATCGGGCGTCGGCAGACGCGCTGCTGTTCGCGGCCAGGCGACTGGGGACGGAGCGGATCGCGATGCTGCTGGCGGTGCGGTCCGCGGGCGAGCCCGGGAGGGATGGGCCCGCGGTTCATGAGGGTGTGCCGCTGAAGGGGGTACCGGTAGTGGACGTGGCGGGGCTGGCGGAGCCCGCGGCCGCCGAACTGCTGAACGCGAGGGTCGCCGCGGCGATCGCGCGGACCGTCGGTGCTCGGGACGGAATCGCGGGATCAATGGGCGGCGGGATCGCGGGGTCAATGGGCGGCGGGATCGCGGCGTCCGTCAGGCGGGAGCTCGTCGCGCAGACCCGGGGCAATCCACTGGCCCTGCGGGAGACGATCACACTGCTCAATCCCGAACAGCTCGCCGGGCGAGAGCCGCTGCCCGACCCACTGCCCGGCGGCTCCCAGCTCTTCGGCGAGCAGGTGGCGGCGCTCTCCGCACCGGCGCGGACGGTGGCGCTGGTGGCGGCCGTCGAGAGTGACCTCGACCTCATCCTCCGCGCCGCCGCCCGGTTGGCGGCCCAGGCGTATGCCCTATCCTCCCCTCCTCTTGCGGCGGCGGAGGTGGGACGGGCCGGGCTGCGGGAGATGGAGTCGGCCGGGCTGGCGACCGTGTCAGGAACAACCGTACGTTTCCGCCACCCCCTCATCCGCTCCGCCGCCCACGAGGCGGCCGACCCCGCCGCCCGGCGGGCCGCCCACGCGGCGCTGGCCGAACTGATCGAGGGCGACCGCCGCGCGTGGCACCTCGCCGAGGCCGCCCTGGGCCAGGATGAGCACGTCGCCGCCGCCCTCGAGCGGACCGCCGCGCGGGCCCGCGATCGCGGCGGCTACGGCGACGCCGCCACCGCCCTCATCAGATCCGCCGCCCTCACCCCCGCCCCCCTGGCCAGGGCCGCGCGGCTGAAGGACGCCGCGGTGGCCGCCTGGCTCGGCGGCCGTCCCGGGCAGGCGGAGTCCCTGCTGGCCGAGGCCCGCGAGCTGGCCGGATCGGACGCCGGGCTGACGATGGAGATCGCCCAGTTGCGCGGCCGGTTCGAGCTGAACTCCGGGAACGCCGCCGAGGCCGTACGGATCCTGGCGGCGGGCGAAAGCCTGGACATGCTGGCCGACGCCTCGGAGGCAGCCTCGTACGTGGGCGACACCGAGGCCATCATCGCCATCGGGCGGCGGGCGGCGGCCCACCCGGAAGGCTTCCTGCGTGACGTGCTCGCCGGCATCGGCGCGACGCTCGCCGACGGCAGCGGCGACGGCCTGCTCAGACGAGCTCTCGGACGTACGGAGGAACTGACCGAGGCGGCCGAGTTCCTGTGGGCGTGCGCGGCGGCCAGCTACCTGGGCGAGGCCGACCTGTCGGCCGAGTTCGTCGAGCGGGCCGGCCGAGTGGCCCGGGTGTCGGGGAAGGCGGGCCAGCTTCCGGTGGTGCTGGAGTTCGTCGCCACCGCCGAGCGGCTCGCCGGCCGGCTGGCGCAAAGCCAGGCGGTCTCGGAGGAGGGCCTGGAGCTGGCCCGCGAGGCCGGGTACGCCAACACCGTGGCGGCGCACCTCGCCAACCTGGCCGTCGTGGCGGCGCTGCGGGGCAAGGAGGAGACCTGCCGGCGGCACGCCCAGGAGGCGCTGGCGATCGCCGTACCGCATCGGGTGGGCCTGCGGGTGGGGACGGCGGCATACGGGCTGGCCATGCTCGACCTGACCTTGGGCCGGTTCGCCGCGGCGCACGACCGCTTCACCGCCCTCGTGGCCGCCGGGCCGGGAGCCGGGCATCCGACCGTGGTGTGGCGGACGACCCCGGATCGCATCGAGGCGGCGGTCGGCGCCGGTGATCTGGGCGGGGCGAGGCAGGCGCTTGAGGCGTACGAGGGGTGGTCGGCGAACGCGGCCACCGCGGAGTCGCGGGCCCTGCTCGCCCGCTGCCGCGGCCTGGTCCTGGGCGCCCTGGATGACAGGGAGGGGCCGGCCGCGCACCTGGAGCCGTTCTTCGAGGCGATGCGGCTGCACGACAACCCGTTCGAAGCGGCGAGAACCGGGCTGCTGCTGGGCGAGCGCCTGCGCCGCGCGCATCGCCCCGCCGAGGCGCGGGCACATCTGCGGGCGGCGCTGGAGACGTTCCAGTCGGCGGGGGCGGAGCCGTGGGCGCGGCGCGCGCATGGCGAGTTGCGCGCGGCGGGCGAGAGCACGCGGGCACCGCGAGGGTCGGTGCTCGACACGCTGACCCCGCAGGAGCTGCGGATCGCCGACCTGGTCGCCGACGGCCTGTCCAGCAAGGAGATCGCCGCCCGGCTGTTCCTCAGCCCACGGACGGTTGAGTATCACCTCTACAAGATCTATCCGAAGGTAGGCGTCGGCACCCGTACTGAACTGGCGTCCCTAGTAGTTCTACAGAAGGCGCCAGTAGCCGGACAGGACATGCTCTGAGCATGCCTGAGAACAACATCTGGAGCGAAGAGTTCGGCGCCACGACGGACGCGCCGATCCTGCTGATCATGGGTTCGATGTCGCAGGGCGTCCTGTGGCCGGACGAGTTCGTCGGCAGGCTGACGGCCGGTGGCCGGCGCGTGATCCGATACGACCACCGCGACACCGGCCGCTCGGACACCATCGACTTCGACAAGGAGCCTTATACGTGGGACGACATCAAGAACGACGTAATGCGGGTGATGGACGCGCATGGCCTGGACAGCGCGCATCTGGTCGGCCACTCGGCGGGCGGGCTGCTCGGCCAGCTGATCGCGGTGGAGCGGCCGGAGCGGGTGCGCACGCTCACCGTCATCGGCTCTTCGCCGCTCGGCGGCGGTGAGGGCGCGGTGATCATGCGGGCGTTGATGGGCGAGCCGCAGCCCGAAGGCAGCTTGCCGCCGCCGGCGCCCGAGTTCGTCACGTTCTTCCGGGCGCTGATCACGAACCCGCCGCCGGCCGACCGGCGCGAGCAGATCGACCTCATGATCGCCGAGCAGCGCGTCCTGCACGGGACGGGGTTGCCCTTCGACGAGGATGCCGCCCGCCTGCTGCAAGAACGCGTCTACGACCGGGCCCGCGACCTGTTCGCCGTGGCCAATCACCGCCGGGCCGCGGCGGCGAACCCGGACTTCGAGCCGGTGGGCGTCCTGGACCAGATCAAGGTGCCGGCCCTGGTCATCGAGGGCACCTGCGAGCCTGTCAAACCCGGTCACAGCGCGCTCATCGCGGAGCGGATCCCAGGGGCGCGGCTGATGATGGTGGAGGGGATGGGGCACACGCTGCCGGTGGAGGTGCACGAGGAACTGGCGACGGCGATCCTCGCGCATACGGCGGCATGATCGCCCTGTGCGGACTGACCGCACGGCCGCCGGTACGGGCGTCACCGGTCAGGAAAGGCGTCCTCGGCGCCGAGGACGCCCAGCGTTTGAACCGCTCATAGCCTCCCCGTTGATCTCCAGGCAGTCGAAGATCGCGTTGGCCGCCTTCAGCTGAGCTGTTCGGCCAGTCCGACGATGATGCCCTCGGGGCCGCGGACGTAGCAGAGCCGATAGCTGTCCTCGTACTGCGCCAGTTCGCCGACGAGTTCGGCGCCGTGGGCGCGCAGGCGGGCGACGACGTCCTCGACGTCGTCGACGGCGAACATGATGCGACGAATGCCCAGCGTGTTCGCCGGTGCGTCCTTAGGCTCGGCGCTGATCGCCTTCGGCGTGTGGAACATCGCCAGCTCGATGCGGCCGTGGCCGTCCGGGGTCCGCAGCATCGCGATGTCCTGTCGGACGTCGTCGATCCCGATGACACGCTCCACCCAGCGTCCCTCGATCGGCGACTTGCCCTCCAGTTCCATGCCGAGTTCGACGAAGAACGAGATAACCGCGTCGAGGTCCTCGACGACGATGAGGACGTTGTCCATCCGCTGGATCGTCATGCTGGGTCTCCTTGGTGTGCTGCGGCCACGGTGGCCGCGTCCGCCCAGGAGACGGAGCCGCCAGGCCGTTCTCGACATCGTCTTGACGTGGCGGTGCCGTCACGCGCCAGCCGTACCGCGGCGGCGGCTCAATCACCGACGAAGCAGAACTCGTTGCCTTCCGGGTCGGCCATGACCTGGAAGGAACCTTGATCGTCGGTGACGGTCTCGCCGATCCGCGTGGCGCCCAGTCGCAGCGCGTGGGTGGTGGCCGGCTCGATCGCGTCGACCTCGATGTCCAGGTGCAGCCGGTTCTTCACCGCTTTGTCCTCTGCGACCGGCTGGAACGCCAGCCGTACGCCCCCCGGTGGTTCGACATGGGACCAGCCACGGGCGCGATCCACCGGGTCACCGCCGAGAAGGGCGGCCCAGAAGCGCACCAGGCTCCGCGGATCCCGGCAATCCACCACGATCTGGTTCAGGCGCGCGTCCATGATGGCCAGAGTAGCGATCGCTGGAGGTGGCCGACGCCCTGGTGCCCGACCACCAGGTGATCATGGCCGACCTGCCGGGCCAGCCTGGCCTGGCCTGCCCTGCTGCCCGCGCTCCTCGGCTGTCATGGGGAGTACTGAAAGGTGTGGGGCTTGAGCGGGTGTTCCCAGCATCGCGTTCGGGAAATTGTCTCTTCATCACTAAATGTCCGATTCCCTTTGCCGCTGCTCTGGGCAGGAACAAGGGCGGGGCAACGGAGGGAGTGGTGGGATGCGGATCGTTGTGGACCTCACCCGCTGCCAAGGCTATGCGCAGTGCGTGTTCCTCGCGCCCAGGGTGTTCCACCTGCACGGGGAGGAGGCGCTGCTGTACGACCCGGCCGTCCCCGACGACCAGTGCGAGCGCGTGCGCCAGGCCGCGGCGGCGTGCCCGGTCCAGGCCATCCTCCTCGGCGAGGAGGTGAGCGCCGGTGGCCGGTGACCTGCGGGAGGGCCGCATCGTCATCGTCGGCGCGTCGCTGGCCGGGCTGCGAGCCGCTGAGACGCTGCGCGAACAGGGCTTCACCGGCTCGCTGACCGTGGTGGGAGACGAGCTCCATCCGCCCTACGACAGGCCGCCGCTGTCCAAACAGGTGCTGCTCGGTCAGGCGGCGGCGAATGCCACCGGGCTGCCGGTGCGCCGGGACCCGGACGCCGAATGGCGGCTCGGGGTGCCTGCCACCGGTCTGGATCCCCTCGGAAAACGGGTGCTGCTGGCCGGCGGCGAGTCGCTGCCCTTCGACCGGTTGCTGATCGCGACCGGGACCCGGGCGCGGCCCTGGCCCAACCCGGCGGAAGCCGCCCTGGACGGCGTGTTCACCCTGCGCACCTGCGATGACGCCGGACGGCTGGCCGAGCGGCTGGCCGCCGGGCCGCAGCGGGTTCTGGTGATCGGCGGCGGCTTCACCGGCTCGGAGATCGCCTCGGCCTGCCGGGAGCGGGGACTGGAGGTCACGGTCACCGAACGCGGCCCCGCACCCCTGGTGGGGGCGCTCGGCGGCACGCTGTCGAAGCTCGCCGCCAGAGCGCAGCATGCCCACGGCGTGGACCTGCGCTGCGGGACCACGGTCGCCGCCCTGCGCGGGGACGGGAACGGCCGGTTCATCGGTGCGGACCTGTCCGACGGCAGCCACGTCGACGCGGACGTGTGCGTCGTCGCGGTGGGGGCGGTCCGCAACGTCGAATGGCTGGCAGGCTCCGGGCTGGCAGCGGGCCCGCGCGGGATCGCCTGCGACGGCGGGTGCCGGGCCTTCGACATGTACGGGATCGTCACCGACGACGTCTTCGTCGCCGGTGATGTCTCCCGCTTCCCCCACCCGCTGTTCGAGTACCAGTTGCTCTCCTTGGAACACTGGAGCAACGCGGTCGCACAGGCCGAGGTGGCGGCCCACAACATGGTCAACCCGGGGCCGCTGCGGCGTCCCCACCTCGCCCTCCCGGCGTTCTGGTCGAACCAGTTCGGGCTCAACATCAAGTCGGTGGGCGTCCCCACCTTCTCCGACCAGATCGTCCTTGCGCAGGGCTCGCTGGAGGAGCGCCGTCTGGTCGTGGTGTACGGCTACCGGGGCCGGGTCACCGCCGCGGTCACCGTCAACATGGCCAAGTCGCTCGAGTACTACCAGAACCTGATCGAGACCGCTGCCCCGTTCCCACCCGCGCCCGGCGCGGCGGACCGGCCGCTCGCCGCCGACCTCACACTTCCCTCCGATGTGCCGGATCCGAAGAGGCTTTCCCACGGCCCCACCGTCGCGCTCACCGGTCACCTGCCGGACCGCCGGCTGACCGTGGTGCGGCCTGGCTGACCCTTCCGCCCGTCCACGAGGAGCCGAGACCATGACCGCCGACACCCTGCTCGAACGGATCACCGACTACGCCAACCGCCCCGACCCCTACCCTCTCTACTCGGAACTCCGCGAAGCCGGTCCCGTGGTGCGCCAGGCGGACGGCAGCTACCTGATCGGCACCTACCACGAGATCAACGCCCTGCTCCGTGACCCGCGGATCAGTGCCGATCCCCGCAACCGCCTGGCCCCGGCCCCCGGTCTGTCCGAGGAGGCGTCGCAGCTCCCCTTCCTGCGACTCGACGACCCCACGCACCACCGGCTGCGCACTCTGGCCATGCGGCCGTTCGGCCCACCACACAGCCCCGGCCGGATCGACGCCATGCGCGGCCAGATCACCGAACTCACCAAGGAGCTGATCGACGGGCTCCGGGACCGCGCCCAGGTCGACCTCGTCGACGACTTCGCCTACCCCCTGCCCGTCACGGTCATCTGCCGGCTGCTCGGCGTCCCGCGAGAGGACGAGCCGCTGTTTCGGCAATGGTCCGACACGATCGTCGCCTCCGCCGACGTCAAGCCCGGAGACGACGCCACCGAGCGAGACCCGGCGGGCGAACAGGCCCGGATCGAGATGGGCCGCTACCTGGTGGACCTCGCCGAGCAGCGCCGCGGTCATCCCAGTGACGACATGCTCTCCGCCTTCATCAACGAACCGGACCCGGCCATGCGGCTCACCAACGAGGAACTCGCGGAAACCGCCGTCCTGCTGCTCATCGCCGGGCACGAGACCACGGTCAACCTGATCACCAACGGAGTTCTCACCCTGCTGCGCCACCCCGACCAGCTCGACCGGCTGCGCCGCGACCCCGGCCTGCTGCCCAGCGCCGTGGAGGAACTGCTGCGTTACGAACCCCCGGTCCACATGCGCGAGCGCGTCCCCCTCGCCGACATCGACGTCGCAGGCTCCACCGTCCCCAAGGGCACGTCCCTGATACTCGTGCTCGCCTCAGGCAACCGCGACCCCGAACGGTTCCACGAGCCGGACCGGTTCGACCCCGCTCGCCCGGACAACCAGCACCTCGGCTTCGGCGGCGGCATCCACTTCTGCTACGGCGCGCCGCTCGCCCGAATCGAGGCCCACATCGCACTCGGCGCGCTGATCCCCCATCTCGGCACCACGACCCTGGCCCAGGACCCGCCGCCCTACCGGCACAACGCCATGCTGCGCGGCCCCCGCCACCTCCCCGTCCAGGTGCACCAGCCCGTCTGACATCCGCGCGCGGCGAGGTCGCCGAACTGATCAGACGCCGATCCCACCTGGGCCTGAGGCGGCTCGGCCGTCTCAGGCGATGGCCGAAGGCGAAGGTCAGCGGAACCCGCTCCTTGTTGGTGCCGTTCGACCAGGTGACGGTGTCGGTGCAGCGCACGCCGTGCCCGGGCACGAGCTTGGCCTTCAGCCTGGGATGGCAACCGGCCTCGCCGGCGATCGTTATCCGTTCGCCGCGAGGTTCTCCTCCAGGTGATCGAGAGACCCGGTGCCCGGAATCGCCAGCACCGACGGCGACGTCGCCAGCAGCGCGGTGATCGCGACCTGCGCCGCGGTCGCGCCCAGGCGGGCTGCGACCTTCCCGAGCCGTACGGCGTCGAGTAGGTCGCCGCCACCGCCGAGCGGGAAGTACGGCACGTACGCGATACCTGCTTCCTCGCATTCCGCGAGCAGCCCCATGCCAGCGGTGCGCCGATTCTGCACCGCGGCGACGGGCGCGATCGCCCGAGCCTCGGCGAACTGGGCGGCGTCGACGTTACTGACGCCCAGGTGCCGGATCAGCCCCTCCGCCCGGAGCTCGGCAAGCACCGCGAACCGTTCGGCGATCGACTCGCCACCCGGCCCGGTCATCCCGCCCACCCGCAGATACACCAGGTCGAGCCGGTCCAGCCCGAGGGAGCGCAGATCCGCCTCGACCAGGCCGCGCAATTGATCGGGCGTCGCCTGTCCGCTCGGCATACCGTTCGGCCCGCGCAGCGGCCCGACCTTCGTCGCGATCACCAGGTCGTCACGGTAGGGGGTCAATGCCGTACGGATCAGCTCGTTGGCCCAAACCGCTCCCCTGCCGTAGAAGCCGGCCGTGTCGATGTGGTTCACGCCCAGCTCCACGGCGCGCCGGAGCACCGCGATGCCGCTTTCCGGGGCTCGCGGCGGACCGTCGAAGGTGCCCATCGCCAGGCGCATCGCGCCGAAGCCGAGCCGGTTGACGGTCAGGTCTCCGCCGAGGGAGAAGGTCTTGTTCGTCATGGGCTCATGGTGACCCGCCGCCACGATGCCCCGCGAGCTCGTGGCAGCTTGCTGCCAGACTGGCGGAGTGCGGAATGAACAGGTGTTCTCAGTCCAAGGGGACGGGGAGTTGATCGCGCGTGCCGGCCATCTCTTCGAGTCCGTGCACACCGAGTTCCTGTGCGCCGCCCGGGACCTCAGGACCTGGTCGCAGCCGGAGACCAGGGCAGCGATCCTGCACCGGGTGCGTGCCACGGATTCGCCGGGCTTCACCCCTCGCAAGCTGCTCAGCCCGGTAGCGCTCGCCGAGGAGGAGACCCGCGCGCACCTGCGGCTGGTGCGGAGCAAGGGGGCTCTCGTCCGGATCAGCGGCTCGCCGCTGCCGCACGAGACCATCATCATCGACCGGCGGGTGATGATCCTCGCCGGCCGGCAGACCCTGGCCGGGCGTGAATACACCGTGACGACGGCGCAGACCCTGGTCGACGGCGTCCACTCGCTGTTCTCAGCGATCTGGGATAACTCCGTTGATCTCGACACCTATCTGCGCGGCGATGTCCCCCACCTCGATGCCGACGGCCGCATGATCCTCGAAGCCCTCGGTTCGGGGCTCACCGACGAATCGGCGGCCAAACGGCTCGGCGTCTCGCTCCGCACCTACCGGCGGCGCGTGGCCGAGCTGATGACCAGGCTGGAGGCCGGCTCCCGCTTCCAGGCCGGGCTGCGTGCGGGCGAGCTGGGGCTACCGCGAACCGTTGTCTCCCCTGCCTGGAGTGCGGCCGAAGATCGGCAGGCAGCGGCCGGGCCGGCGCGCGCCGTCGAGTTCTGACGACGCGCTTACCGGGTCCGCACCGCTGCCGTTCACCGCAGGCCGGCTGAGACGCCCGGTCAGGTGCCGTCGATCAGGCGGATGGCGAGATCCGGGCTGAACTGGCCGGCGGGCGTGCCCGGAGCGATGCCGCAGGGGCCGTCGGAGTCACCGGGGATCTTCACCCACAGCAGCATCTCGGTGCCGTTGTCACCGCCGAGCTGGGGGGCGACGCCGATCTTGCGGCCGGCGGGGTTGCACCACTCGCCGTTGGCGCCGTTGCCGTTGCGGCTGACGTCGATCACCCACTTGGCGCCGCCGCCGAGAGAGGCGTTGACCGAGGCGGCATAGGTGGCGGACTGGCCGGTCGGGTAGTAGTTGGAGACGTTCACCGCGAAGCCGCGGATGTTGCCGACGCCCGCGTCCCGCAGCCGCGCCGCCATCGTCCCGGCCGGGACCCAGCCGGCGTTACCGGCGTCGAGGTAGGCCCAGGTGTTGGGCGCCTGGTTGCGGAGCTGCTCGGTCGCGTACGTCAGCATGCGGTTGCGGGCCTGGATGGCGGCGGCGTCCATGCAGGCGAAGTCGCCCAGGGAGTCGGGCTCGATGATGACGGCCGCGGGGCGGTCGCCGATGCCGGCGGCGACGGCGGAGATCCACGTCCTGTACTCCGCCTCGCTGCCGGCGCCGCCGCCGGAGTGCCCGCCGCAGGCGTCGCGGCCCGGGATGTTGTACGCCACCAGGACCGGCAGCTTGTCGGCGGCGTCCGCCGCGGCCACGTACTGGGAGACGGCGGCGCGGACGTCGCCGCTCCAGCCGCCGATCCAGCGGGCCATCGGCTTGGACGCGATGGACGACTGGATGCGCCCCGCGCGGGAGTCACCGGCGTTGTTCCGCACCCAGCTGGCGGGGTTGGAGTTGGGGTCGGTGTAGAAGCCGTTGGTCATCTCGACCGGCCCGGACGCCGACTGCTCGGTCAGCGAGACGTTGTCCAGGAAGAAACTGAAGCCGGTGTTCCTGCCGAGCTGGAACGACACCTGCCCGGCCGGCGTGCCGAGGCTGGAGGTGAAGGGGAAGCTGAATCGCTTGCTCGTGGTGGACAGCGAGACCGCCGCGTTCAGGGTGTTGGTGTACGGGGCGTTCGCGAGCTGCACCGTGGTGACCGCGGTGACCGGAGCGGAGGCCGAGGCGTCGAACGAGAGCGTGTAGGACTTGCCCGCGACCAGGGGGATGTCGTTCTGGGCCACCATGGCGTCCCACGGGTTGGCCGTGCCGCCCGTCACGTTGACGCGCAGCCGCCCGGCGTCCACGGCCACGGCGGTGTTGGCCGAGTTCCACCAGGGTGCGGTGCCGTTCGTGAAGGTGCCGTTCGCCACCAGCTCCGGTGCCGCGACGGCGGGAGCCGCGCTCACCATCGATAACAGTGTCAGCGCCGAGGCGGTGATGGCCATCACACGGGTTAACGATCGCACGTAACGCGTCCCTTCTGGTCTTCCGAAACCATCTGGTGATCAATATCACAGACTTAGCCAGATTTCATGACAACTCAGGGAAAACAGGAGCGTCAAGCGCCTTGACCGGCCGGCGGCACACTTTGATCATTCATCGGACCCTCCCTAGGGTGAGGCTCGCCCAAGCTCCCCAGCGAACGGAGTCGACATGACATCCCCCGTACCGGTTACCCGTAGAGGGCTCCTCAAGCTCGGCGCCGGAGTCGCCGCGACCGCCGCACTGGCGAACACCCAGCCCGCGGGCGCCGCCACCGCGGACGGCCGGTTCGAGCTGACCGCCCCCTCGACCTCGCTGATCTGGAAGAAGGCCCTGTACGACGAGACCGTCCTGCAGTCGTTCACGATCGACAACGCCAACGGGCACATCTACACGGTCCAGCTCAAGAACGGCTCCGGCTCGGATGCCGCGGGCAACCTGTGCCTGACCAAGCTCAGCCTGAGTGGCTCGATTCTCGGCCACATGTACCTCATGGGCTTCGGCCACGGCGTCCAGATCGGGGTCGAGCCGTCGGGCTCCTCCGCCTACCTGTGGACGGAGACCGACGGGGTGAGCGACGACGGGAGCGCCCGAGGCTCCAAGCTGGCCAGGTTCAAGTTCGTCAACGGCCAGACGCTGACGTCGACGTCGTCGGCGCTGACCAAGTACGCGCCGGTCGCCGGCGCGAGCAACACCACGTGCACGGTCGACCCCTCGACCAACCGGCTGGTCATGCGTTACCACGACGGGAGCACGTTCCGCTTCGCGGTGTTCTCGCTGGCGGCGGTGAAGTCCGGCAGCACCCAGAAACTGCACGACATCGCCCAGCCGTCCGGCCTGGGCACCTTCCAGGGGTACGCCGCCTACGGCAACTTCGTCTACATTCTGACCGGCAACGCCTACAGCGACGCGAACCCCGCGCCGGGCAACACCTACGTCACCTGCCTCGACCTGCGCTCCGGGCAGCAGGTCCAGCGCGCGCGCAGCGTGGCCGGCAAGTCCCTGGACTACCGCGAGCCGGAGGGCATGGGCATCCAGATCGTCTCCGGCGCCCCACGGCTCTGCCTCGGCCTGGCCTCAGGCCTCGGGGGCGCGCGCAAGGCCAGCATCTTCTACAAGACCCAGCTCGTCTGAGACGACTCCGCGGCTCGCCACAGCGCGGGGCACGGGATAGATGATCCTGGACACCGCGAGCCCCCGCGCCGGTCGTCGGTTCACCAGCCGCCGACGACCTCGATGCCCTCGCGCTCAAGGGCTCGATGCCACACCGGGTCACGCAGCAGCCGCGCCTCCCAGATCCGCACGATGCCGTCCGGTCCGGTGACCGCGTCCTCGCGGGACGGGTGCAGGAACAACTCGCTCGTGCCCTCGGGGAGGGCCGCGAGGCGGCGGAGATAGTCGTCCCGCAGTCGCTCGTAGCCACCGAGCTCGTGCGCGCCGCGCCGGTTGGTCGCGATCGTCCGCGGGATGGACACGCCGAGGGCGTCGGCCAGGGCGACGGCGCCCTCGTGCGCCGCCGCGAGCCGCGGCGGGAGCGGCCCGCCGAAGTACGGCTCGGGGTCACGGGGCAGCCGGAAGGCGAGGCCGTGACGCGCGCACCACTCAAGCGCCTCGGCGAGCCAGGATCGGCCGTGCAGGCCGTAGAGGGTGCCCGCGTGGGAGTCGGCCGCTTCGGGCGCGAAGCCCCGGTCGCGCATCCAGCGCAGCTGCGCGTCCGCCTCCCGGATGACATCCTCGGCCTCACCACGGGCTCCGAGCACGAACGGATCGTCACTGAGTGTTCCGTCCGGATCGACGAGGCTCGCCGCGGCGTCGAGGGGCCGCCAGCGCGGGAGCCCGCGCTCGCTCGTGAGCGTCACGTGCAGCCGCGGCCTGACGCCGAGGGCCCGGACCTGGTTCGCGGCTGGTTCCGCGTCCGGTGAGAGGCAGATGAGCGTCGTCGCGCTGACCTGTCCTTCGGCGAGCAGTGCGACGATGACCTCCGTCGTCCCGGGTTCGCGGCTGAGATCGTCGGCTGTGATCACGACGCGCCGGGTCATCGGGGACGCTCCACGGCCGACTCGTCCACGGGACCGGCGGGCGGCGGCTCGACCGGCTCAGCGGGCTCGGCCGCCGTGGGCGGCGTCTCGACGGGGACCGAGACGAGTCGCGCCGCGATCGCGCCGATCGCCGTCAGGACGAACGGGTACACGCATAAGTACACCCGGAACGCGAGCCCGGGGTCGGCGCCGGGATCGTCGCCCGAGTTGTAGCCGAAGAACACGCCCAGCGAGGTGAGCGCGAGCCCGGTCACGATCCCGTTGAGCCGGCCGAAGAAGCCGAACGCGGACAGGAAGAGCCCTTCGCGGTGCTCCCCGTTGCGTGCCGCGTCGGCGTCGAGCACCCGCGCGACGATGAGGTCGTTCGTCGCGAGCATGCCCGACCAGCCGGCCCCGACGAGCACCCCGGCGGCGATCGCGGTCAGGAGGTCGGTGGCGAAGAACAGGGCCGCGAAACTGACCGCCAGGACGGCGAAGGCGAGCCGCCAGGTCCACAGGGCGCCGCGGCGTGCGACGACGCGCGTCCACACCACGAGGCCGGCCACCGAGACGAGGATGACGATGCCCTGAAGATAGAGCGCGTTCCCGACCGGGAGCCCGAGCGAGTAGCGGACGTACAGCTGGATGCCCGAGAGCACGAGCGCCATCGCCACCCCGTAACAGGCGCCGGTGAGCCCGACCGTCCAGAACATCGGGTTGCGCACGATCGACAACACGCTGGGCAGCAGCCGGGGCCGCTCGCGCGTGGAGTAGCGGGGCCTCTCTCTCGCGCTGAGCGCCATGAACACGATCACGACGAGCGCGATCGCGCCATAGATGATCGCGGTGGTCTGGAAGCCCTGGGTGGATTCCTCGGTGCCGAACACCTGGGTCGTGAGCAGCGGGGTGACCGCGAGCGAGATCACGAGCGCCACGAGCTGGAAGCCCTGGCGCAGGCCGTTGGCCACGGCGCGGTCGCGCTCCCGCGGGTAGAGCTCGGGGAGCAGCGCGCCGTAGTTGGCGTTGAGCATCGAGTCGAACGCCTCGCACAGGATCGCGAACACCGCGAACCACAGCACGAGGCCGATGCCCCGCAAAGAGGCCGGCGCGGAGAAGAACGCGATCATGCAGGCCACGAGCATCGGCGCGCCGACGAGCAGCCACGGCCGGCGCCGCCCGAACCGGGTGCGGGTGCGGTCGGACAGGTGGCCGAGCAGCGGGTTGTCGAGCGCGTCGATGACCGCGTAGATCACCATGACCACGCCATAGGCGCGAACGTCGAGCCCGAGAATGTCGACGTAGAAAAGGATCATCGATCCTTTGATCATGTTGATCGGGATGGAAGTGCCGAACATCCCGATGGCGTAGCGCCACGCGGGAGTCCGCCCCGGGGCGGAGGCCGTACCGGGCTGGGACACGCGATCACCTTTCCGGCCGATGCGGACGCTGTACGGGGCGTTATCTTCGCACTCGAAGGGGAGCAGCGGGTCTCGCGGAGCCGTGCCGCGCCGGACGTCGACCGCCGGTCCGGTTCCGGTGTTGCCGGTCTGCGGTCCCATGCACGTCGAGATCATACCCAGCCACGAAACGGTGATCCCTGACAGCTGACCACGAACGGCCGGTTGACTACGCCGTGCTGACCCGCGCCGGCCGTGACGTCTGAGGCAGTGTGAAACCCTTGGCGAACAACCAGATGGGCAGCACCAGGACTTCGAACAACCCGCCCGGCGCCAGTAAGAGCATGCCCAGTCCCGCGTCCATATCCAGGACACCGAGGAGGTCCAGCGGCACTCCCAGCAGAAGCAGGGCGTAGCCGATGAGTCCGAGGACCGCGATGGGCTGCGGAACTATACCGGAAACGAACAGCAGATAGGTGAACACCAAGCCGCCGATGGCCGTGGGAATGTAGACCCACAACATCGTGTTGGGGACGGCTTGCAGCTGAGTCAGCAGGTAGATGCCGCAGATGGCGGAGACCGCGAACTCGGCAACCCTCATGATGGGGTACCAAAGGGCCAGCTTCCGATTGAAGCTCCGTAGGACTCGGTACATGAGCAGTCCGATTCCTACCACGGCCAGGCCTGAACACATCATGAGCGCTACGCCGGACGTCAGCGCCGTTTTGTCGGGGTTGCCGTCTATGAACGTTTGAGTGAGTGTGGTGCCGATCATTGCCGAGACCATCTGGAAGATGAACAAGGCTCCTACCGTGACCGCGATCTTCCGGGGTGTCATGACTGGGCTGCCCTTTCTCGGTCTGGTGCGACATGCACTTCGGAGCCGGTGATGTCGCTGACCGTCCTGGCCGCGTCCTCGGCCAGCGCCCGTCTCGGGCGTTGTCGATGCGGCGGTTTGCGGAGTCAACGTGCGATGTCGGCTCCCTCGCAGCCGGCGGTGCAGCCGTTGTAGATGCTCCAGACGACGGCCATGAATGCCAGGTAGGCCGCGATGGCGCCGAGCATGCACAACACCATGAGGGGTGGAATCCAGCCGAGCCAGATGCAAGCGGCCAAGCCGGCGATCCACATGGCGGTGGCGGCCGCCATGAACAGGATGAGCAGCGCCAGGCACATCGCCCGGCAGGTCTGGGGTGACTCCTCTCCTGCGCCGGCGGGTCCGGGGGACACGAGCCGTTCCACCGTACTGATCAACACGGGGTCGCGCTTGACGGCCTCGGTCAGCGCGTCCAGCCTCTTGCGCTCGTTCATGGATCGCAGTTCGGGGAATGCCGTGACGAACTCCCTGGCCGCGTCCTGAGCCCTCAGCGTCAAAGCCCGGGCGTCGGTGTCGGTGATGCCGACGAGCGCGCCGAGATCCGCGAACAGCCCTTCCCTGTTCGACTCCGTGTTGCGCCTCGCCTCGGCGCGCAGCGCGTTGGCCTTGTCCACGTACGCGCGCCGCCGCTCATCGTCCAGGTCCTTGACGATGCTCGCCTGGGCGGCGAGCAGGTCCATACCGGCGGCCACGATCTGCTGGAATGCCGGATTCTGCGACATGCGATGTGCGGTGTCCTCGGCCACAACTCCTCCAGGGGTTATCCGGGATCACACCCTCCGGGAAGGGCGCAGTGACCTAACCCTGCGGCGGGTTCGTCGTAGCGGAAATCGCCAATAGCAGCCACGTTCATCACCGGCGCTGATTAACCACCCGCATGCCTGCGCGTGCTGACCGGGTTCGGGACCTGACCGCGTCCGGCGGGCTGACCTGGTCCGGCGGCCCGTTCTCTCGGCGTTACGTCAGCGCGGCCGAGGGGCGGTCGCTGATCAGCTCCGGCGATGGGTTCTGCTCAGAATGCCCATATCCGTCTCCGGATGGGGCACGTTTACTGGCGGTGCCCGGTCACCTTTCTTCGGGCGGGGTGCGCCGGCGATATGGGACGGAGAGGGTCGTGTCGACCGAGACCGTGATGTGGGTGGTCGTCATCGTCGGGGTGACGGTGCCGGCCGTCGGCTTCTGCTGGGTGCGGAGGCGTCGAGGTCGTCTTCGCGAGCGATTCGGCCCTGAGTACGAGCGCGCTGTTGCCGTCGAGAGTGACCGCAGGGCGGCCGAGCGTGAGGCGCGGGCGAGCCGGACACGATCGGGACGACTCGATGTACGGCCGCTCGCTCCCGAGGCGCGCCGCGGCTATGCCGAGAGGTGGAGGGCGGTCCAGGAGCGTTTCGTGAACGAGCCGGGTCCCGCGGTCAGCGAGGCCGATCTGCTGGTGAGGGCCGTCATGGCCAAGCGCGGCTATCTCACCGAGGACTTCGCGCAGCGGGTGTCCGACCTGTCGGTGAGACACAGCCGCACCCTGGATCACTACCGCCAAGCCCATGAGATCAGCGGGCGCGCCGCGGGCGGTTGGGTGTCGATCCAGGAACTTCGACACGCCATGACGCAGTTCCACGTCCTGTTCGACGACCTCATAGGGACAGACGCTCAGCCTGAGGAGGTTGCCAGCCGCGGACATGATCGATGAGTCCACCACGCGGTCGTGCCATGGCGATCAGGCGCACGTCCTTGTCTGCGCGCGTCGCGGCGCTGAAGTGGACCAGAGTCGCTTCGCAGGTGGTCGACGACGGCGGCGCCTGCAGTCAAAAACCGGCCGTCTGCGCCCAGTTGGTGAGTTCGAGCAGGCGCCGGACTTGCGGGGAGGGCGACCGCAACGTCAGAACGTGGCCGTCAGGCAGGCCGACGGCGGCGGTGAGCAGGCAGCGCAGGCCCCCGACGTCGCAGAACATCAGACCGCTCAGATCGATGCAGAAGCTGGTGTGGCCCGCTATCGAGGCCAGTGTCCGGACCAGGGTGGGAAGGGTGGCGCGATCGAGCTCACCTTCGATACGCAGGCCGGCAAGGTCGGCGAGTGGTGTGATGCGCAGGCGCCGGTCGGCCGCCGTGCTGGGTGTGAAAGCGGCGATCGGGTCCGTAGTGTTCATGGCTGCTCCTGCGGGCGGGGAGTGCGGGCCAGGGCGGCCGCGGGTCCGGGGCGGCCATGGACACGTCGCACTGGGGATCAACGTGAACGGAGCAGTCAGGCGCGGTTGACGCCATCGTCCAGGAGACCCGGCGTGGCGGACAGCGGCAGTCTCCATCGGGCTTATCATCAGCCGCGATTACCGAGCCGACAGCTCTCTCTGACACCGTCTGCGCGTTCATCGATTCCAGTGATAACCGGACCGATAATGGCTCGTTTCCCTGCCGCAGGCCAGGGAGGACACTGGGCCTTCAGGCCGCGTGACCGCGGCGAATGTCCGCCAGGCACGAGGCCATGGCCGATGGGGCGACGGATTCGACAGATCTGCTCCGGGAGCGACGACCGAGCTGAGCGGTGAGAGGGAAGTCTCGATGAGTCTGCGTTGGAAAATCAACAACAAGGTGCGGGCCCTCAAGCTCTGGATCAGGCCGCGCCTCGGCCGCACCACCCCCAGCCAGCGCCCGCCGATCGCGGGCAAGACCGATCGGGTCGTGGGCGATCCGCAGCAGTCCAGCGGGAAGGTCAAGGACGCTCCCCGGGACTGATCCCTCATGCCGGACACCCCAGCCCAGGCCGGGCCGAGCGTTTTGTCCGGTCAGAGCGAACAGGACGCCTTGTGACTCCTCCGCTCCCTGAAGGGAGCGGTTTCTCGCTAGGCCGCTTCCGCAGCCGGGCGAAGGGCAAGCCCTGCCCTGAGGATGTTGATCGCCGCATTGACGTCGGCGTGCGCATGGTGGCCGCACGCCGTGCATCGGAACTCGGCTTGGGTGGCGCGGTTCTCCTTCGCGCGGTGCCCGCATCGGGCGCATGTTCGCGATGCGCAGGTCCTCGTACACGATCACGTCGCATGCGCGCACGAGTGCGAGCGCGGCCTTGTGAGCGCCGTCAAGGCGCTGCCGCCGTACCTTGCCGTGCAGTGCGGCGACACGCGCCACAGCCCCCCGCTCAGCAACGAAACCACGCTATCGGCACTAACCCGGAAGGAAACCCTTGATGCGCAGACCAGACAACTCACTGCACGCTCAGGCCTTGGCGGCCCTCCCGCTCCTGATTCCCGCGTCGCCTAAAGGCGACGGTCCCCTCCGGAGTGCTTGATGAAGCCCGTCAAGCCGAATGAGGCCGGCGAGCAACCCGACCATGCGGCCAACGCGCAGTGGCTCAAGGACAACCCGGCCGCCATGCCGCAGAGGAGCGCCGGGCGCTGGGCTGTGTACGACCGTGCCGGCCACCTGCGCGGCCACCTCGCCGGCGACGGCCCGACTCGCGACACCCGCTTCAAGGCGATCATCTCGGCGAACGACTGGACGCCTCCGGGCGACGCGCCGGTCGGCTACGGCATCACCTTGCACGATGCCGGGGCGCACCTCCTCGACACCGGCGTGTTGGAAGGCAGCCTCGATGAGGGCGCGGGTGACTGAGCGGGCTCTGCGGAGAGTGGGTAAAGATCGAAGCGCTCCCCACGACTGAAATATCGACGCCGAGTTGGTCGGCCAGGCGGCGTCGGAGCCGTTCGTAGTGGACCAAGGCCTCGGCCGGCCGGCCGCAGCGACCGAGCAGGCGTACGTGTAAGGACTCGCGCAGCGGATGGCGCCGTGCCAGATCGGCCACCCACGCGAGCACGTCGCAGCCATGCTCGTCGGCCACGACGAGGTCGATCCGTCGCTCGACCGCGCTGAGATGCAGCTCTTGCAGGTACGCCGACACCGGAGCCGGGGCCTGGACCCGCGAGTCCCGGGAGAGCATCTCGCCGGGGAGATTGTCCGATCCCCGACGAGGTCGTCACGCTGACACCACCGTCAGCGTCCGCGAGTTATCGGAGACCTTCCGAAAACCGCCTCAGTAGTCGGCATGCGACATGGGGGCATTTCGCCAGCCCGGTTCCGTCCCGGCGAGCCCACCTCCGTCGTGTTCGGCCAGTGCTATCTGCCACTTACGGACCGGGTAGCCGATGACGCGGTCGTAGCACGACGGGTCGCCCGCGCCGTTCGCGTCGTAGTAGAGGATCGGGACGGCGGCGCCGCTTGGATCGACGTGGATCGCCGGGCTCCAGTCGTTCACGGCCGCGTCACCGCGCCGGCGACGCTCCCCGCGGCGAACCACGAACGACCCGCGACAGTCGCCGAATCCGGCGCCTACCATCCGGTGAATGTCCGATTGACGGGTTCACCTCCGACGTCTCATCTGGAAGACGTCGACACAGGAGGCACTGCGGTGAAATACATGCTCCTCACCTATGGTTCGCAGCGGGACTATGACGCGTTGGCGGGTGCGGACACCGGCCGGCCGGGCCGCGGAGCCTGGGGGTTCGGGCCCGCGAGCACGCGGACGCGCGGTCACCGGATCGGAGCCTGCCCGGTCATCCCCGTGCCGCTTCGGAGCGCGGCGAGCCGGTGATCTTCGCGGTCCGCGAGCGCCCGGGAAGCGGGAGCGTGGCCTCCACCTGTGTTCCCGGCCCGGCGCCGGCGCCGGTCGCGGGGGCCGGGGTGATCAGGCAGGTGCCGCCCAGCTCGGCGGCGCGCTCGCGCATCGAGGCGAAGCCGACGCCGGAGCGGCGGTGGCGGGGCAGCCCCTTGCCGTCGTCACGCACCCGCACGACCAGCGCGTCCTCGGAGCAGGCCAGCGTGACGGTGGTGCGGGTGGCGTCGGCGTGCTTGCGCACGTTGGTCAGCGCCTCCTGCGCGATCCGGTACGCCGCCACCTCCACTGCCGCAGGCAGGTCGCGGGTCTCGCCCTCCATCTCGACCTGGACGGGCGGTCCCGGCTTCTCGGCGAGCGCGCGCACCGCCCCCAGCAGGCCGAGGTCGTCCAGGCTGGGCGGCCGCAGGCCGTAGACCAGCTCGCGGACCTCCTGGCTGACCGTGTCCATGCTGCCGCGCAGGTCCCTCAGCATCCGGTCGGCCGCGGACGGCACCTCCCGCAGGCGCAGCTGGGCCATGGTCAGCGACATCGACATGTTGGTGAGCGCCTGGCCGAGGCCGTCATGCAGGTCGCGGCGGAGCCTGCGCCGCTCCTCCTCACGCGCGTTCAGGATGCGCTCCCGGGAACGCTGCAGGTCGGCCGTCATCAGCACGGCGTGCGCGACGTCCGCGACGTGCAGGGTCGCCGTCCTGATCAGCCGTTCGGTGTAGGCGGCGGAGAAGCGGCGCGGTCCGGGCGGCCCGATCAGCATCCGGCCGACCGGCTCGCCGTGCCACACCAGTGGCACGACGCGCGGGTCCGAACCGACCTGGCCCAGCTCCACCCGCATGCCCCCCGGGCCGGCCTCGACGACCACGCCGGTCACGCCCAGGCCGTCGTGCACCACCGCCGTGACGGCGGCCAGCGCGTTGACCGGCTCGGTCTCGCCGGCCTCGCGCGCCAGCCTCCTGGCCAGTTCCTCGGGCCGGCCGTGCTCGCCGTACAGCATCACGTCGGTGAGGCGGCCCAGGCGGGTGCGCAGCGGCTGGAAGAACGCGCCCGCCACCAGCGCGGCGGCCAGCCCCGCCACCTGGTCGTAGCCCGACACCAGCAGCGCGGCCAGGGCCCCGGTGCCGAAGTACACCGCGCCGACCGCGGCGATCAGGCCGGCCGCGATGACGGTCCGGCTGATGACGGTGTCGATGCCGTACAGGCGGTACTGCAGCACCGCGAACGCGATCGCCACCGAGATCAGCGCGGTCCAGATCGTCGCCGGCAGCCAGTAGTCCTCGCCGAGCAGCACGAACAGCGTGTAGACGACGAACGCGCTCAGCGGCCAGGCGATCTGCCTGCGCGCCGTCGAGGACGCGTGCCGCAGGCGTACCAGCAGAGAGATCACGGCCAGCACCACACAGGCGTTGATCAGCACGACCAGTGAGCTCGTCAACGCCGGGTGATAGGGAGCCAGGGCCTCGATCGCCAGGGGATTCGGGATGACCTCGGGCCAGCGGTAGGTGCTCGCGGGCGGAGTCGGCCGCACGGTGTTGCGCACGCCCTCGATGAGGGTCGCCGCCACACCGGTGATCGCCACCGGCAGCCAGCGGCGCGAGGGCAGGCGATCGTCCGGTGAGAGCAGCGGTATGAGGATCCCCAGCGCGCAGGCCCCGGCCGTCCAGCCCGCGATCGCCAGGATGCGCAGCCATCCCGCGCTCTCCAGGTCACCGGCCGCCGCCTGCGTGAACTGCAGCCCGGTCATCATCACGTTGACCGCGCAGCCGAGGCCGCCGGCGCACATCAGCCAGGCCAGCTTCAGGCGCGGACGGTACGCGATCAGGAACGCGCCGATCAGGGGGAACGTCAGGCCCGCGCCGTGGTCGGGCGCCATGGGCGGCCACGGCGCCCACGCGTCCGGCAGGGAGAACTGGATCGCGGTGCCGGCCACGGTCAGCGACACCGACAACACGGCCAGCACCGCGGACACCCCTCGCGCCCACGTCACCCACCGGGCGTCCGGGTGGCCCACACCCGGCTCACCGCCCCCACGCGGCTCACCGCCCCCGCCCGGCTCACCGCCCCCGCCCGGCTCGCCGCCCCCGGCTCCGGTCATCAGCGGATCGTCGCGGACGGTGTCGAGCCTGCCCACGACCTGGGCGTCATCGTGGTCGTCTGCCGCGCTGGTCACGCTCGCGGCGGACGTTCGGTCTCCTGCCCTTGATCGTGCTTCGCCGGAGGGCGTCGATCACCTCGTTGGCGGCGTGCGCCGGCACCTCCACGAGCGAGAACCGGTCGGCGATCTCGATCGCGCCGATGTCGCGTCCGCTCAGGCTCGACTCGCCGGCTATCGCGCCGACCAGGTCCTGGGGCCTGATGCCCGCGCTGCGGCCCAGGCTGAAGAAGAGGCGTGCCATTCCACCCGCCGGGGGGCGGCCGTATCGCTCGCCGTCCGAGGCGCCCTCCCGCTGCCCACGCCGCTTCTCCACGGGCCGCGCGGCGATCTCCGGAATCTCCTGCTCGTCGAGCGTGGCGCCACTGGACTCGTGCGCCAGCTTGACGGCGGCGAGCGCCACCTCCATGAGGTCGAACTCGTCGGCGAGCGACTCGACCACGGCGCGGAAGGGCTCCAGGTCGTCCTGCAGGAGGCATTCCTCCAGCGCGGCCCGGGTCAGCTCCATCCGGCGCGCCTGGAGGTCGGCGACGGTCGGCAGCCTCTCCACCGGGATCCGCTGTTTGGTCACCCGCTCGATCGCCTTGAGCATGCGGTGCTCGCGTGGCTCCACCAGGGTCAGCGCCACCCCTTCGCGGCCGGCGCGGCCCACCCGGCCGATGCGGTGGACGTACGCCTCGGGCGCGGACGGGACGTTGTAGTTGACGACGTGGGTGAGTTGTTCGACGTCGAGGCCACGCGCGGCCACGTCGGTCGCGATGAGCAGGTCGGCGGTCCCGGCCCGCAGGCGGGACATCACCCGGTCGCGCTGCTCCTGCTCCATCCCGCCGTGCAGGGCCTCGGCGCGGTGGCCGCGGCCGTTCATGGTCTCCGTGAGCTGGTCGACCTCCTCACGGGTGCGGCAGAAGATGATCGCGGCCGTCGGCGCCTCGATGTCGAGGAGGCGGCCGAGCGCCGCGGGTTTGTGCGCCCTGGCGACCAGGTAGGCGCTCTGCTCCACCAGCGGAGTCGTCTGACGGCCCTCCGCCGTGGTGTGCCCCATCTCTATCCGTACCGGGTCGCGCAGGTGACGGCGGGCGATGCCGTCGATGCGCGGCGGAAGCGTCGCGGAGAACAGCACGGTCTGGCGGTTTTCGGGGGTCGCCGCGAGGATCGCCTCGATGTCGTCGGCGAACCCCATGTCGAGCATCTCGTCCGCCTCGTCCAGCACGACCGTGCGCAGCCCCTCCAGGTCGAGCGTGCCCCGGCCGATGTGGTCGAGGGCCCGGCCCGGTGTCGCGACCACGACGTCCACTCCGCGGTGGAGCGCCTGCAACTGCCGCCCGATGGGCGCTCCGCCGTAGATCGGCAGGACGCGGGCGCCCAGCACGCGGCCATACCGATGGAACGCCTCCGAGACCTGTATGGCCAGCTCGCGCGTGGGCACGAGCACCAGCGTCACCGGCCCGGCGCCATCGCCGGGGCGGGGCATGCGCTGGAGCGTGGGCAACGCGAACGCCGCGGTCTTCCCCGTGCCCGTCGCCGCCTGGCCGAGCAGATCACGACCCTCCACCAACGGGGGGATCGCCTCCCACTGGATCGGGGTGGGCTCTTCGTACCCCAGGGTGGACAGGACGTCCAGGAGCTCGGCTCGGAGCCCCAGATCGGCGAAGGTGCCCTCGCCACCGGTCGCGTTCATGCTCATCTCCGACTCCTCACGAACTACCACATCCACGTCGACACCCCCGCTGCCGGTCAGCTCCCGGGAAGGGCTTCGACCCTCCTCTGCCTCCTGCGCACGCCGTCCGGCGAGAGGCCGGCGCGGGAGGCATCAGGGTGCGGACCCACCCCCGCGGAACACGGCGGGCGTGACCCTCAAGTCGCCTTCGATATTACGGCGATTTCGCAGGACACCGCCCCACACACCCTGAGTGACGATCAACGACTCAGGGTAAAGGGTCGATCGACGGTCCCCCCGATCATGGAGTGCGCATGGAACGAACGGTCCTCGCCGCGGTCGCGGAACGCCCCGACGCCGACACGGCTCTCGCCGAGCAGATCCGCCGCGTCAGCGCGGCGATGGACGACCTCGGCGTCCAGTTGCGCTGGACGCACCGCACCGAGGACGCGCTGGCGGTGGTCGGCTCGGACGCCTCGCTGGCGGGCATGCTGGCCGACTGGGACACGCCCGGCGCCGCTCAGGTGCTGAGGGCGGTCACCCAGCGCTTCCGCGGCCTGCCGGTCTTCCTCATGACCGCCGAGCAGGAGCTCCCCCTGTGGGTGTACGAGGTCATCCAGGGCTACGTGTTCCCGCTTGAGGACACCCCTGACTTCATCGCCGGCCGCATCGCGCACGCCACCGAGGAGTACACCGAGCGGATCCTCCCGCCGTTCTTCCGCGCGCTGCGCAAGCTGCAGGACCACCACCAGTACTCCTGGCACACCCCGGCGCACGCCGGCGGCGTCGCCTTCCTGAAGTCGCCGGTCGGGCGGGCGTTCTTCGACTTCTACGGCGAGCGCCTGCTGCGCACCGACCTGTCCATCTCCGTCCCCGAGCTCGGCTCGCCACTGGACCACACCGGCCCCATCGGCGACGCCGAACGCAACGCCGCCCGCGTCTTCGGCGCCGACCGCACCTTCTTCGTGATGAACGGCAACGCCACCGCCAACCGCATCGTCGGCCACCACGCCATCGCCCGCGACGAGACCGCACTGGTCGATCGCAACTGCCACAAGTCGCTCCAGCACGCGCTGACCATCAGCGGCGCACGCCCCGTCTACCTGGTGCCCGAACGCAACGGCCTCGGCCTGGCCGGCCCCATCCCGCCCGCCGCGCTGCGGGCCGGCACCCTGCGTGCCCGGCTGTCCGGCCACCCCCTCGCGGAAGGCGACCCGGCCTACGCCGTGATCACCAACTCCACCTACGACGGGCTCTGCTACGACGCCGTACAGGTCGCCGAGCTGCTGAGCGAGAGTGTCCCCCGGGTGCACTTCGACGAGGCGTGGTTCGCCTACGCCCGCTTCAACCCGCTCTACGCCCGCCGCTACGGCATGGCCGTGGACGAGCGGACACTGCCGGGGCCGGGCCGTCCCACCGTGTTCGCCACCCAGTCCACGCACAAGCTCCTGGCGGCCCTGTCGCAGTCGGCGATGCTGCACGTCCGGTCCGCCGGACGCGCCCCGGTGGACTACGAGCGGCTCAACGAGACCTACCTGATGCACTGCTCCACCTCGCCGCTCTACCCGATGATCGCCTCGCTGGACGTCGCGGCGGGGATGATGGACGGCCCGTCCGGGGCTTACCTGACGGGCGAGGCGGTCCTTGAGGCGGTCCGGTTCCGCCAGGCCATGGTCCGGCTGGCCGCCCGCATCCGGGAGGACGGGCGGCGTCCCGACTGGTACTTCGGCGTCTGGCAGCCCCCGCAGGTCACCGACCCCGGCACCGGCCTGCCCATCCCGTTCGCCGACGCCGATCCCGTGCTGCTGAGCACCGATCCGGCGTGCTGGACCCTGGAGCCCGGCGCCGCCTGGCACGGCTTCCAGGGGCTGACCGACGGCTACTGCCTGCTCGACCCCGTCAAGGTGACGATCACCTGCCCCGGCGCCGACGCCGCCGAGGGCACACTCGACTGGGGCATCCCCGCCCGGATCGTGGCCACCTACCTGCGGGGGCGTGGCATCGTCGTGGAGAAGACCGGCGACCACACGCTGCTGGTGCTGTTCTCCATGGGCATCACCAAGGGCAAGTGGGGCACGCTGATCGACGCGCTCACCGACTTCAAACGTGCCTACGACGACGACCTGCCCCTGGCCGAGGTGCTGCCGGGCTTCGGTCCGCCGGCGACCACGCTGCGCCGCTTCTGCACCGACGTGCACGACCGGCTCCGTGCCCTCGGGCTCGGCGCGCTCCTCGACCAGATCTTCACCACCCTGCCCGAACCCGTCCGCACCCCGGCCGACAGCTACCAGGCCCTGATCCGCTCGCGCACGGAACGCGTCCCTCTGGCCGACCTGCCCGGCCGCGTCTCCGCCGCCACCGTGGTCGTCACCCCGCCGGGGATCCCGATGCTGATCCCCGGTGAGGCGACGGGGCCCGCCGACGGCCCGCTGATGACGTTCCTGCACGCCCTGGAGGACTTCGACCGCTCGTTCCCCGACCTGGCCACCGACATCCACGGCGCGCACCGCGACGAGGGCGGCCGCTACCACGTCGAAGTCGAACGCTGAAGCCGAACGCCGAGGCCGAACGCTCGGATGTTGGTCATGGTCGAACACCGGCTGATGGCCGCGGCAGGTCGTGGCCGGTGAATCCCAGCTCGCGCGGTTTGAGGAAGCGGCGGCGTTCGGTGGCGTAGAAGGTTCCGGCGAGCCCGATGACGAGCCAGAGCGCGAGATGCGCCAGGCCGCCGGGCAGGCCCGCGTGCGCGCCACCGGCGATGGCGCGCAGGGCGGAGATCGCCCCGTGTGTGGGGAGCGACGAGGCCACCGAGGCCAGGGGGCCGGTCGACTGTTTGATCTCGGTCGCGGCGCTTTTGGCGCGGGCCTTCATGCCGTCGATGTCGCCGGCGATCGAGCTGAGGCGGTTCGAGGGAGCACTGGGCGCCGCCCTGGCGGCGGCCAAGGTGCCGTCGGACTCCCCCGAGCAGGCGCTGGCCCGCCAGACCATCGAGCTGTGGCGCGTCGGCGACTCCTGATCGGAGCGGGGGTCCCTTCCGACGGCGCGCGCGGCACCGTGGCCCATCTGCCCCCCGGCAAGAATGAGCACGTACGGGAGAGCACCACGAGGCGAGAGGGCGGCGCCGGCGCCCGCGTCACCAGTCGCGGCCGGCGACCAGCTTCTCCGCGTCCGCCTCCGCGAACCCGTACGCCGAGGCCACGAACCAGAAGTCCTCGGCGATCACCTCTCGCGCGACGGTCTCGATCTCACTGCCGGCCGCCTCGAACTCCGCCTCCAGGGCGTTGAACTCCTCCGTCGCGGTCCGCGTGAGCGCGTAGAGTGCCGCGAGCTCCGCCGGCCGCTCGGCCTCGATCCGCCCGCACAGCCTCAGCAGGATCGCCTTCGCCTGGTCGAGGACGTGATCCGGGTAGTAGTCGTCTGCGTACAGGTCCTTGAGAAACGCGTGCTTGGCCACCTGCTGGTTCGTGAGCGACATCTCGATCTCCCGTTCTGCGCGTACGGCTGAATCTCGATGCTGCACCACACCACCGCCCCGACGCCCACCGGCCGGTTCCGCGTTCACGCGCACCAGCCGTTGTCGCGCTTCGGGCCCTCCGGGCCTTCTGTAGTGGAACAGGTTCTATTACGCTCCTCGCATGCGGTTCACCTATGCCGAGGCCATGACCGATCCGTCGTTCCATCTCCCGCTGGCCAAGGCCGCCGAGGCGGCGGGCTACGCGAGCATCAGCGTCGCGGACTCCCTCGTGTATCCGGAGGAGTCCGACGCGAGCTATCCGTACACCGCGGACGGCGACCGGGCCTTCCTTGAGGACAAGAGCTTCATCGAGACGTTCGTCCTGGTCGCCGCCATGGGCGCGGTGACGTCGACGATCCGGTTCACGCCGTTCGTGCTCAAGCTGCCGGTCCGCCCGCCGGTGCTGGTCGCCAAGCAGGCGAGCTCGATCGCCTGTCTCACCGGCAACCGGCTCGGCCTCGGCGTGGGGCTCAGCCCGTGGCCCGAGGACTTCGCGGTCATGGGGGTGCCGTGGGCGCGGCGGGGAAAGCGGATGGACGAGGCCATCGAGGTGTTCCGCGGCCTGACGAGCGGCGGCTACTTCGAGTATCACGGCGAGTTCTACGACCTGCCGCCGGTGAAGATGTCACCGGCGCCCAGCGAGCCGATCCCCGTCCTGGTCGGCGGGCACAGCGACGCGGCGCTGCGCCGGGCCGCCCGCCTCGGTGACGGCTGGATGCACGGCGGAGGCGACCCCGGCGAGCTGGACACGCTGCTCGCCAGGCTGGCCGCCCTGCGCGCCGAGGAGGGCACGGCCGACCGGCCCTTCGAGGTGCACGTGATCTCCTACGACGCCTACACCGTGGACGGGGTGCGGCGGCTGGCCGACAAGGGCGTCACCGATGTGATCGTCGGATTCCGGAACCCGTACATCAAGGGGCCGGACACGGAGCCGCTCAGCAAGAAGATCGAGCACCTGGAGCGGTTCGCCGAGTCGGTGATCTCCAAAGTCACCCCTTAACCGGCGAACAAGAACGGGTTACAGTTTCGATGTGACTGATTCCACCGCCGTCACCTGGGACGCGCCGGACGACGACCACGCCGCGCGCCGGGCGGCCCAGGCGTCCATGGCCGCGGTCGTCGCCGGGCGCAGATCCGACTGGCTGGGCCTGTTCGGTCCGGACGCCCTCCTGGAGGATCCCGTCGGCCCCTCGATGCTCGACCCCGAGGGCAAGGGCCACCGGGGCCACCAGGAGATCGGCACGTTCTGGGACACCAACATCAGCTCGGTGCGCGCGTTCCGCTTCCACGTCAGCGACTCCTTCGCCAACGGGCCGTGCTGCGCCAACGTCGCCGCCATCACCATGACCATGGACGGCGGCACGACCATGACGGTCGACTGCGTGATCGTCTACACGGTCGACGACGCCGGCCTGATCACCTCCATCCGGGCCCACTGGGAGCCCGATCGTGCGATGGCCACCCTGACCGGCCCCGAGCGCCGATAGGCCGCGCACTCTCGGCCGCCACCTCCCGCATGCGGGCCGCATGACGCCGCTCAAGCCCGCGCGGCGTTCGTGCCGAGCGCGGCACCGGCGCGCAGGGCGGCCCGGAAGCCGGACGCGGCGGCGAGCTCCATGTTGCCGAGGTCGCCGAAGTAGTCACCGCAGAAGTGGACGCCGACGTCGGTGCGACGGCTGTGGCGGAGCATCGGCTCGAAG
Source organism: Nonomuraea cavernae (assembly GCF_040655715.1). Lineage (GTDB taxonomy): Bacteria > Actinomycetota > Actinomycetes > Streptosporangiales > Streptosporangiaceae > Nonomuraea > Nonomuraea cavernae_A. The sequence goes on along the minus strand of NZ_JBFAKL010000009.1, from coordinate 216,637 downwards.
GAGAAACCGGGGCGGCGGTAGGGGATGCCGTGTTCCCAGCGCTGGATCCTGATCTCGCCCAGGTTGCCGCGCAACTGGGGGTAGACCCCGACGAGGTCGTCGGCGTAGCGCGACTCCACGCCGCTGTCCTCCAGGTCCAGCATCCTGCGGGCTCCGTCGCCTCCGGCGTACACCATGAGGCTGCCGCCGGGACGCCGGGTGCGGCCGGTGCGCAGCGGGTTGGCGTGGTTGAACATCATGTCGAAGGACTGTTCCGTGGCGGTGAGCGCGTAGACGTGGTCCCACGGCATCCGGCCGCGCTCGGTGGTGATGACGCCGGCGCTGACGAAGGGGCCGTACGTGATGTCGGCCAGCACGTCGGCGACGTCGCTGGGCAGGCCCTCGACCACGCGGTGCGAGACGTACGCCGGCGTGGCCATGATCACCTTGCGGGCGCGCAGCGTCTTCTCCTCGCCGTGTTCGCGCACGGTGACCGTGACGTGGCCGCCGTCCTCGCGGACCCTGGTCACGGCGGCGCCGTAGCGCACCAGGTGCCCGAGCTCGGCGGCCATCGCCTCGCCGAGCCGGCCGGAGCCGCCGTCGAGGTTGTACGACAGCAGGCTCTTGCGCCCTGCCCACACCCCGCCGAACAGGGCGCCGCCGGTGCTGACACTCTGCTCCTCCAGCTCGGAGGCGGCGCGGTGCCCGGCCGCGCGGAAGATGCCGTCCACCCGGGCCGGCGGGCGGCCGATCAGCTCACGGAACGACCGGTTGGCCAGGTAGCCGCCGAAGCGGTTGGCCGCCCAGCCGGGCCGCTCCCGCTGGGTGTCCTGCCACACCTTGACCGCGCCCACCGCGCGCAGGCCGACGTTGGACAGGGCGACCCGCTCGCGCAGGGACAGGGGCAGGGTGAACGGGTAGGTCTCGACGCGCTTGTTGGCGTACACCTTGCCGGCGAAGGTCAGCGCGAACTTGGCGCCCGGGATGCCGATGGTCTCCAGCCCGAGGGCCGACGTCATCCGCTCGACGTGCGAGCCGGCGCCCGGGAACAGGTGCGCGCCGAGGTTCATCCAGTAGTCGCCGCGCGGCAGCGACATCAGCCGGCCGCCCAGCCGATCGTCGGCCTCCAGCAGCACCACGTCGCGGTGCCGCAGCTGCCAGAGCGCCGAAAGCCCGGCGACTCCCCCGCCGACGATGACGACGTCGTGGATCTCGGCATTCATCGGATTTTCCTTTGCTGGAGACCCCGGGCTTCAGCCCTGGGGAGGAAGCGAACCTGCCGCGGAGCGGAGGTCAGGCGGCGCTGCCTTCGAATTTCGTGTGTTCGGCCAGGAACTTCCTGGTCAGCTGCTCCTGCGGGTTCTCGGCGATCTGCGCCGGGGAGCCCCGCTCGATGACCTTGCCGTCGGCGATCATCAGGATGGTGTCGGCCACGTCGAGGGCGAACTTCACCTCGTGCGTGACGATGATCATCGTCATGCCTTCGGCGCTGAGGTCCTTCATGACGTTGAGCACGTCCATGGTCGACTCGGGGTCGAGCGCCGAGGTCGGCTCGTCGAACAGCAGGGCCAGCGGGTTCATCGCGAGCGCGCGGGCCAGCGCGACCCGCTGCAACTGGCCGCCGGACAGCTGGCCGGGCATCGCCAGGGCCTTCTCCTGCAGGCCGACCTTGCCCAGCAACTGGATCGCGGTGTCCACCGCCTGCTCGTGGCCGGTGCGCAGGCTCCGCACCATGGGCAGGGCGACGTTCTCCACCACCGAGAGGTGCGGGAACACGTTCAGCCCCTGGAACAGCATGCCGACCTTCCGGCGCAGCGCGACCAGGTCACGGCCCTTCGCCGCCTTGCGGTCGGCGAACGCGGTCATCCCGCCCACGGTGATGGTGCCGCTGGTGGGGGTCTCCAGGAGGTTCACGCAGCGCAGCATGGTGCTCTTGCCGCTGCCGCTGCGGCCCAGCACGGCGACAACCTCACCCGGCTGGACGTCGAGGTCGACGCCGCGCAGCACCTCCAGGTCGCCGAACGACTTGTGCAGGTCTCTGATCTGGATCGTCGGTTCGTTCATCGGCCGACCTTCCCCCCTGTGGTCGCGGTGGCGGCCTGGGCGAGCTTCGCCCTTGTGATCCTGCGCAGCTTGCGGTTGGTCGGCGACATCGCCGTGCCCTCACGCAGGTGGGATTCGAGGTAGCCGGCCAGCCGGGCCAGCGGCCAGCTCATCGCCACGTAGATCAGGCCGATCACGATGTAGACCTCCAGCGGCTGGAAGGTCTCCGACGTGATGATCGTCGCCTGGGTCATCAGCTCGCCGCCGCCGATGGTGACCAGCAGCGCGGTCCCCTTCAGCAGGTCCACCAGCATGGTGGCGGTGGCCGGCAGCGCGAGCCGTACGGCCTGTGGCAGCTGCACCGTCATCAGCACCCGGGACGAAGTCAGCCCGAGGGCGCGAGCCGCCTCGGTCTGCCCCCGCGAGACGCCCTGCAGTCCGCCGCGGAAGATCTCCGCCAGGTAGGCGCCGTAGAACAGCGACAGCGCGAGCCAGCCGGCGGTGAAGGCGTCCAGGACGAGCCCGATGCCGGTCAGGCCGAAGTAGATGATGAAGATGCCGGTGATGATCGGCAGGTTCTTGAACAGCTCGGTGTAGAGGTAGCCGGCCGCCTTGATCACGCGGTTCTGCGACATCCGCAGCACCGCCACGACGAACCCGACCAGGCAGGCGCCGACGAACCCGATCGCGGTGAGCTGGACCGACTTGACCAGCCCGTCGACCAGGACGGGAACGTAACCGCCCCAGTCGACGGAGAACAAGCTCACTGACCCTCTCCGGCGGTGGGCGCCGTCCACGTGTCGGGCCGGTCGACGCCCTTGCGGACCGTGGTCATCTCCGGGGACGCGGTCAGGAAGTCGGTGGCGTTGACGCCCCACTTCGTGAGCACCTCACCGGAGGTCTTCGAGGCGAACCAGCCGTTGGTGACCTCGTCCAGCTTGCCGCACAGCTTCTCGGCCTTCTTGGAGCAGTACCAGACCACCTGGTACGGCCGGAAGCCCTGCAGGCCGGGGTTGGCCGCCACCTCCTCGTCGGTGGGCGGCGTCATTGTCTGGACCTCGAGGTCCTTCAGGTCCGGGCGGGTGTCGCGCAGGTAGACGGCGGTCAGCGGGTCGATGTTGATCGCGTCCAGCCGGCCCGCGGCCAGGTCGGAGATGGCCTGGGCCCAGGCGGGGTAGGTGCGGGCCTTGACGCCCGGGGTGGCGCGGACCGCCTCGTCGTTGATCGATCCGGTGACCGCGCCGACGTTGAGGCCCTTGAGCTCGGCGACCGAGGTCGCCTTGACCCCGGGCCGGGTCAGCATCAGGGCCGGGCTGTAGTAGACGGGATCGCTCATCACGCCCACCTGGGAGCGGTCCTTGGTCCAGGAGATGCCGCCGATGCCGATGTCATAGCGGCCTGCCTGGACACCGGCGATCATCGCCGAGAACTCCATGCCCTGCGCCTGCACCTCAAGGCCGACCTCCTTGGCGGCGAGCGTGAACAGTTCGCCCTCGACACCGGTCAGGGCCCCCTTCTCAAGGCCGACGTACGGCATCAGGCCGTTCATGAAGCCGACCGACACCTGACCGGGCTTGTTCACTCCGAGGTCCTCGGCGGCGGCGGCGGTGCCCGAGCCGGAGTCGGAGTCGGAGCCGCAGGCGGCGAGTCCCCATGTGGTGGCGAGCGTCAGGCACGCGGCCGCGACAAGCTTGCGGGATCTCGCGGCGTTCGGGGTGCGCGTCATTTTCGGTACCTCGTGTCCTTTGTCAACGGAACCAGCTGCCTCAGGTGCGGGGCACCGTCCACCACCGTCCGCGAGGGCTCGCGGTGGTCAATAGGCATACGTGGACCGCCGGCTTGTTCCTGGGGGCGGGACGATCACGATGTTCACGTGGCTGATCGAGCCCGTTTCAGCCCGATCTTGTTGTGGTAATTCGAGGGATTCTGCCCGTGAACATGTGGGTAACGTAGGAATCCGTGGGAACTTTGTCAAGGTGACCAGCGTCACAAGAGGCCGCAAAGCGCTGGCAAACCGGAAAAGATGCCATGTGACCAGCGTGAACATGAGGGTCTCAGGAGCTGCCAGTCCATCCGCATTGACAGCAACACACCGCAGAACCCACAATATCGGTCATGATCGGTCAAAGATTGCTCCGCCCGACGCGGAGGTGGTCCGGGTGCTAGCGGCGGAACGCCATGACCGGATCCTCACCCTCCTGGCCCCCACCGGGCACGCCCGCACGGAAGAGCTGGCCCGCTCGCTCGGCGTCTCGGACGAGACGGTCCGGCGAGACCTGTCCGCGCTGGAACGGCAGGGCGTGCTGGTGCGTGTGCACGGCGGAGCGACCCTGCGCGCGCCGATAGCCGGCGAGGAGGCATCCTTCCTCGACCGCGCGACCCTCGCCACGGAGGAGAAGGTGGCCATCGGCCGCAGCGCGGCCTCGCTGGTGCGCCCCGGGATGACGGTGATGATCGACGTCGGCACCACCTCCCTGGAGGTCGCCCGATCGCTGCCGAACGACTACCACGGCACCGTCGTCACCTGCTCGCTCCTGGTCGCCTCCGAGCTCGCCGGACGGGCCCGGATCGAGGTGCTGGTCTCGGGTGGCCGGGTCCGCGCGGGCGACCTGGCGCTGTCCAACGCGACGACGCTCGGCTTCTTCCAGGACCTGCGGCCCGACATCGCCTTCCTCGGCTCCGGCGGGGTGAGCGCCGACGCCGGCCTGACCGACTTCCACGTGGACGAGGTCGCGACCAAGCGCGCCGTGCTCGCCACCTCGGCCCGCTCGTACGTGCTGGCCGACTCCACCAAGCACGGCCGGGTCGCCGCGTTCCGCGTCTGCGACCTCGACGGCTTCACCGGGCTGATCGCCGGCACGATGACCGACACGGCGCTGACCGAGGCGCTGCGGAACGCCGGCTGTCACGTGGTGACCAGCAACGACCTGTCCGGCCGGCCATGACCGCGATTCTGGCCGTCGACCAGGGCACCTCGGGCACGAAGGCGCTGGTGCACGACGGTGAGCGCACGCTGTCGGTGGTGGAGGTCCCGGTGCGGCCCGCCTACCTGGACGGCGGGCGTGTCGAGGTGGACCCGCTCGACCTGCTCGAATCCGTGCGGCAGGCCGGGACCCGCGCGCTGCGCGAAGCCGGAGACCCGCCGCTGGCCGCCGTCTCGCTGGCCAACCAGGGAGAGTCGGTGCTCGCCTGGGATCCCGCGACGGGCCGCCCGCTGTCGACCGTGCTGGTCTGGCAGGACGGCCGCGCCCAGGACGTCTGCGCCGATCTCGGCGAGCACGCCGAACTCATCCGGCGGCGCACCGGGCTCATGCTCGACCCCTACTTCTCGGCCCCGAAGATGGCCTGGCTGCGCCGCCACGCCACCCGCGCGGGCGTCGTCACCACCACCGACTCGTGGCTCGTCCACCAGCTCACCGGTGAGTTCGTCACCGACGCGACGACCGCGAGCCGGTCGCTGCTGCTGGACCTCGACGAGGTCGCCTGGGATCCCGGACTGCTGGCCCTGTTCGGCCTCGACGACGAGGCGCTGCCCCGGGTGGTGCGCTGCGACGAGGTGGTGGGCGGCACGTCGATGTTCGCTTCGGGGTCCGGCGCGTCGGGGTCCGGCGCGGAGGTCCCGGTCGCCGGGCTGGTCGTGGACCAGCAGGCCGCGCTGGTCGCCGAACGCTGCCTCGACCCCGGCATGGTGAAGTGCACGTACGGCACCGGCGCTTTCCTGCTCGGCGCCACGGGCGAGCGAGCGGTGCGGTCCACGCGCGGGCTCACCTCGTCGCTCGCCTGGTCGCTGCGGAAATCCACCGGCTACTGCCTCGACGGACAGGTCTACACCGCCGGCTCCGCCGTACGGTGGCTGGTCGACCTGGGCCTGCTGTCCGCGCCGGACGCGCTCGACGCCGAGGCGGCCGGCGACTCCGGCGGGGCCTGCTTCGTGCCCGGCCTGGCCGGACTGGCGCAGCCGTGGTGGAACCCGGAGCCGTGCGGCTCGTTCACCGGCCTCGGCCTGGCCACCACGCGGGGCCGGCTGGTCCGCGCCGTGGTCGAGGGCCTGGCGGCGCAGGTCGCCACCCTGGCCCAGGCGATGAGCACCGACATCGGCGTGCCACTGACCCGGCTGCGGGTGGACGGCGGGCTGACCCGCTCGCATGCGCTGATGCAGGCCCAGGCCGACCTGCTGCAGGTTCCGGTGGACGTCTACCCGTCACCGCACGCCACCGCGCTCGGCGCCGCGGCTCTGGCCCGGCTGGCGCTGGACGACGAACTGTCCCTGCCGGGCGCGATCGACGTGTGGTCGCCTGCCAGGTCCTTCGAACCGATCTGGACCGAGCAGAGGGCCGCCGAGGCGATGGCGCGCTGGGAGCAGGCCGCTCGTTCCGCTGCGGCCCGAAAGGACAACGCGTGAAGATCCACGATGTCGCGATCATCGGCGCCGGGGTGGTCGGCTGCGCCGTGGCCCGTGAGCTGGCCGCGTTCGAGCTGGACGTGGTGCTGATCGAGGCCCGTGACGACGTGGGCGACGCCACCAGCAAGGCGAACACCGCGATCCTGCACACCGGCTTCGACGCCACCCCCGGCACGCTGGAGTCGCGGCTGGTGCCGCGTGGCTACGCACTGCTGTCGCGGTACACCGGCGAGACGGGCATCTCGGTCGAGCCGACCGGGGCCGTCCTGGTCGCCTGGGACGACGACCAGCTCGCCGCGCTGCCGGGGCTGCGGGACAAGGCCGTCGCCAACGGCTATCACGCCGCCGAGATCGTCGGCCGGGACACCGTCTACGAGACCGTCCCCGCCCTCGGACCGGGGGCGCTCGGCGGGATGACCGTGCCCGGCGAGTCGATCATCGATCCGTGGTCCACCACGCTCGCCTTCGCCTACGACGCGCTGGCCCGGGGCATCGACCTGCGGCTGGGCACCCGGGTCGAGTCGGTGCAGGCCGGACCGGAGCTGACCACGCTGCGCACCTCGCGGGGCGACGTCACGGCCCGGTGGGTGGTCAACGCGGCCGGGCTCGGCTCGGACGTCATCGACGCCCTCTTCGGCCACCGGCGGTTCTCCGTGACGGCCCGGCGAGGCGAGCTGATCGTGTTCGACACGGCCGCCCGGCCGCTGGCGCCGAAGATCGTGCTGCCGGTGCCGACCTCACGCGGCAAGGGGGTGCTGATCAGCCCGACCGTGTTCGGCAACGTGATGCTCGGCCCCACCTCCGAGGACCTGCCGGACCGCACCGACACCTCCACCTCCGAGGCCGGCATCGCATCGCTGCTGGAGAAGGGCCGCCGGATCATGCCGTCACTCCTGGAGGAAGAGATCACCACCTCCTACGCCGGGCTCCGCGCCGCCACCGAGCACGGCGACTACGTCGTCGACGTGGACGCCGGGCAGCGCTACGCGTGCCTCGGCGGGATCCGCTCCACCGGGCTGACGGCGAGCATGAGCCTCGCCGAGCACCTGCGTGACCTGCTGGACGAGGCCGGGCTGCCGCTCAAGCCGCGCTCCGACCTGCCGCCGCCGGTGCGGGTGCCGGTCCTCGGCGAGGCGTTCGCCCGGCCGTACCAGAGCGACGAGCTGATCAGGGCGGACGCCGAGTACGGGCGGATCGTGTGCTTCTGCGAGAAGGTGACGCGGGGCGAGGTGCGCGACGCGTTCGCCGCGCCGATTCCGCCGCGCGACCTCAACGGACTGCGCCGCCGCACCCGCGCGACGCTGGGCCGCTGCCAGGGGTTCTTCTGCGGCGCCGAAGTCGGCCGGCTGTTCGGCGAGGCCACCGGAACGGGGGACTGAGGCATGGAGACGATGAGGCCCGCGGTGGCCGTCGTCGGCGCGGGGCCCGCCGGGCTGACCGCCGCCGCCGAGCTGGCCGGCCGGGTCGACGGCGAGATCCTGGTGCTGGAGCGCGAACGCGTGCCGGGAGGCATCCCCCGGCACAGCGACCACACCGGCTACGGCCTGCGCGACCTGCACCGGGTGATGAACGGGCCGGGATACGCCCGGCTGCTGCACCGCCGCGCCGAGCGAGCCGGGGCGCGCATCCTCACCGAGGCCACGGTCACCCAGGTGTCCGACGGCCGCGAGCTGGAGGTGACCACCCCGTCCGGGCTGGTGCGCGTCGAGCCCCGCGCGCTGGTGCTGGCCACCGGCGCCCGCGAACGGCCCAGGCCGGCCCGGCTGATCACCGGTGACCGGGGCGCCGGGGTCTACACCACCGGGCACCTGCAGAACCTGGTCCACCTCCAGCACGGGCGGCCCGGAAAGCGGGCGGTCATCGTCGGAGCAGAGCTGGTGAGCTGGTCGGCGGTGCTGACCCTGCGCGAGGCGGGCTGCCGCACGGTGCTGATGACCACGTCGCAGCCGGTCCCCGAGTCCTACGCCGCCTTCCACCTGCCGGGCCGGGCGCTGCTCCGGGTGCCCGTGGCCACCGGCACCCGCCTGGTCTCCGTCGAGGGCGACGCCGGCCGGGTGAGCGCCGTGGTCGTCGAGCAGGTCGGCACCGGGCGACGGCGCCGGGTCGAGTGCGACACCGTGGTGCTGACCGGCGACTGGATCCCCGACCACGAACTCGCCCGGGGCACCGGGCTCGCCCTCGACCCGCGCAGCCGCGGCCCGGTCGTGGACACCGCGCTGCGCACCAGCCGTCCGGGCGTCTTCGCCGCCGGCAACCTGATCCACCCCGTCGACACCGCCGACATCGCCGCCCTGGACGGCCGGCACGTGGCCGCCGCCGTGCACCGCTGGCTGGCCGACGAGCGGCCCGGCGAGGTCGCCTTCGACATCGAGGTGGACGCCCCGCTGCGCTGGGTGGCCCCGTCGGTGGTCCGCCTCGGCGACCCGCCCCCCTCACGGGGCCGGCTGCTGCTGTGGACCGACACGCTGGTCCGCTCCCCCGTCGTACGGGTGCACCAGGCCGGGCGCCCTCTCGCCCGGCGCCGGCTCCCGTGGCCGGCGTCTCCCGGCCGGGTGTTCCGGGTCCCCTGGTCGCTGCTCGCGCGGGCGGAGCCGGGTGCCGGGCCGGTACGGCTCTCGCTAGACGGATGACGCATTCACGACTTGTCGTACACACCTCTATGTATTGGACAGAACAATGAGCAGTAAGGTCGGCGTCCGAGTATGAGCGCCCTCTCATCGGTCACCGTCGTCGGCGGCGGCGCGGTCGGCCTGGCCACCGCCTACTACCTGCGGAAAGCCGGCCTCGACGTCACGGTCGTCGAGTCCGGCCGGCCCGGCCGGTCGACCTCGTGGGGCAACGGCGGCTGGCTCAGCCCGGTGCTGAGCATCCCGACGCCCGGGCCGGGCATGCCGAGGATGGGCATCGTCGAGTCGTTCCAGCGTGACTCCGCCGTGGCGGTCCGGCCGCACGCCGCGCCGAGCATGATCCCGTGGCTGCTGCGGTTCGCCCGCCACTGCACCCGGTCCGCCTTCGAGAGCGGCTCGGCCCGGCTCGGCGCGCTGTCGCGGGAGATGTTCGACGGCTTCGACGAGCTCGCCGACCTCGGCGTGCCGGTCGAGGTGCCGCGCCAGGGCAACCTGCGCGCCTGCCTGACCGAGGCCGAGGCCCGCCACCAGCTCGCCGGGCTGGCGCCGATGCGCGCCGCCGGCTACGCCGTGCCCGACCGGATCATGGGCGCCGAGGAGATCCACGAGCTGGAGCCGGAGCTGTCCGACAACGTGCGCTACGGATTCAACCTGCCCGAAGAGCGGCACGTCGACCCGGGGGCGTTCTGCGACACGCTGGCCGATCACCTGGTCAAGCAGGGCGTGCGCCTGCTCACCGACACCCGGGTGACCGGGGTGCGCGCCGCCGGCGGCCGGGTCACCGCCGTCGAGACCACCGGCGGGCAGGTCCGGGCCGACGCGCTGGTGATCGCCGCCGGGCTGGACACCCGCCTGATCGCCGGCTGGCTCGGCGCCCGGCTGCCGATCCGGGGCGGCAAGGGATACAGCTTCTTCGTACCGTCCGAGCACTCCCCCTCCCACCCCCTCTACCTGTCGCACACCAAGGTCGGGGTGACCCCGCTCCAGGGTGGTTACCGGGTGCTGGGCGGCATGGAGCTGGCCGACGAGACGCTGCGGATCAACCCGCGGATGATCCGGGGCATGATCCGCGTCGCCCGCCGCTACCTGCGGCACATGCCCGCCGACGAGTCGACGGCGGAGCTGCCCGACCTCTGGGCGGGCCTGCGCCCGATGACTCCCGACGGCCTCCCGGTCATCGACCACCTCCCCAACCTGTCCAACGCCTATGTCAACTCCGGCCACGGCATGCTCGGCGTCGGCCTGTGCATGGTCTCCGGCGCCGCCCTCACGGACTTCATGGTGAGCGGCCGCCGCCCCCACGTCCTGGCCCCCTTCGGCGCGAGCCGCTTCTGACGCCCTTCGGCACGAGCCGCTTCTGACCCCCTTCAGCCGCCCAGGGCACCCGGGCGGTGACGTGGCGCGTGCCCCATGTGCCCGGGACACCGGGCGGGCGAGGCTTCAGGTGTTCGAAGAGCCGGGATCACCGGCTCGGAAAACCCGAGAAAGGGAAACGCTCATGAAGCGCATGCTCGCCGCCGCAGGGTTCCTGATCGCCCTGGCCGGCTTCGCCCAGACCGCCGCCGCGCAGACCACCGAAGCCCGGCAGCCGGGCACGGTGGTATCGGCCGCGTCGCCCGCCGACCTGCCCGTGCACCGGGGCAAGTTCTGGTTCCACAGCGACTGCATCACGGCCGGCCAGCAGGGGGTCGACCGCGGGCACTGGTCGCAGTACCAGTGCGCGGAGGGCTGGATGTGGAACCTGTGGACCGATCGCTGACGGCCGGATGACGGGGGCTCGGGATGTCCCCCCTCCGGTCATCCCGAGCCCAGCCCCGCGTCACGGGCCCGGACGATCGCCGCGGCCCGGTCGGGCACCCGCAGCTTGGCGAAGATCGAGCCGACGTGGTTGCGCACGGTCTTGTCCGTGACGAACAGCCGCTGGGCGATCTGCCGGTAGCCGAGCCCCTGGGCCAGCAGGTCGAGGATCTCGCGCTCCCGGGCGGTCAGGGTGGGGAACGCCTCCTTGGCCGGGGCGCCCGAGAAGGCGGCGAACAGCCGGGCCAGACGTTCGGCCATGTGCGGGCTGAATACCGCGCCTCCCCGGCAGACCGTGCGCAGGGCCAGCAGGATCTCCTCACGTACCGCGCCCTTGAGGAGGTAGCCGCGGGCCCCGGCGCGGATCGCCGCCAGCAGGTTGTCGTCGTCCTCGGACATCGTCATGACCATCACCCGGATGCCGGGATGGGCCCGCAGCAGGTCACGCGTGGCCTCGATGCCCGACCGTCCCGGCAGGTTGAGGTCCATGACGACCAGGTCGGGGGCGGTGCGGGCGGTCTCGGCCAGGGCCTCCTGGCCGGTGGCCGCCTGCGCCACCACGGTGAACTCGGCGTCCAGGCCGACCGCCGCGGCCAGCCCCTCCCTGAACAGGGGATGGTCGTCGACCAGCAACACCCGCCAGACGCGTGGCCCGGTCTCACTCATGGGGATCTCCGAGGGTGGTGGGCAGAGTGGCGGTCACGGTGGTGCCGCCGGGCGCGGTGGCGATCGTGGCCGCGCCGCCGATCTCCTCGGCACGTTCGGCGATCGACGACAGGCCGGTGCCGGGCACGGTGTCCGTGCCGAAGCCGGTGCCGTCGTCAGTGACGGTGACGGTGAGCGCGCCGGGGCCCGCGGTGAAGGTCACCTCGACGCCGCGCGCCCCCGCGTGACGCACGGAGTTGGTCACGGCCTCGGCGGTGATGCGGTAGGCGGCGGTCTCCACCGCCGGAGGCAGGACGGGCAGCGGGGTGGCCGGATCGGTCACCGCCACGCGTACGGCGTCTGTGGTGAGGCGGTGCGCCAGGATCCGGGTCGCGTCGAGCAGCCCCCGGTCCACCAGGGTGGCCGGGGTCAGCCCGGCCGTGATGCGGCGCACCTCGGCCAGCGCCTCGCCGAGGACCTCGACGGCCTCGCGCAGGTGGGCGTCGGCGGCGGACGGCGGGCCGCACGCCTGCGCGACGCCCAGCCGGAGCCGGACCGCGGCGAGCTGGGGCCCGAGGCCGTCGTGGATCTCGCGGCGCAGTCGTCTGCGCTCCTCCTCCCGGGCCAGCACCAGGCGCTCGCGGGCGGCCCGCGCGTCCTCGGCCAGCCGCAGCGCGGCCAGTGCCGGGCTGGCCTGGTCGGCCAGCAGTGACAGGAGCTCGGTGTCGCGCTCGGCCGGCGTGCTCGCGCCGTCGCGGGCCACCTCCAGGCGGCCCACCACCTGCCCGTGGTGGCGCAGCGGGAAGACCTGCCGGGGCCCGCTCACCGGGGAGCCGGCGGCGGCCAGGACGCGCGGGCCCGCCCGGGTCTCGACGCCGATCCGCGCCCCGGACAGGCCCAGATCCTCCACGACGCTGCGGCAGATCTGCTCGGGCACGGAGCCGGGATGGGGGGCCTGCTGGAGGCGTACCGCCAGCGCGCGGACGGCTTCGTGCGGGCGGGCGCGCGGGCCGTAGAAGGCCCGCTCGATCGCCATGACGGCGTGCCGTACGACCGGCCGGGCGGCCCAGCCGGCCGCCAGCGCGCAGCAGGCGGCGATCACGGTGGCCCCGGTGCGCGCGGTGGGAAAGGCCGCCCACGCTCCCGTCGCGGCGCACGTCACGGCGATGACCAGCACGGCCAGCACGAACGCGCGGGCCATCCGATGGCTGGTGACCCGCTCCAGCCGCCACATGCCGCCCCGGGAGGCGGCCAGGCAGATCATGGCTCCCCACAGCGTGACACCGGCCGCCCGCGCCACGACCGTCCAGGTCTCTCCCCCCAGGTCGGACAGCAGCAGGCACACATAGAGCGGGTACGCGGTCGCGATCAGCCCTCGGACCCCGCGCCCCTCCCCCGCGGGCGCCCGCCACGCGCCGCGCGCCAGATCGACCGTCATCGCCACGGTCACGGCCAGAGTCACCCAGTCGAGGAGGGCGTGGCTGTCGTGCAGCAGGTCTGAGGCCCACTCCCCCGCCGCCGTCTCCAGCCACGGGCTGGCGAATCCGGGGAGGCCCGGGGTGCCCAGCGTCCAGATCACCGCGTACTGGACGCTGGCGGCGACGGCCACCAGCACCACGGTCCGCCGCCACCGGCGCGAGGCCGAGCCGGGCAGCAGGCACAACGGGAACAGGAGCACGGTCAGCGGCTGGCAGACGGCCCCGACGGTGCCCAGCAGGATCGCGGCGGCGGCCACGGGAGCCGCGGGGCTCCGCAGGTGCGCGAGCACGTCGGACACGGCGGGCAGCACGATCCACGCGACCCCGGCGGCCAGCACCAGCCGGCCCCTGCGGAACGCGTAGCGGTCGGCGAGCAGCAGCACCGCGACCACGCACACCGGCAGCCCCACCACCAGCCGGGTCACCTCGGCGGTCACCCGGGCCGGGCCGGGCGGCGACAGCCCCTGTAGCCCCCAGTCCGGCAGCATCACCGCGAACCTCGCCACCAGGACGGCGAGCAGCAGCGCCGAGGCCATTCCGGCCAGGTGCGCGCCACGGGTGTGCCACCGGACGGTGGTGACGAGATCCGAGGTCAGTCCACCCAAAGGTCCCACGTGCCGAGGTAGAAACGGATCGACTTCACACAGACGGGGTTGGTCCAGTGCCCCTTCCTCACCCCGTCACGGGCGGCCGCCCGGCACCCGGACTCGGAGTAGTAGGAGGCGATGTAGCGCTTGGCGGCGGACTCGGCGGCCGCGGCGGCCCCGGCGGGCGTCAGCACGGCGCCGGCGACCGCCAGGCAGGCGAGCACTCTGAAAGAGGTGCGCATGGGGAGCTCCAATGAAGGAGGGATCACGAGGTGTGATCGTTCGATAACTCATCGTAGCAACGAGCTGCGGGGGATCCCCTGTTTCCGCCGATCCGCAGGGGCTTCCCACCCCTGCCGGGTCATCGATCTTCGTGAACGCCCGACAGATCGCAGTGGCAGCCCCATCGGCGGCGCCAGGCGCTCAACTCCCCCGCCTCCCGTACGCCGGTCCGCGTGAAGGTGCGCAGCGCGGAGCGCCAGAGGTCGTGCGCGGACGCGCAACCGTCGAGCAGGGAGCGCGCCGCGCCCAGGTCCCGGCGGGTACGGGCGGCCCAGAGATCGTGTTCCATGTCCTCCCACGCGGCCAGGGCCAGGTGGAGGTGGTCGAGCGCCTGTTCGGGACGTCCCGCCGCGAGATGCGCCTCACCGAGGGTCCGCAGGGCGAGTGCCGTGCCGAACCGGTCACCCAGCTCGGCGCTCACCTCCAGCCCCGCGGCGAGCAACCGCTCGGCCTCCGCCGTTCTCCCGGCGCGGAGCCAGACCTTGGCCAGGGCCTGGCCGGTGTAGCAGCGCAGGTGCCGGTCGGCGAGTCCGGCCGCCCGCCGGTGGGCCTCCGCGCACCACTTCTCCGCCCCCACGAGGTCTCCCCTGGCTCGGAACACCAGGCCGATGCCGCGGATGGCGATGATCTCCCCGGGATGGTGTCCGGCCAGGCGGAACGCCCCCGCCGCCAGGCTCAACCGGCCGAGCGCCCGCCGATCCGCGCCCAGCTCACGATCCGCGACGCCCAGGCCGTAGCTCGCGTGCGCGACGCCCTCGACGTCGCCGAGCTCCTCGCACATCCGCCACCCCCGGGCCAGCAGCGGTCTCGCCTCCTCGTGCTCGCCGAGCTCCTTGTGCACGGTTCCCAGGCCGTTCAGCGCGTTCGCCTCACCGCACGCGTCGCCGAGCTCCCGGTAGAGGACCAGCGCGCGGGTGAAGTGCCGTTTGGCGTCGGCGAACCGGTCCTCGCAGTAGCGCAGCTGCCCCAGCCCGCTCTCGGCGGTCGCCTCGACCCGGCGGCTGCCGCCGGCGCGCGCGGCGGCGTGTGCGGCGGCGAGCGCGCGGTTCCAGGGATCGAACCGGTTGCGGACGGCGAAGAGGGCGTGCACCAGCGCTTCGGTGAGGGCGTAGGCCAGCTCGTCGAACCCGGACCGCGCGACGCGCTCGACCAGGCCGACGAGGAACTCCTCCTCGGCGGCGAGCCAGTCGGGAGGGGGGATCACGGTGGGCTCGGTGGGCTCGGGCGGGTGGTGTCTCCTCGGCAGTGTCAGGGGCAGCCGCGCGACCATCGTCCCCATCGTCCGCAGACCGGCGACGGCCACCCGTTCGATCGCGGCGGCCGCCTTCGCGGGGAGCTCCACCTCCGCGGCCCGCTCGGCCGCGTAGACCCGGACGAGGTCGTGCGTACGGTAGCGCGCGCCGGCCCCCCGGCCGCCGACGATCTCCAGGAGCCGGTGGTCGGCCAGGTCCTCGACCAGTTCGAGTGCCCGGCCGGGCGGCAGGTCGAGGAGCGCGGCGACGGCCCAGGCGCCGAACGCGGGCGATCCCAGCAGGCTGATCAGCCGCAGGGCCCGGCTCCGGTCCGCGGCCAGGCTCCGGTAGCCGAGCGCGATGCTCGCCCGGACGTCGAGATCGTCCACGGTCAGTTCGTCCAGGCGGTGGCGCTCGTCCGCGAGCCTGGCCGCCAGGTCCGAGATCGCCCAGTGCGGGCGCGTGGCGAGGCGGGCCGCCGCGATGCGCACGGCCAGCGGCAGTCCGGCGCAGAGCCGTACGACCTCGGCGGCGTCGCGGGACTCGGCCCGCACCCGCTCGTCACCGGCGACGTGGCTCAGCAGGCGCACGCCCTCGGCGTCGGAGAGCACCCGCATCTCGACCCGGGCGGTGCTCGGCAGGCCGGCCAGCCATCGGCGGCTGGTGACGATCACGCCGCAGCCGGGGTCGCCCGGGATCAGCGGCCGGATCTGCTCCACGCTCCCGGCGTCGTCGAGGACGAGGAGCAGCCGCCGCCCGTCCAACGCCTGCCGGAACCGTCCGGCCGTCTCGTCGAGACCGGCGCCGTCGCCGGGCGCCTCGACGCCCAGGCTGCGGAGCAGCCGTTCCAGCGCCTCCGCCGGCGGCAACGGCTGCGCTTCGGTTCCCCGCAGGCCGATGTAGAGCGACCCGCCGGGATAGGACTCCCGGAGCCGGTGCGCCGCGCGCACCGCCAGGGTGCTCTTGCCCACGCCGCCCTGTCCCGTCACGACGACCACCGGCACCGCGCTGGACTCGGCTCGCGGGTTCCGGTCCGACAGGTGCTTCTCGATCAGGGCGAGCTCGTCGTCGCGGCCCACGAAGTCGCCGATGTCCGGCGGTAACGGGCTCGGCGGCCCCTGCAGGCCGGGCAGCAGGCGTACGTCGTCGGTGAGCATGCGCCGGTGCAGCTCCTGCAACTCGGCGCCGGGTTCGAGCCCCAGTTCGGCGACGAGCTCTCCCCGGATCCGCTGGAAGATCTCCAGGGCCTCGCCCCTGCGGCCCGCCCGGTAGAGGGCGAGCATCAACTGGGCGCTGAACCGCTCGTGCAGTGAGTGCCGGCTCGCCAGCCCGGACAGCTCCGGGATCAGCGTGGTGTCCCGGCCGAGCGCCAGTTCCGCCTCCGCGCGGCGCTCCTGCGCCGCGATGCGCAGCTCCGTGAGCCGGTCCGCCTCGAAGGCGAGAGGCGGGCATTCCGGGAAGTCCGCGTACGGCTCGCCCCGCCAGAGCGCGAGCGCCTCCCCGAAGCGCTCGACCGCGCGGGCGGGGCTGCCCTCGGCCAGCGCGGCGTCTCCCTCACCGGTCAGCCGCCGGAACGTGGCCGCGTCGATCTCCTCGTCGGCCGCGTCGAGGGAGTACGCGTCCCGGTGTCCGATGATGCGGTCCCGGCCGAGGGCGCGCCGCAGCCGGTGCACGTACAGCTGGATGTTGCGCCGGGCCGAGGGCGGGGGGTCGTCGCCCCACATGGCCTCGGTCAGCCAGTCGATGGGGGCCGGTGCGCGCGCCCGGGACAGGAGAAGGGCGAGCAGGAGGCGCGGCTTGCCCGCGCCCCCGATGTCGACGTCTCCGTCGGCGCCCCGGCCCGTGCCCCCGTCCGACACGGCCATCGGCCCCAGAATGCGGAACTCCACTCACGCCCCACGTTCGTGAAATTTCAATCAATGACCATCGCAGCGAGCCCGTCGCCCTGTCAAGATCACCCAAGGCGGGCCTCGTCGAGCCGTGACCGTACCACCTACATCTGCCGATATACCGGCGGTATACCGACATGCCGGATCCTCGCCCCGAACACTTCTCACCAACACCGGGGGCACAGTGAAACGACCTCTCCTCGCCGCGCTCGCGGCCGGCGTGGCACTTACGGCGCTCGCGGCGCCATCGGCCGCCTCAGCGTCGGCATCGGTCCAGAACGGGATCGACGTCAGGACGTCCAAGATCTCCTACCTGCAGTATCCGCAGACCGGCAAGGCCAGGGCGCAGCTGCGGAACATCACCGTCACCTGGCGCAGGGACCGGGTCGAGAAGCAGGTGTGGGTCACCGTGACCGCACAGCTGCGCGACTCCGGCCCGGGCGACGGGCACTGCGCGCGGATGACGCTCTCAGCGGACGACGGGTATTTCGCCGACTTCAGGGAGACCACGGCCAAGGAGTGCAACGGGGTCTGGCAGACGAGGTCTCTGGCCACCGCGCCAGGCAACTTCGAGGAGCCGGGCAGCTACGGAGCGACCAAACTCATCCTCCGCACGAACCCCAACGGATCCGGGACCTACTGGGGCCTGAAGAACCCCTGGGCCCCGAACTCCGGAAACCGCTGACGATCCGGCCAGGTCATCTCACGGGTCATCGCCCGTTCTTTGCGGCCGCAGTGGTCGCACCTGAGGTTGCGCACGGGGCCCGCACCCTCACAGCACGCCAGATCATCTCGACGCCGTCGCCCGGACGGGGAATCCGGGCGACGGCCACACCTCACCAGCACTGGGGGCACAGTGAAACGACTTCTCCACACCGCGCTCGTGGCCGGCCTGACGTTCACCGGGCTCTGCGCGACGTCGCCCGCCGCGTCGGCGCAGACGGGCGTCATCAGTAAGACGTGGAATCTCCCGAACCTGCAGAACCCGTCATCGGGCCGGGCGAAGGCGCAGATCCGGAACGCCAGGGTGACCTGGTACATCGACCGCACCGAAGGCCGGGAGTGGGTCACGGTCACCGCGCAGCTCCACGACTCCGGGCCGGGTGACGGCTGGTGCGCCCGGATCCGGCTCGTGGACTGGACCACGCCGGGTAACGAACCGGCTTACGCCAAGGAATGCAACGGCGTCTGGCAAACCAGGACACTCTCTGCGAATTACACGCATTACGCCCGCCCGTCTCACCGGGCCCGGGTCGACCTCGATCTCTACACCTCGAGCGTCAGCTACGGCACATTGCTGCACATCAACCGCCCCTGGTAGGGGCGCCTGAGGCGCGTCGGCGCCGCCGTCCGGACGGGGAAGCGGGCGGCGGCGCCGGCGTGCTGGTGCTCACCACCGCCCTGAGCGGCTCCAGGCATGAATCACGGGTTTAATCCGAGGTTTTTCGGCATGGGCTTGGCGATCTGCTCGAGAACCGCTTTCTGCTTGACGACGATTTCCCTTGCCTGGCCCACGTTCTGCTCGAGCTGAGACGTGAGCGGCTTCATGCCGAGGTCGAATTCATGGACGAGGGACCGGGATCTATTTTCCACCTCGCTGCGGTCACCCCCCATCGAGAACCAACGGGACCACCACCATCCCTCGGTGTCGTCCAGCGCCTTCTTGAGATCCAGAAGACTCAGCATGGCGGTCTCCTTGAAGGCGGAAAGGTTTCGATTCAGCGCCCAGACCGCTCCCCTCATCACCTCGGATGAGTGGGAGATTTCCCTGGCATTCTGCAGAGGAATGGAATCCCAGTACTCCAGGAAGGCGTCCAACGCCACCCCGTCGTTCTTCTCCCCCATCTCCTTGAACTGTTTTTTCAAGGCATCATTATCTTCCAGCTGCGCCAGCAGCACATCGCGCACATCACCCCAGGCCTCGAACGCGTCGTAGTATTCCGAGTTGTCGTCCGCCGGCCACTTGAATTGCATCACGCCTTTTTGGCCCCAGTGCGAGAGAAGCTTCTCCACCTCTTCATGATCTGCGAAGTCCAGGTAGTACGGAGTTCTGCGGAAGTCGATGTCGTTCACGACGTCTCCCCTTCCGGCCGATCAAGGGCCTTCTCAAGCCTGCCGTACGCTGCGGCGAGGTTGTGGTCCTCCACGGCGGTTTCTTTTTTGGCCATCCTGGCGAGCCCGTCCGACCCCCACGTGACCTGGCTCCGCAGGTTCGACAGCGCGTCCAGCACCGCCTTAGCCGCCGCATTGACCTCCACGGCGAGTCCGTCGGCATAGAACCACTTGTAGTGGTGCGGGATCGGATCGCGTTTGCCCGAGGGCCGGGGGGCGCGCTGGTCGTAAGTGCGATCATCCGTTATGGTCAGCTCTGTTACGGCACCCGCAATGCCCTCTATCGCTTTCGATCCTTTGTTGAGGGAATCGGGGTTCCACGTGGCGCCTTCGGGGCCGGCCAATCAACACTCTCCTTGTTCGGCGGCCGACGCCTTTGCAGCCGCGACGGACGGGATCGACAGCTCAGCGGTCTTGCGACAGTTTGGCGAGCGTTTCCTGGATCTCCCGCGTTCGATACGCGTACATCTGCGCGTTCTGCTCCAGGCTCTTCCGCAGGCGCTCCTGGATGTCGCGCGCCCGCTCCTCACGCAGGGGGGCGGTCGCTTGGGCGAAGCGGCGAAACCAGTCCTCCTGGGCGTTCCGCAGCGCCTCCGCAGCCAGCTCGGCCAGCTCCTCGGAGCCCCTGCGCATCACCCGGGGATCCATGTCGACGAGTTCGACCAGCCCGTCCCCGCCGATCGTCACCCGGACACTCCGGTCGCCCGAAAACCCCTGCCCCACCAGCTGAGCAGCCAACTCACGGGATTCGGGAAAGACTGATTGCATGGTGTGGCCCGCTTCAGCCGGGTAACGGTCGTTCATCTCTACTCCGATACGGCACTCGTCGTTCGCGATCGCAGGCAGGAAGCCATGACGACCGCTCGGGCGCAGCCGCGACGACGCTGATGCCGTCCATGCCCCTGGCCGCCAAGACCTGCCACCACCACAATCGCCTCCAGCTTCACCCCGCGCCCATCTCCACGACCGGGAACATCCTCACCGAATGGCATTCGGATTACACCAGGACCACAGAGGCACCGCACGCGAAGAGATGAGCCACCGCGAATGTCGTAGCGGCTCTGAAACCAGCATGATCCTATATAAAGATCGTCAAAAAAGGGGAAGAGTCGCACGATAGCCGTACATCGCGACCGACCTGAGGCCATCGATCAACGAAGCAGCCAGACCATGGTCAGCCGATGCGGAGCGTGCACGGCCGAGGACCTGGCCTGTGGCCTGGGTCACCGCGAGTCGAGGCGGATCCGGAGACCCGCAGTCGTGGAGGTGGGCCGTGGCGGCGGTCAGGGCTCGATGCCGCCGCGGAGCAGTCTCCACATGCGCCGGGCGGTCTCGGGCCGCTCGGCGGCTGGAAGGTTGGCGAGGAGGCTGGCCAGCATGCCGACGGCCAGGACCAGGTCCTCGGCCGTCACGTCGGCGCGGACGCGGCCGGCGTCGCGGGCCTCGGCCAGCCCGCCCTCCAGCAGCCTCGCCACGCGATCGCGCAGGACGATGACGCGCGGGTCGGGATGCGAGGGCGTGCTGACCACGGTGACGAACGCGGTCGAGGCGATGGTCTGCTCGGTGATCAGGGCCAGCACGTCGTCGAGATCGGCGCTGGGCTCGGCGGCCAGGGCCTCCAGGTCGGCGACGCTGTCCTCGAACACGGCCAGCGCGAGGCTGATGCGATCGGGGAAGTGCCGGTAGAGGCTGCCCTGCCCGACTCCGGCGGCGCGGGCGACCATGCTGAGCGGCGCGTTGTATCCGGCGTCGGCGAAGACCTCACGGGCCGCCGCTATGAGTGCCGCGCGGTTCTCCGCAGCGGCACTGGGCCCTCTGTTCGGTCGACGCGCGGCAGGCATAGCGGCTATCGTAACAACCGGACATTGTTGTCCGGTTGTTACGACCCGCGCCGCCTTCAGCGCTGTCCCGCACCCCCATCGGGAGGACGAACCCTTGACGACCAACACCTTCGACAACCGCGTGGCCCTCGTCACAGGCGCCGGCTCCGGCATCGGCAGGGCGATGGCCATCGCCTTCGCCAAGGCCGGCGCCCGCGTGGTGGTCTGTGACGTCAACGGCGAAAGCGCCGA
This sequence comes from Nonomuraea cavernae, assembly GCF_040655715.1. Lineage (GTDB taxonomy): Bacteria > Actinomycetota > Actinomycetes > Streptosporangiales > Streptosporangiaceae > Nonomuraea > Nonomuraea cavernae_A. The sequence continues at coordinate 195,492 of NZ_JBFAKL010000009.1, read as the reverse complement.
GCTGACCGCCTCCGACATCGGGGAGGCCGCCATCGCCGTGACGGCCGACATCGGCGACGAGGCGTCGGTCGCCGACATGGTCGAGACCGCGATCAGCGCGTACGGACGGATCGACGTGCTGTGCAACAACGCCGGCATCATCGACAACATGGCCCTGCCCGCCGACCTGTCGATCGAGATGTGGGACAGGGTGCTGCGCGTCAACCTGACCGGCACCTTCCTGGTCACCCACGCCGTCCTGCCGCACATGCTGCGCGAGGGACGCGGCGCGATCGTCAACACCGCCTCCGAGGCCGGCATCCGAGGCGGCGCTGCGGGCGCCGCCTACACCGCCTCCAAGCACGGCGTGGTCGGCCTGACCCGCAGCGTGGCCTGGGCGTACGCCAAGGAGGGCATCCGCTGCAACGCCATCCTGCCCGGCCCCACCCTGACCAACATCGCCACGGCGGAGGGCGCCGCCGCCTTCGACACGGCCGGCGTCACCCGGCTCAGCCCCGTGCTCGCCCTCGGCGACCAGATGGCCCAGCCCGAGCAGATGGCCGACGCGGCCCTCTTCCTCGCCTCCGACGCCGCCTCGTTCGTCAACGGCGCCATCGTCCCGGTGGACGGCGGCTGGTCGGCGGGCTGAGGCCGGCGGTCCGCGCACCTGTTGACTCGGCGAACGCTCATCGCACAGACTACGAACCGTTAACCGGACAGAACTGTCCGGTTGGTGAGATCGCCTTCCGGGCCGTCTTCGCGTGAAACGAGGGAGCTTGATGACCGATCAGTGGGACGACCTCGTCGACGTACTCGTCGCGGGCTCAGGCGCGGCTGGCCTGACCGCGGCGATCGCCGCGGCCGACAAAGGGCTGACCGTCCTGGTGGTGGAGAGCACCCCGAAATGGGGCGGCACCACGTCCATCTCCGGAGGCGGGCTGTGGATGCCGGCCAACCCGCTCATGATCCGGGCCGGTGTCCAGGACTCCACCGGCGAGGCCCGCCAGTACATGGACGACGTGATCGGCGACGTCGGGCCGGCCTCCTCGCCCGAGCGCAGGACGGCCTTCCTGCAGACCGTTTCCGAGGTCGTGACCTTCCTCGGCCGCCTCGGCGTCAAGTGGAGAAGGTCCGCCGACTACCCCGATTACTATCCGGACCGGCCGGGCGGCAAGGTGGGCCGCTCCCTTGAGGTCGCGGCCTTCGACACCAAGCTGCTCGGCGACTGGTACGCCAGCTCGCGCGCCAAGGACAGCATCCCGCTCCCGCTCATGACCGACGACGTGTGGCTGCTGGCCCGCGCCTGGTCCACCCCCAGCGGCTTCGTGCGCGGCGCGCAGTTCGTCTTCCGCTCACTCGGCCAGCTCGCCGCCGGCAAGCGCCCGGTCGGCATCGGCGGCGCGCTCGCCTGCTCGCTCATGCACATCGTGCGCACCCAGCAGACCCCCGTCTGGCTCTCCACGCCGATCGTCGAGCTCATCGTGGAGGACGGCGACGTGGTGGGCGCGGTCGTCGAACGGGACGGCCGGCAGCGGAGGGTCCGAGCCCGGCACGGCGTCGTCCTGGCCGCCGGAGGTTTCGCGAACAACCGGGAGTGGCGCCTGAAGCATCACGGCGTCCCCGGACACTCCTCCGCCCCCGAAGGCGACCTGGGCACCGCCATCGAGGTGGGCGCCCAGGCGGGCGGCGCGCTGGCGCTCATGGACGACGCCTGGTGGGGCGGGAGCCTGATCGGCCCCGACGGCAAGAGCAGCTTCCTCGTCGCCGAGCGGTCGCTTCCCTTCAGCATCGTGGTGGACGCGAACGGCGAACGCTTCACCAACGAGTCGCAGTCGTACATCGACCTCGGGCATGACATGCTCCGGCACGACGTGCCCGGCCCGATGTGGATGATCACCGACGTCAGGCACGCCCGGCGCTATCTGAACACCGCCTATCTGGGCCAGAAGAAGAAGTGGATCGAGGCGGGCCTGCTCGTCGAGGAGCCGTCCCTGAAGGCGCTGGCCGCCAAGATAGACATCGATCCGGAACGGCTGACCGCGACCGTCGAGCGGTTCAACGGCTTCGCCCGCACCGGCGTCGACGAGGACTTCGGCCGCGGCCGGACCGTCTACGACAACTACTACGGCGACCCACGGGTCAAGCCCAACCCCAACCTGGGCGCGCTGGAGCGGGGTCCCTTCCGCGCCGTCCGCATCCATCCCGGCGACCTGGGCACCAAGGGCGGCCTGCTGACCGACGAGCACGCCCGCGTCCTGCGCGAGGACGGGTCGGTCATCCCGGGCCTGTACGCCGCGGGCAACACCACCGCCTCGGTCATGGGCCGCACCTACCCGGGCCCCGGCTCGACCATCGCCCCCGCCGTCGTCTTCGGCTACCGAGCCGCGCGGCACGCCGCGTCCCGCTGAGCCCGGGCTCGGGTCCGCGGATCGATCCTCACCGATCCGCGGACCGGAGCCTGGCCGTCATCACCCCACCCCTGAACGCTCCATCCCTGAAGCTCCATCCCTGAAGCTCCATCCCTGAACGCTCCATCCCTGAACGCTCCAGCGGGCGGGTCCGGGCGGTGGGTGGGGGCTCCTACCATTCGCGCATGACCACGCACGGATTCACGCTCACCGCCGAGGGGCCGTTCAGCTTCGACGCCTCGCTGCGTTTCGTCGAGGACTGGCCAGCCACCAGCGCGCTGCCCTCCGACGGGCGGGCGCTGCGCTTCGCCTACTGCGCGGAGACCGACTGGCGGCCGATCGGCGTGACCGTGACGGCCGCGCCGGGCGGGGTCGCCGTCGCCACGACGCGGGCCGCCGGGCCGGGGATCCGGGGCGAGGTGGCCCGGATCCTGTCCCTCGACGTGGACGGCGCCGGGTTCGCCAAGCTCGGCGAGGCCGACCCGGTCCTCGGCGACCTGCACCGCCGCAGCCCCGGCCTGCGGCCGGTGTGCTTCTGGAGCCCGTGGGAGGCGGCCTGCTGGGCGGTGATCGTGCAGCGCTCGTCGATGCTCATCGCCTCGCGGATCAAGCAGCGCATCGCGGAGCGATGGGGCGCGAAGGTCGCCCTGGACGGGCGGGAGTACCCGGTCTTCCCGCCGCCCGTGACGCTGCTGGACGCGGACGGGCTCGGTCTGCCCGCGCAGAAGGAGGAGTGGGTGCGCGGGCTGGCCCGCGCGGCGCTCGATGGCGTGCTCACCACCGAGCACCTGCGCTCCCTGGCTCCGGAGGAGGCCCTGGCCGAGCTGCGCGCCCTGCCCGGCGTGGGACCGTTCTCCGCCGGGCTCATCCTGATCCGCGGCGCGGGCGCGCCGGACGCGTTCCCGGGCGACGAGCCACGGCTGTTCGCGATCCTGCGCGAGGCGTACGGCCTGCCGGAGGACACCCCGCCGGCCACGTACCGCGGGCTCGCCGAAATGTGGCGGCCCTACCGCTCCTGGGCCTCCTTCCTGTTTCGGGCGTCCACCTATGGCGCCGTGGACGATCGCGCCGGCGCCCGGCGCCCGGCGCCCGACGACAGATGATCACTGACGGCGACCTTGACCGCACGTTCAGCAATGCGTCACAACTCCATTACAACCGCCCGCAAAGGACTTTCGGACACTGGCCCATATCCAGTGATACTGACACCGACAACATCAACGTCAATCAAGGCTCAGACCGCGCGGTGGCGGTCCGGGGCACAACCCAGAGCGGGTGGCTCTCTGGGCGATACGACCGTCTGTTCGCCGGCAGTTCACAAGACCCATGGCGTTCCAGTCGGCGTGAAGAACCCAAGGACGGCAGTGGAGATTGACCTCGTCATAGCCGGCGCCGGGCTCTTCGGCCTCACCGTGGCCGAACGATCAGCGCGCGAGCTCGGTTTACGGGTGCTCGTCGTCGAGCGCCGCGACCATATCGGCGGTAACGCCCACAGCGAGATCGAGCCGACCACCGGCATCGAGATTCACACCTACGGCACCCATGTCTTCCACACCTCCAACGAACGCGTCTGGGAGTACGTCAACCGCTTCACCGCCTTCACCCCGTACCTGCACCGGGTCTTCTCGGTGTTCAAAGGCCGCGTGTACTCCATGCCCATCAATCTGGGCACGATCTGCGAATACTTCGAACGCGTCCTGTCGCCCGGCCAGGCCCGCGCGCTCCTCGCCGAGCAGGCGGCGGAGTTCCCCGACCCGGCCAACCTCGAGGAGAAGGCCATCTCCCAGGTGGGGCGCCCGTTGTACGAGGCGCTCATCCGCGGCTACACGGCCAAGCAGTGGCAGACCTCGCCGCGCGACCTGCCACCGGAGATCATCGGCCGGCTGCCGGTCCGGTACACCTTCGACGATCGCTACTTCGACGACACCCATCAGGGCCTTCCGGTCGACGGGTACGCGGCCTGGCTGGAGCGGATGGCCGACCATCCCCGCATCGAGATCCGGCTCGGCACCGACTTCTTCGACCTGGACGCCGCGGGCGCCGTCCCCGTCGTCTACACCGGCCCGCTCGACCGGTACTTCGGCTACGCCGAAGGCGCCCTGACCTGGCGCACGCTGGACTACGAGATCGAGGTCGCGCCGACGGGCGACTTCCAGGGGACGGCGGTGATGAACTACGCCGACGAGGACGTCCCCCACACCCGCGTCCACGAGTTCCGCCATCTGCACCCGGAACGCGGCCATCCGGACGACCGGACCGTCATCATGCGCGAGTACTCCCGCTTCGCCGGCGCGGGAGACGAGCCGTACTACCCGATCGGGACCCCTGCGGACCGGGCCCGGCTGCAGGCGTACCGGAAGCGGGCCCGTAGCGAGCCCGGGGTGTTCTTCGGCGGCCGGCTCGGCACCTACAGGTACCTCGACATGCACGCCGCCGTCGCGTCCGCGCTGACCATGTACGACAACCGGATCCGCCCGCACTTCGCCACGGGCCGGCGTTGACCACGGGCGACGGCCCGGCCGACGCCGGGCTCTCGATCGTGATCCCCTGCTTCGACGAGGCCGACAACGTCGGCCACGTCTACGCCGAGGTGGTGGCCGAGTTCGGCGACCTCGACCTCGAAGTGATCTTCGTCGACGACGGCAGCGGCGACGGCACCCTGCCCGCGCTCAAGGCGCTGGCGGACGCCGATCCCCGGGTGCAGTACATCTCCTTCACCCGTAACTTCGGTTTCGAGGCGGCGTTCTCCGCCGGCTACCGGTACGCGAGCCGGCCGTGGGTCCTGCACCTCGACGCCGACCAGCAGTTCCCCGCCGCCGAGGCGCGCCGGCTGATCGAGGCGGCGGCGCGGGGGCGGCACGACGCGGTGTTCGGCGTCCGGGCCGGCCGCGACGACCCGTGGATCCGACGCCTCGGCTCGGCCGGCTTCCACGCCCTCGCCGCCCGGCTGGGGATCGAGGTCCCCCGTGGAGCCACCGCGTTCCGCCTGGTGCGCACGTCGCTGGCGCGCACCGTCGTGGACCTCCGGCTGGGCTCCCCGAACTTCCTGGCGACCGTGCCACGGCTGACGAACCGCTACACCACCGTCCCGGTGGGCCACCGCGCCCGCCTGCGGGGCACGTCGAAGATGAACGTGCGCGGGCTCGCGCGGCACGCCGTCGACCTGTACGTCAGCGTCGGCCGGCGGCTGACCACGGTGGTCACCGGCCTGGCCGTGGGCGCCGGCGCGGTGGCGCTGCTGTGCGCCCTCGCCACCGCGCTCGGGCTGCTCGGCCCGGCGGCCGGCCGCGCCGCCGGGTTCCTGCTCGCGGCGGTGGCGCTGGCGGTCCTCGGGTTCACCGTGCGTCACCTGGTCTCGATCGCGGCGGGCCAGGCTGCCCGTCCCAGGCTGTTCTACGTGCGGGAGTCGACCGTGCCGATCCGCGACGAGGACCGTCTGCTCGACCTGGCGGACACCACGAGGGCGCCGTCGTGACCACCGTGACGGTGGCCGTCCCCCGGACCGCGACGATCCTGCGGCTGCTGATCGGCCGGGGCGCGTTCCGGATCGGGGTCCAGGTGACCGCGGTCGCCCTGGTGGCCGTGTGGGACGGGCCCGCGTTCAGCCTCTACGCCGGCGCCGTCGGGCAGTGCGCGTGGCTGCTCCTGGCCGGCGACGCGCCGGAGAAGGCGGCGCTCAAGACGTTGCCCCGCACCAGGCGGCTCGGCCCCGCGGTGGCCCGGCTGTCGCTCGCCATGGCGGCCGTCCCCACCCTGGTCCTGCTGGCCGCGCTCGTCCCGGTGGCGGTGTTCGCCCCGCTGTCGGCGGCGACCGCCTACCTGGCCGCCGGGACCTGGTCGGCCTGCACCGGCCTGCTGATGGCGGTGTCCGGCCTGCACCGGCTGCGTGGCCGGCCGGGGCTGGACACGGTCGCGTTCGGAGCGACCGGCGGTGTGGTGCTCGCCGTCACCGCGGCCACCCTGCTGGTCGGCTGGGCGCCTCAGGTCCATCTGCTGCTGCTGCTCGCCGGCACCCTCGTGGTCACCGCCGCGGCCGTGGCGGCGCTCCCCCGCGACTGGCTGCGGAGACCGCCGGGCGCGCCGCGCCGGCGGCTGCTGGGCAAGCTGGCCCGCCTCACCTGGCTGCTCGGCGTCGCCGATCTGTGCGACGCGCTCTGCTTCGCGCTCGTGTACCTGGTGCTCGCCGTCTCCGGGCTGGCGAGCCAGAGCGGAACGCTCTATCTCGCCCTGCTCCCGGCGGTCGCGGTCTGTCAGGTGGTCGTCTACCTGCTGCGGGTGACGCAGCCGGCCACCTCCCACCGGCTGCGCGGCGTCCAGGGCCGCTCGGGCCGGTCCCGCGCCCGGCGGCTGCTGCGTCTCGGCGAGCGCCTGGGCGCCGGGTTCGCGGCGGTGTTCGCCCTGCTGCTGGCCGTACCGGTCACGCGGGGGCACCTGACCGCCGGCGAGCCGCCCGTGCTCGCGCTCGGGCTGCTGGTCGGCGTCGTGCTGATCCTCTTCCTGATCGTGATGTACGCCGGCTACCTGGTGGAGAACACCAACAACGACGTGCTCGTCGTGACCTCGTCGGGCGCGCTGGTCGGCCTGGTCGCGACGGGCCTGCTGGCCGCCGCCCTCGTGCCGTGGCTGGGCGCGCTCGGCGCCTTGGCGGCTTTAGCCCTATCAATCCCGATCAAGGCTCATACGATGCGGCGAATGATGATTTTCCGTGAATTGGAGCGAACAACATGTACGTACTAGGCATCTCCCGGGTGCACGACTCGGCCGCGGCACTGGTGCGCGACGGCGAGATCGTCGCCTTCGCCGAGGAGGAGAGATTCACCCGGGTCAAACACGACGGCCGGTTTCCCGCCCGTGCGATCGAGTTCTGCCTGGAGCAGGCCGGAATCGGCCTCGACGAAGTGGATCACGTGGCGTTCTACTGGCAGCGCTGGCGGGAGGCCGCGCACGCGGCGAAGGTGTTCGCCCGCTACTTCCCCGGCACCCTTGACGTGTTCCGCAACGAGCGCGAGAACGGCGCCAAGTCGGCCGGCCTGGTCGAGACCCTGCGCCACGGCGGTGGCCCCAAGAAGAACGACGACTACCACGTCGGCGGGGCGGTCCTGGCCCACATCAAGCGCACCTACACCCTCGCCGACGACGTCAAGGCGGCCGTCGGCCACACCGGGCCGACCAAGTTCAAGGTCCACCTCATCGACCACCACCGCTCGCACGCGGCCAGCGCGTTCTTCGTCAGCCCGTTCGACAGAGCCGCGGTCCTCACCCTGGACGGCGTCGGCAGCGACGGGACGACCACCTGCCTCGCGGTCGGCGACGGCAAGCGGATCAGGGACCTGAAGCGCATCCGGTATCCGCACTCGCTGGGCGCCATGTACGCGATCGTCACGGGCTACCTCGGCTTCTACTCCACCCGCGACGCGGGCAAGGTGATGGGCCTCGCGCCGTACGGGAACGACACCTACGTGGAGCAGTTCGCCGAGCTGCTGCACCTCACCCCGGACGGCGGATACGAGCTGGACCTGAGCTACTTCCAGCACCACCGCAACGGCAAGCACATGGTGTCGCGGAAGTTCATCGACACCTTCGGCCCGCCCCGGCCCCAGACCCGGATCACCCAGGACAATCCCGTCCCGCAGCACTACATGGACATCGCCTACGCCCTTCAGGCCACGCTGGAACGGGCCGGCCTGCACTTGGCCCGCTGGCTGCACGAGGAGACCGGGATGACCCGGCTCGCGGTGGCCGGCGGGGTGGCGCTCAATTCCGTGATGAACGGCCGCATCCTGCTGGAGACCGGGTTCGAGGAGTTCTTCGCCCAGCCGGCCTCCGCCGACGACGGGTCGTCGCTCGGCGCGGCGCTGGAGGTGAGCGTGGGCCGGTTCGACCGGCCCAGGCCGACGACCGGTTACGTCTTCACCGGTCCGGAGTTCACCGAGGAGCGGATGGAGCAGGCGTTACGCGACGCGGGCGTCGAGTACCAGCGGGTGGACGACATCGCCCGCCACACCGCGGCGGGGATCGCCGAGGGGCTGATCGTCGGCTGGTTCCAGGGCCGGATGGAGTGCGGTCCGCGAGCCCTGGGCAACCGGTCACTGCTGGCCGACCCGCGCGATCCCCAATCCAAGGCGCGGATGAACGAGAAGGTCAAGCATCGCGAGCCGTTCCGCCCGTTCGCGCCGTCCTGCCTGGAGGAGCGGTCCGGCGAGTACTTCGCCAGTGACCATCCGTCCGAGGTCATGCTGCTCGTCTTCGACGTGCTGGAGCACCAGCGGGCCGTGGTGCCCGCGATCACCCACGTGGACGGCACCGCCCGGGTGCAGACGGTGAGCCGCGCCGACAACCCGCTCTACCACGAGCTGATCAGCCGGTTCGACGAGCTCACCGGGGTGCCGATGCTGGTCAACACCTCGTTCAACGACAACGACGAGCCGATCGTGTGCACCCCGGAGGACGCGGTCGCCTGCTACCTCAAGACCGACGTGGACGCGCTGGCGCTCGGGCCGTTCTGGGTGCGGAAGCCGGCCGACGAATCGGGCGCCGGCCGATGACCTCCGTTCGCCCCGCCCGCCGCGGCACCGCCCGCGCCGACGCCTGGATCGCGGCGGCCCACCGGAACCGGAGCCGGCTGTGGCTGGTGTCCGGCGTCCCCACCGCCGTGCTCGCCGGGCTGATCATGCTCGTGCTGCCGCCCCAGCAGACGCTGGGCGACCTGGCCGACTGGGCCTTCCGGCTCAGCCCGTTCGTGTTCGGGGTGGTGACCGTCGCGCTGCTGCCCCTGCGGCGGTTCGGACCGCCGCTGCTGCTGGCCGCGGTCGTCTTCTACATGGGGGTCCTGGACACCGGTCTGGTGCTGCGGATCCTGCCCTTCGGCGCCGCGTCCGGCGATCAGCAGGACCTCCTGTTCCAGACCATCTACCAGTGGATCCTGCTGACCGTCACGTTCGTCGTGCTGTTCGCGCTGCTCGGCTACCGGATGGGGGGAGCCCGGACGACGTCGGTCCTCAAACTGGGGCTCGCCTCGGTCCTGGTGGTCATCTCCGGGCTGAACGATCTCACGTTCTGGCTCACCTACGACTGGCCCGACGGCCCGCCGTCGCACCTCCACTACGCCTCCCACATCATCGTCTTCACCGGTGGACCGCCCAGCATCGCGACCGCCGTCGTGTTCATGGTGATCCACCTGGCGCTGGCCGTCGCGGTGCTGTCGCTGCCGCTGGGACGCTACGTCGACCAGGCGGTCGCCCGGCACCGGAAGCACCTGTCATGACCTCACTACTGATACTCGGCGCCGCCGACGGCGCGCTGTCCACCTACCGCGTGGCGGCCGAGATGGGCTACCGGACGATCGCGGTGGACCAGTCGGCCACCGCGCCGGGCGTCGCCCTCGCCGACGAGTACCTGCCGGTCAGCACCCGCGACGCCGGGGCGATCCTGGCGGCACTCGGCGGCCGTACGGACGTGGCGGGCGTGGTGGCGCCGTCCAGTGACGTCGCGGTGCCGGCGCTGCGCGCGCTGGCCGTCGCGCTGGGGCTGCCGAGCCGGCTCTCCGAGGAGGCGGCCCGGGCCTCGCTGGACAAGTGGGTGGTGCGCGGCATCCTCGACGAACTCGGCGTGTCGTCCTATCCCTGGATCATGGGCGACGACCCGGCCGAACTCGCCGCGCGGGCCCGCGCGCTCCGCTTCCCCGTGTTCGTCAAGCCCGCCGACGCGCAGAGCGGGCGCGGGGTGACCAGATGCGCCTCCCCCGGCGCCGTCCTCTCCGCCGCGATGGCGGCCCGTGACCGCTCCTACAGCGGCATGATCATGGTCGAGGAGGAGATCCCCGGAGTCCTCTACAACTGCGAGTGCGTCGTGGACGACGGACGCGTGGTGTTCATGGCGGTGAGCCGGCAGACGGTGAGCCCACCGCCTCTGGTGCTGACCCTGCGCCGCGACATGCCGGTCGCGCTGCCACCGGACGTCGAGGACACCGTCCGCTCCGTCGTGGACAAGGTCTGCGCCCGCCTGGACTACCGGCGCGGGCCGCTGAACCTCGACCTGATCGTCACTCCGGACGGCGAGCCGTACCTCATCGAGCTGGGGCTGCGCACGGGAGGCAACGGAACCGACGACATGGTACGGCTCTGCCACGGCGTGGACCCCGTACGGGCCGCCGTGCAGGCCGCGACCGGTCTGCCGATCGAGCTGGATCCGCATCCGCCACGTCCGGTCCGATGGGAGGTGATCACCGCCGAGCGGGCCGGGACCCTGGTGTCGGTGTCCGGCGAGGAGCGGGTCAGGGCCGTCCCGGAGGTGGCCGAGCTGGTGGTGCTGGCCCGGCCGGGCCGGCGAGTCCGGCCCTACCAGGACGTGTCGGACCGGCTCGGCTGGTTCGTCGTGCGGGCGGCCACGACCGCCGCGCTGGACGCCTCGGCCGACCTCGTGGCCGGGACCATGAGGTTCGAGGTGGCCGGGCCGGAGAACAGTGATGCACACGGTTGACGTGCTCACCTCCATCGAGGGAGTGTCACCCGGCGAATGGGACTCGCTCCGCGGCGAGCTCCCTTTCGTCCGGCATCGCTGGCTCCACCTGGCCGAGACCGTCCTGGCCGATCACCGGCCCAGATATCTGCTGGTACGCCGGCAGGGAAGACTCGTGGCGGCCGCCGTCGGCGCGCTCGAACACCGGCTGCAGAACCCCCGGCTCGACGCGCGGTTCGGCCGGCTGCTGCGCCGCTCGCCCTTCCTGCACGTCGCCGTACCGATGACGGCGTCCCCGGGGCTGCTGGTGGGTGACGGCCCCGATCCACAGGCCGAGCTCGACGTGCTGCTCCGGGAGATCCGGGACCTCGCCAGACGAGAGCGGTCGCCGTTCTGCGTCGTCGACCATCTGCCCGCGCCGGATCCGGCCCATGCGGATCAACGCGGTTATCTCCGGCTCGGCTGGCTGCCGGACACCCGTCTGGATCTGACCTGGCCGTCGTTCGACGACTATCTGGCCGATCTGCCGAGCAAGAGGCGCCGTGAGATCCGCCGCACGCAGCGGCGCGCAGAACGCGAGGGCATCGTCGTCCGGCCGCTGATCCCGACGGCCGAGGACGGTCCGGCACTGGACCGGATGGTGGCGGACGTGACGCGCCGTCACGGCGCGGTCCGGCACTACGGGCCGGATCTGTTCGTCAAGGCGGCCACCGTCCTGGGCGCCGACCTGACCCTGCTCGCGGCCCACCGGGACGGCACGCTGGTCGGCTGCATCGCCCTGCTCCGCGATGACGACGACCTGGCGGTCAGGTGGATCGGGCGTGACTACGAGCGCACCGCCGGCACCGCCGCCTATCACGCCCTCCTGGCCGCCTGCGTGCGGAACGCCATCTCGTCGGGCGCCCGTACGCTGCGCTTCGGCGCGGCGGCCTACGAGACGAAGAAGCAGTTCGGGGTGAGCCTGGAACCGCGGAGCCGGCTGTTCACCGCCCGCAGCCGGGCCGTCACCTCGCTCATGGGCCTGTTCAGCCGTCGTTTCGACCCACCTGACCTCCCGGCCGGCTGAGGACGCACGCCACCACGGAGATCCGCTTCCGGCGGGCTCCGCGAGCTGGCGGGTTTCGCCTGACAGATCGGGGGCACCAGGCGGGCCAGGCGAACGGAGGGAACGGGGTGTCACGCAAGCTGGTGGCGATCGGCAATCCGGCCGCGGGCGGGGACGACGACGAGACCCGCCGGGCGGTGCTGCGCGCGCTGGGCGACGAGGCCGACGTGGTGACCTGCGTCGTGGAGGAGCCGGGCGACATCGACCGGGTGCTGGACCGGCACCCGGACCGCGCCCCCGTCGTCCTCGGCGGCGACGGCTCGCTGCACCGGGTGGTGGCCGCGCTGCGCGCGCGGGGCGAGCTCGGCACCCGGCCGGTGGGCCTGGTCCCGATGGGCACCGGCAACGACCTGGCTCGCACGCTCGGCATCCCGCTGGATCCGCGGCAGGCCGCGACGCTCGTCCCGCGCGGAGTGGAGCGGCCGCTGGATCTGCTCGTCGACGACCAGGGCGGGATCGTGCTGAACGCCGTGCACGTCGGGGTCGGCGCGCTGGCCTCCGAGCAGGCCACCCCGCTCAAGCCGTTGCTGCGGCGGGCCGCGTACGCGGTGGGCGCGCTGGTCGCCGGAACCCGCGCGCGGGGGTGGCGGCTGCGGGTCCGCGTGGACGGCCAGGTGATCGCCGACGGCCGCCGGCGGATCCTCATGGTGGGCGTCGGCAACGGCGGCTCGATCGGCGGCGGCACCCCGCTGGCACCGGCCGCCCGGCCGGACGACGGGCTGGCCGACGTCGTCATCTCCTACGCCGTGTCTCCCTGGTCCCGCCTCGTCTACGGGCTGCTGCTGCGGCGCGGCAGGCACGGCCGGCTCAACGAGGTCACGACCGTCAGGGGGACGTCGATCGCCATCGACGGCGAGCCTGTCCCGGCCAACCTGGACGGCGAGCTGCGCCCGGCCGCACCGCGCTGGTCCTGGACGCTGCGCCCCGCGGCCTGGCGGGTCATCGCCCCCGGCGGATGAGCCGGAAGTGGGCCGCCCACTGAGCTCCAAGCCGCGTACAAGAGCGCGCCGGTAGTCCTTGGGGTGACGACGACCCACTATCCCGGGAGACCCCTCATGCGCATCGCCGCCCGCTTTCTGACCGGCATGACCGCCGCCGCCATCGCCCTGGCCGTCCAGGGCGCCCCCGCCGCCGCTGATCCCACGTCCTGGAAGTGGGGTGGCGTCCACTCCACCGACGGCAAGGCGACCGCGTGGGGGCGCGTCGTGGCCGGGCAGTCGGGGCTGATCGTGAAGGGGTACCTCGACGACACCCATGGCAAGGGCTGCTCGTGGGTGCTCATCCGGCGCCAGAGCGGGCAGAACGGCCGCTGGCGGACGCACGGCGTGTACAACTGCGTGCCGGGCACGGGCTCGTTCAGCAAGAGCGTCGGCGGGGTGCTGCAGATCAGGGTGCAGGTGTGCCGAGGCAACGCGACGCGCCCGGTCGGCGAGTGCTCCCGCTGGAAGACGATCTACACCCAGGGGGGCTGACGCGCGAAAAACATATATTTCCGGCTTGTTTACTTCTGTAACCTGAGTGACTCGACGAGTCGAAGAGAGTCAGGAGACGGGAATGACATCGCCGGCCGATCCGTTCAGCGACACCAGCGACCAGGAGTTCAGCAGGCTACTCGACCGCTTCCGCCAGGAGACCGCGGAGCTGGAGCGGTTACGCGAACGGATCGCCGCGGTCCGGGGGCGGGGCGAGGCGGCGGAGGGGCGCGTCGTGGTCGAGACGACGCAGACCGGGGCCCTCGCCGGGCTCGTCATCGACTCGCGCGCCATGCGGCTCAACTCCGCCGAGCTGGCGGCGGCGATCCTTGAGGCGTCCGCTGAGTCGGCGCGGGACGCCCAGCGGGCGGCGGGCGACCTCATGGCGCCGTTCGTCACCGGCACCGTGCTGGACCACACCGGACCGCCGGGCGCCCGCCGCGCGCACGGGAGCCGCCCATGAGCGTCAACCCGGCCCGCATGAGCGTCTACGGCCTCGGCACCGTCGGCATCGCGGCCTTCGTGTTCAAGATGCTCGCGGTCGACTACCCCGAGGGCGACCCGGCGAAGGCGCGTCAGGCCGCCGCCGTCTGGTCACGGCTGGCCGACCGCATCGAGCGGACCCCGGACAAGACGTTCGCCGCCGCCGAGTCGGTGTGGAAGAAGAACGCCGGGGACGACGTGGCCGCCTACCGGAAGGCCGTGACGGCGGCGCTGTATCCGCAGCCTCTGGAGTCGGGCTTCACCGCCCAGGTCGCCCAGCGCTGCCGGCGGAACAGCGCGGCCTGCGCGGAGTTCGCCGAGGTGATCGAGACGGCCCGGCACGCGTACTGGACGCTCGCCCTGGCGAACTTCGCCAGTTTCGTCTACATCACCACCTTTCCCTGGCAGGCCGGCGCGGCCTACCAGATCACCCAGTTCCTCATGCGGCGGGCGCAGGCGGGCCTGCTGGCGAAACTGCTGGAGCACAGCCTCGCCCGGATCCTGCTGAGCAAGCTGACGGAGTACACGATCGGCAGCGCGTTCTTCGCCGTCGGGGACGTGACGGTGGTGGCGGGCGTCAAGGCGTTGTGGGGCGACGACACCGGCTCCCTCGGGGACAACGCGACCCAGGCCCTGAAGGAGTTCGCCGCGTCGTTCGCCTTCTACGGCGTGTTCGACGCCGCCGCGCCGCTGGCCAGAAAGGCGACGGCGAACGTGGACGTCCAGTACTTCCTGAACCGGCTGGCCGGCGGGTCGCTCGGCTACGGCCCCACCTACGACACCCTGAACGGCCAGGAGGGCTCGGAGCTCGTCCCCACCTGGAAGGAGACTCTCGGCCGGGTGCTGCTGTACTTCACCATGGCCCACAAACCGGCGGGCTGACGCGATGACGACGAGGAGGAGAGCGTGGAGAACCATCCGTCCCAGATCCGCTCGGCGGCCAAGGCGTTCGACATCGAGAGGGAGGAGCTCGGCGGGTTCGTCGACGACGTGGCGAAGGAGCTGGGCGCCATCGGCGCCTTCTGGGGGCAGGGCAAGGAGGGCGTGACGTTCTTCAAGGGCCAGGGCGGGGGCACGGGCTACGAGGCGGTCACCGGTCAGATCACCGAGGCCATCGAGATGATCCTCGACGCCCACGAGGAGATCCCGAGGCGGCTGCGCCTCATGGCGGACAACGTTCAGGTGACCGACTGGGCGAACGTGGCCCTCGTCCTCTCGGCGCTTCCCCGGGCCGAGCCCGGACAGCGGATCTGGGGGCAGCCGTAAGGGGATCTCGCGCGGCGTCTCCTCATCCTCGTTTAAGGATGGCCGCCTAGGGTGTGCGGCTGTGCTGACGCAAGCTGACACAGAGACGACGAGGCGGGCGCGGCCCCGCCGGGCGCGGGCCGCGCGGGTGGCCATCGGGGTGGCCGCGCTGTTCGCGGCGGGGACGGCCATGCGCGTGGGCGGGCTGGAGTGGGGCGTGTTCCTGGTGCCGATGGTCGCCTTCACGCCGTACTTCGGGGTCGCGGCGCTGGTGCTGCTGGCGATCGTGGTCGCCCTGCGGAACAGGGCGGCGAGCGCGCTCATGCTGGCGGTGTGCGCCTGCCTCGCCTGGTGCGTGGCGCCGCGCGCCGTGGACGCCGCCGCCGACGTCGCCGAAGGCCGGCCCTTACGGGTGCTGACCGCCAACCTCAACGGCGGGCGCGGGGACGTGACGGTGATCGTCGACCTGGTACGCCGGCTGGACGTCGACGTGCTGAGCATCCAGGAGCTGACCTGGTCGGCCCGGCAACGGCTGGACGCGGCCGGACTGGAGGGGCTGCTGCCGTACGAGGTCAGCCAGCCGGAGTCGCGCGGGCCGGAGGGCAGCGGCGTGTACGCGCGCCATCCGCTGCGCGAGCGCGGCGGGCTGTTCCGGCCGGTCGGGCACCACATGCCGGTGGCCGAGGTGGCGCTGCCCGGCGGCTCGGCGGTGGAGGTGGTGGTCGTGCACCCGGTCGCGCCCGTGCCCTCGACGGTGCCGGAGTGGGAGGCCGGCATCGCCACCCTGCCGCCCGCCCCGGCCGGGGGCCCGCCGCGGCTGCTGGCGGGCGACTTCAACGCGACGCTCGACCACGCGGTCTTCCGGCGGTTGCTGGCCACCGGCTACACCGACGCGGCGGCGGCCACCGGGCAGGGCCTGGTGCCCACCTGGCCGGCCGGGCGCGGGCTGCCGCCGCTGGTGGCCATCGACCACGTGCTCGGCGACTCCCGCGTCCGGGCGGTCGCCGTACAGGTGCACGACCTGCCGGGCTCCGACCACCGCGCCCTCTTCGCCGACCTCCGCGTCCGGCCATGAGCAAGCCCGAGGTGCGCTCCGGCCGTGGGGCGAGGCTCACCCCGCGGCCGCGAACCGGCGGCCTCGCCGCCGAAGGTCATTCGGCGGCGAGGCGGGCGACGTCCAGGTCGCCCAGCGCGCCCTGGTAGGTGCGTACGTCGTCGAGAGTGCCGGGCCAGTGACCGGCCATGACCCCGTCACGCAGGGCCCGGCCGAGCTGGAGCGGACCGGTGGAGTTCCAGGTGCTGGAGTGGTTCACCTCGGTGGTGGACACCAGGTGCCCGCCGACGTAGATCCGGAGCTTGTGCGCGAGCGCGTCGTAGACGCCCGCTACGTGCGTCCACTCCATCGCGTACGGCACGACGTCCGAGCGGGCCCGCACGACCGAAGCCGCGTCCGCGTCGGCGCCGGCCATGCCGAACATCCAGCGCGGGCCGTCGGCGGCGTAGCCGAGGACGAAGCCGCTGGCGCGGGTGCCGCTCTGGGCGACCGCGGCGGCGTCGCGGGCCGGCAGCGTGTCGAGCTGGGTCCAGGCGGTGACGGTGAAGCTCTGGTCGGTGCGCGTGGCGGCGCGACCGGCCTGGGCGTGGCCGCCGGCTCCGTCCAGCGAGAGCGCGCCGTCGAGCCAGCCGCTGGTCCAGGTCGCGGTCCCGCCCAGGGTGAGCGGGCCGGTCCGGGCGGCGGCGTCGGCGGCGGTGGCGCCGGACTCCTCGTCGAGCTTCCAGTGCCCGGTCAGCGTGGCCGCCTGGCTGACCAGCAGCGCGACCTCCTCGCCGAAGACCGCCCGGTCGTAGACCCGCACGTCGTCCACGTCACCGGGCCATGGGTCGGTCATGCCACCCTGGTAGAGGGCCCGCCCGAACTGCAGCGCGGTCGCCGGTCCCGCGCCGCCGTGGTAGGGCACGGGCCCGGCCGCCGGCGCGCCGTTGACGTACAGGAAGAGCGCCTTCGCCGCCGAGTCGTAGACGCCGGTCAGGTGGGTCCACTCGCCGAGTCGTGGCACCACCGCGGCGTTCAGCGCCCACACCGTCTGGGAGGTGCCGCCGGAGTGGTTCATCATGAACCCCCACGACTTGACGCCGGCCCGGTAGCCCAGCCAGAAGCCGCTGTGCAGCTCGCCGCTCTGGCTGATCGCGGCGACGTTGTACGCCGGGAGGGCCGTGCCGCCGAGCCGTACCCAGGCT
This sequence comes from Nonomuraea cavernae, assembly GCF_040655715.1. Taxonomy (GTDB): domain Bacteria; phylum Actinomycetota; class Actinomycetes; order Streptosporangiales; family Streptosporangiaceae; genus Nonomuraea; species Nonomuraea cavernae_A. The sequence continues at coordinate 178,105 of NZ_JBFAKL010000009.1, read as the reverse complement.
GAGACGGCGAGGTTGTCCTCGGTCGGCACGATCGGCGCGCCGGTCACCGCGTGCTGCCCGGCGCCGGCGAAGCGCAGCGCCTTGCCCGCGCGGCCGTCGACCCAGGCGCCGCCGCCGAGCGTGGCCGGGTGACCGCCCGCCGAGTCGGCCGCCGCGGTCCCCTGTCCCTCGTCGAGGCGCCAGTGGCCGGCGGGGGCGGTGCCGTCCCTGACGTTGAAGACGTAGCTGCGGATCGGCCCCAGCCCGCCCGCGGCGTTCTTGCCGCGCACCGACAGGACGTTCGGCCCGTCGTCGCTCGGTGTGAGCCGGACCGTCGCCGACCCTCCGGGGGCGTCGGCCCGCACCTCGGTGGCCGGGCCGGTGTTGAGCCCGTAGAGGAACGCGGTCACGTCGGCGGCCCCGTTCGCGGCGAAGGTGAAGGTCCCGGCGCGGCCGACTCCGTCGCCCCAGCCGTTCTCCGGATACCGCTGTGAGGTCACCACCGGCTCGCGGCCGGGCTCGGTGGTGTCCACGTCGAGCTCGCACCACGGGCTCCACCCGCTGGTGGTGATGCCGTCCTCGGCGCGCACCCGCCACCGGATCACCGAGCCGTCGGCGTACGCGCCCGCCGGGACGCTCGCGGTGAACGCGTTGCCGGAGGAGGCCACGGGCGTCACCCACTCCCCCACCATGCTCCCGCCGGCGTCCTGCCACTCGAAGCGGCCCTTGACCGAGTCGTCGGCGTCACGCAGCTTGGCCCAGAGCTTCGGCGTCGCGGTGCCCACGACCGGCCGGGCGGCGCCCGAGACGCACGGGCCGCCCGGATCCGTCCAGGCGTCGGCCGCCACCGGCGTGGCCGGGACGCTGTTGTACTCGACGACGAGCACGGGGTTGTTGCGGAACTTCTTCCACGCGTACGTGTCGGTCTCGCTGGTCGCCCGCAGGCCGAGCGTGATCGTCCCCCAGTTGGCCGCCGCCGCCTTGACCGCCGCCGCCGTCGCGTCGAACTCGACGCCGCCTGCCGGGCACCCCGAGCTCCAGCCCTTGGCCACGGTCTCGGTGTCGAGCTTCTCCGACCACGACGGCTGGTTGTTCCAGGTGGTGGACTTGCTGATCGCGCCGGTGAGCCACAGCTCGACCGCCTTCTTGGTGCAGGACCACGACCAGGTCTCGTACGTGCGCAGCGTGGCCTTGATGATCTGCTTGCCGTGGATGGCGGTGCCGGTGTTCATCGTGAAGAAGGAGCGGTTGGTCTGGCCGGTCTCGTTCTCGTGGCCGACGCGGGCCACGTCGCTGGAGTTGAGGTAGTTGGTCGTCGGGTACTTCTTCCAGACCGATGTCCACGAGCCGCGCGGGGCCGACACCGACGGGTCCAGGTAGACCGGGTAGCGGGTGCCGGGCGCGGCCAGCATGGCCCGGTCGGGGACGAGCGTCAGCGTCTCGCCGGCCAGTTCCAGGCCCATCGCCTCGTGCCGCGAGCCCGGGCTCGGCCCTTCGCCAGGCCGGGTGGCCGGGGCGAGGCGGCGGCCGTCGGGAGTGGCGGGCGAGTCCCACATCAGCGGCACCGGGGCGGCGAACACCTCCGCGCCGGCCCGGTCGACCGCCTCGACGCCGCCGCCCCGGCTGCGCCGCACGGACAGCCCTTCGGCCCGGAGGGCGAACCGCAGCCGGTCCAGCCGGCCGTTCAGGGCTGCCTGCCGCGTCTTCACCACGAGCACGTGCGAGAAGCCGTCCACGTCGGCCGTGACCTGGAGGTCCACGCCGGGCAGCACCTCGGCGTAGGTGGCGGTGGGGCCGTCGAGGGCGGGCGCCGGCAGGCCGCCCGGCCAGGACACGGCCAGTGACTTGGCCCCGCGCGCGACCGTCGCCATCGGGGCCGCGCCGCCGCCGGAGAACCGCAGCCGCGCCGCCGTCGCGGCCGGGGCCACCGAGCCGTCGGGCAGGCGTCGCAGCGTCGTGTCCACCTCGGCCCAGCGGTTGTCCTGGCGCACGCGGATCGGGCGGGCGTGCTGTTCCAGTACGAGGGCGCCGCCGGGGGTGGCGTAGACCGTGCGCGTCTCGGTCCGCAGGGAGCCGACCTCGACCCGCTCGCCGGTCAGCCGCGCCGCCGACAGGGCTCCCAGCTCCGTGGCGGTGCCGGCCGCGGGCGGCTCGGCCCGCTCGGCACCGGAGGCGGGCGGCCCGGCCCGCTCAGCGCCCGAGGTGGCGGTCGCCGGCCGGACGACGGCGACGCCGGCAACGAAAAAAGCAGCCGCCATGGCGACTGCTGTGACACGTCGGGTGGTGTGACGGGGACCTGATGGGATGTGCCCTCTCGCCCGCACCGCTTCACCGCTCCGATAACGCGACGGGCGGGTGTCCGCATGGATCCACTCGACTCTCCTCCGGCTGGTACGGGGGCGGCCCGGGATGGCGTCCGACGAGGGAAGGGGCCGTCACGGCCGCCGGCCGATCCCGGCCGAACCACGATCTTGACCGCACTATACGACGCCGTGGTCATCCCGTCATCAGCCCGCCGCCGCGAACCCGTCCGCCGTCCTCCGGAAACGACGATCCGCGCCCCGCTGTGCGGGGCGCGGATGTCGTCCGGACGGGGGATCTCCGGCGGAGGGGGTCGGGAGGGGGCAGGCGGTCAGGCCTTGTAGGCGGGGTAGCCGTAGCCCGTGACCTGCGTCTTGGGCCGGACTCGCTCCTCGACCTTGCCGTTGCCGGTGTTGCCCTCGATCGCGGTGATCGTGCCGTCGCCGTTGTCCTTCTTGACCAGGCCGACGTGGTCGATGCCGCTGGTGGACTTGCCGCCGTTCCAGTCGTAGAAGACCACGGCTCCGGGCTTGGCGACGTCGCCCCAGCGCTTGTTGGCCTTGAACCAGTCGGCGTAGGTGACGGTGTAGGCGTCCCAGCCCATCGTGTGCCGGGCGCCGGCCTGCTCGCCGACCCAGGAGACGAACATGGCGCACCACGGGGCGTTGGCGTACAGCTTCGGGCTGCCGCCGCCGTCGCGGGCCAGGGTCTCGCCCGCGCGCGGCGAGGACATGTACCAGCTGTGGTACGGGGTTCCGCCGCCGGACTCGTTCTCCTTCACGCCGACCTGGGATTCGGCGATCTGGAGCACGCTCTGGGTGCTCACCTGGTTGGCGGGGGCAGCGGCGATCTGCTGCTGGGAGGGGTTGGTCTGCGCCGGGCGCTCGGCCGCCAGGGCCGGTGCTCCGACGAGGGCCGCGCCGGCCGCGATGGTCAGCCCGACTGCGATCCGGGAGGCGTTAGCCTTGATCTGGGCGCGGTTCAGGATGTTCTTGGCCATGCAGAGATTGCTCCTTGCTTCCATTCCGCCTACCGGGTTAGCTGCCGGGTTCGGGCGTGGAAGTGCCCTACGGACCGTCTCTGAGAGAGAGCGACCGATTCACCCCAGAAAAGAAGTGGGTCCCCGGTTTCGCGATGTCGCGGATTCGGCGGGCCACGTTGCTCTGCGTTGAAGGTTCACGCAGGCCAGGACGTGGTCTCCGGCAATTGAGCGGTAACGCGGGCATCTCGCTCGCCCCTGGCGTCTACCGCATATGTCCACCAAGGTATGCGCATCGTATAGAGCAATGCAAGCGCGGTTAGGGTCCCCCCAACGAAACCCCCTATCTCGTAAGGGGTGCCGGCTCAATCTTTTACCTTTCCACTCTCAAACGGGCCTCTCGGAAAGGTAAAGCAGAGGCGCTCCGCACCACCCCGCGATAGATCGAACCGATACCGGCATGGTGTTCGATGAGACCTGTCCCACTGTCGTGACGCCCGTGAGGGACCCTCATGCCGCTCTCCTCCGGCCCGTTCGCCGGCCGTACCGTCACCGAGCTCGCCCGCGACCTGCGCGCGGGCCGGACCACGTCGGCCGAGCTGGTCGAGCTGGCGCTCGACGCCATCGCCGAGCTCGATCCGCCGCTCAACGCGTTCGTGACCGTCGACGCCGACGGGGCCCGGGCGGCGGCGCTGCGGGCGGACGGCGAGCTGGCCGAGGGCGCCGACCGAGGCCCTCTGCACGGCGTGCCGGTGGGCGTGAAGGATCTGATCATGGTCGCCGGGCTGCCCGTGACCATGGGATCGCGGCACTTTTCCGGCCACGTCGCCGAGGCCGACGCCGAGTGCGTGACGCGGCTGCGCCGGGCCGGCGCGGTCATCGTCGGCAAGACCACGACCCATGAGTTCGCCTACGGCCCCACCGGCGACCGGTCGGCCACCGGCCCCTCACGCAACCCCCACGATCCGGCGCGCATGTCGGGCGGCTCCAGCGGCGGAAGCGCGGCCGCCGTGGCCGCGGGCATGGTCCCGCTGACGCTCGGCACCGACACCGGCGGCTCCGTGCGCATCCCCGCCGCGCTGTGCGGCGTCGCCGGCTTCAAGCCCGCGTACGCCGCCATCCCGGCCGGCGGCGTCTTCCCCCTGTCGAAGACCCTCGACCACGCCAGGCTCGCCGAGATCGTCGGCGCGCTGTTCGACCGGCACGACGTGCTCGCGTTGCCGACCGTGCCGCTGACCGCCCCGCTGCTCGACCGGCGCGAGACCGAGGTCGACGGCGAGCCCGTCGCCGTGCGAGCGGCCCTGCTCGCGCTGACCAGCCCGTGGAACGTGCTCGGCCTGCCCGCGCTGACCGTGCCGGCCGGCACCATCGACGGCCTCCCGGCCGGGCTGCAGCTGGTCTGCCGGCCCGGCCGGGAGCACCTGCTCCTCTCAGCCGCCGCTCGGCGGCCCGCGCCGCGTCGCTCCCCCGCCCCCGGCCCGGACGCCCGGCCCTGACCCTGATCAACGGAGACCCCGGACCTCCTCGGGCGGGACGGGCTCCTCTCCGGCCCGCGCGGCCAGCGAGGTGTAGACGGTTACCTCGTCGGGACTGATGAGCCCGTCCTGGATGGCGCAGATGAGCAGCTTCTCCTTGGTGGGCGCGGGCCGTCCCGCCGCCGCGTACTTGACCCGGGCCCGGTCGATGTACTGGCGCACGGTCCGCTCCTTGATCCCCATCCGGGCCGCCACCGACGCCTTCGACATCGACTGGAACCAGAACAGCAGGGCGGCCCGCTCCTTGTCCGACAGCTGCGGCCGGTGCGGGCTCTCGTCCGTGGCGATCGCCTGCGCCATCGGCGGCGTCACGCTCGGCCGGTCGGCGGCCACCTCCAGGACGGTCTCCAGGCAGGACTCGCGGGTGGCCCGCCCCTTGCCGATGAACGCCGAGGCCCCCGCGTCGAGCACGACGCGCACCGTCTCCGGCTCCTCGTGCTCAGAGAAGACGATGACCCGCTGCCCGCCCCCGCACAGCTCGGCGACGCGGTCGATCACCATGGTCCCGTTGAGGTGGAGATCGAGCAGCAGCACGTCGGCGGGCACGTCGCTGACGGACTCGATGGTGGGCCCCTGTGCCACCAGCTCCACCGGCCCCGGCGCGGCGAACCACGACCTGACGCCGTCCACCACCACCTGGTGGTCCTCCACCAGGGCGACCGTCACGGGCCCTGCCAGATGCTGTTGATCCATACCTCCCCTTCCTGCCGCTGGTACGTGACGACGACCCCACTGGGCTCGCGCACCGAGGTCGCGCTGATGGGCAGGTCGTCGTTGTCGGCCACGACGGCCACGCTCACCATCGTGGACATCGCGGACACGGTGACCCTGGCCCGCGACCTGGCCCCGTCCAGCGCCCGGATCGGCGCCCTGAGCAGGTCCTCCCGCACGCCGTCGGGCAGGTGGGGCAGGTGCTCGCCGAACGGCGGTGCCGTCACCAGCACCCTGCGCCGCTCGGCCGCGTCGATGCGCTCGCGCAGCGCCGACACCAGCTCGTCGGGCACGTCCTCCCGTTCGGTGATGAGGCGGCGCAGCCGCATGGCCCCGGCCGTACAGTCCGCCCGCACCCGCGGATCACCGGGATCGGCGCCGTCGGCGAGCTCCCTGAGCAGTGACTCGGCCGCGTCGCGGATCACGGCGTACCTGTGCAGCCGGTCGGCGTGGATGCGCCGGGCGGACTCCCGCCAGGCGTCGTCGGTGGCGAGCCTGCGGGCCAGCAGCACGGCGTCCTCGGCGCGCTGGCGCAGGGTGTGGCAGCCCGCCAGGTAGCCGAGTTGCAGGGTGACGGCGCCGACCATGACGACCAGGTACTTCGCGATGGAGACGCGGTCGTACGTCCCGGTCACGGCCATGGCCGCCAGCATGATGCCGGCGTTGGCGGCGAGGAACACGATCAGGTCGCGCCGCCGGCGCGGCCGGTTCCACACCAGCATGACGCCGAGCCAGCCCACCGAGCCCCAGCCCCAGTCGATCGGGCCGAGCAGGTCCTCCGGCCGGCAGGACACGATCACCGCGACGTCCACGGCCAGCACGGCGACGGCGAGTTCGCGTGCCCTGGCCGGCGGGCGGGAGCCTCGCAGCATGGCCAGCGCGGCGATCACCCCGATGGCGGTGTAGACGATCCAGGCCACCGCCGCCAGGGCGGGCCACCGGAAGGACTGCCAGCCGGTGACCGTGACCGTGAGGTCGTAGCCCGTGTGCCAGACCGCCGCGATCACCACCGCGCCGATCGCGGTGTAGCGGGAGTAGCGCTGGGCGACCTGCTCGATGTCGTCGGTCATGGCCGCCACCACAGGCTGACGCGGGTGCCGTGGCCGCCGGAGGAGATCTCGGCGCCGCCGTTCGGGAGGGAGCGCATCGTGGCGAGGATCGACCCGCGCACGCCGAACCGGTCGGACGGCAACCGGTGCTCGTCGAACCCGCGGCCCGCGTCCGCGACCTCCACGCGGACTTCGCCGTCGCGCCTGCTGGAGACCAGCTCCGCCTCGCCGACGCCGGCGTGCAGGGTGACGTTCGCCAGGGCCTCGGTGACGGCGCGGGCGAAGCTCTCGGCCACGTCCCCGGGCACCGTCCCGGGCGTCAGCCGCCGGTGGACGACCAGGCCCGACGCCCGCCCGGCCACCTCGTCCAGCAGCGCGTCCAGGGCGATGGGCGCGGAGGTGGCCCGAGGGATGTCGCGCAGCTTCTCCAGCGCCGCCAGGTCGGTCGCCACCTGCTCCCGCAGGGTGGGCGACGGCTCGTCATAGGTGCCCAGGCCGACCATCGTCAGCGTGTGCAGCGACGTCTCGTGGATGCTGCCGACCTGCCTCAGCTCGTCCTCGCGCCGCAGCCGTTCGACCATGAGCGCGATCCCGGCGCGGGCGCTCTCCCTCAGGAAGGCGTCGGCCAGGGCCGCGGAGCGGCGCAGCAGCGTCATCAGCACCGCGATCGACACGATCTGGACGAGGTGCACCCCCAGGGTGCCGGTCACGTCCTGGCCCGGGGACGCGAGCCGCACACCGGCCAGGTAGGCGCCCGCCACGACCAGCCCGGCGGGGACGGCCACCCTGGGCCGCCAGGAGAGCCCGGTGACGACGATGCTCATCGTGGCCAGCCCCGCGACCCAGCTCGCGCCCCCTTCGAGGGCCTCCTCCGCCACGAGATGGCGCTGCGCGAGGCAGAGCGCGACGGTGACGGCCACATCACCGGCCACCAGCCAGCCCGGCAGCGGCCCGCCGCGCCAGGCCAGGCGCAGGAACAGGGCGGTCGCCACGAGGTCCGCCGCGAGCATGGGCACCAGCCACAGGGCCGAGACCGGCGGGTCGGCGCCGAGCGTCGCGGCGACGACCGCCACCAGGCCCACCGCGCCCCGCGCGCCCGCGCCGGTGCGCGCGACGGCCTTGTCCAGTTGCCTGGTCGCCGAGTCGTACCTCGTGGAGGGGAGAGCCATGTGCCGTCCGCCCGTTATCAGAGCACAAGACGGACTTCACCCTAACGCACCCGTTAAAGAGGAGAAGGGAGTGCAAGAAGGTTTCTCCGGCCGTCGCGGCGGACGGGATGCTGGGTCGCATGGCTGATCCCTCGGTCCGGCTCGGCTGCGGTCTTCACCGCCTTCTCGCACCCTGGCCCGCCGATCTCCAGGCGGCATGACGGTCGATCGGCCGTCAGTCGCCGCGCCCCGCGCGGGCGTCTACTGGACGCCTATCGCGATGACCTCGTCGCAAGGGGGGCCTATGACCTTCATCGTGATCACGATCCTGCTCGCCTGCCTGCCCGTGATGGCCGTCAGCGGCCGTCGCGCCGCCTGGCCGCCCGGCCTGCCGGTGCCGCGGCCGCGGCTAGTGGCGGCGGGCGGCACGTACGAGGGCTCGCACGGCCACCCCTCCGACGCGTACGTCATCCAGGAACGGCTGATCGCGGTGGCCGACGGCGGGGGCGGCGCCGGACTCGGCCCGGCCGCCGCGGCCCTGGCGCTGAGCGCCGTGGTCGCCGCCGTCCCCGACCACGCGGGCACACGGGAGGAGGACCTCGACGGCCGCGCCCGGGCGGCGCACCGCGCCGTGCGCACCGCGGCCACGGGCGACCCCGTCAGGTCCGGCCTGGTCAGCACGCTGGACCTGGTCATGCTCGATCCCGGCGAGAACCCGTGCCTGCGCTTCGCCCACGTCGGCAACGGCGCGATCTGGCACTTCGCGAAAGGTGAGGCGCCTCAGCCGCTCACCACGTCGCACTCCTTCGGCGACGGCCCGCCGCTGCACGGGATCGGCTCGGCCTCCGCCCTGGCTCCCGAGGTCGGCACCGTGCCCCTGCGGCCGGGCGACCGCGTCGTCATCGTCACGGACGGCGTGATCCAGGCCGTCGGCATCCCGCGCATGGCCGAGCTCTTCACCGACGGCTCCTCCCCCGCCGCCTGCCTCGACCGGCTGTTCGACGAGATGGCCGCCATCGAGCCGAAGGACGACGCCACCGTGGTCATCGCGGAGTTCGTCACGGTCTGAACGGCTCGAACCGGGCCGCCCCGGTCAGTACGGCGGGTGAGCGAGCCGGTCGAGACGCTGGAACAGGCCGTACACGAAGAGGGCGCGGTAGTCCGTGTCCTCGTGGACGAAGTCGACCGCCCAGTGCTGCGGGGCCGACCCCTCACGCTGGGCGGCCCCGGGGAAACTGGTGCCGACATCGCCGACGACGCACCGCCACGGAACGAGGTCATCGAAGGCCAGTGCCCTGTCGCCGCCGGGGCGGACGAACCACTGGTTCCACACCTCGCCACCGGGACCGGACAGCACCTCGAACTCCAGACCGGGCCAGGACGGCAGCGCCCAGCGGGCCACCCGGCAGGTCACGCTCCCGATCGGCCTCGTGCCCTCGTACGACGGCGGCCCGAGTGCCGTCCGCAACGCGGCCCGCCCCCGGGGAGCCCGCACGGCGTAGGCCCTCCTCGTCCACTGGGCGTGCGCCGCCCGCACCTCGGCCCGGGACGCGCCCATGTCACCGAGCGCGTCCTCCACCCTCTCGGCGTTGAGGTCACGCATGCGATGCATCAAGGTCAGCTCGAACTGACGAACCCCGAATCCCATGGCGACCAGCCTGCCAGGCCCCGGGAGCGACCCAGGCCGTGTCAGGTCCGGCCGAACCGGGTCAGCGTTCCTGGTCGGGCCCGTCCCGCCGGCCGCGCCGCAGCCTGATGCCGACCGCCGAGGTGGTCACCAGGACGACGCCCGCGATGATCAGGGTGACCGAGCCGCCGACCGCGCCGCCGGTCCAGTCCCACACGGCCTCCGGGATGGCCAGGGTGAACCCGATCACGCTCGCCACGAGCAGCACCCAGGCCCGTTCCCGCCGGTAGAGCAGCAGGCAGGCCAGCGCGACCGCGAACGTCAGCCCGTACGCCCACGCGGCCGTGTGCTCCTGGCCGAGTGCCCACTGGCCGCCGAGCAGTGCCATCGCGGCGCCGAGTCCCAGCCCCAGCCGCCGTTGCCTGATCACCCCGGTCAGCACCAGGACGGTCCAGAGCACGCCCGCGCCGATCATGGACAGGCCCACGGCCAGCGCCGAGTGGGTCAGCTCGCCGGCCAGCGTGCCGGCCGTCAGGACGGCGAAGGCGGCGCAGGCCAGCGCTCCCGGCACGGCGGGAAGCAGGGCGTAGCCCGCCGCGGCCAGCACCAGGCCGGCCGTGGCCGCGATGACGCCCCCGTCGGCGGGCAGCACGTCGGCGGCCAGTACGTCGGCCGCCAGCGCGCCCGTGCCGGAGGCCAGGGCCAGCGACACCGCGGTCGAGCGGGCCTGCGCGCGCCCGGCCCGCGCGGGCGGACGCCAGGGCAGCCGCACGCCGCCGAGTGCCACCCCGGCGGCGAGCAGGCCGCCCGTCGCGGCCAGCAGGATCACGATCCGGGCGGTGCGGGTCAGCTCCGCCCAGGACAGGCCGACCAGTGAGAGGGCGCCCATGAGCACCAGGCCGCCCCCGACGTATCCGGCCACCTCCACCCACCGCGCCCCGGCCGGGCGCGGCTCCGCCTCGTCGAGCGCCCGGCCGACGGCGGCCGCCTGCTCGGCGGACAGCACGTTCTCGCTCACCAGACGCCGCAGGACGTCGTCACGGCTCTCGGCCACGGCCTGCTCCCTCCCGCATCGTCGGCGCAGGCTGACCTCCTACCCCGTCGCGGTCGCGCATCTCCGCGCGCGACCGGCGGGACGTCACCAGGACCACGTCTCGATCAGCGGGCCTCGCGGTGGTCGGCGGCGACCCCGATCAGCGCGATGAGGCCCGAGGCGAACTCCATCGCCTCCTCGTGCCCCTCGCTGAACGGCGGCTGGAAGCCCACGCCCTCCCATTGGCCGGTCGCGGGGTTCCACAGGTCGCTGCCCACCTCGAAGTCCCAGCCGAAGACGCCGTAGTCGTACCAGAGCTCGTCGGCGGAGTTGCCGGCCGCCGAGTAGAGCACGTCGGTCACCGGCCCGGTCTGCTGCGGCCAGGTGACGGTGCCGCGTTCGGCGGCGATGGCCTCCTCGATCGTGCGGGCCGAACGCAGGAAGTACGCCTCCTGCGCGGCCGTGGGCCGGGGCAGGGTGACGCGGCCGTCGAGCTTGTAGGCGCCGGGCGGCCACATGAAATAACCGCCGTAGCTGTGCACGTTCAGCGCGAACCTGATGTTGCGGTACTTCTGCGCCAGCCAGATGACGTTGCGGCTCTCGGGCTCGGAGTGCTCGGCGGGCCCGGCGAACGTGCCGCTCTGGCAGTTGGCCGAGGCGCCGAAGTAGCCGTCCGAGAGCGAGCCCACGGCGTAGTTGCGGTTGACGTCCACGCCCCACGTGTTGCGCAGCGCCGGGTCGGACTGCTGCGGCGGGCAGTGGTTGGTCATGTTCTTACGCTGGGAGTTGAAGTCGTAGAAGCTGTAGTTGGCGCCGTCGGGGTTGACCGTCGGCACGATGAACACGTCGGTGCTCCTCAGCAGCCTGCGCGTCGCCGCGTCGCGCGCGTGGTTGCGCAGCAGCCGCTCGGCCGCCTCGATGGTGACCAGCGGCGTCACCCACTCCCTGGCGTGCTCCTGGGCGTAGGCCAGCACGCCGGGGCGCGAGCCGTCGCGGTGCACGCCGATGCGCAGGGCCAGCACCGGCATGGGCCGGCGCGAGACGTCGGCCGGGGCCTGGAGGAAGTCGCTGAGCTGGGTGAGCGGCGCGGGCGCCATGACGCCGGCGCCCGGGTCGGTCCGATAGGTCGAGGCCTTGACGGGGCTGCCCGGCGCGCCGCTGATGGCCGCCGCCACCTGGGCGGCGGTGCTGGTGACCACGCCGGAGCCGTCGGTGGCCAGGCTGACGGTGATCTGCTTGCCGTTCACCGTCACCTGGAGCGGCCGGTCGGGCGCGCCGGGGGTGACGAGCTCGACGGCCAGGTCGTTGCCGCCCTCGGAGCCGTAGGCGCCCGAGGTGACCACGACGGCGGCGCCGGGCGGGGCGCCGATCAGCGCCTGGGCGTGCCGCCGGTAGCCGTTGGTCGGGTTGGGCAGCGTGATGATGTCGGTGAGCTGCGGGAAGCGCCGGTGCAGCGCCTTGATCCGCTCGTTGAGCTGCGCGGGCGGCATGTACTGGCTGACGAAGTCCTTCTGGTAGCCGGGGCCCGTGCGATCGGGCCGCTCGCCGTCGGGCCACTCCCTGACGCGCGCCTCCGCGCTGCCGCCGCCCGCCGAGGTGACGGTGACCCACTGCGGCTGGTCCGTGGCGGGCACGGGGGTGCTGAGCTGGTGGCCCAGGTACGCCCCCGCGTCGACGTACGGCACCATGGGCGCCTGCCCGGTGGAGCCGCGCCTGCCCTTCCAGGTCACGCTGAGCGTGGCCGCCGCCCCGGCGCCGCTGGACGCCTCGACCGACAGGAAGTAGCCGTCGCGGGACTTGAACCAGACGGCGCGCTCGACCACGATCTGGTCCCTGGCCGTCGTGCGCTCCTGCGCGGGGCGGGACTCGGAGGGCGAGCCGGGCGCGAGGGTCGCACCGAGCGAGCGGAGCCCGGCCAGCTGGCTCGGCGTGACGACCGCGTCGATCTGGATGCTGCCGTCGGGCTGCGGGCGTACCCGCTCGGTCAGGTCGGCGCCCGAGGCGACCAGGCGCTCCATCGCGGCCAGGTCCGGCACGGAGAGCGTGACCAGGGAGGCCGGCTCCGGGTCGGCCGGGCCGGCGACCGCCGGCGTGGACGGCCCTGAGGACAGGGCCGTCGCGAGAACGATCGTCAGTAGTACCGCGGACGCCCGTAAGCCACGCATCGGCTCCTCCAGATCACCGGTATGGGGATCATTGAAAGCCGACTTGGCCCGACCGGCAAGACCCAGTCAGGCCGTGAGGGTGTCACTTGCCGAAGCCGACGGTCAGGCCGCTGACGAGCTGGCGGCGGCCCACCACGTAGAGGAGCAGGATGGGCATCGTGGTGAGGACGACGGAGGCGAGCACGGCCGGCACGTTCACGCTGTACTGCCCCTGGAAGGTCCACAGGGCGAGCGGCAGGGTCCGCTTGTCGGGACTCTGCGTGAGGATCAGCGGCAGCAGGAACCCGTTCCAGATGGTCAGCGCGTTGTAGATCGACACCGTCACCACGGCCGGCCGGGTGAGCGGGAACGCCAGCCGCCAGAGCGTCATCCACTCGGTCGCGCCGTCCATCCGCATCGACTCGAACAGCTCCCTGGGCACGTCGCGGATGAAGTTCGACAGGACCAGCACCGACAGCGGGATCGCGAAGGCGATCGACGGCAGGATCAGGGCCAGCAGGGAGTCGTAGAGCTGCAGCCGGATGATGATCAGGTAGACGGGGATGATCGTGGCCTGGAGCGGGATGGCCAGGCCCATGAGGAACAGGCCGTTCACCGAGCGCAGGAACCTGCCGGAGCCGCCCCGCACGATCGCGAAGGCCGCCATGAAGGAGATCACGACCGCGGGGACCACCGCGCCGACGGTGGTGATGAGGCTGTTGAGGAAGTACAGCGGGAAGTCCGACTCGATGACCATCTGGTAGTTGCGCAGGGTCGGCTCGCCGGACGGCACCAGCGGGTTGGTCGCGTAGTAGGTGCTCTGCGACTTGAAGCTGGTGATGACGATCCAGTAGATGGGCACGATCACGACCGCCAGCCAGAGCCAGCCGGCCAGACCGGCCGGCCAGTTGCGGCGACCGGTGGCCGGGCCGCGCCGGGCGTGTCTGGGCGGCCGCGCGGCGGCCCGCTTGGGCCGGGTCGTCAGCGTCGTCTGCATGATCAGGCGCCTTCCAGCTGGCTGTGGGCGGCGTTGCGGCCGCCGAGCCGGCGCAGCAGCAGCGCCAGAACGAGGCCGACGAGGACGAGGATGACGGCGATCGCGCTGGCCGGGCCCATCAGGTTGGCCTGGAAGCCCCGTTTGTACATGTCCAGGGCGAGCACCCGGGTGGTGTCCCCCGGACCGCCCGCGGTCAGCACGAAGATCAGGTCGAAGAAGGTCAGCGAGCCGACGACCATGAGGGTCGAGGACGTGATGATCGTGTACTTCAGCTGCGGCAGGGTGATGCTGAAGAACTTGCGGACCCGCCCGGCGCCGTCGAGCTCGGCGGCCTCGTACATGGAGCGGGGGATCTGCCGTACACCGCCCTGGTAGATCAGCGCGTGGAACGGGATGAACTGCCAGGACACCACGAAGATCACCACGCTGAAGGCGAGGACGGGCTCGCCGAGCCAGTCCTGGACGAGCAGGGGGACCCCGAGCCCCGCGCCCAGCCCGAAGTTGGGGTCGAGCAGCGCCTTGTACGTGATCGCGATGGCCGCCGAGCTGAGCAGCAGCGGGATGAAGTACAGCACCGACAGGAAGGCGCGGTAGCGCTGGTCACCGGCCAGGAACGTGCCCAGCAGGATGCTCGCCGGCGTCTGGACGGCCCAGGACGCGGCCATCACCAGGAACGTCACCCACAGCGCGTGCGGCAGCTGCGGGTCGGCGAGCACGGCCCGCCAGCTGTCGAGGCCGCTGAAGCCGATGTCGCCGAGCCCGTCCCACGAGGTGAAGCTGAGCACGAGGACTCCGGCCAGCGGGATCAGACCGAACCCGGTGAAGAGGACCAGGGCCGGCACGGCCAGCCACGCGAGCGAGCCGGAGCGGCCCGCTCGCCTGGTGGCCGTGGCGGAGGTCATGACCGTGCTCACTTGCCGATGACCGCGTTCATGTTCGTGGCGAACTCCTTCGGCGAGATCGACAGCTGGAACAACTTGGAGATGTTGTCCAGCAGCACCTCGGCGGCGGTCGGGCTGAGCGCCTGGTCCCAGGACTGGGCGAACGTCTTGGCGTTGACGGCGATGCCGTAGACGAACTTCAGGAACTCGGCGTCCTCGGCGCCGCCGAACGCGCTGTCGGCGCCCTTGACGATCGGCACCGCGCCGGTCCCGACCCACTCCTTGATCGCCTGGTCGCCCATCAGCTCGGTGGTGAAGAACTTCTTGGCGATCTCCTTCTGCTCGGGGGTCGCCTGGGAGGAGATCGACATGTACTGGCCGGGGTTGCCGACGGTGTTGCCGGGGTCGCCCGTGCCGCCGTCGACCGGCGGGAAGTTCATGTAGCCGAGGTGGCCGCCGGAGACGAAGTCGCCCCCGTCCTGCTTCATGCCGCCGTAGGTCCAGCCGCCGTGCAGCATCATCGCGGCCTTGCCGGTGTAGAGCAGCGCCTGGTCGGCGTTGGAGTCGGCGGTGATCGAGGAGAAGCCCTTGATGAACCCGTCGGCCTTGACCAGCTCCTGCACCTTGCCGAGGGCGTCGAGGGCGATCGGGTTGTTCCAGGCGTCCTTCTCCTCGTCGAACACGGCCTGGAACACCTCGGGTCCGCCCATGCGGTCGAAGAGGAACTCCAGCCACATCATGTTGGTCCAGCGCGACTGCCCGCCGAGTGAGAACGGCGCGATGCCCTTGGCGTTGAACTTGGGGACCAGGTCCATGATGTCGCCCCAGGTCTGGGGCGGCTGCGCGCCGATCTTCTCGAACACCTGCTTGTTGTAGTAGAGGACGATCGGCTGCATCGTCTCGCAGGGCATCGCGTAGATCTTGCCGTCGATGGTGGCGGCGCCGAAGGAGGAGGGGAACAACCGGTCCTTGAGGGCGGTGTTCTGGTCGAACCACGAGGTGAGGTCCTCGACCTGGCCGGCCTGCACGTAGCTGCGCAGGCCGCCGCCGCCCCAGCCCCAGATGAGCGTGGGCGCCTGGCCGGCGCCGATCGCCGTCTTGATCTTCGTCTTGAAGGCGTCGTTCTGGAGGATCGTCCCGACGATCTTGCCGTTGGGGTTGGCAGCGTTGAACCGCTCCATGGTCCTGGTGCGGACGCCTTCCTGCGGCTGGGTCGACAGGTACCAGTAGGTGGCGGTGGCGCCACCCCCGCCACCGCTCGGGCCGGCGCCGGGTCTGGTCGGTCCCGAGGTGCCGCACGCCGCGAGCGCGGCTCCGAGCGGCAGGCCCATCGAAAGGCTGAGGAACGTACGGCGGGATGTTGTCCTGGAATCCACGCTGATCTCCGTACTCGAATGCCGGGGGCGGGCCGCGGCGCGTTGATCATCGGTTGCGGTGGCCGGCGGTCATGGACCAGCACCCCCCGATGCCGCTCCTCCCATCCTCTGAGCAGGTCTCGAAACTTTTCCGAAATGACCGCGCGGCACGTCAATCTAGATTTCGGCCCTTGGCCTGTCAACCCCCTGCGGGGACACGAAATCGGCTCGGCGGAGCGCAGGTCGTTGGGGTACCCTCGCATGGGCGCTTAGCTGGTTATCCAGGTCAGGGACAGACCTCCCGGTCAGCCCGCCCGACAGTACCGAAACATTGCGAAACATGTGTCAGGAACCGTCTGTTAAGGAGACCAACAATGACGGCGCTCGATCGGACCCCCACCGCGGGTCAGGACCTCCGCCCTTGGCAGGACCCCACCCTCCCCGTGGCCGACCGGGTGGAGGTCCTCCTGGCGGAGATGACGCTGGAGGAGAAGATCGCTCAGCTCGGCAGCCTGTGGGTGGGCAACCACACGCGAGCCGGCGACGGGCCGGCCGACGCCTCCCTTGACGGCCCCGAATTTGACGGCCCTGGACGTGACGGCCCCGGACTTGACGGCCCCGGCTCAGAGGCCGAAGGGACGCCGAACGTGGCGCCGGCGCAGGACACGTTCGCGGCGTTCGGGGCGCTCCCCTTCGACGAGGCCACCCGCCACGGGCTCGGTCACCTGACCCGCGTGTTCGGCAGCGTGCCCGTGACCGTGGCCGAAGGCGCCGCGGAGCTGGTCCGGCTGCAGCGCTCGGTCGTCGAGCGCTCCCGGCTCGGCGTTCCCGCGCTCGCCCACGAGGAATGCCTCACGGGCTTCACCACGTACGGCGCGACCGTCTATCCGGCGGCCATCGCCTGGGGCGCGACGTTCGACCCCGAGCTGGTGGAGCGGATGGCCGCCGCCATCGGCCGCGACATGCGCGCGGTGGGCGTGCACCAGGGCCTGTCCCCGGTGCTGGACGTGGTGCGCGACTACCGCTGGGGCAGGGTCGAGGAGACGATGGGCGAGGATCCGTACCTCGTCGCGATGCTCGGCGCGGCCTACGTCCGGGGCCTGGAGAGCGCCGGCGTCATCGCCACCCTCAAGCACTTCGCCGGCTACTCCGCCTCGCGCGCGGCCCGCAACCACGGCCCCGTCCCGATGGGGCGGCGCGAGCTGATGGACACGATCCTGCCGCCGTTCGAGACGGCCATCACCGAGGGCGGGGCTCGCTCGGTGATGAACTCCTACTCCGACGTCGACGGCATCCCGGCCGCCGTCGATTCCTGGCTGCTGACCGACCTGCTGCGCGAGGAATGGGGGTTCACCGGCACCGTCGTCTCCGACTACTGGGCCGTGCCGTTCCTCGCGACGACGCACGGGGTCGCCGCCGACATGGACGACGCCGGCGTCCAGGCGCTCACCGCGGGCCTCGACGTGGAACTCCCCGAAACTCTCAGCTTCGGCCCGCACCTGGCCGAGCGGGTACGCCGGGGCGAATTGCCGGAGTCGCTGGTGGACCGGGCGGCACGCCGCCTGCTCACCCAGAAGGCGCAGCTCGGGCTGCTCGACCGGGACTGGACCCCCGAGGGCTCGGTCGCCGCGGCCGGCGACGTGGACCTCGACTCGCCGGCCAACCGCGCGCTGGCCCGCGAACTGGCCGAGCGGTCCATCGTCCTGCTCGACGCCGGCACGGCGCTGCCCCTGCTCGGGGAGGGGCGCCCGGCACCGCGCCGCGTCGCCGTCGTCGGCCCCGCCGCGGCCGACCCGCGCACCTTCATGGGCTGCTACGCCTTCCCCAACCACGTGCTGCCCCGCCACCCCGGCCTCGGGCTCGGCATCGACGCGCCCAGCGTTCTCGACGCCCTGCGGGCCGAGTTGCCCGACGCCGAGATCGTCCACGAACGGGGCTGCGACGTCCGGGACGACGACCGCTCGGGCTTCGCCGCCGCGGCGGCCGCGGCCCGCGACGCGGACCTGTGCGTCGCCGTCGTGGGCGACCTCGCGGGCATGTTCGGGCAGGGGACCTCGGGCGAGGGCTGCGACGCCGAGGACCTCCGGCTGCCCGGGGTGCAGGAGGACCTGCTGGCCGGCCTCGCCGCGACGGGTACGCCGCTCGTCGTGGTCGTCGTCTCGGGCCGCCCGTACGCGCTGGGCGAGACGCACGCCAGGGCCGCGGCGCTCGTGCAGGCGTTCATGCCTGGTGAGGAGGGCGGAGGGGCGATCGCCGGTATACTTTCCGGACGTGTCCAGCCCGCAGGCAAGCTGCCCGTGCAAATCCCCCGCCGGCCGGGCGGTCAGCCGGGCACCTATCTGCAGCCACCGCTGGGCGCCGACAGCCAGGGCATCAGCAACCTCGACCCGAGCCCCCTGTTCCCGTTCGGCCACGGCGCCTCCTACACCACCTTCGACCTCGGTGACCTGCGCGTCAGCGACACCGAGGTGCCCACAGACGGCGAGTTCACCGTGTCGGTCCGCGTCCGCAACACCGGCGGCAGAGCGGGTGAGGAGGTCGTCCAGCTCTACCTGCGCGACGTCCTCGCCCAGGTCACCCGGCCGGTGAGGCAGCTGACCGGCTTCGCGCGGGTCCGGCTGGAGCCCGGCGCGAGCACCGAGGTGAGCTTCCGCGTCCACGCCGACCGCACCGCCTTCACCGGCCGCGACCTGCGGCGGATCGTCGAGCCCGGCGACATCGAGGTGCTCGTCGGCACGTCCGCGGCCGACCTGCCCTGCCGCGGCGGCATCCGGCTGACCGGCCCGACGCGGGTCGTCGGCCACGGCCGGCGGCTCGTCACGCCCGTGGACGTGGGTTCGCCGCCGGGCGCAGCCGCCCGGCGACAGGAAGGAAGAGATGCAGGTCAGTCCTAGACGCACCACGCTGGCCACCGTCGCGGCCTCGGCCGGAGTGTCCGTCGCGACCGTCTCCAAGGTGCTCAACGGCCGCAGCGACGTCGCGCCGGCGACCCGCTCGCTGGTGCAGGCGGTGCTGCGGCAGCACGACTACGTCGCGCCGTCACCGCGCCGGGCCGAGGCCACGCCGTCCGCCACGATCGAGGTGCAGTTCGACACCGACCTCAACGCCTACTCCACCGAGATCATCCAGGGTGCGGTGGAGGCCGGCGCCGAGGTCGGCGCCGGGGTCGTGGTCAGCATCCGCAAGGGCACCGACCGCACCGCCGCCTGGGCCCGCGACCTGGTCGCCGCCGGTCGGCAGGCGCTGATCGCGGTCACCAGCGAGCTGACCTCGGGCCAGCTGGCCGCTCTGTCCCGGGCCCGGCTGCCGCTGGTCGTGATCGACCCGCTCAACCTGCCGCGCGCCCGCGTGACCAGCGTCGGCTCGACCAACTTCGCCGGCGGCCTGGCCGCGACCCACCACCTGCTCTCGCTCGGGCACCGGCGCATCGCCTACATCGGCGGCCCGGCGACGGCCGCCTGCAACCAGGCCCGCCTGCACGGCTACCGCGCCGCCATGGAGGCCGAGGGAGTGCCCGTGCCGCCGGGCTACGTGCAGACGGGGCACTTCCGCTACCCCGACGGCGTGGCGGGCGGCGCCACCCTGCTCGACCTGCCCGAGGCGCCGACGGCGATCTTCGCGGGCAGTGACGAGACCGCCCTCGGCGTCATCGAGGCCGCCCGGGCGCGCGGCCTGCGCATCCCCGAGGACCTGAGCGTCGCGGGTTTCGACGACACCCAGATCGCCCGGATGGCCTCGCCGCCCCTGACCACCGTCCGCCAGCCCCTGCGGGAGATGGGCCGCGTCGCCCTGCGCACCGCGATGCGGCTGGCGGCCGGCGAGCAGGTCGACTCCCATCATGTCGAGCTCGCCACCGAGCTGGTCGTACGAGGATCGACCGCCCCCGCGTCGGCCGCGTCGGGCGAGCGGCCCGGACACCCGGGAGCGTGACGCGGGCCGATCACGGAGCCGGACCCCGAGCGCCTGACCCGGCAAGATTGATGAGATGCCCTCATGTTTGGGCCTTGTAGAGGCGCCGGCGGGGGCGGATGCTGGCGATGGGTCCGGTACCCCCGTCCTGTGTGAGGTGTCCGTGATATCTCCCCGCCCCCTCGCCCACCGCCTCGCCCGTCAGGCGGTCGCCGTCGTCCTCATCCTGTCCGCCTCGCTGGTCTCGCTGGTCTCGCAGGCGGAAACCGTCGCGGCGACCCCGCCGAAGGCCGTCGTGGCAGCCCCGCCGAAGGCCGTCGCGACCGCCGGCGGCGACGTCCGCGGGTTCGTCGACGCGCACAGCCACCTGTTCTCCTACGAGGCGTTCGGCGGCAGCCTGATGTGCGGCAGGCCGTTCCACGCCGAGGGCATCGCCAAGGCCCTGACGGACTGCGCCGACCACCACCCCAACGGCGAACTGGCCTGGTTCGAGAACTTCACCCGCACCGGCTCGCCGACCGGCACCCACGACCCGGTGGGCTGGCCCACCTTCCGCGACTGGCCGGCGCACGACTCGCTCACCCACCAGCAGGCGTACTACACGTGGGTGGAGCGGGCCTGGAGGGGCGGGCTGCGGATCATGGTCAACCACCTGGTGGCCAACCGCCAGCTGTGCGCGATCTACCCGCTCAAGAAGAACTCCTGCGACGAGATGAGCTCGATCAGGCTCCAGGCGCAGCGGGCCCGCGAAATGCAGGACCATATCGACGCCGAGCACGGCGGGCCCGGCCTGGGCTGGTTCCGGATCGTGCGCGACACGGCCGAGGCCAGGCGCACGGCCGAAGCCGGCAAGCTCGCCGTCGTCCTCGGGATCGAGACCTCCGAGCCGTTCGGCTGCCGCCAGACCCTCGGCATCCCGCACTGCACCAAGGGGCAGATCGACCGCGGCCTGAACGAGATGTACGAGCTCGGCGTCCGCAGCATGTTCGTCTGCCACAAGTACGACAACGCCCTGTGCGGGGTCCGCTTCGACTCCGGCACCCAGGGTGCCATCGTCAACCTGGGCAACTTCCTCAGCGGCGGCTCCTTCTGGAAGGCGCGCACCTGCACCGGGCCCTATCACGACAACCCGATCGAACCCGGCGGAATCCTGCCCGACCAGCTCGCGGGACTGCTGCCCCCCGGCATCTCGCTGCCGGTCTATCCCCCCGCTCCCCACTGCAACACCAAGGGCCTGACCTCTCTCGGCGAGTACATGGTCCAGGGGCTGATGCGACGGGGCATGCTCGTGGAGGTCGACCACATGAGCGTGAAGGCCGCCGACCGCACGCTCGGCATCCTCGAAGCCGCCGGCTACCCCGGCGTGATCTCCTCCCACAGCTGGACCGACCCGGGCTACTTCGACCGGATCTACGCCCTCGGTGGCATGATCACGCAGTACGGGCATGACGCGTCGGACTTCGTCGCCGAGTGGCGCCGCACCGAGCCGCTCAGGCAGGCGCGCCAGATCACCGGGTACGGCTACGGCCTGGACGTCAACGGCATGGGCCAACTGCCCGGCCCTCGCGCGGGCAACTCCGCCGCCCCGGTCACGTACCCGTTCGCCTCCTTCGACGGAAGCGTGACCCTGGACCGGCAGCGGACCGGGCAACGGGTCTGGGACGTCAACACCGACGGGGTCGCCAACTACGGCCTGGTGCCCGACTGGATCGAGGACATGCGGCTCATCGCGGGCCCGGACCTCGTGCGGGACATGGCGGCGGGCGCCGAGTCCTACCTGCGCACCTGGGAGGCGGCCACGGCCCGCGCCCAGCGGTGAGCCACCCTGCCACGTTCCGTAACGTCCTGGCACCGGGTCCGCACGGGAGGTGGTGGCAGGCTGGCGGCGTGCGCCGCCAGCCCCTGCGGGAGATGGGCCGCGTCGCCCCGCGCACCGCGATGCGGCCGCCGAAATGGCTGGATGATCTAGGTTGACGTTTCGTTCCGGCTAGGGCTTGGATGATTGCCCGTGAGCCGGTGTGCGGCGAAGGGGGCCGATGAAGCCGTTACGCGTTCTCGTGGGGGTCGTGGTGGCGGCGGGAGCCGTGGTGGCGGGGGTCGCGGTGTTGCCGTCGCTGTGGGACGGCGCCGGCGGGACGCCCGCCCGAGACCGGCTGCCGGTCGCGCCCATGGTGGTGCGGAAGAACGTGTGGCTGGACGCCCAGGGGACGGTCGTCGAGGAGCTTCCCGACGACTGCGCGGACAGCCGGCACCCCTACTTCTGCCAGCGGGTGAAGACGGAGGTCGGCACACATGACGAGCGGCTTCTCGCCCGCGGCGGCCTGACCATCAGGACGACGCTCGACCAGACGATGCAGGAGGCGTCACAGCGGGCCGTCGACGCCTACGTCCACCGCGACGATCCGCAGGTCGCCGGCCAGGCGATGGTCGTCCCGGGCAGCGGTGAGATCAGGGCCCTGGCCACCAGCAGGGGCACCGGCGAGCCGCGCGGCCTCCAGCAGGGCAGCACGGCGATGGCCTACACCCTGGCCGCCGCGTTCGAGAACGGCCTGCGATCGGAGGACGGCTTCGCCGTCTCCGGCAGCTACCGGATGCCCGGCTTCGCGGCGTTCAGGGACTGCCAGGACAGGAAGGTCGGCGATCCGACCCACGAGGTCGTCGACCCGCGGCGAGCCGACCGGTTCCACACTCTGCGGTCGGGCACCCGGGAGACGGTCCCCACCTTCTTCATGAGGCTGGAGGAGAAGGTCGGCCTGTGCGAGACGGTGGAAATGGCGCGCCGGCTCGGCCTCGCCCGCGCCGACGGCCATCCTCTGAGCGAGTACGCCACCTTCACGCTCGGCATCAACGAGGTGGATCCGGTCTCCGTCGCCACCTCCTACGCCACCTTCGCCGCCCGCGGCCGGCACTGCGCCCCGATGGCGGTTACGGAGATCCGCGCCGACTCAGGCACCGTGCGCTCCTTCGTGCCGCGCTGCCGGCAGGTGCTGGACCCGGCGGTCGCCGACGCGGTGACCGGCGTACTGTCCGACGCGGCCGGGGACGCGGTCAAGGGCATCGGCCGTGACGTGGCGGGCCTGCCGGGGACGGTCGACGCCCACGCCGCGGCCTGGTACGCGGGCTACACCCCGGGTCTGGCCTCGGCGGTCGGCCTCGGCGACTCTCGCGGCGGCTTCCGGCATCCGCTGACCGACGTGACCATCGGCGGCCGCCTTTACTCCAGCGTGCCCGGCAGCTCGATTCCCGCCCGCATCTGGAAGGACTCCATGACCGCGGCGGTGCGCGGCACCGAGGAGACGGCGTTCGTGAAGCCCGATGCCGGGCGGTTCGGCGGCTGCCGCGAAGCCTGCGCGAGGTGACGGCCCCCTGGTCTCGAGAGGCTCGAGCCCGCGAAGGGTAGCATCGCTGAGTGACACCTCTGCTACCGGCGGTGACCGGTGCGAGCGAATCCATTCGGAGAGGGGCTCAACCATGCCACAGGACTTCGGCAAGCTCCCGCAGCCTCAGTCGGTGCGGCTCATCGACTTCGACGAGGCGAAGGTCGTACCCGGGATCGTTCCCGGCACGTTCATCCTGATCGTGAGCGGCGAAAAGCCCTATCAGAACATGAAGGTCCGGCTCTCGCCACTGGTGTACGTCCAGCGGCCGGAATACTGGGGCATCGAGGTCATCGGGATGCTTCCCGGCATCGGCCTGCCCGCGCTGGCGCCGTACACGGAGTCGCTGCCGCTCGACAGCGTCCTCGGCACCAAGGGGATCGAGGTCATCGGCGCGACCACCCGCGAAACCTTCGACGTTCCGTAGCTCTCTCCGCACCGGGTCCCGCGCGGGAAGTGGTGGCAGGCTGGAGAGATGCGCCTGGCGGCATGGAACGTCAACTCGGTCAAGGCACGGCTGCCCCGGCTGGTCGACTGGCTGGCCGGGGTCCGGCCCGACGTGGTCTGCCTGCAGGAGACGAAGTGCGCCGCCGAAGGCTTCCCACGTCGAGGTGTCGATCAGGTAGGGGAAGGTCAAACGTCGAGGCCGTGCCACTGCCGGACGGCGGCCAGGTGGTCGGGCCGGCCGATCGCCACGAGGTTGGAGCGGTAGAGGCCGATCGCGTCAGGGCTGTCGAGCTCGGCTCGCGTGCACGGCCGCAGGACACCGTCCAGCTCGTCCACCAGGAAGACCCACCGGTAGTGGGCGAAGACGAGGTCGAGCAGTTCGCTCGCGTCACAGCCGCAGTTCGCCTGGAGCTCGGGGTGCAGTTCGAACAGCAGCGTCGGCGAGGCGGCCAGGGCCTGGGTCGCGCCGCGCAGCACGAAGCCCTCGTAACCCTCGACGTCGATCTTGACGAGGTCGGGAGGGGCGAGGCCGCGGTCGGCGAGGTAGGCGTCGATCGACGTCATGGGCACGGTGATCGTCTCCACCGGCGTCCCGACGTTCGCCGCGGCGGCCGAGTGCTTGCCGGACTGCTCGCCCGACAGGTGCACGGTCAGCTCGCCGGGCGACTCCCCGACGGCCAACGGCTCCACGGACACGCGGCCGATCAGCTCGTTGCGCTCCACGTTGCGTCGCAGGTAGGCGAGGTTCTCCGGCACCGGCTCGAAGGCGACCAGCCGGCCACCCCGCGCGACCCGCGCCCCACCGGTGCAGGC
The DNA here is from genome assembly GCF_040655715.1 of Nonomuraea cavernae. Classification (GTDB taxonomy): domain Bacteria; phylum Actinomycetota; class Actinomycetes; order Streptosporangiales; family Streptosporangiaceae; genus Nonomuraea; species Nonomuraea cavernae_A. The sequence goes on along the minus strand of NZ_JBFAKL010000009.1, from coordinate 153,820 downwards.
GTAGACGCCGATGTTCGCCCCGACGTCGAAGATCGACTGACTGACCGAGGCCAGCCGCTCGAAGACGCCGACCTCGAACTCCTCGTAGTAGCCCCCCGAGACCGACGGCATGATCGTCGCGTCCCACACCGGGCCGGCCAGCACGACTCCCCGGTAACGCGCCTCCATGTCCCGATCGCCGGTGGCGACGCCCAGCCGGAACACGGCGTGGTAGATCCGGTTGACCAGGGGGAAACGCCGGACGCTGCGACCGCGCAGCAGGACGCGGGCCGGCCGGCTCCGGTTCGCCGCCCTCGCCGCCCGCATCAGCCCGATGGCGATCCTTTTCCGCACTCGCCTCATTGCCTTGGTCACGTTGTGAAGTTTGATCGAGTCACCGCCACATAGGGCGGACAATCGACCAGACTGTTCTCCTTTCTCGGGAATCGCCGTACCCGATGGATGCACGCCGATTCGAGCAATTTGCAGGCATTTTTCACCATAAATACCTTGAACGTCCCCAGCTCTTCCGCAGGCGGGCCGGCTACGAGGCGAGGAGGCCCGGCGAGGAGGCCCGGCGAGGTCGCCGGGCGGCCTCACGCCGGGCCGGTCGCCCGGCTCTCCGAGGCGCGCAGGGCGGCTCGCGCGTGCGCCAGCGCGCCGGTGGCGCGGGGGAACTCGGTGAGCCGGCTCGCGAGCAGGTCCAGCGCGGGATAGAGGGTGCTCGCGGGGACGCCGCGGGCCGTGAGGATGCCGGCCATCCAGGTGAGGAAGCCGCCGAAGAGCTCGGGGTCGTTCAGGTAGAGCGCGGTCGCGAGAAAGTCGACGAGGTGGGCGATGTCCTCGGCGGTGTGGCGGCGCTGCTGGACGGTATAACGCGCCATCTCCGGGACGCGCTGTTCCAGCTCGCTCATGACGTGCCTGACCAGCCGCGAGGCCGACCGGGTGACCAGGGTGTACTCCTGGTCGTCCAGGTGCGGCAGATCGTCGGTGGAGTGGCGGCTCGCGGGCGCGACGGCGGGCAGGTCACCGTCCAGGCGGTCGGCGGCGGCGCGCGCGTCGGGGGCCCAGGCGTCGGCTCCCAGCAGGCGGGCGTAGCGGCCGTCCGGGCCGAAGGCGGCCCCGCCGACCAGCACCGGCGTGCCCGTCGCCTGGCAGGCCGTGATGGCGGCGTGCGCGGTGGGCAGCCGGGTGGCGATCGAGCTCGACAGCGCCACCGCGTCGGGGCCGGTGCGGTGCAGGTGCGCGATCAGGTGCGGGGTGGGTACCTGGGCGCCGAGGTGGTCGACCCGCCAGCCGCGCAGCCGCAGCACCTCGGCCAGCAGCCGGGCGGGGAGCCCGTGCCACTCGCCGTCGACGCACGCCACGGTGATCCTGCCCCGGCCCGGTTCGGCGCGTGCCGCGTCGCGCGCGGCCGGGTGGAGGGCCAGCGCGGCGATCACGCGTTCGTTCACGGCGGTCGCGGAGTGCTCCTGCGCGACCGTGATCCGGTTGGCGGCCCACTCCTGCCCGACGCGCGCCTGGACCCGGGCCACGACCTCGATCAGCAGGGTCTCCATGCCGACGCCGTGGTCGAGGGCGGCCAGGGCGGCGTCGGTCGCCGCGTACTCGTCACCGGCCACGGCCGCCTCCCAGAGGCCGTCCGTCCAGGTCGCGAGGCCGTCGTTGCGCTGTGCGACGTCGGTCAAGGGATCTGCCCCTCCTGGCCGGCCGTCCGGGCCGGACGGGCCGCGGTGATGGCGATGACGGCCATGTCGTCGTGGTCGCCGTCGCCCGCCCACTGGGACGCCAGCATCTGCACGCGTTCGGCGAGCGCCTCGGGCGGCATGCCGGCGCACTGCGCGAGCTCCTCGCGCAGCCGCCGCTCGCCGAACATCTCGTCGCCCAGCGGGCCGCCTCTCGCCTCGGTGATCCCGTCGGTGTAGAGGACGCAGGTCTCGCCGGGGTCGAGCAGCACGGTGTCGGTCGTGCTGGTGATGGTCTCCAGCATCCCGATCAGGGTGCCGCCGGTGCGGGCCGCCTCGACCCGGCCGTCGGCCCGTACGATCAGCGGCGGCGGGTGTCCGGCTCCGGTCAGCCGGAGCGACACCCGCGTCCCCACGCGCCGCGCCGAGGCCAGCACGAGCGTGACGAACAGCGACCGGTCGCCGCTCAGCAGCGCGCCGTTCAGCAGTTCGAGCACTCGGTGGTGGTCGTCGGCCATCGGCAGCAGCGCCTGCAGCGTGTTGCGGATCGTGCCGGTGAGCACGGCGGCCTCCAGGCCCTTGCCGCACACGTCGCCGAGCACGATCAGCGACTCCTGGCCTTCCTCCGGGGCGGGGTGCAGGTCGTAGAAGTCACCGCCGACGCGCTCGCTGAGCCCGGAGGGCCGGTAGCGGGCCGCCAGCTCCACGCCGTCCAGGTGCCGCGTCCGGGGCGGCAGCAGCTCCCGCATCAGGGTCTCGGTGATGGACGCCTGCTCGGCGTACAGGCGTGCCGCCGACATCGCCGCGCCGGCCCGTGCGGAGAACAGCCGGGCGGCCACCTCCTCACCCTCGGAGAAGCCGGCCTGTCCCGAGCGCCGCAGCAGCACCAGCGCGCCCGCCGACACGCCGTGGCCCGGGAGCGCGGTCACCACCATGGAGCCCAGCTCGCCGAGCCCCTGGCGGGCCACCCAGCCGGGAGCGGCGGCGGGGTCGATCCAGCGTGAGGGCATCGGCGGGAACCCCTGCAGCGCCTCGGCGAGGCCCGGCAACTCGTGGGGGTCCACGGCCAGGTGCTCACGGACCACGCGGCCGTCGGGGCCGCAGTAGGCGACGGGATGGCGGCGTCCGGCCAGCGGGAGGATCACCAGCGCGGCGTCGGCCAGGTACCGCGTGGCGAGGCGCGCGACCACCTCCATGCAGCGGTCGAGGTTGAGGGAGGCCAGCAGTTCGTTGGACGCGTCGACGAGGAACGCGGTGCGTTCCCTCTCGGCCCGTAGCGCCTCGGCGACCCGTTCGTGGTCGGTGCGGTCGGTCAGCCACCACACCAGGCCGTCGTGGTCGTCGTCGCGGACGGGCCGCGCCTCGAACACGCGATCCCCGATCGGTCCGCGCACCGGGCCGGAACCGGCTTCCTCGACGAGCCATGCCGGTGCGACGGCGGCCAGCGGCACTCCGGGGGCGGCACCGGGCAAAATCAGCCGCGCCGGCTCGTTGAGCTGCTCGATGACGCCGTCGGCGTCGACCACCAGCACCGGATGCGGCGCGGCGCGCCACACCGCACCGGTCGCCTCGCGGCCCAGCCCGCTCGTCAGCCCAGCCACAACAGCGAGCCCGCGCGGGGCTCTGCCTCCCTTGACGACATATCAGCATTTACTAGGGTCAAGCTGCCATTCTAGTCGAGTATCCCGTTCTGCCGGTGAAGGCGGGGCGCGAGGCGGGGGGCGAATGACCCACATTTCACGAAACACGGGCGCCGCCCAGGGGGTCGCTCGCGGACGGGCGGGACCACCCGGGCGATGATGGTCGGCGAGTTCGCCAGCACGTGACGGGAGCCATGCATGCGGATCGGTGTCGTCTTTCCCCAGACCGAGATCGGGGCGGACGTGGGCGCGGTGCGCGCCTACGGCCAAGCGGTCGAGGAGCTCGGTTTCCAGCACGTCATGGCCTACGACCACGTCGTCGGGGCCGACCCGGAGGTGCACCAGGGCTGGCAGGGGCCCTACGACGTGCGGAGCACGTTCCACGAGCCGATGGTGCTCTTCGGCTACCTCGCCGCGCTGACCTCGCTGGACCTGGTCACCTCCATCATCATCCTGCCCCAGCGCCAGACGGCTCTGGTGGCCAAGCAGGCGGCCGAGGTCGACCTGCTCAGCGGCGGGCGGCTGCGGCTGGGCGTGGGGCTCGGCTGGAACAGGGTCGAGTACGAGGCGCTCGGCCAGGACTTCACCACCCGGGGCAGGCGGATCGAGGAGCAGATCGCGTTGCTGCGCCGGCTGTGGACCGAGCCGTCGATCACGTTCGACGGCGCCTACGACCAGGTGACCGGAGCGGGGCTGGCGCCCCTGCCGGTGCAGCGGCCCATCCCCGTCTGGTTCGGCGCCTTCTCGCCCCCGGCGTACCGCCGGGCCGGGCGGCTGGCCGACGGCTGGTTCCCGCAGATGTCCCCGGGTCCCGAGCTGGACGAGGCCAAGGCGATCGTGGACGGGGCCGCCGCCGAGGCCGGCCGCGACCCCGCCACGCTCGGCATGGAGGGCCGGGTCAACTGGACGGGCGACCCCGAGGCGCTGGCCGGCCTGGCCGGCCGGTGGCGGGAGGCCGGCGCCACTCACCTCGCCGTCAACACCATGGGTGCCGGCCTCGGCTCGGTCGACGGCCACCTGACCGCGCTGGCGCTCACCGCCGAGACGCTCGGTCTGGGCAAGGGCTGACGCCCGCGGGCCGGCGACCTGGTCACCGGCCCGCGGGCCCGAGGTCAGGGCGTGGTGACGGCCGGGGCGGTCACCGAGGCCGACCAGTACAACGCCCTCGCCACCTGCGGGAACGATCCCTTGGGGTGGTTGCGGAACATCGGCTCGGTGCCGAACAGCACCACGGCCGCGCCCCGCTCGTCACGCCCGCTGACCACGGCCGCCTGGTTCCTGGCCGCGTCCTGGCCGCCGGTCCCGTTGGCGTTGGGCCGCCAGTGGCCGGAGACCAGCGGCCCGTCGGCCGCGTACGACTGCTCGACCGTGACCTCGGGGCCGAGGCCGGTGAACCAGCGCGGCGAGTAGACGAACGAGTGCTCCGGCGAGCCGTTGCCGACGGGTCCGGCCGACGAGGTGACCCGCACGACACCGTTGGCGTCGCCGCGCCCGGCGACCGCCGTCGCGGTGAGCAGCCCGGCGGCGGCGTTGAAGGTGGCGCCGGTGCCGCCCCGGGTGACCACGCCGCCGGTGGCGAGGAACCCGTCGAGCGCCGCCCGGGCCGCCGGGTTGAGCGCCGCGTGGCTCAGCCCGCTGGAGACGAAGAGCACGTCGGTCCCGCTCCAGTCGAAGCCGGCGTTCAGGACCGCGGTGGAGACCGGGGTGACGGCGAAGCCCATCTCACGCAGCGTGAACAGCTCGTCGGCCGAGACGGCCGCGGCGATCCGCACCGGGGAGAGCGGGGTGCCCGTGGTCGCGCCGGCCGGGGTGAACGCCACGCCGTACGTGCCGGACACCGCCCTGGCGGCGGCCCGCGCGGCGGCCGGCACGATCGCGGTGCCGTCACTCGCCCAGGTCACGGCGACGCCCTGGGCCAGCAGCTCGTTCAGCGCCAGGACCTCCTTGGCGTCGGTCACCTTCAGCGCCAGCGCCCCCGGAGCCTTCGGGACCGAGCCGGTCGGGGCCGCCGCCCTGACCGGCTCGCCGGACACGCGGAGGGAGCCCGAGGTGACGGTGTCCACGGTGGCCCCCCAGATCAGGGCGTGGCTCCAGCCGGAGATGTCGTACATCGCGTCCACCCTGGGCGAGATGTCGGCGCCGGGCTCCAGCATCACGTTGGCCAGCCCGCGCTTGGGCTGGTGCATGTCCACGACGTACGAACCGGCCGGGTAGGTCTTCCCGTTCAGCGCGAACGACCGCCTCGCCCGCTCCACCCTGACGTCGTTGGCGACCAGGTGGTCCACCAGGCGTGCGGCGGCCGTGGCCGAGCGCTGCCCGGCGCCCGCCGGGATCACGTACGCCCGGGGGTAGGTGGTGGTGTAGACGTCCTCGGGGCCGAAGCCGGGCACGATGCCGAGCGGCACGGTCCTGGCCGGCTCGCCCGCCGCGCCGCGCCGGAAGACCTCGATCTGGTCCGCGATCAGCTGGTCGTGCCTGTCCCGTACGAAGCCGTGCGTCGCCCGGATGGCGGCGGCGGCGATCTCGGTGTTGATCGCCGAGCGGCGGCGCAGCTCCTCGGCGGGCAGGTTGGCGTAGTCGGAGCCGTTGACCCGCAGCGGGATCTCGACGGTGTGCGAGGCGACCGCGCCCTGGAACGGCGCGTACTGCGGGGTGAAGATCGGCGGCCAGTCGTCCCAGCCCTCCGGGGAGTCCCGGAACGGGATCTGCGGGGGGAACACCCCGTCGGCCTCGGGCGTGTGCCCCAGCGCCTTGACCGCGGCCTCCATGCCGAGCCCGTTGGCGTAGGTGTTCCTGATGAACAGGTCGTACTCGTAGTTCGCGCCGTGCGGCGGCGTGGTGGGCTCGATGAGCGTGCCGTTGACGTAGCCGTGCAGGTCGACCATGGCGACGGGCTGGGTGTCGATCATCACCTGGCGCATCGCCCTGACCTCGGGCTGCGAGGCGGTGACGAAGTCGCGGTTCAGGTCGAAGCCGGCGCCGTTGGCGCGCACCCCGTTGAACCGGCCGTCGGGGTTGGCGGTGACGTTGAGGTGCAGCCGGGTCCGGCCGAGCAGGTCGGCGACCTTGCGGTCGGTGCTGGTGGCCAGTTCCTCGATCACCCGCAGGGAGGCGTCGGTGCCCTCCCACTCGTTGCCGTGGATGTTGCCGTTGACGAAGATCGGCGCCTTGTACTTCTTCGCCAGCCCGCGGTCGCGGGCGGCGGCGGCCGGGTCGTTCTCGATGCGCTCGCGGATCCGGTCCTGCTCGCGGGCCTCGGCGCGGTTCTCCGGCGCGGTGACGGTCACGAGGTAGAGGTCGCGGCCCTGGTGGGTGCGGCCGATGACCTCCACGCTCACCCGCCTGCTCCGCTTCTGCAGGTCGTTCAGCCTGGGCGCGATGCCGTGGTACGGCACCAGGCCGAGCTTGATGGAGGCGTCGGCGGGATTCTCCGCGGGCACCGGCAGCAGGGTCTGCCGGGGATACCCGCGGTCGCGGTCGGGAACGTGCCGGAACGGCTCCTCGGCGGGGGCGCGGAGCGCCTCGGCCCGCTCGGAGACACCGGCCGCCTCCTCGCTCCGCTCGGGACCGTTGCCGAAGTCCCGGACGGCGGGGGTGGGTGGCGCGACCGGATCGGCGGCCGCCGCCCCGGGAGGAAGGAGAAGAACGGCCGAGACGGCGACGCTCAGGAGGGCGATGGGTAAACGCAAGAGGACCTCCACGGGAGAAGTGCGTCTCGTACGCAATGATCTGGACGGATCCGACACAAGATGCCGTGATCAGAGCGACGCACAATCCATGCCAATCCGTCACAGAACGCCGCCGCATCAGCGTCCGCCTGTCACCTTCGGCGCCCCCGCGGGTTCCCGCCTCGGCGTCCCGCGATCAGCCGCGTGGCCTCCGGCTCCACAAGGCAGCCCGCCCTGGGACAGCCTGGCTGCACCGCCAGGCCTCATTTGCGCGACCGATACAGCGTGGTGTTATTTCATTGCGGGGCTTTCTCCCGGGCAGGCACTTTGAGGCCGGGGGCGGATCGCCTTTTCCAGAGAAAGTATGGTCGTTCGCCGGTCTTTTTGTGACCATAGGATCATGTCCTCACGGCGGAAGTGGCCGAAGAGATTTCTGCGTCAGCTTCAGCTGTGGGGGTTGCCGGGCTCGTTCTCGCCTTTGCTTCCGCACTTTCGCTGATCACGGGCGACAGCAAATCGATGCTGGCCCTGATTCCGGTGTTCGTTCTGGCGTTCGCAGTCCTCCCTCGTGCAGGGCGGGGTCATCCCCTCACTCACCCGGAGGGGGACGCGGTGGCAGGTGATCCCGCCGTTCCAACCAGGCGGACAGCCCTTCGCCGCTTTGGCGCAGGTGTTGGCCCAGCTGCCGCCCGTGACCGACGCCGATACGCTGGAGCCCGAACTGCGTACTGGCGGCTACCAGGCCCTCGGACGGCGGCTACGGGCAGTCGCAGGGCAGCATCGCCGGCTGATCGTGATCGACCAGTTCGAGGAGCTGTTCACTCTCGCAGGACGGGCGGAGACCGAGGAACTACTCGACCTCCTGCACGAGACGCTGCGACACGACCTGAACCTGTGGGTCGTCGCCACCATGCGGTCGGAATTCCTGACCGAGCTGCTCAGCTCCAGGTTCGCGCACCTGGCGCACAACCCCGTGACCGTAGGGGTGCTCGACGGGCACGCGCTCAGCGAGGCCATCGAAGGGCCGGCCGCACTGGCCGGGATCATGTTCAGCCCCGGGCTGGTCAGCCGAATGGTCACCGACACGGGCGGCGGAGACGCACTGCCATTGCTGGCCTATCTGCTCCAACAGCTGTACGAACGCTCCCGAGGACGGCAAACGCTCAGCCTCGAGGACTACGAGCGGTTCGGAGGGGTCCGAGGAGCCATCTCGCGACGGGCCGAACGGCTCATCGGCGAATTGTCCAGCACCTTCGGCGAAGCCGAGGCGCTGCGGATGCTGCTGAAGTTCGTCACCTGGGAAGGGCCCGAGCCGACCCGCCGCCGAGTACGCCGGACTGACCTGGCCGACGACGAACAGCAGATCGCAGACGCCTTCGTGAATGCACGGCTGCTGACTAGCAAGACCGACGGCGAGGACACGGTGCTGGATGTGGCTCACGAGGCACTGTTCCGGCACTGGGTGCCCCTGCGCCAGGAGGTCGAGTCGCACGCCGACGAACTCCGACGGCGCACTCAGCTGGAACGCTGGGCGGCCGAATGGGTCAGGTCGAACCGGCAAAAGGCGTTCTTGCTACGCGGCGAACGCCTCGACACCGCGATGCGGTGGGCCGAGCAGAACGCCGACCACGAGGTATCCGAGGTTGCCGAGTTCCTCGCTGCCTCGCGCAACGACGACCTGGTCTGGCGTGAACGGCTATCGGACTCGTTGGCCGGGCAGGCTATGCTGACCGCCGGACATGACCCTGAGCTGGGGATTCTGCTGGCCATAGCGGCCATTGAGGAGTGCGCACCGCGCGTCCCGGCGTTCCGCGCGCTTGGACGAGCAGGCAGCGGATCCAGCTGCGTGGGCACGACGACTGGGTGTGGGGCGTGGCCTGGTCGCCGGACGGCACGACGCTCGCCTCGGCGTCACACGACCACACCATTCGGCTGTGGGACGTGAACGGATCGCATGAGGTGAGGGTGCTGCGAGGGCACTCAGACCGGGTGTCCAAGGTTGCATGGTCACCGGACGGGACGCGGCTGGTGTCGACTGCGTACGACCAGACAGCACGTGTGTGGGACGTCGCCAGCGGTGCCGAGATGTTCGCTCTTGCCGGGCACACGAACCGGCTGGAGTCGTGCCACTGGCGGGCGGACGGGCAGATGATCGCCACCTGCGCGCGCGACGGCCAGGTGCGTTTGTGGTCGGCTGAGAACGGTGCACCGCTCGACACACTGATCGGGCACGAGGACTGGGTGCAGGACGTCGAGTTCTCCCCGCACTCTGTGAGCTTGGCCTCGGCATCGGGGGACGGCACGGTCGGCGTGTGGTCGCTCGGCTCGGACCGTCCGCCGGTCATGCTGCGCGGCCATCGCGACTGGGTCGAGGCCGTCGTGTGGTCGCCGGACGGCACACTACTCGCCAGCGGTTCGCGGGACATGACCATCAGGGTCTGGAGCGTTTCCCGCTCCGAACAGCGACTGCTGATGCGCGGGCACGAGAGCAACGTCGAGTCGCTCGCCTGGTCACCAGACGGCACCCGGTTGGCGAGCTGCTCACGTGACGCGACCGTCCGGCTGTGGACGGCCGGCGAGGGCGAGGAGGAAGCCGTGCTGCGCGGCCACGGCGACTGGGTGGAGGACGTCACTTGGTCACCCGACAGCCGCCGTGTCGCCAGCGCGTCCCGCGATGGGACGATCCGCGTCTGGGACGCCGCGCCGTCCCCCGAACGCGTCCGTCTCACCGGCCACACCGGCTGGGTCCGCGCAGTGGCCTGGTCTCCTGACGGCGTAGTGGTCGCCACCGGCGTCGAGACCCGCCGCCTTACCGGCCACGAGGAAGGAGTCCGCCGAGTCTTCTTTTCACCGTCTGGTGACCGCGTCGCCACCTGCGGCCGCGACGACACCATCCGACTCTGGAACCCCGCGTCCGGCGAGCAGACCGCGGTCCTGCGCGGTCACCGGGCGCTAGTCCGCTCCCTGGCCTGGTCTCCCGATGGCACCCGCCTGATCAGCGGCTCCAACGACGGCACCGCCCGCCTGTGGTCAGCTGAGTCCGCTATCGAACTCGCCGCCTTCGCCACTCATACTGACTCGGTGACTGGCGTCGCATGGTCCCCCGATGGGGAAACGGTTGCCACCGGCTCCCGAGACCGCCGCCTCCTCCTTTGGAACCCCGCAACGTTCGACCTCATCAAGGACCTGGGCCAACAGGAAGAGGTTGTCCGCGACATGTCATGGGCCCCCAGCGGCAACCGGCTGGCCCTGGCCCTCGACGATGGCACCGCCCGGGTCTGGGACACCGACCTGGCGGTCGAACTGGCCATCCTCCGCGGCCACCGAGCTTGGTCCGAGGGCGTCTCCTGGTCCCCCGATGGCACCTCCTTGATCACAGCCTCAGGCGATGCGACCGCTCGCGTCTGGCCGGTAATCCTCAACACCGAAGCTCTGCTCGCCCTGGCCCGCTCCCGCGTCTTCCGTCTGCTCACCCCCGATGAACGCCACCGCTTCTTCCTCCCGATCGCTCCTTGAACCGGGGTCCCTGAGGGATGATCCGTCGCCGCGCCGCACGGCTCACGCCCCGGAAGGGGACGCGAGCCGTGCGGGAACCGAGGGTCAGTGCGAGAACGCCTGGAACTCCGCCGCCCGGATCTGGTCGCGGAGCGGGCTGGCGGTGGCGCAGTCGGTCGCGGAGTTGGGGTCCTCGTCCTGCTCACCGGCGTAGCGCGGGTTGCCGGTGCACTGGCTGGTGACCGTGCGGAGCATCAGGTGGGTGGCGGTGGTCGGGGGGACGCGGAACGACTTGATCAGCAGGTCCGCTCCCCTGGGCCGGGGCAGCGTGGCGTCGAACGCGTCCGCCGGGCTGGTGTAGATCTTCGTGAAGCCGGCCGGGGTGGCGCAGTCCTGCTTGCAGGCGAGCACCTCGAAGGAGCGCAGCGCGCTGAAGCGGTTCTGCCCGCCGGGGTCGGCCGGGTCGCCGACGTTGGGCCTGAGCATGGCGCTCACCTGGACGCGGCGGACGGTGACGGGGCCGTCGCCGGCCAGGTCCACGGTGACCGCCTTGCCTGCGGGGGCGCCGGTGAGGGAGGCCCAGTTGGTGGCCTCGGTCTCGTCGATCAGCTTGGCGTGGTTGACGCCGTCGCCCGTCGCCGTGGCGCCGGCCGTGGAGGAGGCGTGGTTGCGGGACAGCGGCAGCGGAAGGGGCAGCTTGACGCCGCCCACGACGACGAACTTCAGCCGCGTGTGCCCGAACCCGTTGCCCGTGACCACGAAGTCGTAGACGCCGGGCGTCATCTCCACGGTGTCGCCGAGTTCGGTGGCGGGATCGGTGTCGGCGACCGGGACCACGCGTCCCTCGTAGTCGCCCACGTAGAGGCGCAGCGCCGCGCCCTTGGCCTCGCCCAGCGGCTTGAGCTGCAGGGAGCCGTTCTTGCCGGCCGGGTTGACGAAGCTCGGCGTCGGGTCGGGGTCGTTCGGGCCGTTGCTGGCCGCGGCCTGGCCGAGGCCGTGCTCGGCGAACGCGCGCCACATGATGTCGTGGTTCTTGCCGCCGAACCGGATCGTGTCGGCCGCGAGCAGCGCGTCGCGGTGGTCGACGTAACTGACCGCGCCCGAGGCCATCAGCAGCAGGGCGTCGAAGGAGAGCTGGGCCCAGCGCCGGTTGCCCGGGCACTCGGCGACCGGCTTCTGGCCGTCCGCGCAGGCCCGCTGCTGCTTCGCGGTGCCCGTGCCGTACCTCTTGACGAAGCCCGCCCGTACGTCGAACTGGGTGGCCGACCAGATCTCGCCGTCGGCGTGGACCTGCTGGCCGACGAGGTCGTAGGCGATGTCGCTGTAGTTGAGCGGCGACTTGGACATGTCGTAGTTGCGGATGCCCCGGCCGGGGTCGCCGGTGACGTATCCGCCGGTGACGTACGGGGTGAGGCCGGCGGGACGGAAGCCGTACTCGAACAGGTACTCCATGGCGACCAGGTCGGAGTTGCTCTCGTTCATCGCGCCGGCCTGCGCGCCGCTCCATCCGGCGTTCGGGCCGCCGATCATGCGGCCGGAGATCGCGTGCGTGTACTCGTGGCCGATGACCGACATGTCGTAGTCGCCGTCCGTGCACGGCGAGTAGAACGAGCCGGCGATCGGCTGCCACAGGTACATGTTGGTGATCGGCGCGACGCCGTCGGGGCCGGTGATCTGGTTGGCGTTGTCGCGGACGGACAGGACGCGCGCGCCCGCCTGGGCGTTGCCCTGCTCGGGATCGTTGCCGAGCCCGCCGCGGTCGCCGTTGTCGGTCTGCATGTTCCACGCGGTCTCGGTGAAGCCGAGCCGGTAGGACCAGTCGTGCATGCGGTTGTGCATGGAGTGCAGGTTGGAGATCGAGGCCTCAAGGTCGTTCTCGCCCGGCTGGTCGAACACCGCGGGGTTGCACTTGGCCTGGTGCCAGGTGTTCTGCCACGGATAGACGTACTCGCGGCTCGGCGTCGCCACGTTGCCGCGGGTGCCGACCGTGAACGGGTCGCCGCTCGCCCGGTTCTCGAAGGTACGTGCCGCGTTGCCGAGGCTGGTGTTGCTCGGCGTCTGCGTGGCGTGGTCGACGTCCCAGGCCCGGCCGGTCGCCGGGTCGCCGCCCACCACGAGGTCGCAGCCCGGACCGGCGACGAAGCACCAGGTCTGACGGGTGTCGGTGGACGAGTAGTCGGCCGGCGGGTTCGCCGGGAAGGCGGCCCACTGCGGGTGGTCGGGGTCGAGGTGGTCGACCAGGTTCTCGCGCACCAGGATCTCGCCGCTGACCGCGTCGACATGGGTGGTGTAGGCGGCGGGCTCGGCCTGGTCGCCGCCGATCAGCACGACCTGGTACGCGCTGTGCACGCCGTCCGGCGCGGGCACGGCCACCGCGGTGGCCTGCTTGGTGAGCGCCGTGGCCAGGTCGATCCCGCCGTCACGGGCGGCGATCTCCAGTGCCCGCTGCCCGGTGATCGCGGCGGCCGGGGGCGCGGCCGTTTCACGCGAGAGCGAGGAGGTGACGTGCCTGACCTTCCCCTCGGCCACGCCGACCGAGACGAGCCCGTCCACGCCGGCCGGCAGGTCACCGAAGCGCTGGCGCAGCAGTACGGCGTGCCCCGCGCCGATCGGGTTGACCGCGACCTTCTCCAAAGCGTCGACCGAGGCGGCGGACAGGCCGAAGAGGCGCTCGTTGTCCTTGAGGTACGCCCGGGCGGCCTGCTCTGGGTCGGCGGCCAGGCCCTCGGCGAGAGGTTCGGCGCCGGTGACGACGGCGGGCGTGCCGAGCGTGTTCCAGCGGATCTCGGCCGCCGGTCCGGCGGTCCGCGCGTTGGCTCCGGCGGGCGGCGGGACGCTGCCGCGCCGGTTGTCGAGATCGGGCTTGCCGTGCTCCTCGGCCTGGAAGTCGTGGACCACGGACGCCGTCCCGCCGGGTTCGCCCCGAGCGGCCCCGGCGATGGGGAGGGCCAGGGCGGTGACGGCGATGACGACGGTGCTGCGTAACCAGGGTCTGGTGGACAATGTACCCCTCCATGCACGCGTAGAACGCGCGAAATTACACGCGTCCCCGCAAGAGGTAACACTGCTTTTATTGCTTGACAAGATCTTGTAAAGGCTGACATATCAGCGTATGGGGGATATCCAGATGACACGCTCACATGAAATTACGGGTGTGTAAGCGGGACAGCTCGACCGCCTCGTCAGCGGGGAACCCGAGGCGGACCAGCCGGTTCCTGCGCCCCTCGAACATCTCCTCCTGCAGCCGCAGCACCGCCGCGTGCCCCCGGGCGATCGCGGCCGGGCTCCACTCGCCCGCGGCCAGCACGGTCAGCGCGTCGAGCACGTCCTCGTTGATGCCCGCCGTGTCGGCCAGCGCGTCGTGCCGCCGTTCGATCGCGGTCCTGAGCCGGCCCCGGAACACCGGGTCGCGCCGGGCCTGCTCCTCCAGGTGGGCCATGCCGAACGCCACGTGCCGGGCCTCGTCCTGGTGCGCCAGCGCGACGACCCGCCGGGTCACCGGGTCGGGCGCGTGCCGGTCCAGGAAGGACAGCAGGTTGAGGAAGCTGCCCTCGCCCAGCACCGACAGCAGGAACGAGGCGAGGGAGAAGTCGGGCTCGGCCAGCAGCGACATCAGGGAGGCGCGACCGCCGGCCGAGGAGGTGCCCAGGTCGTCGCCCTTCAGCGTCGCCCGGCGGGTGAACACCTCGACGTGCCGGGCCTCGTCCGCCGCCTGCACGGCCAGCAGCTGGGTCACCTCGCGGAAATGCGGATGCACCCGGGCCAGCAGCCGGGCCGGGACGACCAGGGCCGCCTGCTCGTTCTCCACCAGGTAGGTCATCACCTGGACGACCGCCGCCTCGATCTCGGCGGGCAGCTCGAACGGGGTGTCCCAGGCCACCGCCGCCTCCGGGTCCCACTGCCGCGCCGCCGCCTGCGCGTACAGCCGGGGCGCCAGCTCGGCCCAGACGGTCTCCTTGCGGTCGAAGTCGAACGGCGTCTCGGGGCCGCCCGACTCGACCAGGGCACCGCGGGCCGCCAGGCCCCAGTGGGACGGCGGCCGGGACACCACGCGGGCGGGGGACGACCCGCCGGCCCGTTCGGCGCCGGCCCACCGGTCGTGACCGGCCCGGCCGCGCACCACCCACGCCCGCGCCCCGTCCTCGTCGCCGCCGGTGACCGGCCCGCACGCGTGCCCCTCCTTCCGGCACCAGGCGGCCAGATGCACGACGAGCGCTTCGTGCGCGCCCGCGACGCGGAGCCGCCCGCCGACCGGCAGGCGGGCCAGCTCCCGGCGCAGAATGAGGTGCGCGCCCTGGTCGAACCCGAGCTCCCGCAGGTCGGCGACCGGGTCCGTCACGGCCGGTAGCCGTCCGCGGTGATCCGGCCGGCCCGGTCGTAGAAGCCGCACGCGTCGACGGCCGCCTCCAGCTCGCCGTAGCCGGTCGTGCGGCCCTCCACCCAGGCGGTGAGCCCCTCCAGGTCGAGCAGGGGCCGCACCTCCGGATCGGCGTAGGACATGCCGGTCAGCAGGGCACCGAACCGGCGCACCGGCTCCTCCGGCGCCGTGTCGACGACGGTCATGTTGCAGTGGTCGTACGGCTCGGTGGTCGTGAGGATCCGGGTGGACCCGGCGGGCAGGGTGCCCTCGCGGCTGAAGAGCAGGTGGTCGGCGTCGAGCAGGCAGGCCGCGGCCACGTCGCCGGACATCAGCGCCCGGGCGGCCTCGCGCTCCCCGCCGATGTGGTCGCCGTGCAGCCCCACCCCCACCTCGAAGCGCCGCACGTCGAACTCGCCCCCCAGGCTCCGCAGGTGGTGCAGCGGCAGGAGCGTGGCCTGCGGGGAGTCGACGGCGCCGGTGCCCACCGTCCGCCCCTTGAGGTCGTCCACCGAGAAGATGCCGGAGTCCGACCGTACGACGACGACCGAGCGCAGGTCGCGGTCGGTGTCGCGCATCACCAACGGGGAGACCGAACAGCCCTGGGCGGCGGCCAGGCGCTGGGCGCGGATCCAGGCCAGCGGTGAGTTCCACGCGGCGTGGACGCGGCCCGCGACCAGGTCCTCGACCTGCCGCTCGTACGTCGAGTAGAGCACGAAGTCGAACGGCAGCCCGTGGCGCAGGAACCAGGAGCGGAACCCCGACCAGATCGGCACCACCTTGGCGTCGTAGGCGACCGCCCCCATCAGCAGCGTCATGACGCCGCTCCGTCGAACAGCGGCAGGCCGAGGCAGACCCGGCCGACGAAGTCGTCCAGCGCCTCGGTGGTGGGCGCCATGACCCGGGCCGCGAGCGCGTCGCGGAAGTGGCGCTCGATGCCGAGGTCACGCCGCAGCGCCGACCCTCCGCACAGGCGCATGACGTCGTCGCCGATCGCGGCCGCCGCCTCCGCCGCCACCGCCTTCACCTGGAGCACGCGGAGCGTCGCGTCCTCGCGGCCCGTCTCCAGAGCGGTCAGGGTGTCGTCCAGGAACGCCCGCGTCTGGTCGGCGCGGGTGCGGATCCGGGCGAACGCGGACCTGCCCTGGGGCTGGTCCGCCAGCCGCTGCCCCAGGTGGGCCAGGTGCGTCCTGGACAGGTGCTCCCCGGCCTTGGCCGTCAGCGCCTCGATGACGCCCACGGAGCAGGCGGCGTTGAGGACCAGGAAGGTCGGCAGGACCGTGGCCAGCGCGATGTCCAGCCCGTCGCCGTCGGCCCCCAGCATGGCGTCGGCGGGCACCCGCACGCCGTCGGCCTCCATCGGGCTGGAGGCGTTGGCGCGCAGGCCGAGCCCGTCGAAGGAGCCGGCGACCCGCAGCCCCGCCGCGTCTCGCGGCACCAGCCACAGCGTCATGGGGCCGGGCCGGGACAGGGGCCGGCTCGACCAGACGTAGCCGTCGGCCTCGCCGGCGGCGGTGACGAAGCTCTTGCGCGCGTCGAGCCGCGCCTCGCCCCCGTCGGCCGTGGCCGTGCTCACCGGGGCCCAGAAGTGGCTGCGCGAGCCGGTCTCGGAGAACGCCAGCATCGCCAGGTAACGGCCCTCCGCGATGGCCCGGCGCACCTCCTCCGGGCCGTGCGCCTCGAGCGCGGCGGTGGCCGAGTAGTGCATGAGGGTGATCATCGCCGTGGATCCGCAGACCGCCGCCAGCGCGGTGACGACCTCGGCGGCGGCCCGCAGGCCCTGCCCACCGCCGCCCACCTCGACGGCGCTGGTCAGGCCGAGCAGCCCGGCCTTGCCCAGGGCTTCGAGCCCGGCGCGCGGGAAGGCGCCGGTGCGGTCGGTCTCGGCCGCGGACGGGGCGATCGCGTCAGCGATCACGGCGTCCAGATCGGTGCTCACGGGTGACCTCCAAGGATCTTCGTCATCCCCGGCCACGGCACGCCGAACCGGCCACGGTCATCCGTGGCTGTGACGTCAAAGGAGGCGTTTCGCGAGAACGGGCCGCCCAGGAGCGGCCGGGGCCGGCTACGTCCTGAACGTACTTGAGCCGTTGGAGATGATCAAGGTTTTGCCCGACCCATGGTCGACATGTGGCCCGAAATGGAAGTTCTGGATCTCCATTAATGGCGCCTTTCCCCCTTGCCGTCACCGGGACGTCGCGGCCCGATGGCGAGGCGCGGCCCGGTGCGGAGGCGCGGCCCGATGCGGGGGCCCGGCCCGGCGCGGGGGCCCGGCCCGGTGCGAGGGCCCGGCCGCACAAGCGGGCGGCAATCCGGGTGCAAGCCGATGTCACTACTGTTCCGGGCATGTCACGACGATGGGTGCCCGGTGCGACCGCGACGACCGCGGTCGCCGCGCTTCTGATCGCGTCCTTCCCGGCGGCCGCGAACGCGGCGGCCCGGGCGGGCACGTCCACCCCGGCGACGACGGTGTCGCCCGCGAAGACGGCTTCACCGGCGAAGGTGTCCAATGCGTTGTTCCGCGCCTGGAACGCGCGCGACCGAGCGGCGGCGGCCCGGGTCGCCACCCCCTCGGCGGTCAGGTCGATCTTCGCCTACGTCTACCGGACCCCCGACGTGTTCGCGGGCTGCGCCGGCAACGCCTGCCGGTTCACGCACACCAGCGTGCGCGTGCCGGGCGGGCACAACGGTCTGCTCCTGGTCGTCTCCGGCTCGAAGGTGACCAGGGTCTACCAGTCGCGGCACGTGACCAAGCCGTCCACCGCCGCCGGGCACCTGTTCAGGGCGTGGCAGAAGGGCGACCGTAACCTCGGCCTCGAAGTGGCGGCCAGACCGGCCGTCAACACGCTCTTCCGCGTGCGGTTCGACCCCAGGGGCGTGCCCTACTTCTTCCAGGGCTGCACCAAGGAGAAGACGGGCTACGGCTGCGCCTACTCCTACGAGGGCGGGGCCATGTTCATGCGGGTCAAGGGCTCGGCCGTGCGCGGTTACGAGGTCCGCTCGATCGACTACATCGCCGACTGACGGGGCTCGCCGGGATCCGCCTCGTATGCCCGGGCGAGGCGGTCCTGGAGCTTGGCGTGGCGGAACTGGTACACCGCTCCCACCTCCCGGAGCAGGCCGACCCGGTGGGCGTCGTCCAGGAAGCGCATCAGCCGCCGCGGCACCTTCCGGCGGGCGTACAGGAGTGAGAGGGCGGCAGCACGGCCAGCGTGGTCTTGCCCGCGCCCGCCTCACCGAGGATCACCAGCCGCCGCCGCGCCAGCTTGCGGAATCGCCGGGCCATCTTGTCCATCCGGTCGGTACGCCCGCTGAACCGGACACCGGCCGGCCGGAGCCAGGCGCGCAGCAACCGGGAGACGTCGGCCCGCTCCCCGCCGTCGACCTCACCGGGTGACCGACACCAGCTGGGCGACGTTGGCGGCGGTCGGCAGGTCACTCCCCCGCAGGGCGAGCCCCATCGCCGCCACCATGAGCGCCAGGCCGCCCATGCCCACCACGACCACGACCACCCGCCAGCGCGAGCCACCCCCTGCCGCCATGCCGCCCCCTCACTCCGCTCGCCTCCATCGGTAGATCGTGCGGAACGGCGCGACTGTGACCCACCGTCTTCTCGCAGGCGGCCCGGCACCACGCACCACACGGAGGCCGGGCACGCCGACCAGGGAGCGGCTGCTCGCGCTTTGCGCGACTTTGCCTGCTATACCGGGTCATAGCCCTCTACCATCTCGCGGATGCGAATGATCGGTACTCTGCTCGTCGCACTTGCCGTGACCGCGGCGGCCTGCGCCCCCTCGAACGGTGGTAAGGCCACCACGCCGACTCATCCGAGCGACGCGCCCACGGTGTCCGCACCCGAGGAGACGCCCGAAGGGGACGATCCCGAGGAGACGCCCACACCGGGGCCGGTCGCCATGCCCACCGGTGACGGCGCCGGCTGGCGGTACGCCTACATCAGCAAGCAGCGGAAGACCGAGCTTACGGATGTCACCGTGGCGGGGCCGAAGGAGGCCTGGGCGGTCGGAAGCTCGGGAACCAAACTGCTGCTGCTGCGCTACGACGGCAGGCGTTGGCGGGAGGTCGATCCTCCGGCGGAGCTGAACGGGGTCCTGCCACCGACGTACCCCCCGGCCTCGGACGAGGGATTGCTTCCGGGCGAGGAATCGCCCCCGAATGCGGAACCGACATGGGGCGACGTACACGTGGCCGCCTCGGCGCCGGACAACGTCTGGCTCCTCGTTCCGAAGGGGCCGCTCCCGGCGGACGGCAACTACTTTGCTTTCCGCTGGAACGGGTCACGCTGGCTAAAGATGCCAACCATGCACCATACCGCGCATGTCGCCGATTTCAAGGTATTCGGCCCCGACGACGCCTGGACTCTCCACGGCTACTACAAGCCCGACGCCATGCACTGGAACGGCCGGTCCTGGCGCAGGACACGGCTCCCCGCGGATGCGCACTCGCTCAGCGGCACGGGCCCTGAGGATGTGTGGGCCGTGGGCGCACGAGATTCCGGACCAGCGGTGACGGGCGCCGAGCTGAACCAGCCCGCCACGATGCACTGGAACGGCCGCTCCTGGCGTCTGATACCCACCCCGACCTACGCGTTCGCCGAGCCGAAGCCTCCGGAAGGGAGCGCCGTACTGTCCTCGGTGGTCGCACTGGCCCGCGACAACGTGTGGGCCGCCGGCAGCCACAGCTACAACCACGGCGAGGGGAGGGACCTTCCTGTCGATCCGCCGCCGATCCTCCTGCACTGGGACGGTGAACGGTGGACCAAGCACACGGCCCCAGGCTGCTGTGGAACAGACCTTGCCGCAGACGGATCCGGCGGGATCCTCCTCTCGACACCAGGAACCTACCCATTCCACACGTCGCGATTGAGCCCCACGGGTCAGTGGGGGGATGTGCCGCGGCCGCCAGCCGCACCAAATTTCCAGTACCTACGAGACATCGATGTGAAGGCGCTGGCCAGCGCGCCGCGCAACGGATCAGCCTGGGCCGTCGGCCGACTGTTCAACCGTAAGTCCCAACGCGCCGTCATCATCGGTTATGGCTGATCATCGTGACTCAGATCGAGCTCGTCAGCCCGACCCGTCACGAGTCCACGCGGGCGCGGGTGGGCGACGAAGCGGCCGAAGCCGCCCTGGTGGTAGAGGAGGGGACGGCCGGGGCGGTACACGGTCGCCTCGGCGACCAGGCCCACCACGAGGATGTGGTCGCCCACGCCGACGGTCTGGTCGGGGAAGCAGACGAGGTGGGCGGACACGTCCTGCAGCAGGGGCGCGCCGAGGGGGCCGCGCGGCGCGAGGCTCTGCCGTATTTCCTACTAAAGCAGTCTTTTTAATCGGTTTTGTGGGGAGTGTGTGGGAGCGGTGATCCGCGGCGTCGGGCTTCGCGTGGGAGGCGTGCTCCTGCTGGCCGGGATGCCCGCGCCCCGGCGCCGCGAGCGCGCCGCCGAGCTGCTGGAGCTGGTCGGGCTCTCCGACTCCGCCGGGCAGCGGCCGTACGAGCTGTCGGGCGGGATGCAGCAGCGGGCGGCCATCGCCCGCGCGCTCGCCCCCGATCCGGCGATCCTGCTGATGGACGAGCCGTTCGCGGCCCTGGACGCGCTCACCCGCGAACGTCTGCAGGAGGAGATCCGCAGGATCTGGCAGGCCACCGGCAAGACCGTGCTGTTCGTCACGCACAGCGTCGACGAGGCCGTCTACCTCGGCACCCGGATCCTCGTCCTCAGCAGGCGGCCCGGCCGGCTCGTCCTCGACCGGGCCTCTGACCTGCCACTGGCCTCTGACCCGCACACCCATCCCGCGTTCACGAGTGTGCGGGAGACCATAGCGGCAGCCGTACGGCGATCCGCGTCCGACGAAGAGGTGACCTGATGCGTTTCCACTGGTTCCTGCCGACGACCGGCGACGGCCACGACGTCCGATCCGCCATCACGACCACCGACAGCTTCCGCCCCGCCGCGCGGGCCGCCACCGTGACGTACCTGACCCAGGTGGCCAGGGCCGCCGAGGAGGCGGGCTTCGAGGCGGCGCTCACGCCGGTCGGGGCCGGCTGCCCCGACCCGTGGATCGTCTGCGCGGCGCTCAGCCAGCACACCGAACGGCTGAAGATGCTGGTCGCCTTCCGGACCGGCTACACCCTGCCCACCCTGCTCGCCCAGCAGGCGCAGGCGTTCCAGCAGGTCTCCGGCGGGCGGTTGCTGCTGAACGTCGTCACCGGTGGCGACCCGGTCGAGCAGCGCTCCTACGGCGACTTCCTGGACCACGACGCCCGCTACGGCAGGACCGACGAGTTCCTCGACGTGCTGCGCCGCACCTGGGCCGGCGAGCCGTACGACCACCGGGGCGAGCACTACCACGTCGAGGCGGGCGGGCTGGCCGAGCCGCTCGACCCGGCGCCCGACGTCTACTTCGGCGGCGCCTCCCCCGCCGCCGAGCAGGTCGCCGCCCGCCGCGCGGACGTGGCGCTCATGTGGGGCGAGCCACCCCAGGCCGTGGCCACGCGCATCGCCCGCCTGCGCGACCTGGCCGCCTCCCTGGGCCGCGCGCCGCGCTTCGGTCTGCGCGTGCACGTCATCGCCCGCGACACCGCCGCCGAGGCCTGGGCCGAGGCCGGCCGCCTGCTCGCCGGCATGGACCCGGCCCGCATCGCCGAGGCGCAGCGCCGCTTCGCCCGCTTCGACTCGGTCGGGCAGCGCCGCATGGTCGACCTGCACGCGGGAGGCACCCGCGACCTGGAGATCCACCCCGGCCTGTGGGCGGGGGTCGGGCTGGTCCGCGAGGGCGCCGGCACCGCCCTGGTCGGCTCGTACGACGAGGTCGCGGCGCTGCTGCGGGAGTACGCGGCGCTGGGCGTGGAGGAGTTCATCCTGTCGGGGTGGCCGCACCTGGAGGAGGCGTACCGGGTCGGCGAGTACGTCCTCCCCCGCCTGCGACGCCTCTCCGTCGCCTGACGGCACATTCGGGCGGCGGCGAACATCGAACACGCGCCCGCCTCGCCCATGCCAAGGCGACGCGGAGCGAGCCCAGGCCGCATCACCGCGCATTTACAGTCTCTCGGGGTGAACGCTTTCGGCATCGACCTGTCGCCGAAGATGGTCGCTGTCGCGCGCCGAAGCCATCCGGATCTGCGGTTCGAAGAGGGATCCATGACCGCGATGGACCTGGCGGTCCGGAACCTTTACGCCGACCCGAAACCAATTCTAATGTGAAGTTCCACTATCAGGAGGGGTGACGTGGGCGTTCTCGCGGGCAAGGTGGCCGTCGTGACCGGGGCGAGCAGGGGGATCGGAGCCGCCATCGCGACCCTGTTCGCCGCCGAAGGAGCCCGGGTGGTGGCCGCCGCCCGGACCCTCGAACCGGGGCAGAGCCGCCTGGAGGGGACGCTGGCCGACACCGTCGCGAAGATCGAGGCCGACGGCGGCACCGCGTTCGCCCAGCCGGCCGACCTGTCGCGGCCGGCGGATCGCCAGGCGCTGATCGAGGCCGCCGAGAGCCGCTACGGGCCGGTGGACGTGCTGGTCAACAACGCGGCCGTCACCTACTTCACCCCGGTGACGGACTTCACCGACCGGCGTTACGAGCTGATGTTCGAGGTGCAGGTGAAGGCGCCGTTCCATCTGTCGCGGCTGGTCGCGCCCGGCATGCGCGAACGGGGCCGGGGGTGGATTCTGAACATCTCCTCGATCGCGGCTCGGCACCCCGACTTCCCGCCGGGCCCGTACGCGGCGCTCGGCGGGACGGTGTACGGCATGTGCAAGGCGGCGCTGGAGAGGTTCACCACCGGGCTCGCCGCCGAGCTCTACGCCGACGGCGTCGCGGTCAACGCCCTGTCACCCAACGGGATCGTCCCGACGCCGGGCACCCTCTTCCACCACCTGACGTCGGTGGACGCCCCGGACAACGAGCCGCCCTCGGTCATGGCGGACGCCGCCCTCGCGCTCTGCCACCGGCCCGCCACCGAGCTCACCGGCCGGATCGCGTACTCGCAGGACCTGCTGGCGGAACTGGCCGACCGGCACTGACCCGCGCGGGTCAGGCGGGCAGGGTCAGGTCGGGCGGGAAGCCGCCGGTCGCGATGGGGCCCCAGCGGTCGATGTGGATGCGGATCAGCGACTTGTCCTGCCGCCGCATGGCGGCACGGTACTCGTCCCAGTCGGGATGCTCCCCGGCGATGGACCGGTAGTAGTCGACCAGCGCGTCGAGGGCGTCAGGCATGTCCAGCACCTCGGCGCGCCCGTCGACCTGGACGTAGGGGCCATCCCAGTCGTCGGACAGCACGCAGATCGAGGCTCGTTCGTCACGCCGGGCGTTGCGCGTCTTGGCCCGCGTCGGATAGGTGGACACCACGATCCGGCCGTGGTCGTCCACGCCGCATGAGACGGGCGAGACCTGGGGCCGCCCGTCCTGGCGGGCGGTGGCCAGCAGGCCCCGGTGCCTGGGGCGCAGGAATTCGAGGAGTTCGGGCAGGTCGACGCGGCGCGCGGTGGCGATCCTGGGAGCCATACCGGCAGCCTTCCACATCCGCTTCGTCCAGCGCCCGCCTGGCGGGCCTCGGACTCACTGAACGGCTCGGCGGGCCGCTCCCCTTCTGCGGATGGTGAGGATGGCGAGGTCGTCGCGCGTCGGCGACTTGGTGAAGTCGGACAGATCTGCGCTCAGGGTCTGGGCGAGCCGCGCGGGCGGGTCCCGGGCCCAGGAGCGCAGTCGCTCCTCCAGCGGATAGAACGCGCCGGCGCGGTCGCGGGCCTCGGTGACGCCGTCGGTGCACAGCAGGACGGTCGCCCGTGCCGGGAAGGCGAACCGCGCGACCCGGCGCGGCTCGGGGGATAGTTCGGCCAGGCCGAGGGGTGGCCCTGGCTCTCCGATGTCCACCTGCCCCGCGTGGCCGTCGTGGATCAGGTAGGGCGCCATGTGCCCGCAGTCGACGACCTCGGCCCACCGCCCCGGCCCGATGCCGAGCACGAGAGCGGTGACGAAGCGCTCGGGCTCGCCGGTGCGCGCGACGGACGTGTTCTGCCTCGCCACGGCGCTCTCCAGCGCGTCGACGACGCCGAGGAGCGTGGGCTCGCGGTGGGCCGCCTCGCGGAACGCGCCGAGGACGACGAACGCGGTCCCGATCGCGGTCAGCCCCTTGCCCTGCACGTCGGCGATCAGCACCCGGGTCCCGTACTCGGAGGCGGCGACCTCGTACATGTCGCCGCCGATCATGGCGTCCTCCTCGACCGGCCGGTAGACGCCGTCCACGACGACGTCCGCGGTGCGCAGCGGCAGCGGGCGCAGGATCTGCCGCTGCAGGGCCGACGCCGCCGAGCGCAGCCGGCGGATCTCCTCGTCGCGCCGGGTGCGGTAGCGGCAGCCGAGCACGCTGAACAGGCCGAACAGGGCGGAGAACCCGGTCGCGAGCAGGTTGCCGAGCAGGTCCCCGCCAAGGTAGGTGACGGACGCGGCCACCACCAGGGCCACCCACACGGAGGCGAAGGCCGTCTGCCCTACGGTGCCGAGGCCGGACACGATCGCCGGCAGGAACACCAGCAGCGGCACCAGCCACGCCGCCGAGGCGGTGATGAGGTCGAGCCCGACCACCACCCCGGTGACGACGACGAGCAGGACCGCGAAGTTCGCCGGCGACATGAGGGGCCGCCACCTGCTCGGCCCCCCGGTCTCCCACACGACTCCTCCTCACCCTCTGGCACTTTTACCCGGGGCCGGTCCATCCCCTACCCGCGAACACGCCCGTTCCGGGCCAAGGACGGCCCATGCCGCAGGATCTGCGCATCCGCCCCACGGATCGCCGGAACCGCAGGTCAGAGCCGTCCCTGTACCCTGAAGGTCAGGACGCTCGCCGGTCGATCCCGGGCGCTGCCGCGGGGGACGGCGGGCACGACTCGCACACGTGCGGGAGGTGGGGCCGATGCGGCTTCACGATGCACGGCTCACCGGGACGATGAGCGCGATCATGCTCGCCGCGGCCCTTGCCGGGTCGCCCGCGGCGATGGCACGCACTCCGGACCTGGGGGAGCACAGACCGTCCCAGCAGGAATGCACCCCGCCGCCGCTGCCCGGCAAGGTGGTGGACGTGACCGTGAGCGACCAGCCGTCGGGCGGCAAGCGGATGACCCTGTCGGTCAAGCCGGACCAGGTTCCCGCGGGGACCGTGTCGCTGCGGGTGTACAACAAGGGCCCCGACCTGGCGCACGAGGCCGTGGTGCTGCCGCTGCCGTCCGGGCAGGCCGCCGGGAAGCGGGCGGTCGACTCCCAGGGGCGGGCCGACGAGACGGGAGCCCTCGGTGAGGCGGCGCGCAACTGCGGCGCCGGCGAGGGTGCGGGCATCGCTCCGGGTTCCGTGGGCTGGACCACGGTGACCCTGCGTCCGGGCCGTTACGAGATCATCTGCAACTTCCCCAGCCACTACGGCGCGGGCATGTTCGCCGAACTCGACGCCACCGGACAGTGACCTACGCGACGTTCCCGAAGGGTGATCAGTGGGTGCGAAACTGGTCAAGTTAGGTTAGCCTTCCCTAAAAGGAGGCAAAGAATTGACCACGCCTTTTCGCATGTTCGGCGTACGGGTGAGCAGGCTGGACCGGCTGAGCCCGTCGTTCCTCCGGGTGACGTTCGCCGGGCCGGACCTGGCCCGGTTCGCCGACAACGGTTACGACCAGCGGATCAAGCTCGTCCTGCCGCTCCCCGAGCACGGCCTGACACACCTGCCCATGGGCTCGGACTGGTTCCAGCGCTGGCGGGAGCTGCCCGAAGAGCTGCGCAATCCGTTCCGCACGTACACCGTCCGGGTGGCCCGCCCGCAGGCGTGTGAGGTGGACGTCGACGTCGTGCTGCACGAGGGCGACGGCCACAGCGGCCCCGTGGCGCGCTGGGCGGCGAACGCCCGGCAGGGCGACCTCGCGGTGTTGTGCGGCCCGAACGCCGACTATCCGGGAGAGCAGGGCGGTCTGGAGTTCCGGCCACTCGCGGAGACGGGCCCCGTCCTGCTGGCCGGAGACGAGACGGCCGTGCCCGCCATCGCCTCCGTGCTCGAACGGCTGCCCGCCGGCTGCACGGGCGAGGCGCTGATGGAGGTGCCCTACGCCGCCGACTCGCTCGACGTCCTGACCTCCAGCCAGGTCAAGGTCACCTGGCTGCCCAGGGACGGCGCCGAGCGCGGGAGCCTGCTCCGGCCCGCCGTGGCCGCCGCCGCCGACCGGCTGCTCCCCCCGCCGCCCGGCCCGGACTCAGGTCAGGAGGGGGGCCGGAACGGGTTCCAGGACGTCGACGTCGACGCGGAGGAGCTCTGGGAGGTACCGCAGGAGGAGCGGCCACCCGGCCCGCTCTACGCCTGGCTGGCCGGCGAGGCGTCGATCATCAGGGCGCTCCGGCGGCACCTGGTCGCCGAGCGGGGCATGGACCGCCGCTCCGTGGCCTTCATGGGGTACTGGCGCCTCGGCCGCGCCGAGCTCTGACCGGCCGTTGACCTCCCCCGCCATGCCCAGGGGGTCCGAGTCGGCCGGCGAAACCGTTCGATCGGGCGAGAGCCCCGTGTTCAAGGAGAGAGCATGGCCCACCCCCCGCGACGCCGCCTCATGGCCATGGGCGTCGCCGCCCTCATCGGCGTCGCCGCCTGTGGCGGCACGTCCGCGCCGCCGGCCGCCGCTCCGTCCGCCACGGCCCAGCAGAGCGCCTGGACCTGGACCGACGACCGTGGCAAGAACGTCTCCACGCCGCAGCGGCCGCAGCGCGTGGTGGCGCAGTCGGGAGCGGCGGCCGCGCTCTGGGACTTCGGCGTGCGGCCCGTCGCGGTGTTCGGCCCGCACAAGCTCAAGGACGGCGGCCGCGATCCGGAGGTGGGCGAGGTCGACATCGCCACGGTCGAGTCGATCGGCAACGTCTGGGGCGAGTTCAACGTCGAGAAGTACGCCTCGCTCCAGCCTGACCTGCTGGTCGCGGGCATGTACCAGCGCGACACCCTGTGGTACGTGCCCGAGGAGTCGGCCGCGGCGATCGACCAGATCGCTCCGTCGGTGGGGGTGCAGCTCAGCGGCAAGCCCCTCGTACAGATCATCGAGCGTTACGGCGAGCTGGCCGCCGCGCTGGGCGCCGACCCGCGGGCCGCGCCCGTGACCGAGGCCAAGGCCCGGTTCGAGGCGGCCGGCGCCGCGCTCAGGACGCTCGGCGCGGCCAAACCCGACCTCAAGATCATGGTCGTCACCGGCACCCCCGAGTCCCTTTACGTCGCCTACCTGCCCGACCACCCCGATCTCTCCTACTTCGGCGAGCTGGGGCTGAACATGGTCTCCCCGGCCAAGCCCACCGAGAGCGAGGGCGGCTTCTGGGAGGTGCTGAGCTGGGAGAACGCCGACAAGTACGCGGCCGACGTCATCCTGGTCGACGCGCGCGCCCAGTCGATGAAACCCGCGGAGATGGCCGCGAAGCCGACCTGGGCCAAGCTTCCCGCGGTCAAGGCCGGCCAGGTGTATCCGTGGCACGCGGCCGAGAGGTACAGCCACCTCGGCTACGCCAAGGTCATGGAGGAGCTCAAGGGCCACCTGGAGAAGGCGCGCGACGACGTCGTCAACTGAGCCGCGCCGCCCGAGCGCCCGCGGCCCGAGCGCCCGGCCGGCCGTACCCGCCCCCGGGCACGGCCGGCCCCGGGATCAGCCCGTGACCACGCCCTTCACGTCCATCAGCCCGCGACCACGCTCTTCACGTCCAGCGGGTCCTTGAGGTAGCCGTAGTCGCGCATGAGGTCGGCCACCCGCTGCAGCCTTCTCTCGTCCATCACTTTTCCGGTGGCCATCACGGGAGGGTAGACGCCGAGCCTGGTCTGCGCGGCGCTGTCGGCGTCGATCTTGAGGTAGGTCGGCAGCACCGCCTCGACCTCGGCGCGGTCGCCGGCGGCACGCTGCCCCGCCGCGATCCCGCGTTGGAAGGCGGCCAGCGTGGCGGGGTTGGCGGCCCTCCATGTGCCGGCGGCCACCCAGCCGCCGACCGGCAGGTCGGCCAGGTCCCCGGTCATGGGGTCGGCGAGCCGGCGCAGCGAGCCGCTCCGCTGGCCGGAGGTGCCCCAGGGCTCGGGCAGCCAGGCGGCGTCGACCTCGCCTGCGGCGAGCCGGCGCTCCATCTCCGGGAAGGGAACCTCGATGAATTTGACGTCTTTCTTCGTCAGACCCGCGCCCTTGAGTGTGGCCTCACTGGCGAGCATGCCGATGCTCAACAGGTTGTTGACCGCGATCGACTTGCCCTTGAGCCCGGCCACGGTCCCGACCCGCGAATCGGCCTTGACCATCAGGCCGAAGGCGCCAGGCGCCGCCTGGTACAGGTCCGCGATCACCTTGACGTCCTCATCGTGCCGCTGGACCAGGAGGGCCGTGACGTAGTCGGCCTGAGTGAGGTCCAGCGCGGCACTCTTGAGTTGAGGTATCGCCGCGGCGCCGCCCGTGATCATGGTCGCCTTGACCGTCAGTCCCTCCCGCTCGAAGTAGCCCTTGGCCATGGCCAGATAGAGAGGCGCCGAGTCGGCGCTCGGCACGACCCCCACCGTGATGACGCTCTTCTCAAGCGGAACCTTCTTCGGCGAGGGCTCCGCCGGGCCGCTACAGGCGACCGTCATCACGGACAGGACGATGGCGGCGGCAATTCCCCGGCCACGAGTCACGCGTGTCATCGGACTGGCTCCCCACGTAAGGCGATCATGGCGGCGAAGCGTAGCCGCCAGCGATCACGCCCGAGAATGGAACGCCTTTATTGATGAAATTTCGCGACTTCAGCCGAAATTAAAGCTTTTATCGGAATTGTCCGCTACCAGGCGACTTCCAGCGAGGCCAGGCCGTACACGATGTTGAACGAGCGGAACCGCGCCTCGGGACCGGCCAGGCGGAGCCCCGGGAAACGCCGCAGCAGCGCCGGGAAGGCGATCCGCATCTCCATCCGCGCCAGTGGCGCCCCCAGGCAGTGATGCACGCCGTGACCGAAGGCCACGTGGCCCGGCTCGCCCCGGGTGATGTCCAGCCGGTCGGCGTCGGGCAGCAGCGCCGGATCGCGGTTGGCGGCGGGCAGCGCGCACGCCACCAGCTCCCCCGCCCCGATGGTCTGGCCGGACAGCTCGACCTCCGTGGTGGTCACCTTGAAGGTGCCGGAGTGGACGATGCTGAGCCAGCGCAGCAGCTCCTCCACCGCGGCGTCGATCCGTTCGGGCTCCTTGCGCAGCAGCTCAAGCTGGTCAGGGTGGCGCAGCAGGGCCAGCGTGCCGAGCGAGAGCATGTTGGACGTGGTCTCGTGCCCCGCCAGCAGCAGCAGGGCGCCGATGCCGATCAGCTCGTTCGCCGTCAGCTCGTCGCCGTGCTCGCGCACCAGCATGCCGAGGAGTTCCTCGCCGGGCTCGGCCCGGTTGCGGGCGACCAGCCCGGCCATGTAGGCGCGTGACTCCATCTGCAGCGCCATCCGCTCCTGGATCGGCACCGACATGTCGAGCATCCGGGTCGTGCGGTGCTGAAACCCGTCCCGGTCCTCGTACGGCACGCCCAGCAGCTCGCAGATGACCAGCGACGGGATCGGCAGCGCGAACGACGGGACCAGGTCGGCGGGCGAGCCGGCGCTCTCCATCGCGTCCAGGTGCTCCTCGACGATGCTCGTGATGCGCGGCTCCAGCCGGCGCATCCGGCGGATCGTGAACTCCGGTGTCAGCATCCGGCGCAACCGGGTGTGCTCGGGAGGGTCGACGCCGAGCAGGTTGCCCGCCCGCAGCACGGCGAGCTCCTCGTCGCTCAGCTTCGGCGCTCCGGGCAGCTCCGCGATGCCCCTCTGGGCCAGTTTGAAGCGCTCCGCGTCGCCCAGCACCTCGCGCACGTCGGCGTGGCGGGTCACCAGCCAGGCATCGATGCCGAACGGCGTGCGGACGCGGGCGATGCCCTCCTTGTCGCGCAACGCCCCCAGCTCCGGAGCCGGGTCGAACTCACTACGCCGCATGTAGAGCGGCAACGTCTCGGACTCGCTCATGTAGCCCCCAGGATCGGCTCGTCGTCCCGGCCCCGGAATCGGGGCGGGGCCTTCTCCGCTCTGATCTCTCAGGCTCCACTCTGGCCGCTGCGCCCGAAGTCCGCCAGGGGGCGCCACGAGGCGGTCCGGGCTCCCGCGCGCCGATCTCGCGGGTCAGGCCGGGCAGGGTGACGAGCAGGTGAGCCACTGCCACGGGCCTGATGACCGGATCACTCAGGTGAACTTCCCGGTGACGGCGACCTGACGCGCCGGGTTGACAGGCGTGCCGGGCTGGTCTTCTCTGCAACGAGACGCACGACGTGGGGGCGCGTGCCGGTGCCGAGAGGGAGCATGGCATGCCCACAGCCCGCACACCCCGCACTGTCCGATCGTTCCGGCGGTTCGCCCTCGCCCTGGCCGTCGTGGCGTCGCTGGTCACGGTCCCCGCCGTTCCGGCGGCGGCCGGTGGCCCGGCTCCCGGGGGCCCCGGAGCGGCCTCGCACTTCGGCCTGGCGCGCAAGGACTGCGTGGGCACGGCGACCGGCAGGGCGTCCAAGGTCTGGTACACCGTGGCCGGCGGCGTCCTGTCCGACGTGTACGAGCCCACCATCGACAACACCAACGTCGAGACCATGCAGTTCGTCGTCACCGACGGCCGCACGTTCACCGAGTTGCAGGCCCGCGACACCACCTACCAGGTGGCCACCGACCGCTCCGGCATGACCTGCACGATCACCTCCTCCAGCAGGACCGGCCGCTACCGGCTGACCACCACCTACGTCACCGACCCGGCCGGCGACGCGGTGGTGGTCCGCACCCGGCTCCAGCCGGCCGGACTGCGGCTGTACGTGCGGCTGGACGCGAGCGTGAACGGCAACGGAGGCGGCGGCCCGGCCAACGGCGGCGCCGACAGCGGCGTGGTCGACGGGCGCACCGGCGCCCCGGTGATCTCCGACGCGAACACCGAGACCTCGGCGCCCGCCCGCGACTACGCGGTGCCGACCCACCTGGCGCTGCGCGCGGAGCGGCGGCTGCCGGAGGCGAGCGTCGGCTACGCGGGCACGCCGAGCGACGGCGCCGTGCGGCTGGACGCCGACCGCGCGCTCGCTCCCTACACCTCGGCGCCCGGCGGCAACGTGGTGGCCACCGCCCGGCTGCCGATCGACGCCCGGGGCGAGGCGACGTTCGCGCTCGGCTTCGGCCGCACCGCCGCCGACGCGCTGCGGACCGCCGGCGACGCCGCCGCCCGCCCGTTCGAGGCCACCCGGGGCCGGTACGAGGCGGGCTGGGCGGCGTACGACGCCGGGCTGCGCAGGCCGCCCGCCGCGCTCGCCGGCCGTTACCGGCTCTCGGCCAACGTGCTGAAGGCCAGCGAGGACAAGACGTTCCCCGGAGCCGTCGTCGCCTCGCTCGCCAGCCCATGGGGCCAGGCGGTCGGCGCGGGCACCGAGGCCGGCGGCAAGGCCGTCTACTTCGGCTCCTACCGCGAGATCTTCGCCCGCGACCTGTACCAGGCCTTCACCGGTTTCCTGGCCGCCGGGGACCTGGAGACCGCCCGGGCCACGGTCCGGTTCCTGCTGGAGCGCCAGCAGCTGCCCGACGGCCGGCTGCCCCGCAACTCGCTGCTCAACGGCCGGCTCGCGCCCGACTCGGGCGGCGACCAGCTCGACGAGACCGCCTATCCGCTTCTGATGGCCTACCAGGCCGGACTGGCCGGCGACGCCGGGCTCTGGGAGAGCGTGCGCGCCGCCGCCGACTTCCTGGTGGCGCACGGCCCCGAGTTCGGCGTCGAACGCTGGGAGGAGCAGTCGGGCTACTCGCCCTCCACGATCGCCGCCGAGATCGCCGGGCTCGTCGCGGCCGGGGAGATCGCGGACCGGCAGGGCGACCCGGGCCGGGCCAGGCTCTACCGGGCCACCGCCGACCACTTCGCCCGCTCGGTCAAGACATGGACGGTCACCACCACCGGCCCGTACGGCCCTCGCTACTTCCTGCGCCTGTCACGCGCGGGCGACCCCGACGCGGCCGTGTCGTACAACCTGGGCAACGGAGCTCCGGCCGAGGACCAGCGACGGGTGGTCGACGCGGGCTTCCTGGAGCTCACCCGGCTCGGCGTGCTGCCGCCCACCGACCCGGACGTGCTCGCCAGTCTGGCGGTCGTGGACCGCGTGATCCGGCGCACGACGCCGAACGGGCCCGGCTGGTACCGGTACGGCTCCGACACCGCCGGCACCGAGGACGGCTACGGCGACTGTCACGAGCCCGACCCCACCTCCTGTGCGCCGTCGGGCGCTCCCTGGCCCACCACCAACACCGGCTCCGGCCACCTGTGGCCCGTCCTGTCCGGCGAGCGGGCCGAGCACGCCCTGCAGACCGGCGACACCGGCACGGCCACGTCGCTGCTGACGGCGATGCACGCGATGTCGTCGGGCACCGGCCTGATCCCGGAGCAGGCGTGGGAGAACCCCGGCCTGCCCGCCTCCCCCTACGGCAGCGACCCGGCCACCGCCTCGATCGGGCTGCGCACCGGTGAGCCGGCCGGCTCGGCGTCGCCTCTCACCTGGGCGCAGGCGCAGGAGCTGCGGCTGATCCTGTCACTCGGCGCCGGTCGCCCGGTCGAGCAGCCCGACGTCGTCCGCCGCCGCTACGCCGACCACGGCATGCCGTCCGCCGCTGCGCTCACCGTCACCGCCCCGGTCGACGGCGCCGCGGTCGCCGGCGCGTCGGTCACGGTCCAGGGCACCACCACACCCGGCGCGCGGGTCGACATCGCGGCGGCCCCAGTCGACACCGGCGCGCCCGCCCGGGTCGTCTCGGTGCGGGCCGGGGCCGGCGGCGGCTTCACCGCCGAGGCGCCGGTCTCGTTCGGCGAGGTCGTGCTCACCGTGACGGCGACCGCCGGCGGGCGCACCGCCTATGACCAGCGGACGGTCGTCGGCGACATCGTCGGCGCCACGACCGTGCTGGACGTCGCCGACCCCGGCGGCGACGACGACGGCCCCGGCACCTACGCCTATCCGACGGCCACCGACTTCCGCCCGGGCGCCTTCGACCTGCGCCGGTTCCAGGTCATCACCGACGCGTCCACCGTCTACCTGCGGGCCGAGGTCCGCGACCTCACTCCCACGTTCGGCAACCAGATGGGCGCCCAGTTGCTCGACGTGTACGCCCAGGATCCGGCCGTGGCCGCCCGGTCCACGGCTCCGGCGTTCCCGCAGCGCAACCACCGCATCGCCGAGCAGGACGCCTGGACGCAGCGGGTCGAGGCGCAGGGCTTCGCCGCCCCGGCCTGGGTGACCGCCGCCGGGGACGCCCAGGCCGGCGCCGCCGTACGCTCCTCCGGGACCACCCGCACGATCACCGTCGCGCTGCCCAGGGCCACGTTCGGCACGCCCGGGCCGGGCTGGCGGTTCGCGGTGGTGCTCACCGGCCAGGACGGGTTCAGCGCCGACCAGGCCAGGGGCTTCGGCGCCACGCCCGAGCCGTACCGGTTCGGCGTCTGCGCGCCCGGCGGCACCGCGCCGCTGTGCTCGTACGATCCGGGCGCCGTGCCCAAGGCGCTCGACGTCATCACCCCGCCCGGACAGTCACAGGCCGACCTGCTGAACCCCCTGCTCGGCCCGGTCACCCTGCGGGCCGTCACCGTCCCCTGACCGTTCTCTCCGACAGCCCTTGACCGTGCTCCGATGGGGCGGACAATGGAGGGCGCTCCACCGTCACCGCGCGAACCGACAACGCCGACCGAGCGAGGCGAGTCACATGGCGCCACTCGCACGACTGGGGAGACTCTCCGGGCTGATCCTCCTGATGGCCGCCGTGGTGGTGGCCGCCGGAGGCTGCGTCATCAAGAAGAACCAGCAGTTCGAGGTGGACTACACGGTGCGCCGGGTGCGCATTTACATCTTCGAGAAGCCGACGTACCAGATCGCCTGGCAGTTGCGTGACTACTGCAGCGCCCAGAACGGCGGCAACCGCGAGCGCACCGGCCGGTGCATGCTGAAATTCCTGCGCGAACAGATCGACCTCAACGACAGCGGCGTCATCGGGGAGATCTCCGAGCGGACGGCCGAGACCGAGTGGAACCTGTTCACCCGGGGCGGCTTGTGGAAGGACATCATGTCCGCGACGGACGACGTGCGCCGCGCCGGCACGGGCACGGACTCGCGCGGTCAGAAGTACGCGCGGCGCTGCCTGACCGGTGACCGGCACGTCTTCCGGTCCGCCAACTGGACCTACCGGGCAGGCGGCGACAGCCACTGCAAGCGGGGCACGTACGGCGCCCGGTGACGCGATCGGCCTGAGCGACCGCGTGGTCTTCCGACCCAGGTCAGTCGGCTCTCACAGGCGTCGCTGGACACGGGTACGGCCGCCGGGAGCGGGGTGCCGGGCGCCTTTGCGGCAGATGCCGGTGGCGCCGAGGCCGCGCCGGGCGTAGAAGTCGTCCACGGCGGCCAGGACGTTGGCGATCGTCGCCGGGGCGTACCCGCGGTCCCTCAGGTGGCGGTCGTAGTCGTGGGCCGTCACGATGGCCGCGGACATGTCGGCCAGTGGGCCGCGGGTGTGCCCGCCGTCGGCCTCGGCCGTCCAGGCCAGGAAGCAGCTGACGTGGGAGAGATATTTCGCCTTGCTGGAGGGCTTCAGCGGCGAGCCGGCCAGGGCGGCCGCGTACGCGGACAGCATCCCGCCGTAAGGGGGCGGGAGCTGCCGCGAGGAGGAGCTGATCATGCCTCGAACGCTAGGGACGGGCCGGTGCCGCCGCCACGGGCGCAGGTCCCGTGGCGGAGGGACTTCCGGCCCTATCGGACGACCGCGGTGATCGAGCAACCTGGCCGGTCACCGTCGTGAGAAAGGGACCGGGGTCCACACCCTTCGGGACCTTCGTCACTACAGCCCCGCGCCTCCGGGCTGATGGACTTCTTGCCGGCCCGCGAGTGGGGCCGACCGGGAGGACCCGGAGGGGCGCGTAACCGGCCTCCGGGCGGAGCGTGGAGGTAGGACATCGTGCTGAGCTGGGCTGACCCGATCCGGGCCCGACGTGGCTGAGGCGAAGTGGCCCGTCCTGATCCAGGGCGGCATGGGCGTGGGAGTGTCCGGCTGGCGGCTGGCCCGCGCCGTCGCGGCCACGGGACAGCTGGGCGTGGTGTCGGGCACGGCGCTGGACGCGACACTGGCCCGGCGGCTGCAACAGGGAGACCCGGGCGGGCACCTGCGCCGGGCGCTGGCCGCCTTCCCGGCGCCCGAGATCGCCGGGAGGGTGCTGGACCGCTACTTCGTGGCGGGCGGCACCGGGCCGGACGTCCCCTACCGGCCCGTCCCCCGGCTCGGCGTACGGCCCGGCCGGGCCCGTGACGAGCTGGCCGTGGTCGCCAACTTCGCCGAGGTCTTCCTCGCCAAGGAGGGGCACGACGGCCTCATCGGCGTCAACTACCTGGAGAAGATCCAGCTGGCCACGCCGGCGGCGGTCTACGGGGCGATGCTCGCCGGGGTCGACTACGTGCTGATGGGGGCCGGGATCCCGGCCGAGATCCCAGGGCTGCTCGACGAGCTGGCCGCGCACCGGCCGGCGGAGATCACGGTCACCGTGGCGGGCGACGGCGAGGCGCGGCACACGGTGGGCCTCGATCCGCGGGCGCTGCTCGGCCGCGCCCTGGCGCCGCTGCCCCGGCCCCGGCTGCTGGCGATCGTCTCCTCCCACGTGCTCGCCGGCTACCTGGCCAGGTCGCCGCGGACCCGGCCGGACGGGTTCGTGCTGGAGTCGCCCGTGGCGGGCGGGCACAGCGCGCCGCCCCGGGGGCGGATGCGACTGGACGCGGACGGCGAGCCTGTCTACGGCCCCCGCGACGAGGCCGACACCGGCAAGGTGGCGGCGATCGGCCTGCCGTTCTGGCTGGCCGGCGGGTACGGCGCGCCCGGCGGGCTGACCCGGGCGCTGGAGGTGGGGGCCACCGGGATCCAGGTGGGGTCGGCGTTCGCGCTGTGCCGGGAGTCGGGACTCGACGAGGACCTCAGGCGGCGGATGCTGCGGAGGGCGGCCCAGGGGGTTCTGGAGGTCCGCAACGACCCGTGCGCGTCCCCGGCGGGCTTCCCCTTCAAGGTCGCCCAGGTGCCCGGCACCCTGTCGGATCCGGAGGTCTACGAGGAGCGGCCCCGGCTGTGCGACCTGGGCTATCTACGCACGCCGTACACGAAGCCGGACGGCGGGCTCGGCTACCGCTGCCCGGCGGAGCCGGTCGAGGTCTACGTGCGCAAGGGCCGCCCGGCCGAGGAGGCGGCCGGGCGGCGGTGCCTGTGCAACGGGTTGCTCGCCGCCATCGGGCTCGGCCAGCGACGGCCGGACGGCTACGAGGAGCCGCCGCTGCTCACGCTCGGGCAGGACGTCGGCTTTCTCGCCGGGCTCCCGGAGGACCACTCGGCGGCCGACGTCGTGGCGAGCGTCCTGGGGGCACGGCTGCCGGGGTGACCGAGCCCAGCGGGGCACGGCTTCCGGTGCGACCGAGCCCAGCGAGGGTGCGGCTCCCGAGGGTGACCGGGCCCCCGGCGGGGGCCCGGTCGAGGGTGGGTCAGACGGAGATCCGGCCCGCGCCGGCGCCCGCGGTCACGATGGACTTGACGCCCGAGGCGCCGTCGAGCGAGTAGGAGTAGGGGATGGACGCCACGCTGCCGCCCGACTGGCCGGTGCCGGAGTTGACGAAGTGGTTGGAGCGGGCGACCAGCGTGCCGGGGCCCGAGTCGCCCTCGCCGAGGTGGAAGGGGTCCTCGGTGTTCTCGAAGTAGTTGCCCTCGACGAGCACGCCGGCGCCTTCGGTGGAGGCCACGCCGTAGGAGCCGATGCTGCCGTAGTAGTTGTTGTAGACGTGCACGGGGTTGCCGAAGCGGACCCGGGGGTGGCGCTGGTTGGTGCCGTCGAACCAGTTGTGGTGGTAGGTCACCCGCAGGTGGCCCCGGTCCTCGCCGCCGTTGCCGTCGTCATGCCCGAGCAGCATGCTCTTGTCGTGGTCGGTGACCTTGTTCCAGGAGACGGTGACGTAGTCGCTGGCGCGCTTGATGTCCACGGCGCCGTCGTAACCGTCGCTGAAGGTGTTGTGGTCGATCCATACACGGGTCGAGTACTGCACGTTGATGGCGTCGTCGTTCCAGCCGCGGAAGGTGAGGTTGCGGACGATCACGTTGGACGCCTCGGCGATGTTGAACCCGCAGCCCACGATGGCCGCGCCGGAGTTGCCCAGCACGCTCTTGTTGGAGGTGACCCGCAGCATCCCGGAGCAGGAGATCGTGCCGGACACCCGGATCACGGACGTGCCGCTCGCCGACAGCGCACTGGTCAGCGCGGACGCGGTGGAGACGGTCACCGGCGAGGCGTTGCCGCCGCCCGTGGTGCCGCCGCCCTGGGTCGCCCAGCCGACCAGGCCGGTCGGGTTGCCCGGGGGCGTCGTGATGGTCGGGGTCGGCGTGGGCGTCGGGCTCGGCTGCGACCCGGCGGGAACGAGCCGCCACTGCT
Organism: Nonomuraea cavernae; assembly: GCF_040655715.1. Taxonomy (GTDB): domain Bacteria; phylum Actinomycetota; class Actinomycetes; order Streptosporangiales; family Streptosporangiaceae; genus Nonomuraea; species Nonomuraea cavernae_A. Next base: position 116,520 of record NZ_JBFAKL010000009.1, on the reverse strand, counting down.
TGGTCGCCACCGAGTCGCAGGAGTTGGTCTGCACCAGGGCGCCGGAGGACGTGGAGTTGTCCTTGGTGTTGAGGCACTTGCCGCCGTTGGCATTGGCCACCCGGTAGGCGGAGCCCGACTCGGTGAGGTTCCACGTCTGGGAGGCCGTGCCCGAGCAGCTCTCCTGCTGCACGGCCTTGCCCGCGGAGGTGCTGGCGTCCTTGACGCCCGCGCACTTGCCGGTGTGGGCCGCCCTGAGCTGGAAGGAGCCGCCGGCGGCGACCAGGTTCCAGGTCTGGGCCGCGCCACCGCAGCCGCTCTGGGTGAGCTGCACGCCGTCGGACGTGCTGCCGCCCGGCACGGTGAGGCACAGCCCGCTGCCGTCGTTCACCACGGTGTACGCCCCGGGCGCGGGGGCGGCCGAGGCGGGCGAGGCGGTGGCGACGCCTGCCACCGCCGTTCCCGCTAAGGCGATGACACCGGCGATGACCGCGGCCGTTCTGCCGCTGACTCTCTGTCGCACGATTGAGCTCCTTGCTGGCCCGGCAGGCCCTGGTGGCCTGCTCCTCGGTGTCCCCCCAGCGAGATCTCGTTCATGTACGTGAACGCCATACGTATGAGCGAACACCTGCAAGATAGGTAAGCGCTTTCCCAGTGTCAACAAGCCGTGAAACTTTCATAACGGGCCCGGTCAGCCCCCGGTCAGACGACGCCCGCGTAGACCCAGCGGCCGTCGAGCCGGACGAAACGGCTGTGCTCCTCCAGCTGCCCCGGCCGCCCGCGCTCGACGAAGCGAGCCCGGAAGCGCACGGTGCCCTCGGTGTGGAAGACGGTGCCGCCGGTGGTCTCCAGGATCTCCAGGCTCACCCAGCGCAGCCCCTTGTCGGAGCCGGCCCGCGGCGGACGGACGTCCGGATGCCAGGTGCGCAGCAGGTAGGCCTCGTCGCCCACGCCGAACGCGCTGAACCGCGACCTCATCAGCTGCTCGGCGGTGGTGGCCGCGCCCTCGCCCCGGTGCAGCCGGCCACAGCAGGCGGAGTAGGGGGCCGGCAGGCCGCAGGGACAGGAGGCGGTGGCGGAGCGGGACATGGCCCTCATTCTGTCGCAGAACCCGCCGTGAGGCGGCCCGCGAGAGCGCTCAGCGTCTCGCCGAGCGGCGCGTCCAGGGTCAGCGTGGCGTCGGCGTCGCCGCCGGTCGGCCCCTGGTTGACGATGGCGATCGGGATGCCGAGCGCGGCGGCCCTGCTGACGAACCGCAGACCCGACCTGATCGCCAGCGACGAGCCGAGCACGAGCACCGCCCGCGCCCCGGTCACCAGCGCGAAGCACTCCTCCACCCGGGGGCGGGGCACGTTCTCGCCGAAGAACACCACATCGGGCTTGAGCAGGCCCCCGCACCCCGCGCAGTCGGCCACCTGGAACCCCGCGACCTCGTCGTCGGTGAGCACGGCGTCGCCGTCGGGGTTGATCTGGCCACTGGCCTCCCAGCCGGGATTGGCCGACCGCAGCCGGCGCTCCAGCTCATGGCGTGGAGTCCGCTCCCGGCACGACAGGCAGACGACCCGGTCGAGCCCGCCGTGCAGCTCGATCACCCCGCGCGCCCCCGCCGCCTGGTGCAGCCCGTCGACGTTCTGGGTGACGATGCCGTCGAGCAGCCCACACCGCTCCAGCTCGGCCACGGCCCGGTGCCCGGCGTTGGGCGCGGCCAGGCCGATCTGCCGCCAGCCGACATGGCTGCGCGCCCAGTAGCGCCGCCGCGCCTCGGCGCTGCCGACGAACCGCTGGTAGGTCATGGGCTCGGCCCGGCGGGCACGGCCGGTGGGCCCCCGGTAGTCGGGGATGCCCGACTCGGTCGACAGGCCCGCCCCGCTGAGCACCACCACGCCACCCTCCGCCAGCAGCCCGGCCAGCGAATCGAGGGATCCACGGGTTTCGGTCACAGTCACATGGTGCCCGATCCGCGGTGGCGCTCGGTGGCCGCGGTGGCGCGTTGGACGTCTCCGGCCGCGATGGCCTCGACCAGCTCGGCGTGGATCTCGACCCGCAGGCCGAGGTAGCCGTCGCCCGGCCCATCGGGGTCGGAGCCCGCGCGGGTGGCCAGGTCGGCGATGCAGCGGGACATGCTGAGGTAGACCGCGCGGGCGAGCGGGTTGGGCGAGATCTCGGCGATCCGCTCGTGCAGCTCCCAGTTGGCCCGCATGAAGCGGTCGGCGCCCCCGGCCGCGGCCCGCCGGAGCCTGGTCAGCAGCTTGCGCAGGGCCGTGATGTCCTGGGCGGTGCGATGGCGGGCGGCGTCGGTGACGATCAGGAGCTCCAGCGCCTCGCGTACGGCGATGGCGTCGGCGACCGTGGTGGGCTGCCGGCGGACGGTGAGCAGGGTGTGCCGGAGCCGGACCACCGGGTCGGGGTCGGCCACGAACAGCCCGCCGCCCCGGCCGGGGCGGATCCGCACGGTGCCCCGGTCGCTGAGCAGCCGCGCTGCCTCGCTGATGGTGGCGCGGCCGAACCCGGATCGGTCGCGGAACTCGTCCATCGTGCCGATCGGGTCGCCCGGCCCGAGCCCCTTTTCGGCGATCATCCGCTCGATGTCGGCGGCGAGGACTTCGGCTCGCGTCTGGGGTGCACCGATGACCACCTGCGCGAATCTACCAGATCACTGGCTCTCGACCTGGTCTGACGCTACGCTCCTGGATTTAATAAACCAGCGAAAGGTACGGGTGTTTATGCGCGCGCCTGATGGCGACCCGCTGCTGCGGCAGGTGTTACGCGGGGTCAACGGATCCGACGAGCGGCTGAACGAGGTCGTCTCCTCGCTGATCACCCACCTGCACGCCTTCGTGGCCGACGTGCGCCCGACGGAGCACGAGTGGCTGGCCGGCCTGGCCTTCCTGGCCGAGACGGGACAGCGGTGGTGCGGCCCGCATCGTGACGAGTTCATCCTGCTGTCGGACATGCTCGGCCTGACCACGGCGGTCGACGACGTGAACCACTCCGGCCCCGAGACGATGACGCCCTCGTCGGTGCAGGGCCCGTTCCACTCCCCCGCGCCGCCCCGCGAGCTCGGCGACTGGATCGCCCACGGCCCCGAGCGTGAGCGCGCGACCCCGGCCGTGGTGCACGGCCGGGTCCTCGACTGCGACGGCGCCCCGGTGCCCGGAGCCGTCGTCGACGTGTGGCAGGCCAACGACACCGGCCTGTACGACAGCCAGGACGACGCCCAGGAGCTGGGCAACCTGCGCGCCCTGCTGACCGCCGGCCCCGACGGCGGCTACTGGTTCCGCACCGTCCGGCCCGCCAGCTATCCGGTTCCCACGGACGGCACCGCCGGCCGGCTGCTGAAGGCGATCGGCCGGCACCCGATGCGGCCCGCCCACGTGCACGTCCAGGTCACCGCCCCTGGCTACCGGCCGCTGACCACCCACGTGTTCCTGGCCGGCGACCCCTACCTGGACTCCGACGCGGCCTTCGCGGTCAAGCCCGAGCTGATCTGCCATGCCGTGCGCCGGGAGTCCCCCGGCGACCTGCGCCGCCGGCAGATGGACGGGCCGTTCGAGGAGATCGAGTTCGACCTGCGGATGGTGCCGCTCGACTGGGCGGAGGAGCGGCCGTGAGGCTCGTCGGCGCGATCCTGCCCGGCCACGACCAGGTCCAGGTCGCCCGGCTCGACGGCGACGAGGTCCGCCCGGTCGCGGAGGTGGACCGGTTCTGGTCGGACACCGCGCGCTGGACCGCGCGGGCCGCCGCCGCCCCCGGCGACGCCGTCCCGGCCGAGTCCGTGCGGTTCGTGCCGCCGGTGCCGCCGACGGCGCGGGTGATCTGCGTCGGCCTCAACTACCGGGCCCACGCCGCCGAGGGCTCGTTCGCCGTACCGGAGCATCCGACGCTGTTCGGGCGGTGGACCGCGTCGCTGAGCGTCGGCGGCGTGCCCGCGCCGGTCCCCGTGGACGAGGCCGGTCTCGACTGGGAGGGCGAGGTCGCCGCGTACGTCGGCGCGCCGCTGCGCGAGGTGGACGCCGACACCGCGCGGGCCGCCGTGCTGGGCTACTCCACGTTCAACGACCTCACCGCGCGCCGCGCCCAGAAGCTGACCACGCAGTGGACGCTCGGCAAGAACGGCGACCGCACCGGCCCGATGGGACCGGTCGTCACCGCCGACGAGGTCGGCGACCTGCGCGACGGGCTGCGGGTGCGCACCCGCGTCAACGGCACGCTCGTGCAGGACGGCGACACCAGGGACATGATCTTCGAGGTGGGCGAGGTGCTGTCGCTGATCAGCCGCACCCTCACCCTCAACCCCGGTGACGTCGTCGCGACCGGCACCCCCGAGGGCGTCGGGTACGTCCGCACCCCGCCCTGGCTGCTGCGCCCCGGCGACGTCGTCGAGGTCGACGTCGACCGCCTCGGCGTCCTGCGCACTCCCATCACCGGCCCCTCCGGTCTCTGACAGCCCGGCCACCAGGAAGAAGCCCCACCAGTGATTGAACCCATCGAGACCGAGGTCGTGATCGTCGGTGGCGGCCCGGTCGGCCTGACGCTCGCCCACGAGCTGGGCTCACGCGGCGTCGCGTGCGAGCTCGTGGAGCCGCGGCCGGAGGCGGGCCAGGGCTCGCCGCGATGCAAGCAGATCAACCCGAGGTCGATGGAGATCTTCCGCCGGCTCGGCGTGGCCGGGGCGATCCGCGACAACGCGCGGCTGCCGTTCGGCTGGTCCGACACGGCGGTGTTCTGCGCGAGCCTGACCGGGCACCGCATCGAGCGCTTCGACGGGATCTTCGGGCTGTCCGACATCCAGCGCGACGAGCTCGCCGAGCCGGCCCAGTGGTGCGGCCAGAACCGGGTCGAGGAGGCACTGCGTGGCTGCCTGGACCGGCGTCCGACGGTGTCGGCGCGCTGGGGCTGGACGGTGGACGGCCTCCGGCAGGACGCGGACGGCGTCACCGCCGAGGCGGTCGACGCCGGCGGGGAACGCCGGCTGATCAGCGGCCGCTACCTCGTCGGCGCCGACGGCGGGCGCAGCGTCGTCCGCCGCGAGCTGGGCATCCGGCTGTCCGGACAGACCCACGAGGTCCGCAACGTGCAGGCGGTGTTCAGCGCGCCGGGCCTGTCGCAGGCCCACCCGCACGGCCCGGCTGTGCAGTACTGGGTGGTCAATCCCGAGGTCAACGGCCTGATGGGGCCCCTCGACACCGAGGGCACCTGGTGGGCGATCATCATCGGCGCCCCCGAGGACCCGACCGCCGCGTGGGTGGAGCGGGCGCTGCACACGATGATCGGCGCCGCCCATCCGCTGGAGGTGCGGCTGCTGGACCCCTGGACCTCCCGCATGCTGGTGGCCGACCGCTACCGGCAGGGCCGCTGTTTCCTGGCCGGCGACGCCGCGCACCTCAACCCGCCGTGGGGCGGGTTCGGCGCCAACACCGGCATCGGCGACGCCGTCGACCTCGGCTGGAAGCTCGCCGCCGACCTGCGCGGCTGGGCCGGACCCGGGCTGCTGGACGGCTACGAGACCGAGCGGCGGCCGATGGCGGTCCGGGCCATCGCCGAGGCGGCCAACAACATGCGCGTCCTCACCGGCGAGCTGGCCCGGCCCGCGCTCGACGACGACACCGAGGAGGGCGGGCAGGCCCGGCTCAAGGCGGCCGAGCTGGTCAGGCGGACCAAGTCCAGCGAGACGTACACGCTGGGTTTCGTGCTCGGCGCCACCTACGCGGGGTCGCCGCTGGTCGTGGCCGACGACGGTCCGGCCCCGGAGTCGCGTACCTCGGTCTACCGCCCGTCGGGCGCGCCGGGCGGGCGGCTGCCACACGTGTGGCTGGGCCGTGACCGCTCGCTCTACGACGAGCTGGGGCCGGGGTTCACGCTGGTCGAGGTCGCGGCCGAAGCGGCCGACGCGCGCTGGGAGAGCGCCGCCCGTGAGCGCGGCGTGCCGTTCACCCGGCATCACCTGCACCGCCCCGACCTGACCGGCCTGTACGGCGCTCACTACCTGCTCGTCCGCCCCGACCAGCACATCGCCTGGCGCGGCGACGACCCCTCCCCCGACGCGGGCGCGATCCTCGACCGGGCGCGGGGCGCGAGCTGACCCGCCCGTAGCTGTCAGACGATCATCCGGCGGGCCACGGTCGTCCGGGGATCGCCTGACCGGCCCATCGTCAGGTGATCACTCGATGTGGCCGGGAGAGGTGGACCCGGCGGATGTCCTCGCGGCCGGCGATCCGGTCGATCTGCGACCGGGTGAGCCGGGCCGAGACGACGGTCGCCAGCACGTGGGGTCGGACGTCGGCCGCGCCGAGCCGTTCCAGATCGGCCACGATGCCGGCCAGCACGTCACCCGTCGCCCTGGGCAGGTCGCCGGCGTCGGGGATCGCCGTCGCGGGGGTGACGTGCTCGATCAGCACCGTGACCCGGGCGGGACCGGCATCGGAGGACTCCTCCGCGAGCCGGTCCAGCTCGCGGAAGACGTCCTCGTCGACCTTCGCGCGCACGATCACACCCCCTTGCCGAGCCCGCCCATCAGCGCGCCGAGCGTGTTGACCAGACCATAGCCGGTCTCGTTCGGCGCGAACGGCAGCGGCTCGGCGCTCATCTCCAGCAGCTTCTTGACCTGGGCCGGACGCGCTCCCGGGAAGCGCTCCAGCATCAGCGCGGCCAGTCCGGCGACATGCGGCGCGGCCATGGAGGTGCCGCTGAGCGCCACGAATCCGCCGCCCAGCGCGCACGACGTGATGGTCTCTCCCGGCGCGGCCAGGTCGGGCTTGGTGAGCCGCGTCGGCGACGTGGGACTGAGCCGCCCGGAGCCGGGCCCGATGCTGGAGAACGCGGACAGCTGCTTGGCCTTGTCGACCGAGGCCACCGTGATGACCCGCCTGGCCGCGCCGGGGTGCCGGATGTTCGACAGGCCGGGCGGGGCCAGGGCGCCCTCGTTGCCGGCGGCTACCACGACCGTGACGCCGAGCCGGGCCGCGTTGTCGGCCGCCTGGCAGAGAATGCAGTCGGCGTTGTCGCAGAACCAGCCGTGGAAGTACTCGCTCCAGCCGAGGCTGAGGTTGACGACGTCCGCGTTGCGCCGGACGGCCTGCTCCAGCCCCGCGACGACGTTCGCCGGCTGGCCGAATCCGAACGAGGTCAGCACCTTGATGTCGATGATGCTGCTCTGGTAGGCCACACCCTGGTAGACGGCGTCGTTGCCGGCGATGATGCCCGCCACGTGCGTGCCGTGCGCGCCGGGGACGATGCCCTCGCCGGACGTGTCCACCTGCTCGACGACCTTGCCGGACAGGGCGGGGTGGCCGCCGTCCACGCCCGAGTCGAGCACCGCGACGCGCACGCCGCGCCCGTTGACGGCGAACTCCTCGCGTCCGCCGGCCACCTCGATCTCCACCGCGCTCTCGTTGAGCGTGGTGACGGCGTCCATGCGTTCCAGCCGAACCACCTTGACCTCGTCGAGTTCGGCGACCTGGGCGATCTGGGCGGGAGTGAGCGTGGTGGTGACCGCGTTGGTGAGCGTGTGCTGCACCACCGCTCCCTCCGGCGCGAGGTCGCTCAGCCGGTCGAGGATCGCCTGCTGGCTCGGGCGGGTCCGGACGCGGAGCTCCTCCAGCGCGTCCTCTCCGTGCCGCCCGAGGCCCCCGGCCTCGGGGGCGAGGACCGGTTCCTGGTGCGAGATCGTGACCCGGAACCGTTCGGTGCGGTCCACGTCGGCGGCCAGGTCGCCCTGCGCCGTGGCGCGCGTCTTCTCGTGCTCGATCGCCTCGATGAGGCGTGGTTCCATCTTTCCCGTCAGCATCGCTCAGCCTTTCGCCTGGATCGCTGGGAACGGTCCAGACGCTACGGATCGGCGGCCCGCCGTCGCATCAGGGCGGCTCCCGGGAAAGTCCCTAGGCCGGGGCGTCACCGTGCCCGATCAGCACCCGCGCCCATGGTCGTTTCACGGAGAACACGAGCCTGGAACAGGACGCCTGAGGGGGCCGGTCCGGGTGGGCCGGCCCCCTGCGGACGACCGGTCAGGAGCCGAAGGCCTTCACCTCCAGCAGGCCGACCGAGGAGGTGCCGTTGCCGGTGAGGAGCACGCGCAGGCGACTGGTGCTCGTGGCCGTGAAGGTGACCGGGTTGTACTGGTTCTTGGCCAGTGTGTACGCGCTCGCGCCGGGCACGTCCACGTACGCGGTGCCGTTCCAGTACTGCAGTTTCCACGACGCCGGCATGTCGATGCCCTGGTCGTCGTCGAAGAAGTACACCTCGGCCCGGTTCATGGTCTGGGCCGAGGGCCAGGTCAGGTCCACCCACTGCTGCCCGGTCTGCGGCCAGCAGCCCCAGCGCGGGTTGACCGTGTCGTTGGAGGAGGGCGGGTCGATCCCGTCGTTGACGGCGGCGACGCTCTCCCAGGCGGAGGTGTAGGAGGCCGTCGGCGTGGCGGAGCCCGCCAGGTTGCCCGGCGGCTGGACGCCGCCCCGGTTATGGATCTTGATCTCGGTGAGCCCGGTCTTGGCGCCGGAGGCGTTGGTGGCGAGGAGCCGTACCCGCTGCGCGGTGACCGCCGGGAACCGCACCAGGTTGTAGTTGGCCCGCGGCGTCGTGGGCGTCTTGGTCTGGCCGGCCACGTTCACCCAGGTGCTGCCGTCGTGGTACTGGACGGTGTAGGAGGACGGCGCCCGATAGGTGGCGCTCGCGGGGCGGCTGTCCTTGAAGTAGAGCCGGACCTCGTTCAGGGTGCGGGCGGTGCCGAAGTTCAGCTCGTACCAGTCCTGGCTGTTCGGGGAGCCGCCGGCGCCCCAGAACGGCTCGTTGATGGGATAGCCGTCGATCGCCCCCGGCAGGCTGCTGCCGGAGCCGGTGTGGGAGGCCGAGGCGGTCGCGCCGGCGGCGAGGTTGGCGAGGTCGGCGGTCAGGTCGACGCCGGCCTTGGCGAGCAGGTCCACCACGCGGCCGGCGGTCTGCGTCACCTGGGCGGGCGACCGCAGGCCGGGCACGGCGACGTGGTGGGTGACGGTGCCGCCGGTGGTGACGTCGCCGGTGGCCGGGTCCCAGGTGAAGGGCACCAGCGAGGAGACGGTGGCGGCGCGGGTGCCGTTGACGTAGATCGAGTAGCCCTCCGGCACGCCGGGGTAGCGGACGACGCCGTCGGCGGGGTCGTCCCAGACGATGGTCAGGTCGGCGTTGCGGTAGCGCAGGTTGTTGACGGTGAAGTGGGTCCAGCCGATGCCGATCGGCGAGAGCTCCACCTTGGCGTCGTTCCGGGGGCGCAGGCCGGCCACGTCCTCGATCACGGTCCAGTTGGCGCTGCCCAGGATGTTGTGGTGGATCCAGGACCGGTAGGTGATCGACGAGCCGTTCCAGTCGGCCCAGAACTCGTTGGCGTCGGGCCACTGGGTGTTGCCGCCGACGTACTGCGCCCAGGTGTTCCAGTAGAGCAGCTTCTTGTAGTCGGTCGCGCTCATCCAGGAGTTGGGGTAGTTGCGCAGCACCGAGGAGTAGAGCCGGAACTGCACGGTGGAGTTGATGGTGGAGAAGTTGTTCGAGCCGGGGTTGCCCGCCGCCGCGGCGGCTGCCTTGTCCACCTGGTTGGCCGTGTAGAACGGGAAGATCGGGTAGTGCGCGGGGTCGGCGTACAGGCGCAGCGCCTGCTTGTAGGTGGCGGTGTTGGGGATGGCGCCGACGGCGAACGGGTAGTAGTTGTTGATCTCCTTCCAGGGCACCCACTCGCCGGTCGACTTGAGCCGGTGCTCGAAGAGCTGACGGCTCGGGTTCCAGAGCACGTTGACGATGGCGTCCTTGATCTGGGTCGCCAGCGTGTTCATCTCGGCTGCCTTGGCGGTGTTGCCGACGGCCTGGTAGGCCTGCGCGGCGGCCAGCGCCCCGCTGTACTGGTAGGCCGCCTCGGCGCGGTCCATGCGGCCGCTCTTCCAGTGGAAGGAGACGGCGTCGGCGTCGTTGCCGGTCAGCGCGCCCCAGTCGTACTCGATGAGCTTGTTGTTGTCGGTGTCGTAGTAGGCCAGCTGGCCCTTGACGTCCTGCTCGGCGTAGCGGGCCAGGTTGCCGGCGATCGCGGGCTGACCGCCGTGGATCTGGTAGCTCTTCCAGGCCGCCTCGGCGATGTACTGGGTGTAGCTGTTGGACCAGTTCTCCGGGTCGCCCGGGTTGTCGAGGAAGCGGCCGTTCTTGGAGGTCTGGCCGACGCTCAGCCAGTTGCCGAAGGCGTAGCTCGGGTCGCGCAGATACTTGAGGTCGTCGATGTGCATGGGCTGGGTGAGCGCGATCGCGTTGTTGTAGCCGAGCACGCCCTCCATCGAGGTGGGGAACTGGAACGTCTGCCCGGGGATGTCGGCGTCGAGGTTGTTGAAGCGCATCAGCCACCAGCGGTAGTAGATGTTCTTCTTGATCGCGGGCTCGGGCACGTCGATGTAGGGCACGTTCTGGGCCCACCACCGGTTGTAGGCGCGCACGTGGGTGGCGAAGGCGGTGGCGGGGGTGTAGCCGGCGTAGGCGTCGTACTCCGTGCGCGAGTCGGCGATCTCGTTCGTGACGAAGCCCATGACCACCTTGGCGGTGACGGTGGCACCGGCCGCGACCGTCACCGACCGGTTGAGGCCGCCGCTGGAGACGGTGAAGCCGTCGCCGGTGAGCCGTGGATACAGGGTGGTGAGATTGTTGTACGCGTTGACCTGCCCGGTCAGCTCGGCGCCGGTGCCGGTGGTGGCGTGCGGCGAGGTGGCCCGCAGTTGCAGCGTCGTCGAGGCGGAGCCGTTGTTGGTGATCGCCAGGTTGGTCACGGCGACGTTGCCGGCCGTGATGAACTTCGTCTGCTCCACCCTGATGCCGCCGCTGGTGTGCACGCTCTTCCAGTGGCTGGGCGCCTGCCAGCGCGAGCTCACCTGCTCGGTGAAGGTGCCCGGGGTGAGGGCGATGGTGTAGGCGTTGCCGGTGCCGATGCCTTCCCAGTACGCCACCTGGCCGGCGAAGCCGAGCGTGCCCGGGGTGTGCGTCTTCATGAACAGCGCCCGGCCCCGCGACATGAGCCAGGTGCCGGCCGGGTCGTTGCCGGCGCGGGCGAGCAGGCGGTCCATCCAGAAGTCGGTGCCCGAGCTCTCGGCGTCGTAGATGGCCTGCATCATGTCGCCGGTGGTGTAGGCGGCGGGCGCGGCCGGGATCGCCGGGCCGCTGAACGTGGGGAACCCGATGGTCTGGTCGGCGCGCGCCGGGGCGCCCGCCGTGAGTAACCCGGCGACGAGGAGGAGTGCGGTGAGGGTTCGTCTCATGGCGGAGTCATCCGTTCGAGGTCGAGGCGGCCGCCGGCAGCGCCATCCATTCGAGGACTCCGGTGGAGAAGCCCGTCCTGGAGGTGATGTTCAGCCGCAGCCTCGTCGTGGAGACCGGGGTGAACGTCGTGACGTTGTAGGTGTGGGGGGACACTCCGCAGGCCGACTGGCCGGGCACGTTCACGTACGCGCTGCCGTTCCAGTACTGCACCTGGCAGGAGGCGGGCAGGTCGATGCCCTGGTCGTCGTCGAACCAGTAGGTGGCGACCCGGCCGACGGTCCGCGCGCTCGGCCACCGATACTCCAGCCATTCGGTGCCCTGGTGGTTCCAGTTGCCGTAGGCGCCGTGGCCGCGGTCGGCTGAACTGGTGGGGACGTACCCGTCGTTGACCGCGGCGAGCGTCTCCCACGGTGAGACGTAGGAGGTGGACGCGGTCGCGGTGAGCGCGAGGTTGGTGCCGGCCGGTGGCTGGCCGCCGCCGGAGCCGCCGGTCTGGACGACCTTCCGCATCGTGCCGTCGGTGTTCCAGTAGAGCTTGTCGAGGGTCACCGAACGGCGGAAGTTGCCCCCGCCGGGGGCCGCGGCGTTGTGGTAGACCATGTACCACTCCCCCTTGAACTCGATGATGGCCGGGTGGTTGGTGGTCGAGGAGACCTGGTCCAGCACCACTCCCCGATGGGTCCACGGCCCGAGCGGGTTGCTCGCGGTGGCGTAGCGGACGCAGGCGTAGCCCGGTGCCGCGCAGCCGGAGTCGTTGGCCGCGTAGGCCAGGTAGTAGACGCCCGCGCGTTTGAACATCCAGGGCGCCTCCCAGAAGTTCGTCACGCCGCTCGGGGTGATCACGGAGCCGTTGATCGAGGTCATGCCGGGGTTGAGCCTGGCGGCCCGCAGCCCGTAGTAGGAGCCCCAGTAGAGGTAGACCTGGCCGTCGTCGTCGGTGAACACGGTCGGGTCGATGTTGAGCGGTGAGCTGTTGGGGGTGCTGTCGCTGATCAGCGGGCCGCCCTTGGCGTCGGTGAACGGGCCCAGCGGGCTGTCGCCGACGGCGACCCCGATGTCCATCCAGCCCGCGCCGTTGCCGTTCACCGGCACGTACCAGTAGTAGCGTCCGTCGGCCCCGCGCTCGACCTCGCCCGCCCAGGCGTCGGCGCCCGCCCACGAGAAGTTCGAGATCGACAGCTTCGCGCCCTGGTCGGTGAAGGTCGCCGCGTCGGGCGAGGTGAAGACGTGCCAGTCGCGCATGACGAAGTTGGCGCCTCCGGCGGGCGCCTCGTCGTGGCCGGTGTAGACGTACAGGGTGTCGCCGGCCACGAGCGCGGCGGGGTCGGCGGTGTAGATGGCGGTGGTGATCGGGGCCGCCGCGGTCGCGGGCTGACCGGTGGCGAGGACGAGCACGAGGGCCGCGGCAGCGGCTGCCGGCCATCGTCGTTTCATGTGCGCTCCTTACAACCTAGCGATTGCTTTGGTTAGCGTTAACATTTCTGGCCTGAAACGATGGCCGTCACAGCACGGAGAGGAGCCGCTCGGGTAATCGGCTCTCCATGACCAATCCTCCCTTCCCGAAGGGCCGAATATAAAAGGTTTTCGGGAAGGTAGACCGGATCCGCCGGACCTGTCAATCGGCCACATCGCCTGAATTTCCTGCGGGGTGACCGCAGGACGGCCGCGATCAGCCAGCGAGCCCCAGGTGACATTTACCTATCGGACCGAAAAGGATTTCGCCTTGTGTCTCGCCCACTTCTCTTACGTCCGCGGCCGGGACGTGGGCACGACCGCGACCGGGCATGAGGCGTGCTCGGCCATCGCGCGGACGACCGTCCCCAGGCGGCCGTGGCGGTGCCGGGTGCGGTCCGCTCCGACGACCACGAGAGTCGCCCCGGCCGACGCCTCGCCCAGGACCTCCCCGGCCGCGCCGATGACGGCCCGTGGCTCGGCCGGCACCCCCGGATGTCTGTCACGCCACGGCGCCAGGCGCTCCTCCACCTGCTCCCGCCCGGCCTGGACGAACACGTCGGTGTCGGGCAGCGGCGGTATCGGCATGCCCCACGACATGGCGGGCAGGCGCACGGCGTACACGGCCACCAGGCGCGACTGCCGCACGGCGGCCTCGCCGAAGGCGAAGTCCAGCGCCTCGCCGGGCGTGGCCGGACCCAGGCCCAGCACCACCGGCCCCGGGTTCGCCGGCTGAGGGAGCGGGCCCGGGCCGCGCACCACGATCACCGGGGCGCTCGCGTGCGCCGCGACGTAGGCGGTGACGGAGCCGACCACCGACCGGGCCAGCGCGCCGAGGCCACGGCAGCCGATCACGACGAGTTCGGCGCCGGCGGACAGCTCGACCAGCCGCTCGCCGGGCGAGCCCTCGTACAGGTCGGCGGTGATGCCGGTGATCGTGCTGGACGAGCGCGCGCACTCGACGCCGTGGCCGAGCACGTGCTCGGCGGCCTTGCGCAGGTGCAGCTTGGCCTCCTCGGGCGCCTCCCCGTACGGCCAGCGCCACGCGTGGCTGAGCGTCAGCGGCAGCCCGCGCAGCTCGCACTCGTCGATCGCCCAGTCCAGGGCCTGCATGGAGAAGTCCGAGCCGTCGTAACCGAGGACGACTCCGCGTGGATCGGTCATGGTCAACACCTCGCATCCGATCAGTGACGTCCCGACGGGTCCTCATCCCGGCGAGATGCTCATCCCTCCGTCTGGCGGGCGTTCACGACGCGGAACACCGGAATCCGCGCCGCGACCCGCTCGAAGTCCTCCGGCGGGGCGTGCCGGTCCACCGGAATGTGCGGGCGCGTCCGGGGTGCGACGGCCGGATAACGCCGCAGGACGGGCGCCCGGAGACCGGTTTCGACCTCTTCGAGACGTACGCGCTCCTGGCGGCCGTGCCGCAGCACCACCCGACCCTCGGCGGCCCGTACGTTCCGTACCCAGTTCGTGTCCTCACCGAGCATGGCGACCCGGGGCGCTCCTCCACCGGGTGACGGCGGCGATCGCCAGGACGCCCGCGACCGTCCAGCCCGCGAGCACGGCGAGGTCCGCCCACGGCCACGGCCGGCCCGCCGGGTCCAGCGCGGCGAGGAGGGCGAGGGCGGTGTGCTTGACCGGGAAGAGGTCACCGACCGCGCGCAGTCCGGCGGGCAGGGTCCCGCCGACCACGAACACCTCCGAGACGAACGCGAGCAGGAGGAACGAGCTCAACGTGACCGCGTTGGCCGTGGCCCCCTTGGAGACCAGCGTGGAGACCAGCGCGCCCAGCACCGAGAAGCAGGCGACCCCGAGCACGATCGCCACCAGCGCTCCGGGGAGCATGCCGGGGCGCACCTCCGCGCCGAAACCGAGCACCGCCACCGCGACCAGGACGACGGCGGTGGCCAGGGTCACGCAGAGCCCGGTGGTCGCCGCGCCCGTGTAGTAGGCCCAGCGGGGCAGCGGCGTGCCGGCCAGCCTCTTGACGATTCCCCGGTCCTTGTCGGTGCTGATCGTCTCGGCCAGGTTGACGTAGCCGGCGATTCCGATCACATAGGTGATCATGGATGCGATCATGAACTGCGCCAGCCGTACCCCTTGCATCCGCACGTCGCCGAAGACCAGCGAGATCAGCACGAGGATCAACACCGGCAGGATCGCGGTGAAGAACGCGGTGGCCGGGTCGCGGCGCAGCCGTGAGAGCGCGTGCGCCACCTGGCCCCGCACCAGCCGTCCAGGCGTCGGCCGCCCGTCCGGCGGCTCCGGGCGGTCCCCCCGTCCAGCAGGGACCGCAGGGACCGGGCGGGCCGGGCGGGCCGCGCGGTCCGTGGCGACGCGCTCCGGCGGCCGTTCCCACTGGAAGCGCCAGAGCGCCACGGCGGCGCCCGCGATCCCCCAGGCGGCGAGCACGGCCAGGTGGTCGCCGTGGAACCCCGTCCCGGGCAGGAACGGGTTGAGATCGTCGCCCACGGCGTTGGCGAAGTGCCGCAACGGGAAGATCCAGCCGATGACGTCCAGCCAGCGTGGCAGCGGAGCGTTCTGCAGGAAGATGTCGGAGACGAAGGCCAGCGCCAGCAGCAGTCCGGTGCCGGCCATCTGCACCGCCGCCCCGCGCACCAGCGCGGCCAGCGCGAAGCCGAGCGCGGCGAAGCACCCGGCTCCGACCAGCAGGGTCAGCACCAGGGCGGGCAGGGTCCGTCCCACCAGGCGCAGGTCGTAAAAGATCATCCCGGTGCCGAGCAGCAGCACGACGGCCACCATCGACACGACGAGCGCCGCCCCGACCAGGCCGGAGATCACCGCCCAGGCCGGCACCGGGGTGCCGCGCAGCCGCTTCAGGTAGCCCCGGTCGCGCAGGTCGGCCAGGTGGATCGCGAGCGTGCCGAAGCACGCCTGGGCGATGCCGAACACCGCCAGCACCGGGATGACGAACTGCATCACCCGGACTCCCGACCGGGCCTCGATCACCGCGTTGCCCACCCCCGCGCCCAGGATGACCATCATCATCATCGGCAGCGCGAGGGTGAAGACGGCGGCGATCGGAGCCCGGAAGAACGACACGGTCTCGTGCCGGACGAGGCAGAGCACCAGCCGCGCGTTCATGACCGCACCTCGTCGGCGCGGCTCTCGCCGGTCAGCTCCAGGTAGACGTCCTCCAGGCTGGGCCGTGTCACCGTCAGGGAGTCGAGTTCCACGCCGCGTTCGAGCGCCCACCCGGTGAGGGTGTGCATGTCGTGGGCGGGCCTGGAGGTCCGTACGGCGATGGCCGCGCCGTGCGCCTCGACCTCCCCGGCCAGGCCCGGCAGGTCGGCGACCACGGTGCCCGGCGGCAGCCGGAAGGCGAGCACGCTGCCGTGGCCGCCGGAGACGCCGAGCGTCTCGGGCGTGCCGACGGCGATGAGCCTGCCCTCCTTGAGCACCGCCACCCGATCGGCCAGGTGCTGGGCCTCGTCCATGTAGTGGGTGGTGAGCAGGATCGTGGTGCCCGACGAGCGCAGCCCGTCGACCAGTTCCCACGCCCGGTGCCGGGCCGACGGGTCGAACCCGGTCGTCGGCTCGTCCAGGAACAGCAGGTCCGGCCTGCCCACGAGCCCCAGCGCCAGGTCGAGCCGGCGGCGCTGACCGCCCGAGAGAGTGCGCACCCGCGCGTTCCGCTTGTCCGTCAGCCCGACCTGCTCGATCACCTCGTCGGGGTCGCGGCCGTGCGGGTAGAACCCGGAGAACAGACGTACGGACTCGGCGACGCTGAACTCGTCCTCGAAGCCGGCCTCCTGGAGCACGATGCCGATCCGCTCGCGGAACTCACGACCGCCGGTCGCCGGGTCGAACCCGAGCACCGACACCGTCCCGCCGTCGCGTCCCCGGTGCCCTTCCAGGATCTCCACCACCGTGGTCTTGCCGGCGCCGTTCGGCCCGAGCAGGGCGAACACCTCACCGGGCTCGACGGTGAAGCTGACGCCGTCGACCGCCCGTGTCGAACCGTAGTGCTTGCGTAAGTCCTGGACGATGACCGCGGACATGGACGTCACCTCGGCTTCGCTCTCTGAGGGAGGACTTCCCTCTGCTGAGGGAGCTCTTGACGGGAGTTCGCCTCTCTCTCACTGTCACTGTCCGCGGGCACGGGAGCCGGGGCCGAACGTCATGACCTCTGCGGCGTTGGTCCCGGATTTGCCCCTTCATACCCCCCTGGGTATGGTGAAGCCATGGAACTGAACGAGGCCATGCTCGGCGACGCCGTGACACGGCTCCGGCGCGCACAGGGACAGCTCGCCGGGGTCATCTCGATGATCGAGGCGGGCGAGGACTGCACGAAGGTGCTCACCCAGCTGGCCGCCGTCTCCAAGGCGCTCGACCGGGCCGGCTTCAAGATCGTCGCGACCGGGCTGCGCCACTGCCAGAGCGCCCAGGAGCGCGGCGAGCAACCGCCGATGAGCGTGACCGAGCTGGAGAAACTGTTCCTGGCGCTCGCGTAGGCGAGCACGGGCGGGCGAGAGCCCGCCCACTTTTTTACCGCATCTATACCCCCGGGGGTATTCCCTGGGAAGGGACGTGCCATGGATGTCATCTCTTTCCGCACCGACGGGCTGGGCGACCAGAGCCACCTGCTGGTCCACGAGGGCAGGGCGATCCTCGTCGACCCGCAACGCGACATCGACCGGTTCCTGCGCGCGGCCGAGGAGCGTGACCTGGAGCTTCGCTTCGTCCTGGAGACCCACCTCCACAACGACTACCTCTCCGGCGCCGAGCAGGCCGCGCTCCGCACCGGCGCGGAGCTGGTGCTCCCGGCGGCGGCCGCGGCGGCCTACCGGCACAGGCCCGCCTACCACCTGGAGGACATCGAGGCCGGCGACGGGCTGACCATCCGGCCCATCCACACGCCCGGCCACACCCCCGAGCACACCAGCTACCTGGTGGTGGTCGACGGGGCGCCGGTCGCCGTCTTCTCCGGCGGCAGCCTGCTCGTGACGTCCGCCGGGCGCCCCGACCTGCTGGGGCCCGAGCGGGCGCGGTCGCTGGCCAGGCTGCAACACGACTCGCTGCGCCGGTTGGCGGCGCTCCCCCGAGAGGTGGGCCTGTTCCCCACCCACGGAGAGGGCTCGTTCTGCACCACGACCGGCGTCGGCCGCCACACCTCCACCATCGGGGACGAGCTGGACGGCAACCCGTTGATCGGCATCGGCGAGGCCGACGCGTTCGCCGACCGGCTGCTCGCCGCCCCGCTGCCCATCCCCGCCTTCTACCGTCACATGGGCCCGGCCAACACGCTGGGCGTGCCGCCCATGCCTCCGGTCACCGCCCCCGAGCTGTCACCCGGCGACCTGCCGGCCGACGTCCAGGTGATCGACATCCGCCCGCGCGCGGCCCAGGCGGCGGGCATGCTGCCGGGCTCGCTCGGCATCGAGCTCGACACCGACTTCGGCAGCTGGGCCGGCTGGCTGGTGCCATACCGGGCGCCGATCGCGCTGGTGGCCGAGCCCGGCCAGGACACCGCCGAGGCGATCACCCAGCTGGCCCGGATCGGCGTGGACACCGTCCGGGGGATCATCCGCGATCCAGGTGACTGCGCCACCCAGCGCTTCGACCTGGTGGACCTGCCCGGCTTCCTGACCCGTCTCGCCCGGCCGGCGACCCAGTTGCTCGACGTGCGCATGCCGTCGGAGCGGGAGGAGGTCCGGGTGGACGGCGCGATCGAGCGGTTCCTCCCCGATCTGGTCACCGAGGGCCTGCCGGCCGAGCTCGACAAGGACCGGCCGGTGCTCGTGGCCTGCGCGACGGGCCGGCGGGCGACCGTGGCGGCCGGCGTGCTGGCCCGCGAGGGCTACCAGCCGGTCGCGCTGACCGGCGCGGGCATCGCCGAGGTCGCCGCCGCCCTCACCACATCCGGCACCCCCTGACCGACCAGGTACAGGCAGACCCACCACCCACGCGATACAGGAGATTCACCCATGAACAGCACAGCCCTCATCGGCGTCGAGGCCATGCGCTCGCTCGTCGCCGCCAACCCCGACGTGCTCGTGGTCGACGTCCGCACCCCGGCGGAGTTCGGCACCGCGCACATTCCGGGCGCGCTCAACCTGCCGTTGGAGCAGGTCGACGCCCATCTACGGCGGATCGTCGCCGACGCCGGCGGCAGCATGGTGCTGATCTGCCAGTCCGGGGGCCGCGCCGCCCGGGCGCGAGAGGCGCTGGAAGGCGCGGGCCTGACCGACGTCGCCGTGCTCGACGGCGGCATCAACGCCTGGATCGCGGCCGGCGCCCCGGTCACCCGCGGGAAACAGCGGTGGAGCCTGGAACGTCAGGTCCGTCTCACGGCCGGAGGCATCGTGCTCGCCTCCGTCGTGGCCGGCGCCTGGCTGCCCGCGGCGACGGTCGTGGCCGGGCTGGTCGGGGGCGGGCTGACCGTCGCGGCCCTCACCGACACCTGCGCCATGGGCATGCTGCTGGCGCGGCTCCCCTACAACCGGCGCGGCGGCGCGGACGTCGACGCCGTCATCGCGCGGCTGCGCCGGACCCCCGCCACATCATGACCTTCATATACCCCCGGGGGTGTCAGCCATGATCGCCATCACCCTCGCCGCCGCCGTCGTGGTCGGCGTGACCCTGGGCTTGTTCGGCGGCGGCGGCTCGATCCTCACCGTGCCACTGCTCATCTACCTGGCCGGGCTGCCGGCCAGGACGGCCATCGCGGTCTCCCTGTTCGTGGTGGCGGCCACCAGCCTGGCCGCCGCCGTCGGTCACGCCCGCGCCGGGCGGATCCGGTGGCGAACCGGGCTGATCTTCGGCCTGGCCGGCATGGCGGGTGCTTACGGGGGCGGCCTGCTCGGGCCCCACCTGCCCGAGCCGCTGCTCCTGACCGGGTTCGCCGTCATGATGTCGGCGACCGCCATCGCCATGATCCGGGGCCGCCGTCCCCGAGAGCCCCGCCCGCCCGGCTCCGACCTGCCACTCGCGCACGTGGTCGTGGAGGGCGTGGCGGTCGGGGTGGTCACGGGACTGGTCGGCGCCGGTGGCGGTTTCCTGGTGGTCCCGGCGCTGGTGCTGCTCGGCGGCCTGCCGATGGGCATCGCCGTGGGGACCTCGCTGGTGGTCATCGCGCTGAAGTCGCTGGCCGGCCTGGCGGGCTACCTGCAGAGCGTCACGATCGACTGGACGTTGGCACTGCCGGTGGCCGCCGCCGCCGTGGCCGGAGGTCTGCTCGGCGGCGCACTGGCCGGGCGGATCGACGGCGACCGATTGCGTCGCGCCTTCGGCTGGTTCGTGCTGGCCATGGGCGGGTTCATGCTCGTCCAGCAGGCGCCCGCGCCGCTCGGCGCCGCCCTGGTGATCGTCGCGGCCCTCGGCGGCCTGGCGGTCCTGGCCTGCCGGGTCCGGGAACGTCGAAACGCCCACCCCCCTCACCTGGGGTGGGCGCTTCGAGCGTGCCTGCTACTGCAGGTACGGGGTGCGGCGGACGATCGGTAGGTTGCCCAGGCCGAGCGTGGTGCCGGCACCGCCGAGGGCCAGGCCGACCAGCACGATCGCGTAGATGATGTGGTCGTCCATGAACGGGTTGGTGGTCAGGGGCAGCGCGGCCGCCCACATCATGAGCAACAGGAGGGAGCCGGTGACGGCGGCGATCCGCAGGCCGACTCCGAGGATGAGCGCGGTGCCGATGCCGAGCAGGCCGAGCATGAACAGCCAGTCCACCCAGACCTGTCCCGCCAAGGAGCCGAAGAAGCCGCCGAGCGCGTTCTCGCCGGTGCCCTTGAGGAAGCCGGTCGTCGGGCTGCCGCCCGCGACCCAGGCCCGCTCGGCCGGAGTGGCGAAGCCCCAGCCGAAGGTCTTGTCCAGGAACGCCCACAGGAAGACCCAGCCAAGCGAGATCCGCGTGATCGCCCACACGTAGTCGACAGGGCGGCGCGCGGTCGAACCCGCGTCCACTTGCATCACGTGGTCGGAGGTGGTGGCCATGACGGCCCCCTTTCAGTACGGGTTATTGTCCTTCGCATCTCAATCACATCGTGTCCGGCGAGGCCGGTGCAAGTGCCGTAGGCCCTGCCCTGCCGGGACTTTCGCCCTTTACCCGGCATCGGACGCGTCCATTCCGGCCACCACCGCCAATTTAGGACTTCAATCCCTAAAGTCCGGGCTTGTCCGGATTTGTCATGCATTAACCCGCAAGGGGGGTGGGTGTGAACGCGATCATCCGGCGGCCGTCCGCCGTCTCGGCCGGGCTCAGCCCTCGCCGGCGAAGCCGTCCAGGGCGGCCGGGACCGCCTTGCGCATCGTGTCGCTGCCGGTGTGACCCGAGTCGTCCACCACCACGAGCCGTGCGCCTGGCCATGCCTCGGCCAGCTCCCAGGCGTTCTCCAGGGGACAGCCCAGGTCGAAGCGTCCGTGGATGAGCACCGCCGGGATGCCGGCCAGCCGGTGCGCGTCGCGCAGCAGGACGCCTTCGTCCAGCCACGCGGCGTTGGAGAAGTAGTGGCTGCAGATGCGGACGAAGGCGAGGAGCGCGGCGGGCGGCCGATCACTGTATGAGCCCGGCTTGCCGTTGACCTCCAGCGAGATCACCGCGTCCTCCCACGCCATCCAGTCGTGGGCGGCCTTGGCCCGCACGTCGGGGTCGGGGTCGGACATGAGCCGCGCGTAGGCGGCGAGCAGGTCGCCGTCGCGCTCCGCCTCGGGGACCCCGTCGCGAAAGCGCCGCCACTGCTCGGGGAAGAACCGGCCCACGCCGCGATAGAGCCAGTCGATCTCGGAGCGGCGGGTCATCGTGACGGCGCAGATGACCATCTCCGACACCCGCTCGGGATGGGCCTCGGCGTAGGCCAGCATCAGCGTCGAACCCCATGAGCCACCGTAGAGCAGCCACCGGTCCACGCCGAGATGCTCGCGCAGCCGTTCCATGTCGGCGATCAGGTGGTGGGTGGTGTTGGTGGTCAGATCGGCGTCCGGGTCACTGGCGTGGGGCAGGCTCCGGCCGCAGTTGCGCTGGTCGAACTGGATGATGCGGTAGCGCTCGGGGTCGAAGCCGCGCCGCGCGTTGGGCGTGCAGCCCGACCCGGGACCGCCGTGGACGACCAGCGCGGGCTTGCCCTCGGGGTTGCCGCTGACCTCCCAGTAGACGAGGTGACCGTCGCCGGTGTCGAGGTGCCCGTGGTCGTAGGGCTCGATCGGGGGATACATCGCTCCACCCTAGAACGACGGACCGATGAGGCCGGACAAGTCCAATATTCCCTCAAGTGAAGGACTTTGGTCCCTGTCGCCGGAGCCCGCCATGGCCGACCGTGTGGGGATGCCACTCGATTCACCCGCTCCAGCGTCGCTGGAGCGGGAGTTACTGCGCCGGATGCTCCGGATCCGGCGCTTCGCGGAGCATTGCGCGGATCTGCTGCCTCCGCACGCCGGCGGGGAAGCCGTGGCCGTCGGCGTCTGCCAGGCGCTGACCCCGGACGACGCGATCGTCTGCACCCACCACGAGTACGGCCCGGCCCTGGCCCGGGGCGTACCGGCCCGGGAGATCGTGGCGACGCTGCACCACGCCGCCCGTGGCCCCCTCGACGCCCCCGCCCACGTCTCCGACACCGGTCGCCGCTTCCACGGGGGCGGCCTGCCCGTGGCCGTCGGCCTGGCGATCGCCGACCAGCTCCTCGACCGCCGCCGGCGCGTGACGGCCTGCTTCTTCGGCGAGTGCGCCCCGGCCGACGCCGAATGGCTCGTGCTGGCCGCGCAGTGGCGGCTGCCCATGCTCTTCGTACGCGAGAGCGACGGCGCGCGGCACCCCTCCCCGCCGGCAGGCGCCGGGCCCGGCCTCGTGCCCTGGCCCGGCGGCCTGACGGCCCGGACGGTCGACGGCGTGGACGTGTGGGCTGTCATCGCGGCGGCCGAGCAGGCGTGCGAGTCCGTGCGCGCGGGCGCGGGTCCCCGCTTCCTGGACCTTCGCACCGCCCGCACCTCCTCGGCCCTCCCTCCGGGCCCGGACGGGGGCGAACGGGATCCGCTCACCCGGATCATGCCGGCCCACACGGACCTGGCCGCGCTGGAGCGGGAGATCGCCCAGGAGCTGAACGAGGCCCTCACCTCATGGCAGGGCCCGCAGGCCGACCCACTGGCGAGCGTCCGGGCCTGACCGGCCCCGCGCCTCGGACGGCCCGCGCCTCGGACGGCCCGCACCTCGGACGGCCCGCACCTCCCAGGCTTGCTCCGCGGCGCTCGATCGCCTGTCAGGCCGAGCCGACGAGCGTCACCTCCGGCAGCCTGGAGACGACGGCCGGCACCGGAGGCACCACGACCACCGGGCACGGCGGGCGGCGCAGGCACGACAGCACCACCGGGCCGAGGTGCCCGTCTCCGGCCTGGTTCGCGGCCGAGCCGAGCACGAGCAGTTCGGCTCCCTCGGCGCTGCCCGCCAGCACGACCTCCGGCCGTCCCCTGACGAGCTCGGGGCGTACCGACAGCCCGGGATGCGTGTCGCGGACCGCCGCGACCGCGCGGTCGAGTGCGGCGGACGCGCACGACCGCTGGAAGGACAGGTCACGATGCCAGGTGTAACGCGCGTAGGGCGCGTGATGCTCGGCCGGTACGCCCCACGCGTGGACGATCACCAGCTCGGCCTGGCGGCGGACCGCCTCGTCGGCCGCCCACGCGAGTGCGGTCTCGGACTGCGGAGTGCCGTCGGCGCCCGCCACGATGCGACGAAGCTTCATGCCCACATGGTCGCGCGCGGCGGAAGGGGGCTGGTAGGGCCGTTCCTCCCCTGCTCCCGGGACTTTCGTCAGTCGCGGGAGCAGGGGAGGAACGAGGTCACTCGGGTGAGCGCCGGCCCCTCCCCCAGACCAGGTAGGCGACCGGACCCACCGGCTGGACGAAGATGGCGGGCCACCACAGCTCCTTCCGCCCTCGGATCAGGTCCCGGGGGCGGAACCACAGATCGACGACGGCGGTCGCGGTGAGCGCGATCTCGGTGGAGATCAGCGTCAGCATGACGAACTGCCGTTCCTTGGACATCTCATTCCACCGCATGCCCTGCTCCCCTCGTCCGTTTCTTCCGGTCTACTCCTCGCGGAGCCGGCCCTCGTGCGCGTGCACGCGGGGCCGTACGACGGCCACCGGGCAGTGCACGTGGTGCAGGACGCCGTGGCTGACCGAGCCGAGCACCGCCGAGGCGAAGCCGCCCCGCCCGCGCGTGCCGACCACCACCAGGTCGGCGGACTCCGCGGCCTTCGCCAGGGCGGCCACCGGGTGCTCGCCCACCTCCTCGTTGAGGATCCGGACGTCGGGATTCCGCTCCCGCCAGGGCACCACCCGCTCGCGGGCGACGCGTACCTCCTCCTGGTAGGCCTCCTCCATGAGGCTGCCGTACGCGGCGGCGTACGGCGAGAACAGTGGCAGCCGCCAGCCGTAGACGACCAGGAGCTCGGCGTCGCGGACCCGCGCCTGCTCGACGGCGTAGGCCATGGCGGCGTGAGAAGGCTCCGACCCGTCGTAGCCCACGACGATCCGGCCGTGCCGGCCCCCTGTGGCCGTACGCACGACCACCACGGGCCCTTCGGCGTGCGCGGCGACGCCCATGCCGACCGACCCGAGCACCATCCCGGCGAACCCGCCGAGGCCCCGGCTGCCCAGCACCACCGAGTCGGCCGCCACCGATTCGCCGATCAGCGCGTCGACCGCGTTCCCGGTCAGAATCTCGGTGCTCAGCTCGACGTCCGGGGCCACCTCGCGCGCCCGGTCCTGGGCGCCCTCCAGCATCCCGGCGCAGTACTGGGTGCCGCCCAGGCCGCGCGCCCACTTCTCGCAGACGTGCACGAGCCGCAGAGCCCTGTTCCGGCGCCGGGCATCGCCGGCCGCCCATTCCACCGCCGCTGCCGCCGACGCGGACCCGTCCACTCCGACCACGATTCGTCCAGTCATGATCCCCTCCTCACCTTCAGCCTGACCCTGTGAACGACCCGGCACGCGGGGACGAAGTCCCCGATCCGCGGGCCATTGGTCCCAAAGCGCACCGAACTAGGCCGCTTCGCCGCCGGTGAGCGAGAAGTAGGCCTCCTCTTCCTGTGCGAAGTGCAGGGTCAGCACCGCGTGCAGCCCGTAGAGGCAGGCGCGCAGGTCGTCCAGTTGCTCGGGGATCGGTCCGTGGTCGTGGGCGAGGCGCAGGTGGGCGCCCAGCCGGTTGGTCAGCCGGATGATCTCCGCGTGGGCCCTGCTCATGGTGACGGTCGCCTCCGGGTCTCCGAGCAGCCTGCTCAGCGCCGGATACAGGCGGGTGTCCTCCTCCTGCTCGTGCGGGAGCACCTCCTCGGTGAGGAGCCGGTGGGCGTGCTGGAGCAGCGCCAGGGAGTCCGGGCCCGGCCGGTCGAGCGCGTCGGCGGTCTCGCGCAGCAGGTCGAGCACGGGCCGCAGGCCGGCGTGCTCCCGGTCGAAGCGCTGCAGCAGCTCGCCGGTGGCCTGGTCCACTCTCAACCGCGTGCCCCGTACGGGACGCAGGGCGCGCAGCGCGTTGACGATGACCGCGACGTCGATGCCCTCCTGCAGGAAGGCGCCCGCGACCGGCGGCAGCCAGCCGAGGGCGGCGGCGACCATGGCCACCAGTGACATGCCGATGCCCACGCCCGCGCTCTGCACGGCGATGCGGCGGGTGCGGCGGGCCACGTCCATCGCGTCGGCCAGCCGGTCGAGCCGGTCGGCGGTCAGCACCACGTCGGCCGCCTGCGCCGACGCCGCCGAACCCCTGGCCCCCATGGCCACGCCGACCTGGGCCGCGGCCAGGGCGGGGGCGTCGTTGATCCCGTCGCCCACCATCACGGTCACCGCCCGCTCGGCCTCCTCGCGTACCCCCACCACCTTCTCGGCGGGGCTGCGCTCGGCCAGCACGCGGTCAATGCCCAGGATCCCGGCGACGCTCTCGGCGACCTCCGCGCGATCTCCCGTGAGCATGACCACGCGCTCGATGCCGGCCGACCGGAGCCTGCGCAGCGTCCGGGCCGCGTCGGCGCGCACCGCGTCACGCAGCAGGACCACTCCGGCGACGTCGTCGTCGACGCACACCCAGACGGTCATCGCGCTGTCGAGGGCCGCCCTGGCCCGCGCGGCGGCCATCCAGGGCGAGGAGGTGCCGGGCGGAGCCTTGCCCACGCTCACCTTGCTCCCGTCGACCATGCCCGTCGTGCCGACCCCGGCCCGTTCGCGCACCTCCTTGGCGATGGGCTGTTCGACGCCGCGCAGACGGGCCGCGCGCACGATGGCCGCCGCCAGCACGTGTGACGACATCTGGTCGACCGCCGCCGCCAGCCCCAGCACGTCCGGCGAGGTGAACTCCTCGGCGGCCACCACGTCGACCACCTCGGGCCGTCCCTCGGTCAGGGTGCCCGTCTTGTCCAGCACGAGGGTGCGGGCCCGGCCGAGGGTTTCGAGCGCCGCTCCGCCCTTGACCACGACGCCGTGGCGGGCCGTTCGCGACATTCCAGAGGCGATCGCGGCGGGCGCGGCCAGCAGCAGCGGGCAGGGCGTCGCCACCACCAGCACGGCCACGGCCCGCACCGGCTCACCCGACAGCGCCCAGGCCAGGCCCGCGATCAGCAGCGTGGCCGGCAGGAACCAGGCGGCGAACCGGTCGGCCAGCCGCACCACCGGAGCGGTGCCCGCCTCGGTCTCGCGGGCCAGCCTGACCACTCCCGTGTACGTGCTCTCCTCGACCGTGCCGGTCGCCCGCAGGTCGAACGCGGAGCCGGCGTTGACGACACCGCTGCGCACGCTCTGGCCCTCGTCGTACTCCACCGGAAGCGACTCGCCCGTCAGCGCCGACTCGTCCAGCATCGCCGTGGCCCGTTCGACCACGCCGTCCACCGGCACCAGCTCGCCCGGTGGCACCAGCAGCAGGTCGCCGCGGCGTACCTCGCCCACGGGCACCACGTGCGGGCCGCCGTCCTCGTAGCGGTGTGCCGAGCGGGGCGCGCGCTCGTACAGCGCCGTCAGGTCGCGCCCGGCCCGCCGCATCGCGTAGTCCTCCAGCGCGCGGCCGGTCGCCAGCATCACCGCGATCACCGCGCCGGCGGCGTACTCCTGTACGGCCAGCGTCCCGACGAGTGCCAGCACCGCGATCGCGTCCACGCCGAGCCGTCCCGCGCGCAGCGCGGAGATCACCCACCACGCGGCGGGCGGCACCGCCACGACCGTGCCCGCCATCCAGCAGGCGTCCCCGGCCACCGGGTAGCCGGCCAGGTGCAGCACGGCTCCAGCCACCAGAGCCGCGATCGTCCCACCGAGAAAGGCCGTCAGCCAGAAGTGCTTCACCCTGTCACCCTGCCCCTCAGTCCGGAAGACACCCAGCGAGCTTGGCGCCTCTGACCAGGGCCGATCGCCATCGCCCGCCGACACCGGCCTTCCACGCCTCACGGCCGGGCCGTGGTGTGCCGCGCCGCTTCCGGGTCGTGGTCCCCGCGCCGGCGCCGGGTCGCCGGTCCGGCTGTCAGGGCCGGTGCACGACGGCGACCGGGCACGGGGCGCGGTGGATCATGGCCTGACTGATCGAGCCGAGCAGCAGGCCGCGCATCCCGCCGACCCCGCGCGACTCGCCGCCCTTGCGGGACCCGACGAGCCCGCGTGACCCGCCGAGCCCGCGCTGCCCGACGACTCCGCCCGGCCCGACGACGAGCAGGCTCGCCTTCTCCGCCGCCGCCGTCAGCGCCTCGCGGGCGGGCTCGTTGACCAGCTCGACCTCGGCCTCCAGGCCGGGGTGGTCGCGCTTCAGAAGCACCAGCTCGTCCCTTGCCCGGTCTTCGGCGCGGGCCTGCGGATCCTCCCTGCCGGCCTCCTCGCCACGGTCACGGCGGGCGACGACCACCCGCAGCCCCACCTCCCGCAGGTGCGCCTGGTGCGCGGCGAACCGGAGGGCGCCCATCGCCGCCGGTGACCCGTCGAAGCCCACGACCACGTCGCGGGCCGGATCCGCCTGGCCGCGCACGACGATCACGGGGCAGGTCACGCGGGCGGCGACCTGGGCGCTGACCGATCCCGCCAGCAGGCCGGCCAAGCCCCGGTAGCCACGGCTGCCGACCACGACCAGGCCGGCCGTACGGGACAGGTCGATCAGCAGGGCGGCCGCCGTGCCGCGTTCGAGCACGGTGTTGACCGGCACCCCGGGGTGATGGCGCCGGGCCCAGGCGGCGGCCAGATCGAGCAGGCGCGCGGCGGGGCGGCGGGCCAGTTCGAGCGGCACGATCTCGCCCGGCCACTCGTGGTAGGGCCACTCCCAGGCGTGGCACACGGTGAGGGGCAGTTTCCTGGCCTCGGCTTCGGCGGCGGCCCAGCGCAGGGCTCGCCTGCTCGACGGCGAGCGGTCGACCCCGATCACGATTCCCAGGTCTTCTCGCATGACGATCGCCTCCCTGCCCCTTACGATCGGGCGCCGCGAGGACGGCGGTCAGGGTCGTCCCTCCTCACCGGGAGGGACTTTCGTCCCGGCGCCGCGCAGGCGGACCGGAATAGGACCAAAGGCGGACACGACCTGGACCTTCGGCACTGCCGTCCGCCGGCCGGCGGGTGATGACATAGGGGCATGGAGAGTCGTGACATACGCGGATGGCCACGAGTGGCGCTCGCCGGGGCGGCCTCGCTGGCCGCGTACCTGCTGCTGGTCCGCCCGAGGTTGCTGCACTGGGGAGCCACTCCTGACGAGGTTCGCCGGCCGTTCCCGGGAGACGCCATCGTGCCCCGGCCACACATCCGGGCGACCCGCGCCATCACGATCGACGCGCCGCCCGAGGCCGTCTGGCCGTGGCTGGCGCAGATGGGCGGCGCTCCCCGGGCCGGTTGGTACGGCTACGACCTCGCCGACGAGGGCGGCCCGAGCGCCGACCAGATCATCCCCGACCTGCAGAAGCTCACGGTGGGCGACCTGCTGCCGACCGGCCGGCCCGGCACCGGTTACCTGGTCGAGCAGGTGGAGCCCGGCCGGGCGATCGTGCTGGCCATCCACGCCTTCCACGTCACCGAGACGTGGGCGATCGTCCTGGCGGGCGAGGGCTCACGCACCCGGCTGCTGTTCCGGCACCGGGTGCTGTGCCGGCCGGGCGTGCTCGGGCTGGTCTATCTGCTGCTGTCGCACGCGGGCGACTTCCTGACCGTCAGGAAGCAGCTCACCACGATCAAGGCCCTGGCCGAGCGGACACCGTGGCCGCTCGTGCACGGGAGCGAGCCCGTCAGCCTCTCGGCCGACCCCCGCCCGGCGCCCTGACCGCACCCGGCGTCTCGGAGTCCGACGGGGCCCGCGAGTCGTCCGGCGGGTCGGGGACGTACGGGGGGAGGCCGAAGCGGGCGCGGATCATTTGCTGGATGGTGATCTTGTCCGCGCGGGCGTCGACCGTCATGACGTACTCCTTGCGCCGGAACAGCTCCACGACCGGGTCGATCTTGTCGTGGTACTCGCGCAACCGCCTGGCCAGTGCCTCGGGCGTGTCGTCGGCGCGGGTGACGAGCTCACCGCCGCAGACGTCACAGACGCCCTCGATTTCGGGACGGTCCGCGATCAGGTTGTAGTCCATGCCGCAGCGCGAGCACAGCCGCCGGGCGAGGACCCTGCGCCGTACCTCCTCGTCGGGCAGTTCGAGGTAGATCACGCCGTCGATGTCGTAGCTCTCCAGGAAGAACTCCGCCTGACCCCGGCTGCGCGGGAAGCCGTCGATGACGAACCCGTAGTTCCAGTCGTGCTGCTGCAGCCGCTCCCTGACGACCTCCTCGACCAGGTCGTCTCCGACGAGTTCGCCGGCGGCGACGAGGCGGCGGACCTGCGCGCCGAGCTTGGTGTGGTGCTGCACGTGCCAGCGGAAGATGTCGCCGACGCTGATGTGCACGAGGTCGAGATCGCGGGCGAGCAGTTTGCTCTGCGTGCCCTTGCCACTCCCCTGCACGCCCATGATCACATATTTCCGCATACTCCACCCTCCACTGATCTCATCACCCTCCCACGTACCTGGTCCTGCTTCACGGAACGAGCGTCGCCCCCGTAACGCCAACCATCACGCGTCCCGGAGCGTCCGAGACGCCCGCGCACCCTCCGGCGGCGGAACAGACCTTGCCGCCCCCGGAGGGCGACGAGGTCCTGACGCTGCCGCCCGCGAGCTCCGCACCCGCCACGGTCAGGATCGAACACGCGGGCAGCGGCACCATCATCGTCCACGCCTACGGGGACGACTCACGCGACATCCTGGCGAGCGAGATCGGCGCCTACCGCGGCGAAGTGCCGCTGCCTGCCGGGACCTCTCTGGTGACGATCACAGCCGACGGCACCTGGTCCCTCACCGGGATGTGACCACCGCGAAGATCGCCGCCGGACCGGTGACCGGGAGGCGGAGTTCGACTCATGGGTCCAGGGGGCGCATACTGATACCAGTGAAGCCCAGAAAAGCCGCGGCCCGGCGCCCTCTGCCCGGAAGTCCCTTCAACGTCCCTGCGGTTCCTCCGCCGCCGGTCGAGCAGTTCGTGCTGCAGGACCGGGTCAGTCACGACAAGTACGGTCTCGGCCTGGTCATCGGGGTCGAGGAGGATGTCGCCGTGCTCGTCGACTTCGGCGCTGAGACACACCGCATCATCGCCCCCTACAACAAGCTGTTCAGGCTCTGAGACCTCAGGTCCTCACCGACGGGAACAACCGTCAGGCGAGGGCGCGCACGACGGTCGTGAAGAGTCCCGGCAGGCGCTGCGCCGCCGGGACGACGAGACGAGCCGTCCCCGGCCGGTGGGCGGCTCGCACCAGCGCGCCGGTGAGCACCCTGTGCGCCAGTGACAGCCGGCGCCAGGCCCCCTCGTAGTCCTGCGGCCGGTCCCGCTGGAGGCAGCCCACCAGCGCGCGGGCGCACTGCACCGCGAGCGAGATCCCTTCCCCGGTGAGCGCGTCGGTGTAGCCGGCGGCGTCGCCGACCAGCAGCACGCGCCCGGCGACCCGGGCCCGCACGCGCTGACGCAGCGGCCCGGCGCCGCGCACCGCCGTCGCGGGCGCGCCGTCGAGGCGAGCGAGCAGGCCGGGGAAGCCGCCGAGGTGCTCCTGGTAGTCGCAGCGCCGCGCGCTGAGGATCGCCACCCCGACGAGTTCGTCGCCCACCGGCGTCACGTACGCCTCACCGCGGCCCGACCAGTGCACCTCGACGAAGTCGGTCCACGGCGCCAGCCGGTAGTGCCTGCGCAGGCCGTACCTGCGGGGACCGCGATCGGGCAGGCCGAGGCCCAGCGAGCGGCGCAGCGGCGAGTGCAGGCCGTCGGCCGCGACGAGCCAGCGGGCCCGCAGCCCGGCGGCCTCCACCCAGGCGCCGTCCTGGCGGGCGCCGGTGATCCGGCCGGTGACGGTCTCGACGCCCAGCTCCGCCGCCCGCCGCGACAGCGCCGCGTGCAGCGCGGTGCGCCGCACGCCCATGCCCGTCTCGTGCCGGAAGGCGGCCCGCGCCTGGTGCCGTCCGTCGAGGTAGTGGATGCCGCGCAGGGGCATCCCCGGCACCTGTACGCCCATCGCCACCAGGGCGGCCACCCCGCCGGGCATCAGGCCCTCGCCGCAGGCCTTGTCCACCGGCGCGGGGCGCGGCTCGACCACCACCGCCCGCATGCCGGCCAGCGCGGCGTGGATCGCGGTCGCCAGCCCGGCCGGGCCGCCCCCGGCGACCAGGACGTCGATCACGGCCCGGCTCCCGCCGCGGCGAGGGCGGTGTTCTCGCACCTGACGCGGACGGTCAGCAGCACCGCGTTGAGCACGGTGAACACGACCGCGGTGATCCACGCGGTGTGCACCAGGGGCAGCGCGAACCCCTCCACGATCACCGCGACGTAGTTGGGATGGCGCAGCCAGCCGTGGCGGTAGGGGCCCCCGGTCACCAGCGGCAGCCCCGGCACCACGATGACCTGGGTGTTCCAGCGGCGGCCGAGCGTGGCGATGCACCACCAGCGCAGCGCCTGGGCGGCCACGACCAAAACCAGCATCGGCCAGCCGAGCGCCGGCAGGAAGGGCCGGTCGGCCAGCGCGACCTCCAGCGGGGCGCCGGCCAGCAGGCCGGTGTGCAGGACCACCATCCACGGGTAGTGGCCCTGGCCGCTGACGACGCCGCCGCGCTCCAGGCTCCACCGGGCGTTGCGCCGGGCGATGACCAGCTCGGCGAGACGTTCCAGCCCAACGAGCAGAACGAGAACCAGATACCAGGACATGCCGGTCACCAGCGCAGCAGGACGAGTTCGGAGCAGAAGCCCGGGCCCATCGCGACCAGCAGGCCGTACGTCCCGGGCTCGGGCGGCCGGAGCGCGAGCGTGTCGCCCAGCACGTCGAGCACCGACGCCGACGACAGGTTGCCGTTGGCGGCCAGCGAGCGCCAGGTCAGGTCGAGCGCTCCCGCCGGCAGCGCGAGCGTCTCGGCCACGGCCTCCAGAACCTTCGGTCCGCCCGGATGGCACACCCAGGCCGTGATGTCCTGAGTCGTCAGCCCGTGGTCGGCGAGGAAGCCGTGCACGTCGTCGGCCAGGTAGCGCCGGACGACGTCGGGCACGCCGGCGTCGAGCAGCACGCCGAACCCGGTGTCGCGCACCTGCCATCCCATGACGTGCCCGGAGCCGGGATACAGGTGGCTGCGAGTGGCCAGCACGGTGCCGCCCGGCCCCGCCGCCGGCCCTCTGCCCTCGCCGCAGGCGACCACGGCGGCCGCTCCGTCGCCGAAGAGCGCGCTGGCCACCAGGTTGGCCGGTGAGACGTCGCCGCGCTGCACGGTGAGGGAGCACAGCTCGACCGACAGCAACACGGCCACGTGGCCGGGCCAGCCGCGCAGGTAGTCGTACAGCCGGGCGATGCCCGCGGCCCCCGCGACGCAGCCCAGCCCGAAGACGGGCACCCGTTTGACGTCGGGCCGCATCCCCAGCCGCTCGACCAGCCGGGCGTCCACCGAGGGGGCGGCGATGCCGGTGACGGAGGTGAACATGATCATGTCCACGTCGGCCGGGGTCAGCCCGGCGGCCTCCACCGCGGCGGCCACGCACTCGGCGCCGAGGTCGACGGCGGTCGAGATGAAGGCGTCGTTGGCCGCGCCGAAGCCGTCGAGCTTGTCGTACTGCTCGATCGGCAGAGCGAGGTTGCGGAAGTCCACCCGGGCGCTCAGGTGCAGGCGATCGAGAAGACGGCGGTCGGCGCCCTCCGGCAGGCACATCCGCGCCGCCATGTCGGTGAGCTCGGCCTGAGGGTAACGGTTCGGGGGAAAAGCAGTACGAACGGCTGTAATACGTGTCATGTAGCCTCTCCCGGCACGTGGCGCCGAACACTTCCGACCTCCGGGACGCTTCCCGGCCCAGCAGCGGCTAAGCCACCAGCGGGCGGGAATGGCCTCCGAGATCTACGATCGTGGCTGTGGCGGACAGGGCGTCGAGCCTCCTTCAGACGGTCGGCGGGCTCGCGCGCGCCTGCCACCCCGGCCCCACCCTCGCGGTCACCGCCATGGTCACCGCGCTGGCGACGGCCGTCGGGCGTGACGCGGGCGGGGTCGCGCTGGTCGCCGCCGCCGTCCTCACCGGTCAGCTGTCGGTCGGCTGGTGCAACGACGCGGTCGACGCCGGGCTCGACACGACGGCCGCGCGGGCCGGCAAGCCGGTCGTGGCCGGCGCGGTGAGCGCGCGAACCGTGTGGATCGCCGCCGTCGCCGCCCTGATCGCCTGCGTGCCGCTCTCCCTCGCGTCGGGGGTGGCCGCGGGGCTCGTTCATCTCGCCGGGGTGGGCGCGGCCTGGGCCTACGACCTCGGGCTCAAGGCCACCATGCTGTCGTGGGTCCCATACGCGGTGGGGTTCGGATCGCTGCCGGCCTTCGTAACGCTCGGCCTGCCAGGGCGGCCGTGGCCGGCGTGGTGGGCGGTCCTGGCCGCGGCCCTGCTCGGGTGCGGCGCCCACCTGGCCAACACGCTCCCGGACATCCCCTCCGACCTGGCCGCCGGGGTGCGCGGCTGGCCGCAGCGGCTCGGCCCGATGCGGGCACGGCTGCTGGCCCCGTTCCCGCTGCTGGCCGCGTCGTTCCTGCTCGTCCTCGCCCCGCCCGGCGGCCCCGGCACGGCGGGCTGGCTCGCCCTGGCCGCCGCCGCGGCCCTGTCCGGTGCCGGGCTGCTCCTGCACGGCCGCTTCCCGCGAGCCCCCTTCGCCGCGGCGATCGCCGTGGCCGCGGTGGACGTCGCCCTTCTGCTGGGCAACGGCGCCGCCCTCACCACCTGACGGATGCCGGACGGACGCCGGACGGGCGTTCCGGCGAACTCCGACGGGCGCGAACGCCGACGGCCGCTCAGACGGTCACCACCGGGTGGTCAGGTGAACGTGTCGCGGAGCCAGCGGCGGCCGACGGCCAGGGCGATCGGGAGGGGGACGAGGCCCGCGCCGAGGCCCACGTCGACGAGCACGTCGAACATCTCCTCGCGGTGGGCGGCCGTGCCGATGGCGGCGTCGATGAAGCCGGGCGACTGGGCGAGACGGGCGAGCACGTCGGTGGTGCGCAGATGGCGCCCGAGAGCCGCCCGGAGCTTGCGCAGGTAGGCGGGCAGCGGGTCGTCGGCGGCCTGGACGGCGGCCTCGCCGGCGAGCCGGCCCGACAGCAGGGCGTAGTAGATGCCTTCGCCGGTGAGCGGGTTGATCAGGCTCACGGCGTCGCCGGCCAGCATGACCCGCCCGGCTCCGGCCTTCGGCCGCCCTGACGACAGCGGCAGGTGGTGGGCGCGCAGGTCGCGGGCGGGCTGGTCGGGCAGCAGGCGGGCGAGCCGCCCGTGCAGCACCTCCCGGCCAGGCAGCCCCGTGGCGTGCAGCCGGGGCAGGAGCATCCCGAAACCGACGTTGGCGGTGCCGTCGCCGATGGGGAACGACCAGGCATAGGCCGGCCAGCCCTCCTTCTGCATGGCGATGAGCTGCACGTCGTCGGATACGGCGACGTCGGAGTAGCCGCGTACGGCGATGGCGGTGTGCCGGTCGGGAGAGGCCGGCAACCCGATGAGGCGGCGCACGGCCGAGTTGGCCCCGTCGGCGGCGACCACGGCGCGGGCCGTCAGACAGCCGTCGATCACGACATGCGGGCCGCTCTCCGCGAGCGCGCGGACGCGGTGGCGGCGCACCTCGACGCCCCGGGCCCGGGCGGCCTCGACGAGGCGGGCGTCGAACACCATCCGCGGGACCACGTGGTTGGGCCGCGCCGCCGTGGCCGACACCCGCGTGCCGCCGGGGGCGACGACCGTGAGGCGGGAGGTGGGCCGGTAGTCGTCGAGCAGGCCGGGCAGGCCGAGCAGGGCCAGCTCGTCACGGCCGTGGGCCGCGATGCCGTCGCCGCAGGCCTTGTCGCGGGGGAAGTCGGCCTTGTCGAGCAGGAGGATCCGCCCGTCCGGCCGGAGTTGCGCCGCGCGCAGGGCCGCCGCCGCCCCGGCCGGCCCGCCGCCCACCACCACCAGGTCCCAGACGTCGTTCACATCCGGACTCTGCCCGGCAGGCGGCCCTGGAACCGTGGCCGCCCGGCCCGTGTAGTGTCCGAACATGGCCGGCACACCAGGAGGTGCGCGATGAGCCGTACGAAAGAGCCCGGACCGTTCCGGAATCCCGCTTCGTGAAGGTGGCGCTGCTGGGGCCGGTCGCCTGGCGGACCCCTCCTCGCCACTACGGCCCCTGGGAGCAGGTCACGAGCCTGCTGGCCGAGGGGCTGGTCGCCCGGGGGATCGACGTGACACTGTTCGCCACCCTCGACTCGATCACCTCCGGATCGCTCGACGGCGTGTGCCCGCACGGTTACGCCGACGACCCGTCCCTCGATGGCCGGGTGTGGGAGGCGATGCACGTCGCCCACGCGCTGAGCCGGTCGGGTGAGTTCGATCTCGTCCACAGCCATCTCGACTGGCTGCCCCTGGCCTTCGCCGGCCACTGCCGAGCCCCGCTGCTCACCACGGTTCACGGGTTCTCCGGAGCGGGGATCCTGCCGGCCTACGCGCGTGCCGGGTCCGCCTACGTGTCCATCTCCGACGCCGACCGCGCCCCGGAGCTCGACTACGTCGCCACGGTGCATCACGGCGTCGACCTGACGTCCCTGCCCTTCGACCCTGTCGGCGGGCGGCGGCTCGTGGTCTTCGGCCGGATCCATCCCGACAAGGGGACCCACACCGCGATCGAGATCGCACGACGGGCCGGGCTGCCCCTGACGATCTGCGGGATCGTCCAGGATGAGCGCTACTTCGACGAGCAGGTCGCGCCGCACGTCGACGGCGGGCAGGTCGTGTTCCTCGGTTCGGTGGGGCCGGAGCGGCGTGGCGAGATCCTCGGTGGCGCCCTCGCCCTGCTGCATCCCATCGCGTTCGACGAGCCGTTCGGCCTGTCGGTGGTGGAGTCGATGGCCTGCGGCACGCCCGTCATCGCCTACCGGCGCGGTTCCATGGCCGAGGTCGTGGATCCCGGTGTGACGGGCTTCCTGACGGATTCCCTCGACGAAGCGGTCTCCGCGGTGGCGCGCATCGCCACGATCGACCGGGCGGGCTGCCGTGCCCAGGCCGAGCGCAGGTTCGGCGTCGACCGGATGGTGACCGACTATCTCCGGATCTACCACGCCATATTGGCGAAACAGGAGCCTGATACCGTTCAGGTGATATAGGCCCTGCCGTCGGCAACGGGTCGCTACGCCGGGCCCGCACGAGGGCGGCTCCCGGTGCCAGGCTCAGGTCCATCCGCGCACACGCTGCCTGATGGACGTCTTCACCGCGTGAGGCCGCACCACGTTCCGGGGCGGCCGAATACCGGAAGGCATGACTGTTGGCCTGCACATACGGCTTTCTCAGCACCCATCCGCCGACACAGTGCGGACTCGCGACCTTCAACTCCGCCCTGGCCGCCCACCTCACCAGGGGAGGCACATCCGGCGGCATCGTCCGTGTCGCCGCGGAAGGCGATGACATACGACTTCTTCCCGAGGTCGTGCACACGTGGGCTCCCGGCGGGCCCGGCGGCTGGCAGGCCGCCGCCTCCGCCCTCGGCGACTTCGACGTGGCCATCGTCCAGCACGAATACGGCATCTACCCCGGCGCGGACGGCCGTGACGTCCTGCCGCTGATCCGCAGCCTGACCGTGCCCGTCATCGTGGTCCTGCACACCGTCCTGACCGAGCCCACCATGGCGCAGAGAGCGCTGCTCGAACAGATCGTGGCCGCCGCCGACGCGATCGTGACCATGACCGGAACCGCCCGCGACCGGTTGCTGGCCGGCTATCACGTCGACGCCGGCAAGGTGTCCGTCATCCCGCACGGCGCGCCCGACCATACGCGAGTCCGGGCGCGGCGGCGCCTCCGGCCGCACCTGCTCACCTGGGGACTGCTCGGCCCCGGCAAGGGCATCGAGTGGGCATTGCGGGCGCTCTCCCTCCTGACGGACCTCACACCGCCTCCTACCTACACCGTTGCCGGGAAGACCCACCCCAAGGTGCTGGAACTCCAGGGGGAGGCCTACCGCGACAGCCTGTTCGAGATCAGCGAACGACTCGGCATCTCCGGCGCCGTGCGGTTCGACCCCCTCTACCGGGACGAGGCCTCACTGCGGCGGCTGGTCCGCTCGGCTGACATCGTGGTACTCCCCTACGACTCCCCCGAGCAGGTCACCTCCGGCGTGCTGATCGAGGCCGTGGCCGCCGGCGTGCCGGTCGTCGCCACCTCCTTCCCGCACGCCGTGGAACTGCTCTCCGGCGGGCCGGGGCTGCTCGTCCCGCATGGCGATCCCGTCGCGCTGGCCGCCGCCATCCGCCGCGTCATCACCGAGCCCGGCCTGGCCGGGGAACTCGCCGCCCGGACCCATGCGCTGGTCCCGGCGCTGTTGTGGCCGGCGGTCGCGGCCCGTTATCACGCCCTGGCCCGGTCCCTCCTCGCCGAACGCCCCGTCGCCGTGGCGGCGGCGCTGCCATGAACGGCGCTCTACCCGGCTTCGGGCACCTGGTCCGGCTGAGCGACGACACCGGCCTGTACGAACACGCCCGGCACGCCGTCGTACGCCGTGAGCACGGTTACTGCACCGACGACGTCGCGCGCGGGCTCGTCATCACCAGCCGGGAGCCGGCCCCGGCCCCCGGAGTGCGACGGCTGGCCGAGTGCTATCTGGCATTCCTCACCCACGCCCAGGACGGCTCCGGCGGGTTCCGCAACCGGCTCGGCTTCGATCGGCGCTGGAGCGACCGGCCCGGCGTCGGCGACTGGTGGGGACGAGCGCTGTGGGGGCTGGGCACGGCGGCGGCCCGCGGCTCCGCCCCCTGGATCCGGGCGGAGGCGCGGCTCGCCTTCACCCTCGGCGCCGCGCAGCGGTCACCGCATCCGCGTTCCATGGCGTTCGCGGGGCTCGGCGCCGCCGAGGTCCTGCGCGTCCATCCGGACGACAGCGTGGCCGCCGCCCTGCTGACGGACGCCGCCCGGGTGATCGGCACTCCCGCGGAGGACCCCGGCTGGCCGTGGCCGCAGCCGTACCTGTCCTATGCCAACGCCGCCCTGGCCGAGGTGCTCATCGCCGCCGGGCACCTGGGCGGCGACCGGCAGTCGCTCACCGGCGGCCTGCGGATGCTCGACTGGCTGTGCGATGTCCAGACGAGGGACGGCCGGCTCACGGTCGTCCCCGTCGCCGGCTGGCGGCGGGGCGCGCCGCGCGAACGCTACGACCAGCAGCCGATCGAGGTCGCCGCGCTCGCCGACGCCTGCGCCACCGCGGCGGCCGTCACCGGCGACCCGCTCTGGCAGGAGCGTCTGCGGCGGCCGGTGGCCTGGTTCCAGGGCGCGAACGACGCCGGCGCGCCGATGTGGGATGCGGCGACCGGAGGCGGGTACGACGGGCTGACCGCGCATGGTCCCAACCTCAACCAGGGGGCGGAGTCGACCATCGCGCTGATCTCCACCATGCAGCACGTCTCGTGGCAGTCGTGACCGGCCGGGACCTGGCGACACGGCTCGGCCCGACACTCGCTCCCGACGCGCGAAGAGTGATCATCAAGCTGTTCGTGCCCGGCGAGGACGCCGCCCTGACCCGTACCCGGGCGGCGGCCCTGATCGACCGCATCGGCCTCCTCGGCCCTGACGAGACCACCGGGATGCTCCAGGACACGCTGCGGCGATTCGCCGGGAGGCACCACGATCTCGAAGCCACCTTCGCCCACCACTATGACCTGGTCCGGCACCGGGTCCGGCGCCACGTCGACCTCCCGCTCCCGGCTCGGCTGCTCGTCGGCGCCTACTTCAGTCACGAGTACGCCGTGGAGGGCGCCGCGCTGTGCAATCCCTCCATGGCACCTCACCCCGACCAGTCCGGCCTGGACACCGGACAGCTCCGTGTGGTGGTCAGCCTCCGGCAGATCGGCGAGGGCCACCTGTCCTCCATCGGCTTCGCCACGGCACTGCTCGGGCCCGGCTCCGACCTCACCGTCGTCGACCGCTCGGGACCGTTGACCGTCGGACGCCGGATCGGCACCCACCACCGGCGCGACCTGTTCGCCGCCGGGCTCACCGACGAGGGCTGCGACAACGAGGTCTCCGCCACGGTGCTCGATTCCCTGCCCGAGCACTTCGACGACGACGACTTCGAACACGCGGTCGCCGGTCTTCCCACCGACCTGCTCACCCGCACCACCACGCACCGGACTCTGGAGGAGCTGCGCCGCGCGACGCGCTCCGCCTACGCCGTCACCTTCCCCGCCGACGTTCCCCTCCACCGGCGGGTGCTCTGGCCGGCCACGGCGGCCGAGAGCAACGGCATGGAGGACGCCCGGTTCGTATGGGCGCACAACGAGGACGGCCTGCCGTCGTACCGCGCCACCTACACCGCCTACGACGGGCGGCGCATCCGCTCCCACCTGCTCGCCAGCGACGACCTCCGCCGGTTCGAGATCACACCGCTGCACGGTCCCGCCGCCGCCAACAAGGGCATGGCGCTGTTCCCGCGTCCTGTGGGCGGGCGAACCCTCGCGTTGTGCCGCTCCGACGGCGAGACCATCGGCCTGGCCGCCTTCGACCGGCACAGCAGGTGGCAACCGGTCGCGCCTCTCCGCATCCCCCGCCGAAGCTGGGAACTGACGCAGACCGGCAACTGCGGGTCCCCGATCGAGACCCGGTTCGGCTGGCTCGTGCTGACCCATGGGGTGGGTCCCATGCGCGCGTACGCCATCGGAGCGCTGCTTCTCGACCTGCACCAGCCGCACCGCGTCATCGCCGAACTCCCCCGCCCGCTTCTCACCTTCGACGACACCGAACGCGAAGGTTACGTGCCCAACGTCGTCTACTCCTGCGGGGGCCTGCCGCACGCCGGCGCTCTGTGGCTGCCGTACGGGGCGAGCGACACCCGCGTCGGGTTCGCCCGCGTGGCACTCGGCACCCTCATCAAGGCGATGGAACGTCCGTGAAGGTGGGTGACCTGTCCTTCGAAAGCCCCGCCGGTCCAGCCTGGTGCTCCAGCCAACGGCGGCCGGCCGCTCCGCAGGGTAGACTCAAGAGACCGAGGACATTCCGTACGTTGGCATTCAGGTTGGCGTCGCCCGCGGCGATACACCGCTTTGGACCCTTTCGAGGATCTGGACAGGCCAGGCGATCATGACGCCAACGATCCTTTCGCATCTCAAGCCGATGAGCGCCGTCGCCACCGCGATTCCCACGACCGACTCCATGGTCCGCGTCAGCCTCGATCCCGTCCTCGGACGAAGGAACATGGTGGACGGGGCCTGGTGGCCCTACTCTCGTGACGCCGCCGCCGAACTTCCCGGCCTGATCTCCGCCGTCGACCAGCGACTCGGCCGCACCACGCTGCGCGTCGGCCTGCACCTCGACTCGTGGGACCACATCCCTCGCCGCGTCCCGGCACGAGGCCGCCAGGTAAGGGTCGGCTGGTTCCGCGTCGGCGACCCCCGCGTGATCACGCTGATCCTCGCGGGCACCGAGTACATCACGCTGCTGGTCATCCCACCGGGCGCGCCGAACGGTTCGGCCGCGCTCGAACTCGCGGCCGGCGGCACGCCCGGCCTCCATCCGGCCGACATCCTCGACACCGCCCACCGCCCGGTGATGACGGGCGCAGGCACGCCGGACGAGAACGATCCGTCCGGCTGGGAGAACGAGGGCGGGCACCTCGCGGGCCGTACGGCCCCTCTTCGGACCTCGACGACCTGACCCCCCGCCACCTGGCAGGGGCCCATCCGCCACCGACGCCCGGCGACCGGCCTGCATGGCCGGCTCCGGGCACCTGGCCACCTCTCTTCTCTTCTTCTCTCACGCCGCTCCGCGGCGGGTTCGCCTTCCTCCCCAGGGCTGAAGCCCGGGGGCTCCAGCAAAGGAATCCGATGGCCATCCTCGAAACCGTACCCGCCGGCAGAGCCGGCCCCTCGGGCCCGACCATCGTCCACCTGTCCGGCGAGATCGACATCTTCACCAGCAAGGCGTTTCGCATCCAGTTGCTGGACGCGCTCCGCTCCTGCACGAACACGCTGATCATCGACCTGTCCAAGGTGTCCTTCTGTGACGCCTCCGGCCTGGCCATCCTGATCGGCATCCAGAACCGTGCCAGAGCCATGGGCATCGTCCTCGCCCTGACCGAGCCCCGCCCGTACATGTCCAGGCTGCTGCACATCACCGGCCTGAACCGCAGCTTCGCGATGGCGACCTGACGCGGCCCGAGCCGCCCGCCTCACCCCCGACACCGGCCCCTAAGGTGGAGATCTCCCGCTCCGCCCAGGGAAGGCGCACCATGCACATCGTCACGGCCGACCTGTACGACGAGCGCGGCGACGAGCTCGGCTCCTGCGACCTGCAACTACGCCAGTACGGCGGGCGGCGCGCCTTCCACGGCACGATCACGACCGTGCGCTGCCACGAGGACAACGCCCTGCTGAAGGCGGTGCTGTCGGAGCCCGGCCGGGGCCGGGTGCTGGTCGTGGACGGCGGCGGCTCCCTGCGCTGCGCGCTGGTCGGCGACGTCATCGCGGGCCTCGCCGTGACCGGCGGATGGGCCGGTGTGGTCGTCAACGGCGCCGTCCGCGACGTCGCCGCCCTGCGGGAGCTGGACCTCGGCCTCAAGGCCCTCGGCTCCAACCCCCGCAAGGGCGGCAAGGAGGGCACCGGGGAGCGCGACGTCCCGGTGATCTTCGGCGGCGTCACCTTCGCCCCCGGCGCCGAGCTCTACAGCGACGACGACGGCATCCTGGTGACCCGCGCGTAGGCCACCGCTGCCCGGCGGCGTCGATGAGACCTTGGACGTCGAACTTCCGCATGCCGAGCATGGCCTTCAACAACGCGTCGAACACCCGCTGGCCGGATCGACACCGTGTGCGGGATCTCTCTGGTGGATTGCGGAGCGGAGGCGGACGGGAATCGAACCCGCCGCGCCGAGGTGCTCGGCGCCACCGATTTTGAAGACCGGGGGGGCCACCAGGCACCCGGACACCTCCACGACCCAGCCTAGCGATCAAGCCTCCACCGCCGCGAATCCGCCATCCCTCAGGCGCGGCGGCCCCGTTCCCGCCGCGCCCGCCGGTCCGTCAGGTGCAGGGCCGCAGATTGACACGGCAGATGCACAGTGCTCCGCTTCTCCAGTAGTCGCAGCAGTCGAAGCGGTACAGCGTGCTGCCGATGTAGGCGCAGCTCGTCCAGCACTGTTTGCCACCGCAGGTGGTAGCACCGCTACAGCCGCTGCTGCAGCACGTCGTGGAGCTGCAGCAGGCGCAGGTCGGCGCGCCGGAGCAGCCGTTCGGAGCCGCTTCCGCCCGGCCCGGGAACCACGCCTTGGTGGCCACGCCCACCAGGCTCGCCCCGGCGACGGCGAGGAACTTGCTCCTCGACAGCCGGGTCTTCCGTACATGCTCGACGATCATGCTTGGGTCTCCTTCGCTACGACCGTTCTCTGTTCCCACAACACCTCGAGGGCGGCGGCGCTGTTGGCGTCGCCGCCCTGGGCCACGGCCACCATGAATCCGTCGCGCTGCAGGATGGCGCTCGGCCAGATGGCCATGGGCAGTTCCTCGTCCACGGCCGCGGCCTCTGCTCCCCGGACGACCGTGACGTCCGGCGGAAGCATGGCGACGAGTTCGGCGCTGGAGTCGCCGACCACGCACGCCACCACCTGGCGGTCCGAGACCTTGCCGAGCTCGGCTGCCAGGCCCAGGCAGGTTCCGCAGGTGCTCGACATGAAGACGATCAGGGTGTCCAGCCTCGGGTCGGGGATCAGCCCGACGAGCCGCTCGGGCAGTTTCCTGCCGATGATCAGCTGGCTGGACGGATCGACGCCCCGCCCGGTGAGGCGCAGCCTGAGCTCCGCGATGCCCCGCAGGCAGGCCAGGAAGGCCACCGTGAGGACGACGCACGCCACCACCACGGCGACGGCGAGGACGCGATCCATCAAGCCCGCCCGGTCCGCCGCATGAAGTGGACGGTCAGGGTGCCGTCGACCCGGTTGTCGAAGCACTCCAGGGTGACGACGTCCCCGACCTTGAGGGGTTCGGCCAGCGGCTTGGCGGACGGTTCGCCCGCCATCCCCTCGTAGTGCACCGTGCGCGGGTCGAGCCGGCACACCTGGCCCTCGACCGTGATCCGACCGGCCGCGACGGCGGTGACGCGCCCGGCGACGTTGCGGTGCAGGGCCACCGCGACCTTCGTCCCGGGGGTGGTCTCGTCGAGCACGACGAGGTCACCGGGCCGGAGCGTCCAGCCGTACGGCAGTTCCTCGGCCTGGGCGGCGACGGGCTCCGCGGCGATGCGGCTCGCGGAGTTGCCGTAGCCGCGGACGGTGACGTCCCGGCCGGAGCCGGTGACCAGGACGCCGAGGGGGGCGTCTGCCGGGGGCAGCGGCGAGTCGCCGGCCTTGTCGCGGAAGATCCCGCCGAACAGGGCGCGTCTGCTCGTTCCTTCCTCCATTGCTGCTTCCTCTCTGTGGGGTGTGGGTGGCGATACGTCGTCGGGGTTCACATCAAGGGGATGAGAACGGTGAGAAGCGCGCCCAAGGCCAGACCGGCGACCAGGTCGGCGACCAGGCGGGCGCGGGTGATGCCGCCGTCGATCCAGATGCCCGCCGCGGCGAGCAACGCCGAGCCGCCGACCCTGCTCACCGCGAAGGCGGCGTACCCGGCCGCTCCGAGGACCGGGTCGGCCACGACGAAGGCGGTCAGCGGGACGAGGTAGAACAGCCAGAAGCCGATCCGCGTGGTGAAGCCGAGCCCGAGCGCGACCCCGTTGTACGCGGCGGTGCGCCAGTCCTCGTAGCCGAGCCAGTCGGTGTCGGTCTCGCGGTCGA
This sequence comes from Nonomuraea cavernae, assembly GCF_040655715.1. GTDB lineage: Bacteria > Actinomycetota > Actinomycetes > Streptosporangiales > Streptosporangiaceae > Nonomuraea > Nonomuraea cavernae_A. The sequence continues at coordinate 72,590 of NZ_JBFAKL010000009.1, read as the reverse complement.
GCTGCCACGGCACCGGGCGGGACACGGCACCCACGGCGACGGCCGACGCGGCGGCCAGGGCGAGCAGCGCCCGCATCCCGGGCTCCAGGGCCGCTCCGAGGAGGCCGAGGAGGGCCCCGGTGAGCGCCGCCGCGCCGATCGCGCTCAGTACGAGCACCGCGCCGGCCACCACCGGGGAACCGAAGCACCCGGACACGCGGGCGCGCGTGATCATGATGATCACGTTCGGGCCTCAAGGGAGGGTCTGCTGAGCGAGGCCCACGATCAGCGCGGCCGTGACGAGCAGCGCCCACGGCCGCGGTCCGGCCTGCTGCCCGGCGAGCACCCCGACTCCCGCCAGCGGGATCGCCAGCGCCATCCTGAACAGCGGTTTAGCGGCCAGGCCGCCCATCTGCGTCTCCTCAGGGGTTCATCGTGGAAGCGGCCGTGCCGTAACCGGCCCGCCGGAGCTGTTCCAGGTCCTCCGCGTAGCGCAGGACGCCCTTGCTCACCACCAGGCCGTCCGACACCGCGACGCCGAACGGTCCGGAGTGCACCTTGTACCGCTGCCTGACCGCGACGGCCTCGTCCCCCATCAGCACCCGCGCGCCGGCGGGCAGGAGGTCGCGGACGCCGGCCCCCGAGCCCGGCGTGGCGCCGTCGCTCACCACGCACGCGTAACGGCCGGGGTCCGCCGAGCGCGCCACCTCGGCCGCCAGTTCGTGGCAGGGCGCGCAGTCGCCGAAGAAGAACAGGACCACGTCGTCGGAGCGCAGGCCGGGAAACCGGGGAGCGAGCGCGCCGATGGCGAGGCCGTCCGCGGGCGAGGCTCCGCTCACGGCCACACGGTCCTGCAGGATCGACAGCTCACGTCGTACGACGAGGAGTCCGAAGGAGAGAAGGAGTAACCAGACGAGCGCCGCGAGTGTCACTCCGGTGTATCCCATGCCGTCATCCCCGCCCGTCGATCCGGGTGCTGAATGGTTTGACGACAGCCATCGTCGATATCAGCAAATATGCACAAGTCAATAGCGTTCCGGCCAGAATTCCAGAAATACGCTGATCCAACGTGGGAACCCCTGGCGCGAACGCGACGTACAACGCCACACCCATCAGGACGAGGTTTCTGACCACGGTGGCCGGCGAGGTCCGCTCCCCCGTTCCGAAACAGGCGCACTCCACGCTCCGCCCTGCCGCGAGCGACCGCAGGACCACGGCCGTGAACGCGACCAGCAGAAGGAGAGCCGCGATCGACGTGGGGAACAGGACGGGACTCACGGCGACGGCCACGCCGACCGCGACCTCGACGGCTCCGAGGAGCCTCCCCAGGCCGGGGCGGACCCTGCCGACGACGCCGAAGCGGACGAGCGCGATCGCGAGGTCGAAGGGGCGCCTGATCTTGGGAACGCCACTGGCGATGAACAAGGCCGCGAGGAGTCCGCAGCCGAGACCGACTAAATCGGCTGAGTTCATGGACGTGATCGTAATTGGACGAGATACTTTGATCAATGCCTAGATCAATAGTTATTCCGCTATTGGCGGCGCTTATCCTTTCATGCGGACAAATCGCCTGTTCGGCGGACCGGCCGCCCGCGAAACAGGCAGCCGGCCCGCCATCCGCCGAGCAGGCGCCGAGCGTGGTCGGCTGGACGAGCCCCGTGTCCCCGCCGGCCACCCCGAAGGACGGCGTCCCATGCGTCGACGCCGATCAGGCCGGCGAGAAGGGCGCCTCGGCGGGCGGGGTCCGCGCCGGCCCCTTCGGCGCCGCGCTGCGGCGGCAAAGCGGCGGGGTGGCCAAGTTCTGGGTCGCCCAGGCCCGCCGGCGAGGGCCGGCGGACGCGCTGATCAAGGTCGACCACGTCGACTCGGGCACGGTCGCCTACTACGTCCGGGACGCCGCGGCCACCGCCACCACGCTCGGCGACGACGGCAGGCCCACCAAGGACAAGATCTACCCCGGCTCGGTCCTGCTCCCCGCGGACGGGCGGATCCGCATCACGATCACGATCGGCCCCGCCTCCGGCTGCTTCGCGCTCACCCTCTGAGAGCCACCCTCTTGGCGCCGCCCCTCTGAGGAGCGTGGAGCGGCGCGCGCCGCTCAGCGGGTCAGCTTCGAGGCCGTCTTGGCGGCGGGCGGCGGCTTGATCGAGACCTTGGCGCCCCAGCCCGTGTAGCGGGTCTCGACCTTGTACGTCCTGTCCTCCCCGCCGGCGCTCAGCCCCGTCGCCTGCCACGACGTGCTCAGGCGGCTCGGCAGGCCCTTGCGGTCGAGCGTGAGGTTGTACCTGACGTCGGTTTCGGGCGTGGTGAAGATCGGCGTAGCACCGGCCCGGAACGAGGGAGAGACCTTGCCGAGCTCCTCGAAGGTGAGGGTGCCGCTGTAGCCGGACGTGCCACGCTCGCCCTTCTTCACCAGGGCGGCGAGGGTCGATGGCTCGGCCGGGTTCACTACCTGGGACACCAGCCCGGTGATGGCGCCGCTGGCGACGACGCCCGGTTGCTTGTACCAGGTCTTGCCCTTGGGCAGGCCCGACTGGTAGAGGCCGCCCGTCGTCCAGGAGGTGCGGCCGATCGTGATGGTCCGCTCGGGCTTCTCCCGTTTCCCGGTGGCGAACCTGCCCGTGACGTCGGAGGCGACGACCTTGCCCTTGCCGAACTGCAGGGTGCCGGAGCGCCGGACGACCGCGCTGGACTTGCCGTCGACGACCTGCTTGACCGTCTCGCTGAACCGGACGCCGTGCCCGGACACCAGCTGCGCCTTCACCGCCTTGACCGGATCCTTGGGCGCGGCCTGGGCCGGAGCCGACGTGAGGAGCACGGCGGAGCCGGCCACCATGATCGAAAGGAGGAGTTTCATAGTGCGTGATCTTGTCAGGGGCCGGTCACGGTGGCGTTTCGAGCCGGCCCCGCCAACGCTCAGCGGGCCAGGAAGTCGCGGACCTCCGCCTCGTACGCCCGTGCCGCGAGTTCGCGCTCGCCGCCGCCCCAGCTCCGGCGGGCCAGCGCGACCATGCCGGACGGCTTGCCGAGCAGACCGGTGGCCAGGCCGGTGGCGACCTCGGCGAGGTCGGCCGGCGGCACGACGACGGCCGCGCCGAGCCGGTCGAGCACCGGGGCCTCGACGCGCTCGGACGTGAGCAGGGCTCGCCTGGCCATCGGGGGCGGCAGCAGGCGGCTCAGCACGGCGTAGCCGACCGTGACCCCGACGTCCAGCTCGGGCACCCGCAGCCAGGCGTCGTCGGCGAAGACCGCGACGTCGGCCGCGGCGGCGAGCAGCGCCCCGGCCCCGATCGCGGGCCCCTGGACGGCCACGACGACGGGAGCCGGGCAGCGCAGGACCGCGGCCAGCGCGCCGGCCCCCTCGGTGAGGCTCTCGCCGAGGCGGCCGTCCGCCGTGGCCCGCTCGTGCTCCCGGAGGTCCTGGCCGGCGCTGAAGGCGCGGCCCGCCGCGTCGATCAGCAGGCACTCCTCCGGCCGCGTCCCCGCCGCGACCTCGCCCAGCCGCCGGTAGGTCCCGGAGTCGAGGGCGTTGACCGGCGGCCGGTCGAGCGTCGCCCTGACCAGCGCGCCCTCGCGCCGGACCCGCAACGGCTCGCCCATCAGTAGGACCGGGGCAGGGCCAGTCGCTTGTGCGCGATGTGGTTGAGCAGCATCTCGGTGCTCACCGGCGCGATGCGGAACAACCGCACCAGGCCGGACAGGGTGGCCAGGCCGTACTCGCGGGACATGCCGTTGCCGCCGAGGGTCTGCATGGCGCTGTCGAGCGCCATGGAGGCCGCCTCTGATGCCGACAGTTTGGCCATGGCGGCCTGGATGCCGCCGGGCTCGCCGCGGTCGAACGCCTGGGCGGCCGCCGCGGTCAGCAGCCGGGCGCCGGCCAGCGCGGTCTCGGCCTTGGCCAGCGGGTGGGAGATGGCCTGGTGGGCGCCGATCGGCACGTTCCAGACCGTGCGCTTGCGGGCGTAGTCGGCGGCGATGTCGATCGCGTACCTGGCGATGCCGTTCAGCAGGGCGGCGCTCACGATCCGCTCGGGGTTGAGCCCGGCGTAGAGGACGGCCAGGCCGGCGTCGGGGCCGACCACCGCGTCGGCGGGCACCCGGACGTCGTCGAAGAAGACGGAGTACTGGCGTTCCGGGGAGACGATCTCGACCTCGATGGGGCTGGTCGTGATGCCCGGCGCGTCCGCGGGCACCAGGAAGGCCTTCAGCTCGGCATCCTCGGCGCGCGCGACGACGAGGAGGGCGTCGGCGTTGTCGACGTGGGACACGTAGTACTTCTGGCCGGACAGCACCCACGCGTCGCCCTCGCGGCGAGCCCTGGTCCGGATGTTGTGGGTGTTGGACCCGGCGTCGGGCTCGGTGATGGCGAAGCCGAGCACCTTGGACCCGTCGGCCAGCCCCGGCAGCCACTCGGCCCGCTGCTCGTCGGAGCCGAACCTGCCGAGGACGGTCGCGCACACGGCCGGGGAGAGGGCGAGCAGCATGATGGGCGAGCCGGCCTCGGCCACCGCCTCGGCCACGACGGCGAGCGCCTCGATGCCGGCGCCGCCTCCCCCGTGCTCCTCGGGGATGCCCACGCCGAGCGCGCCGATCCGGCCGAGGGCATGCCAGAGCTCCCGGGCGTTGTCTCCCGCGTCGCTGGAGCGCACGTAGTAGTCGTGGCCGTAGTCGCGGCAGCTCCGCAGGACACTCTCCCGCAGGTCGGCGAGCTCCTCGCCGTGGGCGTCGGGGATGCGAAGCACGTTGGGTCCCTCCTGGTGGGTGGTGGGGGCGAGGGGAGTCGTCTTCCTCGCACGCGGCGGCCTGTGATCGGGGGTACGCGCGCACCGCGACTCGCCCGTAAAAGCCTGACGTATTGCATGCTACTCGACCCGCCGCAGCCGGTCGAGAGGCGTCCTCCGCACCCCGCCCCCCTCCCCGCAGGGAGCACGACGGTCATCGCAACACAAATTTAACCAACCGTCACATAGCACCGAGACCGATCCCAAACAGGGGTTTCTCTACCTGGCGGAAAGCACGGAGGCCCTGCCCCACAGGCACAGCGAAGATCCCCCGGCTCGTGACCGGCCGGCGACCCGCGATCACCCAAGAGAGCGCCCGCCGAAGAACGTCACATTCAAGGCCTTGTTTTCCACGAAACCTATGCTGCAAGATCTGACGTATTCACATCCGGGTTTCGCGGGGGCGCGAGGTCGACGAGTCGACGGCCCGGCGTTCTTTGAGGAGACAGCATGAGAGCACCTATGCGTGGCCGCTCGGTCCTCGCGGTACTCGCCGCCGCAGCCCTGACGGCAACCGCCTGTGGCACGTCTGATTCGAATAAGTCTGACGCATCCAGCGACGGAGCGGGCAGCACCTACACCATCGGAGTGCTCAACTCGACCACCGGCGAGCTCGGCGCGGTCGGCCAGCAGGAGGCCAAGGGCATGGACCTGGCCGTCGAGGAGATCAACGCGGCCGGCGGCGTCAACGGCCACCAGCTCAAGCTCGAAACCGTCGACGACCAGGGCTCGGTCAACCTGGCCACGGCCGGCTTCAAGAAGCTCGCCACCTCCAGCAAGGTCCCCATCGTGATCGGCCCCGGCATCTCCGCCACCGCCAAGGCGGTGGCCCCCCTCGCCGACCAGTACGACGTCACGCAGATCCTGCTCGTCGCCCAGCCCGAGGTCGCCAACGGCACCAAGAACGTCTTCGAGGTCCCCCTGCCCGGCACGGCCAACGCCGAGGCCGTGGTCAAGTACGCCGCGTCCAAGGGCATCAAGAACGCCTCCATCATCTGGGCCAACAACCCCTACGGCCAGGCGGGCAACAGCGACATCACCGCCGCCGCGAAGAGCGCCGGCATCTCGATCGTCAACTCCGAGGGATTCGACCCGGCCAAGTTCGACTTCACCGCCCAGGCCGGCAAGGTCGCGAGCGCCAACCCCGAGGCCGTCTTCCTGTGGGGCGCCGGCGGCGCCGCCGACGCCCTGGTGCTCAAGGCCGTCCGCGCCTCCGGCTACAAGGGCAAGGTCATCGGCGACCTGACCTACTCCACCTCCACCATCCCGGAGGCCGCCGGTGAGGCCGCCGACAGCGTCGTCTCCCTGACCGCGGTGAACTACGGTGCGCCCGAGGGCGAGACGAAGAAGCTGATCGACGCCTACAAGGCCAAGTACAACAACGAGACGCCCACGGTGCTGAGCGTGTACGCGTACGTCGCGGTCAAGCTGGCCGCCGCCGGCATCGAGAAGGCGGGCACGTTCGAGGGCCCGGCGATCTCCGCGGCGATCCAGTCGCTCAACTTCGAGAGCGTCGTCGGCAAGATGGAGTACACCGACACCTACCGCGGCGGCCCCAACGCTGACGCGTTCAAGCCCGTCAGTTTCAAGAACGGGGAGTTCGCGCCTCCTGCCGAATGATCCGCTCCAGCAGAGACGCCGGTGACCAGGCCGCACGCGGCCCGGTCACCCTCCGCTTCGCAGGAAGGTGCCCGTGCACATCCTTGACCTTCTGGTGTCCGGCCTGACGCTGGGCTCCATCTACGCGCTCGTCGCCCTGGGCTTCCACCTCGTCTTCAAGATGACGGGGATCATCGACTTCGCCCAGGGTGACAAGGTCGTGATCGGCGGCCTGCTCGGCCTGACGCTCGTCCAGCAGGGACTGTCCACCGTCATGGTGGTCATGCTGCTCGTCGTCGTGGCCGGGCTCCTGCTCGGCATCGCCTACGACGCGATCGTCATCCTGCCGACCCAGCGCAATGGCGCCCTGGCGGCCATGGCCGCCACCGTCGGCATGACCCTCGTCCTCGCCCATGGCCACCACCTCGTCTGGGGGCCGGACCCGAAGCCGTTCCCGCCGGTCTTCGAGGGCGGCCTCGAGCTCGGCCCGCTGCGGGTGAGCTTCCAGAGCATGGTGATCTGGGCCGTGGTCATCGCCGTCGGCGTCGGGCTGGCCCTGCTGATGGGCCGCTCCCGCACCGGCCGGGGCATGGTCGCCGCCGCGACCGACCCGCTCGCGGCCACGGCCGTGGGCATCAACGTCTCCCGCATGCGCGCCCTGTCGTTCGCCCTCGCGTTCGGGCTGGCGGCGCTGGCGGGCGTGCTGGTCGCGCCGATCACCCTCGCGGGCGGCTCCATCGGCACGGCCCTCACGATCAAGGGCTTCACCGGCGCCGTGCTCGGCGGGCTCAACAGCACCAAGGGGGTGGTCCTCGGCGCGCTCCTGCTCGGCGTGGTCGAGAGCCAGCTCGCCGCCGTGCTGCCCAACGGCAACGTCGACCCGGTCGTGTTCGTCGCCCTGGTCATCATTCTGCTATTGATGCCGAACGGCCTGTTCGGCCTGAGGAGGCAGCGACTTGCCTGACAAAGCATTCGCCGTCAGGGCGGGGCGGCATCTCGCGCCCACCCTGATCGCCGCGGTGATCCTCATCGGGTTCGTCTTCACCGATCCCGGCCCCAGCGGGCTGGCCCTGGGCGTGAACATCGCGGTCGCCGCGATCGCCTCGGTCGGGCTGACCCTGGCCATCGGCGGCGCGGGACAGTTCTCGCTGGGACAGGCCGGCTTCATGGCGATCGGCGGGTACGGCACCGCCTATCTGATGCTCGCCCACGAGGTGCAGTTCCTCTGGGCGCTGCTCGCCGCCGTCCTGCTGGCGCTGGTCGTCGGCTCGCTCGTGGGCTACATCGCGCTGCGCCTGCACGGCAACTACCTCGCGATGGCCACCCTCGCGGTCAGCAGCGGCATCTACGCGCTCCTGGTGCTGCCCGGCGAGCTGGGCGGCGCCAACGGCTACGCGCCCATCCCGTTCCCGGAGATCTTCGGCCACAAGTTCATCGACCCCGTCGACCAGTACCTGCTCGTCGCGGTGACGCTGATCCTCGTGCTGCTCGTCTCCAACTGGCTGCTGGCGTCGCGAGGCGGCAAGGAGCTCGCCGCGATCCGCGACGACGAGGTGGCCGCCCGCGCCGTCGGCGTCAACATCACCGCCCGCAAGGTGCAGATCTTCGCGCTCTCGGCGGCCATCGGAGCCGTGGCCGGCGGCGTCAACGGCCCGCTCCAGACGGCCATCGACCCGTCGCTCTACTCGCCGGCCGTGTCCATCCAGATGTTCGTCATGGTGATCCTCGGCGGACTGGGCAACATCTACGGCGCCGTACTCGGCGCCGCGCTCGTCACCTGGCTGATCGCGGCCGTCCCGGGCAACGGCTCCTGGGCGCTGACCATCCTCGGCATGGTCGTCATCGCGTTCATGGCGCTGCTGCCCGACGGCTTGTCCGGTCTGCCCAAGCTGGCCAGGTCGCTGCTCGGCAGGTTGCGCGGGCGTACTACAGAGGGCTCGATCGCGGGGGGCTCGAAATGAGGACACCAGGCACGGCCGAGGCGCGCGGCGTCACCCAGCGCTTCGGCGGGCTCACGGCGGTCTCCGACGTGAGCTTCTCCGTCGGCGCCGGCGAGATCCACGGAATCATCGGCCCCAACGGCGCGGGCAAGACGACCCTGCTGAACATCCTCAGCGGCCTGCAGCGCCCCACCAGCGGCTCCGTCATCGTCGGCGGCGACGACGTCACGCGCTGGCCCAGCCACAAGCTGGTGGCCAAGGCCCGGCTCGTCCGGACCTTCCAGACCGTACGGCTCTTCTCCAGCATGACGGTGCACGAGAACCTGATGATCGCCGCCCGTACGGTCGCCGGGCCCGCCGAGGCCAGGACCCGCGTGGACGAGGCCCTCGACCGGCTGGCGCTGACCTCGCTGGCCGCCGAGCGCGCCACTTCCCTGTCCTACGGCCTGCAGCGGCGGGTCGAACTGGCCCGGGTGATGGTGTCCGACCCGGCGGTGGTGCTGCTCGACGAGCCGGCCGCCGGCCTGAACCCGCAGGAGCGCCGCGAACTCGCCGACACCCTGCACGCGATGCGGGACTCCGGGGTCACGGTGGTGCTGGTCGAGCACCACATGGACCTCGTCCACGCGGTCTGCCAGCACTGCACGGTGCTCGACTTCGGCAAGGTGATCAGCCGCGGCACGCCCGACGAGGTCACCCGCGACCCGGCCGTCCTCGAGGCCTATCTCGGAGGCAAGCACCACCGGGCCAGCGAGGTCGACGCCGTCATCCCGGAGGACCTGGAAGGAACGTCGAAGTCATGACCGCCACGGCACAGGACAGCCCCCTGCTCGAACTGCGGGGCATCGTCTACAAGTACGGCGCGATCAGCGCGCTGCGCGACGTCGACCTGAGCGTGCGCAAGGGTGAGGCGGTCTGCGTCATCGGGCCCAACGGCGCCGGCAAGACAACGCTGGCCCGGGTCGCCGGCGGCCTCTACCGCCCCGCCAAGGGCAAGGTGCTGATCGGCGGCGAGCCCCTGCCCCGGAGCCCCCATGACGTCGTGGTCCGCGGCATCGGCAGCGTGCTGGAAGGCCGCCACCTGTTCGTCGAGCAGACGGTCACGACCAACCTGGAGCTGGGCTGCTACCGCAGCGGCCTGGACAAGGCGACCGTCGAGGAACGGCTGGAGAAGATCATGACGCTCTTCCCGGTGCTCAGGGAGCGGGCGGACCAGCGGACCTCGACCATGTCCGGCGGCGAGCAGCAGATGGTCGCGATCGGCCGGGCACTGATGGCCGAGCCGCAGATCCTCATCCTCGACGAACCGTCCATGGGGCTGGCGCCGAAGATCACCGGCGAGGTGTTCGACGCGCTGGCGTCCCTGCGCGAGGGCGGCCTGTCCATCCTGCTGATCGAGCAGAACGCGCCCCTGGCGTTCGAGCTGGCCGACCGCGGCTACCTCATGCGGCAGGGCGCGGTCGTGGTCGAGGGCAGCATCGACGAGCTGACCCACGACGACGTCGTCCGCTCCGCCTACCTGGGGGCCTGATGACCACCGGCCCGGGGGCGCCGCTCTCCGGCGACCTGCTGCGCGACCTCGACGAACGGCTCTGCCGGCTCGACCTGGGCGAGCAGGGTCTGCCAGGTGCCCTCTACCAGGGCGATCCGCCGTACGGGACCGCATCGGTCTCCCCGGACGGACCGGACGGCCGGACGGTCCCGTACCAGCGCGCGGGCGGCGAGGACGAGTCCGTGCTGGGCATGGGAGCGGCCCTGCGTGACGGGCGGCTGACGCCGCTCGGTCTGCTCGACCGGACGCTGGAGCGGATCGCCCGCTCCGACGGCGAGATCCGCGCCTGGGCGCACGTCGACGCCGATGCCGGGATACCGGCGGAGCCGGGCTGGGACGGGCGGCCGTTGCACGGCATTCCCGTCGGTGTGAAGGATCTGATCGACGTGGCCGGCGTCCCGACGGGCGGCGGCTCCCACCACCTCTCGGGCCCCGGCCGCGAGCGGCTCCCCGCCGCCGACGCGGGCTGCGTGGCGCGGCTGCGCGCGGCCGGCGCGGTGATCGTCGGCAAGACCACCACGCACGAGTACGCCTTCGGCGGCACCACTCCCCCGACCCGCAACCCGCACGACCCGGCCCGCATCCCGGGCGGCTCCTCGGGCGGCTCGGCCGCGGCCGTGGCGGCCGGGCACGTGCGGGTGGCGTTCGGCAGCGACACGGCCGGCTCGGTGCGGATCCCGTCCTCCTACTGCGGGACGGTCGGCCTGGTCCCGTCACCGGGGCGGCTGCCGGACGACGGCGTGCTGCCGCTGTCCTGGTCGCTGGACCGGGTGGGACTGATCACCGCCTCGGTGGAGGACCTCGCCCTGTCGGCGTACGCCCTCGGGATCAGCCCGCTGATCGACCTCGACGGGCCCGCCACGTTCGAGGGCGTCCGGATCGGCGTGCCGATCGGCGCGCTGGACGAGCCCATCGACCCCGACGTGGCCGAGGCCGTCGAGAGCGCCTTCGCCACCGTCCGCGCGATGGGCGGCGAGATCGTCGAAGTGGAGATCCCGCACGGCTGGGCGGCCACGGCCGCCGGGATGACGATCATTCTGGCGGAGTGCCTCGACTACCACCGCGAGCGGCGCCGCGACGGCCGGGACGAGCTGTTCGGCGCCGACGTGCGGGCCATGCTCGACCTCGGCGAGCGGGTCCCCGCCGGCGCGTACGTACGGGCGCAGCGGCTGCGGCACGTGCTGCGCGCGGAGGCGCTGGCCGCGCTGTCCGGCGTCGACGTGCTCGCCATGCCGACCATGCCGTGCGTCGCGCCCCGGATCGAGGACGCGAACGAGGGCGTGCTGCCGGTGGGCGGGACGCGGGTGAGCCTCGCCGAGGCCCATCTGCGGTACAACGTGCTGGCCAACCTGGCCGCGCTCCCCTGCGCGACCCAGCCGGTCGGCGTGGACTCCGCCGGGCTGCCGATCGGCCTGCAGTGGGTGGCCGCGCCGGGCGACGACGAGAGGCTGATCACCTCCATGACCTCCTTCTCCCGCCATGGCCGCTGACGCCAACCGGGTCATCGACTCGCTCCGGCTCGACGACACCTTCCTCGACGAGGAGCACCGCGCCCTCCGCGAGGTCCTGCGGAGATTCGTGAACGAGCGGATCGTCCCTCGCGCCGGCGACTGGGAGGCGGCGCGGCGGGTGCCCGGCGAGGTGTTCCGGGAGCTCGGCGAGCTGGGCCTGCTCGGCCTGTCGTTCCCCGAGGAGCTCGGCGGAGGTGGCGCGGGCACGCGCGGCGCGGTCGTGTTCAACGAGGAGCTCGGACGCTCGACGTACGGGGGCGTGGCCACCTCGATCACGGTGCACACCGACTTCTCCGCGCTGCACCTGGCGCGGGCCGGCGACGACGAGCAGCGCCGGAGGTTCCTGCCTGACGTCCTGGCCGGGCGGCGGATCTGCGCGCTCGCGGTGACCGAGCCGGACGTGAGCTCCGACCTCACCCGCCTCGCGACGCGCGCCCGCAGGGACGGCGACGACTACGTGCTGGACGGCCGCAAGACGTTCATCTCCAACGCCAACATCGCCGGTCTGTTCTTCGTCGTCGCCCGTACCGGTGAGCCCGGCTCGGGACGGCACGGGCTGTCGCTGTTCGTCGTGGAGCGGGGGACGCCAGGCCTGTCCAACGGGCGGACCTTCACCAAGGGCGGCTGGCACAGCGCCGACACCGGCGAGCTGGTGCTCGACGGCTGCCGGGTCCCGGCGCGCAACCGGCTGGGCGAGGAGGGCGCCGGGTTCCGGTGGATGATGCGAGGGCTCGACCACGAGCGGATCGGCCTGTCGGCGCAGGCGGTCGGCCTGGGCGAGGCGGCTCTGGCCGCGACGGTCGGCTGGCTGCGCGAGCGGCCCGCCTACGGCAGGACGCTGTGGGACCTGCAGGCGCTCCGGCACGAACTGGCGCGTTTCACCGCGCGGCTGTCGGCCGCCAAGACGATGCTCTACCACGCGGCGGCCAGGGCGGACGCCGGCCAGGACCCGCGCACGCACGCGGCGATGCTGAAGGCGTCGATCCCGGAGCTGGTCAACGAACTGGTCTACAAGTGTGTGCAGTTCAGCGGCGGCTCGGGCTTCGTGACCGGCTCGGAGGTGGAGCGGATCGCGCGTGACGCCCGGTTCCTCGCCATCGGCGGCGGCTCGACGGAGGTCATGCTCGACGAGATCGCGCGGCTGATTTGACCGGGCGGCCGGAGGCTGCGGGGCCGGCGGGTTCGTCAGCGCTGGCGGAAGCAGAAGTGCGCGCCGTAGCGGGAGCGCAGGCCGAGACGGGGACCGTCGGCGGTCGCGACGATTCCGGTGGACTCGCCGTGGGAACCATCGGCCAGCCGGCCGGCCAGCGCGGCGAGGTCGTCCATGGCGCATTCGGCGACCACTCTGGGCACGGCGGTCATCGGGCGCGGCGGGTGACCCGGCAGGTGCTGGATGAACTCCAGCCGGGCGTTGCGCGACCTCGGGCCGCGCGTCAGCACGGCGTCGAAGCCCTCGCCGGGGCCGAGTGTGAGCAGCCGCTCCAGCGCCTCGCCCTCGAACCGGCCCGAGAAGTAGATCCGGCCGCCGAGGACGTCCTCGGCGAACGTCCGCGCGGCGGACAGGTCATCGGTGGCGAACACCACGGCGTTGACCTCGCTCACGTCGACCTCGGGCCGCTCCCCGAGGACACAGCGGGTGCGGCCCTCGCGGTAGCCGACGAACGCGTGCAGCAGCCCCGAGGAGGTCTGGTCGAGCATCCGCTCCCGCACCGGGTGGGCGGTGCCGGGCAGCAGGTAGTCGACCGGGTCGCTGACGAACCGCCAGCCCCGCTGCTCGATCACGGCCTCGGTCTCGCCGGGGTGGCGCAGGTAGAAGTCCAGCGCGTACGGGCCGGGGCGGTCGGGGATCCCCGCCGCGTCGGGCGCGGGCAGGCCGGGCACGCCGACGAGCCTGATCCAGCCGCCGTGGCTGCCGGGCTTGCCGAGCAGCAGCGAGCTCGCGGGCGGCGACGGCAGGTCCCAGATGCGCGCCCACGACTCGAGCTCGCGCACCGGCCCGGCCTCGATGACCTCGAAGCCCATCGCGTCGACGTACAGCCGCCGTAGCGGGCCGGTGTCGGCCACGGGCAGGACCACGACGTCGATGCCATCGAACATCAGGCGGACTCCCTCAGTCATGCGGCCCGCGTGGCGTCGCTTGGCCGTGGATAAGTCTGAGGTATCTCGATAAATCCTGTCAAGCAGGCCGTGGGCTACTCGCTCCCGGTCATCGCCATCCCTGCCCGCAGTCCACCGACCTTCGCGGACTCCCTCTCTCCCCCAGGACTTCAGCATGTCGACCCAGCTTTCATCCGACTTTTATCACGCGATTACCGGACAGAACGACCACGCCGGCCACGGCACTCCGTCTGCCGGTCGGCTTCGCGTCGCCGAACCAGCAGCACGCCTCCCGCCCGCGTTCCACGCCTGGAAGCGGGCCCCCGCCGTCATCTCGGCCGGTCACCTCACAGGGAGGTCTGAGGTTTATTCGACGGCTTCGCCACCACGCGTTTACGGCGCGCTTGACGGCGATCACGGCCCACGGTTCGCGACGGCTGTGGAACAATGACCCACGGCCCTGGAGCTGCTGGGCAAGGCCGCGTACTCTTGATGTCAGACCTATGTGAACCACTGTCTGACAAGAGAACGTACGGTCACAGCGGGCCACGGGCCGCGAAACGGCGGGGCAATGCGGGGAATGCGCGAGAGTTCCAGCTCTGAAGAGTTCATCACGGCTTCTCCGCATTGATCACCATTCACGAAGGCGAGACCATGGGGCAGGGCAACACGTCCAGTGCGAAGGAGAGCGGCGCCGAGCGCGCGGTCTCTCCACCGACGCCGCACACACTGCCGGTGAGCCGGTTGCGCCCGGCGTACCAACAGGTCGCCGACCAGCTTCGGGAGCTGATCCTCAACGGCTCGCTGGCCTCGGGTGACCGGCTGCCTCCCGAAGGCGACCTGGGGAGCAACTTCGGGGTGAGCCGGAGCACGGTTCGCGAGGCGCTGCGCGTGCTCGCCTCCCAGGGGCTGGTCAAGACGGTCCGGGGCACCACCGGGGGCACCTTCGTCTCGCGGATCGAGCCGGCCCAGATCAGCGACTACCTGGAGACCAGCATCGGCCTGATGTCGGGCTCGGCCGCGCTGCGGCTGTCCGACATCCTCGAAGGCCGCGAGCTGCTGGAGGTGCCCGCCACCGCCCTGGCCGCGCAGCGGCGCGAGCAGCGGCACCTCGACGCGCTGCGCGACGCCGTCGAACGCGAGAAGCACAGCCGGGGCCGCAGCGTGAAGTTCCGCGAGCACCGGCACTTCCACGGCATCATCATCGAGGCGAGCGGCAACGGCCTGCTCGCGATGATGACCGAGCCGGTGTTCCGGGTGCTCCAGACCCGCTTCCTCAACACCGATGCCCCGCCCGAGTTCTGGGCCAGGGTCGACCAGGAGCACGAGGCGATCATCGAGCGCATCGAGGCCGGCGACGCCGAGGGCGCCAGCGCCGCGATGCAGGCCCACCTCAGCCGCATCCGCGACGCCTACCAAGAGGGCTGAGGCCGGACGGCCGGCCCCGACGAGTTGGGGAGCTTACGAGACGTGAAGACGACATCGCGGGCCGGGGCCGGGGGCGACGGCTCACGCTCGGTCCTCCTGCCGGTCGACCGCATCCGTCCGGCCTACCAGCAGATGGCCGACCAGCTGCGCGACCTGGTGATCAGCGGCGGCCTGGCCCCCGGTGACCGGCTGCCCGCCGAGGGCGAGCTGGCCGGCATGTTCGGCGCCAGCCGGAGCACCGTGCGGGAGGCCCTCGGGCTGCTCGCCACGCGCGGCCTGATCACCATGGGGCCCGGCGGCAGTTTCGTCAGCCGGATGGAGTCGTCGCAGGTGAGCGACTATCTGGAGACGAGCCTCGGGCTCATGTCGGGTTCCGAGGGCATCTCGATGGCCGACATGATGGAGGCCCGCGAGATCCTGGAGGTTCCCGCCGCCCGGCTGGCGGCCACCCGCCGCGACGAGCTCCATCTCACCCTCCTGCGCGCCACGCTGGAGCGTGAGGCGCACACCCACGGGCGGGAGGCCAAGTTCCAGGAGCACCGGAGCTTCCACAAGCTCATCGTGGCCGCGGCGGCCAACGACCTCCTCACCGTGATGACCGAGCCCGTGTTCAAGGTGCTCGAGACCAGGTTCGTGCGCCCCGACATCCCCGGGAAATTCTGGCCCCAGATCGACGGCGAGCACGCCGAGATCCTGGGCCACATCGAGCGGGGCGAGGCCGGCCTGGCGGCCGACGCCATGCGCCGGCACCTCGCCGCGCTGCGCGGCGTCTACCACGACACGGCCTGAGCGGACGTCTGCGGCGGCACCGCCTCAGCGGGAGTCAGAAGCGGTGCCGTGGCACCCGGGTCAGCTCCAGGCCGGCGCGCGGTTCTCCCGCCACGCCCGGTAGCCCTCCTGGGCGTCGGAGTCCGCCGGGGTGACGTAGGCCACGAACTCCTCGATCTCGGGCCCCAGCGCCTCCTCGGCGCTCAGTCCCTCGGCCGCGGCGAGCTGCCGCTTCAGCGCGGCCAGGCAGGCGCGGGACTTGCCGGCGAACTGGGCCGCGAGCTCGTCCGCCGCCGCGGCGAGCCGCTCGTCCGGCACCATCTGCAGCGCGATGCCGAGCTCCACCGCCTCGGCGGCCGGGATCCACCGCCCGGTGAGAAAGATCTCCCTGGCCCGCTGCCTGCCGACGATCCGCGGCAGCCGGGAGGTCGAGCCGCCCGCCGGGATCACGCCGAAGGTGGTGTGGGCGTCGGCGATCCGCGCGGAGGCGGCGACCAGCACGAGGTCGCAGGCCAGGATCAGCTCGAACCCGCCGGCCCGGGCCAGGCCGTTGACGGCCGCGATCACCGGCACCGGCGACCGTTCGAGGCGCAGGGTGAGCGCGGCGACCCGTCTGATGATTCGCTCCCACACCGCCCCGTCGTCGAAGGCCTGGTCGAGCAGCGCCCGGTCCAGCCCCACGGTGAACGCCTTGCCGGTGCCGCCGATGACGAGGGCGCGCACCTCGGGGTCGGCCTCGACGGCGTCGAGCGCCGCGTCGAGATCGTCGAGCACCTGCTCGGTCAGGCTGTTGAGCGCCTCGGGCCGGGTGAACGTGATGCGCCCGACCCGGCCGGTCACCTCCAGCGTCATGGTCTCGTACGCTCCCACGCCCGCACCCCTTCCGGCACCTGTGCTGAATATCTCTGACGTATCCTCGCCCGAGTATCGCCGCTGACCCACGCACGTGGCAACATCGCCAGTTGAACACGGATAAAGCGTGACATTTGAGCTCGGGTCGGATAAAAATCTGACATATCGAGAGTTCAATCCGAAGCATGATCGGCGAGGTGGTGTCTTGAACGAGCTCAGCGTCCCCCCGCGGCCGCCGGACCCGGCCGTGCTCGACGAGATCCAGCGGCGCGTGCTGTGGCTGGCCACGCGCATCGTGGACGCCGCCAACCGCGAGCGCGACACCGGCGACGGCGTCAAGGTAGGCGGTCACCAGGCGTCGAGCGCGTCGCTCGTCACCGCGATGACCGCGCTCTGGTTCGCCCACCTCGGCGCCGAGGACCGGGTCGCCGTCAAGCCGCACGCCTCCCCCGTGTTCCACGCCGTCCAGTACCTGCTGGGCAACCTCGACCGCTCGTACCTGACCCGGCTGCGGGCCCGCGGCGGCCTGCAGTCCTACCCCAGCCGGACCAAGGACCCCGACGGGGTCGACTTCTCCACCGGCTCGGTCGGCCTCGGCGCCGCCGCCCCGCTGTTCGCCGCGGTCACCCGCAGGTACGTCGACGCCCACTTCGGCGAGCGGCCCGCGTCCCGGTTCGTGGCCCTGATCGGCGACGCCGAGCTGGACGAGGGCAACATCTGGGAGGCCGTGGCCGACCCGTCCACGGCCGGACTGGGCAACGTCATGTGGCTGGTCGACTTCAACCGCCAGTCCCTGGACCGGGTGGTGCCCGGCATCCGCATCGACCAGTGGCGCGGCCAGTTCGAGGCCGCCGGCTGGCACGTGGCAGAGGTCAAGTACGGCCACCGGCTGCGCGAGGTCTGCGCCCGCCCCGGCGGCGGCCACCTGCGGGCCTGGATCGACGCGATGCCGAACGAGCAGTACCAGTCGTTGTTCGGCCTCGACGGTCCCGCCCTGCGGGAGCGGTTCCTGGACGGGGCGCCCGCCGAGGTCGCCGAGTTCGCCGCCGGCTTCAGCGACGAGGAGCTGGCTCCGCTGGTCACCGACCTGGGCGGTCACGACCTCGATGCCATGCTGGAGGCGTTCGCCGAGTGCGACGTCGTGCGCGACCGGCCGAGCGTGGTCTTCGCCTACACGGTCAAGGGCTGGGGCCTGCCGATGGCGGGCGGCGCCCGCAACCACTCGGCCCTTCTGTCCGGCGAGCAGATCGACGACCTGCGGGCGCGGACCGGGCTGGACGTCGCCACCGAGTGGGACCGGCTCGACCCGGCCTCCCCCGCCGGCGAGTGGGCCGCCCGGCGGAGCGCGGAGCTGGCCCGGGCGCCGCGCCGACCGGCCGCGCCGGTCAAGGTGCCCGCGGCCACCGGCGTGCGGGTGACCAAGCCGGTCTCCACCCAGGAGGTGTTCGGCCGGGTGCTGACGGACCTCGCCCGCGACGAGGCGGTGCTGCCGCGCCTGGTCACGACGGCTCCGGACGTCGCCACGTCGACCAACCTGGCCGGCTTCATCAACAAGACCGGCGTGTTCTCCCCGGCCAGGCGCCGGTCGTGGACCGAGGACCGGCTGGTGCGCTGGTCGGAGAACCCGGCCGGCCAGCACATCGAGCTGGGCATCTCGGAGATGAACCTGTTCCTGCTGCTCGGGCAGCTCGGGCTGTCGTGGGACCTGTCGGACCAGCCGCTGCTGCCGGTGGGCACCGTCTACGACCCGTTCGTGCTGCGCGGCCTCGACGCGTTCGTCCACGGCGTCTACTCGGGCGCGCGGTTCGTCGTGGCGGGCACCCCGTCGGGCGTGACGCTGGCCCCGGAGGGCGGCGCGCACCAGTCGACGATCACCGCCTCGGTCGGGATGGAACTGCCCGGCGTGACGTTCGTCGAGCCGGCCTACGCCACCGCTCTGGACTGGCTGCTCTGCGACGCGCTGGGCCGGATCGCCGCCGCTCCCGGCGGGCGCGGCTCCGGCGACGGAGACGCCGAGGACGGGGAGGGCGCCTACTACTTCCGGCTGAGCACCCGGCCCGTGGACCAGGCCCCCTTCGCGGCCGCCCGGTCACGGCTGGGCGACGAGACGCTCCGGCGGCAGACACTCGCGGGGGCGTACCAGCTCAGGGACGCCCACCACGACCATCCCGAGCTGCGTGACGGCGGCGCGCCCGTCGTGCACCTGGCGGCCTCGGGCGCGGTGCTGCCCGAGGTGCTGGAGGCGGCGGCGGAGCTCGCCGACGAGGGGATCGCCGCGCATGTGGTCGACATCACCTCGGCCGGCCGGCTCTACCGGTCCTGGCAGCGCTCGCTGCGCGAGGGCGTGCGGACCGCCACGACGCGGCGCCCTCCCGGCGCGCTGCGCGCGGCCTTCCCCGTGCGGGCTCCCGTGGTGACGGTGCACGACGCGGCCTCGCATGCGATGTCCTGGCTGGGCACGGCTCTCGGGGTGCCCGGCGTGCCGCTCGGCGTCGACGAGTTCGGCCAGTCCGGGACCGTGCGGGACCTGTACGAGCTGCACGACCTGCTACCTGGCAGTATCGTCAACGCAGCCCTGGCAGCTCTCGACCTTTATTCCTCTGATGTATAAGCTACGAAGGCGTCCAGCGCCTCTGAGCTGGACAAGGTGAGGTGCCGATTCCAGCGCGGGGCAACCCCCGCAGATTCTTGGACAGGGTTACCTGGCATGCTCTACACTTTATATGTCTGACTTTAACCTTTCATGGTGCGAAGCGAAGGGAAGCCGATGACGGCCAAGGATGGGTGGAAAGGGCGATTCTTCGAGGACTTCGAGGTGGGTGACATCTACCGGCATCCGCTCGGCCGCACCGTCACGGAGACCGACAACACCTGGTTCACGCTGCTCACGATGAACACGAACCAGATGCACTTCAACAGCGAGTACGCCGCGCGCTCCGAGTTCGGCAAGCCGCTGGTCGTCTCCACGCTGACCGTGGCCATCGCGGTGGGCCAGAGCGTCACCGACACCACCCAGAACGCGTTCGCCAACCTGGGCTGGGACGACATCAAGATGACGCACCCGGTCTTCGCCGGCGACACCCTCTACAGCGAGTCGCTGGTCCTGGAGAAGCGCGAGTCCAAGAGCCGCCCGCACGCCGGCATCGTCTCCATCCGCACCCGGACCCTCAACCAGGACGGCGACGAGGTGTGCTCCTTCAAGCGCACCTTCTACGTCTACAAGCGCGGCGCCGAGCAGTTGGAGAACCTCTTCCCCACGGCCAAGAAGCCCTTCACGGCCGAGGACGACGCGTGAGGATCACCTACGCGCCGTGGGGTGAGACCCTGGCCGAGCTCATGGACGTGGCCCGCCGCGCGGAGGCCGCCGGCGCCGAGGTCATCTGGGTCCCCGAGCTGCACCGCAGCGCCACCGTGGCCGCGGCCGCGCTGGCCACGGTCACCAGCCAGGCCCGGATCGGCACCGCCATCGCGCTCGCGTTCACCCGCAGCCCCATGATCACCGCGCTGGAGGCGCTGGACGTCGACGAGCTGTCCGGCGGGCGCTTCGTGCTCGGCCTCGGCACCGGCGTGCAGCGGCTGAACGAGGACTGGCACAACGCCCGCTTCGGCAAGCCGGTCGGCCACATGCGCGAGACGGTGCGCAACATCCGCCACTTCTGGGAGAAGTGCACCACCGGCCAGCAGATCGACCTGCCCGGCGAGTACGAGCCGATGCGCATCCGCGGCTACGAGCGGCCCTTCGGCGTCCAGCGCACGGACATCCCGATCTACCTGGCCGCGATGGGACCGGCGATGACCCGGCTGTCCGGGGCCATCGGCGACGGCTGGATCAGCCACGAGCTCTGCTCGCCGCGCTACCTGAGCGAGCGGATCCTGCCCGAGCTGGAGACCGGGATCGCGAGTGTGCCCGGCAAGAAGCGGGAGGACGTCGACGTCGTCGTCTCCGCCTGCTGCTCCGTCTCGAAGGACCGGCGCACGGCCGTGCGCCGCGTCACGGGCCTGGTCGGGTTCTACGCGAGCGTCCGCACCTACGCCGACTTCTTCGCCTTCCACGGCCTGGCCGACCAGCAGCAGGCCGTCATCGACGCGTTCCGCCAGGGCAAGGGCGCCGAATACCTCGCCGACTCCGTGTCCATCGAGATGGTCGACGCGCTCACCATGGCGGGCGACCGCGACCAGGTGGCCGAGCGCATCGCCGCGTACGAGGGCAAGGCCGACTCGGTCAAGCTGAGCCCGCCCACCCACGGGCTCACCACCTCCGAGACGCGCGCGGCACAGGACGAGCTCCTGTCCCTCATGGCAGACCTCACAGGGAGCGGATCATGAAACCACTGGAAGACGTTCGGATCATCGCCGTCGAGCAGTACGGTGCCGGGCCGTTCGGCAGCGTCCACCTCGCGGACCTGGGCGCCGAGGTCATCAAGATCGAGGACCCGCGGGCGGGCGGCGACGTCGGCCGCTACGTCCCGCCGTACGGCGAGGAGGAGGACTCCCTCTTCTTCGAGACCTTCAACCGCAACAAGCGCAGCCTGTCGCTCGACCTGTCGACGCCGGCCGGCCGCAAGGTCTTCGAGGACCTGGTGAAGGTCTCCGACGTGGTCTACTCCAACCTGCGCGGCGACGTTCCCAAGAAGATCGGCATCACCTACGACGACCTCAAGCACCTCAACCCGGCCATCGTCTGCTGCTCGCTCACCGGGTTCGGGATGACCGGCCCGAGGAGCAAGGAGCCGGGCTACGACTACATCCTGCAGGGCCTGGCCGGCTGGATGGACCTGACCGGCGAGCCCGACGGGCCGCCCACCAAGTCGGGCCTGTCGCTGGTCGACTACTCGGGCGGGTTCGTCGCCGCCATCGCGCTGCTGGCCGGGCTGCACGCGGCCCGCCGCGACGGCGTCGGCATGGACTGCGACGTCAGCCTGTACGACACGGCCATCGGCCTGCTGACCTACCCGGCGACCTGGCACCTGAACGCCGGGTTCACCCCGGTCCGCACCCGGCACTCGGCGCACCCCTCGCTGGTGCCGTTCCAGGTGTTCCAGGCCGGCGACGGCTGGCTGGTGGTCGGCTGCGCGAAGGAGAAGTTCTGGGCGCGGCTCGCCAAGGTCGTGGGCCACCCCGAGTGGGCCGAGCCCGGCTCCCGGTTCGGCTCGTTCACCGACCGGCAGCGCAACAGCGCCGAGCTGCTCCCGCTGCTGGAGGAGATCTTCAAGCAGCGCACCGTGGCCGAATGGCTGGAGGTGCTCTACGCGGCCGCCATCCCCTGCGGTCCGATCAACGACGTGGCCCAGGCCATGGAGGAGGAGCACACCAAGGCGCGCGGCCTGCGGGTGACGACCGAGCACCCGCGCTTCGGCACGGTCGAGCAGATCGCCTCCCCCGTACGGGTCGGCGACCAGCCGCCGTCCTACCGCCGGGCGCCGCTCCGCAACGAGGACTTCGAGCTGGTGGTGCGCGACATCGCCGGCTACGACGAGGCGACGATCCGCGAGCTGGCCGCGCAGGGCGCCTTCGGCGCCCCCGGCACGGTGACCGGCGTCGAGTCGGAGGCGTCCGCGCGATGATCGCACGGGAGCTGGCGGTGTGGGGGCTCGGCGTCACCGAGATCCCCGAGCCGGTGCGCCGGGCCGCCGTCCGGCACCTGCTCGACGGGTTCGGCACCGCGCTCGGCGCCTGCCGCACCGGGGCCGCGTCGCCCGCGATCGAGGTGGCGCGCGGTCTCGGCGGGCCGCCCGAGGCGGCGGTGCTGGGCTCTGGCGAGCTGCTCTCGGCGCCCGCCGCCGCCCTGGCCAACGGCACGCTCGTGCACGCCCTCGACTTCGACGACACGCACGCGGGCGGGCTCGTGCACGCGACCGCCGTCGTGCTGCCGGCCGCGTTCGCGGTGGGCCAGCAGGTCGGCGCGACGGGCCGCGAGGTGCTGACCGCCGCCGTGGTCGGCTACGAGACCGTCTGCCGGGTGGCCGCCGCCGCCCCGCACGGCTTCCACGCCCGCGGCCTGCACGCCACCATGGTCGCCGGCGTCTTCTCCTCGGCCCTGGTCACCGCGCGGCTGCTCGGCCTCGACGCCGAACGGGCGGTCGCCGCGCTGGGCATCGCGGGCAGCCAGGCGGGCGGCCTGCTGGCCTTCCTCGGCACCGGGGCGTCGACCAAGCAGCTGCATCCGGGGTTCGCCTCGCAGTCGGGCATCATCGCGGCCCGCCTGGCCGCGGCCGGCGCGACCGGGCCCGAGACGGTCTTCGACGGCCCGCACGGCGTGTTCGACACGCTCTCGGCGGTCCCCGCCGACCTGCCGTCGATCGTGGCCGGCCTCGGCGAGAGCTGGGAGACCACCCGGATCGGGATCAAGCCGTACGCCGCCTGCCAGCTCTCGCACGCGACCGTGGGCGCGACGCTGGAGGCGATGGCGCGCGAGCCGTTCGGCCCCGGCGACGTCGCCGAGATCCGCGCCCAGGTCCACCCCGACTCGGCCTCGGTGGTCTGCGACACCTCCCGCGACCTCACCCGCCCGGCCAGCCCGTACGCCGCCAAGTTCTCGCTCCCGTGGACCGTGGCGGCGCTGGTGACCGACGGCGGGCTGAGCCTCGGCACGTTCGAGACCGGCTCCATCGCCCGGCCCGAGGTGAGCGAGCTGGCCGCCCGGGTCCGCTGGGACGTGACGGACGTCCCCGGCGTGGTCGCCGCCGACGCCCCGGGCCGCGTCACCATCACGCTCAAGGACGGCCGCGAGCTGACCGGAGCCGTCCGGCGCAGCGAGGGCGGCGGCGACAACCCGCTCAGCCGCGCCTCCCTGATCGCCAAGTTCGAGGGCAACGCGGGCGGCCCGGCGGCCGACCTGGTCGAGGCGATCGAGTCGCTCGACGAGCAGCCGGACGCCACCGCGGTCATGCGGGCCGCGGAGCGGTTCATCCACAGCAGGCAGGAGATTCCATGACGTTGCGAGCGATCAAACCCGCCGAGTTCCCCTGGTTCCCGTACGAGGGGTTCACCTTCTGCCTCGGCCTGACCGAGGACGGCGTCGCCTGGTCCTCCGGCCACACGGCCGCCGCGCACGACAAGGCAGTCGGCAAGATGACCGTCTCGGGCACCATGCAGGAGCAGGCGCGCATCGCCTACCGCAAGGTGCTGACCATCATCGAGGCCGCCGGGCTCGGCCCGGACGACGTCGTACACGTGACGGAGAACGTCACGGTCGCCGGGCTGGCCGACTACGCGGCGGCCGCGGCCGTGCGCGAGGAGGTCTTCGGCGCGCACCGGCCGACGGTCACCACGGTGGTCGTCGAACGCCTGGTCCGCTCGGCCGCCCTGCTGGAGGTCGAGCTGCACGCCGTGCCCGGCGGCGGCACGGAGCTGCTGGCGGCCAGCGAGCCGCGCGCGGCCGGCACGTGGGTGTCGTCGCCGGTGCGCGAGGGCCACGACGGCACGGTCCACCTGCCGACCATGGTGCCGATCGACGAGTCGGGCGACGTGGTGAGCCCCGGCGACTTCGCCGGCCAGTACGCCTACTGCCTGGACCGGGCCGACGCGCTGCTGCGCGAGGCCGGCCTGTCGCTGGACAACGCGGTCACCACCTACGACTACTCGACCCCGGCGACGCGCGAGGTCTACCGCAAGAGTCACCGGGTGCGCAAGGAGCGCCTCGGCGGCGCGGGCGTCTACCCGGGCGCCGGCGGCATCCTGATGAGCCGCCTGCACCACCCGGAGGCGCTGGTCGCGATCGACGTGACGGCGTCGCGGCACCCGCTGGAGCTGGTGAACCCGGGCTGGTCCCGCTACGACACCCTCACCTACGCACCCGGCGTCCGGGCCGGCCGGACCCTGTTCATGTCGGGGTTCGCGGCGCTCGACATGGAGACCCAGCAGGCGCTGCACCCGGGCGACCTGCGGGCCCAGGCCGAGGAGACCTACGGCGCGATCCTGCACCTGCTCACCCACGCCGGTCTCGGACCGGCCGACCTGCTGTCGACGATCGAGTTCTGCGTCGAGTCGGCGCTGCCCGACTACCGCGTGGTGGCTCCGGTGCGCGAGCGGCTGCTGTCGCCGCCGTGGCCGGCCTCGACCGGGGCGATCTGCAAGGAGCTGCTGCGGCCGGAGTTCCTCCTTGAGGTGTTCCCGACCGCGCTCTACCCGGAGGACGCGTCATGACGCTGCTCACCGAGGACATCCGGGCGCTCGTCGGCCGCAGGAAGGTCTACACCGCGCCCGAGGAGTTCGGCGCCGCCGCGGGCCGCTACTTCGGCCTCGCGATCGGCGACCTCAACCCGCTCTACTCCGACCCGGAGTACGCCCGCGCGCAGGGCCTGGCCGGTGTGACCGCGCCGCCGACCCTGATCTGCGAGACCAACCAGTACGCCAACCTGCCGTTGACGCCCGACGGCGACGCGGGGCACAACTGGGGCATCGAGATCGCGGGCACCCGCAAGGTGCGCGGCGGCAACTCCTACACCTTCCACCGCCGGATCCGTCCCGAGGACGTCATCACGGCTACCTGGGAGATCGCGGACGCGACCGAGAAGACCACCCGGTCCGGCTCGGAGATGCTGATCATCACCTCGCGGGCGACGTACACCGACCAGCACGACGAGGTGCTCGCGGAGAACGAGGAGACCATCATTTTCGTTTCGCTGGAACCAGGGGCGTCGGGAGCCGGGGCATGACGTACGAAGCCGGACAGGAGCTCCCTCCGCTCGAACGCCGGATCGGGCTGGCCGACATGATCGCCTACGCCGGGGCCACCTGGGACTGGTACCGCCTGCACTACGACCCCGAGTTCGTCGCCCGGCAGAAGCTGCCGGCGCCGGTCGTCGACGGGCAGGTGTTCGGCGCGCTGCTGGTCGAGCAGATCCAGGACTGGCTCGGACCGCGCTGTTTCGTGCACAAGCTGGACTTCTCCTTCAAGGCGCTGGTGTTCGCCGAGGAGATCGTCCGCTGCGAGGGCACGGTGACCGAGGTCGGCGACGGCTACCTGGTGCTGGAGCAGCGGGTGGTCGTGGTCGGCCCCGACGGCGGCGTGGACCGGGTCGCCGCCGGCCCCGCGCACGCCAGGGTGCTGCTCGGCACCCCGGACGGGCCGGGCGCGACTCCGGGCACGACCTCAGGCACCGCCTCGGGCAGGGCCTCGGGTGCGGCCTCGGGTGAGGCGGGGGCGCGATGAGCACGGGTGTCGCCATCGCCGGCGCCGCCGAGTGCGACCTCGGCGTCACCGGCAAGTCGATCCTCGGGCTGCAGGCGCAGGCGGTCAGCCGGGCGCTCGCCGACGCGGGGCTGAGCCTGCGCGACGTCGACGGCCTCGCCACGACCGGGGTCTCCCGGTTCTCGGCGACCCAGCTGGCCGACTACTTCGGGTTGCGGCCGCGCTGGACCGACTCGACGTTCGCGGGCGGCTCGGCGTTCGAGATGTTCGTGGCCAGAGCCACCCAGGCGATCCAGGCCGGCCAGGCCGAGACGGTCGTCATCAGCTTCGCCTCCAACCAGCGCTCGGCCCGTTCCCGCTCGCTCGGCGGCGTGGTCGAGGAGCACACGCCGGAGGCGCAGTTCGAGACCCCGTACGGCCCGCTCTACCCGCTCTCCTACTACGCGATGGCCGCGCAGCGCTACCTGCACGACTTCGGCGGCACGCACGAGGAGCTGGCCGAGGTCGCGGTCGCGGCGCGCGAGTGGGCGCTGCTGAACCCGGCCGCCTTCCGCTACGACACGCGCCCGCTGACCGCGGCGGAAGTGGTCGGCGCGAAGCCGATCTCCAGCCCGCTGACCGCGCTGGACTGCTGCCTGGTCACCGACGGCGGCGGCGCGATCGTGCTGACCACCCTGGAACGGGCCCGCGACCTGCGGAAGAAGCCGGTCGAGATCCTCGGCTACGGCGAGCGGACCACCAACACCTCCATGACCGCCGTACCGGACCTGACCGTGACCGGCGCCGTCGGCTCCGGCGCGGACGCGTTCGCCCGGGCGGGGGTGACCCCGGCCGACATCGACGTGGTCCAGGTGTACGACTCGTTCACGATCACGGTGGCGCTGACGCTGGAGGCGCTGGGCTTCTGCGGCCGGGGCGAGGCGCTCGGCTGGATCGCGGGCGGCCGGATCCGTCCCGGCGGCGACTTCCCGCTCAACACCTCGGGCGGCGGCCTGTCCTACTGCCACCCGGGCCAGTTCGGCATCCTGCTGCTGACCGAGGCGGTGGCGCAACTACGCGGCGAGGCGGGAGCCCGCCAGGTTCCGGGCGCGCGGCTCGCGCTCGCCCACGGCACGGGAGGCATCCTGTCCACGCACGCCACGGTGGTGCTGGGGGTGGAGGCATGAACCCGCCCGAGGTCCCGGCGCCCGACGAGATCACCGCGCCCTGGTGGGAGGCCACCGGGGAGCATCGGCTGCTGGTGCAGACCTGCGTCCGCTGCTCCGGAGCGCAGCATCCGCCGCGGGCGCTGTGCGTCCACTGCGGCCACGACGCCCTGGGCTGGTCCGAGTCGGCCGGGCTGGGCGTCGTCGACTCCTTCACGGTCGTGCACCGCGCGCCGCGTCCGGAACTCGAGGTCCCGTACGTCATCGCCCGCGTCCGCCTGGCGGAGGACGTCATCCTCCTCACCCGGCTCGAAGGCCGCGACCCCGGCGCGTGGACCATCGGTGACCCGGTCCGGGCCACCTGGGTCGGCCTCGACGACGGCCGCGCCCTGCCGGTGTTCGTCCCCGCCGGCCCTTCACCCACGACGGAGCCCGAGCCGGCTCCGGAGCAGAGAGGCAGCTAAGTGGATTTCCAGTTCAACGAGGACCAGCGTGAGTTCCGCGCGCTGCTGCGCGAGTTCGTCGACCGCGAGATCGTCCCGGTGGCCCGCGACTGGGAGCACTCCGGCCGCTACCCGACCGAGATCGTCGACGGCATGCGCGAGATGGGCCTGTTCGGGATCACCATCCCGGAGGAGTACGGCGGCCTCGACCTCGACCCGGTCTCGTTCGCACTGGTCTTCGAGGAGATCGCGCGCGGCTGGATGGGCATCGCCGGCATCCTGGGCAGCCACTCGCTGGCCTGCCGGATGATCGCGATGCGCGGCACCGAGGAGCAGAAGCGTAAATACCTGCCCGACCTCGCCGCCGGCGTGCGCCGCACCGGCATCGGCCTGACCGAGCCCGACGCGGGCACCGACCTGCAGGGCATCCGTACGACGGCGCGGCTCGACGGCGACCACTACGTGGTCAACGGCACGAAGACGTGGATCACCAACGCCCGCTACGCCGACCCGCTGCCGGTCCTGGTCAAGACCGACCCGACCACCACCCCGGCGCACAAGGGCATGAGCATCCTGCTGGTGGAGTCGTCCCTGGACGGCTACGAGGTCACCAAGGACCTGCCGAAGCTCGGCTACAAGGGCACCGAGTCGTGCGAGATCGTGCTCGACAACGTCCGCGTGCCCAAGGAGAACCTGCTCGGCGGCGTCGAGGGCAAGGGGCTGCAGCACGCGCTCTCGGCGCTGGAGTGGGGCCGGGTGAACATCGCCGCCCGCTCGGTCGGCATCGCCCAGCGCGCCCACGACGAGGCGTTCGCCTACGCCAAGCAGCGCAAGGCGTTCAAGCAGCCCATCTCCGACTTCCAGGCGATCCAGCTCAAGCTGGGCAACCTGTCGACACAGATCCAGGCGGCCCGGCTGATGGCGTACTGGGCGGCCGACGCGGTCCGGGCGGGCCGGGCCGACGGCGCGACGGGCATGGCGAAGATCTTCTGCTCGGAGGTCGCGCTGGAGGCGTCGATCGACGCCATGAAGATCCACGGCGGTTACGGCTACTCCACCGAGTACGAGGTCGAGCGGCTCTACCGGGACGCGATCCTGATGAGCATCGGCGAGGGCACCAACGACATCCTGCGCACCGTGGTGGCGAAGTCGGTGCTCAGCGGCGAGACGGTGGTGCGGTGAGCCGCGCCGGAGCGCTGCCGCGCAGCTACCTGTTCGTCCCCGGCGACGCCCCGGACAAGCTGGCCAAGGCGCTGGGTCGCGGCGCCGACGCGCTGATCGTCGACCTGGAGGACGCCGTCCCGCCGGAGGGCAAGGAGGCGGCCCGGCGCGCCGTCGTCGCCTGGCTGCGCTCGGGCCTGGAGACGGGCGGCGCCCAGCTCTGGGTCCGGGTCAACAGCGGCCACCTGCGGGTGCCGGACGTGCGCGAGCTGGCCGGCATCCCCGCGCTGACCGGGCTGGTGCTGGCCAAGGCGGAGGACGCGGCCGAGGTGACGACCGTCGCCGAGCTGCTCACCGCCTCGGGCGACGACGACACCCTGCTGATGCCGCTGCTGGAGACCGCGGGGTCGATCCTGGACGCCCGGGAGATCGCCCGCGCTCCCCGGGTGCATCGGCTGCAGATCGGCGAGGTGGACCTCACGGCCGACACCGGGCTGCTGCCCGGCCCGGACGAGGCGGAGCTGGCCTGGCCGCGGAGCATGGTCGTGCTGGCCAGCGCGGCGGCCGGGATCGACCCGCCGGTCGGGCCGGTCTCGCGGCTCACCAGCGATCCGGAGGCTCTGACGCTGTCCACCGAGCGGGTGCGCAGACAGGGCTTCATCGGGCGGGCGTGCATCCATCCCGCGCAGCTGCCGATCGTGCACCAGGTCTTCACGCCGTCCGCCGCGGAGATCGCCGAGGCCCGGGAGGTGCTGGCCGCGTTCGACCGGGCCTCGGCCGCCGGCTCGGGCGTGGTCCTCGACTCCCAGGGCCGCATGCTGGACGCCGCGGTGATCCGGCTGGCCCGCAGGACGCTCGGCACCCCCGGCCAGTCCATCTCGGCGAAATAGATCTGACATATACGGGACACACCTCTGCCACCATCCAGCAACAGCAGTTTTAGGCTAGCTAAGCCGAAAGATCAGACGATAACCTGGCGGCGGTGGGTCAGGGCTCGTAGCCCAAGAGGAACAGGAGTGTCAGGCAGCAATGGCGGACATGAACATTGCCAGCGGGATCCGCGAGTTCGCGATCAGCACACCGGGTGCCACAGCGGTGGTCGACGGTGACAGGCGGCTGACCTTCGCCGAGCTCGACGATCGCAGCAACCGGGTGGCCAACCTGCTGGTGGACGCCGGGCTCAAGCCGGGCGACCGCGTCGCCGTGCTGTGCGGCAACCGGATGGAGTACGTCGAGATCGCCGCGGCCGCCGGCAAGGCGGGCATCGCCATGGTGCCGCTCAACCCGCGCGGCACCGCGCAGGAGCACGCCTCCCTGATCTCCCGGTCCGGCGCGCAGGGCCTGATCGCCGACGACGCGTACGAGGCCAACGTGCCCGAGATGGCCGAGATCCTGCCGCTCGCCCTGTCCCTCGGCAAGCAGGACTGGGGGCGCCCGTACGAGCAGGCCCTGGCGGGCGCCCGAGCGGTCGACCCGATGGTCCGGGTCAGCGAGACCTCCCCGTTCTGCGTGCAGTACACCTCCGGCACGACCGGCCTGCCCAAGGGCGCGCTGCTCACCCACCGCTCCCGGGTCCTCACCATGTTCGGCTGCGCCGTCGACTTCGGCCTCGGGCCGGGCAAGCGCACCGCGGCTGTCGCGCCGATGGCGCTCGGCGCCGGGTTCGCCTTCGCCTACGCGGGCCCGTTCATGGGCGGCCAGACGTCCATGCTGCGCCGCTGGGACCCCGAGCAACTGCTGGCCATGATCGAGCGCGACCGGCTGCAGACCATCTTCCTGGTGCCGACCCACGCGATGACGCTGCGCCAGGTGATGGAGGGGTCGTCCCGGACGTACGACCTGTCCAGCCTGGAGACCCTCTACTTCAACGCCGCCGCCCTGCCGGTGCCGCTGAAGGAGTGGGTCGTCGAGACGTTCCCGCACGTCGGCGTGCACGAGCTCTACGGCTCGACCGAGGCCGGCATCGTGTCCAACCTGCGGCCCGCCGACGCGCTGCGCAAGGCCGGGACCGTGGGGCACCCCTGGTTCATGACCGAGGTCAAGCTGCTCGACGAGGACGGCCGGGAGGTGCCGCCCGGCGAGCCGGGCGAGCTGTTCGGCCGCTCGCCGTACAACATGATCGGCTACCTCGACGACCCCGAGGCCACCGCCGAGGCGATCCGCCCCGACGGCTTCCTCACCTCGGGTGACGTGGCCGTGCGCGACGAGGAGGGGTTCATCCGCCTGGTCGACCGCAAGAAGGACCTGATCATCTCCGGGGCGGCCAACATCTACCCCCGCGAGGTCGAGAACGTGCTCCAGACCTGCGAGGAGGTCGCCGAGGCCGCCGTGATCGGGCTGCCCGACGAGACCTGGGGCGAGCGCGTGGCGGCGTTCGTCGTGCCCCGGGAGGGCCACGACGTCGACTTCGACGCCCTCGACGCGACCGTGCGCGAGCACCTGGCCGCCTACAAGGCGCCGAAAGAGTGGCGGACCATCGACGAACTGCCCAGGAACGCCAACGGCAAGATTCTCAAGCGGGTTCTGCGCGACACGTACAAGAGCTGACACCCACCCCCAAGCCGCGAGGAACCCATGACGACCGACCTGACCGGCTCGCTGCGGCCGGTACTGCCCGTGGCGTTCGCGAAGGGCGCCCGGTTGCGCACCCCGGGACGCACCCTGAGCGACGGCGACTTCTCCGCGATCATCAACGCGACCTGGGAGAACGGCCCGCTCCACACCGACGACCGATACATGGCCGGCACCTCCTTCGGCCGCCGGATCCTCGGCGGGCCGTGCCTGGTCGCGATCACCGCCGGGCTCACCTCCACCACGATGTACGCGAGCTGGGCCGCCGCCGGGGTCGACTGCCACGCGGCGCTCGGCATCGACGAGGTCCGCTACCTGGCCCCGGTCTACGTGGGCGACACGATCACCGTGGAGATCGAGGTGACCCGGTTCGAGCCGACGCCCGGCGGCTCCGCCCTGTTCGGCGAGGTCCAGGACGTGCTGCGCAACCAGGACGGCACCGCGGTGCTCCGGATGCGCCGCGGCTACCTGCTCAAGCCCATCGAAGAGCCCATCGAAGAGCCCAGCGAGAGGCCGGCGGAGAAGCCGGCGGAGGAGCCCGCGTGAGCGTGCCCGTCGAGGAGCTGCCCTTCGCCACGCTCCGGGTCAGCCGCGAGGACCGGGTCCTGCTCGTGGTGATGGACCGGCCCGAGGTGCTCAACGCCTACGACGGGCGGATGGTGGCGGAGCTGCGCACGGTCTGGCGGGCCTTCCGCGACGACGACGGCCTGCGGGTCGCCGTGCTGACGGGCGCCGGCGACCGCGGCTTCTCCACCGGGCTCGACGTCGACGACACCCTCGCGACCGGCGTGGCCAGCCCCTCCCTCGACGAGGACGGCCGGGTCTCGATCACCCACCGCGACCTCAGGGTGAACAAACCCGTCGTCGTCGCCGTCAACGGTTTCTGCTGCGCCGGCGGCTGGCACTTCGTCAACGACGCGGACATCGTGCTCTGCTCCGACAACGCCACCTTCTTCGACACGCACATCGACGTCGGGCTGGCCAACCCGGTCGAGGCGGTCGGGCTGCTCAGCCGCCTGCCGCTGACCGAGGTGCTGCGCATGGTCGTGAGCGGGCGCTCCTACCGGCTGGGCGCCGAGCGGGCCCGCGAGCTGGGCCTGGTCACCGAGGTGCTGCCACGGGCGGAGCTGACCGCCCGCGCCATGGAGATCGCCCAGACCGTGGCCCGCCACCCCTCCGGCCTGCTGGCGAGCAGCCTGGAGACCATCTGGACGGCGGTCGACGACCAGCGCGCCCGCGCCGAGGCGCTCGGCCTGGCCCTGCTCGCCCGCGGCTCCACCGACGCCGCCGGGCGCGGATCGCTGCTCGCCTTCCGCGAGCCAGGTCCCGGCCTGTCGTCCCCGTCCTGAGAGAGGCACGCCATGGACATCGGAATCTTCGGCCACGTCGAGAGCATCGACCAGATCACCGCCGACCTGCGCTCGGCCGCGGACGACGGCATCGCGAGCTACTGGCTCACCCAGGCGTTCGGCACCGACACGCTCAACGTGATCGGCGCGGTCGCCCGCGACCTGCCCGGCCTGCGCGTCGGCACGGCGGTGGTGCCGGTCTACCCCCGCCACCCGATGGCGCTCGCCCAGCAGGCGCTGACCACCAACCTGCTCGTCGGCGGGCGGCTGACCCTGGGCATCGGGCCGTCGCACCCGAACGTGGTGGAGCCGTGCTGGGGCATGTCGTACGAACGT
The DNA here is from genome assembly GCF_040655715.1 of Nonomuraea cavernae. Lineage (GTDB taxonomy): Bacteria > Actinomycetota > Actinomycetes > Streptosporangiales > Streptosporangiaceae > Nonomuraea > Nonomuraea cavernae_A. The sequence goes on along the minus strand of NZ_JBFAKL010000009.1, from coordinate 39,945 downwards.
CCCGCCCGCTACATGCGCGAGTACCTGCAGGCGCTGACCGGCGCGCTGACCCAGAAGGTGCGGTTCAGGGGCGAGGTGCTGACGGCACGCGGCGACCTGGACATCCCCGGCGCCCCGATCCCCCGGGTGCTGGTGGCCGCGCTCGGCCCCAAGATGCTGGAGATCACCGGCACGCTGGCCGACGGCACCGTGACCTGGATGGTCGGCCCGCGCACCCTCAAGGAGCTGACCATCCCGGCCATCCGGGAGGCCGCGGCGGCGGCCGGCCGGCCCGAGCCCGAGATCGTGGTCCCACTGCCGGTCTGCGTCACCCGCGACCCCGCCACCGCCCGCGCGCTCGCGGAGGAGAACCTCCGCTGGTACGGCGGGCTGCCGTCCTACCGGGCCATGCTCGACCGCGAAGGCTACGAGACGCCCGGCCAGATGGCCGTCATCGGCGACGCCGACAGCGTGGCCGCCGAGATCGAGAGCCTGGCCGGGCTCGGGGTGACCACGTTCGCCGCGAACATCTTCGGCGACGAGGACGAGAAGGCGGCGACGCGCGAGCTGGTCGCCCGCCTGGCCGCCGCCCGCCGGTAGCCCGCGCACGCGGAACGGGCCGTCCTGGAGGGGGCGGCCCGTTCACGTCCGCCGGCAGCCCGCGCACGCGGAACCGGCCCTCTCGGAGGTGCGGCCCGTTCGCCGATCGCACTCAGCCTTCGGCGGGCTCCGGGGGGGTCCAGGCGCGCAGGACCTCGTCCACCGTGTTGACCCAGCCGAAGGTGAAGCCGATGGTGGTGAGCGCGTGCTCGTGCCGGGCCGGGTCGAACTCGGCGGTCGCGTCGCGGATCACGTGCGCGAAGTAGTCGCGCTGGCCGGCGTCCCTGGCGGTGGTCTCGACGCAGATGTTCGTGGTCACGCCGGCGATGACCAGCGACCGGATGCCGAGCGAGGTGAGGATCGGCTCCAGGCGGGTGCCGTAGAACGAGCTCGGCCGCGCCTTGTCGATGACGATGTCGCCGGGTGCCGGGGCCAGCTCGTCGATGATCTCCGCGTCCCAGGATCCGGCGGCCAGCGAGTTGACCTCCTTCATCGCGGGCACGAGGACCGTGGGGAGCAGTCCGGCGTCGGTGTAGTCGGGGTGGTAGACGTAGCGGGTGTAGATGACCGGCACGCCGGCCTCGCGGGCGGCCTCGATCAGCGTCTTGCAGCCCGCCACCGACGGGCGTAGTTCCTGGTACGGCATGCCGATCGCGGCCATCGAGCCCTTGGCCTCGATGAAGCCGTTCTGCATGTCGATGACCAGCAGTGCCGTGTTCTCGCGGGTGATGTCCACCGGGTCTCCTGTCAGGGTCAGTAACTTCTCGGCAGGCCCATGGACTCGCCGAGAATGTTGCGGATCATCTCGTTGCTCACCGGGCTGAACAGCTGCAGCCGCGCGTCCCGGAAGTACATCTGCATCGCCGACTCCTCGGCCAGGCCGGACGCCGCCATCGCGCGCATGCCGCGATCGACGATCCGCGCGGTCGACTCGGCGGCGACGAGCTTGGCCATGGCCGACATCGCCAGTGACGGCTCGCCGGCCTCGATGGACCGGACCGCCGTGTTGACCAGCGCCCGCGAAGCCGTGAGGTCGGCGATGGAGTCGGCGGCGGCGTGCTGCAGCGCCTGGAACCCGCCGATCGGCCGCCCGAACGCCTCCCGCTCCTTCAGGTGCGACACGTGCAGGTCGAGCGCCGCCCGCCCGATGCCCAGGCTCAGCCCGGCGGCGAGCACGCGTTCCACGTCCAGCGTCTTGCCCAGGATCGACATCGCCCGCCCGCGGACACCGACGAGGTTGTCCAGCGGGGCCACCGCGTCGTCGAGGAAGATCTCGCAGGTCCCGGCGGCCCGCATGCCGGCCAGGTGGACCCGGCGGACGGTGACCCCTTCCTGGTCGAGCGGGACCGCGATCACACTGAGGCCGCGCGACTTCCGGTCTCCCTCGGGCGGGTCCGTACGGCACAGCACGAAGGCGACCTCGGCCTCGTGGGCGAGCGAGATCCACAGCTTCTGCCCCTTGATGACCCACCGGTCGCCGTCCACCCGGGCCGAGGTGCGCAAACTCAGCAGGTCGGTACCGACGTCGGGCTCGCTCAGCCCGAACGCGCAGACCTTCGCACCGGAGGCGATCTCGGGCATCCAGCCGGCCACCGGCGAGCCGGCCCCGTCGCCCAGCATCCGCATCGCCATGCCGCAAACCACGTAGTCGACGGCCAGGCTGGGCAGCACCCGGGCGATCTCCTCCACGACGGCGACGGCGTCGCCGACGGTGCCTCCCGAGCCGCCCGAGGTCTCGTCGCCGCCGAGGCCGAGCAGCCCCGCCTGGCCGAGCGCCTCCCAGGCCGCCGAGGCGAACGCCCCCTCACGATCCACCGCGAGCGCCCGGTCGGCGGGCAGGTGCCTGCCGAGCAGGGATTCCACCAGCTCGCGCAGGTCTCCCCGTTCGGGCGACTCCTGGAATGGCCTCGTGTTGAGCACGTCCCCTCCTCGTCAGCAAAAATCTGATGTATGCGCTCCAGAATGTCAAGGGATGCCACCTCATGGATAGACCACTGATGAGGTGGTTTCAGCCAGAGCTTCCCGCCCATTGACAGGTACGCCTCGACCGAGGATATCGTTACGTCTGACATATGCGGGCGAAGAGAGGGGCACCAGATGGCGGGCGAGGTGACGATCGTCGACGGCCCGGCTCTTCCCTGGGTGAACGGCCGGGCGGTCTACGACTCGATGGAGCCGGCCTTCCGGGACAATCTCGGAGACCCGGACCGGGTCCTGGACCTGTTCTCCCGCTACTGGATGCGGTCGCTCTGGCTCGATCCGGCGACCTCCCGCCGCATCGACCACGTGCGCACGGAGCCGGGCTATCGCGACCTGTGCGAGGCGTACCACGACAGCGTGGAGGAGGCCCTATTCCTCGGCGGCGACGCCACGCTCAGCGCCGAGGGCGACTTCCAGGCGGGCGACTACTTCTGGCGCCCGCCCGGCTGGGTGCACGCCGCCGCGTCCGACCAGGGCTTCGAGTGCGTCCTGATGATGGAGGGCGAGGCGCCCGCCGAAGACAGCGGCCGGGTCTCCCGGGTGATCCGCCCCGACGAGGATGCGGGCCACAACCCGCTCGCCGGCGCCGCCGACCCGATCGGGCCGCGCGGCTACGTCCGCCGGAGGGAGAGCCGCTTCATGGTGTGGCGCGACCACGACGACTCGGTGACCCGGCTGACCACCCCGGACGGCCCGGCCCTTACCTCCAAGACGCTGAGCGACAACGCCGCCACCGGCAGCGCCTCCGTGCTCGTCCAGGTGCCTCCCACGTGGACCGGCACGGTCGCCGCCACCGACCGCGAGCGCTTCCTCATCCTCACGGAGGGCTCGCTCACCGCCGGCGACGCGACGCTGGAGCCGTGCTCCCTCGTCCACATCCCGGCCGGCGCGCCGGGCCCCTCGATCGGCAGCGCCGGCGGCGCCACCCTCCTCGTCAAGGTGGGATCACCTCGATGAGGACGACCGGCGGCTACGCCGACACCGAGTGGGGCCAGGTCCACTACCGGCGCAACGGCGACTCCGGCCCGTGGATCGGCCTGTTCCACGAGTCCCCGCTGTCCTCCCGCGTCTACGAGGCCGTACTGCCGCTGCTCGGACGGCACGCGCGCGCCGTCGCCTTCGACACGCCCGGCTACGGCGCGTCCGACCCGCCGCCGAGCCGTCAGACCGAGATCCCCGACTACGCCCGCGTGCTGGCCCAGGCCGCCGCGCACCTCGGGATGGAACGCCCCGTGCTCGGCGGCGTGCACACCGGCGCGTCCCTGGCGATCGAGACGGCGGCGGCCCTGCCCGGCGGCGTCTCCGGCCTGGTGCTGAGCGGCGTCGCGCTGCTCGACGACGCGGAACGCGCCTCCTACCTGTCCCAGTGGACCCCCGAGGTGCCCTTCGACGATCACGGGGCGCAGTTCGGCTGGGGCGTCGAGCGCTACCGCCGCATCTGGGGCGCGGACGTGCCGCCGGAGATGCTGCACCTGGCCGTGGTCGAGCTGATGCGCACCCATGACCGCTACGACTGGGCCTACCAGGCGGCCTTCCGGCACGACCCGGCCGCCTCGCTCGCGGCCGAGCCGGCGCCGGTGCTGCTGCTCGACGCGGAGTTCGACCTGCTCGCCGACAAGGACCCGCTCGCGCTGGAGCTGGCGCGCGACGCCCGGCTCGTCACCCTGCCGGGCCTGCCCGGCCAGCCCCACCTGCGCGTCCCCGACAGGTACGCGGCCGAGATCCTGGCGTTCGCCCGCGACATCACGCCCGAGGAAAGGAACCGCGTCCTATGACCACCGTCGAGACGCACGTGACCGGCACGGTCATGACGATCACTCTCAACGGCCCGGACCGGCTGAACAGCCTGTCCCCCGAGGTCATCGACGGCCTGAACACCGCCCTCGACGCCGCCGAGCGGGACGCCTCGCTCCGGTCCATCGTGATCACCGGCGTCGGCAAGGCCTTCTGCGTCGGGATGGACATCGGCTTCCTCGGCGAGTGCTTCGAGGATCCGGCCGGGGTGTTCGTGCCGTTCATCCGCCGCTTCCACGAGTTCCTCGACCGGCTCGAGGCGTTCCCGCTGCCCTCGGTCGCGGCCGTCAACGGACTGGCCCGCGCGGGTGGCTTCGAGCTGCTGCTGGCCTGCGACTTCGTGGTGGCCGCCGACGAGGCGCGGGTCGGCGACACGCACAGCGACTTCGGCATCATCCCCGGCGCCGGCGCCTCCCAGCGCGCCCCGCGCAAGCTGGGCGACCAGCGGGCCCGCGCGCTGCTGCTCACCGGCCGCTGGCTGACCGGCCCGGAGCTGGTCGGCTGGGGGCTCGCCCTCGCCAGCGCCCCGCTGGCCGACCTGGACGACGAGGTGGCCCGCCTCACGGACTCGCTGGCCGGCCGTTCCCGTACGGTCACCGCGACCATCAAGCAACTCCTGAACGCGGCCCCCGACCTGCCGCTGGCCGAGGGCCTTCGCCTGGAGCGCGAGCTGTTCACCCGTTTCCACGAGGAGGTGGCCGACGCCGACGAGGGCTACCGGGCCTACGTGGAGAAGCGCAAGCCCGTCTGGGGCGACGCCCGATGAGCGAGACGTTCAGCACGCCGTCCGTCGAGGTGACCCAGCCTCTCATCGACGGGCTCGTCGGCCTCGGCGGCTACACCCACCCCCTGTTCAACCCGGCCGCCAACGAGCTGTCGCAGGGTGTCCGCGCCCCGATGCCCGGCCAGGGCGTGCTGCTGCTGGCGGGTGGCCTGGTCGAGCAGTCGGGCCTGCTGGACGACGCGATCGCGCTGGTCGAGCTGCGCGAGGTGCGCTTCCTGAAGATGCTCAAGGCGGGCACAACTCTCCGCATCGACCTGACGCCGGGCACGTCCAGCCGGACCAGCAGTGGGAAGATCCTCCGGCATTACCGGTGGTCGGCGGTCGACGGCCACGGCGACCAGATCCTCGAGGCCACCGCCGTCATGCTCCTGCGTCCCCCATCGCCACCGGCGCCGATGGACCGTCCGTGATCAGGATGGCAGGCGCCCCTTGATGGAGGCCAGCGCACGCACGGCGGCTTGCTGGTAAAGCTCGTCGCGCCAGGCGTCGCGTTCTGTTACGCGGGCCCGGCCGTGCGCGATGGTCTCCAGCGCCGGCACGGCCTCCGCCGGGCCGATCATGCCCAGCGCCTCCACCGCGAGCAGTTCGGAGGCGGACCCCCAATATCCCTGATCGGGCAGCGGTCTGGCTGTGACGGCCTCCAGCAGCGGTGTGACCAACCCTTCGCCGGCACCGGTGATCGCCCACAGCGCTCGCGCGATCGCCACCCGGTCGTACAGATGGCCATGTTCAGCGTCATGGAAGTGCTCGCGCAGCACTGGGATGGCGATCGCGGCGGCGGGACCCAACTGTTCGAGCATCGGGGCGACGTCGCGCGCCGCATGGCCGCCGTAGCGTGCGAGGTGGTCGGCCAGCAGCGCCGGGGCATGCCCCGGCTCACCAGTGATCCGCCACAGTGCCCAGGCCGCCTCGGCCCCGTGATGCTCATCGTCGAGCAGGGCACGCACCTGCGTCTCGGCATCGGCGGCGGCCACCGGACCGATAGCCCCGAACAGCGGCAGTGCGAACGAAAGGTACATCGGTGACAAGCGGGCGACGATCGCCGGAACCAACGGCGCCGCCACCGCTCCCCATGAGACCAGCGCGTCGATGCAGTCAGCGCTCTTCATGCCGCCGTACCGTTCCGAAGGGTCGAGAAAGGCTCGCAGGGCGGGCATCAGAGCGTCCGCGTGCGTCACCATGGGCGGGATCATTTCTCGGACATTGAGATGCTTCACGTGACCGTACTCGTCAAGGAGGGCGGCGGCGAGCCAGGGGACGCAACGGCCGTCCCCGAGCCGGGCCAGCCCTTCCACCGCGGGAGCGGCCGCGTCCGGCCACGGCTCGGCGGGGTCTCCGGTCAACATCTCCCACAGCAGGTCGGCGTACGCCGCGGCGGCCTGCCCAGACTCGGCGATCAGCCTGGCCGCGCACACCAGCGGGTCCTGCCACCCGAGCCTGCGCCGTTTTGACGGTGACCGGTTCCGCTGTGGGGTCGGCCAGCGCGAGCCCTGCCGCAGCCGTGGCGCGCAGGTCGCGGTGCGCAGCGGTGGAATCGAGCAAGCCCGTGAACCACTCCGCGTGATCGGTTGCCGCCAGCCATGCCACGGCCAGCACACAGCCCACCGCTCCGGCATCGCTCGCCCGCCTCACCTCCTTCTCCGCCCGCGTGCGCAACGCGGGAAGACTCTCGGGCGCAGCCTCAGGCAGGCAGGCCAGCAGGCGTGCCACCTCCGCCACCACCTTCGGGGATACATCGTCCAGCAACCGCACGATCGCCTCGATGCGGTCGACCATGGCCACCCGTGCCAGCGCCGCGTGATCGGGTTCGGGCCCGAGAGCTGGATCACGGAACACGTCACGATGTGGCTGCGCCACCGCGATGTCGACCATCAGGTCCACGACCAGCCCTCGATGGGGCTGCCGGGCGATCCCGGTCACCTCTACCAGGTACGGCACCAGATACGGGGCCGCGCCGAACACCTCCCGGGCATCGAACGCACGGAACAGCCCATCCCGCAGCCGCCACACCGGCGACTTCACGCGTGTGCCCGCCGGCGCAGCCGCGATCTTCCGCAGCAGGCCGGACACCGAATCCGGCTCGCCGGACCAGTGCCCGAGCCGCGCCCACGGGACCTCGTCGACACCCTCTAACACCGCATCGCCTCTCCGGCATAGAAATCGCGACACTCCTCCACGACAACCAGCGACAAGCATCACAGATCAACGTGGTCATGGCCGCCGGCTCCTCAAGCTGGGGGCGTCTCATGCTCGGCCTGCCCCGTGGCGAGCACCGGGCATCCTTGAGCACCACGAACCACGACAGGGTCGAAAGAATCGCGGAAATCGCGTAATCCAGGCGAGCGGATGGACTCCTTCTCATTGACTGAAGGGAGCTCAGATTGAGCAAGATGAGATCCATCCTCATGCTGCCGCTGCTGTTGTCGCTGGTAGGGGCGGTCCTGGCAGTGCCGTTGCCCGCGTCGGCAGCGGCCCCGGCGGCCACGTCGAGGTTCGCCTGCGACGACGTGGACACGAAGGACAAGGGCTGGGTGCTGCCGATCCGTTCATTCTCTACGGCCCTTACACCGGCTCAGCCGATCAGCGCATCACTCTCGTGGACGGCTGATGCGCGAGGGGGTGGCGCGCACGTGGTCCGGCCGGTCCAAGGTCCCGTCATCGTGGATCAAAGCTTCTAACCCTCCCAACCCCTTCTGTCTGATTTGGGGTATTCCACGACGTGGAAACCCTTCGGGCGCGTCCGGTACGGGCGCGACCGTCGACACAGGAGGAAATAATGCGAAATCAGGGGCAGATGAGTCCCGAGATGCAGCGATGCATCGACGCCTGCATGGAAAGTCACCGGTCCTGCGAGCAGACCATGAGCTACTGCCTGCAGCAGGGCGGCAAGCACGTCGACATGGCGATGATGGGCGCGCTCATGGACTGTTCGGACATCACGCGGATCTGTGCGGACATGATGATGCGCCAGTCACCGATGGCGATGGAGATGGCTCGGATGTGCGCCCAGGTGGCCACCAGGTGCGCCGAGGAGTGCATGACCATGAGCAGCGACGCGACGATGAAGCGCTGCGCCGAGAAGTGCAAGGCCTGCGCCGACGCGTGCAAGGCCATGGCGGCCATGCCCGCCTGAGAACCTGCCCCATCCGGTCCCGCCCGCGCCTCTCCCGATCACCGCGAGAGGCGCGGGCGTCGGCCTGCGGTCGGCGCCGTCGCATCATCCTGCCGAGGAAGGGGACGCGGATGCCCGTGAACGACTCGCTCCGCGCTAGGTGGGTTCCGTCGGCGGTCGCGGACGGGGTGATGCCGCCGAGCAGGCCGGGGCTGAGGACCTGCTCCACCCGGCGCGGCGCGCGACAGGGTTCGACGGCGAGCACCTTGGGACGGAAGGTCATGGGCCTGCCGTTCTCCGGGTGCGTGCGCGGCGTCGGCACCCTCCCGCCGCCTTGGTCCGAGCCGAACGGGTTCCCGTTCTGGTAGTCCGCGAAGCACGGAACCTCAGGTCCATCGGCGGCCGAGCCAGGCCACGGTGGTCCGGCGGGAGTGCTCGCGGCGATCGCGCAGGGTCTGTCCAGTCCTCCTACCCACCCGGATCGGCGGCCTCCGGCAGGGCGTAGAGGTCCGGCGGCTCCGTCCCCGGGAGGGATGTCCGCTGGAGCGCGCGGAGCTCGTCGTCGGTGGCGCCGCGGTCGAGGGCGCGCTTGGCGCGCCTGAAGAGGGCGCAGCGGGCCTCCAGCTCGCGCAGGTCGCACGGTTCGATCATGGCGGTCATGGTGCGCCACGGTCGCGGACGGTGGCGGCCGACTTGGCGGAGACTTTTCAGCCTCATCTAGCGAGGAATCCCGGGCGTTTACCCCTTGGCCGGCCGAGAAGCCGGCGTCAGCAACTCCACCGTGCCCCGCTCGCCGTCCACCCGGACACGGTCGCCGTCGTGCAGGCGCATGGTGGCGTTGCCGGTGCCCACCACGGCGGGGATGCCCAGCTCCCTGGCCACGATCGAGGCGTGCGACAGTGGCGCGCCCAGGTCGGTCACCACGGCCGCCGCCCGGGGGAACATAGGCGTCCAGCCGACGTTCGTCAGCGTCGTCACCAGGATCTCGCCGGGCCGCAGCCGGTCGCCGTCCTCCGGGCCGGACAGCACCCGGGCCACGCCCTCGACGACGCCCGGGGCGCCGGGGAAGCCGGTCACGGTGTCGCTGACGGGCACGCCGCCGCCCCGCGCGTCGTAGAGGTCCGCGCGCCTGTCAGGGTCGGCGGCCCAGCGAACCGGGTCGAAGCGGCCGACGATCAGCGCCGGGTACGGCGGCAGCGAGGCGTACCTGAGGTAGGTCGCGCGCCGCACCGGGATCCGGGCGAGCGGCTCGGTGGAGCCGCGCAGGACGGCGAGGATCTCGTCCAGGTAGAGGTGGAACAGGTCGTCACCGTGTCCGGTCAGTTCCCCGGCGCGCAACGTGAACGCCCGGAGCGCCCAGAACGCGCGGATGACCTCCGAGCGGGTCGACTCGCGGTCGCGGACGACCGCGTTCCAGCGCGTGACCCGTGCGCGCATCCTGGCCTCCTGGCGCGGGTGACGGCGGGCGAAGCGCGCCCAGGCGGCGTCGCGGGCCTCCTGCTGGCGGGCGAGCAGCGCCGCGGTGTCGTCGCGCAGGTCACGCAGGCCGGCGAGCGCGCCGTCGATCCAGGCGGGGTCCTCCCCCGGGCGCGCGATGGACACCTCGAACTCGTGCGGCCCCCGGTGCCCGTAGACGCGGGCGAACGTGTCGCGGTCGATCTCGCCCCTGGCCAGGCGGTTCAGGCCCATGACGGGGCCGAGGCTGGCGAGCTCGCCGCCGACGTTGACGCCGGTCAGCATGGCCTCGGCGTCGACGTCGCCCATCATCGCGCGCAGCCGGTCGCGGGTGAAGACGAGCGTCGTGCCACCCTGCCGGCCGGCCGCTTCCAGCATCTGGGAGGCGGTGACGAGGTACGGCTCGACGTCGCTCTCCCACAGGCCGGCCAGCTCGGCGGGCTCCGTGGTGGCCGCGATGCGGTCGCGGACGGCCTCGCCGCGCCGCCGGGCGGTGGCCAGGAAGGCGGGCATCTCCCTCAGGTTGTCGCGGACCCGCCTGCGGATGCGGACGGCCATGGGCAGGACCCGCTTGACGATCTCCCAGCGGGACACCTTCAGCAGCGGCACGTCCAGGCCGGGCGGCATCCTGCCGAAGATCTGCTCGACCGCGCCGAGCCTGCGCCGCATGCCCAGCGCTCCGGCGACGGAGTGCATCACGCTGAGGTTCATGTAGAAGCGGCCGCCGATGTTGCCGACCAGGTCGAACCCGGGCAGCGTCGAGGCCGACATCGCCTCCCGGATGAACAGCTGGACGAACGACCAGGTGGCGGGTGTCATCACGTCGGGGATGGCCTCACCGAGGTTGCCGCCGGTCCACAGGTATTCGCCCTTGAGGCTGTCGTTCCACTCCTCGACCTGCTCGGTGAGGCCGGTGACGGGCCGGGCCTGGAGGATGCGGAACTCGCCGTCGCGCCGGGCCCACTCCACGTCCATCGGCGTGCCGTACAACTCCTGGACGCGCGAGCCGATCGCGGCGAGCCGGACGGCCTCCGCCTCGTCCAGCACGGGCGCCTCGCGAAGGCCGGCGGGCACCGGCCGCTCGGTGGTGCCGTCAGGCGTGCGTACGGTCATGACGGTCTTGTCGCCGACGCGCGCCTCGGTGACGACGCCGGCGGACACCACGATCGTGTCGGGGGTGACATGGCCGCCGACGACGGCCTCGCCCAGCCCCCACGAGGCGTTGATCACGGTCCGGTCGCGGGCGCCGCTGACCGGGTCGGCGGTGAACATGACTCCGGCCGCGTCGGCGTCCACGAGCTCCTGCACCACCACGGCCAGCGCGACGTCGTCGTGGGCCACGCCGTTCTGCTCGCGGTAGGCGATGGCGCGGGCGTTCCACAGCGAGGCCCAGCAGCGTCGGACCGCGTCGGGCAGCGCCTCGCCCCTGACGTTGAGATAGCTGTCCTGCTGCCCGGCGAACGACATGCCGGGCAGATCCTCGGCGGTGGCCGACGAGCGCACGGCCATGGGGACGTCGTCGCCCAGCTCGGCGTGAGCCTCGCGGATCCCGGCGGCGAGCGCGGCGGGCACGTCGTGCGCGGCGAACAGGTCCGCGATCCCGCCGGCGTCGCCCCGGGACGCGGCCTCGACGATCTGGTGGTGGAAGTCCGCCACGTACGCCCGGTAGGCGGCGGTGGTGATGAGGAACCCGCCGGGGACGGGCAGTCCGGCCCTGGCCAGCCTGGCCAGAGAGGCGCCCTTCCCGCCTGCTGTGGCGAGGTCGGCGGCGGGGTCGTCCAGAGGGAGGAGTAATACCTCCATGTGACACGCTCCTTACGAGCCCAGGGAGGTCGCGAGCTTGTTTCGCGCGATCTCCACCACGGTGTCGAGATAGCGGGCGGTGGCCCGCGCGATGGCGTGCGAGGCGGCGGCGGGCGGTGCCGAGCCCGCGCCGACGGCCAGGTCGGCGGTTTCGGCGATCAGCTCCACGAGCCGGTCGTCCGGCATCCGCATGGTCTCCGGCAGGTTGTTGCGCGTGAACAGGAACCCGTAGATGACGGCGCCGATCACCGTGAGCTGCTCACGCGCGGGCCGGTCGGCGTGGACGGCGCCCTGCTCGCGCAGCTCGGCGAGATACGCCTCGAAGGCGGCGCCCAGCTCCGGCGTGGTCTCGCTGTGCCGCTTCTGCCGGGTCAGCTTGCCGAGCACCTCGGAGTCGCCCAGCGCGATGGCCTTCATCAGCGGCCTGCGCACCAGCTCCGCGGCGAGCTCCCCGATCAGGTCGCGCAGCGTGGCGGGAGCCTGCTCGCGCACCTCTTCGAGCATGCTCAGCCGCTCGCGGCGCAGCAGCGCGGCGAAGAGCTCGTCACGGGTCCGCCAGTGCAGGTAGATGGTGCCCTTGGCCACCCCGGCATGCCTGGCCACGTCGTCGATCGTCGTCTTGTCGTAGCCCCAGCGCTCGATCAGCCCGGCCGCGGCGTCGAGGATCCGGTGCGCGCGCTCCAGTTGGCGTGCCGGATCCTGCGGCGGTCGTCCTGCCTTGACCATCCCGTCTCACCTCAAATATTTGACCAAATCAGATTATGTGGTCATTTAATTAACCGCAACCCGGATGCCGGTCCAGCTCAGGCTTGCGGCGAACGCGCTCTTTTGGTCTGCGCGCACCGGGAGCCGGTGGAGCGCCGTAGCGTAGTGCCCATGGGTAGAGCGTTCTGGATCGATCAGGAGTTCGACAGAGATCGTGGCGGGCGCTATGCCGTGCACGTGCGCAAGAACCTCGAAGAGTTCGAGTGGGGCGACATCGCGCCGGTCAGGTTCGCCTGCGCGGCCTGGCGGCTGGCCACTCCGCCGTCGCTCAATCCCGGCTACGTGCGCTGGGACCGGCGCGTCCTTGAGGCGACGTGCCACCGCAACACCTGGGACGGCACCCTGAACGCACAGGTCAGGCTGGTCTCGCCGCTCCCCGAGGAGCTCACCCGCTCCCGCGCCTGGTGGCGCGACCGCGGCTGGCTGGGCTGGCAGGAGACGTTCGGCCAGTACGTCGAGCCGACGCAGCAGGACCTGGCCAGGATCCCGTTCCTGCGGGCCACCCTGCTGGTCGAGGTGCCGGTGCCGCTCGACGACCTGCCGCCCGAGCCGGAGGGGCCGCACGACAAGGTGGAGGAGTCGGCCGACCGGGCCCTGGTGGTCCTGGTGCGCGAGCTCAACGCGCTCGTCACGCCGATCCTCGACCAGCTCGACTAGAACTCGATCACACCGGGCGCCCCGCTCGGCCGGCGTGCCCCCTGCTCGTGCCGCCCGGTCCGGCGCGCCTCCGCTCGCCCTGGACGGCGGGCGTGCCGATTCTCCGCGCCGGCTCCAGAGTGCCGCGTTCCTGGACGGGTAGATGCGGCCCATGAGAACCGCCCTCGCGGCACTCGCCTTGCTGCTCGCCGCGGGCTGTGCCGTGGACACGGCCGCTCCCGCCCGCGCGGCGGCGCGGTTCCACGCCGCGGTGGCCGCGCACCAGGACGAGGCCGCGTGCGCGATGCTGACCCGGCAGACCGCGAGGAAGCTGCCCGACCCCGGCGAGACGTGCGCCACGGCCCTCGGCCAACTGCGGCTGGGGCCGGGCGGCCGGGTCACCTCGGTCGAGGTGTGGGGCGACGACGCCTTGGTGAGGCTGGCCGGTGACACGGTGTTCCTGCACCGGTTCACCGACGGCTGGAGGGTGCGGGCCGCCGGTTGCGAGCCGGAGCACGACCTGCCCTACGACTGCGAGGTGGAGGACTGATGCGTGTCGTGTTCGTGCTCACCGTGGTCATCATCGTGGCGGGCCTGGTGTGGTTCTTCGCGCTGGGGGTGGCTCATCTGTGAGATGGATCCGGGAGAACGCGCTGTCGCTGACGTTCATGACGCTGTTCGTGCTCGCCCTGGCGGGGCAGGCGGTCGCGGGCATGCTGGAGTTCAACGACCAGCAGTTGGTCAACGGCCTGCAGCCGGTCTCACTCCTCGCGTACGTGACGTCGTCGGCGTTCGCCGTGGACGTGTCGGAGAACTGGCAGTCCGAATACCTTCAGTTCCTGCTGTTCATCATGCTCACCGTCTGGCTGGTCCAGAAGGGGTCACCGGAGTCGAAGCGGCCCGGTGAGGAGGGTCCCGGTTCGGACGAGGAGCAGTTGGTCGGCCCGTACGCGAAGCCCGGCTCCCCTGCCTGGGCCAGGGTGACCGGGCCGAGGCTCCACCTGTTCGGCAACTCGCTGGGGCTCGCGATGGGGACCGTCTTCGTGCTGTCGTGGCTGGCGCAGTCGGTGTCGGGACTGGCGGCCGGCAACGCCCAACGGCTGACCGACCTGCGCGACCCGATCTCGTGGGGTGCGTACATCACCTCGCCGGAGTTCTGGAACCGGTCCCTGCAGAACTGGCAGTCGGAGCTGCTGGCCGTGCTGTCGATGGTGGTGCTGTCCATCTACCTGCGCCAGCGCGGGTCACCCGAGTCGAAGCCGGTCGGGGCGCCTCACTCGGCGACGGGGATCGAGGGCTGACCGGTGACGACGGCGACGATGCGGGTGCCGTCGGGGAAGGCGCCCTGCCGGACGCGGTCGACCAGGCCGTAGAGCATCTTCGCGACGTACACCCCTTCCACCTGATATTTCGCGATAAATCCGTCCAAGGTGGGTGTTGACCGGGCGTACCCGCCGAAGTGGTAGTCGAGGTCCACCGACCAGTTGTCCCAGACCCGCCCATACGCCTCGCGCTGCAACCGGGCCACCTCCTCCACGAGAAATCCCGCCCCCTTCAACACCGCGAACCCGATCGCCCGCTTGCCCGGTGGCAGCCCCGCCGCGATGCCGGCCAGCGTGCCCCCGGTGCCCACTGGACAGCAGACCACGTCGTAGTCGCCGTCGATCTCCCCCGGCAGCTCGGCGCAGCCGCGCACGGCCGCCGCGTTGCTGCCGCCCTCGGGCAGGACGAACACGTCTCCCCACTGCTCGCGCAACCGCGCCAGCACCTCGGGCGTGTGCTTGCGCCGATAGGCGGCCCGGTCGAGGTAGGCGAGCGTCATCCCGCAGGCGGCGGCGTAGGCGAGCGACGGGTTGAGCGGCAGCCGCTCCTCGCCGCGGATCACCCCGATCGTCTCGAAGCCGTGCCGCCGACCGGCCGCGGCCACCGCCCGGATGTGGTTGGAGTAGGCGCCGCCGAAGGTGAGCACGCGCGCGTGGCCCAGGTTGTACGTGAGCTTGCGCGCCTTGTTGTCGTCGTGCTTCAGCAGCACCCGGACGGAGGTCGTCGCGAGATCCAGCAGTTCCTCCACTCGCGCTAGTCTACGAAAGGTCGATTGTTGAGGAGTGTTTGATTATGCGCGTTGTTGAAGCTTTCCGTACGGCCTTCGGCGCGGACCCGGCGACCGTCTGGCACGCGCCCGGCCGGGTCAACCTGATCGGCGAGCACACCGACTACAACGACGGCTTCGTCCTGCCGTTCGCGGTGCCCTGGGGCGTCACGGCCGCGATCAGCCCGCGCGCCGACCGGACGATCCGCCTCCTGTCGCTCCAGTCCTCCCCCGGCCCCGTCACGATCACCGAGCACGGCGACGCCCAGGGCTGGACCCGCTACGTCGTGGGCGTGCTCGCGATGCTGGGCGATCAGGTGCCGGGCGCCGACATCGCGATCGACGGCGACGTCCCGCAGGGCGCCGGGCTCAGCTCCAGCGCCGCCCTTGAAGTGTCCGTCGCCGCCGCCCTCAACGACCTGCACGGCCTCAGCCTGACGCCCATGGAGCTCGCCCTGCTCGGCCGGCGGGCCGAGAACGACTTCGTCGGCATGCCGTGCGGCATCATGGACCAGGCCGCCTCGGCGCTGTGCGAGGAGGGCCACGCGCTGTTCCTCGACTGCCGCTCGCTCGGCCACCGCAGGATCCCGCTCGACCTGGCCGCCCACGGCCTGCGCCTGCTCGTCATCGACACCCGGGTGCACCACGAACACGCGGGCGGCGAGTATGCCAAGCGCCGGGCCGAGTGCGAGTCGGCGGCCCGCAAGCTCGGCGTGGCCGCGCTGCGCGACGTCACCGACCTGGCCGGGGCCCTCGACCGGTTGCAGGGCGCCGAACGCAGGCGCGTCATGCACGTCGTCACGGAGAACCACCGGGTCGAGGCGCTCATCGGCCTGCTCCGCGCCGGCGCCGTGACGGAGATCGGCGCCCTGCTCAACGCCTCGCACCTGTCGCTGCGTGACCAGTACGAGGTGTCGTCGCCCGAGCTGGACCTCGCGGTCGAGGCGTCACTGCGCGGCGGGGCGCGCGGCGCCCGCATGACGGGCGGCGGCTTCGGCGGGTCCGCCATCGCGCTGGTCGCCGAGGACCGCCTCGAATCCGTCCAGCGGTCCGTCGAGGACGCCTACGCCGCCCGTTCCTGGCAGCCGCCGCGATTCCTGCCCGCCGTCCCGTCCGCCGGGGTCCGCCGGGTCTCCTGACGAAGGGGACTACAGGGGCGGGAAGTCGGGCAGCCGGCGTTCGAGGAAGCTGCCCACGCCCTCGGCGAAGTCGGGCCGGCCGAAGGAGGTGACCATCTCCTCGATGGCGGTCTTGGCCGACTCGTCGAGGGTGACGTTCCAGTCGTTCCAGACCTGGCGCTTGATGATCGCCATGGACGCGGGCGAGCTGTGCACCGCGAGCTCCCGCGCGTAGTCCTGGGCCTCGGCCAGCAGCGACTCCCTCGGCACCGCGCGGTTGACCAGCCCGAGTTCGAACGCCTCGGCGCCGGTGAACGTGCGACCGGACAGCAGGATGTCCATCGCCCGCTGCTGCCCCATGATCCGCGGCAGTATCCAGGACAGCCCGTACTCGGCGACCAGACCACGGCGCGAGAAGGCGGTCGTCCACTTGGCCTCGGCGGCGGTGAACACCAGGTCGCAGACCAGCGCGTGCACCATGCCGAGCCCGGCGCAGGCGCCGTTGACCGCGGCGATGATCGGCTTGCGGATCGTGATGGGGAACGTGTTGGGCCGCGGATCGGGCTCCTCGTCGTACGCGCCGGTCTGGATGTCGTTGAGCATCTGGAAGTCCGCCCCCGAGCAGAAGCCCTTGCCTGCGCCGGTCACCACGACGGCCCGCACCCCGGGGTCCTTCTCGGCCTCTTCGAGCAGGTCGAAGTAGCGCCGCCCCATCGCGTCCGTCCAGGCGTTGAGCCGGTCGGGGCGGTTGAAGGTCAGGGTGAGCACGCCGCGGTCGACCGAGGAGAGCACGAGTTCAGCCATGGGGTAACAGAATCATGTTCTATCCCTTGGACGCAAGGCGGGCTCTTCAACGGTGGTGGACGTAGGCGGGCGTGAGGGTGCGGTTGTCGTAGTAGCGGTGAAAGACCGGCGTGACCCCGCCCGAGATGGGCGGGACGATCCACGACCAGTCGGCCGGGCACACGCGCCCGGCCTTCTCCTCCCTGGCCAGGTGGGTGAGGAAGCGGGCCGACTCGGTGTGGTGGTCGGTCATCGTCACCCCGGCCCGCTCGAACGAGTGCAGCACCGCCACGTTCAGCTCCACCAGTGCGTGGTCGCGCCACAGTGACCGCTCGGTCGAGATGTCGAGACCGAGCCGCTCGGCCACCACCGGAAGCTGGTCGTAGCGGGTGACGTCCGCCAGGTTGCGGGCGCCGATCTCGGCCCCCATGTACCAGCCGTTGAACGGCGCGCACGGGTAGCAGAGGCCGCCGATCTCCAGGCACAGGTTGGAGATCGCGGGCACGGCGTGCCAGCGCAGCCCGAGCTCCTCGAACCACGAGTACTCCGGATGGACGATGGGCACCTCCAGCACGGCGTCGCCGGGCAGGTTGCAGAGCAGTTGCCCGCCCCCGCCGGGCTGGACGACCAGCGGCAGCACGTCGAACCGGCCACCGGCGCCGCGCCAGCCGAGCGCCCGCACCCGCTTGGTGAAGTCCACATAGCGCGGGTCGCCGGTGATCGCGCCGTCACCGTCGCGGTATCCGGCGTAGCGGATGAGCTGCTCGTTCAGCACCCGCGGCCCCGGCATCCCGGGCGTGTCGGGAGGGAACACGGTGATCGTGGGCCGGACCTTCCCCTCACTCGTCGCCTCGCGCAGGTGCGCCACGCACTCGATCGCCACCCCCTCGGCGCTGAAGACCTGCCTGCGGTCGCGTACCTTCAGCGACCGCCAGTAGAGCCGTCCGATGCAGCGGTTGTTGTTGCGCCAGGCCACCCGCGCGCCGAACTGCAGCTCCGCGTAGGTGTGCGTGTAGGTGCCGTAGCGAGCGATCTCGCCGGCGACCTCCCGCAGCCGCGGCCGCGGGTCGCCCGCGGCGGGGTTCTCCTCATGGAAGAGCCTGATGAAGCGTTCCGCCTCACGGACGTCGATCGTCCGGTCGACGGTCGGTAGGGCGATGGCATCGAAGGAACGCAGGGACCTGATCCAGGTACGCACGCAGTAACCAGCACTTTTCCGGTAGACGGAGCGCCCCGCCGATTCCGGGTCGGCGACGCCCTCCTGCCGGCGGCGCCCTTTCCACACCGCCCAGATGGATGCCCGCGGCTACCGCGCCCTACTCGGGCACGGCTTCCCCATCCTTCCTCGTGATCCCGGGTTTGTCCCGGCAAATGGAAAATCGCGTGACCTTAAAGCTACAAAGCGTGACATCACCACTCGGCATCAGGGATCAACAGGACGCACAGCGGAAAGGCGCTTCCCGGCGATGACGACTACGCGGGTCAGTTGTTCTTTCCAACTGACTGCGATATCGTCCGCGTACCAGTTAGTTGGAAAATCAAACTCGGAGGCTGCTCTTGCGTCCCCCAGGCACTCCGGCCGCCCTCTGGGTCCTGAACGCCTACGCCGTGGTGCTCACGGCCCTGCTCGTCTCCGCCGGCCGGACCGGCCCCGGGCGCGCGCACCCGGCCCGGAGCGGCTCGTGACTCCTCCCGGCGCACTGCTGCGAGCGGCGCCCTTGGACGATCTGATCGAGACCGGCGCGCATCTGCGGGGTTTCGGCGGCGTCCACGGTGGGTTGACCCTCGCCCTGCTGACCACCGCGATGGCGGAACGGGCACCGGGCGCGCTGCTCCAGAACGTCACGGCCCGCTACCTTCGGCCGCTCGGCGGCGAGTTCAGGATCGAGGTCCCGGAGGAACGAACCGGCCGCACCATGACCGCGCTCGCCGCGCGGGCCGTGACGGAGAAGGGGGTCCACGTCGACGCCTCGGCGATCTTCGCGGCGCCGCGACGGGCATCCTGGCCGCCTGTCACCCCATCGGCGCCCGCCGCTCCGCCGCCAGAGGACTGCGAGGTCTTCACGATCCCGCCCGAGTTCGTGGCGATCTCCACCTCCATGGAAATCCGTCCCGTCGGCCCGAACCGGCCGTACGCGGGCGGCGCCGAGCCCGAGCTGACCGCGTGGATCAGGCTGCTGGAGGACGACGAGCCGCCGGACGTCCACCGGCTGACACTCCTGCTGGACGGCCTGGCGCCCTCCTACGCGGCCGTCCTGTCGGAGCTCGCGCTCCTTCCCACCGTGGAGTTCGCCGTCAGGCCCGCCATCGGACTCCAGCGGACCGCCTCGCCGTGGGTCCTGCTGCGTGCCCGTACGCATCGGGCGAGCGCCGACGGCTGGGTCGACGAGGGCATCGACGCCTGGGGACCGGACGGCGACCATCTCGGCAGTGCCAGGCAACTGCGCCTGGTACGCCCCATGTGAAGGAGTGAGCCTTGTTCTCTTCAGCCCGGCACAGCGAGTTCGACGACGAAATGGAGGCAGGATCATGCGGGACGCGGTGATCGTAGAAGCGGTTCGCACTCCGGTGGGCAAGGGCAAGCCGGGAGGGGTGCTGCACGACGATCATCCCGCCGACCTCCTCGCCCGCACACTCCAGACGCTGGTCGAACGGGCGGGCATCGACCCGGTGCTGGTGGACGACGTCATCGGCGGCGTCGTGACGCAGGTCGGCGAGCAGGCCGTCAACATCACCCGTACGGCCGTCCTGTCCGCCGGGTTCCCCGAGAGCGTGCCCGGCATGACCGTCAACCGGCAGTGCGGCTCGTCCCAGCAGGCCTTGCACATCGCCGCGCAAGGCGTGCGGAGCGGGGCATACGACATCGCGATCGCCTGCGGTGTCGAGTCGATGTCGCGGGTCCCGATGGGCTCGGCCATCCTGCCGGGCAGCGACCCGTTCGGCCCGATGCAGGCCCGGCGCTACCCGGACGGGCTGGTCGGGCAGGGCATCAGCGCCGAACTGATCGCCGCCCGCTGGAACCTGTCCCGGACGGAACTGGACGCCTACGCGTGCGAGTCGCATCGGCGCGCCGCCGAGGCCTGGAAGAACGGCGAGTTCGACCGGGAGGTCGCCTGGGCCGGCGTCGACGAGACCATCCGCCCGGGCAGTTCGCCGGAGATCCTCGCCGGTCTCAAGCCCGCCTACTACGACCCGGCGATCGCCGCCCGTTTCCCGGAGATCGGCTGGGAGATCACCGCGGGCAACGCCTCCCCGATCAACGACGGCGCCGCTGCCGTGCTGGTCATGGGCGCCGACACCGCCGAACGGCTCGGGCTACGGCCGCGCGCCCGTTTTCACTCCTTCGCCGTCGTGGGCGACGACCCGCTCCTCATGCTGACCGCGATCATCCCCGCGACCGAGAAGGTCCTGGCCCGCGCCGGCCTGACGCTTTCGGACATCGACCTGTTCGAGGTGAACGAGGCGTTCGCCTCCGTCGTGCTGGCCTGGGCGCGGGAGACCGGCGCCGATCCGTCCCGGGTCAACGTGCGCGGCGGGGCGATCGCCATCGGTCACCCCCTGGGCGCCAGTGGCGCCCGCATCATGACCACCCTGCTCCACGCCCTGGAGGACCGCGACGGCAGGTACGGCCTGCAGACCATGTGCGAGGCCGGCGGCATGGCCAACGCCACCGTCATCGAGAGGCTCTGATCACGACCCGGTCAGGCCCGGCATCTACCCCGGATAAGCTGCGCAGCATGCCGAAGGACGCACAACCGCGCGAGTGCTCCATCGCCGAGACCCTGGACCTGGTCGGCGAGCGGTGGAGCCTCCTCGCCATTCGCGAGCTCAGCTACGGCATCCGGCGTTTCGACCAGATCGTCCGCAACACCGGCGCGCCGCGCGACATCCTCACCACCCGGCTCCGCAAGCTGGAGCTGGGCGGGGTCATCCAGCGCGAACGCTACAACGATCATCCCGTCCGGCATGAGTACCATCTCACGCCCGCCGGCGTGGAGCTGTGCGACGTCCTGATCACCCTGATGAAGTGGGGCGACCGTCACCTGCACCCCGACGATCCTCCCGTCCGGTGGCGGCACTCCTGTGGCGAGCCCCTTGACCCCCTGCTGATCTGCCGCCACTGCGGCGGCGAGGCCCGGGTGGGCGCCCACACGCCCACGGGCCGAGGTGCCCTGATCTCCTGATGCCCCGCACCGGCGCCCCTCGCCGACTCCCGGAACGACTCAGGCCCCCTTCCTTGATCAAGGAAGGGGGCCTGAGCTGTAAGGCTTTTGGTGAAGCTCCCGCGATAGGACTCGAACCTATAACCTGCCGGTTAACAGCCGGCTGCTCTGCCGTTGAGCTACGCGGGATCGAACATCTGCGCTGCCTGGTAGGGGTTTGGGCCCCTCCGGTCGGCGCACGACTACATTAGCGCACTCGGGGAGTGCGTGTCGCATCCTGATCGGGGTAGAGCCGGAGACAGCGGAGGTGCAAAATGCGCTATCGAATGACATTCGTTGTCGGGCTGGCTGCCGGTTACGTGCTGGGCAGCAAGGCCGGCCGCGAACGCTATGAACAGATCAAACAAGCGGCCCAGCGTGTCGCGGACAACCCGAGGGTCCAGGGGGCCGCGGGAGTGGTCGGCGCGCAGGTGTCGAAGGCGGCCGACGTGGCCAGACACAGGGTGGGTGACACACTGCACCATCGGATCCCGTTCCTGGGCGACAAGGAGCGTCCGGACGACGGCACGGGCTGGCCCAAGGGCCAACCCGAACCACACAAGTCCGAACAAAAGGCGAGCAAGACCGGCATCCCCTACTGACCACCGGCTACTGACGACCGGCGCGGCGTGGGCGTGTGCGATCACACGCCCATGCTGCGCCGCACTCCTTCCAGGGCCTGCTCCGCCTGGGCGCGCAGTCCGGGGTCGTCGGGGTCGAGACCGTCGTCGAAGACGAGAGTCCAGCCGAGCACCTCGCCGCCGGGCCGGCGCCGGGCGACCAGCCGCACCCCGCCGCGAGGCAGCACGACCCGCTTGTTCACCACGATCGTGGAGTTGACCCGCTCGCGGAGGGTCTCGGGCAGCAGCCGTGGCTCGCCGACCCGCTCGTGGCGCCGCTCACCGTCGGCGGTCACGACCCTCAGCCCGTCGTCGTCCCAGCTCGCCCGGTCGATCGTCTCGTACGGCACGCGGGTCCCGTCGGACAGGAACAGCGCCAGGGTGGTCGCCACCACGTAGCCGCCGTCGGCGCCGGCGAACGTCAGCACCCGCTCCCCGGGCTCGATGGCCAGGCTCTTGCGGACGTCGGACGGCAGGCGGCGCAGGAAGCTCATGCCCCAACGGTATCCGCGAGCAGGTCCAGGGTGAGCGCCGCGCTCCAGGAGAAGTCACGGCACCCCCGGCCGCTGCCGTCGAACGGATCGAAGCACTCGCGGAAGCCCGCCTGCCGGACGAGGCGCAGGGTGCCGTTGGTGAGCTGCTCGCGCAGCGGCCCGAGGTCGTGCACGGCGGCCGCCCGGCGCAGCAGCCAGTTGGTGTTCACCCACGACGGGCCGCGCCAGTAGCGGGTGCGGTCGAACTGGGTGGCGCGGATCTCGCAGCTGGGCACCGGGTAGCCGGTCGCGCCCATGAACCGGGCCGATTCGAGGATCTCGACGACCGCGCTGACGTGCTCGCCCGGCAGGCCCGGGTCGAGCAGGGGGCCGAACCCGCCGACGGTGCGCACCCGGATGAGCCGGTCGGCGCGCAGGTCGCGGGCGTAGAAGCAGCCGTCCCAGAGACGGTCGAGGAGGGCCCGCCTGATGCGCTCGGCCCGCTCGGCGTGCGGCGCGGGATCGGCCTGGGCGAGCGGCGCCAGCTCGGCCATGGCCTGGCAGGAGGCGAGCCAGATCCCGTTGAACATCGGGTCCTCGATGGCGAACGGGTGCTCGTCCCGCAGGTACTCGGCCCGGTAGCCGGCGTTGCGGTAGCGCAGGGCCAGCCAGACGTAGCGGTCGTGGTCGCTGTCCGGATGCCGCTCGTCGAGATCGACGTTGCGGTAGCCGTACCTGATCTCGGGCAGGGCGGCGAGCGCGGAGTCCCAGACGGGACTGTCGTCCATGCCCGACTCCCAGGGGTGCACGATCGCGGCCAGCCCGGCGCCGCCCAGGTCGCGCGCGGCGGCGAGGTAGCCATGCTGGGCGGCCAGCGCCGGGTAGGCCCGCCGGACGAAGTCGGCGTCGCCGGTGTGCCGGTAGATCCACCACAGGGCCAGCCCGTGCAGCGGCGGAGAGGTGAGACCCGAGGTGAGCAGCCGCGGCGCGGCGTCGTGGTCGTGCGAGCGCCAGACGGACGGCCCGGGGAAGTACGCCTCGGGGGTGTGGAAGACGATGTGCGGGACCATCCCGGTGGCCCACTGCCCCCGCAGCAGGCTGAGCAGTTCGGTGCGTGAGCGGTCGGGGCGGTACCGGGCCAGCCCCATGGCGATGAAGGCGGAGTCCCAGCTCCACTGGTGCGGGTAGAGCCCTGGCGCGGGCACGGTGGCGGCGCCCGTCCAGTTCGCATCGAGCACGGAAAGGGCCTCGCGCCCGAGCGCGGCGTCGTCGACCGCGGGCCGCGCCTCCATCAACCCACTATGCGCCGGTATGCGGGCGGAAGCTATGTCCTCGCGAACCACTTCGTGAGGAGCACCACGCCGAGCGCGGCGGCGCCGAGGATGAGCGCCCACTTGAGCAGCGTGAAGACGAAGCCCACGAGAGGGCCGAGCAGGAAGAGCGCGGCGACGATCACCGCGGCGATGATGAGTATGCGTCCCATATCCGTGACGATAAGAGATCATTTAAGTCATCTGCAGGTGAGTCAGGGTTGAATCAGGGACAAGTCAGGGTCCGCCGTACTACGCAGGAACCAATCCGACGCATCTGCCGTTGTCCGGGTTGAGCGGGTGTCGGGGACCCGGTTCACGGGGAGCGTGAGGACTCTGGGACCACCCATGAGCAGGGAGGGCGCCGAGTACGCGCTGCGTGCCCGGGCCGACGAGCGTGACCGCATCTCGGGAGACCTGCTCGACCTGGAATCGCACACCACGTACCAACTGCTCAAGGGCTCGTCCCTGCGCGGGGCGACCCAGCGGCGGTGGGCCTCGGCGCAGGCCGCGCTGGCCACCCTCTGGGTGCTCTACGACGCCTACCGGGGGGTGCTCCGGGAAGCCGAGCGGATCAGGGCCACGCGCAGCCGGATGGGGGCCGAGCAGCTGGCCGAGCTGACGGCGCTGCTCGCCGGGCCGTCCGTGGTGCTGAAGGCCGCCGCCAGGCCCGTCGAGCAGCGCTCGCTGTTACCCGAGGCGGACGAGCGGCTCACCCTCGACCAGGCCGTGCTCCGGATGGACGCGGCCTTCCAGGAGGCCACCGACGCGCTGGCCGAGATCGACACCGCCTGGTCGGCCTCGCTCCCCGGCCTCGACGCCGCGGCCACCGACCTGCGTACGGTGACCGGCCTGAGAGACCGGCTCGGCGAGCCGCTCGACCTGGACCTGACGGCGGGCGAACTGGGCCGGATGCGCGCCGCCGCCCTGGAGGACCCGCTCGGCTCGCCCCCGGCCGAACACGAGCTGGACCGGATCACCACCCTGCTCGCCCGCTGCCGCGCCGACCTGGAACAGGCCCTGCGGGTCAGGGAGGAGTACGGCAGGCGGCGCGAGGACCTGGCGGCCGCGTTCGACCGGGTGCGGGCCGCGGAGAGCGACGCCCGGCTGGCCCACGGCACGGTCGTCGTCAAGATCGCTCTTCCCCCGCAGGCCGGCCCCAGGAGCAGAATGGCGGAGCTGACCGGCGAACTCGACGCCCTCGACGTCTCGACCGAGGGCTGGCTGCGGCGGGCCGCCCGGCTGACCGCCCTGGAGCGGGCCGCGCAGGAGGCGGCCGGCCAGGCGCGGACCACCGCGAAGGCGTTGTTCGGGCTGATCGCCCGGCGAGACGAACTACGCGGGCGGCTCGGCGCCTGCCAGGCGATGGCGGTGCGCAAGGGCCGGGCCGAGGACCCGGAGGCCGCCCGGCTGTACGAGCGGGCGCGGTCACTCCTGTGGACCGCTCCCTGTGACCTGACGAAGGCGGCCGAGGCCGTCGACCTCTACCAGCGTTCGATCAACGGAGGTGGACGATGACCAACTGCCGGCAGACCGGCTGCACCGGCACCATCGAGGACGGCTACTGCGACCTGTGCGGTCACGCGGAGAGCGCCGCGGCGGCGCCGGCCGCGGCGGCCTCCTCGTCGTCCCCGGCGGTGGACTCGCATCACACCCGGCCGGTGAGCCGGCCCATGACCAGCCCGGTCAGCAGCGGGCGGTCCCGGGCGGGCGTGCTCGCCGAGATCTCCGACCTGCCCTCGGTGCCCTACCGCGACCCGGCGAGCGCGGTCATGGCCGATCCGCAGGTGGCCGAGGAGAAGCGGTTCTGCGCCAACCCGGCCTGCGGACAGCCGGTCGGACGGTCCCGGCAGGGGCGGCCCGGGTTACCCGACGGGTTCTGCCCGCACTGCCGCACGCAGTTCTCCTTCACCCCCAAGCTGGGCAAGGACGAGCTGGTCGCCGCCCAGTACCGGGTGCTGGGCTGCCTGGCCCACGGCGGTCTCGGCTGGATCTACCTGGCCGCCGACGAGAACCTGGACGGCCGCTGGGTGGTCCTCAAGGGCCTGCTCAACACCGCCGACGCCGAGGCCCTGGCCGCGGCGGAGGCCGAGCGCAGGTTCCTCACCACCGTCGACCACCCGAGCATCGTCAAGATCTTCAACTTCCAGCGCTCGGCCGGGCTCGGCTACATCGTCATGGAGTACGTCGGCGGCCAGTCGCTGCACGAGCTGCGCCGCCAAGGCCCGCTGCCGCTGCGCGAGGCCCTCATGTACGGGCGCGAGATCCTGCGCGCGTTCGGCTACCTGCACGAGCAGGGCCTGGTCTACTGCGACCTCAAGCCCGCCAACGTGATCCGGGTGGGCAAGCGGCTCAAGCTCATCGACCTGGGCGCGGTGCAGCGGCTCGGCTCGCCGCCCGGCACGTCGTGGGCCACGGTCGGCTACCACGCGCCCGAGCTGGACACCCACTCCTCGTCGGTGCCCTCCGACCTCTACACGGTGGCCAGGACGCTCGCGGTGCTGGCCATCCCGTCGTTCAGCCCGGCCAAAGGCGGCGTGCCCGCCCCGCTGCCGGACGACTGCGGCAACGAGTCCTTCGCGCGGCTGCTCCGGCGGGCGACCGCGGCCGATCCGAACGCCAGGTTCCAGAGCGCGGAGGAGATGGAGGCTCAGCTCGTCGGCGTGCTGCGCGAGGTCAGCGCGATCGCCGACGGCGTGCCGTACCCCGCCCACTCCCCGTTGTTCGGGCCCGAGCGGGTCGCGGCGGGGGCGGCGCTGTCCGCCGACCCGCGGACGATCTTCGACCCCCTCGACCCGCGTGCGGCGGCCGAGGCGTTGCCGGTGCCGCTCGCGGACCCGGCGGATCCGGCGGCGGGCGCGCTGGCCGGTCTGGTCGGCCACGAGCCGGAGGAGCTCGTCGCCCAGGTGGCGGCGATGCCCAAGTCGCCGGAGACCCTGCTGACCCGGGCCAGGCTGCTCGCCGAACAGGGCTCCGACCAGGCCGTCCAGGCCCTGGACGAGGCCGAGCGGACACTGCCCGGCGACTGGCGCGTCACCTGGTACCGCGGCGTGCTGGCGCTGGCCCAGGGCCAGGCCGCGCGGGCGGTCCCGCTGTTCGACGCGTGCGTCTCGCTGCTGCCCGGCGAGCTGGCGGCCAAGCTGGCGCTGGCCTTCGCCCTGGAGTGCTCCGGCCAGGACCCGGTCCGCTGGTACGAGACCGTGTGGCGGACCGACCACGGCCACGTCAGCGCCGCCTTCGGGCTGGCCAGGGCCGGGCGGGTGGCGGTGCTCGACGAGGTGCCCGCGAGTTCGAGCCACCGGGTCGCCGCCCAGCTCGCCCTCGTGGCGTCCGTCGCCAGGCAGGCCCGGCCGGACACGGTCCGGCCCGAGCAGCTGACCGCCGCGGCCGACCGGCTGGACCGCCTGCCCGACCTGGCCCCGCGCCGCCGCGAGTCGATGACCGCCGAGGTGCTCCAGACCGCGCTCGCCTGGCTCGGCACCGCCGGTTCCCCGCCCGCCGGGTTGAAGGTGGCCGGCGCCGCCTTCACCGAGCCCGGCGTGCGCAAACGGCTGGAGGGCATCTTCCGCAAGCTGGCCGTCGCCGCCGACTCCCGCGATGAGCGGCACGCCCTCATCGACCAGGCCAACGCCGTACGCCCCAGGACGTGGCTGTGAACTGCCCGGTCTGCGAGGCTCCGGTGCTGGCCGGAGACTCCTTCTGCGAGGCGTGCGGCCAGCGGCTCGACGCGCCCGCCTGCGCCGGCTGCGGCGCGCCCGCCGTGGACGCCGACGGCTACTGCGAGCGGTGCGGCCTGCGCCAGCCCACCGGCCGCGACCATGCCGAGATCGAGCTCCCCGGCGGCGCGGCCGGGGTGACCGACAAGGGCCTGCGCCGGGCCCGCAACGAGGACGCGATGGCGCTGCTGTCCACCGGCACGGCGACCGTCGCGGTGGTCTGCGACGGCGTGGGCAGCTCGCCGCGCGCCGACGAGGCCTCGGCCGTGGCCGTGGAGACGGCGGCCGCCGCCCTGGCCCGCGGCGCCCCTGCCAGGGAGGCGTTCGAGCTGGCCGGGCGAGCGGTGACCAAGCTGGCGAGCTCCGTGGACCACGCCCCCGCCTGCACGTACGTCTCGGCGGTGGTCACCGGCGGCGAGATCACGATCAGCTGGGCCGGCGACACCCGCGCCTACTGGCTGCCCGCCGGCGAGCCCCTGGCCACCGACGACACCCGCCCGGTCGGCGAGCCCTTGACCACCGACGACACCCGTCCGGTCGGCGCGCCGCCGGCCGCGGACGGCACGGAGCCGACCGGCGAACCGCTGACCGAGGACGACGCCGCGCCGACCGGCGAGATCACCGCCTGGCTCGGTGCCGACGCGGGCGACGTCGAGCCGCGCGTGCGCACCCTGACCCCGGCGGGACCGGGCCTGCTGCTGGTCTGCAGCGACGGCCTCTGGCGCTACCTCGGCGGATACGCCTTCCCCCGGTCCGGCACCCCGCTGGAGATGGCCCGCGCGATGCTGCGCCACGCGCTCGACTCCGGCGGGCAAGACAACGTGACCATCGTCCTGATCCCCCTAGGAGGACCGCATGGGTGACCAGCCCACCTTCAGTCTGCACATCGACCAGAACAAGTTCCTGTCCACGGACGGGCGCGAGGTCCACGCCATCCTCACCATCGGCTCCACCGGCGCGGTCACCACGACGTCCGCCGCCCCCGCCGAGGCCGCCGAAGTGATCATCGTGGACACGTCGGGCTCGATGAGCGGCGGGAAGATCCGCGAGGCGCGGCAGGCGGCGTCGACGGCCGTGCAGAGTCTGCGTGACGGCGTGTTCTTCGCGGTGGTGTCCGGGACCGACACGGCCAGGGTGATCTATCCGCAGGGCCGGCAGCTGGTCCGCGCCTCGCGCGCCACCCGTACGGAGGCGCAGAACGCGATCGGGCGGCTGAGCGCCCACGGCGGCACGTCCATCGGGCAATGGCTGCTGCTGGCCGCCGACCTGCTGGCCGCGCACCCCAACGCGATCAGGCACGCCATCCTGATGACCGACGGGCAGAACAACGAGCGCGCCGACGTGTTCGCCGCCGCGCTGGCCCGCTGCGAGGGCGCGTTCGTCTGCGACAGTCTCGGCGTGGGCGCCGACTGGGTGCCCGGCGAGTTGCGGAAGGTCGCCGAGGCGCTGCTCGGCACCTTCGACTTCGTCAGAAACCAGGGCGACCTCGCCGACTTCTTCCGCAAGATCACCAAGACGTCGATGAGCAAGACCGTTGCCGAGCTGGTGATGCGGGTGTGGGTGCCGCAGACCGCGACGCTCAAGTTCGTCAAGCAGGTCTCCCCCACGCTGCTCGACCTGACCGGCAAGCGCACCGACGTGAACCCGCTGACCGGCGACTAC
The DNA here is from genome assembly GCF_040655715.1 of Nonomuraea cavernae. Taxonomy (GTDB): domain Bacteria; phylum Actinomycetota; class Actinomycetes; order Streptosporangiales; family Streptosporangiaceae; genus Nonomuraea; species Nonomuraea cavernae_A. The sequence continues at coordinate 11,064 of NZ_JBFAKL010000009.1, read as the reverse complement.
CCCACCGGCTCCTGGGGCGCGGAGGAACGCGAGTACCACCTGTGCGTCGAGGTGCCGCCCGGCCAGGTCGGCAGCGAGATCCGGGCCGGCTGGGTGAAGCTGCTGCGGCCCGACACGCAGGAGGTTCTCGCCAGCGGCAACGTCCTCGCGCAGTGGACCGACGACCTGGCCGCCTCGACCCAGATCAACCGGAAGGTCGCCCACTACACCGGGCAGGCCGAGCTGCACGAGCTGATCCAGGACGGCCTGAGCGCGCGCGCCGCCGGTCAGGTCGAGGTCGCGACCGCCCGCCTGGCCAAGGCCAGGCAGCTGGCCACGGAGTCGGGCCGCTCGGACACCGCGCGGCTGCTGGACAAGGTCGTCGAGGTCGACCCGCACAGCGGCACCGCCCGGCTGCGCCGCGGCGTGGACAAGGCAGACGAGATCGAGCTCGACACCGGCTCCGTCCGCACCAGCCGGCTGCGCAAGGATGGGGAGGGCCGCTGATGGCGACCTGCCCCCAGGGCCACGCGTCGGGTGCCGACGACTACTGCGACACCTGCGGCACCCAGATGTCCGGCGCCCCGGCCTCCACCTCCGCCTCGCCCGCGTCGGCTCCAGCGGAGGCGGCCGCCGAGAGCTGCCCGATCTGCCGGACACCGCGCGCCGGGCAGTTCTGCGAGGTGTGCGGCCACGACTACAGCGGCGGCACACCCGTTCAGGTGCCGTCCACCGGCGCCCGCTGGGAGGCGGTCACCGCGGCCGACCGCGCCTACTACGACGAGATCATCGCCCAGGGCGGGCCCGACGCGAGCGCCGTGGCGTTCCCGCCGTACTGCCCCGAACGCTCCTTCGCCCTGGCCGGCGAGCAGGTGCGCGTCGGGCGGCGCAGCCGGGCCCGCGACGCCCGGCCGGAGATCGACCTGACCGGCCCGCCAGAGGACCCGGGCGTCTCCCACCTGCACGCGGTGCTGCTCGCCCAGCACGACGGCTCGTGGACGCTGGTGGACCCCGGCTCCTCCAACGGCACTCGGGTCAACGGCAGGCCGGTCGCGGTCAACGTGCCCGTCCCCGTGGCCGCCGGCGACCGGATCCACGTCGGCGCGTGGACCGTCATCACCATCCGGGAGGGCACGCCGTGACCATGGTCCAGACCCGGCCCCCGGCCGCGCCGGCCCGCCGCCACAGTGTGCCCGCCCGGATCCGGGTCATCACCGGCGTGACGGTCGCCTCGCTCGCACTGCTCTTCGCCGCGCTGGCCGTCGGCAGCGCGAGCGCCGGTGACGGGCTGCGGGTCATCGGACGCGACGCGGGCCCCCAGGTCGTCGCCACCGCGGGCCTGTATCTCGGGCTCAGCGACATGGACGCCCAGGTCGCCGACGCCCTGCTGATGGGCAGAGAGTACGGCCAGCAGCGCCAGGCCGCCCTCGCCAGGTACGAGCAGCGGCGCTCCGAGGCCAACCAGGCGCTCATGAAGGCGTTCGAGCTGTCCGGCGACAACCCGGCCGAGCGGCAGACCGTGCAGTCGGTGCTCGACGGGCTCGGCCGCTACGAGCGACTGGCCGGGCAGGCGCTGCTGCTCGACACCCGCGCCGGCCACGCCGCCGGGCCGCCTCCCGACGAGGTCGTCGAGATCTACCGGCAGGCCACCGACCTGATGCGGCGAGTCCTGCTGCCCCAGGCGTACAACCTGACGCTGGAGAACGGCACGATCGTCCGCGAGACCTACGACGACAAGAACGTGACGGTGCCCGCCGTGCGGGCCGCGGTGGTCGTGGCGGGGCTGCTGGCGCTCGGCTGCCTGATCTGGCTGCAGGTCTTCCTGACCCGGCGGTTCCGCCGGGTGTTCGGGCCCGCGCTGCTGGTCGCCACGCTGGTGACCGCCATCGCGCTCGTCACCGGAATGAACGTGCTCGGGCAGAACACCGGCGACCTGCGCACCGCCAAGTCCCAAGGGTTCGACTCGATCCTGACGGTGGCCAGGGCGCGGGCCATCAGCAACAGCATGCAGGGCGACCAGAGCCGCTTCCTGCTGGACAAGGTGCGGGCCGACACCTACGAGCACACCTACCTGGACAAGGCGCAGACCGTGTTCTACCTGCCGGCCGGCAACCTCGACACCTACCACGCCGCGGTCCGGAGCGGGAGCGAGGGCTACCTCGGCCTGATGGGCGCGCAACTCGGCGGCGCGGACGGCCGGCGGGCACTGGAGGCGTACACCGCCTTCCAGGCCGCCGACACGAAGTTCCGCGAGCTCGCGGTGAGCGGCCGGAACAGCGAGGCGGTCGCCGCCCGGCTGGGTCCGGTGCGCGAGGCGTTCGACGCCTACGACAAGACGCTGCTGGCCATCGCCGAGCGGCACCAGACGGTGTTCGAGCGGGCCGTCGGCTCCGGCGAGAGCGCGCTGGACAACCTGTGGCGGCTGCTCCCGTTCGCGATCGGCGGCATCGGCCTGCTGGTCCTCGCGGGAGTCTGGCCCCGGCTGAAGGAGTACAGATGAAGCGGCTGCCGTTGGTGGTGCTGGCTGTGGCCGCGCTGCTCGCCGGGTCCTGCGGCACCGGCGGGCAGAAGTCGGCCCTGGACAAGGACACCGTCGTCATCGGGGTGCGCCCGGACCTGCCCTCGGTCGGCCAGCGCAAGGCCGACGGGACGTTCGAGGGCTTCGACGTGGACGTGGCCCGCTACATCGCCCGCAAGCTCGGCAAGAAGGCGGAGCTCGTGCCGGTCCTGGCGGCCGATCGCGAGCGGGTGCTCACCTCCGGCACGGCCGACCTCGTCGTGGCCACCTACACGATCAGCATGGACCGCAAGCAGAAGGTGCTGTTCGCCGGGCCGTACCACATCTCCTACCAGGACATCCTGGTGCGCAAGAACGAGACCGGCATCCGCAACGTGCGCGACCTCAGGGGGCGGCGCATCTGCGAGGTCAAGGGCGCCAACGCGGCCCAGCGGGTGGTCGAGGAGCGCAAGGTGGCGGCCCAGGTCGTGCCGGTGCCCGACTACGCCGCCTGCCTGGCCGCGCTCAAGGCGGACCGGGTCGACGCCATCACCACCAACGACGTCATCCTGGCGGGCCTGGCCACCCAGGACGGGACCGGGCTGCGGCTGGTCAACGCGCAGTTCAACGAGCAGCGGTCGGGCGTCGGCATGCGCAAGGGCGACGTCGAGGGCTGCGAGGCGGTCAACCGGGCGATCACCGCGATGTACCAGGACGGCACCGCCTCCCGGCTGTTCCACCAATGGTTCGGCGCCGCCGGGCTGGACCTGTCCATCATCGCCGTGCCCCAGTTCGAAGGCTGCTCGTAGGGAAGAGGACCGCACCGGACGGTTCGGGGGCTGCTCAACGGTTCGAGGGCTGCTCGCAGGAGAGGACCGCTCCGCTCAGCGGGCTGAAACGCGCCGACGTGCGGCGGGCCCGGGCCCGCCGCACGTCGGCGTGGAAGCTCAGTCCAGGTAGTCGCGCAGCATCTGCGCCCGCGTCGGGTGGCGGAGCTTGGCCAGCGTCTTCGACTCGATCTGCCTGATGCGCTCCCTGGTGACGCCGAACTCCCTGCCCACCTCCTCCAGCGTGCGGGGATGCCCGTCGGCCAGGCCGAAGCGCAGCTGGATGATGCGCTGCTCACGCTCCGACAGCGTCGCCAGGATGTCGTCGAGCTGATCCTGCAGCATGATGAAGGCCGCGGCCTCCATGGGCACGACCGCGTCCGCGTCCTCGATGAAGTCGCCGAGGTCGGAGTCCTCCTCGCCGATCGGCGACTGCAGAGACACGGGCTCCTGGGCGATGCGCTGGATCTCCACCACGCGATCGACCGGCAGGTCCATCTCCTTGGCGATCTCCTCGGGCACGGGCTCGCGACCGAGGTCCTGGTGTAACTGGCGCTGGACCCTGACCAGCTTGTTGATCGTCTCCACCATGTGCACCGGGATCCGAATGGTGCGCGCCTGGTCGGCTATCGCCCGGGTGATCGCCTGCCGGATCCACCAGGTGGCGTAGGTGGAGAACTTGTAGCCCTTGGTGTAGTCGAACTTCTCGACCGCCCGGATGAGACCGAGATTGCCCTCCTGGATGAGGTCCAGGAACAGCATGCCGCGGCCTACGTAGCGTTTGGCGATCGACACCACGAGCCGGAGGTTGGCCTCGATGAGGCGCTGCTTGGCCCGCGTCCCCTGCCAGACGAGCTCTCTGAACTCCGGGTAGGCCAGACGCGCGATCCCGTTGGTCAGCTTGTCCTCGGCGAACAGACCGGCCTCGATCGACTTGGCGAGCTCCACCTCCTCCTCGGCGGTCAGCAGCGGCACTCGCCCGATCTCCCGGAGGTAGATCCGGACCAGATCGCTGGTCGGCGCCCGCTTGCCTACATCCTCCTCATCGGCGCGGGTGGTCTCCTCGTCGCCCTGGGGCTCGAGGACCTCCACACCGTTCTCGGCGAGCATCCGCACGACGCGTTCCAGCGCGTCGGACGGCAGCTCGGATCGGTCAAGCGCGGCCGCGACGTCATCGACGGTGACGCTTCCGCGCTCCCTTCCCTTCGCGACGAGGTCCGCCACCTGATCTACGGAGGGCGGTCCACTTGGCAGCACCGATGCACCCACGGGACACAGTCTGCAGGATTGGTTCCATAAAATGGCAGACCCATTTTTGTCACCGAAGGTAAGGCGTTGGGCATTACCAAATCGAGATCTATTACAGGTTTGGCCGAAGTTTGATCAGGAAAGTAAAGTCAATTACGCGATCCGGTTTGCGCGCGCCCGGCCACGAGTTCGGCCGGACGCACTTCGCAGCTTGCCCGGATAGCCGCCTACCAGGGCTTTTGCCAGGCCCTTCGCGGCCCGCTGACCGGCCTCGCGGCGTTGATGAGAAAAATTTTCTGGCACAACCACCCAGATATGCCACTTTGGCCTCGCACCGGCGGTTGCGCCACGCGCGCCCCTTCAGCGGTCTTCTGTACGGCCCGCGTTCCCCGCATAGTTGATCCTTACTCGCGGCCCGGCGAAGATCCTCGCCGGTGCCATCGGGAGGGTTGATACGGCCGCCCGTATCACCATCACGGACCCCGCTGCATCTCTGGATCGGTCCACCCTGGCCGCCCGGCGAGCGTCACGGCACCGCCCCGCGTCAGCTGTGGGCGTCACGGCACCGCTCGCGATGGCTCGGCTACGGGCGTCACGGGACCGCTCGTGATGGCTCAGCTGCGGGCGTCACGGGACCGCTCGTGATGGCTCAGCTGCGGGCGTCACGGGACCGCCCGCGATGGCTCAGCTGCCGGCGGCCCGGTCTCGCAGCACCCGGCGCTGCTGCTCCAGGGCGACCAGCTCACCGAAGAGCCGGTTGTACTCCTGCTGCTCGTCCACCGGGTTGAGCCGCTGGATGCGCGACTTGACCTGCGCGATGGCCCGGTCGACCGCGATGGCCTCGATCGCCGCCAGCATCGCCGCGCCGTAACGCTCCTCGGTGTGGGAGTCGGCCTGGATCGCCTCCACGGCGAATCGCGTCACCAGCACCCGCGCCACCTCGTCGAGCGCGTGCTCCAGCAACCGCTCGACCCACTCCCTGCCGCCGTGGCCGGCCGCGGCCGTGCCGCCGGCCGCGGCGATCACCTGATGCAGCGTCACGTGGTCGGGCGCGGTGAACGCCTGCGGCTCGAGCGCGTCGAACCGCGGCCCCAGCAGGGCCGGGCGTTGCACGGCCAGTTTGAGCAGCTCGGCCTCCACCCGCACGCCCGGATCGAGCGGCGCGGCCCGCCGCACCGGCTGAGGACGCCCGCGCTGGGCACCGCCCACCTCGGCGATGCGCTGCATGACGAACCGCTCGTCCATGAACCCGAGCCACCGGTCGAGGTCGATGGCGTAGCGCTTGCGCAGGCCGACGTCCTTGATGGCGGCCACGATGGGCGCCGCCGCGTCGAGCGCCGCGATCTTGCCCTCGTTGCTGCGGAGGTCGTAGCGGGCGACGGTGTCGCGCAGGGCGAACTGGAACAGCGGCTCGCGGCTGGCGATGAGGTCGCGCACCGCCGCGTCGCCCTGCTTGACCCGCAGGTCGCACGGGTCGAGCCCGTCGGCCTGCACCGCCACGTAGGTCTGGGTGACGAACTTCTGCTCGTCGGCGAACGCCCGCAGGGCGGCCTTCTGGCCGGCCGCGTCGCCGTCGAACGTGAAGATCACCTCACCGCGGAACTCGGCCTGGTCGAGCAGGAAGCGCCGCAGGATCTTGATGTGCTCCTCGCCGAAGGAGGTGCCGCAGGTGGCCACGGCGGTCGGGACCCCGGCGAGGTGGCAGGCCATCACGTCGGTGTAGCCCTCGACGATCACCGCCTGGGACCGCTTGGAGATCTCACGTTTGGCCAGGTCGATGCCGTAGAGCACCTGGCTCTTCTTGTAGAGCGGCGACTCGGGGGTGTTGAGGTATTTGGGCCCGTCGTCGGAGTCGAGCAGCTTGCGGGCCCCGAAGCCGATCACGTCGCCGGTGGCGTCGCGGATCGGCCAGATCAGCCGCCCGCGGAAGCGGTCGATCGGCCCCCGCCGCCCCTCCTTGACCAGCCCGCCCTTGATCAGCTCGTCGGCGGTGAACCCGCGCCCCATGAGGTGGCGGGCCAGCGCCTCCCACTCGGCGGGCGCGAAGCCGACCCCGAACGTCTCGGCGTCGGCCCGCTCGAACCCACGCTCGGACAGGAACCGCCGTCCCACGGCGGCGTCGGGGCCGAGCAGCTTGCCGGCGTAGAACTCGGCGGCGGCCTTGTGCGCCTCGACCAGCCGGGCGCGCTCGCCGTGGTCGCGCCGCGGCACGTAGCCGCCCTGTTCGTACTGGAGCTGGATGCCGGCCCGCTGGGCGAGCCGCTCGACGGCCTCACCGAACCCGAGGTGCTCGATCTTCTCGACGAACGTGATCACGTCGCCGCCCTCGGAGCAGCCGAAGCAAAAGTACATCCCCCGCTCGGGCGTGACGTTGAAGGACGGGCTCTTCTCGTCGTGGAACGGGCACAGCCCCTTGAGGTTGCCACCGCCGGCGTTGCGCAACTGGATGTGCTCGCCGATGACCTCGGCGATGGGTGATCGCTCGCGAACGAGCGCGATGTCGACGTCACGGATACGGCCAGCCACGCCGGTGAGTCTATTGCGGCCGGCCGACATTCCCCGCCTCCCGGTCCACCGGACAGAGAGTTGGATATCACCTCAAGGACCGTAAAGCGGAAAACGTGTCCTCCCCGTTGCCCTCGTCGGCTACAAAGGTAAAGCTCGCGCTGTATACGGTGACACGGGTGGAGATCATGCTTTCGGGGCAGATAGGACGATTGGCGGCCGCCGCGGGCGCCGTGTTACTGACCGGCGCCTGCGCCCAGGCTCCCGGGGTGGCAGGGGTGAGCGCCCAGTCGCCCGAATCGGCCCCGCCCACGCAGGCCACCCAGGCCACCCCTGTCGTGACCGCGACGATCCCCAAGGTGGCCCCGTCGCGGCAGGCGCCCGTGGCGCCGCCCAAGGGAGACGCCCCGGTCAAGGTGCCGCCGCCCAAGCTGTCCAAGCACACCTACACCTTCCCCGTCCAGGGCTGCCGGGTCAGCTACCAGCGCAAACTGCTCACGCTGCCCAAGACGACGATCTGGGCCGCCCGGGGATGCGCCTTCGTGGCGCCCGTCAGCGGCGTGGTGGACGAGGTCAACACCAGGAACCGGTGGGTCCCCACGACCGACGCGGGCGCCCACCGCGAGGGCCGGTTCGTCACGATCATCGGTGACGACGGCGTCCGCTATCTCGGCGGGCACCTCGACGCGGTCGCCGACGGCATCCGGCCCGGCGTGCGGGTCGGCACCGGGCAGCTGCTCGGCCGGGTCGGCTCGTCCGGCAACGCCCGCGACACCGGCACCAACCTGTACTTCGCGATCTCGTGGAAGACCGGCTCCTCCTCCTGGTGGGTCCGCCGGGGCATGGTCAACCCGTGGAACTACCTCGACTCCTGGCTGTCGGGCAACCGGACGCTCTCCCCCCGGGACGAGACGATGGCGCTGCGCGGCAGGCTGGGCGAGACGCCGCGCTGCACGGTCCAGTGCACGTCGAAGAAGGTGGTCAAGCCGACCAAGGAGCCCGAGGAGGAGACTCCCGACCCGATCACGGTCGATCCGACGTGAGCTCCTCCGGGCGGCGGCGGACGGTCATCCGGAAAGCCGCCGGTGCCAGGTGACGGCCGACGTGTCGGTGAGGGAGGCGATCTGGTCGATGACCACGCGGACCCGGGCGGCGTCGTCGGGCGCGCCGAGGTAGTCGGGGCGGAACGCCGGCTCCAGGGTGCGCGGCGCGCCGAGGGTGATCAGGGAGGCCAGCTCCGTGATGAGCTCGCGCTGCCTCGCCTGGTTGGCGTGGTGGTCGTCGGTGGTCATGACGTAGTGGGCGGTGATGCCCTTGAGCAGGGCGCACTCCAGTTGCGTGGTGCGGGGCACCACCAGGTCGGCGCGGTGCCGCGCGACGTCGGCGTCCTTGGTGGCGGTCTCGGCGGACCGGCAGAAACGGCCGATGAGGCCACTGGTGAGGGCCTTGAGCCCGGCCAGGTCGGCGAAGGTGGCGTCGAAGCGGCGCGGCCAGAGCGGTGAGGCGATCAGCCTGCCGAAGACCTCCTCCAGCTCGCCCAGGTCGGTGTCGGGGGCGTACCAGGAGGCGGTGAGCTCGCACACCTGCCTGCGCTCGATCGGCGACATCAGCGCGTCGGGGGTGACGTGGCCGGAGTGCAGCGCGTCCTCCAGGTCGTGCACGGAGTAGGCCACGTCGTCGGCCCAGTCCATGATCTGGGCCTCGAAGCTCACCCTGCCGGGCGGCGCGCCCTCCCTGATCCACTCGAAGACCGGTAGGTCGTCGTCGTAGACGCCGAACTTCGGTGACTTCTCGCAGGTCCAGGGGTATTTGATCGAGGCGTCGAGCGCGGCGCGGGTCAGGTTGAGGCCCGCGCTCCCGCCGTCCTCGGTCAGCACCTTGGCCTCCAGCCGGGTGAGCAGGCGCAGGCTCTGCGCGTTGCCCTCGAACCCGCCGCAGGGGCCGGCCAGCTCGTTGAGCGCGACCTCGCCGTTGTGCCCGAACGGCGGGTGGCCAAGGTCGTGGGCCAGGCAGGCGGTCTCCACCAGGTCGGGATCGACGCCGAGCGTGGCGCCCATCTCCCTGCCGACCTGGCCGCATTCGAGGGAGTGGGTCAGCCGGGTGCGCGGGATGTGCTGGCCGCCGCCGAGGGTCTCGACCGGGCCGACCACCTGCGTCTTGGCCGCCAGCCTGCGCAGCGCGGCACTGTGCACGATGCGGGCGCGGTCGCGTTCGAACGCGCTGCGCTCGGGGTTGCCGGGTGCTTCGGGAACCCATCGTGCCTGGTCGTGCTCGTCGTAGCGGGCCATTAGTGCAGTGATTTTATCCACCTTTCGGTCTCCGCTAGTGTCAGGTTTCGCGAGAACCCCTTCCCCGGGAGCCCTGCCTCATGACGACAGCGTTCCGTGCGGTGCTGGCCTGTGCGCTGCTCGCGGGTTTCTACCTGCTCGCCGGCCTGGTCGTGGCGGCGGCCGTCTTCTTCGACGTGTTGCTGGTGGTCGACTTTCACCTCAACGGGCTGCGGGCGGCGATCGCGTTCACCCTGGCCGCCGGTGTGCTGGTGCGGGTCCTGGTCGTGGTGGGCCGCCGCGAGGACGGCGGGCAGCCGGGCGTGGCGGTCACCCGGGAGGAGGAGCCCGCGCTCTGGCAGACGGTCGACGATCTGGCCCGGCGGGTGGGCACGGCCCCGCCCGACGAGATCCGGCTGGTGCCCGAGGTCAACGCCGCGGTCTCGGAGGACACCCGGTTCCTGGGGCTGAGGTCCACCCGGCGGCGGATGTTCATCGGGCTGCCGCTGCTGCGGACGCTGACGATCGACGAGACGCGGGCGGTGCTCGGCCACGAGCTGGGCCACTACAGCGGCGCGCACACCCGGCTGGGCGCCCCGGTCTACCGGGGGCGGGTGGCGCTGCTCGCGACCGTGGCGGCCCTCGACCGGCATCCGGTCATCCGGCGGCTCTTCGCGCTGTACGCCCGCCTCTACCTGCGGCTCTCCCAGGCCGTCTCGCGCAGGCAGGAGCTGGAGGCCGACCGGCTCGCGGTGGCCGTCGGCGGCCGCCAGGCGATGGCCGGCGCGCTCCACAAGATCCACGGCACCGCGACGGCGTGGGACCTCTTCACCGCCGACTACCTGTCGATGACCGGCGCGGGCGGCTGCCGTCCGGCGATGGTGTTCAGCGGGTTCCAGGCGATGGTGAGCGACCCGGTCAGGCAGGCCGACATCGCCAGGCTGGCCGAGCGGCCCGCCGAGACCTCTCCGTACGACTCGCATCCGAGCCTGGCCGAGCGGCTGGCCGCGATCGAGTCGCTGCCCGAGCCGGAGCACGTGCCCGACCCGCGCCCGGCGGAGACCCTGCTGCGCGACGCCACGGCGGCCGCTCAGGCGGTCGAGCGGTCGATGTGGCGGCCCGAGGTCCTGAACCTGCGGCCGGTGTCGTGGGACGAGCTGGTGGCCCAGGGGACGTACTCCACGCGCAACGCCGAGGCGCTGCACGACCTGGCCGAGGCGGGCCGGCGGGTGGTGGGCGCGGACCGGCCCTACCTCGACGCGGCCTTCGAGGCGATCGCCCGGGGCCGGCAGGCGGAGCTGGAGGAGCGGCTGCGCGAGCTCGGCTGGCAGTCCTCCGAGAGGCTGCTGGCCGCGGTGCTCGGGCAGGCGCTGGAGGCCGTGCTCATCCAGCACGGCCAGGCGCGCTGGACCCTGTCCTGGTCGGGCCCGGCGCGCCTGCTGTTCGAGGACGGTGAGGAGGTCACGCTGGCGGAGTACGCGGCCCAGGTCGCGGCCGGCCCGCCGGCCGTTGCCGGGCTGCGGCAGTGGCTGGGCGACCAGGGCGTGCGTCACGACTACGTGCCGGACCCCCAGCGGGTACGGCACGCGCCCGTTTGACATCCTCCCCCGCCTGAAGGCGGTGGATTCCAACGGCGACTACCCCATGAGGAGGAGGTCGCGTTGAGGTTCGCGGTTCATCGGCTCGCCCAATGGCGAGCCTCCCCGCGCAGCAACCGCATGCCCCGCGGCCGTGTCGCGTA
>NZ_JBFAKL010000008.1:69937-297334 GCF_040655715.1 Nonomuraea cavernae | reverse complement strand
CACGCGTAGCCGAACATCAGCCCCTGGTCACCGGCGCCCTGCCGGTCGAGCTCGTCCACGCCCTCGCCCGAGCGGTGCTCGTAGGCGTCGTCGACTCCCTGCGCGATGTCGGGCGACTGCGCCCCGATGGACACCGACACGCCACACGAGGCGCCGTCGAAACCCTTGTGGGAGGCGTCGTAACCGATCTCCAGGATCTTCTCCCGGATGACACCCGGGATGTCGACGTAGGTCTCGGTCGTCACCTCGCCTGCGACGTGGACCTGGCCGGTAGTGATCATCGTCTCGACGGCGACCCGGCTCGTGGGGTCGTCTTTGAGCATCGTGTCGAGAATCGCGTCACTGATCTGGTCGGCAATCTTGTCCGGGTGGCCCTCGGTGACCGACTCGGAGGTGAACAGGCGACGTGACAACTCAGTGGCTCCTCATGCAGCGGCTGCTGACGGATTGCGGCTCCGGCGGTCGGACAGGCCCGGGCCTCCCGAAGTCTAGCCCTACCGGACGCCCTGCCGCGAAACTGCCCGAATCCTGGCGTGCCTCACAGGTCAGGCAGCGGATCGGGAGGCAGCGTCTCGGGTGCGAAGATCTCCGCGTCGGCCGCCGCGACCACCGCCGCGTACTCCTCCTCGAACTCGAACGCGAGCGACCCGAGCTCGATGACCGGCCCGGGCGCCTGCAGGATCGGCCCCAGGCGGGTGTGCCTGGGGAAGATCGCGTAGATCGAGATCGGGCGGTCTCGCTGGAGCATCTTGGTGGCCAGCACCGAGATCGATCGGCCGGTCACGACGATCAGGAAGTCGGCGGCCCCCCCGGGCCCCACCGACAACGCGGGAAAGACGTAGCTGATCTCTTCGTGATCGCCCAGTAGTGTCCTGCAACGGTCTCTGACAGCGGAACTCACCGGCATTCCGTCCCCCTTCGCGCCAAGTATCCGCAGGCGTACGGGGGTGTGCAACAGGTGATGCGGTAACGGACTCGTACGGCCGTCAGACGAGGCGCGCGGCCACCAGATCCCAGACGGCGTCGGCCACGTCGTCCTTGGGACCGCGCTTCACCTCGACCGCGTCGCCGTCGGCGGCGAGCACGGTGGCGGCGTTGTCGGGGGTGCCGAACGCGAGGTCGCGGCCCACCTGGTTGACGACGAGCAGGTCGCAGCCCTTGCGGGCGAGCTTGGCGCGGCCGTTGGCCAGCACGTCGTCGGTCTCGGCGGCGAATCCGACGATCACCTGGGGATGCCCGGCGTCCCGCGCGCGGGCGGCTCGGCGGAGCTCGCCCAGCTCGGCCAGGATGTCGGGGTTCTTCGTCAGCGGGATGGCCTCGGGCTCGCCGTCGGTCTTCTTGATCTTGGACTCGTGCCACGTGGACGGCCGGAAGTCGGCGACGGCCGCGGCCATGACCACCACGTCGGCGTCGGTGGCGGCGGCCAGCACCGCCTCGCGCAGCTCGGCGGTGGACTCCGCCCGGACCACCGTGGCCCCCGCGGGATCGGGCAGCGTGACGTTGGCGGCGACCAGGGTCACCTCGGCGCCGCGCGCGACGGCCGTGCGGGCCAGGGAGTATCCCTGCAGCCCGGAGGACCGGTTGCCGATGTAGCGGACGGGGTCGATGGCCTCACGGGTGCCGCCGGCGGAGACGACGACCCTGCGCCCGGCCAGGTCGCGCGGGGCGCCGCGCAGCACGCGCAGGCAGACCTGGAAGATCTCTGCGGGGTCGGGCAGCCGCCCTGGGCCGGTGTCGGCGCCGGTGAGCCGGCCGACGGCGGGGTCGATCACCACGGCGCCGCGCTCGCGCAGCGTCGCGACGTTGGCGCGGGTGGCGGGGTGCTGCCACATCTCGGTGTGCATCGCGGGCGCGAACACCACCGGGCAGCGCGCGGTCAGCAGCGTGTTGGTGAGCAGGTCGCCGGCCAGGCCGTGAGCCGCCTTGGCCAGCATGTCGGCGGTGGCGGGCGCCACCACCACGAGGTCGGCGCTCTGGCCGATCCGCACGTGGGGCACCTCGTGCACGTCGTCCCAGACCTCGGTCGCCACGGGCTGGCCCGACAGGGCCGCCCAGGTGGGCTCGCCCACGAACCGCAGGGCGTCGCGGGTCGGGACGACCCGCACCTGATGCCCGGACTCGGTGAACAGGCGCAGGAGCTCACACGCCTTGTAGGCGGCGATGCCCCCGGTGACGCCAAGGACGACCTTCATCGAAGCGGTCAGACCGCGCCTTCGATGGGCTCGGCGTTGAGCAGCCCCTCGGACACCTCGCGCAGCGCGATCGAGAGCGGCTTCTCCTGGGCGTGCGTCTCGACCAGCGGCCCGACGTATTCGAGCAGGCCCTCGCCGAGCTGGGAGTAGTAGGCGTTGATCTGGCGGGCCCGCTTGGCGCCCATGATCACCAGGGAGTATTTGCTGTCGACGATGTCGAGCAGCGCGTCGATCGGTGGGTTGGTGATCCCCTCAGCGACCGGGGCGATGCCTGCCACGATTGTCAGACCTCTCGGTTGGTGGTTGTCGTGACCCCCAGAGGGTCAGTCATCAAGGCTATCAGCCGGCGGCACACGTCTTTCACATCCGTGTTGACCAGGGTGAGATCGAACTCCTTCTCGGCCGCCATCTCGATCCGCCCGGCCTCCAGCCGGCGGGCGATGACCTCCTCGGGTTCGGTGCCGCGGCCGCGCAGCCGCTTCTCCAGCTCCTGCCAGCTCGGCGGGGCCAGGAACACCAGCAGGGCCTCCGGCATGCTGCGTCGCACCTGCCTGGCGCCCTCAAGGTCGATCTCCAGCAGCGTGGGCACCCCGGCGGCGACCCGCTCCAGGACGGCGCGCCGGGGCGTGCCGTAGCGGTTGCCGGCGAACTCCGCCCATTCGAGCAGCTCACCCGACTCGACCAGCCGGTCGAACTCCTCGCCGTCGACGAAGAAGTAGTGGACCCCGTGCACCTCGCCGGGCCGGGGCCGCCTGGTGGTCACCGAGACCGACAGCCACACCCCGGGGTGTGCCCGCCGGAGCTCGGCGACGACCGTGGACTTGCCTACGCCGGACGGCCCCGACAGGACCGTCAGCCGTCTGTCACCCGAGGGGAGGAAGTCGCCGACCTGCGCTCCTGATCCGACTGCCTCATCGGCCCTTGCATTGCCGGACCTGGACCTGTCGGTCACTTCCTACCCCCCGTTGAACCCGCGTGTTCGTGTGGAACCGAGATTAGCTCTCGTTGCCACCGAACTCGCGCTCGAGGGATGCCCTCTGGTTCGCACCGAGACCCCGCACGCGGCGGGACTCGGCGATGGCAAGCCGCTCCATGAGCTGCTTGGCGCGGACCTTGCCCACGCCGGGGAGCGACTCCAACAAGGCCGACACCTTCATCTTGCCGATGACGTCGTCGGTCTGCCCATCCTTGAGCACCTCAGCCAGAGAAACCGCGCCATGCTTGAGCCGGTTCTTGACCTCGGCACGCTCTTTACGGGCCTTGGCAGCCTTCTCCAGGGCTGCGGCGCGCTGCTCAGGGGTCAGGGGAGGAAGAGCCACGCCGGGTCACCTCGAATTTCTGTCGATGTACTCGGACGGGAAGGGAAACTAGCTGGTCATCGCCCCCTAAGCAACGTCAAGAGCAGTTTCTCTCGCGACAAAATCTACTTCGTCGCTCTCCGTGTAGAAAAAACTACAGTCTGGTGAGCAAAACGTCCTCACTTCCCGGTTCGTCCCCAGGCTCTTCTGGGGCACGCCGAAGCGGACGAAGATCACATTCCAGCTGCCCGTCTCTGTCCGAAACCACCCGCCGACCTGTGTCCCAAACCTCGTCCCGGCGGGCTCGCACGTCGCGGGATCGCCACGGTTGTGACATCATTCGATCTTGTGCGGCGAGCGGGCCGCGCCGTCAGGAAGGCGTCGCGGTGCGCCTGAGTGCGGCGGCCACGGCGGCGGCCGCGGCCCCCGGGTCCGGCGAGGCGGTGATGGGGCGACCGATCACCAGCAGGTCGGCCCCATCGGCGAGGGCCTGTTCGGGGGTGGCGACCCGGGCCTGGTCCTGGGTGTCGGCGCCCGTGGGACGCACGCCCGGCGTGATCAGGGTGATGCCCGGACCGACCTCCGAGCGCACCGCCGCGACCTCGTTGGGGCTGCAGACCAGGGCGGTCGCGCCGGCGTCGACCGACATGGCGGCCAGCCGGCGCACCGCGTCGTCGGCCGGGCCGATCAGGCCGATGCTGCCCAGGTCGGCCTCGCTGAGGGAGGTCAGCACCGTGACGGCGGCGATCTGGGTGTGGGGCGCGGCGTCCACCGCCGCCCTGATCATCGCGGGTCCGCCCGTGGCGTGCACGGTGAGGATGGCGGGCCGCAGCCGGGAGACGGCGCGGGCCGCGCCGGCCACCGTGTTGGGGATGTCGTGCAGCTTGAGGTCGAGGAAGACGCTGACGCCGCTGGCTCCCCGCACGGAGGCGATCACATCAGGGCCGTAGCGCAGATAGAGCTCCAGGCCCACCTTCACGGTGCTCACGTGGGGCGTCACCAGGGCGGCCCACCTGGCGGCGGTCTCCAGGTCGGGAGCGTCGAGGGCGACGGCGATGGGTGCGGGGGTCAAGGGGAGCTCTCCTCGGTGTCGACGAGCAGGTGCCGGGGGGCGCCGCCCGGTGGACGGTGGGCCAGGCCGACGGCGTCGGCCAGCCGCTGGAAGCCGCGGGCCCGCAGCAGGTCCTCGAGCTCGCGCTCGATCCGCAGGCACGCGTAGGGGTCGTGGAACAGGGCGGTGCCCACCCCGACCGCGCAGGCGCCCGCCAGGATGAGCTGGAAGGCGTCTCTGCCGGTCATCACGCCGCCGACGCCGATCAACGGCACTCCCGGGAGCGCGGCGTGCACCTGCCAGACACACCGTACGGCCAGCGGCAGGATGGCCGGGCCGGACAGTCCGCCGGTCACGGCGGCGAGCGAGGGCCGCAGCGTCTCGGTGTCGATGGCCATGCCGAGCGGGTTGTTGATCATCGACAGCGCGTCGGCGCCCGCGTCGGCGCAGGCGCGGGCCACGGCGACGATGTCGGCCACGTCGGGCGCGAGCTTGGCGACGACCGGCACGTCGTAACGCATGATGGACCGCACGGCGGCGATGACCTCGGCGGCGGCGCCGCCCTCGCGGGCGAAGACCCGGCCGCGGTCCTCCATGTTGGGGCACGACAGGTTGACCTCGAGCGCCGTCACCCCGGGCGCGTCGGCGAGCCTGCGGGCCAGCTCGGAGTATTCGGCGACGGTGCCGCCGCCGATCGAGACGATGGTGCGGATGCCGCGCTGGGCCAGCCAGGGCAGCTCGCGTTCGAGGAAGGCGTCGATGCCGGGGCCCTGGAGGCCGACGGCGTTGAGCATGCCGGACGGCGTCTCGGCCATGCGCGGCGTCGGCCGGCCGGCGCGCGGGGCCATGGTGATCGACCGGGTGGCGAGCGCTCCCAGCCGGTGCAGGTCGAAGAACTGGGCGAGCTCGCGGCCGGAGGCGGCGCATCCGGCGGCCGTGGTGATCGGGTTCGCCAGCTCCACGTGTGCCAGAAATGTACGCATATCTACGGACATGTCAGGTCACCACTCAGCCCGCATGGCGAGCACCGCCCCCGGGCGCGCCGAGAGCGTCGAACGGGATCGTTCCCACGTCCTCGAACCGCACCCGCTCCCCCCGGAACACCGGGCCCTCGGCGCAGGCTCGCAGCATCCTGGTCACCCCGTCGTCGCCGATGACCGGGAGCACGCACGTCATGCACACGCCGATGCCGCACGCCATCGACTCCTCCACCGCCACCTGCACCGGAATGTCGAACTCCATCGCCACGGCCGTGACCGCCCGCAGGGTCTCCATCGGCCCGCACGCGTAGACGGCGTCGGCCCGGGTGTCGGCGATCACCGACGGCAGCGCGTCCGTCACCTTGCCGCGCAGGCCCAGGGAGCCGTCCTCGGTGGTGAGCGTCGTGGTGGCGGCCATCCGCCGGGCCCGCATCGCGCCGAACACCCGGTCGGCGCCGGCCCCGCCGAGCACGAAGTCGACCCGGCAGCCCCGTTCCAGCAGCGCGTCGGCCACCGGGAACAGCACCGCCGCGCCGTACTCGGCGCCGACCAGCACGCAGTGGACGGGGTCGCGCGGCAGCGGGAACGGCCGCCCGAGCGGACCCACCAGGTCGAGGGTGTCGCGGGCACGGCGCTCGGCGAGCCAGGCGGTGCCGGGCCCGCGCACCATGAAGACGAGCTCCACCGTGCCGCCGTAGTCGGACTTGACGTCGTGGACGGTGAGAGCCCGGCGGGTCACCATCGACGTGTGCGCCCCGCCGACCGCGACGGACACGAAGTGACCGGGGCGGTAGCGCTCGGCGATGCCGGGCGCCACCACCGTCAGCGCATGGTAGGCGTCGACCCGGCGCGTCGTCAGCACCGTGCCCGTCACCTGCACAGGTGTGCCGGCCAGTCTCGTTCACCTCCCGTGGGAGCTATCCCCGAAGCGCCTTCGCGTGCTCCTGGAGGGACCGTACGCCGACATCGCCCCGCACGATGGCCTGGATGCCCGCGGCGGCCGCCGCCAGTCCCGCGACCGTGGTGATGCACGGGATGCCGCGCAGCACCGCGGCGGTGCGGATGTCGTAACCGTCGAGCCGCGGGCCGGACTGCCCCGGGCTGCCGAACGGCGTGTTGACGATCAGGTCGACCTCACCGTCCAGGATGGCTTGCACGCTCGTCGGCTCACCTCCCGGTCCGGGTCCCTCGCTGTGCTTGCGCACGATCTTGGCATGGACACCGTTGCGGCGCAGCACCTCGGCCGTGCCCTCGGTGGCCAGGATCTCGAAACCGAGGTCGGCCAGAGCCCGCACCGGGAAGATCATCGCACGCTTGTCGCGGTTGGCCACGGACACGAACGCCCGCCCCTTGGTGGGCAGCTCGCCGTAGGCGGCGGCCTGGGACTTGGCGTAGGCGATGCCGAAGAACTCGTCGATGCCCATGACCTCGCCGGTCGAGCGCATCTCCGGCCCGAGCACGATGTCGACGCCGCGGAACCGGTTGAACGGCAGCACCGCCTCCTTGACCGCGATCGACGCCTCCAGCGGCAGCGTGCCCCCGTCGCCGGAGGCGGGCAGCATGCCCTCCTCGCGCAGCGAGGCGATCGAGCTGCCCAGCATCACCCGGGCCGCCGCCTTGGCCAGCGGGGCGCCGGTCGCCTTGGACACGAACGGCACGGTGCGGCTGGCCCGCGGGTTGGCCTCCAGCACGTAGAGGACGCCGGCCGACATGGCGTACTGGACGTTCAGCAGCCCGCGCACGCCGACGCCGCTGGCGATGGCCTCGGTGGCGGCGCGGATGCGGGTGATGTCGTGGCTGCCGAGCGTGATGGGCGGCAGCGCGCACGCCGAGTCGCCGGAGTGGATGCCGGCCTCCTCGATGTGCTCCATGACGCCGCCCAGGTAGAGCTCGGAGCCGTCGTAGAGGGCGTCGACGTCGATCTCCACGGCCTCGTCGAGGAACTTGTCGACCAGCACCGGGTGACCGCCCTCCTGGGCCGCCATGTAGCGGGTCAGGGTCTCGTCGTCGTAGACGATGGCCATGCCGGCCCCGCCCAGCACGTAGGAGGGGCGCACCAGCACGGGGTAGCCGATGTCCTCGGCGATCTCCAGCGCCTCCGAGACGGTCAGCGCCGTGCCGTGCTTGGGCGCGGGCAGGCCCGCCTCGGCCAGCACGCGGCCGAAGGCGCCGCGCTCCTCGGCCAGGTGGATGGACTCGGGCGAGGTGCCCACCACGGGCACGCCCGCGTCCTTCAGCTCCTGGGCCAGCCCGAGCGGCGTCTGCCCGCCCAGTTGCACGATGACGCCCGCGACGGGCCCGGTCTGCTGCTCGGCGTGCACCACCTCCAGGACGTCCTCCAGGGTGAGCGGCTCGAAGTAGAGCCGGTCGGAGGTGTCGTAGTCGGTGGAGACGGTCTCGGGGTTGCAGTTGACCATGACGGTCTCGAACCCGGCCCTGGACAGCTCGAACGAGGCGTGCACGCACGCGTAGTCGAACTCGATGCCCTGCCCGATGCGGTTGGGCCCGGAGCCGAGGATGATCACCTTCGGCCGCTCGCCGAAGGGCACCTCGCTCTCCTCGTCGTAGGCGGAGTAGAGGTAGGGCGTCTGGGCGGCGAACTCGGCGGCGCAGGTGTCGACCGTGTTGTAGACGGGGCGCAGCCCCAGCGCGTGCCGCAGGTCGCGGACGCGGGCCTCGTCGATGCCGCGGATCTCGCCGATCTGCGCGTCGCTGAAGCCGTGGCGCTTGGCCCGCTGGAGCCCCTCGACGGTCAGCTCGGGCGCTTCGGCGAGCTCCCGGGCCTCCTCGTCGAGCAGCAGCAGCTGGTCGAGGAACCACGGGTCGACGCTGGTGGCCTCGAACAGCTCGCGCGTGGTGGCCCCCGCCCTGATGGCCTGCTGCATGGTGCGCAGCCGCCCGTCGTGCGGGGTGCGGCAGGCGTCGAGCAGCTCGGCCTTGGCGGACACCTCGCCCGCCCAGGTGAACGACGAGTCCTTCTTCTCCAGCGACCGCAGCGCCTTCTGCAGCGCCTCCGGGAAGGAGCGGCCGATGGCCATGGCCTCGCCCACCGACTTCATGTGGGTGGTGAGGGTCCGGTCGGCGCCCTTGAACTTCTCGAACGCGAACCGCGGCACCTTGACCACGATGTAGTCGAGCGTCGGCTCGAAGGACGCGGGCGTCTCACGGGTGATGTCGTTGGGGATCTCGTCGAGGGTGTAGCCGATGGCCAGCTTGGCGGCGATCTTGGCGATCGGGAACCCCGTCGCCTTGGACGCCAGGGCCGACGAGCGCGACACCCGCGGGTTCATCTCGATGACGACCATGCGGCCGGTGCGCGGGTCGACCGCGAACTGGATGTTGCAGCCGCCGGTGTCGACGCCGACCTCGCGGATGACGGCGATCGCGACGTCGCGCATGTTCTGGTACTCGCGGTCGGTCAGGGTCAGCGCGGGGGCGACGGTGACGCTGTCGCCGGTGTGGACGCCCATCGGGTCGATGTTCTCGATGGAGCAGACGATGACCACGTTGTCGACCCTGTCGCGCATGACCTCGAGTTCGTACTCCTTCCAGCCGAGGATGGACTCCTCCAGGAGGACCTCGGTGGTCGGCGAGGCGTCGAGCCCGGCGCCGGCGATGCGCCGCAGGCCGGACTCGTCGTAGGCGAACCCGGAGCCCACGCCGCCCATCGTGAACGAGGGCCGCACGACCAGCGGGTAGCCCAGCTCACCGGCGGCGGCCAGGCACTCGGTCATGGTGTGGCAGACGACCGAGCGGGCCGACTCGGCGTTGAACCCGTGCTCGCGGGCCACCTTGGCGACGATCTCCTTGAACCGCTCGCGGTTCTCGCCCGCCTGGATGGCGTCGAAGTCGGCGCCGATCAGCTCGACCTCATAGCGCTCCAGCACGCCCGACTCGTGCAGCGCGACCGCGGTGTTGAGCGCGGTCTGGCCGCCCAGCGTCGGCAGCAGCGCGTCGGGCCGCTCCTTGGCGATGATCTTCTCGACGAACTCGGGGGTGATCGGCTCGATGTACGTGGCGTCGGCGAACTCGGGATCGGTCATGATCGTCGCCGGGTTGCTGTTGACCAGGATCACCCGGAAGCCCTCGTCGCGCAGCACGCGGCAGGCCTGGGTGCCGGAGTAGTCGAACTCGCACGCCTGCCCGATCACGATCGGCCCGGAGCCGATCACCAGGACGGACCTTATGTCCTCACGCTTGGGCACGGGTCATGACCTCGCAGAACTCGTCGAAGAGATAGGCCGCGTCATGGGGACCGGCGGCGGCTTCGGGATGGTATTGCACGCTGAACGCCCGCCCGTCGAGCAGGCGCAGGCCCTCCACGCAGCGGTCGTTGAGGTTGACGTGGCTCACCTCGGCCTGACCGAAGGGCGTGTCGAACGGCCCGTCGAGCGGCGCCTGGACGGCGAACCCGTGGTTGTGCGCCGAGATCTCCACCTTGCCGGTGCGTACGTCCTGGACCGGCTGGTTGACCCCGCGGTGGCCGTAGCGCAGCTTGTAGGTGGACAGCCCGAGCGCGCGGCCGAAGAGCTGGTTGCCGAAGCAGATGCCGAAGAAGGGCACCCGGGCCTCCAGCACGCCGCGCAGCGCCGAGACGTCGGCGGTGGCCGGGTCGCCCGGCCCGTTGGAGAAGAACACGCCGTCGGGCCCGACGGCCATGATGTCGTCGAAGGTCGCGGTGGCGGGCAGCACGTGCACCTCGCAGCCGCGCTCGGCCATCCGGTGCGGCGTCATGCCCTTGATGCCGAGGTCGACGGCCGCCACCGTGAAGCGCCTGGCGCCGATGGCCGGCACCACGTAGGGCTCGGTGGTGGCCACCTCGGCGGCCAGGTCGGCGCCCTCCATGCGGGGCGCCCGGCGGACGCGCTCGACCAGGTCCTCGACCGGCTCCGTGGGGGCCGTGAAGATGCCGGCCCGCATGGCGCCGCGCTCGCGCAGGTGGCGGGTGAGGGCGCGGGTGCCGGGGATGGCGATGCCGACGACGCCCTGCTCCTTGAGGTAGTCGCCGAGCGAGCCGGTGGCCCGCCAGCTGGAGACCACGCGGGACGGCTCGCGCACGACGTAGCCGGCGACCCAGACGCGGCGCGACTCGGGGTCCTCGGTGTTGACGCCGGTGTTGCCGATGTGCGGGGCCGTCATCGCGACGATCTGGCGGTGGTAGGACGGGTCGGTGAGGGTCTCCTGGTAGCCGGTCATGCCGGTGTTGAAGACCATCTCGCCGAACGTCTCCCCCTCCGCGCCGTAGGGGGTGCCGTGGAAGATCCGCCCGTCTTCGAGTACGAGCAGCGCGTCGGTCACGTGAGCTTCCCTTCGAGGACTGTGGGCTTGCCGCGCAGGAACGTCGCCACTACCCGCCCCGGCAGCGTCATCCCCTCGTAGGGGGTGTTGCGGCTCTTGGAGGCGAAGGCGGCGGGGTCGACCAGGGTGCGGGCGGCCGGATCGTAGAGGGTGAGGTTGGCCGGGGCGCCGGGCTCGATCGGCCGCCCGTGGCCGGTCAGGCGGCCGATCCGCGCGGGCACGAGCGACATGCGCTGGGCGACGCCCGCCCAGTCGAGCAGCCCGGTGTCGACCATGGCCTCCTGCACGACGCTGAGCGCGGTCTCCAGGCCGACCATGCCCATGGCGGCGGCCGCCCACTCGGTCTCCTTGTCCTCGACCGGGTGCGGCGCGTGGTCGGTGGCGACGATGTCGATCGTGCCGTCGGCCAGCGCCTCCCGCACGGCCTCGACGTCGGCGCGGGTGCGCAGCGGCGGGTTGACCTTGTAGATCGGGTTGTAGGCGCCGGCCGGGGAGTGCTCGACGAGGTCGTCGGTGAGCAGCAGGTGGTGCGGGGTGACCTCGGCGGTGATGTTCCAGCCCTTGGACTTGGCCCAGCGGATGATCTCGACCGAGCCGGCCGTGGAGACGTGGCAGATGTGCAGCCGGGAGCCGACGTGCGCGGCGAGCAGGCAGTCGCGGGCGATGATCGCCTCCTCGGCGACCGCGGGCCAGCCGGTGAGGCCGAGCCGGCCGGAGACGACGCCTTCGTTCATCTGCGCCCCCTCGGTGAGCCGGGGCTCCTGGGCGTGCTGCGCGACGACGCCGTCGAACGCCTTGACGTACTCCAGGGCGCGGCGCATGAGCACCGCGTCGTCGACGCACCTGCCGTCGTCGGAGAAGACCCGGACGCGGGCGGCGGAGTCGGCCATCGCGCCGAGCTCGGCGAGCTGCCTGCCCTCCAGGCCGACGGTGACCGCGCCGACCGGCTGCACGTCGCAGTGGCCGAACTCGAGGCCGAGCCGCCACACCTGCTCGACCACGCCGGCGGTGTCGGCGACGGGTGAGGTGTTGGCCATGGCGTGCACGGCGGTGTAGCCGCCGCGGGCGGCGGACTGGGTGCCGGTCTGCACGGTCTCGGCGTCCTCGCGGCCGGGCTCGCGCAGGTGCGTGTGGAGGTCGACGAGACCGGGCAGGGCGACCGCGCCGCCGCCGTCGACGGACCGGCCGCCGGGCGGCTGCGGGCCGATCTCCGCGATCAGGCCGTTCTCGACGCGCAGGTCGGTGGGCTCCGCGCCGACGATCCGGACATTACGGATGATCAACGCGCCCCCTTCGCCGCCGGTGTGGTCGGTGTGCTCGCTCACTGTGCGATCTCTCCCCCGAGGAGCAGGTACAGGACGGCCATGCGGATGGTCACGCCGTTGGCGACCTGCTCGACGATCGTCGAGCGCGCGGAGTCGGCCACCTCGGCGGCGATCTCCATGCCGCGGTTCATCGGGCCGGGGTGCATGACGATGGCGTCGTCGGGCATCTTGGCGAAGCGGTCGCGGTCGAGGCCGTAGCGGCGCGAGTATTCGCGCTCGCTCGGGAAGAAGGCGGCGTTCATCCGCTCCTTCTGCACCCGCAGCATCATCACCACGTCGGACTTGGGCAGCACCGCGTCGAGGTCGTAGGACACCTCGCACGGCCAGGTGCCGACCGAGACGGGCAGCAGGGTGGGCGGGGCCACCAGCGTCACCTGGGCGCCGAGCGTGTGCAGCAGCAGCACGTTGGAGCGGGCGACCCGGCTGTGCAGCACGTCACCGACGACGGTGACGCGGCGTCCGTCGAGCCCGCCGAGCCGGCGGCGCATCGAGAAGGCGTCGAGCAGCGCCTGGGTGGGGTGCTCGTGGGTGCCGTCTCCGGCGTTGACGACGCTGCCGTGCACCCAGTTGGCCAGCCGGTGGGGGGCTCCGGACGCGCCGTGGCGGATGACGACGGCGTCGGCGCCCATGGCCTCCAGGGTCAGCGCGGTGTCCTTGAGCGACTCGCCCTTGGAGACGCTGGAGCCCTTGGCGGAGAAGTTGATCACGTCGGCCGACAGCCGCTTGGCCGCCGCCTCGAAGGAGATGCGGGTGCGGGTGGAGTCCTCGAAGAACAGGTTGACCACCGTGCGCCCGCGCAGCGTGGGCAGCTTCTTGATGGAACGTTCCGAGACCCTGGCCAGCTCCTCGGCGGTGTCGAGGATGAGCAGGGCGTCGTCCCTGGAGAGGTCTCCGGCGGAGATGAGGTGGCGGTTCACCGGGCGCCCTCCTTCATCAGCAGGACGGCGTCGCGGCCGTCGATCTCCTGGAGGTAGACCTTGACCTTCTCGCTCTTGGCGGTCGGGAGGTTCTTGCCGACGTAGTCGGCGCGGATGGGCAGCTCGCGGTGGCCCCGGTCGACCAGGGTGGCGAGTTGCACGGCGGTCGGGCGGCCGAGGTCGTTGAGCGCGTCGAGCGCGGCGCGGACGGTGCGCCCGGAGTAGAGGACGTCGTCGACCAGGACGACGGTCTTGCCGTCGATGCCGTCGGGCGGCAGCTCGGTGCGGCCGAGCGGGCGGGCGGGGCGGAGCCGGAGGTCGTCGCGGTACATCGTGATGTCGATCGAGCCGACGGGGATCTTGACCCCTTCGAACCGCTCGATGCGGTCACCGAGCCGGCGGGCCAGGGTGGCGCCGCGGGTGGGGATGCCGAGGAGGACGACTTCGTCCGCGCCCTTGGTGCGTTCGAGGATCTCGTGCGCGATGCGGGTCAGTGCCCGGTGGATGTCCGGGCCTTCGAGCACGGCCCTGGATTCGGACATGGGAAAACTCACCACCTTTCCCGCCTCACGGGACGGGTCTTAAAGGGTCTGGTCGGGACACACAGTACCAGGGGCTACCAGCCACAACAGGACCGGCGCCGCCCCGCCGAACCCCCGCCCCTCCCCGCGAACGGGTAATTTCCCGGCGGACCTCGTGTCAGCCCCTCGCCGTCAGGGCACGTCTCCGGCAGCCCTGCGAAACGTGCGGCTCCAGCGGATCGACGGCCGGCGTCCCCGTCCCCGGCATGGCGTGCATTTGCCGGTTATGGGGGGATATACGAGTGATGACATTCCACGTCGACTCCGAAGTCGGCACCCTTCGCCGGGTGCTCCTGCACCAGCCCGACCTGGCGCTCAAGCGGCTCACCCCGACCAATGCCCGCGCGTTCCTCTTCGACGACGTGCTGTGGGTGCACCGGGCGATGGAGGAGCACGAGGAGTTCCAGCAGGTGCTGCGCGACCGCGGGGTCGAGGTCCTCCTGCTGGCCGACCTCCTGCGCGAGACCGTCGAGATCCCCGAGGCGCGCAAGCACATCCTCGACGCGAGCATCGACGAGCGCTTCATGGGCCCGCTGGCCGTCGACGGCATCCGCAACACGCTCGACGCGATGGACTCCGCCACGCTGCAGACGTACCTGACCGGCGGCATCACCAAGCGCGAGCTGCTCGCCGCCGGCTGCGATCCCAAGTCGGTGGCCTACCACACGCTGGCCGACGACGACTTCGTGCTGCCGCCCCTGCCCAACCACCTGTTCACCCGCGACACCTCCTGCTGGGTGTACGACGGCGTGTCGATCAACGCCATGAAGAAGAAGGCCCGGATGCGCGAGACGGTCAACATGGAGGCCGTCTACGAGTTCCACCCCACCTTCGCCGACGGCTTCAGCCGGCCCGCGACGGGCGGCTACCGGATCTGGCTGCCCGGCCAGGCGATCGCGCCGGCCACGCTGGAGGGCGGCGACGTGCTGGTCCTCGGCCGGGGCGCGGTGCTCGTCGGGATCAGCGAGCGCACCCAGCCGCAGACGGTCGAGATGCTCGCCCAGCGCCTGTTCCAGGCCGGCTCGGCCAGCAGGATCGTCGCGCTGCACATGCCGCAGGCCCGCGCCTTCATGCACCTCGACACCGTGATGACCATGGTCGACATCGGCGTGTTCACCAAGTACGCGGGGCTCGGCATGCTGCCCTCCTACACGATCGAGCCGGGCGACACCGACAAGGAGCTGAAGGTCACCGACCACCGCCCCGAGGACATGCACCGGGCCATCGCCCACGCGCTCGGCCTGGACGAGATCACCGTGCTCACCCCCACCCAGGACGTCCGCGCCGCCGAGCGCGAGCAGTGGGACGACGGCTGCAACGTGCTGGCCGTGGAGCCGGGCGTGGTCGTCGCCTACGAGCGCAACACGACCACCAACAACTACCTGCGCGACCACGGCGTCGAGGTCATCACGATCCGGGGCAGCGAGCTCGGCCGCGGCCGCGGCGGGCCGCGCTGCATGAGCTGCCCGCTCGAACGGGACGGCATCTGATGGCCCCCGGGCGCGTGCCGTCCGGTCACCTCACACCTCGCGAACCCTAGGAGACCGTATGCGGGTCATCGTCGCGCTCGGCGGAAACGCGGTGCTGGAGCGCGGGCGGCAGCCGGACGCCGACACCCAGATCGCCCGCGTCGCGCTCTCGGCCAAGGCGCTCGCCAGGCTGGCGGAGAAGCACGAGCTGATCATCACCCACGGCAACGGCCCGCAGGTCGGCATGCTGGCGCTGCAGAGCGCGGCCGACCTCGGCCTGAGCAGCCCCTACCCCTTCGACTCGCTCGGCGCCGCGACCCAGGGCATGATCGGCTACTGGATGCTGCAGGCCCTGCAGAACGCCCTGCCCGGCCGGCAGATCCTGGCCATGGTCACCCAGACCCTCGTCTCCGCGGTCGATCCGGCCTTCGAGCATCCCACCAAGTTCGTCGGCCACGTCTACGGCCAGGCGGAGGCCGAGAAGCTGGCCCAGGAGCACGGCTGGACCGTCAGGCCCGACGGCCCGTACTGGCGGCGTGTCGTCCCCTCCCCCGCGCCGCAGCGCGTGGTGGAGACCCGGCTGATCCGCCGGATGCTGCGCGAGCAGGTCGTGGTGATCTGCGCGGGCGGCGGGGGCGTCCCCGTGATCCGCGACGAGCACGGCCGTCTGTCGGGCGTGGAGGCGGTCATCGACAAGGACCTGACCGCGTCGATGCTGGCCGAGGCGCTCGACTGCGACGCCTTCCTGATCCTGACCGACGTGCCGCGGGTGATGCGCGACTTCGGCACGCCCCGGCAGAGCGAGATCGGCCACACCACGCCGCACGAGCTGCGCGACCTGGAGTTCCCGGCCGGCTCGATGGGGCCGAAGGTGGAGGCGGTCTGCCGGTTCGTGGAGACCACCGGCGACATGGCCGCCATCGGCCGGCTCGACCAGGCGGAGCAGATCCTGGAGGGCACGGCGGGCACGATCGTCACGCCCAACGCCAGGTGGCCGCTGACCAGCACGCTCTAGGCGTGGAGGAGGTTCACCGTGACACTGGCCCAGCGGCTCTTCCGCACCAAGCCGACCGCCCAGATCGTGGCGGAGGGCGGCCATGGCGAGGGCGGTGAGCTGCGCCGCACGATGTCACTGTGGCAGCTGACCCTGTTCAGCGTGGGCGCCACGCTCGGCACCGGCATCTTCGTCATCCTGGGCCAGGCCGTGCCGAAGGCCGGTCCGGCGGTCGTGGTGTCGTTCCTGCTCGCCGCCGTCACAGCGCTGTTCTCCGCGCTGTCCTACGCGGAGCTGGCCGGCACGATCCCGGTGTCCGGGTCGTCCTACTCCTACGCGTACGCGACGCTGGGCGAGCTGATCGCCTGGGTCTGCGGGTGGTGCCTGATGCTGGAGTACGCCGTGTCGGTCGCCGCGGTGGCCGTCGGCTGGGGCCAGTACCTCAACTCGTTCCTGCAGAGCCTGTTCGGCTGGACGCTGCCCGCGGCGATCATCGGGTCCCCGGGCCAGGACGGCGGCGTGATCAATCTCACGGCCATCCTCATCGTGGCGCTGGCGACCTGGCTGCTGCTGGGCGG
This sequence comes from Nonomuraea cavernae, assembly GCF_040655715.1. Lineage (GTDB taxonomy): Bacteria > Actinomycetota > Actinomycetes > Streptosporangiales > Streptosporangiaceae > Nonomuraea > Nonomuraea cavernae_A. The sequence continues at coordinate 280,651 of NZ_JBFAKL010000008.1, read as the reverse complement.
CGCCTCCGAGAGCGCCACGGCCAACGCCGTCTTCGTGCTGATCAAGATCGGTGTGCTGCTGTTCTTCTGCGTGGTGGCCTTCACCGCCTTCCAGGCGGCCAACTTCACGCCCTTCGCGCCCCTCGGCGTCGCCGGCATCACGGCTGCCGCGTCCCAGGTGTTCTTCTCCTACATCGGCTTCGACGCCGCCTCCACGGCGGGCGAGGAGGCCAAGAACCCCCGGCGCGACCTGCCGCTGGCGATCATCCTGTCGCTGGTCATCGTGACGGTCGTCTACGTGGGCGTGACCGTGGCCGCCGTCGGCGCCATGCCGTGGACCTCGTTCGACCCGGAGAGCACCGAGGGCAGCCTCTCGCAGATCGTGGACGCCGCCACGGGCTCGACGTGGGCGGGCCTCATCGTCTCGTTCGGCGCGGTCATCGCGATCGCCAGCGTGGTGCTGACCGTCATCTACGGCCAGACCCGCATCCTGTTCGCCATGTCCCGCGACGGGCTGATCCCCCGCGTGTTCCAGAAGGTCAACCCGCGCCGCCAGGTGCCGGTGGCCAACACGCTCATCGTCGCGGTGTTCATCTCCGTGCTGGCCGGGCTGGTGCCGCTCGGCCATCTCGCCGAGGCCACCAGCATCGGCACGCTGTTCGCGTTCGGGATCGTGAACATCGGCGTGCTCGTGCTCCGCTACCGCAGCCCGGAGCTGCCGCGCAGCTTCCGCACGCCGCTGTTCCCCCTCACGCCGGTGCTCGGCGCGATCTTCTGCGGCGTCGTGATGGCCGGACTCGCCGGTGTCACCTGGATCGCGTTCGGTCTCTGGATGCTGCTCGGCCTCGCCTGCTACTTCCTGTACGGCTTCCGCTACTCGCGGCTGAACACCGAGGTCCGCTGATGATCCTCAAGAACGTGCTGAGCGGGTTCATCCCCGAGCCGCGGGGACGTGACGGGCTCACCCTGGCCATGCTGCTGGCCGGCCAGGCCGGGGCGCACCTCGCGGTGGCGTTCGTGCAGCCGCCCGCCTGGTCGGCCCCCGGACCGGGCAAGGCCGAGGAGACCATCTGGCGCGCCTACCTGGAGGAGCAGGCCGACACCGCGCTCGCGCAGGCGCGCAAGCTGGCCGGTGACGGCGTCGACTACGTCGTGCGGACCGACAAGGGCAGCGGGCGCGGGCTGGTGGAGCTGGCTCGCGAGCGCGGGGCCGACGTGGTCGTGATCGGCTCGGCGCCACAGGGCGCCCGCGGCCGGATCTCGGTCGGCAGCACCGCCGACCAGTTGCTGCACTCCTCGTCCGTGCCGGTGCTGCTGGCGCCGCGCGGCTACGCCGAGGACCCGCCCGCCGCCTTCGACCGGCTCACCGTCGCCTACCGGCGCGGCACGGGCGCCGACGCGGCGGTCATGGCGGCCGCCGAGGTGGCCGTCTCACTGAACGTGCCGCTCCGGCTGGTGACGCTGGTGGTCAGGAGCGGCCGGCGGGCCAGGATCGAGGAGGAGATGCTGGCGCGGCTGCGCGACCAGGCGGTGGCCGACCTCGAGGTGGCGGCCCGTGGGCACCGGCGGGGTGTCGAGGTGGAGGTCGAGGTGCTGGAGGGGCGGACCGTGGCCCAGGCCCTCGCGGAGACGGCGTGGCTGCCCGGGGAGCTGCTCATCTGCGCGTCGAGCGGCACCGGACCGCTGCGGCGGGTCTTCCTCGGTGACACCTCGCTGAAGATCGTCCGTGCCGCGTGCCGCCCGGTGATGATGCTCACCCGCCAGGCTTGATCGAACTGGTTCGCTCGGGAAACATGGACGAAGTACTGTTACCCCCACGGGATAAGAGGGGCGTTTGAGGCGAATCCCGCCGGACCGGATTCGACATCTTTTTTCCAATCAGCTTGACCTTCGGCGTCCACCCCTTTACCGTCACTGTGCGTAACCACACTGCGTGGCGTTCTGGGCGAAACCCCAGAGCCATGGCTACCGATGGTGCCGAGTCTGGCACCAGACCCCCCGGTGGCTCCGGCAAACGCCGCGGAGGGGCACAATCTACTGAGAGCGCTACATACGAGAGCCGGGGGGCCACACGATGCCGTCTGAGTACGCAAAGTCGCTGGGTGCACGACTCCGCGCCATCCGCACCCAGCAGGGCCTGTCCCTGCACGGAGTCGAGGAAAAGTCGCGTGGCAGGTGGAAAGCCGTTGTCGTGGGATCGTACGAGCGTGGCGACCGCGCGGTCACGGTGCAGAAACTTGCCGAGCTTGCCGATTTCTACGGGGTGCCCGTCTCCGAGCTGCTGCCCGGTGGCGCCGCCCCCAGCCCGCTCGGCCCGACGCCCAAGCTTGTGATCGACCTGGAGCGACTGGCCACACTGCCGAAGGAGAAGGCGGGCGCCCTCGCCCGCTATGCCGCCACCATCCAGAGTCAGCGTGGCGACTACAACGGCAAGGTGCTGTCGATCCGCCAGGAGGATCTGCGTTCGCTGGCCGTGATCTACGACAAGTCACCCACCGAGCTGACCGAGGAACTCATCAGCTGGGGAGTGCTCGACGCCGAGGCCCGCAGGGCCGTCGAGTCCTTCTGACACCGCTTCGGACGAGGGGCGCGCCGCGACGACGGCGCGCCCTTCGCGCCGTTCTGGCCCACTCTTCCCCGGCGTCGCGCCGCCTCAGGCGGGCCCACCGCCCACTCCGGCCGGCGGTCCGGGGCTATCGCTGGTCGGGGTCAGCCGGCCAGGGGAACGTCGACGGGAAGTTGGGGCTGGGCGGGAACGCCCAGAATGCCCTCCACTGTGCAGACGAAGGTCTCCGCCTCGGCCAGCAACTCATCGGCGTCGGCGGCCGAGACGCCACGCACCATGCCCGCCTCGGCGGCCGCGCGCTTGGCGGCGGTCACCGAGAAGTAGGCGGCCCACTCGGCCAGCTGCGGCTCCGCCTCGGGCAGGAGCTCCCAGGCGCTGCGCAGCCGACGTCGGCGGCCCTCCATGGGCCTGGGCCGGGCGGCCAGGATCGCGGCGGCGGCGCGCAGGGCCGCCAGATGCGCCGCCACATATCGGGATGCCGGGGTGCGGGCAGCCGCCGCCTCCGCCAGGCAGGAACGTGAATCCGTCAGGTGCGCCCGGACCGCGGGCGACAGCCGGGGACCCTGCGGGTCTCTAGACCGTGGTGCCATGTGCACGCCTCCTTGGGGTCGTGACGGCGCCCGGCGTTGCCACCGGTGAAGCCCACGATCGCAGACACCACCGACATTTCCGCCGGGCCGGCCGGACGAGGAGCTTCCCCTCTCCCCGTCCGGCCAGGACGCGCCCACTCGTCTCCGCCGACGACGAGGACACACCCTTCGCCCTTGGAGCCTGATCGCGGGTCTCGCTTGGGGGAAGCGTGGCCCGCGACCAGGTCCTCGACGTGAGCCGCGAGCCTCACGTCACTAGGTCGAACATAATTTCGATCACGCTCTGTGTCAACCTGTTCCACGAACACAGGTTCGATGAACCTGTTCCCGCCTGCGCGTACACCGAAACGGCACACTCCTGCCACCTCCCGGCGGTCCCGCGCGCCGCCCCCGAGACCTCCCGGCTAGGGAACGACGGAGAGAGCGCCGGAAGGGCACAGGCCCACCGCGCGGCGCGCGGCGTCCTGCAGGCCGGCCGGCGGCGACGGCTGGAGCAGGACCACCGTGCCGTCGTCCTCGCTCTGGTCGAACACCTCCGGAGCGGTGAGCACGCACATGCCCGCGCCGATGCACACCGTCGTGTCTGCTTTGATCTTCATGGCGACCTACCAGGTGACGGGGAGGCGGTGCACGCCGTAGATGCTCATGTCGGAGCGCATCGGCACCTCCTCCGGTGATACGGCCAAGCGTAGATCGGGAAAGCGGCGCAGCAGCGCCGGGAAGCCGACGCGCATCTCGGTCCGGGCCAGTTGCTGGCCGAGGCACTGGTGGATGCCGTGGCCGAACGTCAGGTGCCCGCCGGCCGGCCGGGTGACGTCGAGCCGGTCGGGCTCAGGGAAGCGCTCCGGGTCGCGGTTGACGACGGGCAGGCTGAGCGTGACCGCCTCGCCCCGCCCGATCTGGGTGCCCTCGATCTCGACGTCCTCCAGCGCGGTCCTGATCGGGCCGATGTGGATGATCGTGAGGAAGCGCAGCAGTTCCTCGACGGCGTTGTCGACCACGGCCGAATCGTCGCGCATGGCCGCGAGCTGACCGGGGTCGGCGAGCAGCGCGTAGGTGCCGAGGCCCAGCATGTTGGCGGTGGTCTCGTGGCCGGCCACCAGCAGCAGGAACGCGACGCCCGTCAGCTCCTCGTCGTTCAGCTCGCCGCCCGTGACCAGCCCGCTGAGCAGGTCGTCGGCCGGCTCGGCGCGCTTGCGCTGGACCAGGCCGTAGAGGTAGGCGGAGATCCGGGACATCGCGCCGACGACGTCCTCGGCCTTGCTGCCGAGCGCGAAGAGCACCTTGGAGTCGTCCTGGAACCGCCCGCGCTCGTCGTACGGCACCCCGAGCAGTTCGCAGATCACCAGCGACGGGATGGGCAGCGCGAAGTGCTCGACCAGGTCGGCCGGTCTGCCCGCGGCCTCCATCCGGTCCAGGCACGCCTCGGCGATCTCCTCGACCCTGGACTCCAGCTGCTTCATCCTGCGTACGGTGAACTGCCCGGTCAGCAGCTTGCGGTAGCGCGTGTGCTCGGGCGCGTCCATGCGCAGGAAGAACCCCGGCGGCATCCGGAACTCGTTCTCGCGCAACTCGTTGCTGAGCTCCAGCCGCCCCGGGATCGGTGGGTGCATGTGCTCGGGCCGGTTGCTGAAGCGCGGGTCGGCGAGCACCGCGCGGGCCGCCGCGTAGCCGGTGACCAGCCAGCCCCGGTGGCCGTCGGCGTAGGTCATGCGGTGGATCGGGCCCCGTTTTCGCAGCTCGGCCAGCTCGTCGGGAGGATCGAACGGGCGTTGGCGGGCGGTGGTCAGGGTCACGTCGGTCATGTGATGGCTCCCTTCGGGTCACCATCCACAAAACAACATTCAATGCAAAGTTTCAACGGATGTAAATCATTATTCTGTGCAGTACAGTTCATGACATGGTGGGAATTCGGGAGCGCAAGAAGCAGCGCACGCGCCGCGCGCTGATCGAGGCCGCGCTCCGGCTGTTCGACGAGCAGGGTTACGAGGAGACCACCCTGGCGGAGATCGCGACGGAGGCCGACGTGTCGACTCGCACGTTCTTCAGCTACTTCGCCAGCAAGGAGGACGTGCTCTTCCACGACACCGACGGCCGCCTCGACGGAATGCTCGCCCTGGTCGCGTCCAGGCGAGCGGATGAGGCCCCGTCGGAGCTGCTCATGCGGATGGTGCGCGCCAATCTCGCCTGGACGGTCGACGACCAGGACTTCCGGCCCGAGGACGCACAGCTGCGGATGCGGCTCATCATGACCGTCCCCGCGCTACAGGCCCGCGCCCTGCATCTGTTGTTCGACAGCCAGCTCCGGCTCACGCGGACGCTGCACGAGGCCTACCCTGGACGGCTCGACCCGGTGGAGGCCGCCGCGGCGGTGGGCGCCGTGGTGGGCGCCACCAAACTGGCCGCCGTGGTCAGTCTCAACCGTGACGGTTCCACGGAGCGGGCCGCCGAGGCCGCCCTGGAGGCCGCCGAGATCACCGTCCGCGGCCTCGCCTCCCTCGACCTGCCGACCGGCCGCTAGGCCCTGCCGAAGGCGCCACGCACGTGCACCGGCACGCCCTTGCCGAGCATCCCGGGCAGCACCTCGGCCACGTTCATCGGCATCCGGACGCATCCATGCGAAGCCGGGTGAAGCGGCACCGAGAGCGCCCCGTGGAACGCGATGCCGCCGTTGAAGAAGATCGGGTTGTAGAGCCGGCCCAGGTAGGACTTGTGCCATCCCGAGGCGCGCCACGTGGTCCGGTAGTCGCCCGTGGGTGTCCGGGCCGAGCCGCAGAAGCGCTGGCTCTTGCCCTGCCACACGGCGGTCTCGCAGTAGGGGACGCCGCTGCCCGAGGAGATATGGGTGATCAGCCGGGGCGCGCCGTCCACGTACAGGACCATGATCTGCTTGGACAGGTTGACCTCGGCGCGGGTCGGCCGGCCGCCCGCGACCAGCACCTTGGGCGCCTTGGGCCGCTCCAGCGCGGCCCAGGTTCGCCGGGCGACGGTGCTGCTCGGCTTGATGCCGTTGACCTTCTGGAACGCCCAGACGGCTGCCAGCGTGGCGCCGCCATAGCGTCCGTCGGCCTTGCCCGGGCGGTAGCCGAGCCCGGTGAGGCGCTCCTGCAGCCAGACGACCGCCTCGCCCTTGGCGCCGAGCCGCAGCGTCTTACGCGGCGCCGTGATCGGCGCGGCCACGGCCGCGACGGGCGCCGGGAGAGCGACGGGAGTCGTGACGGAGGCGGCGAGCGGCCGGGCGTGCGCGCCGGACGCGCCGAGCCCCGCCAGGACGAGGGTGCTCGCCGTTACGAGAGCAGCCATTCCGGGCAGGCGTCGTGCCACCACCAAAACCACCTCTCATTCCGTCCTATTCAAAGCAAAGGACACTACACCACCACCATGGCGCGGTAATGCCGCCATCACTCGCTTTAGAGTGTCCACATGTCTGAGAAGTTGCCCGCCAACAGCGTTCTGGTCCAGTCGGCCCTGGGTGAGCGAGGAGCCACGGGAGAGATCGTGGTGCTGCCCGAGAAGGCGCCCACCGCCGCCACCGCCGCCGCCCAGCTCGGTTGTGACGTCGGGGCGATCGCCAACAGCCTCATCTTCGAGGCCGACGGCGCACCGCTGCTCGTGCTGACGAGCGGCGCGCACCGCGTCGACGTCGAACTCGTCGCCCGCACCGCCGGAGTCCAGCGCGTACGGCGGGCGACCCCTGAGTTCGTCCGCGAGGCGACGGGCCAGCCGATCGGCGGCGTGGCCCCCGTCGGCCATCCGGCGCCCGTGCGGACCCTGGTGGACAACTGGCTGGCCAAGCACGAGGTGGTGTGGGCAGCCGGCGGCCATCCGCTCACGGTCTTCCCCACCTCCTACGACGAGCTGCTGCGCATCACCGGCGGAGACCCCGTCGACGTCGAGTAGGGTGCGACGCGTGATCGAGTTTCGCGGCGCGGGACCTGACGAGTTCGGCGAACGGCTGGACACGGTGATCGACATCTACACCGCCGCCATGCGCCCGCCCGCGGACCAGATCTCCGGCCGCGCCAGCATCATGCGAAACCACGGGACATATCCGTATTTTCAGTGCTATTTCGCAGAATTGCGAGCGCCGGACTACGAAATCTCTGCGAACGCCCCGGGAAGCCACGGCGCCCGGGGCAGCGGGCGGGGCGCCCCGCCCGCGATCATCGTCGGCTTCGCCTACGGGTTCCGCGGCGCCCCCGGCCAGTGGTGGCACGACGTCGTGTACCGGGCCGTGGAGGAGAGATCCGGCCCCGAGGCGGCCGACGCCTGGCTGGGCAGCGCGTTCGAGCTGGCCGAGATCCACGTCCACCCCGACTACCAGGGCAAGGGCATCGGCCGCGCGATGGTCACGACCCTGTGCGCCGGACGCGGGGAGCGCTCGGCCGTGCTCTCCACCCACGACCGGCCCACCATGGCCCGCCACCTCTACCGGAGCATGGGGTTCGTCGACCTGCTGACCGGTTTCGTCTTCCCGGGCGGTCACGAAGAGTACGCGATCGCGGGCGCTCCTCTCCCCCTCCGCTGACATCTCCGCTGGTAAAGCCTTGACCTGTGAGTTTGGTCGCCATTACTCGGGGCAACATTAGCTACGCAAGGTAATGGACGCTTTACCCCGCGTCTACCCGTCCCCTACCGCCACCCGCCCGGTCCCCCTGCGGGCGGGTGGCGGCCCCCATCCGAAACCCGCACCCCACCCACACGCGAAGCGCCCGCCCCCTCACGGGAGCGGGCGCTTCGTGGCGTCGCCAGGTGTCAGACCGGCAGCGCCGCGGCGGGCGAGAGCCGCCGGAAGACCTCGCGAGAGGCGCTCGACCGGTTGAACGTGATGAAGTGGATGCCCGGCGCGCCCTCGTCGAGCAGCCGCTGGCACAGCTCGACCCCGTGGTCGATGCCGAGCCGGCGCACGGCGGCCGGATCGTCGGCCACCGCCTCGAAACGGGCCGCCACGTCGGGCGGGAAGGGCGCCCCCGACAGCTGCTCCGACCGCGCGATCGTGCTCATCTGCGTCACGGGCATGATGCACGGGATGATCGGCGTGTCACACCCCCGGGCCGCCACCCGGTCGCGCAGCCGCAGGTAGTCCTCCGCCTGGAAGAACATCTGGGTGATCGCGTAGTCGGCACCGGCCTCGCACTTGCGCACGAAGTATTCGGTGTCGGACTCGATCGACGGCGAGCGCGGGTGCTTGAAGGGGAACGCGGCCACGCCGACGCAGAAGTCGCCGGACTGCCGGATCAGCCGCACCAGGTCCTCGGCGTAGCGCACGCCCTCGGGGTGGCGGACCCACTCGCCCGTGGGGTCGCCGGGCGGGTCGCCGCGCACGGCCAGGATGTTGCGCACCCCGGCGTCGGCGAACCGGCCCACCAGGTGGCGCAGCTCCTTGATCGAGTGGTTGACCGCGGTGAAATGGGCCACAGGGGTCAGTGTGGTGCCGTGGGCGAGCCGCTCCACGATGTCGACCGTGCGGTCACGGTTGGAGCCGCCGGCTCCGTAGGTCACCGAGACGAAGGTCGGCCGGAGCGACTCGAGCTCCCGGATGGCCCGCCACAGCAGGCGCTCGCCCTCGTCGGTCTTCGGCGGGAAGAACTCGAAGGAGAAGGACCGCCCACCCGCGGCGAGCAGCTCGCGGACGGTGGGAACCCGGTCGGGCAGGACGGAGGGTCGGCCAAGTGCCATGGCCCCAGGTTACCGTGACAACCCTGGAACGGTCGGTCGAAGCGGCGCCTGGAGATCTGTGGCCGGCCGCCCGGCCACTAGTCTCAAGGGCATGAGCACCGAGGTCGCGAGCATGGACGTCCTTCGTGAGCAGGTTGACCGTTCCCTGCGCGAGTTCGTCGGACGGCGGCTTCCCGCCACCGGCGCCCCCGAGTTCGAGCCCCTGCGACTGGCCGCCGAGGAGCTACTGTCGGGCGGCAAGCGGCTGCGCCCCGCGTTCTGCTACTGGGGCTGGCGGGGCGCGGGCGGCGCCGAGCTGCCCGAGATCTTCACGGCGGCGGCGTCACTGGAGTTGCTGCAGGCCAGCGCGCTGGTGCACGACGACGTGATGGACAAGAGCGACCTGCGCCGGGGCATGCCGTCCGCCCACCGCCGTTTCCAGTCGATGCACGCGAAGTCTGGCTGGCACGGCTCGGCCGAGCAGTTCGGCGAGGGCGCGGCGATCCTGCTGGGCAACCTGCTGCTGATCTGGTCGGGCGAGATGTGGCGCACCAGCGGCCTGCCGCCCGAGTCGCTGGCGGCGGCCCAGCCGGTGCACGACCACATGCGCACCGAGCTGATGTGCGGCCAGTACCTCGACCTGCTGGAGCAGGCGGGCGGCGAGAACACCTTCGAGTCGGCCCTGCGGGTCGCCCTCTACAAGAGCGGCAAGTACTCCGTCGAGCAGCCGCTCCGGCTCGGCCTGGTGCTGGCCGCAGGCGGGCCCGCGCCCTGGATGGACGAGCTGTGCACGACCTACGGCACCCGGGTGGGCATCGCGTTCCAGCTGCGCGACGACATCCTGGGGGTGTTCGGCGACCCGGCGCGCACCGGCAAGCCGGCCGGCGACGACCTGCGTGAGGGCAAGCGGACGATGCTGGTGGCCCGCACCCTGGCGGCCGCCTCCCCCGGGCAGGCCGAGACGGTGCGCCGCCTGCTGGGCGACCCCGACCTCGACGCGCGGGGCGTGGCGGCCCTGCGGGCCGTCATCGAGGACACCGGCGCGCTGCGGGAGTGCGAGGACCTGATCGGCGACTACCTCGCCGAGGCGCTCGCCTCCCTGGAGAAGGCGCCGATCACGGCCGAGGCGCGTGCGGCCCTCGCGGCGCTGGCCGTCGCCGCCACCTCCCGCCGCACCTGAGCAGTCGACGGCGGCGACGCAAGGCCGGCGCGCCACCTCCTACCGCACCTGAGCGGCCGACGGCGGCAGCCCGCGGCCGGCCCCCGATGGCGGTGATGGGCGCGCTCGACGAGCGTCGCGCCGCCGCGCCACTGCCGCGCGGCCCCTGCCGGGTGGCCGTCGCGGGCGGTCAGGCGGCCAGGCGCTTGGCGAACTCAGCCGCCGCGGCGCCCGGGTCGTCGGCCTCGGTGATCGCCCGCACCACCACGACCCGGGTGACCCCGCAGGACATGACCTCGTCGAGGTTGGCCAGGTCGATGCCGCCGATGCCGAACCACGGCCGGTCCGTGCCGAGCGAGGCCGCGTGCCTGAGCAGGGGCGGCCCCGGCGCGTGGCGGCCGGGCTTGGTCGGCGTGGGCCAGATCGGGCCGCAGCAGAAGTAGTCGACGCCGTCCTGCACCGCGGCGGCGGACGCCTCGGCGGTGGAGTGAGTGGATCTTCCGATGAGGACGTCGTCGCCGAGTATCTCTCGCGCGACCCTCACCGGCAGATCGTCCTGCCCCAGGTGGAGCACGTCGGCACGGGCGGCGTAGGCCACGTCGGCCCGGTCGTTGACCGCCAGCAGCCTGCCGTGGCGGTCACAGGCGTCGCGGAAGACCTCGAGCAGCGCGAGCTCCTCGCGCGCCTCCAGGCCCTTCTCCCGCAGCTGAACGATGTCGACACCGCCCGCGAGCACCGCGTCGAGGAAGTCGGCCAGATCACCGCGGTCACGCCGGCCGTCGGTGCAGAGGTAGAGCCGCGCGTCAGAAACCGAGAGCCTGGGCACGCCGCTTGACCTCGGTATGACGACCCGCCCTGAGCGCCTGGACGGGCGAGCCTGGCAGGGAGTCGTCGGGGGTGAAGAGCCAGCGCAGCGCCTCGACGTCGTCGTAGCCGGCGTCGCGGAGCACGGTCAGCGTGCCCGGCAGGCCCTTCATCACGTCCTTTCCGTCGAGGAACACCGCGGGCACCTGTGGCCCGCCCCCTCCCCGGCGTACGCCGAGCAGTTTGTGGTCCTTGAGGAGTTGTTTGGCACGGCCGATCGAAAGGTCGAGGCGCTCGGCCACTTGAGGAAGAGTGAGCCACTCGTCGACGAGCTGGTCGGTCTCCCGGTCGATCTGTGCAACAGAAAGCGTCACGAAACCACAACTACCACATGCCGTGCTTGCTCAAACAACACAATCTCGTAGAGAGACATCGGGATCTACCAGGCGTTCCATGTCAAGTCGCTGACCGTCGCCGATGATCCGGCGCCCTTGGACGAGGTCGCGAGGCCGGTCGACGGCCAGCACCGCGGCCAGCGCGCCGTCGGCGGTGAGCCAGCAGGCCGACCACTTTTCAGCCGGTGCGCCCCGGTAGAGCAGGCGAGACCCGGCCTGGTGGTGACCGGCGTACTGCACCATGTGACCGAACTGTTCCGACCAGAAGTAGGGCACCGGGTCGTACACCGCCTCCTGCCCCATCAGGGTCGCCGCGGCGACGTCGGGGGCGCTGAGCGCGGTGTCCCAGTGCTCGACCCTGAGCCTGGCGCCGAAGCGGCGCGACCACCAGGCGGCGCAGTCGCCCACCGCCACCACGCCGGGCATCGAGGTGCGCAGGTGCTCGTCGGTGACGACGCCGTTGTGCAGGTCGATGTCGGCGTCGGCGAGCCACTCGACGGCCGGGCGGACGCCGACACCGGTGACGACCACGTCCGCCGGGACGAACTCGCCGCCGGCCAGCCGCACGCCGCCCTCGTCGACCGAGCCGACCAGGGCGCCGAGCCGCAGGTCGATGCCGTCGTACCAGCCTTGGGTGCGGGCGCCGATCTCGGCGCCGACGGCCTGCGCGAGCGGGGCGGGGCCCGCCTCGATCACGGTGACCGCGCAGCCGGACCGGCGCGCGGCGCCGGCCACCTCGGCGCCGATCCAGCCGGCCCCGATGACGACCACGCGGGCGTCGCTCACCAGCAGGGCGCGCAGCTCCAGCGCGTCGTCGAGGGTGCGCAGCACGTGCTGGGGCCCGTCTCCGGGCAGCCGGACGGGATCGGCGCCGGTGGCGATGACCAGGCCGTCGTAACCGAGCTCGCCCTCGCTGGTGACCAGGGTGCCCGGCCGCAGCGACGTGGCCGTAACGCCGGGCCGGAAGTCGACCTCCAGCTCGGCGAGGTCGGAGTCGACGAAGCTGGAGTCGGTGTCGCCGAGCAGCACCGCCTTGGACAGCGGCGGCCGGTCGTACGGACGGTGCCGCTCCTGCCCGACCAGCGTGATCTCGCCGCCGAAACCACGGGCGCGCAGTGCCTCGACGCTGCGCAGGCCAGCCAGGCCCGCTCCCACCACCACGACATGCTTCACGGTCAAGACCATAACGGGGCCCGTGCCGGCCCGCCGCGCCGAGGCCTTAGGGTGGAAGGCGCATGACGCGCGGGAGTCCGGCCGTGACCGGGCTGAGAGGAAGGCTGCACCGGGCCTTCGACCGCAAGACACCTGATCCGGATCATGCCGGCGAAGGGAGCGCGAGTGGATGTGATCGTGGGTGGCGGCGTCGTCGGGCTGTCGGTGGCCTGGCGGCTGAGCCGCGCCGGCCAGGACGTGACCGTGGTCGACCCGGCCCCGGCCGCGGGCGCCTCGCACGCCGCGGCGGGCATGCTGGCGCCGGTCAGCGAGGTCTCCTACACCGAGCAGCCGCTGCTCCGGCTGGGCGCGGCCTCGCTGCGCGGCTGGCCGTCGTTCGCCGCCGAACTGGCCGCCGAGGCGGGGTTCGAGCCGGCCGGCGACCCGGCGGAGGCGGCCCGGATCGGGCTCGGCCTGCGCGCCGACGGCACCCTCGACGTGGCGTTCGGGGCCGACGACCTGGCCGCGCTGGACGAGCTGGCCGCGTACATGGAGAAGCTGGGGCTGCCGGTCGAGCGGCTGACCGGACGCGAGTGCCGCCGCCTGGAGCCGATGCTGGCGCCGTCGGTGCGCGGCGGGCTGCTGGCGCCGGGCGACGCCTGGGTCGACCCGCGCCGCGTCACGGCGGCGCTGCTCGCCGCCCTGGAGCGGCGCGGTGTCCCCCTGGTGCGGGCCCGGGTGAGCGAGCTCCTGCGCGACGGCGACACGGTCGCGGGCGTACGGCTGGAGCCGCCGGGCGTCCCGCCGGAGATCCGGGCCGACCGGGTCGTCCTGGCGGCCGGGGCGTGGAGCGCCGAGCTGGCCGACGTCCCGGTGCGCCCGGTCAAGGGGCAGATCATGCGGCTGCGCTCCACCGAGCCGCTGCTCGGCCGGTGCGTGCGGGGCACGGTGCACGGCACCCCCGTCTACCTGGTGCCGCGCGGCGACGGCGAGCTGGTGGTCGGCGCCACCCAGGAGGAGCTCGGGTTCGACACCCGGGTGACCGCCGGCGGGCTCTACGAGCTGCTGCGCGACGCGCGGGAGCTGGTGCCGGGCGTCACCGAGCTGGAGGTGGCCGACATCGTGGCCGGGCTGCGGCCGGGCACCCCGGACAACGTCCCGATCATCGGCCCGAGCGCCGTCCCGGGGCTGGTGCTGGCCACCGGTCACCACCGGGGCGGGGTGCTGCTGGCGCCGCTGACGGCGGCCATCCTGCTGGGTGAGGAGCCCGAGCTGGCCGCGCTGTGCTCCCCCGCGCGTTTCGACGACGCGAGCACCACGGACACCGGCACCGCCGGCACCACTGGCACCACCGGCGCCGGCGCCGGCGCCACAGAAGAGACCGAGAGCACCGACGCCGCGCGGGCCCCGCGCGGCCGGCCGCCGGCCCCGCGGCCGGCGCCCCCCGACCGGGCCGCGACCGCGCACACGGAGGAACGATGAAGGTGACGATCAACGGCAGCGCCCGCGAGGTGCCCCACGGCACGACCGTGGCCCAGGCCGTACGCATCCTGACCAGCGCCACCACCGGCGTCGCGGTGGCCGTCAACGACGAAGTGGTGACGCGCGGCACGTGGGAGACCACGGCGCTGAGCGACAGCGACCGCGTCGAGGTGCTCACGGCGGTGCAAGGTGGATGACCTGATCATCGCCGGGGAGAAGTTCTCCTCGCGGCTCATCATGGGCACCGGCGGCGCCCCGTCGCTCGACGTGCTCGACCGGGCGCTCGTCGCCTCCGGCACACGGCTGACGACGGTCGCGATGCGGCGGCTCGACCCGGCCGCGCGCGGCTCGGTGCTCGACGTGCTGCGCCGGCGCGACATCAAGGTGCTGCCCAACACCGCGGGCTGCTTCACCGCGGGCGACGCGGTGCTGACCGCCCGGCTGGCCAGGGAGGCGCTCGGCACCGACTGGGTCAAGCTGGAGGTCATCGCCGACGAGCGGACCCTGCTGCCCGACCCGATCGAGACGTTCGACGCGGCCGAGCGGCTGGTGGCCGACGGGTTCACGGTGCTGCCGTACATCGGCGACGACCCCGCGCTGGCGCGGCGGCTGGAGCAGGCGGGCTGCGCGGCGGTGATGCCGCTCGGCGCGCCCATCGGCTCGGGCCTGGGCATCCGCAACCCGCACAGCATCGAACTCATCGTCGAGGCGGCCGGGGTGCCGGTGATCCTCGACGCCGGCATCGGCACGGCGAGCGACGCCGCGCTGGCGATGGAGCTCGGCTGCGACGCCGTCCTGCTCGCCACCGCGGTCACCCGGGCGCAGCGGCCCGACCTGATGGCGGCGGCCATGCGGGGCGCCGTCGAGGCGGGCCGGCTCGCCCGGCTGGCGGGCCGGATCCCCCGCCGCCGCTACGCGGAGGCGTCGTCGCCGGTGGGCCCGTGAACCGGGCGTAACGGAGGGGCACGTCTCGGCATCGGTTTCGGGCGGTCAGGCCCTGCGGGTGGCAAAACGCCCGTAAACTCAGCGGGGTGGACACGACGACTGCGGACCCCCTGGTCGGGCGGCTGCTCGATGGGCGCTATCGGATCGAGTCCCGCATCGCGCGGGGCGGCATGGCCACCGTCTACCTGGCGCTGGACATCCGGCTTGACCGTACGGTCGCGCTCAAGGTCATGCACCGCTCGCTCGCCGAGGACCCGGCGTTCGTGCGGCGGTTCATCGGCGAGGCCAAATCGGTGGCCAGTCTCTCCCACCCCAACGTGGTGCACGTCTTCGACCAGGGCACCGACGGTGACGTGGTCTACCTCTCGATGGAGTACGTCCCGGGCCGGACGCTCCGCGACACCCTGCGCGACCGGGGGCGGCTGCCCGCCCGCGAGGCACTGGAGATCATGATCCCGGTGCTCGCGGCGCTGGGCGCGGCCCACCAGGCCGGGATGGTGCACCGCGACGTCAAGCCCGAGAACGTCCTGCTGACCGACGACGGCCGGATCAAGGTCGTCGACTTCGGGTTGGCCAGGGCGATCGAGGCGACCAATCAGACCCGCACCGGCGTGATGATCGGCACGATCGGCTACATGTCGCCCGAGCAGGTGATGACCGGCGGCGCCGACGTGCGCAGCGACGTCTACGCGGCGGGCATCATGCTGTTCGAGCTGGTGACCGGGCAGCAGCCCTACGACGGCGAGACGCCGATGTCGGTGGCCTACCGGCACGTTCACGACCGGGTCCCGGCACCGTCGTCGCTGGTGCCCGAGGTGCCGCCGCTGATCGACACGCTGGTGGCGCACGCCACGGCGCGCGAGCCGGCCGACCGCCCGGCCGACGCCACCGCCATGCTGGTGGCGGCCGTCGACGCGCACCGGATGCTGCCCCGCCTGACCAACCCGCCCGTCTCCCACCCGCCCGTCTCCCAGCAGTCCGGGGCGCACTCGCAGGCCCACTCGATGCCGCAGGTCGCCCCCGCCCACACGCTCATCCAGCCCCGGGTCGAGGTGCCCGCGCAGCCGCCGCCGACCGGCCACCGGCGGGCGGGGTTCCGGCCCAACTGGTTCCTGGTCACGCTGGCCGCCGTCATGGTGGTGGCGATCGGGCTGACCGGCTGGTACTTCTCGCAGACGAAGCTCGTCGCCGTGCCCGACGACCTGGTGGGCAAGAACATCTCGGTGGCCGAGAGCAACCTCACCGCGCGCGGTTTCAAGGTGCACAGGGCGGAGGGCCAGTACGACGAGAAGATGGCCGAGGGCCTGGTGCTGAGCACCGACCCGGTCTCCAAGCAGGAGGTCGAGAGCGGCGCGACGATCACGCTGGTGCCCTCACTCGGTCCCAAGCGGGTGCTGGTGCCCAAGGTCGAGGGCATGTCCGAGGGCGACGCCCGCGACGCCATCGCCCGCGCCGGGCTGGAGGTCGGCACGGTCAAGCGGCTGCCCAGCCAGCAGGTCGAGCGCAACAAGGTGATCCGCACCTCGCCGCAGGTGGGCGACAAGGTCAAGGAGGACTCGAAGGTCGCCATCTACGTGAGCGCGGGCCTGGTGATGCCCGACGTCGGCGGCATGCCCAAGGACCAGGCCGTCGGCTACCTGCAGCAGCAGGGGTTCCAGGTGCAGGCCAACGAGGTCGACGACGACGCCGAGCCGTGTACGGTCATCGCGCAGTCGCCCAAGGTCAACGCGGAGGTCGATCCGGGCTCGGCGGCGACGATCACGGTGGCGCGCTGCCAGACCGACTTCTGGGACTGGTTCCGGGGCGACAACGAGGGCCGTGACGACCAGGAGTTCCGGTTGGTTCCCCAGGTGATGGGCAAGAACGTCCGCGACGCCAAGTCCGAGCTGGAGCAGCTCGGCTTCAAGGTCAAGGTGCGCAGGCTCGGCAACGGCGGTGTGGTGCAGTTCCAGCGGCCGCCGCCCAACAGCGAGCGGCCGCCGGGCTCGCTGGTCTACCTCTGGCAGTGAGGCCGGCCCGGCGCCCGGGTTCAGGCGAGATGGCCGTGCAGCCGCACCCGGGCCAGCCCGCCGTCGGGGTGGATGTCGACGCGCACGTGGGTGACCGGGTCGGTGTGCTCGATCCGGAAGCGGTGCGGGGTGTCGGGCTGCAGCCGGGTTCGCGGCAGCAGGCCGATCTCGCGGTCGCCGTCGAGGCCGGTCAGTGACACCGCGCCGGGGGCGTTGAACAGCAGGTTGGTGGTGTCGATCTCGGCCAGCCGGATGTGGCCCCGCCCGGCCAGCCGGATGACCAGCCAGTCGTTGCCGCCGTCGCGCCGGCGCGCGGTCTCCCAGCCTTCGGCCTGGTGGCGGGCCAGGCCGGGGGCGATGGCGTTGTTCGGCGAGGAGTAGAAGTCGTCGGAGCAGGCGGTCACCAGGGCGCCGTTCTGGAGCGCGGCCAGGTCGAGGCCGAGGCCGTCGTAGACGGACAGGTCGGGACGTGCCTCGCCGTGCACGCGCAGCCGGGCGACGCCGCCGTCGGGGAAAATGGTGAGCCGTACGTGCGTGTGGCGGCGCTCGTCGGACACCTCGAAGGCGTGCTCGGCGTCGCCCCTGAGGTCCGACCTGGGCACCAGCTCCGTCCACTCGGCGGCCTGGAGCTCGGCGGGTGACGGGTGGCCGCCGGCCGCCGTGCCCTCCACCGAGGCCTGCGGCGGGTAGTTGCCCCTGAACCAGGCCGTGTCGATCAGCACGCCGCGGATCACGCCGGGCACCCCGAGCCGGACGATCGCCCAGTCGTGGCCCGGCTCGCGACGGCGGCGGGTCTCCCACCCGTCGTACACCTGCCCCTTGCTGCCGAACGTGGCCGCCTGGAAGCCGGGCCGGCCGGGGCGGATCAGGCTCTCCTTCTCGGCGAACGACTCGTCGCTGGCGGCCACGACCGAGCCGCCGAGCGTGCGCAGCGCCAGGTCGGGCAGTGCGGTGAAGCCGGCCATCTAGCGCCCTCCCAGGAGCAGGGTGCCGCGCGGCTCGCCGTCCACGGGCCGGCCGCGCAGCCAGGTGGTCAGGACGGCGCCCTTGAGGGTGCGGCCGTGGTAGGGCGTGACGGGGTTGCGGTGATGCAGGCGGTGGGCGTCGACGGAGGTGACGGCTCGGGGGTCGAAGGCGACCAGGTCGGCGTCATTGCCGGGCTTTATCCCACCTTTCGCCGAAATTTCGGCTATTGCGGCGGGATTGGTGGACATCCAGCGGACCACGTCGTCCAGCCCGTACCCCCGCCGGGACGCCTCGGTCCAGACGGCGGACAGGCCCAGTTGCAGGGAGGCGACGCCGCCCCAGGCGGCGGCGAAGTCGGGCACCTTGAGGTCGGCGGGCGAGGGCGAGTGGTCGGACACGACGCAGCTCAGCACGCCGCTCACCAGACCCTCCCAGAGCCGGTCACGGTTGGCCGCCGAGCGGATCGGCGGGCAGCACTTGAAGCTCGTGTCGCCCTCGGGCACCTGCTCGGCGGTCAGCGTCAGGTAGTGAGGGCAGGTCTCGGCGGTGATCGCCAGCCCCTCGGCGCGGGCGGCTGCCAGCGGCTCCAGGCAGTCGGCGCTGGACACGTGCAGGATGTGCACCCGGGCGCCGGTCTCCCCGGCCAGCCGGATCACCCGCTCGACCGCGCCGCGCTCGGCCGCGCCGGGCCGCGAGTCCAGGAACTCCCGGTACGTCGGGCCGCCGGGTTCGGCCAGCAGCGCCGGATCCTCGGCGTGCACCACCATGAGCCCGCCGAACCCGGCGAGTTCCTCCAGCGCCCGCCTCGTCCCCGTCTCGTCCAGCGGCGGGAACTCCGGCACTCCCGACGGTGACAGGAAGCACTTGAAGCCGCGGACCCCCCGGTCGTGCAGCGGCCGGAGGTCCTTGAGGTTGCCGGGGACCGCGCCGCCCCAGAACGCGGTGTCGACGTGGCACTGGCCCTCGGCGGCGCGCAGCTTGGCCTCCAGGGCCGCGACGTCCACGGTGGGCGGGACCGAGTTGAGCGGCATGTCGACGATCGTGGTGACGCCGCCCGCCGCCGCCGCGCGGGTGGCCGACGCGAACCCCTCCCAGTGCGTACGGCCCGGCTCGTTCACGTGCACGTGCGTGTCGACCAGGCCGGGCAGCAGCGCGATGCCGCGCAGGTCGACGTCCTCGGCCGCCTCCAGCTCCGCGGAGTACTCGTGCAGGCCCGCGATCCTCCCCTCCCGCACGCCTACCGCCGCGGCGCGCTCTCCCTCGGGCAGCACGGCCCGCCGGGATCGGACGACCAGGTCGTACGAGGTCATGGCTTCCTTTCAGAGCTGACGGTCAGGACCGGTCACAGGCGGTCGGCGGCCAGCCGGGCCGCCAGGCGTTCCAGGAGGGGCCCGGCCTCGGCCATGCAGCGGGCCGGATCGGGCTCCAGGTCGGTGAGCGCGTACGCCGCCTTGATGCCGGCCACCTGGAGCTCGGCGTCGGACAGGGTGCGGCGACCGCAGACCGCGACCACGGGAACCCCCGCCTTGGCCGCCGCCTGCGCGACCCCGACCGGGGCCTTGCCGCGCAGAGACTGCTCGTCCAGCGACCCCTCGCCGACGATCACCAGCCGGGCGCCCTGGACGAGCTCACCGAAGCCCAGCAGGTCGAGGAGGTAGTCGATGCCGGGACGGATGTCGGCACGCAGGAAGGCGAGGGCGGCGAAGCCGACCCCGCCGGCGGCCCCGGCTCCCGGGGCTCCGGCGACGCCCATGGGCCGGGGCGCGCCGTCGTGCTCGACCGCGCCGACGAGGCCGTGGGTCCGGGTGGCGACGGCGGCCAGCCTGCCGAGTGCGGCCTCCAGGGTCTTGACGTCGTCCGCGGTGGCCCCCTTCTGGGGACCGTAGACCGCCGCCGCCCCGTGGGAGCCCAGGAGCGGGTTGTCGACGTCGCTCGCCACCACGAACTCGACGCCGGAGACATCCATGAAGCCGGCCAGGTCGATGCGGTCCAGCTCTCGCAGGGCCGCCCCTCCCGGGCCGAGTTCGCTGCCCTCCGCGTCCAGGAGCCGCGCCCCCAGGGCCTGCACCATGCCCGCTCCCCCGTCGGTGCACGCGCTGCCGCCGAGGCCGAGCACGACACGTCGCGCGCCCCGCTCGACGGCGTCGGCGATGAGCTCACCGGTGCCGTAGCTGGTGGCGGTGAGCGGCTCCCGGTCGCCCGGCAGCCGCCGCAGGCCGGACGCCTCGGCGAGCTCGATGACGGCGGTCGGCCGCACGTCTGGCGCGGACGGCCGCGCGTCAGGAGCGGAAGGCCGGACACCCGGCGCGGCCGGCCGGACGTCAGGCTCGGGAGGCCGGACATCGCGTGCGGGAGGCGGCGCCGATCCGGCGGACCGGTCACCAGTGGGATCGCCGGTAGGGTGCCAGGCGTAGGAGGCCTGGACCGGCCGGCCGGTGGGCCCCGTCACCTCGCGCGTGATCCGGGTGAAGCCGCAGGCCACGACCGCGTCAACGGTGCCGTCGCCGCCATCGGCCACCGGCAGCTCGATCGCCGGTACGCCGAGCCCGGCCGACACCCTGGCCGCCACCTCAGCCGCCGTCAGCGACCCCTTGAACTTGTCCGGGGCGACAAGCACATGATCAACCACTACGTACTCCCACGCGTTGGGCGGTCAGCGGGCGGGCACTCCCCCGCTGCGAGCGGGCGTGCCGTTGCCGCTTCATCATCACACTCCTGCCCGCGGCGTCTCCGGCCGGTCGCGCCGTACGCCGCCGGGGCGCCGTGGGCCCGCCCTCGGCCCGCCGGGTCGCCGCGAGCCCGCCCTCGGCCCGCGGGGTCGCCGTGCTCGCTCCCCGGACCGCCGGGGCGCCGTGGGCCACCCTCGGCCGCAGCACGCCACGGGCCCGCCCTCGGCTGGGTCGCCGTGCGCGTGCTCGCGGACCGGCCGGCGGGGTCACGGTCGGATCTCCCTGGCGGTGGCGACCCCTCGATCTTCGGCCAGGCGCATCAGGCGGCGGTGCGCCCGGGCGCCCGCCCGTCCGGCCGCGTCATGCGCGACGGTCCGCAACTCGCCGTCCTCGACCAGCGTCTCGCCGCCGACCAGCAGGCGGGCCAGGGGCGGCTGGCGCGTCGCGAACACCAGCGCGCAGACAGGATCGGTCACCGCGCTCGCGAAGGGCTCGTCGACCCGCCACAGCGCGAGGTCGGCGAGCTTTCCCGGTTCGAGCGAGCCGAGTTCGTCCTGGCGGCCGAGGTTGCGGGCGCCGCCGAGCGTGGCCAGCTCCAGCGCCTGCCGGGCGGTGAGCGCGGCAGGACCGTACCTCGCCCGCTGGAACAGCAGCGCCTGCCGCATCTCGCCGGACAGGGTGGTCAGCTCGGAGGAGGCGGCCCCGTCGACGCCGAGGCCGACGTTCGCGCCGCGCCGCAGCATCTCCGACACCCTGGCGATGCCCGCGCCGAGCCGCCCGTTGGAGCTGGGACAGTGCGCCGAGCCGGTGCCGGTGGCGGCGAACCGGTCGATGTCGGAGTCGCTCAGGTGCACGGTGTGCGCGAACCACACGTCGGGTCCCAGCCAGCCGAGCTTCTCCATGTAGTCGACCGGCCGCACACCCGCCTGCTCCAGGCAGAGCCTCTCCTCGTCCAGGGTCTCGGCCAGGTGCGTGTGCAGACGTACGCCCTTGTCTCTGGCCAGCTCGGCGGCCTTGGTCATCAGGTCGGCGCTGACCGAGAACGGCGAGCAGGGCGCGACCGCCACCCGCAGCTTCGAGGAGAACGACGGGTCGTGGTAGGCGTCGATCGCGCCGGCCGTGGCGGTGAGGATCTCGTCGAGACGCTCGACGACGACATCGGGCGGCAGCCCGCCCTGCGACGTGCCCCGGTCCATCGAGCCGCGCGCCGGGTGGAAGCGGATGCCCAGCTCCCGGGCGGCCTCGACGCCGGCCGCGAACAGGTCGCCCCGGCCCTTGGGGAACAGGTAGTGATGGTCGCTGGAGGTCGTGCAGCCGGACAGCGCCAGGTGGCCGAGGCCCGCGATCGCGGCGTCCCTGACGACCTCGGCGTCCATCGCGGCCCACACCTCGTACGACGCCACCAGCCACTCGAACAGGGTCGCGTCCTGCGCGAGGCCCTGCGAGGCCCACTGGTAGAGGTGGTGATGGGTGTTGACCAGGCCGGGCGTGGCCAGGCACCCGGTGCCGTCGATCCGCGCCACTCCGCCCGGCCCCGGCAGGACGACCCGATTCGTCCCATCCCGCCGATCGGGCCGATCCGGCCGGTCGGGGCGGTCGGGGCGGTCGGGCCGGTCGGGGCGATCCGGCTGCTCCCGTCCGTGCGTCAGGTCCGTCATCGGGCCGACGGCGGCGATCCGATCACCCTCGATCCGGATATATCCGGACTCGATCTCGGGGCCGGCGACCGGCGCGACGTACACGTTCTCGATCAGTACGGCTCCAGCCGCCACGCCGGTCACCTGGCCGCCGCCTTCCGCGCCGCCGCCAGCCGTACCGCGTCGAGGATCTTCTCGTAGCCCGTGCAGCGGCACAGGTTGCCCGCCAGTGCCTCGCGGATGTCGGCGTCGGAGGGCTGCCCGACCCGTGCGATGAGGTCGTGCGCCTGCACGATGAGGCCGGGGGTGCAGAAGCCGCACTGCACGGCCCCGCACTCCGCGAACGCCTCCTGCACCGGGTCGAGCCGGTCGCCCTCGGCGAGCCCCTCGACGGTGCGCACCCGGCGGCCCTCGGCCTGCCCGGCGGCGACCAGGCAGGCGCAGACCGGCGTGCCGTCCAGGTAGACCGTGCACGATCCGCACTCGCCCTGCTCGCAGGCGTTCTTCGAGCCGGGCAGCCCGAGCCGCTCGCGAAGCACGTACAGCAGGCTCTCGCCCTCCCACACGTCGTCGGCGACCTGCTCGCGGCCGTTGACGGTGAACGTGACGCGCATCAGGCGGCCCTCCTTCCTCGGTGGTCGTTCCACGCCCAGGTGAGCGTGCGGCGGGCGAGCACGGCGATGGCGTGCCTGCGGTAGGCGGCGGTGCCGCGCACGTCGTCGATCGGCGAGGCGGCCGCCGCGCACAGCTCGCCGAACCGGCCGAGCAGCGCGGGGTCGAGCCGGGAGTCCCAGTCGAGCTCCCGGCTCAGGAACTCCTCGGCCTCCACCGCTCTGCGCGGCGTGGGCGCGGCCGAACCGAGGCCGGTGCCGACCCGCCGCTCTTCAGGGTGCAGCGCGACGGCGAACGAGCACACCGCGATGACCATGGCGTTGCGGGTGCCGACCTTGGAGAAGTACTGCGGACCGGTGGCGGGCCTGAGGTGGAAGGCCCGGATCAGCTCGTCGGGCCGCAGCGCCGACCGCTTGACGCCCAGATAGAACTCGTCGGCCGGAATCATCCGCACACCGCCGTCGCGCGACTCGGCCTCGACCACGGCGCCCGCGGCGAGCAGCGGCGGGTGGCTGTCCCCCGCCGGCGAGGCCGCGCCCAGGTTGCCACCGACCGAGCCGCGGTTGCGGATCTGCGGCGAGCCCACCGTCCGCGACGCCTGCGCCAGCCCCGGCAGCGCCTCGCCCAGCTCGTCGATGATCCTGGTGTACGGCACCGCGGCGCCCACCCGGCAGACGCCGCCGGCCAGGTTCCAGGTCCGCAGCTCGGCCACGTTGCCCAGGTCCAGCAGCGCCACGGGCCGGCGCACGTCGAAGTTGATCTCGACCATCACGTCGGTGCCGCCCTGGATGGGCACCGCCTCGGGCTGGTCCGCCTTGGCGGCCAGCGCCTCCTCCCACGTCGTGGGGCGCAAGAAGTCCATCGCTACTCCCAGGCGAATCCGGCGTCGGGGGCGTCCTCGCGCAGCACGCCGCCCTCGATCAGGCCATACGGACGGTCGGCCGCGTGGAACACCTCGCCCGCGTTGTCCAGCCCGAACGGCGACAGGTCCACCGCGAAGTGGTGCTTGTTCGGCATCGCCAGCCGGACCTCGCAGATCCCGTCACAGGTGTCCAGTACCCGCTTGCCCATGGCGTACAGCGTCTGCTGGAGCGACAGGCTGTGCGTTCCGGCGAACGCCTCCAGCAGGCACCGCCGCACCTCGGCGTAGGACTCGCCGAAGGAGTCCGGGGCGCTCGCGTGGCGCCACCGGGCGGTCACGGCGGTGGCCAGGACCCGATCGGTGGCCGGCTGGAGCGTGGTGTACTCGTCGACCGCGAAGCCGTGGAACTCCGATCCGGTCGTGTTGAGCAGCACGAGGTCCTTGAGCCCGGACACCACGGTGGTGCTGCCGTCGGCGTCGTGGTGGACCACGCAGGTGCGCACCTCGCCGCCGTCGCGCACGAACGAGTGCCCCGAGACGGGGATCCGGCCCCAGGTGTACTCCTCGATCTCCACCCGGGCGTGCCGGATCGGCGGCCGCGTGTCCACGAAGTGCCGGGCCAGCAGCCGCGCGAAGTCCTCGATCTGGTCGACGCCGTGTTTCCCGGCGAAGGCGAACGCGGTGTTCTTCTGCGTGTCGGTCGGCAGCACGGCGCTGTTGTCGCCGGTCAGGTGGACGGCCTCCATGTCGCCGGAGAGCGAGGAGCTGACGTTGATGTCCTTGAGGTGGTGCACCGTTCCGTCCCTGACGACGCGGACGAGCCTGGTCTCCGCCTTGCCGTAGCGGTTCGGGCCCAGGATGATCGGCATCTAGCTCCCTCGGTAGGTGGAGTAGGCGTACGGGCTGAGCAGCAGCGGCACGTGATAGTGCTGGTCCGGGTCGGTCACGGCGAAGGTGATGACCACCTCGGGGTAGAAGGTGTCGGCGAGGTAGGCCCCGGTGTCGAAGACGACCCGGTGGACTCCGGCCCCCGGCTGCCAGCCCTTGAGGCGGCCGTCGTCGTCGGTGCGGCCCTCGGCCACGACCCGCCCGTCGTGCTCCAGCCGCACGCTGACGCCGGTGGCGGGGCGGCCGGTGACGGCGTCCAGCACGTGCGTCGAGAAGCTCACGGCGCCTCCCCGAGGAGCTTGACCAGCCGCAGCCGGGTGATTGTGGCGAGCTCGTCGCGGACCGTGCGGCGTTCGGTCTGGTCGTCGTGCTCCAGCCGCTCGCGCAGCCTGGCCAGCATCCGGTCGCCGGACAGGCCGGTGGCGCAGATCAGGTAGACGTGGCCGAAACGGTCCTCGTAGGCGCGGTTGCCCTCGGCGAGCGCCTCCCGCAGGTCGTCCCGCACGCCTGCCTGCTCCTGCCGTGACCAGGCCGACTCCCGGTCCGCGCCGGCCGCGCGCTCGCCGATGCGCGGGTGCGCGCCGAGCGCCTCCAGCACGTCGGGCCAGGTCAGGTCATGTACGGCCGCGTCCGCGGCGTCGGCCAGCCCGGCCGGGTCGCGGTAGGGCCGGCCGGCCGCGACCGTCCGGGCGAAGGCGCGGGAGGCGCAGCAGGTCAGCAGCTCCCGCTCGGCCTCGGCCGGTTCACGGGCGTTGAAGGCGGCCAGGCCGGTGAGCGTGTTGGGCATGCCAGAAGTACACACATGCCCGTCGTGCCCGGTCCATCCGTAAGAACTCTGAACTGCGCAACCGGTTGGCCAGGACTTTTCGTGTCATGCTCCAAGCGCCGCCCCGGGCAGGGCTCCCCACCTGCCCGGACGCCAGCGTGAGCGGCCTAGACTGTCACGCATCATGACCCCACGTTCTCTCATCGGCGGGCACGTCCTCGTCACCGGCGGCCTCGCGACGGGCGGCCTGAAGTACATGGCCGAGATCGGCGCCGAGATGATCCAGGTGTTCGTCACCAACCCGCGCGCGTGGGCCCTCACTCCCGGCCGGCCCGACGAGGACGCCAAGCTGGCCGAGTCGGGCGTCGACGCCTTCATCCACGTCCCCTACCTGGCCAACTTCGGCTCGCCGACCCCCGCGACCCTGGCCGGCTCCATCGCGCTGGTCCGCCACACGCTGCGCCGCGGCGTCGAGACGGGGGCCAAGGGGGTGGTGGTGCACACCGGCTCGGCGGTCACCGGGTCACGTGACGACGCGATGCGCCAGGTGCGCGAGCACCTGCTGCCGCTGCTCGACGAGATCCCCGAAGGTGGGCCCGACCTGCTGCTGGAGCCGATGGCGGGGCAGGGCGCGATGCTCTGCGCCACGATCCAGGACCTCGAGCCCTACCTCGCGGCGCTCGACTGGCACCCGCGCGCGGGCGTCTGCCTCGACACCTGCCACGCCTTCGCTGCGGGCCACGACCTGGCGGCCGAGGGCGGCGTGGACGAGACCTTCGACCTCCTGCACCGGATCGCCCCGGGCCGGCTGAAGCTGATCCACGCCAACGACTCCAAGGACGTGTGCGGGTCCAAGAAGGACCGCCACGAGAACATCGGCGCCGGCCACATCGGCAGCGCGCCGTTCGCCGCCCTGATGCGCCACCCGGCGGTGGCAGGGGTGCCGATCTGCATCGAGACGCCGGGCAAGGCCGACAAGCACCGCGCCGACATCGAGCTGCTCAAGTCGCTGCGCGACGGCTGACCCGCCACCTGCTGAGCTGTTCGACCGCCGTGTCGGGGTGATCCACCACCCGCTGGGCTGTTTCGCCGTCGTGTTGGGGCGCCCGCGCCGGCGATCCGACCGCCCCGGAAGGCCGGATCGCCGCCGAGTCTCCGCGGCCGCTGCGGGCGCCCCTTCACGTATCCGGCAGGCGGGCCCTACCCCCCGGTCAAGGGCCCGACAACCGTGGTGACCAGCTGGTCACCTGGAACCGGAGCATCACGCGGGCCTCTCGGCCCTGTCCCCCGATGCCCCGGGTGGCTTCCGATGCCGAAACACTACGGTCGCGATCTTGAAGGCGAAACCCCGTTGGGTCACAGCTCGTCGAACGGTCTGTAGTCATCGTCATACGGAGAGTGCGTGCGCGATGAGCGGTCCTTCCGATTCGACGAACGGTCGACTATGGGGCTCGTGAACGCCTCGCGCACGGGAGTCGCAGGGGTACCCGATTCAGCACATGCGGGGCCGCCCCGGCGTGACCAGGGAAATCGCAACCATCACGGCAAAGGCCATGGGCTCGGCGGCGCGGACACGCCGCCACCCACTTCACACCCGCCCGCGGCGGCGCCGGATCGGCTCTCTAGGCGATGACGCTGCGGTGCTGGCGGACCAGGAGCTCGCGCACCTCGCGGCTGTGCCTCCGGCTGACCTGGAGCGTCTCGGTGCCCACGGTCAGCGTCACCTTCCCGCCTTCGAACCTGAGCTCGTTGACGTGCCGCACGGCGACCAGGGTGCTCCGGTGGACCCTGATGAAGCCCGCCTCGGCCCAGCGGCGCTCCAGGGCCGCCAGCGACATGCGCAGGAGGTAGCTGCCGTCGACCGTGTGCAGCCGCACGTAGTCGCCCTGGGCCTCGACGAACAGGACGGACTGCTGCGGCACGAACCTCGTGCGGCCGCCCAGCTCGACCGGGATGACGTCGTCCTGGCCCGGCTCGGCCGACGGGGCGGTGGCGGCCTCCAGCCTGCGCACGGCCTCGGCCAGGCGTTCGGCCCGGACCGGTTTGAGGAGGTAGTCGACCGCCTCCAGCTCGAACGCCTGCACCGCGCACTCCTCGTGCGCGGTCACGAACACCAGCCGCGGCGGGCTGGGAAAGCCGCCCACCAGCCTGGCCAGGTCGAGCCCGTCGAGCCCGGGCATCCGGATGTCGAGGAACACCCCGTCGAGCCGCTCGCCGGTGCCGATCATCTGGACCATCTCCTGCAGCGCCTTGACCCCGTCGCACGCGGTCGCGACGTGCTCGACCCGGCCGTCCTGGCGCAGGAGATATGCCAACTCCTCCAGCGCGGGCACTTCATCGTCAACGGCCAGCAGACGCAGCATGTGTCCTACGCTGCCGCATGAACACCAAGGTCACAAGGGACATGCCAACGTCGCGTAAAGATTTGGCTACAAAGAGCTAAATTGAGCCTTGGGAACGCGCAGCCGCACCTTCGTGCCCGCGCCCAGGGACGTCTCCACGACGAGGCCGTAGCCCTCGCCGTAGATCTGCCGCATTCGCACGTCCACGTTGGCCAGCCCGATGCCGTTGCCCTCCCGCCGGGGATCGTCGTCGAGCACCCGGCGGGCGTGCTCAGGGTCCATGCCGGCGCCGTCGTCCTCGACCGAGATGTGCGCCTCCGGGCCCGCGTCACGCGCCACGACGCGCACCTCGCCGCTGCCGCCCCGGCTGCCCATGCCGTGCTTGATGGCGTTCTCCACCAGCGGCTGCAGGCACAGGTACGGCACCGGCACCGGCAGCACCTCCGGCGCCACCTGCAGGCTGAAGCGCAGCCGGTCACCGAACCTGGCACGTTCCAGCAGCAGGTAGCGGTCGACGCAGGTGAGCTCGTCGGCCAAGGTGGTGAAGTCGTGGGCCCGGCGCAGCGCGTAGCGGGCGAAGTCGGCGAAGTCGAGCAGCAGCCCGCGGGCGCGCACGGGGTCGGTGCGGACGAACGACGCGATCGTGGTCAGCGCGTTGTAGACGAAGTGCGGCGAGATCTGGGCCCGCAGCGCCCGCATCTCCGCCTCCATCGCCCGTCGGCGCGACGAGTCGAGCTCGGCCAGCTCCAGCTGACCCGACACCCAGCCGGCCACCTCGGTGACGGTGCGGACCAGCCCCGCGCTCAGCTCGTCGTCGAACGCGGCCAGCGCCCCGACGATCTTTCCGTCCACGGTCAGCGGCACCACCACCGCTCCGTACGGCTCCCCCTCGAACACCTGCGCCCGGCCGGCCGCCAGCGCCGTGCGGGCGTAGGTGAGCACCTCGTCGGTGCACGGCCCGTCCCAGGCCAGCGCCGCGTCGGTGGAGGTGATCGCGACGGCGTAGGTGCCGAGCAGGGCGTGCAGGTGACGGACGGCCTTACGGGCCGAGTCGCGGTGCAGCCCCGTGCGCAGCGCCGGGGCGGCCATCGCGGCGAGGTGCAGCGTGGTGAAGATCGCCTCGTCCTTGTACCGGCGTTCGGGCGTCCGTGGGCCGCGCCGCGAGATCCGGGCAAGGCCGTAGCCGAGGACGAAGGTCAAGGAGGAGAGCCCCACACATGCGGTGGTCAGCATGCGGGCAACCGTAGCGGGCCACGGACCGTGTGCGGGCGGAAACCCTACGGAGGGCCGTCGCCAGGTTCTTCCTGGTAGGAGTAACGCTGCTCGCCCCACGGGTCGGCCACGTTGTGGTAGCCGCGCTCCTCCCAGAACCCCCGCCGATCCTCCAGCAGATATTCGATGCCGCGCACCCATTTGACGCTCTTCCACGCGTAGAGGTGAGGCACCACGATCCGCACCGGAAAGCCGCGGTCGAGGCCGATCGGCTTGTCGTCGACCTCCATGGCGAACAGGGTGCCAGGTGCGGTGAAGTCGGACATCCTGAGGTTGGCGCTGTAGCCGTACTCTGCCCAGATCATCACATAACGGACACCTGGATCGGGTGGCGCGATGTCGATGATGGTGGCCGGGCTCACCCCGCGCCACTCGATGCCCATGAGCGAGAACTTGGTGACGCAGTGGAAGTCGGCCACCACCTCGGTGCGGGGCAGCCGTTCGAACTCGTCCCAGGCGAACCGGTGCTCCTCGCCGGAGGCGGTGGCGCCGAAGACGCGGAAATCCCAGCTGTCGGGCCTGAACTTGGGGACCCTGCCGTAGTGAATCACGGGACGGCCGCGCGGGACGTACTGGCCTGGGGGCAGGCGCGGCTCCTGCACGATCACTCCAATCGCACGCTCTCGTGGTCTTGAGCCATCCTGCCACCGGACCGCCCCCGGTTCGCGCCCGGGTTGGGTGCGCTATTGTTGGGCCCTATGCGCCAGGCGTTCCTGTTTTGGTATGGCGACGGACCCGAGTCCGTTCGCCATCTGACGCTGCGCTAACCAGCAGACAGGCGAACAGAAGGCCCCGGGTCCGAAAGGACCCGGGGCCTTCTCGTGTTTCCGGAGGAGAAAGAGCAGATGGTCATCGTTATGGGCCCGGAGGCCACCCAGGACGACATCGAGTCGATCGTCGGGGTCGTCCAGGCGGCCGGCGTGGAGGCGTTCGTGAGCAGGGGCGTGCGGCGCACGATCGTAGGTCTGGTGGGCGACGTGACCCAGCTGGACGCGGCCGGCCTGCGGGGCATGCGCGGAGTACGCGACGTGATGCGCGTGTCGACGCCGTACAAGCTGGTGAGCCGCGAGAACCACCCGGAGCGCTCGACCGTGCACGTGGGCGGGGTGCCGATCGGTCCCGGCACCGTGACCCTGATCGCGGGGCCGTGCGCGGTGGAGACGCCGGGGCAGACGCTCGGCGCGGCCCTGATGGCCAAGGCGGCGGGGGCGACGCTGCTGCGCGGCGGGGCGTTCAAGCCGCGCACGTCGCCGTACGCCTTCCAGGGGCTGGGTGAGCAGGGGCTGCGCATCCTGGCCGACGTACGCGAGGAGACCGGGATGCCGATCGTCACCGAGGTCGTCGACGCGCAGGACGTGGAGCTGGTCGCGTCCTACGCCGACATGCTCCAGGTCGGCACCCGCAACGCGCAGAACTTCGCGCTGCTGCAGGCGGTCGGCGCGGCGGGCCGGCCGGTCATGCTCAAGCGCGGCATGAACGCCACCATCGAGGAGTGGCTGATGGCGGCCGAGTACATCGCGCAGCGCGGAAACCTCGACATCGTGCTCTGCGAGCGGGGCATCCGCACGTTCGAGACCGCCACCCGCAACACCCTCGACGTCTCGGCGGTGCCGGTCGCCCAGCGCCTGTCGCACCTGCCGGTGATCGTCGACCCGTCGCACTCGGGGGGCCGGCGCGACCTGGTGCTGCCGCTGACCCGGGCGGCCATCGCGGTCGGCGCCGACGGCGTGATCATCGACGTGCACCCGCAGCCCGAGCTGGCGCTGTGCGACGGCCCGCAGGCGCTGATCGACGGCGACCTGGAGGAGCTGGCGGGGGTCATGCGCGACCTCCCGGCGCTCCTCGGCAAGTCGGCCGCGGTGGCACAGCCCGCCTGACCGGCGGACCGTCCGCCTCCTCCACCCACGCGCCGGGTGGAGGAGGCCGGGTGTCAGAGTGTGTACTCCTGGATCGAGTCGGCCAGCTGCACGGCCAGTTCCTCTGCGTCGAGCCGCTTCTCGATCTGCTTCAGGTCCTCGATCTTGGCGCGAGTCTCGGCCCGCTTGGGCGCCAGGAGGCTGCAGCAGTCCTCGTCGGGCAGCTCGGAGATCTCCAGCGTGCCGAGGCGCCGCGCCTCGGCCATGATCTCGGTCTTGTCCCAGCCGATCAGCGGCCGCAGGATCGGCAGCTCGACCGCGTGGTCCTGGGCGGTGATGTTGGTCAGGGTCTGCGAGGAGACCTGGCCGAGCGCGTCGCCGGTGACCAGCGCCGAGGCGCGGATGCGGTGGGCGACCTCCTCGGCCGTCTTGAGCATGAGCCGCCGCTGCGCGATCACCGCGAGCCGGTCCTGGCCCGAGGAGCGGATCGACTGCTGGGCCTTGCCGAACGGCACCACCCAGAGCCGCGACCTGCCCTGGAACCGGTCGAGCTTCCTGACCAGCGCGTAGGCCTTGTAGATCGACTCGGACGTGGTGAAGGGGATGCCCGAGAAGTGCAGGAAGTCGACGTGCAGGCCGCGCCGCATCATGCGGTAGGCGGCCACCGGCGAGTCGATGCCGCCCGACATGAGCACCAGGGCCCGGCCGCTGCTGCCGACCGGGAGCCCGCCCTGGCCGGGGATGCCCCCGGTGAAGACGAACACCTCGTCGCGGTCGACCTCGATAGAGAGAGTCAGCTCGGGGTTGCGCAGGTCGACCGGCAGGCCGTACTCGTCGTTGATGGCCCCGCCGACGAACCGGTCGAGCTCGTTGGAGCGCATCGGGAAGCGCTTGTCGCGGCGGCGTGAGCGGACCGCGAACGCCGCGCCGCGCTTGACCTCCTCGCGGTCGCGGAAGAGCTCGATCCCGGCCTTGAGCACCGAGTCGGGGTCCTTGGCGACCCGCCAGGCGGGGTGGATCCAGACCAGCCCGGGCACGTCGGCGACCCGGCGGGCCACGGCCTCGGACTCCTCGACGGTGGCGCCCGGGGGCAGGAAGATCGCGACGACTCCGTGGCGGCGGCGGACGTCGAGCTTGAGGCCGAGCTCCTGGAGCGCTTCGCGGATGTTGCTGATCAGGCGGCGCTCGAACAGCTCGCGGTTCTTGCCTTTGAGGACGATCTCGCCCAGCTTGAGCAGAACGCACGGCTCGCCCAGGGCGGACATCGTCATCATGGCTGAACCTCCGGGGAAGACGGGGATACGGGCGTTAGAAGCAACGCCGCGACCCATGGAGTTTAGTCCGCCGCCACGCCCGTACTCGCTTTGTCGCGGATGAGGATTTTTCACCCTTCCGACAAGAAAAATTGACAGATAGTCGAGATATCCATGCGAATCGGACAGGATGGCTGGCATGATCCGGGAGACCCCTATCGCAAGGAAGCTTTGACGAATGTCGGTTGTGAATCACTTCACCCATGGCCCGCTCACGCCCGTGCTCGCCTACCTGATGTCGTGCCTGGGGTGCATGCTCGGCCTGCGGCTCACCGCCCAGGCGCAGGCCTCCCGAGGCGGCGCCCGGGTGCGCTGGCTGCTCGGCGCGGCCGTCTCCATCGGCGGCACGGGCATCTGGGTCATGCACTTCGTCGCCATGATGGGTTTCGCGGTCGAGGGCACCCAGATCAGGTACGACGTGCCGCTGACCGCCGCCTCCGCGATCGTGGCCATCGTGGTCGTCGGCACCGGCCTGTTCCTCGTCTCGCACGGCGGGGGCCGGCCGCTCCCCCTGCTCGGCGGCGGCGTGCTCACCGGACTGGGCGTGGCCAGCATGCACTACCTGGGCATGTACGCGATGAACATGTCCGCGCACGTCTCCTACGACCGCGGCATCGTGGCCGCCTCCGTGGTGATCGCCGTGGTGGCCGCGACCGTCGCGCTCTGGTTCACCATGCGGGTCAGGAAACCGATCTGGATCACCGGGGCGGCGCTCGTCATGGGCGCGGCCGTGGCCGGGATGCACTACACGGGGATGTACGCGATGGCCGTCACGCCCCACGCGGAGCCGGGGGCCGTGCCGGGCGCCGACGCGCTCGACTTCCTCGTGCCCCTGATGACCGCGATCTCCCTCATCACGCTGACCATGCTGCTCATGGTCATCCTGGCGCCGTCGGAGAAGGAGCTGCACGAGGACGCCGAGCTGGACGCCCGGCTGGAGCGGCGCAGGCTCGTCACCCAGCGGCAGGCGCACCTCACCGGACCCGTCCAACCGCCCCCGCCGGCCGCACGGGTGCCCGTTCAGGAGTGGGGCATGGAACCACCCATGTATCCCGCCCCCTCCCGTGGTGTCCCATCTTCCTCTAGGTCACGATCCCGACACAGGTAGTTGTGCTTTCCGCGATACACCGCCCATACTCCCTTAATTGCCGAGGGGGGCTCATGTCGCCGATCGACCATTTCTCCTACGGGATCATCACGCCCGTTCTCGCCTACGCCATGTCCAGCGTGGGATCCATGCTCGGGCTGCTGCTGGCTTCGCGAGCCCGCCTCGTCGAGGGCAGGGAACGAGGATTCTGGCTGGCCGGGGCAGCGATCGCGCTCGGCGGCACGGGCATCTGGACGATGCACTTCATCGCCATGATGGGCTTCGGGGTGCGCGGCACGGTGATCCGCTACGACGTGCCGCTCACCGTCGCCTCGGCGCTCCTCGCGGTCGTGGTCGTGGGCGCCGGGCTGTTCCTCGTCTCCTACCACGGCGAGCGCATCGCGTACCTGCTCGGCGGCGGCCTGCTGACGGGCGTCGGCGTGGCGGGCATGCACTACCTGGGCATGATCGCGATGAACATGTCCGGCCACGTCAGCTACGACCCGCTGGTCGTCACGCTCTCCGTGCTCATCGCGATCGCCGCCGCGACCGTGGCGCTCTGGTTCACCATCCGCGTCACGGGCGCCGTCAAGCGGATCGGCGCGGCGTTGATCATGGGCATCGCGGTGACGGGCATGCACTACACCGGCATGTTCGCGATGGCGGTCGACGTGCACGAGACGACGGCCCCGCTGACCGGGTCCAAGGGGATCGACTTCCTGCTGCCGCTGATCGTCGGCATCAGCCTGATCACCGTGGGTCTCCTGCTCGCCGTCATGCTGTCGCCGTCGGAACGCGAGCTGCGCGGCGAGGAGGAGTATCTGTCCCGCACGGAGGCGGAGAAAAGCGACGAGGGCGCGCCGTCAGCCAATCTCTTCGGCACGCCCCGCGGTTGAGCTATCTCCTGGTACGGCTTGCGACGCGTAGTGGGCCGCCGACTCGCCGCGGCGCAAGCCGTACCCTGAGGGGGGTTGTAGTGGGTAACCCCGCTGACTCAGAAGGTACGGCCCGCCGCTTGCAAGCCGCTTACAGTCAGCCGAAGAAGACCTCGGCCTCCGCGTACCTCGACACGGGCACCGTCTTGAGCTCGGCCGTCGCCTCGTCGAGGCCGACGCGCACGATGTCGGTGCCGTGCAGCGCGACCATCTTCCCGAAGTCGCCCTCGTGAGCCGCGTCGATCGCCTGCAGGCCGAACCTGGTGGCCAGGACCCGGTCGAACGCGGTCGGTGTGCCGCCGCGCTGGATGTGGCCGAGCACGGTGGTGCGGGCCTCCTTGCCGGTGCGCTTCTCGATCTCCCGGGCCAGCACCTCGCCGATGCCGCCGAGCCGCACGTGGCCGAACGCGTCGAGCTCGCCGGCCTGCAGCTCCATCTGGCCCTCGATCGGGTGCGCCCCTTCGGCGACCACGAGGATCGGCGAGTAGCGGGTGCGGAAGCGGGACTCGACGTACTCGCAGACGCGGTCGATGTCGAACGGCTTCTCCGGGATGAGGATGACGTTGGCGCCGCCCGCCATGCCGGCGTGCAGCGCTATCCAGCCCGCGTGACGGCCCATCACCTCGCAGATCAAGGCCCGGTGGTGGGACTCGGCCGTGGTGTGCAGGCGGTCGATGGCCTCCACCGCGATGTTGACGGCGGTGTCGAAGCCGAAGGTGTAGTCGGTGCCGGACAGGTCGTTGTCGATCGTCTTGGGCACGCCGACGACCCTGACGCCTCGGTCATAGAGCTGCTTGGCCACCCCGAGGGTGTCCTCGCCGCCGATGGCGATCAACGCGTCGACGCCGGTGACCGCCAGATTGTCCTTGATCCGGTCGACGCCCCCCTCGATCTTCATGGGGTTGGTGCGCGACGAGCCCAGGATCGTGCCGCCTCGTGGCAGGATGCCGCGGACGGCCTGGATGTCCAGGGGCATGGTCTCGCCTTCGAGGGGGCCACGCCAGCCGTCACGGAAGCCGACGAACTCGTGGCCGTAGGCGCCCACTCCCTTTCTGACGACGGCCCGGATAACCGCGTTGAGACCGGGGCAGTCGCCACCCCCGGTGAGCACTCCAATACGCATGACGGGTTCCTCCCGATGAGCTTCACTACCAGCATCGCATTGTGCCCGCCTGTGCGGGCATTGGTCTAGACCAAATGCGAGCGTACCGAGCGAAACGTCTTCCGGGAGGAGAATTCGTGAGCGTGTTGGCGATAGACGCGGGCACGACGGGGGTCACGGCACTGGTGGTGACCGACGACGGCCGGATCGAGTCAAGGGGCTACCAGGAGTTCGCCCAGCATTTCCCAGAGCCGGGTTGGGTGGAGCACAACCCCGAGGAGATCTGGCAGGCCGCGCTGAGCGCCTGCGCCGCCGCGCTGCGCGGGGCGACCTCGACACCGGCCTGTGTCGGGATCACCAACCAGCGGGAGACCGCGGTGCTGTGGGACCGGCGCACCCTGGCCGCGCCGCGGCGGGCGATCGTCTGGCAGGACCGCCGCACCGCCGGCAGCTGCGCCCGGTTGCGGGAGCAGGGGCACGAGCCGCGCGTCTCGGAGCTGACCGGGCTGCGGCTCGACCCCTACTTCACCGCCTCCAAGCTGACCTGGCTGGCCGAGCACGATCCGCGCGCCTGGGCGGGCGTCACCGACGGCGACGTGGTGATCGGCACCGTCGACTCCTACCTCATCGCGCGGCTCACCGGCGGCGCGCGGCACATTACCGACCCGTCCAACGCCTCCCGCACCCTGCTGTACGGCCTGGCCTCGGGCGGCTGGGAGCCGGAGCTGTGCGAGCTGTTCGGGGTGCCCGAGGCGGCCCTGCCGGAGATCGTGCCCAACTACGGCGAGCTCGGCCGCACCGCCCCCGGCGCCTTCCTCGGGCTCGACCTGCCGATCTCGGGCGTCGCGGGCGACCAGCAGGCGGCGCTGTTCGGGCAGACCTGCTTCGCCGTGGGCGACGTCAAGTGCACGTACGGCACGGGGTCGTTCATCCTGACCAACACGGGTGGCGAGATCGTCCGCTCGGCGGCCGGGCTGCTCACCACGGTCGCCTGGCAGAAACCCTCGGGCGAGCTGACGTACGCGCTGGAGGGGTCGATCTTCGTGACCGGAGCGGCCGTGCAGTGGCTGCGCGACGGGCTGGGGCTGATCGGCACCGCCCCCGAGTCGGAGGCGCTGGCGCGCACGGTGCCCGACAGCGGGGGCGTGGTGTTCGTCCCCGCGCTGACCGGGCTCGGCGCGCCGCACTGGGACCCGGAGGCGCGCGGCCTGATCACCGGCATCACCCGCGGCACGACCAGGGCGCACCTGGTCCGGGCCACGCTGGAGGCGATCGCGTTCGAGGTGCGCGACGTGGTCGAGGTGATGACCGGCGGGTCGGCCCCGGTGCTCAAGGCCGACGGCGGGGCCAGCGCCAACGACCTGCTGATGCAACTGCAGGCCGACCAGCTCGGCGCGGTGGTCGAACGGCCGGTGATCCAGGAGACCACCGCTCTCGGGGCCGCCTTCCTGGCGGGGCTCGGCGCGGGGGTGTGGGGCTCGGCCGACGAGCTGCGCAAGACGTGGCAGCTCGACCGCCGGTTCGAGCCCGGTGAGCGCGACGACGCCGCCTACCGGCGCTGGCAGGCGGCCGTCCGGCTGGCGTCCACGCACGACTGATCCTGATCGTCAACGCGCGGTTGACGGGTCTGAAGCAGGCGCAGGAGGAGGCCGGCGGGGCCGGGCACGACCACATCGACGTCGGCCACCTCGTCCTCGGCCTGCTGCACGAGCCCGAGGCTCTCGCCGCCAAGACCGTCGAGGCGCTCGGCGTCACGCTCGGCGAGGTCAGGGAGGCGGTGACGCCCACGCTCGGCCCCGCCACCGACCCGCCGTCCGGAGTTCCGGCGTTCAGCACGCAGGGCAGGAAGGTGCTGGAGCTGACCGTCCGCGAGGCGCTGCGGCTGGGCCACAACTACGTGGGCACCGAGCACCTGCTGCTCGCCGCCCTCACCCTGGAGGGCGACCCGGCGGTCGCGGCCCTCGCCGGGCTCGGCGTGACCAAGGAGCCGGCCGAGCGGGAGATCGGGCGGATGCTCGACGCCATCACGCGGGCCAGGGGGAAGCAGTCCTAGGCCGGCCCGGCGGGTCCCTTGGCGAACCTGGTCAGCAGGTTGAGCGTCGCGCGGCGGGTGAAGTCGGAGGCGGCCCGCGTCACGCCGTGGCCGCACGCCTCACCCTTCATGCCGCACACCCAGCGCATCGTGCCGGAGGCGAACACCCCGGCTCCGCTGGGGGCGGTGTAGTAGGTGGTGTTGCTGACCGTGGCCCGGCCGCCGCAGTCGACCGGCGACTCGGCCAGCACCTGGACGTTGACCGGCGAATCGGGCGACACCTTGTCGGTCTCGACGCCCGCGAGCCCCGGGAAGCTCCGGCCCCGGGTGCCCTTGAAGATCCAGTGGCCCGGCCGGCTCACCCGGTAGGTCGCCTCGGCCGGGAAGCAGTCGTACATCTGCCCGACCAGCCCGCTCTCCGGCTCCGAGTGCCGCCAGAGCGGGCACTGGGTCTCCTTGTCACACATGATCATCCTGCCGTACAGCCCGATCCGCCAGTAGACGGCGTTGGCCCCGAGGAAGGCCAGGTTCACGCCCCGGTCGCGGGCCCGGGTGACGGCCTGCCGCATCTCCGGCGACCAGTACTCGTCGTGCCCCAGCGACACCACGGCGCGGGCGCCGCGCAGCGCGCCGGGCCGCAGGTCGAGGCTCGTCAGGTAGGCCAGTGGCATCCCGCTCCGCTCCGCCAGCTGGATGGCGGTCTGCTCGAAGTCGAGGAAGAGCCGGGCGCCCGAGCCGTCGTAGGGGCGGTCGAAGGTGACCTTGCGCGACCGGTCGTCGTAGCCGCCGGGCCCGGTGTACAGGCTGCGGCCACCCCACAGGTTGTACGCCTGCCAGGTGGTGACC
The DNA here is from genome assembly GCF_040655715.1 of Nonomuraea cavernae. Classification (GTDB taxonomy): domain Bacteria; phylum Actinomycetota; class Actinomycetes; order Streptosporangiales; family Streptosporangiaceae; genus Nonomuraea; species Nonomuraea cavernae_A. The sequence continues at coordinate 242,727 of NZ_JBFAKL010000008.1, read as the reverse complement.
GCGTTGACGATCACCACCCGGCCCTCGGCCGAGGCCGAGCGCACGGTGATCGGGACGTAGCGCTGGCCGCCCGTGGAGGCGTCCAGCCGCACCAGGTAGGCGCCCTCGGCCCAGCCGGTGGTGTCGACGGTGAGCGAGGGCTTCCAGTGGGCGGCGGTCACCATGCCCTCGACGACCTTCGGGGGCGGCTGACGTACGCCGCCGGTGCGCGCGGAGCGCCAGACGGAGACCGGCCGGGCGCCCATCCGGAACGCCGACGCGGTGAAGCGCGGCGCGGACGTGGAGACGAGCAGCCGGAACCTCTCCCCCGGCAGCACGCTGACCCGGTCGGCGTAGCCCTCGATCTCGTGCTCACCGCCGCGCTCGGTGATGCGCCACGGCCGGTCCGCTCCCGCGGGCGGCGCGGGCGCGGCCCGCTCGGAGGCGGCCACGGGCGCGGACGCCGGGGCGGGCTCGGGGCCGGTGGGCGCGGAGGCGGTGCCGCAACCGGCGGCGAGCAGGACGAGGGCGGCGAGGACATGGCGCACGAGCACCCATGGTCGGGGCCGGGCCCCGGACGCTCCTCCCCCTTGGCGAAGTCCTTACCGGAGACCTGCCCGTCCCTGACGCGCGGGCGCCCGTCGGGCCGGTGCGGGGCCGTGCGTACGTCACACCCTCCGCGGGCCTGGGAGCCGGGCGCACCGTCGGCACCGCCCGGGCCGGTGTCCCGGGGCCCCGGCTAGGCGGGGAGCACGCAGGACGGGCTCCTGACCTCGTACGCCTGGCCGGTCGGCTCGGGGACGCCGTCCTCCAGCGCGAACACCGTGACGCTGTCGGAGCGCTGGTTGGCCACGTACAGGCGGTCGCCGTCGATCGCGAAGTGCCGCGGCCAGTCGCCGCCCGACGGGACCTCGGCGACGGGCGAGAGGTCGTCGGCCCGCAGCACCGAGATCGTGTCGGGGCCGCGGTTGCCCACGTAGACGAGGCCGTTCGCCACGGCGAGGTGGGAGGGCTGGTTGACCACCTCACGCCTGGACGCGGGCGTGCCCTGCCTGCTCTCGCCGTCGATGAGCGTGACGATGCCGTCGAGCTCGCCCACCACGTAGAGGCGCGAGCCGGTGAAGACCATGTGCCGCGGGCCGGTGCCGGGGTCGAGCCGCAGCGACTCCAGCGGCGTGCCGTCGAGCGTGTAGCGGCGGATCTCGTCGGTGCCCAGGTCGCTGACGTGCAGGACGTCGTCGTGGAAGACGCACTGATGGGCGTGTGAGCTCTCCTGCCGGTCGGGCACCGGGCCCGCCCCCTCGTGGCGCAGCACGATCGGCTCGCCGGTGAACGCCCCGTCGGGGCCGAGGTGGTGCAGGCCGGCGGTGCCGTCTCCGTAGTTGGCGACGGCGAGCAACGTGCCCGAGGGGTGCACCGCGACGTGGCAGGGGCTGTCGCCGTCGCTGGAGCGCTCGTCCAGCGGTGCGAGGCCGCCTTCGGTCGTGAACGCCGTGATCCAGCCCTGCGCCAGCTCCCCGACGGCGTACAGCACCGGCAGCGTGGGATGCGCGGCGAGGAACGACGGCGAGGCGAGGCGGGTCAGCCCGTCGCCGATCGTCTGGATGCCGGGACCGTAACCGCCGATGTACAGGCACTTCACAAAAGTGTTCCTCTCATGCTTGACTGAGGCAATGAATTTGTTGACAGAAGCAAGGGTTTCTGAGGTCAGGGCCTTCAACCGGTTCTATACGAAGGTGATGGGCATCCTCCAGGCGGGCATGCTCGACTCGCCCTATTCGCTGACCGAGGTGAGAGTGCTGTTCGAGCTCGCGCACGCCGGCCAGCTGGAGACCGGCGAGCTGCGCGCCCTGCTCGACCTCGACGCGGGCTACCTCAGCAGGATCCTCGGCCGGTTCGAGGCCGGCGGCCTGATCTCACGGGAGCGTTCGGCCACCGACGCGCGCAAGCAGGTGGTGAGCCTGACCGAGACGGGCGTGGCCACCTTCGGCGAGCTCGACGCGCGCTCCAGCGAGCGGATCGAGCAGGTGCTGGCCGGGCTGTCCGACGAGCGGCAGCGGCGGATGGTGGCCGGCATGGCGACGATCCGGGAGCTGCTCGGCGGGCGGGCGGAGCGCGAGCCGTACCTCATCAGGCCGCCCCGCACGGGCGACCTGGGCTGGGTGGTCAACCGGCACGGCGAGCTCTACAGCGCCGAGTGGGGCTGGGGCATGGAATTCGAGCGGCTCGTGGCCCGGATCGTGGCCGACTACGACCCCGCGCGCGACGCGGGGTGGATCGCCGAGGTCGGCGGCGAGCGTGCGGGGTGCGTGTTCTGCGTGCACAAGGACGACACGACCGCGCAGCTGCGGATGCTGCTGGTCGAGCCGTCCGCCCGGGGCCTCGGCCTCGGGCGCGCGCTCGTCGAGGAGTGCGTGCGCCACGCCCGCGAGCGCGGCTACGAGCGGATCACGCTGTGGACCCGCGACTGCCTGGCCGGCGCCCGGCGCCTCTACCAGGAGGCCGGGTTCGAGCTGGAGTCGGAGGAGCGGGGGACGGAGAACGGGATCGAGGTCAACGAGCAATCGTGGACCCTCACGCTGCGCCGCGCCGTCTAGAGCGCGTGGGCGAGGTTCGTGCGGGGCATGGCGGGGCTCCGGCCGGACGAACTTCTCTCGAACCTTAACCGTCGGACAAGGTGACGGTCTTCGCACATTCGCGTTCCGGTCCGGCAGCGAAAAGATTAACGTCATGGAAACGTACGGCGTCGATATCTAGCCTTACGATTTGCGAATTGATCATTCATTCGATCAAGGAGGCAAGTTGGGGCACACCGACCACGAAAGCATGGAGAACAGCGGCAGGCTTATCCGTGACGAGGACATCCAGTTCAGGAGCGCCGTCGCCCAGCCTCGCAGCGACCTCGACTCTCTCGTCCCCTACTTCGGCAACCCGGCGACCGACGAGGCCGCCCAGATCTTCCGCAAGGGCCAGGACGGTCACCCGGGTTTCGACGCCGCGGACGACGCCCTGGAAAAGGCCGTGCAGGACATCGGAGCCGCCTATGCGGCCATTGGTAAGGGCCTGCTGGCGATGAGCGAGAACGTCAAGACGGCCGACTGGGCGAGCATGATCGACAGTGGCCCCATCATGGCGCTCCTCGAATTCGCCAAGGACAAGAAGGACATCGCCGTGCCGGTGACGCTGGCCGAGAGCGACTGAGCGGAGGAAGCCGTCATGCCCATCGGGCTGGCCAGCAAGATCGCACTGGGCGGCATGGCCGGCGCCGGACTCGCCGGCGCGTTCGCACCCGAGTTCCTGTTCGGAATCCGTTACCTGGAAGGCGACCCGGACCGGATCCGCGAGGCGGCCGACAAACTCGACGCCATCGCCGACAAGATCGACAGTCACTTTCAGGAGGCCAATTCGGCCGCCGCCGAGGTGTGGAAGAAGAGCTCCGGTACGGAGGTCGACGCTTTCAAGGAGTTCTGGACGACGAAATACGGTCCAGCCGTCTACCAGGTCTCTCTCAAGCATCGCAAGGCGGCGATGGCGTGCCGCGCCTACGCCAATGTCATCGAGCAGATCAATCACGCACTGAAAGTGCTCTGCTGGATTTTGACGGTGGACATGATGTACACCATCGGCTATCAGGTGCTCACCTGGAAACTGTTTCTGGCGATCATGAAACGAAAGGCGATCCTGCTCAAGGTCTCCGCCAACCGGTTCGTCCAGTTACTCCTGCCCACCTTTTTCTACTGGGTCGCCGACAGCGTGGCCTATGCCACGGGCGAAGTGGTGCTTCCGCTGGGCCTCAACTACCTGGGCGGGATGAAGACGGACCTGGCCGGCAACGATGTCAGGTCGGCCGGATACAACCTCACCGCCTACCGCGAGCACTTCGTGGCGAACATGGCCTTCAACGGGGTCATCGACGGTGGCGTGGCGCTGATGTCGAAGGTGCCCGGCCTGCGGGTGCTCGGCACCAACGTCGCCCTGCCGAACGGGGTGACGCTGAACACCGGCAACTTCGTCCCCCGGATGGCCGCGTCGACCACGTACTCGATGACCCTGGACGCGCAGCACGGCGACAATCCGCTGCCCGGGTCCGAGCACGGGCTGACCGAGCAGGAGATGTACCAGAAGTTCCTCATCCACGGGACGCGCAGCCTCATCCCGAGGATGTTCTGAGCGGAGGGGGCCGCACGGCGGCCCGGTCACGCCCGTGGACTCCGCCTCCTACCTGCGGCGCCGCTGATCACCCGGAAGGTCGTCGTCGAGATAGGGCCTGGTCACGTCCATGAGGCGCCTCGCCGCGTCCTCGGTCGCACGCCGCGCCGCGTCGAGGATGGCCTCGGCCAGCTCCTCCGAGCCCAGCTTCATCGCCCTCGGGTCGATGCGCAGGGAGGTCAGCTCCCCTGACGACGAGACCTGGACTCTGATCTTGTCGTCGGCGGCGGTCGCCTGCCCGCGCACCTCGCCGACCTGGCCCATGACATCGGAGAGCTCCTTGGAATTGGCCTTGAACTCGGCCATGAGCCGGTCGAGCTCGGGGTCGCCGCTTGATCCATCCCGTTCCACCATGACGAGGGACCTTATCCGATCACGAAGTGGACGCACAGCGCCCGCCTGCGGCCCGGGCGGCCGGCGGCGCTCCTCGCCGGAGGGCGGCGAACCAGGGTCCGGGCACGCGAAAGCCCGGGGCACGCGGGCTCCCGGGCTTCGGCGGGCTCAGCGCTGGGCCTGGAACATCCAGCGCTGCTTGTCGATGTCCTGGGCAACGGCGATGAACAGGTCCTGGGTCACCGGATCCGGCTCTTCGGTCGCCTCCACCCGCTCGCGCATCCGCTGGCCGATGCCGTCGAGGATGTCGCTCATGCTGGCCACGACCTTGCCGTCCTCGATCCAGCCCCGCTCCGGCTGCGGCAGCTTGGTGGACTTGCCGAGGGTCGTGGAGCGCCCGTCAGGGTTCAGGCCGATCGCCGCCGCCCGCTCGGCGATGGTGTCGGCGTGCCCCCGCGCCAGCGAGGTCACCTCGTCCAGCTGAAGGTGGACCTGGCGGAAGTGCGGGCCGATCACGTTCCAGTGCATCTGCTTGGCGACCAGCGAAAGGTCGATGAGATCGACCAGGGCTCCCTGCAAGGCCTCCGCGACGATGTTCTTCGCGTCGCCCGTAAGCGGGCCCGTGATCTTAGCCATGTCGTTTCCTCCCCGTTGGTTCGACAACATGCTCATGTCTATATGAACCAAATCGGGCGTTTTAATCATCCCGTTGACACTGTAATAGTGACAGTGTCATTGTGAGGGTATGAGCGACACCTGGACCATCGGCGAGCTGGCGGAGCGCGCGGCCGACCTGCTGCGCAGCCACGCCCAGCCGGTCAACGGCCGGGTCCGCGACGTGCCGGGCGAGCGCCTGATCAGGTGGTATACGACCATCGGCCTCGTCGACCCGCCCCTGTCCCGGCGCGGCCGCGTCGCCCGATACGGCCGCCGCCACCTGTTGCAACTGGTCGCCGTCAAGCGGCTCCAGGCGGCCGGGAGGTCGATCGCGGACATCCAGACCGCTCTCGCCGGGGCGACCGACTCGATGCTCGAAGCGGCGGCCCTGCCGCTTCCCACCGCCCCGGCGCCCGCCGTTCCGGGGGCCGGGTCCTTGGCCCCCGGCGCTTCAGCGGCCGGCGCTCCGGTGCCGGCACCCGCTCGGGAGGCGCCCGAGTCACACGACGCCGATTCGGCGGCCACCCGCTCCCGGTTCTGGACCCGCCCGCCGTACGACGCCCGCGATCCGGGCGCTCCGCCGGGGCACGACGTACCTGACTCGGGCGGTCCGCCCGGGCCGGACGGCGCGCGGCTCGCGGCCGGCGGGCTGGTGCGGGGGGTCAGGCTCGCGACGGGGGTGACGCTGGTGCTCGACGGCGCCGGCCGCATCCCGACTTCAGACGACATCCAGGCGGTGCTGACCGCGGCCGGGCCGCTGCTGGCGGCGCTCGACGAGAGGGAGCTGCTATGAAGATCACCACGCTCGCACCGGAGCGGTGCCAGCCGGTGCCGGACGCGGGGTTCGGCGCGCTGCGCACCGAACGGGGCAACCTGCCGCTGGAGAGCGTCGACGTGACGGCCGGCATCTCCGGTCTCGTCGCCGGCGTCGAGGTGGCGCAGGGCTTCCGCAACCCGTTCGACGTCACGCTGGAGGCGACGTACGTCTTCCCGCTCCCGGACAGGGCGGCGGTGACGGCGTTCAGGATGGAGGCCGACGACCGGGTCATCGAGGGCGAGCTGAAGGAGCGCGGCCAGGCCAGAGCCGACTACGACCAGGCGTTGCGCGAGGGCCGCAGGGCCGCGATCGCCGAGGAGGAGCGGCCGGACGTGTTCACGATCAGGGTGGGCAACATCCTGCCCGGCGAGCGCGTCACGGTCCGGCTGTCGCTGAGCCAGCCGCTGCCGTACGAGGACGGCGCGGCCACCTTCCGCTTCCCGCTGGTCGTCGCGCCCCGCTACGTGCCGGGCGTGCCGCTCGACGGCCCTTCGGCGGGTGACGGCACCGTGCCCGACACCGACGCGGTGCCCGACGCCTCGCGCGTCACTCCCCCGGTGCTGCTGCCCGGCTTCCCCGACCCGGTGCGCCTGTCGCTGGCCGCGACGGTCGACCCGGCCGGGCTGGACCTGCGCGAGATGGCCTCCAGCCTGCACGTGGTCGAGGAGGAGGGCCACACGGTACGAGTGCGCCCCGGCGAACGCCTTGACCGCGACTTCATCCTGCGCCTGTCGTTCGAGACGTCCACGTCGTTGCAGCTCGACGGCGAGGGGACGTTCGCGCTGACCGTGGTGCCACCGGAGGTGCAGGCCACCCGGACACCGCGTGACCTCGTGCTGCTGCTCGACCGGTCGGGGAGCATGAGCGGCTGGAAGATGGTCGCGGCTCGGCGCGCCGCCGCCCGCATCGTCGACACCCTCGCCGCCGAGGACCGCTTCGCGGTGCTGGCCTTCGACTCGGTGGTGGAGCAGGCGTTCGATGGGCTGGTGGCGGGCTCCGACCGCAACCGCTACCGGGCCGTCGAGCATCTGGCCCGCGTCGACGCCCGAGGCGGCACCGAGCTGCTGGAGCCGCTGCGCGAGGCCGTCGCGCTGCTGGAGCCCGCCGAGGGCAGGGAGCGGGTGCTGGTCCTGGTCACCGACGGCCAGGTGGGCAACGAGGACCAGATCCTGGAGCGGGCGGGCGGCGCCCTGTCGGCCATGCGCGTCCACGTGGTCGGCATCGACCGGGCGGTGAACGCCGGGTTCCTGGGCCGGCTGGCCGGGCTGGGTGCCGGCCGGTGCGAGCTGGTCGAGTCGGAGGACCGGCTCGACGCGGCCATGGAGCAGATCCACCGCCGGATCGGCGCTCCCGTGGTGACGGACCTGTCGCTCAAGGGGCTCGACGTGGAGCCGGGCACGGTGACCCACCTGGGGTCGATGTTCCCGGGGGTGCCGCTGCGGGTGTACGGCCGTCGCCGTTCCGGCGACTCGGTGACCGTACGCGGCCTGGCGGCGGGCGCGCCGTGGGAGCGGCAGGTCGCGGGCACGGTGGTGGACAACCCCGCGCTGCGCGCCGTCTGGGCCCGCGCCCATCTGCGTGAGCTGGAGGACCGCTACGCCATGGGCGAGCACGAGCTGGAGTCCGAGATCGTGCGGGTCTCGCTCGAGTACGGCGTGCTGTGCCGCTTCACCGCCTACGTGGCGGTGGACACGCGGCAGGTCGCCGAGGGCGGGCCGGAGCACCGGGTGATCCAGCCGGTGGAGCCACCGAGCGGCTGGGAGATGCCCTCGGCCCCGCCTCCGATGTCCGGGTTCGTGGCCCAGGCCGCGGTGATGGCGGCGCCTTCGGGGTTCCTGCCGAGGTCGGCGAGCTTCGAGGCGGCCCTGGAGGACGAGGGCTTCCGTGGCGCGCCGGCGGGTGGCCCGATGGGCGGCCCGATGGGCGGCTCGGCGGGCGGCTCGGCGGGCGGCTCGGCGGGCGGCTCCGTGGGGCCTCGTGGCCCGGTCTTCGCACCTCCCGCCGTACCTCGTCCGGCCCGCCGCGCGCCACAGGGCCTGGAGGCCGTCCGCGGGCAGTTGACGGCCGAGCTCGACCGGCTCAGGGCACTGCCCATGGCCGACGTGCTCTACCTGGCCGACCTGGGCTCCCGGCTCGCCGCCCTGTCCGCCTACCTGGGCGATCACGCGGAGCTCTCCGCGCTGGCCCGCGAGCTGGAGGCGGCCGAGCGGCCGGGCGCGGATCCGCAGGCGTTGCGCGCGCACGCCATCGAGGTGCTCACCGCCCTCACCGGCGGCGCTCCGCACGGCGGATCGGCCCCGGAGCAGCCGCGGCGCCCCTTCTGGAAGCGCTCCTGACCGGACACCCGGGTGAGCGGATGGCCGTCATCCGGCGCCGGGCCCGGTCGCGCCACGCGATGGGGCCCGGCTGCCGCGACCGCACGGTCGCGCCACGCGATCGGGCCCGGCGGCCCTGGCCGTGCCACTCGACGAGGGCCCCGGCGTCGCCTCCGCGACGCGCGTGGTCCGCCGGCGGTCAGCGGGTGTCGGCGATGTGGTTGGCGGCGACGTAGCCGAACGTCATGGCGGGGCCGATGGTGGCGCCCGCGCCGGTGTAGCTGTGGCCCATCACCGCGGCGCTGGCGTTGCCGGCCGCGTAGAGGCCGGGGATGACCGCGCCGGCCGGCGAGAGCACCCGGGCCCTGGCGTCGGTGACCAGGCCGCCCTTCGTGCCGAGGTCGCCCGGAACGATCTTGAAGGCGTAGAACGGCGGCAGCCACAGCGGCGCGAGACAGGAGTTGGGGAGGACCGCCGGGTCGGTGTAGTAGTGGTCGTAGGCGCTGTCTCCGCGCCTGAAGTCGAGGTCCCTGCCGGTCAGGGCGAAGCCGTTGAAGCGGCTGATCGTGCTCTGCAGGGCTCCGGCGGGCACTCCCATCCTGGCCGCCAGGCCGGCGATCGTGCCCGACTTGACCAGGGCGCCGTTGCCGTACCACGCGTCGGGGAACGGCAGAGTGGGCGCGAGATCCTTGAAGAGGTAGCGGTTGCGGTAGTTCTGGTCGATCACCATCCAGGCGGGGATGTGCGGCGCCGCGGCGTTCCTGTCGTACATGACATGGACCACGTCGCTGTAGGGGGCGGCCTCGTTCACGAAGCGGGCGCCCTGCTGGTTGACGATGACGCTGCCCGGAAGGGTGCGCTCGGCCAGGCAGAAGTACGGCTCGCCGGGCAGCGGGATCACCGGCCCCCACCAGGAGTCGTCCATCAGCGCGACCTCCGCCCCGGCCGCGAGACCGGCCGTGATGCCGTCCCCGGTGTTGGACGAGGCGCCGACGGTCCAGTCGGTGCCGATGGGCTGACGCTGGTAGCGGTCGCGCATGCCGTCGTTGTGCTCGAAGCCGCCCGACGCGACCACGACTCCGTACCTCGCCTTGAGCAGGGTCGGTACGCCGCCGCGCGACACCAGCACGCCGGTGACGCGGCCCGAGTCGACGCGCAGGTCGATGAGCGGCGTGTTCAGCCAGACCGGCACCCCGGCCTGCAGCAGCCCGGCCCGCAGCGCTCCGGCCAGCGCCTGTCCCATGGTGAGCGGCTTCTTCCCCTGCGCCACGGCCCTGACCCAGCGGTCGTAGGTCGCGAGCACGACGGCCGCGCCCCTGGGGTTGACCAGCGGGCCGCCGAGCCGCCGAACGTGGCCGCCTTCTCGATCACGAGCGTGTTCAGCCCGCGCTTGGCCGCCGCCAGCGCCGCGGTCATCCCGGCGGCTCCGGCTCCGACGACCACGACGTCGTACTCCGGCGCGGCCGAGGCGTCCGCGTGCGCGGCGACGCGGCCGAGCACCGTCGAGCCGAACGCGACCCCGGCTCCGGCGGCGGCACCGCGCAGCAGTTGCCTGCGGGTCGGATGTGCGCGGTGAGCAGGCATGGGACGACCCTTCGCCTCGGGCGGGGGCCTCGTGTGCCCGCCGCCGGCCCGTGATCCACTCCAGCCGACCAATCATGCGCTTGGTTGGTTTCGCTGTCAACGGAGCGGTGTCCACTCCGCCGATCCCGTGGCCGTCCCCGAACCGGTGACCCGGCGCCGGCCTCCTGTCCCGGATCGCTGGTATGCCTATACTCCGGAAATGATCGCGTATGAGGGTTTCGGCGGGCGGGTAGGCAGGACGTTCGCGGGGTCGGAGTCGTGGTGGCCGACGCGGCCGACGCCCGGTCCCGGCGCCCCGAACATCGTGGTCGTCCTCGTCGACGACGTGGGCTTCGGCGACCTGGGCTGCTACGGCTCCGAGATCCCCACTCCGCACCTGGACGAGCTGGCCGGGCAGGGCGTCCAGTGGACCGACTTCCACGTCACGCCGATGTGCTCGCCCACCCGGGCCGCGTTGCTGACCGGCGTCGACCCGCATCTGGCCGGGGTGGGGCACATCGCCAACTCCGACCCTGGGTTCCCCGGCTACGCCGGCGAGCTCGCTCCGGACGCCTTCACGATGGCCGAGATCTTCCGGGCGGCCGGATGGCAGACCATGGCCGTGGGCAAGTGGCATCTGACCAAGGACTCCGACATGTCGGACGCCGGGCCCCGGCACGCCTGGCCGGTGCAGCGGGGGTTCGACCGGTTCTACGGGTTCCTGGAGGCGTTCACCGACTTCCACCACCCGCACCGGCTCATCCGCGACAACTCCGCCGTCGAGGTGGACCGCTACCCCGACGGCTACCACCTGACCGACGACCTCACGCGCGAGGCCGTCGCGATGGTCAGGCAGGCGAGCACGGCTCAGACGCCCTTCCTGCTCTATCTGGCCCACGGCGCCGCCCATGCCCCGCTTCAGGCCGCGCCGGACGACATCGCGCGACACAGGGGCAGGTACGACCACGGCTGGGACGCGATCCGCGAACGCCGCTTCGCCCGCCAGCTCGACCTGGGCCTCTTCCCGCCCGGCACCGAGCTGCCACCCCGCAACGCCGAGCCGGGCGACGACGTGCCCGCCTGGGACGACCTTCCCCCGGACCGGCAACGGGTGTTCGCCCGCTACATGGAGGTCTACGCCGCCATGATCACCGGGATCGACCGCAGCGTGGGCGTCCTGCGCGAGACCCTGGCCGAGCTCGGCGAGCTGGACAACACGATCTTCATCTTCACCTCCGACAACGGCGCGTCGAGGGAGGGCGAGGAGCACGGCACCACCCAGTACCTGCGCACCCTGCTGTCCGCCAACAGCCGCCACGACCGGGAGGACCCGGCGGCCGACCTGGCCCGCCTCGACCTGATCGGCGGGCCGCGCACGCTCTCGCACTACCCGCGCGGCTGGGCGATGGCCTCCAACACCCCCTTCCGCCTGTACAAGCGCAACACCCACGCGGGCGGCCACGCCGTGCCGTTCCTCATCTCCTGGCCGGCCGGCCTGCCCCAGCGGGGCGAACACAGGAACCAGTGGGGCTACGTCACGGACGTGCTGCCCACGCTGATCGAGCTGACCGGCGTCGAGGCGCCCGAGGGCCGGCCCAGGAAGGGCGCCTCCCTGGTGAAGGCCCTTCACGACGCCCACGCCGTACACGATCATCAGGAGCAGCTCGCCGAGTTGCAGGGACACCGCGGCTACCTGCGCGGTGAGTGGGAGATCGTCACCCGGCACGCCCCGCTGACTCCCTTCGGCGAGCACGAGTGGGAGCTGTACCACCGGCCGAGCGACCCCACCCAGTTGCGCGACAGGGCGGCCGAACGGCCGGAGAAGGTGCGCGAGCTGGCCGCGGCCTGGGAGGAGGCGGCCCGTGCCGGGCAGGTGTATCCGCTCGACGAGGGCTCGCGCCTGCGCTACCTGCTGCGGCCGCCGTGGCATCGCGCCCCCCTCCCGGTACGGCTGACGCCGGGCACGCACACCCTGGAGCGGTGGCAGGCGTTGCAGCTCGTCCAGTGGCGCTCGTTCACCGTCGAGGCCCGCATCGGCGCTCCGGGCAGGGGCGTGCTGGTGGCGCACGGCGGGCAGGGCGGCGGCTACCTGCTCTACGTCGAGGACGAGCTGGTGTTCGCCCACAACGGCCACGGCGAGCTGCGCCTGCTTCACGCGGGCGTCCCCGGCGGTCACGTCAGGGTGGAGGTCACCGCGCCGGGCGGCTGGGTGTGGGACGTGTCCGTGACCGTGGACGGCGAGCCACGCGGCACGCTGACCGGGCTGCCCATGCTCGCGGCGTTCTGCCCCATGGAAGGGATCGACGTCGGCATCGACCGGCGCTCTCCCGTCTCCTGGGACGTGTACGAGCGCCACGGCCCGTTCCCCTTCACCGGGGTGCTCGACGAGGTGGTCTACACCCCGGGTGACTTCGCCCCCGACGCCGGCGACAACTTCGTCGACCTCGTCAGGGAGATCGGCCGGAAGTACGAATAGGCGTCGGCCGGAGCCCGGCACCCGCTCACCGGCGGCCTCCGGAGCCGGAGCGGGAACGGCCCCGTGAGGACCATAGGCTGAAGAGGTGAGCACACTTGTCCTGGACGGCGGGCTGGCCACCCACCTCGAAGCACTCGGGGCCGACCTGAGCGACGAGCTCTGGTCCGCGCGGCTGCTGCTGGAGGATCCCGGCCTGATCCGGCGCGTCCACGCCGACTACTTCGCGGCCGGGGCCCACGTGGCCACGACCGCGAGTTACCAGGCGTCGCTCCAGGGGTTCGCGAACCGGGGGCTGGACGTGGCACGGGCCGAGCGGCTCATCCGGCTCTCGGTGGAGCTGGCCGCTCAGGCCCGCGACGAGGCCGGTGACGGGCTGGTGGCCGCGTCGGTCGGCCCCTACGGAGCCTTTCTGGCCAACGGCTCCGAATACACCGGCGACTACGACCTCGACGAGGACGGCCTGCTGGCCTGGCACCGGCCGCGCTGGGAGATCCTCGCCTCGGCCGGGGCCGACCTGCTGGCCTGCGAGACCATCCCGTCCTACCCGGAGGCTCGGGCGCTGGCCCGGCTGCTGCGCGAGACGCCCTCGGTCAAGGCGTGGGTGAGCTTCTCCTGCCGCGACGGCGAGCACATCAACGACGGCACGCCGATCACCGAGGCCGCCGCCCTGTTCACCGGCAGCACCCAGGTGGTGGCCGTGGGGGCCAACTGCACCGCGCCGGGGCACATCCCCGGCCTCATCGCCTCGCTCACCGGCGGGCTGCCCATCGTCGTCTACCCCAACTCGGGCGAGACGTGGGACGCCGGGCGCCGCCGGTGGCTGGGCCTGGCCGACCCCGTGGAGTACGGCCAGGCCGCCACGGAGTGGGAGCGGGCCGGCGCCTCGCTGATCGGCGGCTGCTGCCGCACCGATCCCGGTTTCATCCGGCAGATCCGCGCCCATCTGCCCTGAACGGCCGCAGCGGGTCAGCCCTTGCGTGCCCGGGCGGTCCGTTCCATCTCGACCTTGGCGCTGGCGGCGTACTTGTCGACGTACTCCTGCTCCGACAGCTCCATGAGCGCGTACATGATCTCGTCGGTCACCGCGCGCAGCACCAGCCGGTCGTCCTCCATGCCGTAGTAGCGGGAGAAGTCGAGCGGCTTGCCGAACCGGACGCCGGGCCGGATGCCGAACTTGGGCATCGGACGTCCGGGCGGCATCATCTCGAAGGTGTTGACCATGGCCCACGGGATGACCGGGGCGCGTGACTCCAGCGCCAGCCGGGCGACGCCGGTCTTGCCCTTGTAGAGGCGCCCGTCGGGTGAACGGGTGCCCTCGGGGTAGATGCCAAGCAGGTTGCCCTCGCCCAGCACCCGCAGGCCGGTGCGCAGGGCGGCCTCGCTGGCCTTGCCGCCTGAGCGGTCGATCGGCACGGTGCCGACCCCGCTGAAGAACAGTCGGCTGAAAAAACCCTTGACGCCGCGGCCGGTGAAGTAGTCGGACTTGCCCAGCGAGATGACCTTGCGACGCAGCTGGAGCGGGCCGAAGAAGTGGTCGGCGAACGACAGGTGGTTGCCGGCCAGGATCGCCGGGCCCTGCCTGGGCACGTTCTCGACACCCTCGGCCCAAGGCCGGAAGACGATGCGGAGGATCGGCCCCAAGATGGCCTTGACCACCCAGTAGAACACCCGGCCACCTCACATTCACGGCTTTCTCGGCGAGCAGAGTCATCTTCGCATCTCACGACCGATGCTCATACACCACCTCTCGCACAAAGCCCCAGGATCGTGCGACGATCGGGCCAATCCGGGATGAAATCCCTAAGAGGAGCTGTTATGCCGCTCATGCCAGGCGCGGAACCCTACCACCATCACACGGGCCAGATCGGTGTGCTGCTGTGCCACGGTTTCACCGGCTCGCCGCAGTCGTTGCGGCCGTGGGGTGAATACCTGGCCGGACATGGCTTGAGCGTCTCGTTGCCACGCCTGCCCGGCCACGGCACCTCTTGGCAGGAGATGAACCATACCCGCTGGGAGGACTGGTACGCCGAGGTGGAGAAGGCGTTCGAGGACCTCCAGGGCCGCTGCGCCGAGGTGTTCGTGGCGGGCCTGTCGATGGGCGGCGCCCTCGCGCTGCGGCTGGCCGAGGTGCACGGCGACGCGATCAGGGGCGTGGTGGTGGTGAACCCGTCGATCACCAGCGACGTGCCACTGCTCAAGCTGGCTCTGGTGCTCAAGTGGTTTCTGTCGTCGGTGCCCGGCGTGGCCAACGACATCAAGAGACCCGGCGTGACCGAGGTGGGCTACGACCGCACCCCGGTCAAGGCCGCCGCCTCGCTGCCGGCGCTGTGGTCACTGGTGCAGGCGGACCTGGACAGGGTCACGCAGCCGGTGCTGGTCTACCACAGCACCGAGGACCATGTGGTGAAACCGACCGGCGTCGCGATCATTCGTCAGAGGATCCCGCAGGCCACGATCGAGGAGCTGACCGATAGCTACCATGTTGCGACTCTGGACAACGATGCCTCCAGGATCTTTGCCGGAAGCCTCGACTTCATCAGGACACATGCCTCGGTACCCTTGCGGAGGGACTGATCGCACCCAGGGGGAAGTCGCGATCGCTGCGGAGAGGCCGATCTAGGTGACGCCCCAGAGTGACGAGGACGAGGTCTGGCGGCAGATCGTCGCGTCCTTCAACGACACGGCCGAGCGCGACTCGGCCGATCAGCCATGGCCCGACAGCGAGAATCTCCCGGTCGAGCCGGTTCGCCGCGTGGTGAAGCCCCCGGAGCTCGCCGAGGGCGACACCGAGGACGACGGCGACGAGGGCCGGGACCCGGTGTCCGGCGAGGACGACGAGGACGACGAGGGGCACTTCCAGCCGCCCCCGCCACCGCCGCTGCCCAAGCTCGACCTGCCCACCAAGCTCGCCTGGGTGGCGCTCTTCGGCGGCCCCGCCTACCTGCTGGTGGCGGCGATGGCCGACTGGCGGATGGAGGGCTGGGCGCTGTTCACCGCCGTGGCGGCGTTCATCGGCGGCTTCGTGGCGCTGGTGGTGCGCATGGGCGGCGGCCCGCCCAACGACTCGGGCTGGGACGACGGAGCCGTGCTCTAGCCGCGGCCTAGGAGTCGGCCGGCAGCGGCGCGCGCGGCCCGAACGACTCCACGACGTCGGTGTAGCGATCGGCGTCGTCGACGGCGTGCCCGACGGCCCACACCGCGCCCTTGCCCGCGAGGTAGGTGACCGCCTGCAGTCGCACGCTGTTCCTGCCCCGCGCGGCTCGTCCCCGGATGGTCTCGCAGCCGTCCTTCTCGCAGCGCAGCATGAACGGCTTCGCCGCGTGCGACGGGTCGTAGCCGGAGATCCAGTAGCGGCCCTTGCCGTCGCCGGTCACGCCGTAGAGGCGCGAGTCGGTGCCGGGCAGCTCGATCCGCTTCCAGCGCTTGCCGTTCCACGACAGCACGAGCGGCTCGACGTCGTCGGGCCCGTGGTAGACGCCGCCGACCGCCAGCGCCCGCTTGGCGCTGTCGACCTGTACGTCACGCAGGTAACCGCCCGGGATGTCAGGCACCTTCATGGTCTTCCACGCGTCGCCGGAGCGGTGCACGATCAACGGCCGGGTGCCGGTGTCGCCCACCGCGAACCCGGCGGACACCGCGTAGAGGGCGCCCTCGTCGGCGGTCTCCTGGACGGTCCAGCGGCCGTTCTGGCCGGTCACGATGAGCCCGGCGACGGCGTTGCCCTTGGCCGGGTCGCGGCTGGTGCCGCTGCCCACGGCCACGACCCGGCCGGGCTCGGCGGAGATGCCCCCCAGCCAGTCTCCCGCCCGCAGCCCGTCGGCCCGCACCCGGTCGAACCCGGTGATGCCGCCGTGGGCCAGATAGGGCAGGCCGTCCCGGCCGTCGCCCACGGCCCACACGTCGGCCGGGGAGGCGGCGGCGATGCCGCGCAGGTTGCCCGCGGTGGTGGCGTCGCGGACCGGCACCTCCGACCAGCTGTCGCCGTTCCAGTGACGGATGGTGCCGCGGTTCTTCCAGACGTCCCAGATCTCCTGCTGGCCGACGGCCCACACGTCGCCCGAGGTGAGCGCGAGCACGTCGGAGAGCGAGCCGTCGGCGTCCAGGCGCACGCTCGTCGACTGCTGCCAGGCCTCGATCGAGTCCATCGAGGCGGGGCGTGGATCGGCATGCGCGGCGAGCGTGACCTGGGACAAGGCCACGGACGTCGCCAAGATCAAGGTGAGCGCACGCCGCCGAAAGCGACGGGTCATGACCAAATGCTACGGGCTGGCGGCCGACCGCCCTGCCGTTAGGGGTCAATTCGCAACTCGGCGACCACCGGCAGATGGTCGGTGGCCTCGGCCAGATCGGCGGCCGGGGCGTCGGCTCCGCCGCACGAGACCACCGTCAGCGCCGGGGCCGCGAACACCGCGTCGATGCGCGCCTGCGGGCGCCTGGCGGTGAACGTCAGGCCGTCGCCCGTGGGCGCCCGCGGGTAGCAGTCGACGAGCCGTTCCGCCAGATAGCGCCAGGTCGGCTCATGATCACGCTCGTTGAAGTCGCCGCCCAGCACGACCGCCGCGCCGAACCAGGAGGCCGCTCTCTCCAGCAGCATCAGCGCCTCGGTCGCGTGGTGCAGCCGGGCCGCGCCGTTGAGGTCGAGATGGAGCGAGCCCACGGCGAGCCGCGCGCCGTCCACCTCCACGACCGCGATCACCAGGCCGCGGACCTCCAGGCCCACGAAGACCCGGAGCACGTGGCTCTCGGCGTGCAGCACCCTCACGCGGGGGGCGGCGAGCACCGCCACCCCGCCGAGCCTGCCTCCGGCCACCACCCGCAGCCCGGCCGCCTCGGCCAGTCCCTGCCGCCTGGCCCGCCAGTTGAGCAGGCGCGGCGCCTCCTGCAGGCACAGGACGTCGCACCGCATCGCGTTGATCACGCGCAGCAGCGCGGGAACGCTGTCTCTCAACCCTCGTACGTTGTAGGTGCCCACCCTCACGGTCACGGACGGAATCCAGCCCCGTCAGCGCAGCCTGGCGAGGTCCGCCGCCCCCACGACCCCGGCGGAGGCGCCCAGCTCGGCCAGGCGGATCTCGGCGAGCGGCCGGTGCCCGTTGCCGGTCAGCCGCTCGGCGAACGTCTTGCGGGCCCGGTCGAGGAAGAGGTCGGCCGCCCGGGAGACGCCACCGCCCACGATGAAACAGCCGGGGTCGAGGATCGCGGCCAGGTCGGCCATGCCCTGGCCGAGCCAGTCGGCGAGGGTGTCGAACGCGGCCAGCGCCACCGCGTCGCCGCGCCGCGCGGCCTCGGTGACCTCCTCGCCCTCGATCTTGCCGCCGGCCAGGCCGAGCAGGATCCGGGCGTCTTCGGGCCGCTCCGCGGCGAGCTCCCTGGCCTCGATGACCAGCGCGTTGCCGCTGGCGTACTGCTCCCAGCAGCCCGTCTGGCCGCAACCGCACGGTCGGCCGCCGGGCCGCACCTGCATGTGGCCGAGCTCGGCGCCCATCCCCCAGCGGCCCCGGTAGAGGCTGCCGTCGAACACCAGCCCGCCGCCGATGCCGGTGCCCAGCGTGACGCAGACGACGTGGGACTGGCCCCGGCCGGCGCCGAACCTGGTCTCGCCCCAGGCCATGGCGTTGGCGTCGTTCTCCACCACGATGGGCAGGCCGATCAGGCCGCTGATCTTCTTCTGCAGGGGCTCCTCGCGCCAGGCGAGGTTGGGCGCGAAGCGCACCATCGACCGGGTCTCGTCGACGAAACCGGCGGCGCCGACACCGACGGCCTCGATCTCTCTGCCCTCGGCCAGCTCGCGGACGACGTCGGCCACCGTCTCGGCCACCAGGTCGGGCCGGTCGGCGGGAGTCGGCCGCAACGCCTCATGGACGATCCGGCCCTCGTCGTCGACGACCCCCGCCCCGACTTTGGTGCCGCCGATGTCAACACCGATCGTGAGCATGTCCGATGTTCCCCTATCCCAGGTCTATGTGTTCGACGTGGTCGCGACCGTGGTCGTCGTCGCGGCGATCGCCGTCGTCGCGAGGCCTGCGGGGGGCCGGCCTGCTCAACGTGTCGAGGGTCTGGCGGAAGGCGGCGAACAGCTCGCCGCCCGCGGCCACCAGATGCCCGGCCACGTCACTGCCGGATTCGCGCTGCGCGGCCATCGCCCGGCAGACCGGGCAGGCACGGCAGATGTACTCCTCCTGGGGATCGGCCACCGCCTCGCTCCACACGTCCGTGTCCCTGCGCCCGCCACCGCCGGTGAAGGACTTGAACACGGTCCTGCCGACCTGGCGGGTGGCACGTCCCTGGATCGTGTCGAACAGCTTACGCGCCTCGTCGGCGACGGACCCGATCGGGTCCCGGTCGTTGCTCTCGGTCATCTGACCCTCCCTGGCCATGGGTCCCTCACCCTCCTCACTCACGTCGCGTCCGATCCGGGATCGTCTGCTCCGCTCGCTATGTCGGATTCGGCTCCTGAGCTGAACCGTACCCGGAGGACGCCGTCACGGAGCACCGCGCCGCTGATCCTGCGGCGGGCCAGCGCTGACGGCAGCGCCAGGATCCGGCGGTAGGGGCCCGCGGTGACGATCAGCTCGTCACCCTTGCGCGCCAGGTCGACGTCGGCCCGGTCGGCGCCGGGCAGGGACAGGGTCAGCTCGTCGGCCGAGAACCGCAGCGGCGGCTCGACCGCGGGGGCGGCGAACGGGTCGGAGTCGCCGTAGATCACCTCACCGACGGCGGCCAGCGCGTCCTTGCCCACGGGCTCGGCCGGCAGGTAGGGGACGACGTGGACCGGCAGCGGCGCGAACGACTCGCCGGCCTCGGCGAGCAGCCGGGACTGGGCCGCCACCCACTGGCCGCGCCACTCGTCGGCACCCTCGGCGGGGAAGACCCGGTTGGCGATCACCGCGTCGACGCGGTAGCCGTACAGGTTGAGGGAGGTGAGGGTGCGCCTGGCCTCGGCGAGCACCACGGCCTCGGGCGTGAGCACGAGACGCACGGAGGCGTGGTCGCCGGTGAGCAGCTCGCGCACCTCCAGCAGGCCGCGGTGGAAGCGCTCGGCCGCGTTCATGACGTCGTCGCCGGGCGCGGTGACGTGGGCCACGCCGCGCACGAGCGGCGAGACGAACTTCATGATCTTCCGGCCCATGGGCATCAGCCTGGTCATGTGCCAGTCGAGCGCCTCGGGCAGCGCCAGCAGCCGCAGCGTCTCGGCGGTGGGGGCGCAGTCGACGACGATGACGTCCCAGGTGCCCGACCGGGCGTGCTCGCGCAGCTCCAGCAGGGCGATGATCTCCTCGGCGCCCGGCAGGACGGTGATCTCCTCGGAGGTGATCTCGTCGAGGCCCAGCTCGGCCAGCAGCCCTTTGGCGTAGTCCTGCAGGTCGCCCCAGTGACGCTCCATCGTCTTCTGCGTGTCGACCTGATGCAGGTGCAGGCCCGGCGCGATCTCGCCCGGCGCGGCGCCGAGCGCGTCGGCCAGCGAGTGGGCGGTGTCGGTGGAGACGATCAGCGTCTTGAGGCCGCGCCTGGCCGCGAGCGTGGCCGTGGCCGCGGCGGCCGTGGTCTTGCCGACGCCGCCCTTCCCGGTGAAGAGCAGGACCCGGGGGCTCACCTCAGCGGCCCTCGACGCGCTTCTTGAGGCCCTTGAGCGCGGTGTCCACGATCACCTTCTCCGCCTTGCGCTTGATCAGGCCGATCATCGGGACCGTGAGGTCGACCGCGAGCTCGTACGTCACGACGGTCCCACTGCCCGCGCTCGCCAGCAGGTAACTCCCGGCCAGCTCCGAGATCATCTTGCCCGGCTCGACCACCCGCCAGCTCACGCTCTCGTCGTCGTGCCAGGTGTAGCCGAGGGTGTAGGTGTCGCTGATCACTCCCGCGTCGAGGACGAACCGCACCGTCTCGGGGCGGCCGTCGGCTCCGCTGGTGAGGATCTCGGCGTTCTTGACCTGGCCGGCCCAGTCGGGGTAGGCCGGGAAATCCGCGATGACCGCCATCACGCCCGCGCGATCGGCGTCGACGGTGATGCTCGAAGTGGTGCGATCAGCCATGCGAACACCGTAGTGCAGAATCCGCCCCTCTCGGTGGACTGCCCTCCCCGGCTCTCGCGCAGGTCGGATCACCATTCGAGGACGTACGGGACGCCCCTTCCCCGGAAGTGGCCGACGTTGACGCATTCGGTGCGGCCGATGCGGGTGCGCTGGACGAGCGGCTGGTGCACGTGGCCGAACAACGCGTAGCGCGGCTGCGTGCGGCGGATCGCCTCCAGCGTGGCCTCGCTGCCCCGCTCCAGGCGCCGGGCGACCACGTCGTACAGCAGCTCCGGCACCGCGGGCGGGATGTGGCAGCACAGCACGTCGACCTCGCCGACCGCCTCCACCTTGGCGGCGTACTCCTCGTCGCTGATCTCGTACGGCGTGCGGTACTCGGTCTTGAGGCCCCCGCCGACGAAGCCGAACCGCAGGCCGCCGATCTCCACGCTCTGGCCGTCGAACACCTGGTGGCCGTCGCGGAGGTAGTCGCCCCACAGCCGCGGGATGTCCACGTTGCCGTAGGTGAGGTAGGCGGGCTCGGGCATGGCGGCGAACAGCCTGGCGTACTGGGCCCGCACGTTGCGTTCGATGTGCTCGCGTGGATCGCCGTCGAGACTCGCCCACAGCCGCGCCGACATGGCCCTGGCCTCGTCGAACCTCTTGGCCGTGCGCAGCCCGATGAACTCGGCGGCCCGTTCGGCGCCGAACAGGTCGGCGAAGATGCCCTGCGCGTGGTCGTCGTAGTCGATGAAGAGGATCAGGTCGCCCAGGCAGACCAGCGCGTCGGCGCCGTCTCCGGCCTTGGCCAGCGCCTCGGCACTGCCATGGACATCACTGACGACATGGACCCTCATGCGGGGAATCCTACGAGTATCGGCTGCTAGCGTGATGAACAGCCTTGATAACGCCTGGATGACGAAGCTACCAGCGCGTAACTTATCCCGGTAACGTGCTGGCCGTCCCCATGCGTGCACCCGGAGGAGCTGATCCGTGCGCGAGTACACCGTCCCCGTCCTGGTGGATGTGCCTGCCACCGCGAGCCTGCCTGACACGATCTTCGAGCGTGGCGAGCGGGAGCCCGGCGCCGTGGTCATGCGCCGCAAGGTCGGCGACGCCTGGCCGGCCGTCACCGCCGGCGAGCTGCGCGACCAGGTGGTCGCGCTGGCCAAGGGGCTCATCGCGGCGGGCGTCGAGCACGGCGACCGGGTCGCGCTGATGTCGCGCACCCGCTATGAGTGGACGCTCATCGACTACGCGATCTGGTCGATCGGCGCGGTCACCGTGCCGATCTACGAGACGTCCTCCGCCGACCAGGTCGGCTGGATCCTGTCCGACAGCGCCGCCAAGGCGGTGTTCGTCGAGCTCGACCCGCATGAGGAGACCGTGCGCGAGGCCGCGCCGGAGCTGAAGGACGTCTGGCGGGTCGAGGCCGCGCTGGACGGCTCGCTGGACGGCTCCGGAGTGGGCGACGAGGTCCTGGCCGAGCGCCGGAAGCGGGTGGGCGCGGCCGACCTGGCCACGATCGTCTACACCTCGGGCACCACCGGCAGGCCCAAGGGGTGCCGCATCACCCACGACAATCTGCTGTTCACCGCCCGCAACGTGGTGAAGGGGCCGCTGGAGCCGCTGTTCGGCGGTCAGGCTCCCGCGGCGCTGCTGTTCCTGCCCCTGGCGCACATCTTCGCCCGGATGATCCAGGTCGCCATCGTCGAGGCGGGCGCGATCCTGGCGCACACCCCCAACATGAAGAACGTGGCCCCCGACCTGGCCGACTTCAAGCCGACGTTCCTGCTGGGCGTGCCGAGGGTCTTCGAGAAGGTCTACAACGGCGCCGAGCAGAAGGCCGTCGCGGGCGGCAAGGGCAAGATCTTCGCCAAGGCCGTGGAGGTGGCCGTCGCCTACAGCCGGGCCGAGAGCTCCGGCGGCGCGGGCCTTGGGCTGCGGCTGCGCCGCGCGCTGTTCGACAGGCTCGTGTACGGCAAGATCCGCGCGGCCACCGGCGGCCGCCTCAGCGCGGCGGTCTGCGGCGGCTCGGCCCTCGGCGAGCGGCTCGGCCACTTCTTCAGGGGCATCGGCATCGAGATCTTCGAGGGCTACGGCCTGACGGAGACCTCCGCACCCTGCACGGTCAACATGCCCGGCGCGAACAAGATCGGCACCGTGGGCAAGCCGCTGCCCGGCGTCACGATCGGGATCGGCGACGACGGCGAGATCCTGGCCAAGGGCCGGCACGTCTTCGACGGCTACTGGAACAACGACCAGGCCGCGGCCGACGCCTCCGGCTGGTACCACACGGGCGACGTCGGCGAGCTCGACTCCGACGGCTACCTGCGGATCACCGGGCGCAAGAAGGAGATCCTGGTCACCGCGGCGGGCAAGAACGTCGCGCCGGGCCCGCTGGAGGACGCGCTGCGCGCCCACCCGCTGGTCTCCCAGGCCATGGTCGTCGGCGACGACCGGCCGTTCGTCGCGTCCCTGATCACGCTGGATCCGGAGGCGCTGGAGCAGTGGAAGCCGGCCAACGGCCGGGACGGCGCCTCCCTCGCCGACCTGAGCGCCGACCCGCTCATCATCGCCGAGGTGCAGAGCGCGGTCGACCGGGCCAACGCCTCGGTGTCCAAGGCGGAGCAGATCAAGAAGTTCGTGATCCTGGACACGGACATCACCGAGGAGAGCGGCCACCTGACGCCCACCCTCAAGGTCAAGCGCAACGTCGTCCTGCGCGACTTCGCCGCCGACATCGACGCCCTCTACACCTGAGCCCGGCGCGCCCCTTGGGGACGCGCCGGTCTTCATGCGGGCGAACGGCGGCCGAGGATGGTGCGCCGACTCATCGAGCTCAATCGGCCCGCACGCGGGCCCCGAGCGGTCAGGCGATGACCAGCTCGCCCACGTGCTCGGCCAGCACGCTTCTGGCCGGATCGGGCAGGCCCGCGTCGGAGACGAGCACGTCGGCCTCGCCGAGCCGGGCGATGGTGCTGATCCCGACCGTCCCCCACTTGGTGTGGTCGGCCAGCACGACGAGCCTGCTCGCCGCCTCGACCAGGGCGCGGTCGGTCTCGGCCTCCATCATGTTCGGTGTGGTGAAACCTGCCCGGACCGTCATCCCGTGCACGCCGAGAAACAGCACGTCCACGTTGAGCAGGCGGATCGCGGCCACGGCGACGGGGCCGACGAGCGCGTCCGACGGGGTGCGCACGCCGCCGGTGAGCACGACCGTCTGGTCCGGCCGGCCGGTGTGCAGGAAGACGTCGCCGATCCGGACCGAGTTGGTCACCACGGTCAGGCCGGGCGTGTTCACCAGCCGGTGGGCGAGCGTGTAGGTGGTGGTGCCGGCCGACAGCGCCACCGCGGTGCCGGGCCGCACCATGCTCGTCGCGCGGCGCGCGATGGCCTGTTTCTCGTCCTCCTGCTGCACCGACTTGGCGGCGAAGCCGGGCTCGTCGGTGGATCCGGTGCCGAGGACGGTGGCACCGCCGTGCACCTTGGCCAGCAGCCCCCGCTCGGCGAGCACCTCGAGGTCGCGGCGGATGGTGATGTCGGAGACGCCGAACTCGCGCACGAGGTCGACGACCCTGACACCGCCGTTCAGACGGACGAGCTCCAGAATGGCCTGCTGCCGCTGTGGGGCGAGCATCGCATCACCAGATCCCAACACTTTCCGACATGCCGTTGGGGGAATCATGACACGCCCCTGCTCCGGGGCAAGGCCTGAGCTTGGTAAACGTGTCCGGAGCCTGGTGAATCCTGAACGGTCGTGGCGGGTTGTGCAGGACCTTGGCGGCGACTGCCAGCGATTCGTCATGAAATCGTGCGTTGACAGTCCGAAATGTTGGCTTTTCGATGAAGGAAGGTGAGCGAACTCGGGGGAACTTGAGGGTCCGGGCAAGGAGGAACCACCGTGAACCAACGCATGCCCATCTCCCGCCGCAACTTGATACTCGGCGCGGCCGCCACGTTCGGCGTCCCCGCCGTACTGGCCGGCTGCGGCTCCGACCAGCCCGCCACACCGGGTAAAGCCTCCGGCAGCAGCCTGGGGACCGTCACGATCGGCTCCAACGCCTCCGACGAGGTGCCGAAGAAGTCTCTCGCCTCGGTGCTGGAGAGCTTCACCTCCGCCCAGGTGAAGATCAACACCGTGGACCACAACACGTTCCAGGAGAACATCAACCGCTACCTCAGAGGCACCCCGGAGGACGTGTTCACCTGGTTCGCGGGCTACCGGATGCAGTTCTTCGCCGAGCAGGGGCTGGCGACCGACATCTCCGACGTGTGGCGGGACATCGGCGGCGGCTACACGCCCGCCTTCAAGGCCGCCTCCACCGGCAGCGACGGCAAGCAGTACTTCGTGCCGTTCACCTACTACCCGTGGGCGGTCTTCTACCGTAAGAGCCTCTGGGCGGAAAAGGGCTACGAGCCGCCCGCGACGCTCGACGAGTTCACCGCGCTGGCCAGGAAGATGAAGGCCGACGGGCTGATCCCGGTCGCGTTCGCCGACAAGGACGGCTGGCCCGCCATGGGCACGTTCGACATCATCAACATGCGGACCAACGGCTACGACTTCCACATCTCGCTCATGGCCGGCAAGGAGTCG
This sequence comes from Nonomuraea cavernae, assembly GCF_040655715.1. Taxonomy (GTDB): domain Bacteria; phylum Actinomycetota; class Actinomycetes; order Streptosporangiales; family Streptosporangiaceae; genus Nonomuraea; species Nonomuraea cavernae_A. The sequence continues at coordinate 217,769 of NZ_JBFAKL010000008.1, read as the reverse complement.
TGGACCGACCCCCGGGTCAGGCAGGTCTTCGACACCTGGCGCGGGCTGATGGAGTTTCACCAGCCGGCGGCGCTGGGACGCACCTGGCAGGAGGCCGCGCAGTCGCTGCAGCAGAAGAAGACCGGGATGTACCTGCTCGGGATGTTCGTCGCCCAGCAGTTCCCGGAGAGCGAGCGCGACGACATCGACTTCTTCACCTTCCCCGAGATCAACCCCGCGTACGGCACCGACTCGATCGACGCCCCCATCGACGGCTACATGATCTCGGCCAAGGCCAAGAACGCTGAGGGCGCCAAGGCGCTGCTCAAGCACCTCGCGCAGGCCTCGTCGCAGAACATCGCCACCAAGCTGGATCCGGGCACCCTGGCGGCCAGTTCCGAGGCCGACACCTCCGGCTACAGCGCGCTGCAGAAGCGGGGCGCCGAGCTGGTGTCCAAGGCGTCGCACATCGCGCAGTTCCTCGACCGCGACACGCGGCCCGACTTCGCCTCGACCGTGATGATCCCGTCGCTGCAGTCGTTCGTCGGCAAACCCAACGAGATCGACTCGCTGCTCACCGGCATCGAGAAGCAGAAGGCCAACATCTTCCGCTGATGGCAGTCAAGACCCGTCGCTACTCCGCCCGCGACGTGACCATCCTGGTCATCGGGCTGGGGGTGGCCATCGTCGTCAACGTGGGCCTCATCTGGGGGCCCACGCTGGCCAGCGTGGGCCTGTCCGGCACCGACTGGAACGGCATCGGCCCCATCGAGTGGATCGGCGGGCAGAACTACGCCGATCTGGCCGATGAGTACCCGCCGTTCTGGTCGGCCGTCCGTAACAACCTGCTCTGGCTGGGCTTCCTCGGGCTGATCGCGACGCCGTTCGGGCTGTTCTGCGCGGTGCTGCTGGACCGGCGGCTGCGGCTGTCGCGGGTCTACCAGAGCGCGTTGTACATGCCGGTCGTGCTGTCGCTGGCGGTGGTGGGGTTCATCGCGCAGCTCGTCTACTCCTCCGACTACGGCGTGCTGAACGCGGTGAGCGGGCTGACCGTCGACTGGCTGGGCGACCGATCGATCAACATCTGGGTGGTCATGGTGGCCGCCGGGTGGCGGCACGTCGGCTACGTGATGATCATCTACCTGGCCGGGCTCAAGGCGGTCGATCCCGCGCTGAAGGAGGCGGCGGCCATCGACGGAGCGAGCGAGTCGCAGACGTTCTTCCGGGTGGTGTTCCCGACGCTGCGGCCGATCAACGTGATCGTGCTGGTCATCACGGTGATCGAGGCGCTGCGCGCGTTCGACATCGTCTACGCCATCAACCGGGGCAGGAACGGGCTGGAGCTGCTGTCCGTGCTGGTCACCGAGAACATCGTGGGTGAGGCCAGCCGGATCGGGTTCGGCTCGGCCATCGCGGTGATCCTGCTCGCCATCTCACTCGGGTTCATCGTCACGTACCTGTCGCAGCTGTTCAGGGAGGAACGATGACGCTCACCGCACCCGTCCCGGCCAGGACGTCGCAGCAGCCGGCCGCGTCGCCGCGCCGCCCGGTGCGGCCGCTGCGGGTGCTGCTGCACGTCTTCCTCGCCATGGTGGCGCTGGGCTGGCTGATGCCGCTCGCGCTGGCGGTCTACGCCTCGCTCCGCCCGTACGACGAGACGGCCCGGCTGGGTTACCTCTCGCTGCCCGAGCACCTGACCCTCGACTACTACGGGGAGGCGTGGAGCCAGGCCGAGCTGCCCCGCTACTACCTCAACACGCTCGTCATCGTGGTGCCCGGCGTGCTGATCACGCTGATGCTGGCGTCGTTCACCGCGTTCGCGATCGCCCGGCTGCGCATCCCCGGCCGCAAGACGCTGCTGATCGTCTTCACCGCGGGCAACCTGCTGCCGCCGCAGGTGCTGCTCACCCCGCTCTACACGCTCTACACCATGGTCCCGCTGCCCGCGTGGCTGTCGGACTCGCAGGCTCTGTACGACTCCTACCTCGGGCTGATCCTCATCCACGTGGCGTTCCAGTTCGGCTTCTGCGTGTTCGTGATCGCGAACTTCATGCGCACGATCCCGGAGGAGATCAACGAGGCGGCGCTGGTCGACGGGGCGAGCGTGTGGCGGCGCTACTGGCAGCTGACGCTGCCGCTGTGCCGTCCGGTGCTGGCCGCGCTGTCCACGCTGCAGTTCACCTGGATGTACAACGACTTCCTGTGGGCGCTGGTGCTCATGTCCTCGGGCGACAAGCTGCCGGTCACCTCGGCGCTGAACAACCTGCGCGGCCAGTTCTTCACCGACTACAACCTGCTGGCGGCCGGGTCGGTGCTGGTGGCACTGCCGACGCTGATCGTCTTCCAGCTCCTGCACAAGCAGTTCGTCGCCGGGCTCACGCTCGGCTCCACCAAGGGCTAGCCTTCGGGCCGGCCGTGCCGCCGCCACGAACAGGAATGGCCGCGAGACGATCTCGCGGCCATTCTTGTAACGCTTTCAGCGGAAATGCGGGACGGCACTGCTGTTTCTGTGTGAATTCAGCTCGCGGACAAGGCCCCGCCGATGTCCGAGCTGATCCCCTTGACCGTGGTCAGGGGCACCACGGGGCCTTCGTGGCATAGAGGGTGACCGAGGTGACCGTGGATCCTATGGAGAAACTCTGGAAATCGCAGAACTCGCGATGGCCGTCGGGCCAGGCCGGGTAGGTGACGTAGCCGGACCAGCCGCCGGCGGAGAACCTGGTGGCGCTCCTCCCGATCGAGTAGGTGCCGCTGCAGTTCCTGCTCCATGTCCCACCGCTGGTGTACGTGAGCACCGCGGAGGTCGTCTGGCATCCCATGGCCGCGACGTCGCCGGAGGTCGCGGATGCCGGCATCGGCGTAAGGAGCATGCCCGCGGCCAGCCCCACGGCCGCGATCCCGGTCTTCACTTTCCTACCTTTTGGATGCTTCACCAACAATTCCCCTATTGCGTGGTTGTGCAGGTACGAGCCAGTGCACCAGCTCGGTGAGATTCTTTCCCGCTCATTTGGGAAATAGATGTGCCATAAGTGACGATTCGCGCAATCCGTAACTGTGGAGTGCTGCCATTGCCGGGAGTTCATGTCACGATTCGTGGTGTTCCGTGGCGATTTGTGACAATTCACGACTCTGCGGGCGCCCGGATGCCGTACCACCGGCCACGGTGAGGTCGCGGGGTGTCACAGCAGCGCGCGGAAGCGGGCCGCTGCCAGGTCCCAGGTCCATTCGCGGACGATCCAGTCACGGCCGACCGCCCCCATCTTCCGCGCCCGCTCAGGGTCGCCGAGCAGCTCGATCAGTGCTCCGGCGACCTCGCCCACGTCGGTGCCGTCGACCACGAGGCCGGTCTCGCCGTGGCGTACGGCGTCGGGGGCGCCGCCCGAGGCGCCCGCGACGACCGGCAGGCCGGTCGCCGACGCCTCCAGGAAGACGATGCCCAGCCCCTCGACGTCGATCCCGCCCATCCTGGTGCGGCACGGCATGGCGAACACGTCGGCCGCCGCGTAGTAGCCGGGCAGACCGGCCGCCGGGACGGTGCCGGTGAAGCGGATCGACTCCTGGCCGCCCGCCAGCCTGCGCAGCCTGCCCAGGTAGGGGCCGCCGCCCACGAGCAGCAGCACCGCGGCGGGCACCGCCCTGAGCACCTGGGGCCAGGCCCTGATCAGGATGTCCTGGCCCTTGCGGGCCACGAGCCTGGACACACAGGCCACCACCGGCCGGTCGCCGAGACCCAGCTCGGCCCTGGGCACGTCGGGGCGGAACTGGCCGGTGTCCACGCCGGGCGCCAGGCGCACCAGCTTGTCCGGCGCGATCGCGGCCACCAGCCGGCTGCGGGTGTATTCGCCGAGGTAGGTCACCACGTCGGCGTGCTCGCCGATCCGGCGCAGCGCCGCGCGGAACCCCGGCGCGGCGGCCCAGGACGCCTCGTGGCCGTGGGTCAGCATCACCACCCGCCGCGCGCCCGCCGCACGCAGCCGGGGCGCGAGCAGCCCGAGCGGGGCCGCCGCGCCGAACACCACGGTCCGCGCGTCGTGCTCGGCGACGAGCCTGGCGGCCCGGCGGGCGACGTCGGGCGTGGGCAGCATGAGCGAGCCGCTGTGACGGACGACATGGTACGGCTGGCGGCGGTCGAACTCGGCGCACCCCGGCCAGGCGGGCGCGTAGACGACCACGCCGGGGGTGCGCAGGGCCAGGCCGTGCACGAACGACTGGATGCCGCCCGGCCGGGGCGGGAAGTCGTTCGTGACGATGACCACCCCGGTCACGGCGCCGGGACGCCGTTCAGCCCGGCCCAGGCGCGGGCCAGGGCGATGCGCTCGGGGGCGGAGGGGTGGGAGGCGTAGAGCAGATACTCCACGGGGTCGGGAGACAGGTCGGAGATGTTGGTGGCCGCCAGGCGCTTCTGCATCGCGACGAACGTCGCCGGATCCTTCGTCAGGTCCAGGGCGTGCACGTCGGCCCGGGCCTCGACGTGGCGGCTGATGACGTTCTGGGCGGGGCCGGACAGCACGCCGGCCAAGGTCATCAGACCCAGGAGCACGCCGACGGCCCTCGGGTCGGCCATCGAGCCGACCTTGGCGCGCCGGCGTACCAGCTCGAAGACCAGGAAGAGCAGGATGGCGCCGAAGGCGGCGCCCAGCCCGCCGACGAGGGTGCCGTTGAGCACGTCGTGGCGCGCGGCGTGTCCCAGCTCGTGCGCGGCGACCAGCTCGACCTCGGCCTGCGGGGCCTTGAGCAGCGTGTCGTAGACCACGATCCGGCGCGTCGCGCCGAACCCGGAGACGTAGGCGTTCAGCGCGGTCGTGCGGCGCGAGGCGTCGGCCACCAGCACGTCCTCGACCGGCACGCCGTCGCGTTCGGCCATGGCCAGCAGGTTGGTGCGCAGGGAGCCCTCGGGCATGGAGTGGAAGTCGTTGAAGAGCGGCTCGAACACCACCGGGTAGACGAACGAGGCGGCCACCGTCAGCGCGAACGCCCCCGCGGCGGCCGGGATCCACCACCGCCGCACCCGGCGCGCCAGCGCCACCACGGCCAGCGCCATGATCGACAGCAGCACGATGTTGACGCCCATGCTCTTGAGCCGGTCGCCGGTCCACGCCGCCCAGTCCTGCGTGGACAGGCCGTAGTCGCGCAGCCGGACCTCGAACCACATCCCGAGCGGCCACCGCAGGGCCTGCACGAGCACGGTGAGCAGCAGCACGCCCAGGATGACCCGCAGCCACCACGGCCCCTTGAGCCGGCCCAGCAGCCGCGCGCCGAACGGGGTGAGCACCAGCACTCCGGCGAACAGGATGCCGAGCCCGTAGGACAGGTAGCTCGGGACGCTGGTGGCGGCGTCGAACGCGGCCGCCCGGGCGATCTGGGCGGCGCTGAAGTCGCGCGCCGGGTCGGGCGCCACATCCGGGGCCCCGGCCGCCAGAGCCTGCCACGGAGTGGTGAACGCCACGACGGCCACGATGGCGGCGCCCAGCACCGCCAGCGCCGCGCCCGCCTCCCGGCGCAGCCGCCGCTTCTCTCCCTCACCGTCCGCTCCCGCCGGCCCGGGGTTCTCGCGTGACGCGCCGTCGGGTTCGGCCGGAATGGCGGTGGAGCCGGCGGGCCCGTCCGGTGCGTCCTTGGCATCCGGTGCGTCCTTGGCGTCCTGCCGATCGTCCATGCGCGCGTCCCCTTACGCCAGTTGCCGGCGCACGTACGCGCGCCACTGTGCCGTCAACGTGCCGACCGAGAGCCCCACCGCGGCCAGCGCCCGGTCGGCTCCTGCCCTCTGCGCATCACGGTAAAGCCTCACCAGAGTCCCTTCGCCGGACCACTCGGCCAGGAAGCGGCACGCCAGCCACGCCTCCTGGTACGAGCGGGCCAGGCGCTCGGTGTCGCCCGTGGGCGCGAACGCCGCCGGCCCGGGAAGTTCGCGGGGCGGACGCCCGGCCCGCACCTCGGCGGCCAGCTCCGCGGCGGCCACCGGCACGGCCAGCCCCGCGTCGCGGTAGCCGACGTAGTCGGCGAACCCCTCGTACAGCCAGGCGGGAAGCCCCTCGGTGCCCGCGGCGATGTGCGTGAGCTCGTGCGCCAGGACGACGTCGCGGCCGGTCGGCGTGAGCCGCGTGAAGTTCTCCGGCACCACGATCACCCGGCCCGCGTCCGCCACGGCCGCCAGCCCGTCCACCCCGGCGACTCCGGCCAGCAGCGCCGCCTCCCCGGCCGAGCCGGGCACCAGCACGACGGGACGCACCGGCTGCCCGAGCACCTCCGCGACCCGTTCGCCGGCCAGGTCGGCCCTGCGGGCCAGGTCACCGAGCAGCTCGCGGTCGGCGCCGGGATGCCCGGCGACGACCGCCCGCACGCCGCGCGAGACGCGCGCGCCGGGCCAGATCCCGCGCGCCTCGGGCGGCGGGCCCTCGGACGGGGACATGGCCGGCCCGGCCGCGGACGGCAGCGCGAGGAGCAGCCCGGCCGCCAGCACGGCTCGACGGCTCACCTGCGCGGACACGTTGACCGATGGTAGTCGGGATGCGCCCGCGGGAAGGAGTGGCCATGCGGCCGCGGGGTCTTCACCGACCTGTCCGCGCACAGGACCGCGTCCGTGCGGGCGTGGGGTCGGCGCTTGTCTCGGCCGAGAATCATGCTAGTTTAGCTGCATGCACATGCAGCTATCGGCCTCGGGCTCCTCGTCCACGGGTAGCTTCAGTTCGGCATGGTCCCAGGTCGCCGTGTTCGCGTCGGCAGTGGATGCGAGTCTGGGCAAGTGGCTCCTGGATGCCTACAGGGTCGGGCTTACGGAGTATCGCGCGCTGACGCACCTCGCCCAGGCTCCCGACAAGGAGCTGCGCGTGAACGACCTCGCCCAGCGGGTCGGCTTGAACCAGAGCTCCGTCACGCGCCTGGTAAGTCGCCTGGAGGCGAAGAACCTGACGCGTCGCGACATCTGCCCTGACGACGGGCGCGGGGTCTACGCGGTCATCACCGAGCAGGGAGAGGACCTGATCCGGGAGGTGCGCGGCCCCTACGAGGAGCGGGTTCGCGAACTCCTCGGCGACCTGGCGGCGCACTACCCGCAGCTCGACGCGAGCCGGCTCAGCCGCGCCCTGAGCGACCTCGGCAACCTGATCACCCCCTGACGATCCCCGCACGCCCGGCCGCGGGGCCACATCACGCGTTCTCATATGTATGTACATGCAGCAATACCGCCTCGCCGATGAACCTGAAAGGAACACCATGAGCTGGCTCTACCTGGCGATCGCCGTGATCTTCGAGATCGCGGTGGCCCTCTCGGCAAGCAAGGCGAAGGGCTTCACCCACCTGTGGTGGACCGTCGCGACCCTGGTCAGCGGCGCGATCGCGACCTTCTTCCTCAGCTTGGCACTTCTCACCTTCGACGTCGGCGTCGGCTATGCGCTCTGGACCTCGGTGGCAGGCGTCGGGATCGTCATCGTCGGCGCACTGTCCCTCGGGGAGCAGCTGAACGGCAAGAAGCTCCTCGGCATCCTCATCGTCATTGCCGGCGTCGTCGGATTGCAACTCAGCGGAGCAGCGTGACGAACCATCCGGCATCCCCACCGCGCCCCCCCTGCTCTCCCCGCACTTCCGCATTCACGAAAGGACCAACCCCCATGACCGCGACAGGCGCACAGCACAACACCAAGGCCGGTGCGTGGCTCGTGCTGCTGCTGGCCGGAGCATTCGAAGTCGGCTACGCGCTCAGCGTCGGAGGCAGCGAAGGATTCACCGTCTTGAGCTGGTCGGTCTCCGCCGTCGTGTTCTTCCTTCTGACGCTCTTCTGCCTCAGCGTCGCCCTCAAGAACATCGACGTCGGGATCGGCTACGCCGTCTGGGCAGGCATCGGCGCCGTCGGCGCCGCCGTCCTCGGCCCGGTGTTCTTCGACGAGTCACTCACTCTCACTCGGGCGTTCTGGCTGGCAGTGATCATCGCGGGGGTCGTCTGGCTGAAGCTCGCGGACGGCCCCAAGCCCGAAGCCGGGAAAGCCGCGTCCACGTCTGACGCCCGAACCGTGACCGGATGGTGACCCCGTAGGCTCGCGGTCGCACCGCAGCGGTCTGTCGTCAACTGACCAGTTGACGACAGACCGCTGAAGAATCCGGCAGATCCACTTCGGACCTACAGGTCAAAGCCCGGGACGTACCGCGCCCACGAACGACGACTTGCGCCACCCGCTGACCTTCTCGATGCGTACCGTGAGGCCGGTCCTCGGCGAATGGATCATCTTGCCCTTGCCGACGTACATGCCCACGTGGCCGAGCCCGCGGAAGAACATCAGGTCTCCTGGCTGGAGGTTCTTCCAGGAGACCTTCTTCTTGACGCGTGCGTACTGGCTGTTCGTCACGCGCGGGATCGTCACCCCGGCCTTCCTCCAGGCGAACTGGACGAGGCCGGAGCAGTCGAACGAACCGGGTCCGGTGGCGCCGTACCGGTACGGGTCACCGAGCTGGTTCTTGGCCGTGGCGACGGCCGTGCGGGCCTTCGCCTGCTGCCGTGCGGCCTTCGAGCTCTTCGCGGTCTTCCTTTTCCCTGACGTGACGGTCACCGATCCGGCATTGGGCCGCTCGGGCGCCACGGTCTTCACCGTGGTACCCGTCGTGACCGTCGCGGGGGAAAGGGCCGAGCCGCTCGCCGTCGCCACCTCGGCCTGAGCGGGGTGCACCAGGCCACCGGCCGTCACGGTCATCGTGAGGGCCACGCCACTCAGGGCAAGGCGGGACAGACGGGGGTTTTGCGAGGTAGACAGGATTTCTCCTTGAATCTTCCACGAACGCCTACCGGGTTAGCTGACGGATTCGGGCCTGGAAGTCGCCCTACGGCGCGATGCGCGCCGATTCACCCCTGATCCACGGAAAGGATCGCTGGGTCCCCGGTTCCGTGCCTCCTGGCTGCACGGATTCGGCAGGTCACCGGCCACGGGTTCGAGGCGGACGGTGACCGGCGGATCTTTGTCTCGTCCACATCGGCGGACCGATGTCGGCGGACGGCGAACATGGCGTGTTCGCCGCGACGCCAGAACCTACGCCGGTTTGTCACGAACAGGCAAAGCCGGAGTCAACTTGTAAAGATCCGACAAAGGTGTCAGTAAGGTCTCAAACCCCTGTTAATCAGGGGGTTCTGTTATGAGAATGTGACCCTCCTCACACTTGACGAAACCTTTGTGTGTCAGGTCCCAAATGTCACTTCTGTACCGCTGTCACCCTGAACCCCACGCACGGGAGCGTCCCTGCCGCGATCCGCTCACGCTCGATCCGCCACAGCTCTCCGGCGACCTCTCCGGCGCCGGACGCCAATCTGCCGCCGAGGTACCGGGACAGGTACGGCTCACGCCGTACGTCGTCGATCCGGAAGCGCGCGGCGATCTCGGCGAGCATGGCGTCACCGCGCGCGTATCCCGCGTGGGCGGCACGCCAGCGGGCGGCCGGGTCCGGGCAGGGCCCGCGCGGGCAGTCGGCGAGCCCGGCGGCGGCCAGCAGCGCGCCCGCGTCGTAGAACCAGGCGGCACCCGCCGCGCCGGCCCGGTCCCAGGCGAACTCGTCCACCGCCAGCGTCCCGCCGGGGGCCAGCAGCGCGGCCGCCCGGTCGAGCACGGCCTCCAGCGGGCTCATGTGGTGCAGCGACAGCGACAGGATGATCACGTCGAACGGGTCGTCCCGATGACTCGCCAGGTCGGCCCGCACGGCGGGCACCCCGGCCGACCGCGCCGCGGCGACGGCCTCGGCCGAGATGTCCAGGGCGGTGACCTCGTGCCCGTGCCGGGCCAGCGCGGCGGCCAGCCCGCCGTCGCCGCACCCGGCGTCGAGGATCCGGACGGGCCCACCGGGCAGCACCTCGTCCAGCCAGTCCAGTTGATGGTCGTCGATCGTCTCCATGTGCCGAGCATGGACCCGGCCGAGGCATGCGCACTACTGCGGGTTCGGCATGGGAGGCATAAGCTGAGCGCATGCTAGACCTCTGGTCGCTGCGGGTGCTGCACGAGGTGGGCCGGCTCGGCTCGTTCTCGGCGGCGGCCGGCGAGCTGTCGATGACCCAGCCTGCCGTTTCGCGGCAGATCGCCGCCCTGGAGCGGCGGGCGGGCGTGCGGCTGTTCGACCGGCTGCCGCGCGGGGTGCGGCCCACCGACGCCGGGCGGGCGGCGCTCGACCAGGCGGCGGAGATCCTCGACGGGGTCACGCTGTTCGAGACCAGGCTGCGCGCCTTCGCCGAGGCGGCCGCGGGGCGGGTGCGGGTGTCGGCCTTCCCCAGCGCGGCCACCGCCTACGTGCCCGACCGCTTCCGCGCCTTCGCCGCGCTCCATCCGGGCGTCGAGCTCTCCCTGACGGTCCGGGGCGGTCCGGACGACCCCTACGCCGCCCTGCTGGCCGGACAGGCCGACGTGGCGCTGCTGACGTCCTGGGACCCGGAGCCGGGGCCGGGCGTCGAGGTGGTGCCGCTGATGGACGACGAACTGCACGTCGCGCTCGCCCGCACCCATCGGCTGGCCGAGGGCGAGCGCGTACGGCTGCGCGACCTGGCGGGCGAGGCCTGGATCGACGGCACCCACCCCGACTGCCTGGGGCCCCTCTCGCAGCTCACCACCGCCCTGGGCGGCCCGCCGCGCGTCAGCCACCTGTGCGACGACTGGAACGGCAGGCAGGGCCTGGTCGCGGCCGGCGTGGGGGTGATGCTCTATCCGTCGATCGCGGGACAGGCGGCGCTCCGGCCGGACATCCGCCTGCTGCGCCCCTCGCCTCGCCTGCCCTCACGCCGTGTGCTGGCCGCGCTGCCGTCCGCCACGCCTTCACCCGCCGTGGCCGCCTTCGTCGCCCTGCTGGCCCGCTGAGCGCCTCTCAGGGGCGTACGGCGCCGACGATGCGGCGACCGTAGGACGAGAGCCTGACGACCTTGACCACGTCGCCGGTCTGCGGGGCGTGGACGATCTGGCCGTTGCCCGCGTAGATGCTCACGTGTCCCAGGCCCTCGCTGAAGATCAGGTCACCGGGCTGCAGGGCGTCCACGGAGACCTTGCGGCCGGCGCCCCACGCCCACTGCTGCCAGGTGGTGCGCGGCAGCGTGACGCCGCCCGCGCGCCAGGATGCCTGGGTCAGTCCCGAGCAGTCGTAGCCGCGCGGGCCGGTGCCGCCGAACACGTACGGCTTGCCGACCTGCGCGTAGGCGTACCTGAGCACGGCCGCGGCGTTGCCCGAGGCGGGGCCGGTGTACTTGATGCCGGTGCTGTTGGGGTTGCCGGCGTTGTAGGCGTTCAGCTTGGTCAGCAGCTTGCGTTGCTGGGCGACGAGCTTGAGCACCTCCGAGCGTTCCTTCTGGACCTCGTCGCGCTCTTTGTCGGCCGCGTCCAGCGCGGTCTGGGCCTTGTCACGCTCGGTTTTGAGGCCGCGGTTCTCCCTGTCGAAGGCCGTCAGCTTCTGGGCCCGTTCCTGCGAGATCTGCCCGGCCAGCGCCAGCCCGCCCAGCAGGAAGGTAGGGTCGTCGGTCGCGGCCATGGCGGGCCAGGAGGTCACGTCGCTGCCCAGCCTGTAGGTGTCGACCGCCATCGAGATCACCTGCGAGCGCAGCTCGGCCACCGTGGCGAGCTTGCGCTTGTAACTGGTGTTGAGCTGGGTGTAGCGCGCCTTGGCCTCTTTGTGCTTCTCGGTCGCCGTGTTGTAGCGGTCGACGACCTTGTCGGCCTTGTCGTTGAGCTTCTCCAGCTTGGCCTTCGCCTGCGCGGCCGTGGGCCGGGGATCGGCGAGCGCTCCACCTGTAGGAGTCAACAGCAGCCCGATCGCGAAACTCGCGGCCACCGCCACCCGGCCTAACCTCACAGCGTCGCCTCCCAGTGAATCCACTGGGGCGAAATAGTACAGAAGAGGTGGGCGTGAACTCGCCTAAACGTCAGATTCGTAATCTACGCGCGGCCGAGGCGGCGCAGCAGCACATTCGCCGGAACCGGTCTGGCTCCCATCCGGCGCACGGACTCGGCCACCTCACGGTCGGAGGAGACCACGGCGATGGCCCGTCCGGGCGGCTCGGCGCGGACGAGCTGGCGGATCAGGTCGTCGGCGATCTCGCCGGGCGCGCTGAACAGCACCCGCACCCCGCGCGGCGCGACGACCTGGACCGGCGCGTTGAGCTCGGCGCCGTCGAAGACCACGGTGACCTCGACCCGGGTCTGCGCGACCAGCCCGCCGAGCCCGGTCATGAGGCGGTTGCGCTGGTCGGCGAGCGTGAGCGTGCCGTAGCCGGACTTGGTCACGTTGTAGCCGTCGATGATCAGGTGCACCTGCGGCAGCCCGAGCAACTGGTCGAGCAGCTGCGGGTCGTCGTCGGACAACGCGCGGGCGGGGACGCCGCGCACTCCGGGCCGCTCCCCCGCGACGCCCGCGACCGAGTCGGCGGGCCTGCTGATCGTGGTCGGCAGGGCCAGCTCCCGCCGCAGCCCGGCCGAGGCGTCCTGCAGCGCGTCGAGCAGCACCCTGACGCGCGCGTCCTCGATGCTCCGGCCCTCGCGGGCGGCCCGGCGCGAGGCTTCGAGTTGTTTCTCCACGTCGGCCAGCCGCTCGCGCAGCCGGCGCAGCTCGGACTCCCCCGCGTTGCCCGCCGCCGAGGCGGCCGTTCTGGCCTCCTCGGCCGCCCGCTCCATCTCCTCGGCCCGCCGCACGGCGGCCTTGGCCCGCTCACGGGCCTCGTGGAGCTTGCGGCGCAGGTCGGAATTCTCCACCCGGGCGGCCTTGATCTGCTCGCGCAGCCGGTCGGACTCCTCCTTGGCCGAGCTCTTCTGGGCGGCCAGCTGCTCGCGCAGCCGGGAGACGACCTCCTCACGCTCGGAACCCTCGGCCGCGACGGCGGACTGCTCCAGGTCGGCCCGGGCGGCCTCGACCATGTCGGCCCAGCCGGGCGGGCGCGTCAGGTAGGCGGTGGCGGCGACCAGCACGGGGTCGGCGGCGGGCGGGACGTTGCCCTCGGCGAGCGAGGCGACGAGCTCGGGCCAGCCCGCGGTCACCGACTCGGCGACCACCTCGCGGAACTCCTTGTCGTTCTCCAGCTGGGCCGCGATGGGAGCGCTGCCCAGCTTGGCGCGCTTACGCGGGTCGAACTTGGCGATGCCGCGCAACGGCGGCGGCACGGAGACAGGGGGCATCGAACCGAGAACCTGGGCCGCCAGGTCGACCACATTGAGCCGCACCTGCTCGGGAAGCGGGCGAGACAGGCCTTCACCCGCTGAACTCATCCTCTGTCCCTTCGTGACATGCCCTTTCAGACAAGGGTACGGCTGCCGCCTACCTGACCGTAACGGCGACCCTTGTATGGACAAGCGCTTGGTTGAGGTATACGACTCGTACCTGACCCGGTGCTCACCAAGGAGGTCCGCCGTGGCGGAGGAGATGCGCACGTCCACCCGTGACCTGGACGAACTCCGCCACCGCATGGGCGCCTGGCTCCGCGGCCGGATCGGGACCCCGGTCGTCGTCTCCGAACTGTCGCGGCCGTCGAGCAACGGCATGTCCAGCGAGACCCTCTTCTTCACCGTCTCCCTTCAGGGGCGGCACGACCGCTGCGTGGCCAGGCTGGCGCCGGCGGCCGAGGCGGTGCCCGTCTTCCCCTCCTACGATCTGCGCGCCCAGTTCGAGGTCATGCGCCTGGCCAGGGAGAAGGCCGGGGTGCCGGCCCCGAGAACGCTCTGGTTCGAGCCGGATCCGGCGCCGCTCGGCACGCCGTTCTTCGTCATGGAGCGCCTCGACGGACAGGTGCCGCCGGACGTCCTGCCGTACACGTTCGAGGGCTGGCTGCTGGACGCGGCGCCGGGGCGCAGGCGCGCCCTGCAGGACGCGACCGTCGGGATCGTGGCGGCGCTGCACGAGGCCCCGTTCACCGCCGGCGACCTGGGCGTGCTCGGCCGGGGCGGGCTGCGCGCGCACATGGACGCGCAACGCGCCTACTACACGTGGGCGCACGGCGAGCGGCCCATCCCGCTGCTGGAGCGGGCGTTCGACTGGCTGGAGGCGCACTGGCCGGACGATCCGGGGCCGGACGTGCTGAGCTGGGGCGACGCGCGGATCGGAAACGTGGTGTACGACGACTTCACGCCGGTGGGGGTGCTCGACTGGGAGATGGCGGCGGTCGGCCCGCGCGAGCTGGACCTGGCGTGGATGATCTTCCTGCACCGCTTCTTCCAGGACCTCACCGAGGCGATGGGCCTGCCCGGGATCCCGGATTTCATGGACCGCGACGCTGTTTGCCAGAAATATCGCGAGCTAACCGGATACATCCCTAAAAACATGGAGTTCTACGAGCTGTACGCCGCCCTCCGGCACGGCATCATCATGGCCCGCGTCTGGCAGCGCAGGATCCACTTCGGCGAGCAGCCCAGCCCCGACGACCCCGACGACCTGGTGCTGCACCGGCCCACCCTGGAGCGGATGCTCAGAGGTTAGCGTCGTAGACCAGCAGCGCGATCTGCACCCGGTTGTTCAGCGTCAGCTTGGTGAGGACGCGCGAGACGTGCGCCTTGACCGTCGCCACGCTCATGAAGAGCTCCCCCGCGATCTCCGCGTTGGACCTGCCCCGGCCGACGGCCAGCGCCACCTCCCGCTCCCGCTCGCTGAGCCTGCCGAGCAGGGCGCGGGCGCGGTCGGCTCGACTGCCCGCGCCGCCCTCGGACACGTGCGCGATCAGCTGCCGCGTCACCACCGGCGACAGGATCGGCTCGCCCGCCGCGACCTTCCTGATCGCCCCGACCAGCTCGGCCGGCGGGATGTCCTTCAGCAGGAAGCCCGCCGCCCCGGCCCGCAGGGCGCGCAGCACCTGGGCGTCGGCGTGGAACGTGGTGAGCACCAGCACCTCGGGCGGCGCCTTGGTGGCCCGCAGCCTCTCGGTCGCGGTGAGGCCGTCGACTCCGGGCATCCGGATGTCCATCAGCACCACGTCGGGACGGTGCTCGGCCACCAGCGGCGGCACCCGCGCCCCGTCGTCCGCCTCGCCGACGATCGCGATGTCGTCCGCACCGCCGAGAATCATCGACAGTCCGGCCCGCACGAGCGCGTCGTCGTCCACGATGAGCACCTTGATCGTCACGGCGTCCACGGTAACCACGCCCTTAACCGGAAGTCACCGCCGGGGGCGACGCCGTACGCCAGCCGGCCGCCCGCGAGCTCGACCCGCTCGACCAGCCCGATCAGCCCGGCACCCGCGCCGGGAATGCGCGAGCTCTGCTGGGCCCGGAGCGGATTGCGCACCTCGACCGTCAGGCCCTCGCCGGGCGCGCCCGACACGGCCACCGTGACCGGCGCCCCGCCCGCGTGCTTGCGCGCGTTGGTGAGCGCCTCCTGCACGACACGGTAGGCGTTGCGGCCGAGTCCCTGCGGCACCTCCGGGCGACCGGCCCCGGTCATCGACAGCGACACCTCCATGCCCGCCCGCCGGCACTCCTCGACCAGCACGGGCAGGTCGGCGAGCGTGGGCTGGGGCCGGTCGGGCACCGGGTCGTCCGGCGCGGAGGAGGGATGGCGCAGCACGCCGATCACCTCGCGCAGGTCCTGCAGCGCCAGGTGGGCGCTGTCCCTGATCGCGCCCGCGGCCCGGGCGATCTCCTCGGCGGGGGCGTCGGGCCGGAACTCCAGGGCGCCCGCGTGCAGGCTGAGCATCGAGATGCGGTGCGCCAGCACGTCGTGCATCTCCCTCGCGATCCGCTCGCGCTCCAGCCGCCTGGCCTCCCCTGCCGCGATGGCGGCGCGCTGCCTGAGCGACCACACCAGCTGCCGCCTGGCCCGCACCACGATGCCCCACGCGAACACGGTCAGCACGATGGCCACCCCGAGGACCAGCTCCCCGGTCGCGCCGAGCTCGGGATCGGGCCTGAGCAGCACGTACGGCACCAGCGCGACCAGGTTGAACACGGTGAACGGTCCCGAGATCCGGAACGGCCGGTGGACGGCCACCGTGAACAGGCCGACGATCGCGGCCCCGCCGACCAGCGCCAGGAAGGACGAGAGCGCGGTGACGACGAGCGCGAACCCGAGTGGCCACCTGCGCCGCAGCCACACCGCCGCGCACGCCAGCACGCCGGCGACCTGCTCGACGACCATCAGCGGGTGCGGCACTCCGGTCAGCTCGGACCCGATCAGCAGGGTGATGCCGCAGGCGGCGACGAACATCCCGATGTCGATGATCCAGTCGCGGGTCGAGCGCCGGGCCGGCCTGCCGTCCGTGTCGTCGCCCAGCAGGACGGAGGGCAGCGCCCAGTGGTATTCGTGCTCGCGCCGCTCGGTCACGGGTACCGAGGTTACGGGCTGCGCCGGGCCGCCGACAGCGACCAAAGTCGATGCCCGTCCCCCGGGAACGTGGAGAGCCGCGGGATTCCCCCTCTCGATTGCCCATGCCCCTGCGCTGGACGACCGGAATCACGCGGCTCAGTGCTTGCCTGATTAAGGCTATTCGCCCTACTTGCAATGCAGTTGCAAGCGTGTTGACCGTTGACGTCAAGAGCGCGGCTGGTGGATGATCCGCGCGTGATCTTCGGAACAGCGCTCTCCTGCGAGGCCCTGAGCTGCCGCGCGGGCGGCAGGACGATCATCGAGGGTTTCTCCCTGGAGCTGGCCGAAGGTGAGCGCGTGGCCCTGATGGGACCGTCGGGTTCGGGCAAGACGACCCTCCTCACCACACTGGCCGGGCTGCTCCCGCCGGCGTCGGGCCGGGTCCTGGTGCGCGGCGTGCCGCTGGACGAACAGCCCGGCCTGCGCGCCGGGCTGGCCCTGGTCTTCCAGTCGTACGGCCTGCTGAGCCTCCTCACCGCGGCCGAGAACATCGAGGTGACGCTGCGGGCCGCCGGCCACCGCCCCAAGGAGGCCGTGCGGACGGCGGCCGGTGCGCTGGAACGGCTGCGGGTGGCCCGGTTCGCCGGCCACCTGGTCGAGGAGCTGTCCGGCGGCCAGCAGCAGCGCGTGGCCGTGGCCAGGGCGCTGGCGCTGCGCCCCCAGGTGCTGCTGGCCGACGAGCCGACGGCCGAGCAGGACCCCACGCACCGCGCGGTCGTGCTCGACGAGTTGCTCGCGGTGACCGGCGACGGCACCACGCTGGTGATCGCCACGCACGACCCCGAGGTGGCCGAGCACTGCGACCGGGTGATCGAACTGCGCGAGGTGGCGCGCCGGTGAGCGCGGTGCGCTGCGACGGGATCGTGCAGATCTACACGGCCCAGGACGTCGAGGTCGTCGCGCTGCGCGACGTGGACCTGGTCATCGATCCGGGCGAGACGGTGGCGCTGCTCGGCCCGTCCGGCGCGGGCAAGTCGACCCTGCTGTGGCTGCTGGCCGGGCTGCTGCGGCCGAGCGCCGGGCGACTCTGGCTCGACGGCGTCGAGGTGGGCCGCCTCGACCAGCGCAGGCTCGACCGGCTGCGCGCCTCGCACATCGGCATGGTCCTGCAGAACCCCGCCCGCAACGTGATCGGCTACCTGTCGGCCGCCCAGAACGTCGCGTTCGCCCAGCGCGCGGTCAAGACCGACCGGCGCAGGGTGCGCGACCTGCTGACCAGGGTTGGCCTCGGCGACATGGGCGACCGGCCGGCCGGGCGCATGTCGGGCGGCGAGCAGCAGCGCCTGGCCGTGGCCGTCGCCCTGGCCAACGCGCCCCGGCTGCTGCTGGCCGACGAGCCCACCAGCCAGCTCGACGCCGACTCGGGCGGGCGGGTGATCGACCTGATCAAGGACGCGGCGGAGCGGGACGGCACGACCGCCGTGGTGGTCACCCACGACGTCGCGGTCAGCGAGGCGCTCAGCCGTACCGTGACCATCAGGGACGGCCGGGTCGGCGCGGAGGGCAGGCGCGGCGAGGACTTCGTGGTCGTGGGCCGCGAGGGCGCGGTGCAGGTGCCGCCCGAGTACCATCACCTGCTGCCACCCGGCTCGATGGCCAGAATCGAGCCGATCGAGGACGGCGTCGTGCTGCGGAGGGCCGGCACGTGATCCTGCGCGGCCTGTGGGAGCGCCGGGCGCTCGCGTTGATCGTCCTGCTCATCGCCGTCGTGCCGATCGCGACGGCCGCCGTCGGACCCGTCTACACGGCCGCCGCGCGCACCACGATCGTCCGGAACGCGATCGATACCGCGCCCGCCGAGGGACGCGGCTGGCGCTACACCACCACCGGCCTCGATGTGAAGGGCAGCGTGGCCGCGTTCGTGGCGGGCGCCGGCTTCACCACCCCGCCCGTGTTCGGCATGGAGACCACCAGCGGCCGTCCCGGCGACGAGCGCGTCCTCCCGCTGATGTGGCAGGAGGGCCAGTGCGAGCACCTGCCAAGGGTCGCTGGCCGCTGCCCCGCGGCGAGCGGGGAGGTGCTGGCCTCCGAGGCGTCCGGATTCAAGGTGGGCGACAAGGTGCTGCTGTCGTCGATCGTCACCGGCGACCCGGACACCCACGAGCTCGTGCCCGCCCCCCTGCGCGTGGTCGGCCTCTACCGGCCCGGCCCGGCCGACGACGCGTACTGGTTCGGCCGGACACTGTTCGGCACCGGACGGACCGACGCGCTGTTCACCGTGCCGCAGACCCGCTTCGACACCCACGCCCTCGGCTCCAGCTGGACCGACTACGGCATCGTCTACGCCGACCCGCGCCGGCTCACCGGCGCCGACCTCGGCACGCTGACGCGCATGCAGGCCGCCGCCGAGGCAGCGGGCCGCGACACCGACGACATCGTCTTCTCGCGCATGGCCGACACCCTGAAGGCGATGACCTCGCAGACCGACGCGCTCGACGTACCGGCGCTTCTGGTCGTCGCCCAGCTGGTGGGCCTGGGCTGGCTGCTGCTGTTCCAGACCGTGGGCGACCTGGTGAGAGCGCGGGGCCCGGAGATCGCGCTGGCCCGGTTGCGCGGTCACGGCAGGCTGCGGGTCTGGCTGTTCGCGCTGGCGGAGCCGCT
Source organism: Nonomuraea cavernae (assembly GCF_040655715.1). GTDB lineage: Bacteria > Actinomycetota > Actinomycetes > Streptosporangiales > Streptosporangiaceae > Nonomuraea > Nonomuraea cavernae_A. The sequence continues at coordinate 198,902 of NZ_JBFAKL010000008.1, read as the reverse complement.
GCTGCTGCTGGCCACGGCGGTTCCGCTGGGCCTCGCGCTCGGACGGGTGGCGGCGGGGCTGATGATCGGCGCCCTGCTCCCCCAGGGCATCCCGGTCGACCTTCCGCCCGAGACGTTCGCGGCCGGCATCGCCGCCACGCTGGGCGGCGTGCTCGCCGCCGCGTTCGCGGCCTACCGCACGGCCACGCGCCCGGTCACCGAGGAGTGGCGCCGCACCCCGCGCGGGAGCGCCCGGGGGTGGGTGCTGGACGCCGTCGTGCTGGCGGTCGCCGCGGTCGGGCTGGTCGAGCTGCTGGCAGCCGGGGTGATCACGGACGTGTCCGGCCAGAGTTCGAGCGCGCTGGCCGTGCCCGGCCTGCTCGCGCTCGGGACGGGACTGCTCGCCGGGCGGGCGCTGCCGTTGCTGAGCCGGCGGCTGTTCGGGCTTACCAGGCGGTACGGCGGGATCGGGTCGTTCCTCGCGCTGCGGCAGGTCGCCCGGGGCCCCGTCACCGCGGGCAGTGTGATCGTGCTCGGCAGCGCGTTCGGGCTGGCCACCTTTGCCGTGTCGGCCTGGACGGCCACGCAGGGCGACTACCGCCAGGTCGCGGCCTTCCACAACGGCGCCCCTACGGCCCTGACCATCCGCCCGATGGAGCCGCGCGCGCTGACCGCCGCCCTCGACCAGGCCGACCCGGCCGCCACGCTGGCCGCCCCCGTGATCAAGCTGCCCGGCCTGCCGCAGCTGGTCGCCACCGACCCCGTACGACTGGCGATGGTCGGCCACTGGGACCCCGAGCTGGCCGGCGGCACCTCGCTGGCCAAGGCCGCCGCCGCGCTGACCGGCACCCGGTCCCCGCGTGTGTGGCTGCGCGGCGACCGGTTACGCGTGAGCCTGCGCCATGACCGGCCGCCCGATGGCCACACCTCGCGGCTGCGTGTCACCCTGCGGGTCCCCGGCGGGGCGGAGCCGGTGGCGGTCCCCCTCGGGCTGCTGCGCGGGTCGAAGGGCGGCGACTACGCCTGGAATCTGCCTCCCGCCTGCGCCGACTCCCCGTGCGAGCTGCGCGCCGTGCACGTGGAGCTGATCGGCCCCCCGGACCAGGAGGTGAGCCCCTTCCTGCGGATCCAGGTCACCGGGCTGGCCGTGCGCGACGCCGGCGTCTGGACCCCCCTGGACCCACCGGCCTGGACCGTGGACGGGGACCCCGCACGGACCGACGGCGGTTTCACCGCCTCCACGATCGACAACCAGACCCTGCGCCCGGCCACGCACGGCGGCGTGCTGCCCGCGATCATGGTCGGCACGACGGACGGGCGGCAGCCGCCGGGGCTCGACCAGTTGTTCGCCGTACCCGCCGAACGGGTCGCCACAGCCGTCGCGGCCCCCGGTCTCGACGGCCCGGGCGTCCTGGTCGACCTGGAGGAGGCCGACCGGATCGCCTACGGCGTGCACGCCGGAGCGACGTACGAGATCTGGACGACCGCGGCCGACACGACCGCGCTGGAGCGGGCGCTGCGCGAGCAGGGCGTCACCGTCGTATCGGCGCGAACGGTGGACGATCTCGTGGCGGGCTACGCCGGCGAGGGGCCGGGGCTGGCGCTCATGCTGCTGCTGGTGTCCGCCCTGGCCGCGGCGGCGCTGGCGCTCGGCAGGACCGTCCTCGCGCTGCACACGGCGGCCCGGCGGCGCGGATACGAACTGGCCGCGCTGGAGGCGTCCGGCGCGCGCGTGGCGGCGCTGCGCCTGTCCCTGATGCTGGAACAGGTCATCACGATGGCGGCGGGCACGCTGGCCGGGCTGGCGGCCGGGCTGCTCGCGGCCCGGGTCGCGCTGTCGCGCGTGCCGCAGTTCGCGCAACCGCCGGTCACCCCGCCGCTGCCGCACGAGATCGCGCCCGGCCCGGTCGCGCTCGTCATCGGCGCCGCGTTGCTGGCCAGCCTGCTCGCCGCGGCCATCGTCTCGGAGGCGCTACTGCGCGGGGTCAAGGTCGAACGCCTGCGCGACGCCCAGTCCTGAGAGCCGGCGCCGAAGCCCGGCGGGCAACCGTTGTGGGTCCGGAAGACGCAACTGTCGGTCCCCCTGTCTAGGGTCTTGGTTCGTGGACGCGGTTCAAGGCACACTCGACGAGCTCGGCACCCCACTGAGTGACGTCACGTTCGTGGTGTTCGACCTCGAGACGACCGGTGGATCGCCGGCCGAGCACCTGATCACCGAAATCGGCGCGGTCAAGGTGCGGGGCGGCGAAGTGCTGGGCGAGTTCTCCACGCTGGTCGACCCCGGCGGGCCGATCCCGCCGTTCATCTCCGTGCTCACCGGCATCACCGACGCCATGGTCGTGGCCGCGCCCCGGATCGAGTCGGTGCTGCCGAGCTTCCTGGAGTTCATCCACGGCACCACGCTGGTCGCCCACAACGCGGGCTTCGACACCCGCTTCGTCAAGGCGGCCTGCGCCGCCCACGGCTATCCGCCGCCGGCCAACCCGGTGGTCGACACCGTCGATCTGTCCCGCCGCGTGCTCACCCGTGACGAGACGCCCAACAGCAAACTCGCCACGCTGGCCAGGTTCTTCCGCAGCGCGACCGAGCCGTGCCACCGCGCCCTGCAGGACGCCCGGGCGACCGTCGACGTGCTCCACGGGCTGATCGAGCGAGCTGGCTCCTTCGAGGTCCACACGCTGGAGGAGCTCAAGTCGTTCGTCCGCGCTCCGACGCCCGAGCAGCAGCGCAAGCGTCACCTCGCCGAGTCGGTGCCCCACTCCCCCGGCGTCTACCTCTTCGAGGACGAACGCGGCGAGGTCCTCTACATCGGCAAGAGCACCAACCTGCGCAACCGGGTCCGCTCCTACTTCACGGCCAGCGAGACCCGGCCGCGCATCCGCGAGATGGTCGGCATCGCCGAGCGCGTCCGCCACATCGTCTGCTCCACCGCGCTGGAGGCCGAGGTCAGGGAGCTGCGCCTGATCGGCGGTGCCAAGCCGCGCTACAACCGCAGGTCCCGCTTCCCCGAGAAGGTCGTCTGGCTCAAGCTCACCCAGGAGCCGTTCCCCCGCCTGTCGATCGTCCGCGAGGTCAAGGACGACGGCGCCGCCTACCTCGGGCCGTTCAGCAACAACCGCACCGCCGACGAGGCCCGCATCGCGCTGCACGAGGCGGTGCCGCTGCGCCAGTGCACCCAGCCCGTCACCCTGCGCACCCGCCGCTCGGCCTGCGTGCTGCTGGAGATGGGCCGCTGCGGGGCCCCGTGCGAGGGCCGCGAGAGTCAGACCGACTACGCGCTCCACGTCGAGAGCGCCCGCCGCGCCATGACGCTCGACGCCACGCCGGTCTTCTCGGCGGTGTCGGCCCGCATGGAGCGCCTGTCGGTGGAGCAGCGCTACGAAGAGGCGTCGGTCGACCGCGACCGGCTGGCGGCCTTCGTCCGTGCGGCGGCCCGTATGCAGCGGCTGACGTCCATCACCAGGATTCCGCAGCTCATCGCCGCCAGCCCGGCTTTCGACGGCGGCTGGGACATCCACGTCGTCCGATACGGCCGGCTCACCGCGGCCGGCGTCATGCCGAGGGGCGCCCACCCCACGCCCTACGTCGAGTCCCTGGTCGCCACCGCCGAGACCGTCATCCCCGGCCCCGGTCCCGTCCACGCGGCCAGCGCCGAAGAGACCGAGTGCATCCTGCGCTGGCTCGAGTCACCGGGTGTGCGGCTGGTCGAGGTCGACGGCGAGTGGAGCCTGCCCGCCCGCGGCGCTGCCCGTCACAAGGCCCGCATCGACCTCGCCTACCGGCCTCTCACCCCCCGGTCCCGCGAGCACCGTCCCCTTCGCTGAGCCACCGAGATGGGCGGCGCCTCGGCGAACCGATAGGGTTGGGCCATGGTCACGGCTATCGTTCACATCAATGCCGAAGTCGACCGGATTCCGGAGGTCGCGCAGACGATCGCCGAGATCGACGGGGTCAGCGAGGTCTACTCCATCACCGGCGAGTACGACCTGCTGGCCATGGTCCGGGTCGCCGCCTACGAGCAGATCGCCGAGGTCATCCCCGGCCGTCTCAACAAGGTGGCCGGGGTCCTGCACACCGAGACCCACATCGCCTTCCGCACCTACTCCAAGCACGACCTCGACGCGGCCTTCTCCATCGGCTTCGCCGACGCCGACTGACCCGGCCGCGCCACGCCACCACCGGGACCCGGTCCGGTCCTCCTCTGACCCGGCCGCGCCACTGCACCACCGGGGCCCGGTCCGGTCCTCCTCTGACCCGGCCGCGCCACTGCACCACCGGGACCCGGTCCGGCCACCCTGACACCGCATCCACCACCCGGCGACCATCCCAGCAGGTGGCGATCCTCCCTGCCCTGGCCACACCGCCCGGTAACCGGCGCACAGTCCCCGGTCGCCCCCCGGTAACCGGCACAGTCCGGTCGCCCGACGCCGACCCACCCGGTGTCCGTGAGCGTCCGTCACCGATCCCCCGATCTCGGCGCCGCCGCCCCCGCGACCATCCCCGGCGGATGGCGATCCTCGGGCCCTGGCCGTGCCAGCGCACGGCCCCGCGCGTGCGGGCGCTACGGGGTTCCGGTCGCCGTCCAGGCGGGCCGGCGCCTCAAGGCCCGGCGCGTGGGGGGCGACGGTCTGGAGACGACGCAGCGCGGGCCCGGACGTGATGTCCGAGCCCGCGCTGGTGTAGCCGGTCAGGTGTGCGACCGGACAGGTCGCGTCAACGCGTCAGCGACCGATCCTCGCCCTCCGAGCTGACGCCGGCGTGCTCCTCGATCTCCTCGTGAGGGTGACCCTCGTCGAGGGGGATCTTCTCGCCGCCGTACGCCCTGGACATACGGGCACGCAGCTTGCCGAGCGGACCGCGCATCCCCTTGGGCGGGATGCCCGAGGTGTCCTCGTGGGCCGGCAGCATGAGCACCGGCTCCTTGCCGCGCAGGTGCGCCTCGATGTCTTCGGCGGGCGGCGTGTGGACCTCGATGAACTCACCGTGTGGCAGGCGCTTGATCACACCGGACTCCACACCGTGCGAGACGACCGCGGCGTCGGAACGCTGCAGGCCCAGGCAGATGCGGTAGGTGATGGCGTAGGCCACCGCCGGCCCCACGAACACCAGCACCCGGCCGACGTAGGTCGTCCAGTTGAGGCTGACGTGGAAGAACGCCGAGATCTCGTCGTTGGCGCCGAGCAGCCAGAGCACGCCGTAGAACGTGATGGCCGCCATGCCGATCGAGGTGCGGTGCGGGTTGTTGCGGGGACGGTCGGCGACGTGGTGCTCACGCCGGTCGCCGGTGATCCACTGTTCGATGAACGGATAGAGCGCGAGGCCGGTCATGATGATGCCCATCGGCACCAACGCCGGGATGATCACGCTCAGTGGCAGTGTGCCCGCGTGGGCGGTGCCGAAGAGGTTGATCTCCCAGGCCGGCATGAGTCTCAGCGAGCCTTCGAGGAAGCCCATGTAGAAGTCGGGCTGCGAACCCGCCGAGATGTCCGCCGGTGTGTAGGGCCCGAACAACCAGATCGGGTTGATCTGGGCGAACGTCGCCAGACCCGCGACCACCGCGAACGTGAACAGGAAGTAGGCACCGGCCTTGGCCATGAAGGCCGGGTAGAACGGCGCGCCGACCACGTTGCGGTTGTTGCGGCCCTTGCCGGGCATCTGGGTGTGCTTCTGCACCCACATGAGAACCATGTGGGCGGAGATGAGCGCCAGGAGGATGCCCGGGATGAGCAGGATGTGCAGGGAGTAGAACCGGGCGATGATGTCGGTGCCTGGATACTCGCCGCCGAACAGGAAGAACGAGAGGTAGGTGCCGACCAGCGGCAGGGAGATGATCACTCCCTGGGTGATCCGCGCTCCCGCGCCGGACAGCAGGTCGTCGGGCAGGGAGTAGCCGGTCAGGCCCTCGGCCAGCGCCAGCGTCAGCAGCAGGACACCGATGATCCAGTTGAGCTCGCGCGGCTTGCGGTAGGCCCCGGTGAAGAACACCCGGAGCATGTGCACCATCATGCCGGCCACGAACAGCAGGGCGGCCCAGTGGTGCATCTGCCGCATCAGCAGGCCACCGCGGACGTCGAAGCTGATCTCCAGCGCCGACGCGTAGGCCTGGGACATCATGACGCCCTTGAGCGGGGCGTAGGAGCCGTTGTAGACGACCTCGCTCATGCTGGGCTGGAACCAGAACGTCAGGAACGTACCGGTCAGCAACAGAATGATGAACGAGTAGAGGGCGATCTCACCGAGCAGGAAGGACCAGTGGTCCGGGAAGATCTTCCGCAGGTTGCGCTTGAGGAAGTTGCCGGCTCCGAGACGGTCGTCGAGGTAGGTCGACGGGCCCGCGATGGCCTTGGGGACCGCTGTCAGGTCACTCATGCGTGGCCTCCCTTGGACCTGGCCTCCGCCTCGGCGTCGCCGCGCTCCCAGTAGCTGGGGCCGACCGGCACGTTGAAGTCGCCTTGGGCGATGAGGTATCCCTGCTCGTCGACCGCGATCGGCAGCTGCGGCAGCGGCCGGGCGGCCGGGCCGAAGATCACCTTGGCGCCGTCGGCGGCGTCGAAGGTCGACTGGTGGCAGGGACAGAGGATGTGGTGAGTGGTCTGCTCGTAGAGGGCCGCCGGGCAGCCCACGTGCGTGCAGATCTTGGAATAGGCCACGATGCCGTCGTGCGTCCAGTTGCGGTTGGTGCCCGACTTGATCTCGTCAGGCCTGAACTTGATCAGGATCAGCGTGGCTTTGGTGAGTGCGTTGAGATCATGCTCGTAGCCCTCGGGCACGACCGACAGGATGCCGCCGGGCGAGTTGAAGTCGGCCGCCCGGATGGGCTGGCCGGTGCCTTCGACCATGAGCCGGAGCGGCTTGCCCTCCTTGGTCTTCTCGCCCCAGACGGTGTGGCGCAGCGTCTCGTTGAACTTGGAGGCGGGCATCTTGGAGTTGTCGAGGTCACGCATCAGCACCAGCGGGACCAGGCCCAGCGGCGCGGCGGCGAGCAGCAGCGTGCGGCGGAGCAGCGGGCGCTTGACGAACCCGCTCTCCCTCGCACCCTGCACGAACGTGTCGGCGACGACTTCACGGGCGTCCTCGTCGGAGGCCATCGCGTGGCGCTCCTGGATCAAGGAGTACTTCGGCATGATCTGGCGCACCCAGACCACGATGCCGAAGGCCAGGCCCAGCAGCGCGATCGTCAGCGTGCCGCCGAGCGCGAGGTTGGACGTGCCGGTCGCCTCAGGACCGCCGACCTGGATCACCACGTAGAAGATGATGAAGGCGATCGCGGCGAGGAACGTGACCGTGAAGCAGAGCGCCACGATCTTCTCGGCCCTGCGCGCCTTCTCCTCGTCCTGGAACGTGACGCCCGGGACGTCGCCCTCTTCCACCACGGGGATTTCGTCGCCGAGCATCGAAGTGCCCGGCGCGGGAGTGCCGATCACGCGCTTGGGAACGCGTTCGTCCGGCTGCTCGATCTCGTGCTCGTTGTCAGTCATGACTTCTGTCGCTTCTTCGCGGTGATCCAGATGGCGGCGAGAACCATGGCGCTGATGCCTGCGATCCAGCCTACGAGACCCTCGGTCACGGGGCCAATCCGCCCCAGGCCGAAGCCTCCGGGGTCTCGCTGCTCACGGACCTGGGTGATGTAGGCGATCATGCTGCGCTTCTCTTCGGGCGTGATCGTCGTGTCATTGAAGACCGGCATGGCCTGCGGACCGGTGATCATCGCCTCGTAGATCTGCGTGGGCGAGGAGTCGTTGAGGTTGGGCGCGTACTTGCCCTGGGTCAGCGCACCGCCCGCGCCCGCCCAGTTGTGGCACTGGATGCAGTTGGCGCGGAACAGCTCACCGCCCTTGCCCGCGTCGCCCTTCGCCGGGTCGACCTGTTCCTTGCCGGGCACCTGCGGGCCGCCGCCGAGCGACTGCACGTAGGCGCTGAGCTGGCGGATCTTCTCCTCGGTGACCCAGGGCGCGACCGGCTTGCGGGGCGCCTGGGCGCCCGGGTTGGCCGCGGGCATGCGACCGGTGCTCACCTGGAAGTCGACGGCCGCCGCGCCCACGCCGATGAGCGTGGGCCCGGTGGAGGTGCCCTGGGCGTTGAGTCCGTGGCAGCTGGCACAGTGGGCCTGGAACAGGCTCCTCCCCTCGGCCACGTCATCGACCTTGCCGGACGCGAGTGCCGCGTCGGCAGGCCTGCTCGCCTGGATAAAGGCGGTGTATACCATCCCGACCAGCGCCAACGCCAAAATCAGGACGGCGTATCTCGCGAGGGGATGCCGCCGCCAAGCGGTGATCCTAGTCACAGAGATCCCGTTCCTTAACGAATAATGTAGATGGTCGCGAAAAGACCGATCCAGACGACGTCTACGAAGTGCCAGTAGTAGGACACGACGATGGCGCTGGTGGCCTGCTCATGCGTGAAGCGCTTCGCGGCGTACGTGCGTCCCAGCATGAACAGGAACGCGATCAGGCCACCCGCCACGTGCAGGCCGTGGAAGCCCGTCGTGAGGTAGAACACCGAGGTGTAGGCGTTGGCGGACAGAGTCGCACCCTCGCTCGCCAACTCGTAGTACTCGTACAGCTGACCCGCGATGAAGACCGAGCCCATCAGGAAGCTGACGATGTACCAGAAGCGGAGCTTGCCGACCTGTCCCTTCTCAGCGGCCCACACGCCCAGCTGGCACGTCACACTCGACAGAACCAGGATGATCGTGTTGGCCGTCGCGAACGGGATGTTCAGGTGAGCGACCCCTTCAGCGGAGGCGCCCTGAGGCAGGAGCGCGGGCCCCCACTCGAGGCCCTGCCCCTCGCTCACCGACCGGATGGTGAAGTACATCGCGAACAGCGCCGCGAAGAACATGAGTTCAGAGGACAGCCAGACGATCGTCCCGACGCTGACCAGGTTGGGTCTGCGAGACGAGTGTGCTGTCGTCGTCGAAGTAATTGCGGATGCTGTCGCCACGAGCAGCATTATTGCGGCTCCCGTGGTCGGTCCGGCGCACGACCCCCCGTTAGGGGGAACAAACCGGCGATCAACCTGCGATAATCGGCATAAAACCCCCCGCGAAGGCAGCGGTCTGGGATTGCACGCCGGAGCACCGGTACGATCCTGTTGACCATACAGCTACGACCGATAGTGAGTGCGACCGTGAGCACCGACGACACGATGAGGGTCCTCGTCTACAGCGACGACGCCGCCACCCGCGATGAGGTGAGGCTGGCGCTCGGCCGGCGTCCCGCCGCCGACGTCCCCTTCGTGGAGATCGTGGAGTGCGCCACCGAGCCCAAGGTGCACCAGTGGCTGAGCTCCGGCGAAATCGACGTGGCCGTCCTCGACGGCGAGACCCAGCCCGCCGGCGGCATGGGCGTCGCGCGCCAGGCCAAGGACGAGGTCTACGACTGCCCGCCGATCTGCCTGATCATCGCCCGGCGCGACGACCGCTGGCTGGCCGAGTGGTCCAAGGCCGACGCCGTCGTCCCGCAGCCGCTCGAGCCCATGGTGCTGGCCGACGCCGTCGCCGACCTGATGCGCCGCCGCAACTCGACCCGACTCAACGCTAAGTAGGTGCCTTCCGTGGATGCCCGGACGACGTGGCCCGCCCTGCTGTCGGCTCTCCTCTCCGGTGAGCACCTGACCGCCGACGAGACCGCCTGGGCGATGCGCGAGATCATGTCGGGCTCCGCGACGCCCTCCCAGATCGCCGGCTTCGCGATCGCGCTGCGCGCCAAGGGCGAGACCGTCGCCGAGGTCGCGGGTCTGGCCCGCACCATGCTGGAGCTGGCCACGCCGCTGCGCGTCGAGGGCCCGGTCGTCGACGTCGTCGGCACCGGCGGCGACCGTGCCCACACCGTCAACGTCTCGACCATGGCCGCCATCGTGGCCGCCGCCGCGGGCGCCCGCGTGGTCAAGCACGGCAACCGGGCGGCCTCCTCCTCGTGCGGCGCCGCCGACGTCCTGGAGCACCTCGGCATCCACCTCGATCTCACGCCCGAGCAGACCGCCGAGGTCGCGCGCGAGGCGGGCATCGCCTTCTGCTTCGCCCCGGTCTACCACCCCGCCCTGCGCTTCGCCGGCCCGCCGCGCAAGGAGATCGGCGTGCCGACGGTCTTCAACTTCCTGGGCCCGCTCACCAACCCGGCCCGGCCCGCCGCCCAGGCCATCGGCGTCTACGACAAGGCCATGCTGCCGGTCCTCGCGGGCGTCTTCGCCGAGCGCGGGGTGTCCGCGCTGGTGTTCCGCGGCGACGACGGCCTCGACGAGCTCACCATCGCCACCACGTCCACGGTGTGGACGGTCAGGGACGGCACGGCCGCGCAGACCGCGTTCGATCCGGCCGTGCTGGGCATCCCCCGCGCCGACGCGGGGGCGCTGCGGGGCGGCGATGTGGCGTTCAACGCCCAGGCGGTGCACGACCTGGTGCGCGGCAAGACGGGCCCGGTGCGCGACGCCGTCCTGCTCAACGCCGCCGCGGCCCTGGTGGCCCTCGGCGGGCCGGCCGACGACCTCGACTCGGCCATGATCGACGGCTACGCCCGGGCGGTCCAGGCGGTCGACTCCGGCCGCGCCGCCGCCACGCTCGACCGCTGGATCGCGGTCAGCAACTCCCTGCGCTCCGCCTGACGCGGGCCGGCCCTCAGGCACCTGCTCACGGCCCCCTCAGGCGCCGTACGGGCCGTCTGGGGGTTCAGAAGGTCATGGTGGGGCCGTCCTTGATGGAGCTCCACTGCAGCCACTGCTTCCAGTCCTCCTGCCAGTGGCCCCACCCGTTGGTGGGCTCCAGCGGCCTGGGTGAGCCGGTGATGATGATCGGGTCGCCGATCAGCGTGTTCTTGATGAACCACGCCGCGTTCTCCGGGCTGACGTTGACGCACCCATGGCTGACGTTCGAGTTGCCCTGCGACCCCACCGACCACGGCGCGCTGTGCACGTACTCGCCGCTGTTGGAGATGCGGACCGTGTCGTAGACCGTCAGCTGGTAGTAGCCGGCCGAGCCCGGGCCGATGCCCGGTGAGGTCATGACGGTTACGGGCTCGCGTGACATGGCCAGGTGCACGCCGGAGGTCGTGTGATACTTCCAGGCGCCGCCCTGGCCCGCGCTCATCGGCATCCGGCGGACCACCCTGCCGTCGCGCTTCACGACCAGGACGTGGTCGTTGATGCTGCCCTTGGTGATCTGTGAGCGGCCGATCTTGAAGTCGAGCTTGACGTCGCGCTTGCCGTACAGGCCGGTGCCGCCGCGCACGCCCGCCAGGCCGGCCTCGACCCGAACCCTGGTGTGGGCGGGCCAGTATTCGGCGGGCCGGAAGTCCACGTGCTTGTCGTCGAACCAGTGCCAGGCGCCCTCGACCGGCTTGGAACTGAGCACGACCAGATTGCGCTCGACCGATACCCGGTCGGCGATGGGCTGGTCAAAGGCGATCATGATGGGCATGCCGACCCCGACCGTCAGACCGGTGTCGTCCTTGTTGGGGGTGATCTGGGCGATGTCGAAGAGCTTGGTCGCCTTGACGGTGGAGAATGTGGTCGCGGACTGCTTCTCCTTGCCGTCGGCGTTGACCGCGACGGTGGTGACCGTGTAGGTGACTCCCGGGCTCGCGTTCCGGGTGCTCCGCCAGCGGGTCCCGTCGGCGCTCAGGACGCCCGGCAGGCCGCCCTCCTTGCCGGTGCCGGTGACCCGGACGTTCTTGAGCGTGCCGCTGTGGGCCGTCACGACCACCGTCTGGTCCGTGGGCACGTTCTTGGACCTGTCGATGGGGAGGACCGTCGCCGAGGCGTCCGGGGCCATGGCTCTCCGGGCCTCGTCGGCAGCGCTGGTGCTCGTCGAGCACGCCGTGAGTAGCGACAGAGCAAGCAGACCGGCAGATCCATGTGCGAGACGCCCCACGAGTCACTCCCCCGTCCTGTTACATCCGTTCTACCTCCACTATTACCCTGTGTGATCGATTCGCCACATCCGCATTCTGGTAAAGAACGCCAAAAAGCGGGTGACCTCCGCAAAGGAGGACACCCGCTTCGTTGGTCTGACTCAGTGCGAGAAGTTGCCCCGGTAGTACTGGAACACGAACCCGATCATGGCCATGATGATCGCGAACACCCCGATCAGGAACATCCAGAAGCCGATCACGAACCCGGCGAAAGCGAAGGCCGCCGCCAGGCAGAGGAACAGCGGCCACCAGCTGCTGGGGCTGAAGAAGCCGATCTCGCCGGCGCCGTCGCTGATCTCGGCCTGCTTGTCGTCCTCCGGCTGGCTGCCGATGCGCCGGGCCGTGAACATGAGGTAGTAGCCGATCATGAACGCGAAGCCGACCGAGATGGCCATGGCCGTGGTGCCGACCGGCTCACCGACTCCGGTGGCGGCCTTGGTCCAGAACCAGTAGGCGATGTCCACTCCGGCGAAGAACAGACCGCACAACAGGAACAGCCAACCCTGAACCCTCATCAGGCCTCCACCTCCTGGGCGGACTTCGCGGATACGTGCGGGTGGTGCAGGTCGAACGCGGGACGCTCAGACCGGATGCGCGGCAGCGAGGTGAAGTTGTGCCGCGGCGGCGGGCAGGAGGTCGCCCATTCGAGCGAGCCACCGAAGCCCCAGGGGTCGTCGACGGTGACCTTGGGCGCGGTGCGCCAGGTCTTCCAGACGTTGTAGAAGAACGGCAGCGTCGAGGCTCCCAGCACGAACGCGCCGATCGACGAGATCATGTTGAGGTCGGCGAATCCGTCGATCGCGCTGTAGTCGGCGTAGCGGCGAGGGAAGCCGAGGACGCCGAGCCAGTGCTGGACGAGGAACGTCGCGTGGAAGCCGACGAACAGCAGCCAGAACTGGATCTTGCCCAGCCGGTCGTCGAGCATCTTGCCGGTGAACTTGGGCCACCAGAAGAAGAACCCGGCGAACATCGCGAACACCACGGTGCCGAAGACCACGTAATGGAAGTGGGCGACGACGAAATAGGTGTCGCTGATGTGGAAGTCGAGCGGCGGCGAGGCCAGGATCACCCCGGTCAGGCCGCCGAGCAGGAACGTCACCAGGAAGCCGATGGAGAACAGCATCGGTGACTCGAAGCTCAGATGGCCCCGCCACATGGTGCCGATCCAGTTGAAGAACTTCACGCCCGTCGGCACCGCGATGAGGAACGTCATGAACGAGAAGAACGGCAGCAACACCTGCCCGGTCGGGTACATGTGGTGCGCCCAGACCGTGATGGACAGGCCGGCGATCGCGATGGTCGCGGCGACCAGGCCGATGTAACCGAAGATCGGCTTGCGGCTGAAGACCGGCAGGATCTCGGTGACGATGCCGAAGAACGGCAGCGCGATGATGTAGACCTCTGGATGGCCGAAGAACCAGAACAAGTGCTGCCAGAGCAGCGGCCCGCCGTTGTCGATGGCGAAGATATGGGTGCCGAACTTACGGTCTGCCTCCAACGCCAGCAGCGCGGCGGCCAGCACCGGGAAGGCCATCAGCACGAGCATGCTGGTCAGCAGGATGTTCCAGGTGAAGATCGGCATCCGGAACATCGTCATGCCGGGCGCCCGCATGCAGATGATCGTGGTGATGAAGTTGACCGCGCCGAGGATCGTGCCCAAACCGCCCAGCGCCAGACCCATGATCCACAGGTCACCGCCCAGGCCCGGTGAGTAGATCGAGTCGGACAGCGGGGCGTAGGCGAACCAGCCGAAGGAGGCGGCGCCGTTGGGGGTGAAGAAGCCCGAGACGGCGATGAGGCTGCCGAACAGGTAGAGCCAGTAGCTCACCATGTTGAGCCGGGGGAACGCCACGTCGGGCGCGCCGATCTGCAGCGGCATCAGCTCGTTGGCGAAGCCGGCGAACAGCGGCGTCGCGAACATCAGCAGCATGATCGTGCCGTGCATGGTGAACAGCTGGTTGAACTGCTCGTTGCTGGTGAACTGCAGCCCCGGCTGGGCCAGCTCGGCACGCATGACCAGCGCCATGATGCCGCCGATCAGGAAGAACGCGAAGGACGTGATCAGGTAGAGGTGTCCGATGATCTTGTGATCGGTGGAGGACAGCCACTTGGCGATCACCCGGCCCTTGGGAGTGGGCCTAGCCGTCGTCGCGAGTGGTTCTTGGATGGCGGTCACTGGGCACTTCCAGCCTGGGTCGCGATGTACTGGTCGAACTCAGCCTGCTTGACGAGCTTCACGTTGAACAACATGCGGCTGTGGTCGACACCGCACAGCTCGGCGCATCGACCGGCGTAGACGCCGGGCTTGTCGAGCGTGGTGATCTCGAACTTGCGGCCCTTGTTGTTCTCGGGGACGCCGGGGATGACGTCTCGCTTGAACAGGAACTCCGGCACCCAGAAGGAGTGGATGACGTCGGGGGACTCCAGGTCGAACTCGATCTTCTTGCCCACCGGCAGGACCAACTGGGGCCCGGCCGTGTAGTCGCTGACCGGCTGACCGACGACGGGCTGCAGCGTCTTGCCGTCGACCGTCGTGGTGAAGCGCCAGCTCCACTGGAACGCCTCGACCTTGACCTTGACGTCCGGATTGCCGGAGATCACCTCCAGGTCACGGCTGTCGCGCGCGGTGAAGAAGAAGAACACCGACACCATGACCAGCGGGACCAGGGTGTAGAGCATCTCGATCGGCAGGTTGTAACGAACCTGCGGCGGAAGCTCGGCCTTCGCCCGGCGCTTGGTGTGGAAGACGCACGCCCACACGATCAGCGCGGTGACCACGCCACCTGTGGCGAGTGCGGCGATCCAGGCACCGTTCCACAGAGTTTGGACCACATCACCCTGGGTGGTGATGGGGTCCGGAAGGAGGCCACGAGACCAGTCGGCCTCAGGAATGTCATTGGCACACGCCGTAACGGAGGCCAGCAGCAACGCCAAAACGGCGGCGCGCGGCACTCCGCGCCGGGCCAACGAACGCCGTGTCGAACGGCGAGTCGGACTCACGGATCGCCTACCCCACAAATGAAGCCCAAGAGTCACTCTTGGGCGCTCGTATTTCCACATGCACAGCTGATTGCTGACACATTAGCGCGCAAGGGCCCCGCCCCTCCGCGCGCCCCCTCGATGGCGCGCCACGAGTGGGACCATAGGTCTCGTGGCGTACTTCGACGCGGCCTCTACCGAGCCGCTTCACCCCCAGGCGCGCGAGGCGCTCCTGGCGGCGATCGACGTCGGCTGGGCCGACCCCGCGAGACTGTACAACCAGGCCCGCCGTGCTCACCTGCTGCTGGAGCAGGCCCGCACGGAGGTCGCCGAGGCGCTCGGCGCGCGCCCCGACGAGGTTTCGTTCACCTCGTCGGGCACCCAGGCCGTGCATCTCGGCGTCCTCGGCACCCTACACGGCAGGCGGAGGGCCGGACGCCATCTGGTGACGAGCGCGGTCGAGCACTCCAGCGTGCTGCACGCCGCCGGGGTGCACGAGCGCGACGGCGGCACGGCCGAGACCGTGGGAGTGAGCCTGACCGGACGGGTCGACCTCGACGCCTTCGCCGCGGCGGTGGCCGGGCACGACACCGCGCTGGCGTGCCTGCAGACGGCCAACCACGAGGTCGGCACGCTGCAGCCGGTCACCGAGGCGGCCGAGGTCTGCCGGCGGCACGGGGTGCCGCTCCTGGTGGACGCGGCGCAGACGGCGGGCCGGATGCCGATTCCGCCGGGCTGGTCGGTGCTGACGGCCAGCGCCCACAAGTGGGGCGGTCCCGCCGGCGTGGGCGTGCTGGCGGTGCGCAAGGGCACCCGGTTCCGCTCGTTCCTGCCGGAGGACGAACGCGAGCGCCGCCGCGTGCCCGGGTTCGAGAACGTTCCGGGCATCGTCGCGGCCGCGGCGGCCCTGCGGGCGATGACGGCGGAGGCGGCACAGGAGTGCTCGCGCCTGTCGGCGCTCGTCGACAGGATCCGGGAGACCGTACCCAAGATCGTCCCCGATGTGGAGGTGATCGGTGAGCCCGTGGACCGGGCGCCGCACATCGTGACGTTCTCCTGTCTGTACGTCGACGGCGAGGCGCTGCTGACCGAGCTGGACAAGGCAGGGTTCGCCGTATCGTCCGGAAGCTCGTGCACCGCTAGTACGCTTCGTCCATCGCACGTTCTGGAAGCGATGGGCGTGCTCACCCACGGTAATGTCCGGGTCTCGCTGCCCAGGGGCGCGTCCGCGGCGGAGGTCGACAGGTTTCTCGCCGTGCTGCCCGAGCTGGTACGGCGGATCCGCCAGGACGCAGGAGTCGAATGACAGAGCTTACTCAGCCGGCGTTGACGATCGACGCGCTCGGGAAGAAGTGCCCGATCCCGATCATCATGCTCGCGGAGCAGATCAACCACGTGCCGCTCAACGCCGTGGTCTCGGTGCTGGCCGACGACCCGGCGGCCTACACCGACGTCCCCGCCTGGTGCCGGCTGAAGTCCCACCGTCATGTGGGCTCCTACGAGCTGCCTGGTGGCGGCTGGGCCATCCACGTGCGGCGCAACTACTGAGCCTCGGCGGCCCTGGAATGCCGTACGGGTCTGTGGCATGCCGTCCGATCTGGGTACGACCTTCCCCGGGGACATCACCGACTTTCAGGGGGAAACCACATGACCACGGGACATTCACCCGAGACCGCCCGTGACCTGATGCATCCGGGCGCTGACTGCCTACCCGCGCACGAGACGCTGGACCGGGCGGCACAGCTGATGCGCGACGGCGACGTCGGCGCGCTGCCCGTCTGCGACTCCGACGGCCGCGTGACGGGGATCATCACCGACCGCGACATCGTGATCAGATGCGTGGCCGAGGGACACGACCCGGCCAACGTGCGCGCCGGCGAGCTGGCCGCCGGGCTGGTCTCGGTGTCGCCCGACGCCACGGCCGAGGAGGCGCTCACCCTCATGGAGGAGCACCAGATCAAGCGGCTGCCGGTGATGGAGAACGACCGCCTCATCGGCATGATCAGCGAGGCCGACCTGGCCAGGCACCTGCCGGACGACAAGCTCGCGGAGTTCGTGCACCGCGTCTACGCGAGCGCCTGAGCGATCGATCTCCCCGCCGCGCCCGGCGCGGCGGGGAGACGCGCGTTCAGGCGTGGTGGCAGCGAACGAATGCGGCCACCTCGGCGGCGGCGTCGGACCCGTAGGCCGCGCCGAACCGCTCCAGGAAGACCTTCTGCCCGAGTTCGTACTCCTGGCCGCCGACGCGCTCCAGCACGTGGGTGGCCGTCAGGTTGCCGACCTGGCCGCAACGTTCGAGAGGCAGGCCCCAGGCCAGGCCGGCCAGGAATCCGGCGCGGAACGCGTCGCCGACGCCGGTCGGGTCGGCCTTGCCCCGCTCGGGGGCGGGGGCCACGTGCAGGACCGGCTCATCCCGGCGTTCGATGACCGCGCCCTTGGGGCCGAGCGTGGTGACGCGGACGCCGACGCGGGACAGGATCTCTCCGTCGGACCAGCCGGTCTTCTGCTCGATGAGGCCCTTCTCGTAGTCGTTGGAGAACAGGTAGGCGGCGCCGTCGACGAGGTCGCGGATCTGCTCGTCCGCCATGCGGGCCAGCTGCTGCGAGGGGTCGGCGGCGAACGGGATGCCGCGCTGGCGGCACTCGTCGGTGTGCCGCACCATCGCGTCGGGGTCGTTGGGGCTGACCAGCACCAGGTCGAGCCCGCCTACGCGGTCGGCGACCGGCCCCAGCTCGATGAGCCGCGCCTCGGCCATCGCCCCGGTGTAGAACGAGGCGATCTGGTTGTGGTGATCGTCGGTGGTGCACAGGAATCGCGCCGTGTGGTGGGTGTCGGAGACGTGCACCGAGGCGCAGTCGACCCCATGGCGCTCCAGCCACGAGCGGTAGTCGGCGAAGTCGTCGCCGACCGCCCCCACCAGGATCGGGGTCAGGCCCAGGCATCCCATGCCGAAGGAGATGTTCGCCGCGCAACCACCGCGACGGATCTGCAGGTCATCGACCAGGAACGACAGGGACACCCGGTCGAGTTGCTCGGCGATGAGCTGATCGCCGAAACTCCCCGGGAAGGTCATCAGTTGGTCGGTGGCGATGGAGCCGGTGACGGCGATGCGCACGGGATTCTTCTTCCTCGTTGTCAGCAGGCCAGTTGAGCCTCACGAGGATACGGGAAGGTCCCGCCCGCACAAAGGCGAACGGGACCCGCCACGACGTCGCCTAGTTGAAGGAGTCGCCACAGGCGCAGGAGCCGGTGGCGTTGGGGTTGTCGATGGTGAACCCCTGCTTCTCGATCGTGTCGACGAAGTCGATGGACGCGCCCATCAGATAGGGGGCGCTCATCCTGTCGGTGACCACGCTCACGCCGCCGAAGTCGGACACCACGTCACCGTCCATCGAACGGTCGTCGAAGAAGAGCTCGTAGCGCAGGCCGGAGCAGCCGCCGGGCTGCACGGCCACGCGCAGCTGCAGGCTCTCCTCGCCCTGCTGCTCGAGCAGGCTCTTGACCTTCGCGGCGGCCGCGTCGGTCAGGACCAGGCCCTGCGTCGTGGTCTCGCTGCTCTCAACCGTCATCTGCTGACTCCCTAACCCGGCTGTCTGTTTCTGACGTCCTACTAAGACGCTACCAACACCAGCGGGTCGTCTAACATTCCCCGCCCTGCCGACCCGAA
Source organism: Nonomuraea cavernae (assembly GCF_040655715.1). GTDB lineage: Bacteria > Actinomycetota > Actinomycetes > Streptosporangiales > Streptosporangiaceae > Nonomuraea > Nonomuraea cavernae_A. The sequence continues at coordinate 180,371 of NZ_JBFAKL010000008.1, read as the reverse complement.
ATAAACCGCCTGTGACCATGTGCCATGATGGAATCGTCACTTCGACGATAAGGGGGTACGGCCATGGCCACCCAGACTGGACTGCCGCTCTTCGTTCTCGGCCAGGACGCCGATCCGCACTCCGAGAAAGGCGTGGACTGCCCGGGCGAGCTGCCGCCCGCCTCCGACCCCGGCCTGGTGGAACGGGTGCGCAAGGCCAAGGAGGCACTCGGCGACCGGCTGTTCGTGCTGGGCCACCACTACCAGCGTGACGAGGTCATCCAGTTCGCCGATGTGACGGGTGACTCCTTCAAGCTGGCCCGGCAGGCCGCCGCCAGACCGGACGCGGAGTTCATCGTCTTCTGCGGCGTGCACTTCATGGCCGAGTCGGCCGACATCCTCACCGGCGACTCCCAGAAGGTGATCCTGCCCGACCTGGCCGCCGGCTGTTCGATGGCCGACATGGCAACGTTCGACCAGGTCGAGGAGTGCTGGGAGGCGCTGGAGGACGCGGGCCTGGCCGATCAGGTGATTCCCGTCACGTACATGAACTCCAGCGCCGACATCAAGGCCTTCTGCGGCCGCAACGGCGGCGCGGTGTGCACCTCCTCCAACGCCCGCCGGGCCCTGGAGTGGGCCTTCGAGCAGGGCGGCAAGGTGCTGTTCCTGCCCGATCAGCACCTCGGGCGCAACACGGCCGTGCTGGAGATGGGCATGTCCCTCGACGACTGCGTGGTGTGGAACCCGCACCGTCCCGGCGGCGGCCTCACGCGCGAGCAGCTCCAGCGCGCGCGGATGATCCTGTGGAAGGGCCACTGCTCGGTGCACGGCCGCTTCACGGCCGAGTCGGTCGACGACGTACGCCGGCGCATCCCGGGCGTCAACGTGCTCGTTCACCCGGAGTGCCGGCACGAGGTGGTGCTGAAGGCCGACCACATCGGCTCCACCGAGCACATCATCGCCACGCTCCAGGCCGCGCCCTCGGGGTCGAGCTGGGCCATCGGCACCGAGCTCAACCTGGTCAAGCGGCTCGCCCGGATGTTCCCCGACAAGAACGTTTCGTTCCTCGACCGGACGGTCTGCTACTGCTCCACGATGAACCGCATCGACCTGCCGCACCTGGTGTGGGCCCTGGAGTCGCTGGCCCTCGGCGAGGTGGTCAACCAGATCACCGTCGACGAGGACACCACGCACTGGGCGAAGGTCGCGCTGGACCGCATGCTGGCCCTGCCTTAGGCGCCACCTATTCGCCGAAGGCGTAGACCACCCGGACGCCGACCGTCAGAGTCCGGCGTCCGGGGCTGACCGACGGCTGGGCCTCGGCGGCCAGCGTCGAGTAGGCCATCGGCTGCGGCCCGCCGCGCGTCTCCTCGGTCACCGAGACCACCCGGCCGAGGGGCCGTCCCGCCAGCTCGGCGTACTGGGCCGCCTTGGCGGCGGCGTCGCGGAACGCGCGGACCCTGGCCCGGCCGAGCGCCTCGGCCGGATCGGACAGCTCGAACGCCACTCCGCCCAGCCTGGCCGCCTCGCCCACGCCCGCGACGGTGTCGATCACCGTGTCCGCCCGCGACAGGTCGCGCACCACCGCCTCGACGCCCTGCGCCGCCCGGTAGGCCGAGACCTTCGGGTAGGCGTCGTACTCGGGCCCCAGCGACAGCTCGCTCGTGCGCAGGTCGTCGGCGGCGATCCCGGCCTCGCGCAGGGCCTCGGCCAGGCGGGCCGCGGCGACCCGGACGGCGGCGAACGCCTCTCCCGCCGAAGCCCGGCGCACCTCGACCCCCGCGCTCAGCCGCATGACGTCGGGCGCGGCGGAGACGGAGCCTTCGCCGTCGACGGCGATCTGCTCGTGTTCGGTGTTCACGTGCACCCCCACGGGATCATAGGACGGCTAGGACGTGCCCCGGGCGTAACGAAAGCCCATGTCATCGAACTCCGCGCGCTTGGCCGCGGTCGCCAGCACGCGCTGGACCCGCCCCTTCAGGTCGATCACGACGGCCTCGTAGCCGCCGCCCTTGACCCTCCAGACGGCCAGGTGCTCGTCGTCCCACCAGCCGATGAGCCGCGTGGTGACGAACGGGACGACGATCGGCGCCGGGACGTCGCCGGACGTGGAGTAGGCGCAGACCGTGTCGCCCGCCGCGGCGCAGTGGGCGAGGAAACGGGTGCCCGACGGCGACACGTCGTCGCCCTCCACCCACACGGGCGAGCCCGTCCCGCCCAGCGCGCGCACCTGCTTGCCCGCCAGGTCGTAGAACGTCATCCTGCCGCCCACCCAGGTGCCGACCGTGCGGCTGTCGCCGTTCCAGAAGAAGCGCCACTTCCCCGCGCCCTTCCGGGCGACCTTGAAGATCTTGCCGGTGCCGTTCTCGACGTCGATGACGGCGTAGCCGTACTCGACGCTGGTGCCGTTCGTCGCCCGGTAGAGCGTGACGAGGCCGAGTCTGCCGTCGGGCGACCAGCGGGGCGTGGTCGGGAAGACGGGCGCCTTGCTGAGCTTGACGGACCGCCTGCCACCGGTGCGGTGGTCGACGATCGACACCTGGGCGTAGTGGTCGGCGGTGTAGTCGACATCGGTGGCGAGCGCACTGGTGCCGCCGAGGTCGAGGGCGTACTCGAAGTAGCGGGTGTTCCGCACGAAGTCGGCCGATCCGGCCCGCCGGACGTAGACCTGCTTGCCGCTGTTCACGCTGTACGAGACGAGCTTGATCGGGTCGGTGATGTTCTCCCGGACCTTCACCGAGCTGCCGGGCAGCACGATCGTCCGCCCGTCCGCGAGCGGGGCGCTGCTCCGCGAGGGCGTCGGCGAGGACGCGGAGGTGCTCTCGTTCGGCGACGAGACCGGTGCCGGGGAGGGCGAGGAGGTCGGCGGCGCTGAGGCGAGGGCCACGAGTCGCACCGTGACGAGCGTGGCCGTGACCACCAGCGCGACCGCGGCCGCGACCGACACGGCGATGATCCACCCCGTGGCCCGTCCGCGCGGCGGCGGCCCGTGAGGAGGCGGCCCGTGAGGAGGCGTCAGCGGACCCGACGGCGCCCGCGTGAACGGCTGCGGCCCCGATGGGCGCGGGTGCGGAGGCTGCTGGGCCGGCTGTTGCCGAGCCGGAGGTTGCTGAGGCTGGGGCATGGAGTGGGTGGGCTGCGGTCGCGCCGCATGGAATCCCTGGCCCGCGGCCGGCACGGGTCCCGAGGCGGCTACGGCGCTGCCCTGGCGTAGCAGGCCGGGTGAGGCGCCGCCCGGCACCTGGCCGAGCAGCCGCATCAGGGCGTCGCCGGCGCTGGGCCGCCGGGCGGGGTCCTTGGCCAGGCAGTCGGCCACCAGGGAGCGCAGGGCCGGGTCGGCGATCGAGCCGACGTCGGGCTCGATGCTCAGGATCCGGTTGATCACGGCGGGCAGGCTGTCCTGGCCGAAGGGCGCCTGCCCCGAGGCCGCGAAGACCAGCGTGCAGGCCCAGGCGAACATGTCCGACTGCGGGCCCGGGCTCGACTCGGTGAGCTGCTCGGGCGCCATGAACGACGGGGTGCCGATCACGCTGGCGGTCAGCGTGGAGGTGAGGTCGAGCGCCCGGGCGATGCCGAAGTCGATCACGCGGGGTCCGTCGGAGGCCAGCACCACGTTCGAGGGTTTGAAGTCGCGGTGCACGATGCCCGCCTGGTGGATGGCGACCAGCGCGGTGACCGTGCCGATGGCCAGCCGGTGCAGCGACGTCCCGGAGCGCGGCCCCTCGGCGCGCACCACGTCGGCCAGGGTGGGCCCGTCGATGTACTCGCTCACGATGTACGGCCGGCCGCCGGTCAGCCCCGTCTCGACGACCTGGGCCGTGCAGAAGGGGGCCACCCTGCGGGCCAGCTCCACCTCGCGGACGAACCGCTCGGACGCCTCGGCATCACCCGCGAGGTCGGCGCGGAGCAGTTTGACCGCGACCTTGGAACCGTCGGCGGCCCTGGCGAGGTAGACGATGCCCTGCCCGCCCTCGCCCAGGCGCGCGTCCAGGGTGTAAATCCCCACCGAGGCGGGATCCCCTGGCCGCAGGGCGGCGAGGTCCGGCATTTCAACCCCCAATATGGCGTCTTTTCCGCCATTGTGGTGGGTCGCGCGGTCCTACGTCAGCCCTTCGCGACCGCTCCCTTCGTCCGGACCGTCCGACCCGGCCCGCGCCTCACGGGCGCCTCAGACCGCGTCGACGATCGCGCCGGGATCGTCGAGCTCCACGTGGCGCCCGGAGGCGGGCAGGCGGACGAGCTTGGCGTCCAGCTCGCCGGCCAGCCATTCCGCGTACGGATCCTTCGGGCCCGCGCTGATCACCGTCACCGGCACGCCGGGCATCGGATGATCGGCGCGGACGGCGTGCAGGTCGGCGGCCATGCCGCGGCAGGCCAGCCACTCCCCCACCGCCGCGGCCAGCACCCGGCCACCGCCGTGGACGCGGTCACGGTCGTCGAGGCCGGTGCGCAGCCGGTGGACGGCCGGCCCCACCAGCCGCGCGACGGCGGCGGCCCCCCACGTGCCGCCCAGGGCGGGCAGCCAGCGGCCGATCGGCCGGCCCAGGGCCGTACCGCGCCGCCCGTCCCCGGCGGGGCGGGGGGCGACGAGCACGAGCTTGGACAGGCGCATCGGGTGCAGCCGGGCGAACGCCTCCGCGTGCCAGGCGGCCACCGAGTGGGCGATCACGATGACCTGTTCGGGATGGGCCGGGGCCAGCGCGGCCAGCCGGGCGGCTTCGCCGTACAGGGTGAGCGGGGTGGGTGAGGGCGGGCTGAGTCCGAGGCCGGGACGGTCGAAGCGGATCACCCGGTGGTTCCGTGCCAGCTCGGCGGCCACCCGGTCCCAGTGGAACCAGGCGCCCGCGAGGCCCGCGGAGACCAGCACGGCCGGCCCGTTCCCCTGCTCGATCACGTGCGGCCTCCCACTCCCACCCGGACCGGCGAGCCCGTCGTGGATGTCCGGCCCACCGGACGCGCCCGCGCCGGTGAGCGGGCCGGCGGACGAGGGCGGGCCGGTGGTGAGGAGGCGGAGAGCGACGTACACGAGCCAGGCGGCGAGCAGCGTGACCTGGGCGCGCTCGGCGAGGCCGGCCAGGTAGCCGGTCGCGGCGGCGGTGAGCGCGAGCCCGGTGACGCCCAGGGACAGACCCGCGAGGAGCCAGGACGGCCACGTCTGCCAGGTCACGGCGAGCAGCGTCATGACGGCCAGGACGGCGACGCGGGAGAGCACGCCGACGACGGTGTGGATGTGGTGCGACCACGACAGCGCGCTGTGCTCGCAGGCCGGGGCGCTCAGCACCGCGCAGTCGAGGGGGAACAGCCCGCTCGTGATCAGGAGGCCGCCGAGGACGGCGAACGCCAGCCAGCCGGGCCACTCACGCCGCACGCGGGGCAGCAGCGCGACGCCGGCCAGGCACGCCACCCCCGTCAACGCCTCGGCGGCCCGGAACAGACGGGTCCACGGCTGGTCACGCGCCGCCAGCTCGCTGATGTGGCCCGCGATCCGGTCCACCTCATGGCTGGTGAACTGGCCGGTCACCCACGCACTGGACAGCACCGCGGCGACAATGAACGCGGAAGCCGCAAATCCCACCAACCTTCGCTCCACGCGGTCATTAGATCACTATCCGTATTCAGAGCCCCGGGGCACCCCATACCGGGAACCATCGCCCCAGATCCTCCTCAAGCGGAAGCTCGGTGGAAAGCACGCCCCTGACCTGGAGTTCGAGCGCGTTGTCGCGGCGCTGCCCGGGGAGCGGGGCGAACGGGTAGAAGGTGCCCCGCTTGTAGAGGTAGACGATCGCGAGCCGCCGCCCCTCGGGGTCGGCGAACGACGCCAGCGAGCAGAGCAGCGACGGGCCGAACCCGGCGCCCTCCAGCGAGGAGTTGACCGCGTGCAGCTCGGTCACCAGGTCGGAGAGATCGTCCGGCGGGCGGCGCACCTGCAGCCAGGTGTAGCCGTAGTCGTCGTCGGAATCCTCGACGCGGTCACCGAGCAGCGCCTTGACATCGCGTTCGACGGCGGCGAAGGCCCCTCCCTCGGCGGCCCGGAAGGCGACCGAGCCGAGCCCGGTGGGCTCCAGGCCGGTGGCGGCCTGCAGGGTCACGGCGGCGGACGGGAGCGCGAACAGCGCGTCGAGGTTGGGCTTGACCGGCTTGGACCGGCCGAAGAGGGCGTCCAGCCAGCCCATGTCAGCCCCTTCCGAGCTGGGCGGAGATCTTCGAGAGCTGCTCCAGGCGGCGGTCGAGCGGCGGGTGGGTGGAGAAGAGACCGGCCAGGGTCGCGCCCGGCGCGAGGGCGGGAGCGAAGTAGAAGGCGTTGAACGGCTCGGCCTCACGCAGGTCACGCGTCGGGATCCGGGCCATGTCGCCACTGATCTTGACCAGGGCGCTGGCCATGGCCGACGGCCGCTGGGTGAGCAACGCGCCCGCCCGGTCGGCGGCCAGCTCCCGGTAGCGCGACAGGGCGCGGGTGAGCAGGAAGCTGACGGCGTAGACCACGATCGACACCAGCATGATGATCAGGCCGATGGGCAGGCCGCCCTGGCCGTTGCCGCGCCGGGAGCCGAGGCCCGAGTAGAGGGCGACCCTCGTCATGAGGCCGGCGAGGATGCCGAGGAACGAGGCGATCGTCATGACCGCCACGTCGCGGTGGGCGACATGCGAGAGCTCGTGGGCCAGCACCCCTTCGAGCTCCTGGGGCTCCAGACGGCGCAGGATGCCGGTCGTCACGCAGACGACGGACTTCTTCTGGTTGCGGCCGGTGGCGAACGCGTTGGGGACGTCGGAGTCCGCGATCGCCACCCGCGGCTTGGGCATGTCGGCCATGGCGCACAGCCGGTCGATCATGCCGTGCAACTCGGGAGCCTGCTCCGGCGAGACCTCTCGCCCGCCCATCGCGAACAACGCGATGCGATCGGACAGGAAGTACTGCACCAGCAGCACGACCACCGCGATCAGCAGCACGGTCACCGCCTGAGCGCCCAAGGCGATCAGGACACCGACGAACACCACGTAGAGCAGGCCGAGCAAGAACATCGTCACGAGCATGCGGCGGGTCAGGCCGCTGTCGGACGCGAAGCGAGAACTCATGTCTAGCCCGGAATGAGGCCCTGATCGCCCAGCATCTCCCGGACCTCCTCGATCGAGGCGTCCGCGGGGGGAAGGATCAGCTCAGACGGCTCAAGACTGTCGTCGGGGAGCGCCTTGCCGACATGGCGCACCTTGTCGAGCAACGCGTGCAGCTTCTCGCGGAAGACGGCCTCGTCGTCGGTCTCGATCGCCGTCTCCAGCTCGCTGTCGAGCTCGTTGAGGACGCCGATGTCGTCGGCCGAGATCTCCACCTGCCCCTCGCCCATGATTCTGACGATCATGCGCCCTCCCCCGGCTGGCGCAGCTGCTGCGTCGGCTGCTGCTGAGGCTGCTGCTGAGGCTGCTGCTGGCCCGGCTCGATGGCGCCCTGCGGAGCGGGGCCCTGGCCGAGCTCGGACTTCATCCTGGCCAGCTCCAGCTCGACGTCCATGCCGCCGCCCATGCGGTCGAGCTCGGCCTGGATGTCGTCCTTACGGCTGCCGCTGTAGTCGTCGAGCGCGCCGCTGGCGAGCAACTCGTCGATCGCGCCGGCCCGCGCCTGCATCGACGCGGTCTTGTCCTCGGCACGCTGAATGGCCAGGCCGACGTCGCCCATCTCCTCGGAGATGCCGGAGAATGCCTCGTTGATGCGCGTCTGCGCCTCGGCCGCGGTGTAGGTCGCCTTGATGGTCTCCTTCTTGGTGCGGAAGGAGTCGACCTTGGCCTGCAACCGCTGGGAGGCCGTGGTCAGCTTCTCCTCCTCGGCCTGCAGATTGTCATGCTGGATCTTCAGGTCACTCATCTGCGTCTGCAGATTGGACCGGCGCTGCAGCGCCTCACGAGCCAGGTCCTCGCGCCCCACGGACAGCGCCTTGCGGCCCTGCTCCTCGTAGCGCTTGGCCTGCTGCTCAAGACCGTTGATCTGCAGCTCGACCCGCTTACGCGAGGTGGCGACGTCCGCCACGCCCCGGCGCACCTTCTGCAGCAACTCGAGCTGCCGCTGATAGGAATAGTCGAGGGTCTCGCGTGGATCCTCCATCTTGTCCAAAGCCTTGTTGGCCTTGGACTTGAAGATCATCGAAAGTCTCTTCATCACGCTCATGCGCGTCGGCCGTCCCCTTCTTAGGTCGTGCTGGTGTTCACCCAGTGCAGCGCAGCCGCCTTGGGATTACCCTACGCATAACGCACGAGGGCGTCACTAAGTTGCAGTCCAGGTAGGGTTGGCATCGTGTTGCGACGCCGTTCCCAAACCTCCGTGGACGACTCCCCCGTCCCCATTGACGATCCTAAGCCCCAGGGTAAGGGTCGTCCCACACCCAAGCGCCGAGATGCCGAGAGCAGAAGGCGCCAGCCGGTCACGGCCCCCAAGGACCGCAAGGAGGCCTACCGGCAGTCCCGCGCCAAGCAGGCCGCCGAGCGCGAGCGGACCCGCAAGGCTATGCTCGCCGGTGACGAGCGCTACTATCCCGCGCGCGACAAGGGCCCGGCGCGCAAGTTCGCCCGTGACTGGGTCGACTCGCGCCGGCTGCCGAGCCAGTACTTCCTGCCGTTCTCGCTGCTCATCCTGCTGGCGACGTGGGTCCCATGGCCCGAGAACATCAGGCCGCTGATCCTCAGCAGTGTGATCACGATCGGCTGGCCGATCATGATGGTCGGCGTCCTGTTCACCTCGATCTACGTGGCCTGGCGGATGAAGCGGCTGGTGTCCGAGAAGTACCCGGACGAGAGCCTGCGGGGCGTCGGCTTCTACGCCGCGATGCGCGCCCTGCAGATCCGCAAGCTGCGCTTCCCGCCTCCCACGGTGCTGCCGGGCGGCAAGCCCGTCCCGCCGAAGAAGTAGCCGAGCCTCACCTCGGCGGCGTCCAGCGCAGGACGCCGCGGGTCACCCGCGGCGTCCATCCGGCGACCTCGCCACCCCGTTCCAGGGCGTCGGCGGTGGCACGCAGGAGCGCGTAGTAGGACGGCATCGCGGGAAACGTCCTGCCCGCGACCAGGTCGTCCCAGCCGACGTCGCCCACCCGCGAGTCGATCAGGCCGTACCCCCTGTCGGCGCGGTACGCGAACGGGATCATCCTGCCGTTCCACCATTCCTCGCGCGGCTCGTGGCCCAGGTTCGCGGAGCCGGGACGGCACAGGTCGCGCCAGAGGTCGCGGATGTCGCGGATGCTGGACGAGGGCGCGGTGGCGCCCAGGCCGAAGGCTCCGGTGCCGTTGTGGCGCAGCAGCGAGGCACGCAGGTCGTCGGGAAGGTCCAGGCCCATCTGCGCTTCGGCGATCGCGATCGTCCGCGCCCGGCCCGGCCCGCCGAGCGTGGCATGGGTTCTCGGCGCCCGGGTCTCCAGCCAGCGCTCGATACGCCGCCACTGCCGGTCGACGGCCCTCTTCACCTTCGGATCGATCGGGCGCACCACCACCGGGCGGCGTCCGGGAGCGCACTCCGGATCGGGCCCGGAGGTGCTTGGCGTGGCCGCCGGTGTGGTGGCCGCCGGTGTCGAGAGAACCGCCTGCGGAGCGCCGGGGTCCGCGGCCGATTCGGGGGCGGATCCGGAGGTTGGTTCGGGAGCGGATTCGAGGGTGCTCCATGGCGCTCGCTTCGCCTGCTCGCCCGGCGTCGCCACCTGGGTCGAGAACATGAGAACCGCCGCGGCGAGCGCGCCCATCCCGAACAACGCGGGCCAGGTCCGCCTCGTCCGCCCTACCGGGCGGCGGGGCAGGTCGGCCCGCGTGGCACGATCCGGCGCCTGCTCGGGCCGCTCGCGCTCCGGCAGGCGGGCGCGGCGGCTCAGCCGTACCGCTATCGCGGCCAGGACGGCACCGGTCAGCGCCAGCCGTACGAGCTTCACCACGTCGGGCACCTTATCCCGAAACGGATCAGCTGACCGCCTAAGGTCGGATACATGGAATTCCGTCACCTCGGTCGTAGCGGTCTCATGGTCAGTGAGATCAGCTACGGCAACTGGCTCACCCATGGTTCCCAGGTGGAGGAGGACGCCGCCAAGCAGTGCGTCCAGGCCGCCCTCGACGAGGGCATCACCACGTTCGACACCGCCGACGTCTACGCCGGCACCAAGGCCGAGGCGGTGCTCGGCCGGGCGTTGAAGGGCGTCCGCCGGGAGTCGCTGGAGATATTCACCAAGGTCTACTGGCCGACCGGGGCCGGGCCCAACGACCGCGGCCTGTCCCGCAAGCACATCACCGAGTCGATCAACGCCTCGCTGCGCCGCCTGCAGACCGACTACGTCGACCTCTACCAGGCGCACCGTTTCGACGTCGAGACGCCGCTCGAAGAGACCCTCAAGACCTTCGACGATCTCGTACGGCAGGGCAAGGTGCTGTACGTCGGGGTCAGCGAGTGGACCGCCGGCCAGATCGCCGAGGCGCTGAAGATCGCCGACGAGATGGGCTTCGACCGGATCGTGTCCAACCAGCCGCAGTACTCGATGCTGTGGCGGGTCATCGAGACGGAGGTCGTGCCGCTGAGCGAGCGTGAGGGCGTCGGCCAGATCGTCTGGTCGCCGATCGCCCAGGGCGTGCTCACCGGGAAGTACCTGCCCGGCCGGCAGCCGCCGGAGGGCTCGCGGGCGACCGATCCGGGCGGCAGCGCCATGATCTCCCGGTACATGAAGGACGACGTGCTCACCAGGGTGCAGGAGCTCAAGCCGATCGCCGCGGACCTCGGGCTGAGCATGGCCCAGCTGGCGGTCGCCTGGGTGTTGCAGAACCCCAACGTGTCCAGCGCCATCGTCGGCGCCACCCGGCCCGAGCAGGTGCGCGACAACGTGAAGGCCGCGGGCGTCAAGCTCGGCGCCGAGGTGCTCGCGCGGATCGACGACGTGCTCGGCCCGATCGTGGAGCGGGACCCCTCCAAGACCGTCAGCCCCGAAGCGCGCCCATAAACTCCGCGCCAACGAAAACCCCTTGAGTCACGAATCGACTCAAGGGGTTTTTCTATGTTTTCTTTTCACTCCGGACGCAATGACAATCCCGTGTACTCGACGCGCTCCTCTTCCAGAAGAGCGACCTGCTCAACACCGAATTCGAGCAGCTCACGCCAGTTTTCGCCGATCCAGGACTCCGCGTCGGCCTGGCTCGGAAAAACCTCTCGGGGCAACGGCAGATCTGTCACCTCACCACCATGCGCATTTTCATAACGCCACCGCCATGTCATGCCATACGCTCCTTTTCCGCGGGTTCGCCGGCGCACCCTCCGACGGCACTGGCACCCTACTCCCGAGCTTGGAGGTCAATCGATGCCGCGCGCGTTTCGTGTCGCTGCGGGTGCCACCCTCGTGGCGGCCGTCTTCCTCTTCTCGCCCCTCCCCGCCCTCGCCTCGACCACGATCATGCCCGCCGGACCCGTACCCGGTGGGCCCGACCCGGACGCGCGCCGGCGGGCCGCCGCTCACGCTGATCCTCGGCGGCGCCGGGGCGCTCGTCCTGCTCGGCGGCGGCGCCTTCGTCGCCACCCGCCGCCGTTCCCGGCCTCCCGCCCACCTGTCCCGCTGATCCGCCGTTCCCTGACGGCTGTCCCGCCGGCCGCCGTTCCGGGACTGTTTGTACGATCGGCGCGATGAAGGTACTTCTCGCCGGTACGGCAGGCCCCGCGGGCTGGCCGGTGCCCGGGTGCCGGTGCGCCTCGTGCGCCCGCCCTCAGTCCGCGCACCGGCGGCCGTTCGAGCCGGTCGTGGACGGCGTGGCCGGGTTCCCGTTCCGCGACCTGCCGGGCGGCCACCGGTCGTTCGCCGGCGGGCACGGCCTGACCGGGCCCGACGGCGCCCGGCTGCTGTACGTGCCGGCGGGACGGACGCCGCTGGACGTGCCGGTGTGCGACCTCGTGCTCGCCGACCTGCTCGACGGGCCGGAGCGGCTCGGGCTGCTGCGGCGGGCGGGGGTGGTGGGCGAGCGCACCCAGGTGGTGGCCGTGGGCGTCGACCACCGCGTCAGGTCGGAGGAGGAGCTGGCCCGGCGGCTGACGCATTGGGGGGCGCGGGCCGTGCCCGACGGGACCACGATCGACACCGGCCGGCCGCCGCCTCCTGTGACGCCTCCCCGCAGGACGTTGCTGCTGGGTGGTTCGCGGTCGGGCAAGTCGGCCGAGGCCGAGCTGCGTCTGGCGGCGGAGCCGTACGTGACCTATGTGGCCACCGGGCCGCGCGGCGAGGGCGACGCCGAGTGGGCCGCGCGCGTGCGCGCCCACCGGGAGCGCAGGCCCGCGCACTGGGCGACGCTGGAGACCACCGACCTGGCGCGGGCCGTCCGCGAGGCCACCACGCCGCTGCTCGTGGACGGGCTCGGCACGTGGTTGACGGCGGTGTTCGACGAGCACGGCGCCTGGGAGGGCGACCGGGCGCCGGTCCGGCGGCGGTGCGACGAGCTGGTGCGGGCGTGGCGGGACACGGCGCGGCCGATCGTGGCGGTGTCCGACGAGGTGGGCATGGGCGTGGTGCCCGCCACGGCCGGCGGGCGGACCTTCAGGGACGCGCTCGGCCGCCTCAACGAGCGGCTGGCCGCCGAGTCGGAGGACGTGGCCCTCGTCGTGGCCGGCCGCCTGCTGCCGCTCTGAGGACCCCTCAGGGCGGCCCGCCCGGGTCAGGGACGGATGGCCCGGGCGTACCAGCGGCCGTCGAGCCGGTCCACGTGCAGGGGGCGGCCGAAGCAGTCGGAGAGGTTGGACGGGGTGAGGACGTCCGCCACGGGCCCGGCCGCCAGGATGCGGGCGTCGCACATGAGCATGGCGTGGGTCGTGGTCGAGGGCACCTCCTCCAGGTGGTGGGTCACCGTGATCGTGGTGAGCACCGGCCTGGTCTCCGCCAGGTCCTCGATCGCCGCGATGAGGTCCTCGCGGGCGGGCAGGTCGAGCCCGGCGAACGGCTCGTCCAGCAGCAGCACCGCCGGATCCGGCATGAGCGAGCGAGCCACCCGGATCCGGGCGCGCTCGCCCTGGGAGCACACCCGGAAGGGGCGGTCGGCCAGGTCCTTGCAGCCGAGGTCGGCCAGCAGCCGCAGCGCGCGCTCGTGCTCGGCGTCGCCGTACCTGTCCCAGAGCGGGGCGCTCGTCCCGGTGTGCCCGGTGAGCACCACGGTGTGCGCGGTCGCGCCCTCCTCCTCCAGCAACTCCTCGTCGATCAGCCGCTGGCTGGAGGCGACCAGGCCGATGTGGCGGCGCAGCGACCGCACGTCGACCCGGCCGAGCCGGTGGCCCAGGACGCTCACCGTGCCCTCCGTCGGGTGCCGCACGGCGGCGGCCAGCGAGAGCAGCGTCGTCTTGCCGGCGCCGTTGGGGCCGAGGATCACCCAGTGCTCGCCGTACTCCACCCGCCAGTCGACGTCGCTCAGCAGCGCCTTGCCGACGACCCGGACACCTACGCCTTCGAGTTCAACCACGTGCATTCGGCCACCCTAGTGGCCCTTAGGATCGACCGTTATGCGGCTTCCTGGGCGGATCTTGGACCTCTTCGGTGACGACGCCGTCTGGTCCGGCGACCACGAGGGCATGAGCGGCGAGACGCTGCGTGTGACGTTCCCCACGGGCGTCTACTACGTGAAGCAGGGCCCGGCCGCGCGCGGCGAGCGCGACCGGCTCATGTGGCTCAGGCGGTGGGTGGCGGTGCCGGAGGTCGTGGCGTTCGAGGGTGACGCGCTGGTGCTGTCGGACGTGGGCTGGCGCAGCCTGGAGCGCAAGGCGCCGCCGCCCCAGGCGGGCACGATCATGGGACGTGCGCTGCGGGCTCTGCACGGTGTCCCGGTCGGCGAATGCCCCTTCGACGAGCGGCTCGACGTCAAGCTGGGCAGGGCCCGCGCGCGGGTGGCGGCCGGGCTGGTCGACGCGCGCGGCTTCGGCGAGGCCCGGGCGGGGCTCACACCGGAGCAGGTGTACGAGCGGCTGGTGGCCGAGCGGCCCGCCGAGGAGGACCTGGTCGTCACGCACGGCGACTTCACCCCGGCCAACGTGCTCGCGCCGCCTTCGGGCGAGCCGGTGCTGATCGACCTGGGCGCGCTCGGCGTGGCCGACCGGCACGTCGACCTGGCCGTCGCGCTGCGCGAGCTGGACGAGCGCGCCGGGGCCGACTTCCTGGCGGCGTACGGGCTCGCCGAGCCCGACCCGCGGCGGCTGGAGTACTACCGGATGCTGGACGAGCTGTTCTGATGCACGGGCTGCGCTTCGCGGTCGGCACGCTCACCGTGTTCCCGATCCGGGTGACGCGGGTGGACCGCGGGGTGGCCGGCCCGGCCATGCTGCTCGCCCCGGTCGTCGGGCTGATCCTCGGCCTGATGGCGAGCCTGCCGCTGCTGCTGCCGGGGCCGCCGCTGCTGGGGGCCGCCCTGGCGGCCGGGACGCTGGCCGTACTCACGCGCGGGCTGCACCTGGACGGGCTGGCCGACCTCGCCGACGGCCTGGGCAGCGGCAGGCCCGCCGACCAGGCGCTCGCCGTCATGCGGAAATCCGACATCGGGCCGTTCGGCGTGGTGACGCTGGTGCTCACGCTGCTCGTCCAGGTCGCCGCGCTGTCCTCGGCCGGTCCCTGGGCGCTGGTGACCGCCTGCGTGACCGGCCGCCTGGCGCTCACCTGGGCCTGCCGGTCCGGCGTCCCGGCCGCCCGCCCCGACGGGCTGGGCGCCCTGGTCGCGGGCACGGTACGCCCCGCCGCCGCCTGGCTCGTCACCCTCGCGGCCCTGGTCGCCATCACCGCGCTCGGCCTGGCCGTCCCGGTCCCGGTCCCGGTCGCCTCGGAGGCGACGGGGGCCGGCCTGCCGGCGGCGGTCGTCCCGCCGCTGGCGGCGCTCGCCGGGCTGGTGGCGGCGCTGCTGCTGCTCGCCCACGCCCGGAGGCGGCTGGGCGGCGTCACGGGCGACGTGCTGGGCGCGCTCGCCGAGACCGCCGCCACCGCCGCCCTCGTCGTGTGCGCCGTCTTCGGCTGACCTGTGTGGCCGGTCAGCCGGCCGGTTGAGCTCCTCGTTCGCCGGGGCGCGCCGGGCCGGGTGTCCGGTCACCGGCTCACCTTCTCGGCGACAAGGGCGTTGAGCAGGGCGGCGCCACGAGCGGCGTCGTCGACGCTGACGGCCAGCTCGCCGCCGGAGTGGTAGCGGATGATCAAGCACTCGCCGCCGCGCAGCATGATGGTCGCGGCACCCGGCAGGCCCCGGATCCCCCAGCCGCCGACCTGGCTCGGGTAACGCGTGTCCGACCAGGCTTTGTCGATCTTGGACAGCTGGATGCGGCGCGCCGGCCAGCCCAGCGGCCCGAACCCGATCCGGAGGCCGTCGGCGGTGACGCGGCAGGTGAGGGAGGTGGTCAGCAGCCCGACGAGCAGCACGATGACGAGCGGCGGGAGGGCGGCGCCCACGGAGGCGCCCGCGACGTCGAGCACCGCGACGACGACCAGCCCGGCCGCCGCGACGGCGGTCACGGCGAGCAGCCAGGGGTTGGTGAGGCGGCTGACCCACACCACGCGCTGCCCTGGCCTGAGGTCGAGCCGGGGCGGCTCGGCGTCGGCGGGCACCTCCGGGTCGGGACCTCCCCTGCCGAGGTAGCCGGCGAGCAGTCCGGCGGCCACGCCCACGAGGATCACCGCGACGACCTGCCACGGCTCCAGGACGGCGGCGGTCCAGTCGGCCACGTCGAGGTTGGCCAGCAGGGTCACGCCGCCCATGCCGAGCACGAACAACCCGCCTCCGACGAGGGTGCCCCACCAGTAGCCGCGGCCCATCCTGCGGGCCAGCGTCCGCTCACGCGCCGCGGCGGCGAGCAGGAACCCCCAGATCACGATCCACATCGCCACCTGCACCGCCAAACCGGTCGCGAACGACTGCTCGCGATCGGGCGCTCCCGCCGGGCCCCAGTGCACGGCCAGCGGATCGGGCAGCCGGTCGCGCAGGATCAACGGAACCGCGACCAGCGCGGCGGTGACGGCCGTCCCCCAGAGGGCGGCGGCGGATCGGGGGGTCATGTCAACTCCTCAAGGATGGTGATGAGGTCTTCGCGGCGGTAGCCGTATCTTCTGGCCTCGTCCAGCAGCTCACGCGCCCGCTCCACGAGCAGCGCGCGCCCGTCGGCGCGGCCGGCGACGCTGACGCCGCGTCCGCGCCTGAACTCCAGCAGCCCCTCGTCCCGCAGGTCGCGCAGCGCGCGCAGCACCGTGTTGGCGTTGATGCCGAGAGCGTCGGCCAGGTCGCGGGCCGGCGGCAACCGGTCTCCCGGCGTGTAAGCCCCCTCGCCGATGGCGTGGCGGATGGCGCTGGCCACCTGCTGGTGCAGGGGCCGCGCGTCGTTGAGATCGAGCGTGAGCAACATGGTGCTAATGACTATAGCACCAATGCGCGTCAAGGATTCATGGGATGAACCCCTGTTTGTTAGTACCTGGAAACCCTGGATAGCATCGGTTTACGTGACCACTGTGCGGCTGAACTCAGCAGACCCAGTCTCTTTCGACACCGACGCACTGATCGTCGGGTTCCGTTCCGGCCCGGAAGGCCCCCGCCCCGCGACCGGAGCGGAAAGTCTCGACGCCGCCTTCGACGGCAAGCTCGCCACCTCCCTCGCCGCCGTCGGGTTCACCGGCAAGCCCGGCGAGATCGCCAAGGTGCCGGTGTTCGGCGCCATCACCGCGCCACTGCTGGTCGCGGTCGGCCTGGGTGAGTCGCCCGACGCCGAGGGGCTGCGCCGCGCCGCCGGCGCCGCCGTACGCTCGCTGGCCGGCACGGCCCGCGCCGCCCTGGCCCTGCCCGCCGGTTCGGCCCAGGAGGTCGAGGCCGTCGCGCTCGGCGCGCTGCTGGGCGCCTACGGCTACTCCCGCTACCGCACCAACGGCGAGCGCAAGGAGCCGGTGGCCGAGCTGACCGTGCTCTCCGCCGCGGCCGGCGAGCACGGTCACGGCGAGAGGTCCGCCGAGCGCGCCACCGTGCTGGCCGAGTCCGTCGCCCTGGTCCGCGACCTGGTCAACACACCGCCGTCCGACCTGTGGCCGGCGAAGTTCGCCGAGATCGCCGAGCGGACGGGCGCCGAGGCCGGGCTGACCGTCGAGGTGCTCGACGAGAAGCAGCTCAAGGACGGCGGCTACGGCGGCCTCATCGGCGTCGGCCAGGGCTCGGTCAACCCGCCGCGCCTGGTCCGCCTCTCCTACACCCATCCGGAGGCCGGCAAGACGCTGGCGTTCGTGGGCAAGGGCATCACGTTCGACTCGGGTGGCCTGTCGCTCAAGCCGTCCGCGTCCATGGACTGGATGAAGTCCGACATGGGCGGCGCGGGCGCCGTCTTCGGGGCACTGGTCGGCATCGCCCGCCTGGGCCTGCCGGTCAACGCCGTCGGCTACCTCTGCCTGGCCGAGAACCTTCCCAGCGGCACCGCGCAGCGCCCGTCCGACGTCCTCACCAGCTACAGCGGCAAGACCGTCGAGGTGCTCGACACCGACGCCGAGGGCCGCCTGGTGCTCATGGACGGCATCGCGCGGGCCGCCGAGGACTCCCCCGACCTGATCGTCGACGTCGCCACCCTCACCGGCGCGCAGATCGTCGCGCTCGGCTGGCGGACGGCCGGCGTCATGGCCAACGACGACGCGATCAGGGAGCTCGTCGTCGAGGTCGCCGGTGACGCGGGCGAGGGCGCCTGGGGCATGCCGTTGCCCGAGGAACTGCGCAAGGGCCTCGACTCCCCGATCGCCGATCTGGCCAACCTCCACCCCGAGCGCTGGGGCGGCATGCTGACTGCGGGCATCTTCCTGAAGGAGTTCGTGCCCGACGGGGTGCGCTGGGCGCACATCGACATGGCCGGACCCGCGTTCAACAAGGGCGAGCCGCACGGCTACACCCCCAAGGGCGGCACGGGCGCGATCACCCGCACCCTCATCGGACTCGCCGAGCGGCACGCGAGCATCTGAAACAAATGAAAAGATGACGGCATCACGAACACCCCGACAAGGAGCCTTCCTGTGGCCTACGACATCGTCGTCCTAGGTGGCGGCAGCGGCGGTTACGCCTGCGCGCTGCGGGCGGCCGAGCTGGGCAAGACCGTCGCCCTGATCGAAAAGGACAAGATCGGCGGCACCTGCCTCCACAGGGGATGCATCCCCACGAAGGCTCTGCTGCACTCCGCCGAGGTCGCCGACGAGACCCGCGAGAGCGAGACGTTCGGCGTCAAGGCGCGTTTCGAGGGCATCGACGTCCCCGGCGTGCACGCCTTCAAGGACAAGATCGTCACTCGCGCCTGGAAGGGCGTGCAGGGCCTGCTCAAGGGCGCGGGCGTGACGATCGTCGAGGGCGAGGGCCGCCTCGTCGGAGAGCGCGCGATCCAGGTCGGCTCCGAGGTCTACGAGGGCCACGCCGTCGTGCTGGCCACCGGCTCGGCGCCCAAGTCGCTGCCCGGCCTGGAGATCGACGGCGAGCGCGTCATCACCAGCGAGCACACCCTGACCATGGACCACGTGCCCAGCTCCGTGGTGGTGCTGGGCGGCGGTGTGATCGGCGTCGAGCTGGCCAGCGTCTACCGCTCGTTCGGGGCCGAGGTCACGATCGTCGAGGCCCTGCCCCACCTGCTGCCGACCGAGGAGGAGTCGAGCTCCAAGCTGCTGGAGCGCGCCTTCCGCCGCCGCGGCATCAAGTACGAACTGGGCGTCTTCTTCGAGAGCGCCAAGACCACCGACACGGGCGTGGTGGTCACCCTGGCCAACGGCAAGACCCTCGACGCCGAGATCCTGCTGGTCGCGGTCGGCCGCGGCGCCGTGTCCTCGGGCATGGGCTTCGAGGAGGCCGGCATCACCGTCGAGCGCGGCGCGGTCGTGGTCGACGAGCACTGCCAGACCTCCGTGCCCGGCGTCTACGCGATCGGCGACCTGATCCCCACGTTGCAGCTGGCGCACGCCGGGTTCGCCGAGGGCATCATGGTGGCCGAGCACATCGCCGGTCTCAACCCGCCGCCCATCGACTACGCGGGCGTGCCGCGCATCACCTATTCCGACCCCGAGGTCGCCTCGGTCGGCATCACCTCCGCCCAGGCCGCCGAGCGCGGGCTGGAGATCGTGGAGCAGGTCTACGACCTCGCCGGCAATCCCAAGAGCCAGATCCTCGGCACGGCCGGTGCCGTCAAGGTCATCGCCCAGAAGGACGGGCCGGTCGTCGGCGTCCACATGGTGGGTCGTCGCATCGGTGAGCTCGTCACCGAGGGGCAGCTGATCTACAACTGGGAGGCGCTGCCCGCAGAGGTCGCCCAGCTCATCCACGCACACCCGACCCAGTCCGAGGCCGTTGGTGAGGCGATGCTGGCCCTGGCCGGCAAGCCGCTGCACGTCCACAACTAGTCAAAGCCCTCGAGATCAGAACGCGAGAGAAGATAACGATGCCGGTCTCCGTACAGATGCCCCAGCTCGGCGAGAGCGTTACCGAGGGCACGGTAACCCGTTGGCTGAAGAAGGAAGGCGAGCGCGTCGAGGCCGACGAGCCGCTCCTCGAAGTGTCGACCGACAAGGTCGACACCGAGATCCCGTCGCCGTCCGCGGGTGTCGTCACCAAGATCGTTGTGGCTGAGGACGAGACCGTCGAGGTCGGCGCCGAGCTGGCCATCATCGACGAGAACGGCCAGGCCGGCGGTGCCGCCCCGGCTCAGCAGGAGGCCCCGGCCGCGGAGCCGGAGCCCGCGCCCGCCTCCTCGATCCCCCAGCCCGCCCCGGCGCAGCCCGAGCCCGCCCAGCAGGCGCCGGCCCAGCAGGCCCCGCCCGCTCCGGCTCCCGCTCAGGCACCGGCCCCGCAGGCTCCGCCCGCCCCGGCTCCGGCCCAGCAGGCACCGGCTCCGCAGGCGCCCGCCGAGCAGGCCCCGTCGCAGCCCTCCGGTGAGAGCCCCTACGTGACGCCGCTGGTGCGCAAGCTCGCCAACGAGCACGGCGTCGACCTCGACGCCGTCAACGGCACCGGCGTGGGCGGCCGCATCCGCAAGCAGGACGTGCTGGAGGCGGCCAAGACGCAGCGCGCGCAGGCGGCCCCCGCCGCCCAGGCTCCGGCGGCCGCCGCCCAGCCCGCCGCCGCGCCCGCCCAGGCCGCGACTCCCGAGCCGGTCGAGGTCGACACCACGCTGCGCGGCCGTACCGAGAAGATGTCGCGCCTGCGGCAGACCATGTCCAAGCGCCTGGTCGAGTCGCTGCAGACCGCGGCGCAGCTCACCACGGTCGTCGAAGTCGACGTCACCAAGATCGCGCGGCTGCGCGATCAGGCCAAGGCCGACTTCCAGCGCCGCGAGGGCGTCAAGCTGTCGTTCATGCCGTTCTTCGAGATGGCCGCGATCGAGGCGCTCAAGCAGCACCCCAAGCTCAACGCGACGATCAACAACGAAACGATGGAGGTCACCTACTTCGACGTCGAGCACCTCGCCGTCGCCGTCGACACCGAGCGTGGCCTCATCGCGGCCGTCATCAAGAACGCCGGCGACCTCAACCTCGCCGGGCTCGCTCGCAAGACGTCCGACCTGGCCGAGCGCACCCGCGCCAACAAGGTGACCCCCGACGAGATCACCGGCGGCACGTTCACGCTCACCAACACCGGCAGCCGGGGCGCGCTGTTCGACACGCCGATCCTCAACCAGCCGCAGGTCGGCATGCTCGGCACCGGCGCGGTCGTCAAGCGTCCCGTGGTGATCGACACGCCCGAGGGCGAGGTCATCGCGATCCGCTCGATGGTCTACCTGGCGCTGACCTACGACCACCGCCTGGTCGACGGCGCCGACGCGGCCCGCTTCCTCACCACCATCAAGCGCCGCCTCGAAGAGGGCCGCTTCGAGGCCCAGCTCGGCCTCGCCTGATCCCTGGGCCGGCCCGGCGTTCCGCCGGGGCGGCCCACCTCCCACGGCCGACCGGGTCTTTCCCGGCCGGCCGTTTCGCTGTGTTCCCGGCACTGTGGCCGCCCTTTGGCCGCCCTTTGGCCGCCCTTTGGCCGCCCTTTGGCCGCGGACGAGCGCCCGGCCGGACAGGATGGATATTCCGGACCGGGAGGGAGATATAGCGGAGATGGCTGTTGTGGTGAGCGGAGCGTCGGGGCTGCTGGGCAGTGCGCTGGTCAAGGCGCTCCGGGGTGATGGCGAGCGGGTCGTCGCGTTGGTACGGCGGGAGCCGCGCGGGGACGACGAGGTGTTCTGGCAGCCCGCCGAGGGAGTGCTCGATCCGGCCGCGATCGAGGGGGCCGAGGCGGTGGTGCATCTGGCCGGGGCGCCGATCGCGGACCGGCGGTGGACCCCGGCCTACAAGCGGGAGCTGGTGCGCAGCCGGGTCGACAGCACGCGGACGCTGGTCGGCGCCCTGCGGGAGCTGTCACAGCCGCCCGAGGTGCTGGTGTCGGCGTCCGGAGTCGACTTCTACGGAGACACCGGTGACCGGGTGGTCGACGAGGACACCGGCAGGGGCGAGGGGTTCCTGGCCGAGCTGTGCGACCGGTGGGAGACCGAGGCTCGGGAGGCCGGGTCGTTCGGCGTACGGACCGCCCAGCTGCGCACCGGCCTGGTGCTGAGCGGGCAGGGCGGGGCGCTCGGGCGGATGCTGCCGATCTTCAGGATGGGGCTGGGCGCGCCGCTGGGGTCGGGGAAGCAGTACTGGTCGTGGATCGCGGAGGACGACTGGGTGGGAGCCACCCTGCACATCCTGAAAAATCGAGATTTGTCGGGGCCGGTCAATCTCACCTCCCCCACCCCCGTCACCAACGCGGAGTTCACCAGGACCCTCGGAAAAGCCCTGCGTAAGGGCACCGTGCCGATGCCCGTCCCGGCCTTCGCGCTGAGCCTGGGACTCGGCGAGTTCGCCAGGGAGGGCCTGCTGTCCGGGCACAAGATCCTTCCCCGGAAACTGCAGGACACGGGGTACGGCTTCGCCCATACCAGTCTCGACGAGGCACTGCGCGCCGTACTCTAGTGTGCCGTCCGTCCTTCACCATCGAGGAGACTCCGACATGACCAGGTCAGGGCAGTCGCACATCCTTGCCATCGGCGGCGGATCGTTCCGCCAGAGCCGGCGCCACGGATTCATCCAGGCCAGCCCGCTGCTCCGATACGCCCTCGACCTGACCGGCCAGGACCGCCCCAAGCTGGGCCTGCTCGCGACCGCCGTCGGCGACGACAGCGACTGGCTGCTGAAGATGTACGGCGCGTTCGCCGGCTGGGACGTCGAGCTGAGCCACCTGACCGTCTTCCCGATGCCCAACGTCGACGACCCGCTGGCGTGGATGCTGGAGCAGGACATGATCTACGTCAGCGGCGGCAGCGTGGCCAACCTGATGGCGCTCTGGCGGCTGCACGGGCTCGACGAGGCCTTCGAGGAGGCGTGGCGGTCGGGCGTGGTGCTGTCCGGTCAGAGCGCGGGGGCGCTGTGCTGGCACGTCGGCGGCAACACCGACTCCTTCGGCCCCGAGTTGCGCGTGTGGGCCGACGGGCTGGCGTTCCTGCCCTACTCGTGCGGGGTGCACTACAACGGCGAGCCGCAGCGCCGCCCGCTGCTGCAGCAGTCGGTGGCCAGCGGCGAGCTGCCCAGCGGCTACGCGGCCGACGAGGGGGTGGGGCTGCACTACGTCGGCACCGACTTCATCCAGGCGGTCACCACCGACCCCGAGGGCTTCGCCTACCGGATCGAGCACGACGGGGCCGGCGGGGTGAAGGAGTTCCGGATCGAGCCGCGGCTGCTGACCTCCTGAATTACCCTTCAGGGGTGACGGAACGGCACAATGGTCCCATGCGCCCCAAGCACGGGGTCGATCCCCACGCACTAGCCATCGTCCGCCTCGGTGTCGATGTCCCCTACGAGCAGGCCTGGGCTCTGCAGCGCCGGGTGCACGCCAAACGAGCCGCCGGCGACCTGACCGACACGGTTCTCCTGCTGGAGCACGCCCCGGTCTACACCGCGGGCCGGCGCACCGCGCCCCACGAGCGGCCCGCCGACGGCACGCCGGTGATCGACGTCGACCGGGGCGGCCGCGTCACCTGGCACGGTCCCGGCCAGCTGGTCGCCTACCCGATCATCGCCATCACCGATGTGGTCACCTACATCTGCCGGCTCGAAGAGGCGATGATCCAGATCTGCGCCGACTTCGGCGTCACGGCGCGGCGCGCGACCGGGCGCGCCGGCGTGTGGGCGGCCGGCGACCCCAGCCTCGGCCTGCCGGATCGCCAGCTCGGCGCCGTCGGCATCCGGGTCACCGGGGGCGTCACCATGCACGGCTTCGCGCTCAACTGCGCCAACGACCCCCGGTGGTTCAACCGGATCGTGCCGTGCGGCATCCCCGACGTGGGCGTCTCCTCCCTGTCCGCCGAGACCGGCAGGCGGATCGTGGTCGAGGAGGTCCTGCCGATCGCCGAGAAGCGACTGGCCGAGGCGCTCGGCATGGAGCCGTTCGACCTGCACGAAGAGGATCTGATGCGCCGCTGACGGCCGGGCCTCCGGTCCGGGCAGGCCCTCCGCCTGCGATCGGGCCTGTCCGGGCAGGCCCTCCGCACCTAGGATCGGGCCTGTGCAGCGTCCCCTTGCTCTGCTTCTCGCCATCGTGGTGCACGCGCTGACGCTCGCCTGCGTCGTGCTGGGCACGTGGACGATCGTGGTCAACTCCGAGCTGCTCGCCGGGTGGCTGGTCGGCGCCCTGCTCATCGCGCTCGGCTGGATGCTGCGCCCCCGGCTCGGTGTCTCGCTGCCCGCCGACGCCGAGGTGCTCGCCCGTTCGGCGGCCAAGGAGCTGTACGGCGCCGCGGAACGGGTGGCCGACCGGATCGGCGTGCGGCGGCCCGGCAGGGTGGCGGTCCGCGACCTTGAGCCGGTCACGCGCTGCCTGCGCGGCGGGCCGTTCAGGGAGCCGGTGCTGGTCGTCGGTTTGCCCCTGTGGCTGGCCCTGTCGCCGCGGCAGCGGGTGGTGGCGCTGGCAGTGGCCTACGCCGAGACCCTCACCGTGGAGGAGCTCGTCGTGGACGGCGCGCTGTCGACCCTGGGCGAGTGGCGGCAGGCGCTGATCGGGGCGGCGCCGCTGCGCGCGCGCGAGGAGGCGCAGACCAAGGTCGCGGCCTCGTCGCTGAGCGGGCTGGACCATCCGGGCACCACGTACGAGGTGGCGGGGATGTTCGGCCGGCTCCTCGGGCGGGTGCTCGGCGGGCCGGTGCTGCTGGTGGAGCAGGCGCTGACCCGGCTGGCTCGGGCCGACGCCGGCCGCGTCCGGCGCAGGCGTGCGGCGCTGGTCCTGCGAGTGGCCTCGGAGAGGGAGGCGGCCGAGCTCGGCGCGCTGCTGGCCAGCGGGCGCTACCTGGCGCCGATGCAGGCGGCGGCACTGCGCGGCGAGCGCGTCCCGGCCATCAGGGCGGCCGCCCTGGAGCGCGCCCAGCTCTCCGACGTGGTGCTGACGATGCCCGGCGCGGAGTTGCTCGGCTCGGCCGAGTCCGACCGGATCGACGACGAACTGCTCGCCCACTACACCCGGGCGATCCGTGGTTTCGGCCTGATCAGCTGACCGTTCGCCGGATGGGCGCCGGCACGTCGCGGGTGGTTCACGGTGGGTACGCGGGTGGTCCGTGCATGTCGCCACCCGCGACTGATCCGGTTCGGCACGGGACGTAAGCTGTGGTGGTGACCGTTGCTCCTGAAGGCCGAAAGCTCCTCCGCCTGGAGGTGCGCAACGCCGAGACCCCTATCGAGCGCAAGCCCCCGTGGATCAAGACCAAGCTGAAGACGGGCCCCGAATACACCGAGCTCAAATCGCTCGTGCGCCGGGAGGGCCTGCACACGGTCTGTGAAGAGGCGGGCTGTCCCAATATCTACGAATGCTGGGAAGACCGCGAGGCGACCTTCCTCATCGGCGGCGACCAGTGCACGCGCCGCTGCGACTTCTGCCAGATCGACACGGGCAAGCCCAAGGAGTACGACCGCGACGAGCCCCGCCGCGTGGCCGAGTCCGTCCAGCAGATGGGCCTGCGCTACGCCACGGTGACCGGCGTGGCCCGTGACGACCTGCCCGACGGCGGCGCCTGGCTCTACGCGGAGACCGCGCGGCAGATCCACGCGCTGCTGCCCGGCTGCGGCGTCGAGCTGCTGGTGCCCGACTTCAACGGCGACCGCGACCAGCTCGGGGAGGTCTTCTCGGCCGAGCCCGAGGTGTTCGCGCACAACGTGGAGACGGTGCCGCGCATCTTCAAGCGGATCCGCCCCGCCTTCCGCTACGACCGCTCCCTCGGAGTGATCACGATGGCCCGCGAGGCGGGTCTGGTCACCAAGTCCAACCTGATCCTGGGCATGGGCGAGACCCGTGAGGAGATCGTCGAGGCCATGCGCGACCTGCACGCGGCGGGCACCGACCTGCTCACGATCACCCAATACCTGCGGCCCACGCCCCGGCACCACCCGGTGGAGCGCTGGGTCAAGCCGGAGGAGTTCGTGGAGCTCCAGGCCGAGGCCGAGGCCATCGGGTTCGCCGGGGTCCTGTCCGGGCCGCTGGTCCGCTCGTCCTACCGCGCGGGCCGGCTCTACCAGCAGGCCATCGCGGCGCGCCAGACCACCTGAGCGTCGCCGCCGCCCACAGACCGTTCCCCGGCTCCGGGGGGCGGTCTGCCGCGTGTACGGGGACGAAACCGGCGGGCCGGATCTTCCCGGCGGGCGGGTCCGGTCCGACACTGTGGGGGTGGACTTCGACGAACTGATCGGCAAGCTGGACCTCAGCACCAAGATCCGCATGCTCACCGGGGCCGACATGTGGTCGCTGCCGCCCGTTCCCGAGATCGGGCTCGACCGGCTGGTGATGAGCGACGGCCCGATCGGGGTGCGCGGCGAGCAGTGGAGCGCCGGCGATCCCTCGATCGCGCTGCCCAGCCCCACCGCCCTGGCCGCTACCTGGGACGTCGAGCTGGTCAGGCGGGTCGGCCGGCTGCTCGCCCAGGAGGCCCGGCGCAAGGGCGTGCACGTGCTGCTGGCGCCGACCGTCAACCTGCACCGCTCCCCGCTGGGCGGGCGGCACTTCGAGTGCTTCTCCGAGGACCCCTTCCTGACCGGCGAGATCGCGGCCGGCTACGTCGAGGGAGTGCAGGAGGGCGGGGTCGGCACCACGCCCAAGCATTTCGTGGCCAACGACTTCGAGACCGACCGCTTCACCGCGAACGTCAAGGTGAGCGAGCAGGCGCTGCGCGAGGTCTATCTGCGGCCGTTCGAGCGGCTGGTGCGGGCGGGTGCCTGGGGCGTCATGACCGCCTACAACTCGGTCAACGGCATCACCATGACCGAGCACGCGCCGCTGGTCAACGGCGTCCTGAAGAACGAGTGGGGGTTCGACGGGTGCGTGGTGTCCGACTGGACGGCGGTGCGCTCCACCGAGGCGGCGGCGCTGGGCGGCACCGACGTGGCCATGCCGGGTCCGGGCGGGCCGTGGGGCGACAAGCTGGAGGCGGCCGTGCGCGCGGGGCGCGTTCCCGAGGCGGCCGTCGACGACCGGGTCCGCCGCGTCCTGCGGCTAGCGCACCGCGTCGGCGCCCTCCGCCCGCCCGGTCCGGCCGGGGCGGCGGAGCACGAGGGTGCGGAGATCGACGGGGTGGCGCTGGCCCGGGAGGTGGCCGCGCGGAGCTTCACCCTGCTCAGGAACGCGGGCGACCTCCTCCCCCTGCGGGGCGTCCGGACCGTGGCGTTGATCGGGTCGGCCGCCGACGAGGCGCGGGTGATGGGGGGCGGCAGCGCGCAGGTGTTCCCCGACCGGGTGGTCTCGCCGCTGGAGGGGCTGCGCGAGCGGCCGGAGGCCGAGGTCCGCTACGCGCTCGGCACCGATCCGCGCGCCCGTCTGTCACCGCTGCCCGTGCCGGCCACGGCCTGGTTCCTGGACGGCGACGGCACGGTGCTGGCCGAGCACGCGCTGCCCGGCACGGAGGCCCGCTGGATCGGGCGGCTCCCGCAGGGCGTGGACGCCGCCAGGGTCAGGGCGGTCCGGATCGGCGCCACGTACACGCCGGGCCGGGCGGGCAGGCACGAGCTGTCGGTGTCCGGGGTGGGCGCGTTCACCGTGACGGTGGACGGTGAGACGGTGTTCGACGCGGCCGTCGAGGCGGCGGGCGGCGACCCCGGGGCCGCCTTCCTGGCGCCGCCCGAGGAGCGCTTCACGGTCGAGCTGGCCGCGGGCCGGCCGTACGAACTGACCGTCACGCACGGAGCGCACGTGTTCGGCGAGCTGGCGTTCGTGGCGTTCACGCTCGGTCACCGCGCCCCGTCGCCCGGCGCGGAGGAGCTGCTCGCCGAGGCGGTCCGCACGGCCGCCGGCTGCGACGTCGCGGTGGTGGTGGCGTCCACCACGCGGGAGGTGGAGAGCGAGGGCTTCGACCGCGCCGACCTGCGCCTGCCCGGCCATCAGGACGAGCTCATCGCCGCGGTGGCCGCCGCCAACCCGCGCACGGTGGTCGTGGTCAACGCCGGTTCGCCGGTCGAGATGCCGTGGCGTGACTCGGTGGCCGCGGTGCTGCTCACCTGGTTCCCCGGCCAGGAGGCGGGTGGGGCACTGGCGGACGTGCTGTTCGGCGACGCCGAACCGGGCGGCCGGCTGCCCACGACGTGGCCGGCCCGCCTGGCCGACGTACCGGTCTCCGACGTCACGCCGGTCGACGGCGCGGTCAGCTACGACGAGGGCGTGCACATCGGCTACCGGGCCTGGGAGCGGGCCGGCCGGGCTCCCGCCTTCCGGTTCGGTCACGGTTTGGGCTACACCACCTGGTCCTACGACTCGATCGCGGCCGAAGGGTCCTCGGTCACGGTGGCGCTGACCAACACGGGCGAGCGGCCGGGCAGGGAGGTCGTCCAGATCTACGTCTCCGCCGAGGGCCGCGACCGCCGGCTGGCCGGGTTCGACGTGGTGAAGGCCGATCCCGGGCAGACCGTGATCACCACCATCGACCTGCCGGAGCGCGCCTTCCAGAGCTGGACGCCGGGCGGCTGGCGCGTGGTCGCGGGCGAGCACACCCTGGAGGCGGCCCACGATCTGGGTGACCGTCGCCTGTCGGCGACGCTGCGAATCTGACGGCGGGCGCCGTACGGACAGGTCACGTTTTCCTTTCATCACCGGTTGGTTTGTATCCTTCAAGACATGGCGAAGTCCGTGGACCCAGATAAGCCGGGGCGCATCAAGCAGCTCCGCATGATCGCGCAGGTCATCAAGCAGGCCAACCCCAAGGGGTTGCCGATCGTTTTCCTCTCGGCGGTCGGCACGCTCGCTGTGGTGATCGTGATCGGCCTGGTCACGGACTTCCTGTGGTATTCGGTGTTCCTCGGCATCCTGGCGGCCATCACCGTGGGCCTGGTGGTCTTCGGGCAGCTGGCGCAGAAGGCCCAATACTCGATCCTGCACGGCCAGACCGGCGCCGCCGCCGCGGTGCTGCAGGGCATGCGCGGCAACTGGCAGGTGACGCCGGCGATCGCGGTCAACCGTGACCAGGACCTGATCCACCTGATCATCGGCCACCCGGGCGTGGTCCTGGTGTCCGAGGGGCCGGGCAACCGGGTCGGCCGAATGCTCGCGTCGGAGAAGAAGCGGGTCGCGCGGGTGGTGCTGGGCGTCGAGATCTACGACATCCAGTGCGGCGACGGCGAGGGCCAGGTGCCGCTGGCCAAGCTGCAGCGCCACATCATGAAGCTGCCGCGCAACCTGAAGAAGCCCGCCGTCAACGAGGTGAAGGACCGCCTGCGGTCGCTGCCGAAGAACCTGCCGATGCCCAAGGGTCCGATGCCCAAGGGCGCCCGCATGCCGCGCGGCCCCAAGATGCGCTAGTGCCGTCGGTCTCCTCGCGGGCCAACCGCGGCTGGTGGGACGGCAATGCCGACGATTACCAGGTCGAGCATGGCGACTTCCTGCGTGACAGCGGTTTCATCTGGTGTCCCGAAGGCGTCGACGAGGCCGAGGCGAGCCTGCTGGGCGACGTACGCGGGCGGCGGGTGCTGGAGGTCGGCTGTGGCGCGGCGCAGTGCGCGCGGTGGCTGGTGACGCGGGGCGCCCAGGTGGCCGCGTTCGACCTGTCGCACCGGCAGCTCCGTCACGCGCTGCGCATCGATCTCGACACCGGGGTACGGGTGCCGGTGGTGCAGGCCGACGCCGAGGCGTTGCCGTTCGCCGACGCCTGTTTCGACCTGGCCTGCTCGGCGTTCGGGGCGCTGCCGTTCGTGGCCGATCCGCTGGCCGTGCTGCGCGAGGTGCGCCGGGTGCTGCGGCCCGGCGGCAGGTTCGTCTTCTCCGTCAGCCACCCGATCCGCTGGGCGTTCCCGGACGATCCGGGGCCGCGCGGGCTGACCTCCGACCGCTCCTACTTCGACCGCTCCCCCTATGTCGAACGCGACGACGACGGCACCCTCACCTACGTCGAGCACCACCGCACGATGGGCGACTGGGTCAACCTCGTCGTCGCCTCCGGGCTGAGTCTCACCGGCCTGCTGGAGCCCGAGTGGCCGGAGGGCCACGAGCGGGTGTGGGGCGGCTGGAGCCCGTTGCGCGGCCGTCACCTGCCGGGCACCGCGATCTTCAGCTGCGCCCGTACATAGCCGCCATGGCGTGGAAGACCTCCCGCGGCTCCCAGCGGGTCTCGTCGATCATCCGCACCACGCCGTAGGAGCCGAGGTCGGCGGCGCCGAGGCGGGTGTAGCCGGCGAAGGTGAACCACAGGGCGGTTTCGACGCCCTCCTCCTCGAAGACGCCGAGCAGCTCGGTGAGGTAGCGGACCTGTTCCTGCTCGTCGGGCACCGCGCCGTCGGGCACCACCCAGGCGCTGCCGCCCTGGTCGGCCGCGCCGCGGTAGGGGCAGGTGCCGAACTCCGTCACCGCCACGGGCTTGCCGTGCTTGAAGTGGCCGCGCAGCTCCTCGCGGAACCCGCCGGCGTTGTAGGCGGCGCGGTAGGCGTCGACGCCGACCAGGTCGAACGGGCTCCAGTCGACGAACTCCCACGGGGCCGCGGCGTAGGTCACCCGGCCGCCGAACAGCGGCCGCACGGTCTCGGCCGCCTCGGCCAGGAAGTCGTTGAACCGGGGCATGATGGCGGCCAGCGACCGCCACCAGTCCATGTTGGCCGTCATCATCGCGCCGAGCCGGTCGCCGTAGCCGTCGCCGGGGATGAAGCCGGGGCCGAAGGCGGTGGTCTCGCAGCCGGTGACCAGCACCACCTCGGCGCCGCCGCGTCTCAGCGCCTCGGCGCGGGCGGCGCAGTCGGCGTACAGGGCGAGCATGCCGGGCGCGGGGACGTCCACCGGGAAGGGCGCGAACCAGACCTCGAGGCCCGCCTCGGCGGCCAGCTCGGCGGCGGTGCCCAGCCGCTCGGGGTCGTCTCCGGAGACGCGGACGACCTGGCAGTGTAAGTCGCCGGCGATGACCCGCATCTCGTGCCTGACGGTCTCGGCGTCGAACACGTGGCGTGACCGGCCGGGTTCCGGCAGGAACCCGGTGTCATAGTTGATCCCCTTTTTCACGATTTATCTCCATAACTTGCGGCGAATCCTCGTTCGAGCAGATCGAAGGCGATATCGACCTCGTCCGCCAGCCGCTGCCCGGCCTCCGCGAGCGGCGCCCCACAGGTGAGCCGATGGAAGAACTGCTCCTGCAGCGTGGTGATCACGGCGGTGATCTGCGCCGCGAGAAGACGGGCGATCAGGTCGCCCGGTTCGCGTTCCAGCGCGGCGGCCAGCTCGTAGCGCTGACCGATGTGCGCCTGGTGGACCCCGGCGAGCAGCGCCGGACTGCCGGAGATCACCCGGACCCGCGTCAGCAGGCTCTCGGCGTCGACTCCCGGCGCCTCCCGGGCGAACGCGCGATAGTGCGCGCGCAGCGCGCCGAGCGGCGACAGACCCGGAGGGCGCTCGGTCACGATCCGCGCCATGTCCTCCTTGACCTCGTCGAGGACCAGGCACTCCTTGGTCGCGAAGTAGGCGAACAGCGTCACCTTCGCCACCCCGGCCGCCTCGGCGACCTCGTTGACGGTCACCTCGTCGTAGCCCCGCTCGGCGAACAGCCGCAGCGCCGCCTCGGCGATCCGCCGCCGCGTCTGCTCCTTCTTGCGCTCCCTGAGCCCTGCCATCATGCGGCAAGCATAAAGCGTACCGGGTTCAATTTCAAACCCGGTACGCTTTTTCCAGCGGCTAGCGAAGGGTCACATGCGGACGACCATCGTGTTGGAGGCGCGGTCGTGCACGCCGCGGTGGTCGCGGTCGAAGATCAGCGCGGGCACGGCCAGGATGAGCAGCACGGTGCGGGCCAGCACCGGCACCAGCCGCGGGTCACCGCCGTCCATCGCGGCCACCCTGATGCCGGCCAGGCGGTGGCCGAACGTCTGGCCCATCCACGCGACCAGCACGAGATACTGCGCCGCGAAGACCAGGGCCGGCACCCACGGCGACCGGGCCGCATCGACTCCCAGCAGGAGCTGGGTGACGAGCCAGGTGCAGATCATCCAGTCGATGATCAGCGCCAGGATCCGGCGCCCCCATCCGGCGATCGCGCCGCTGCCCTCCTCGGGCAGCCCCAGGCGCTGGCCCGGGTACCCGAGGTCGACTCCGGCCGACCGGAGACCCCCCAGCCAGGT
Organism: Nonomuraea cavernae; assembly: GCF_040655715.1. Lineage (GTDB taxonomy): Bacteria > Actinomycetota > Actinomycetes > Streptosporangiales > Streptosporangiaceae > Nonomuraea > Nonomuraea cavernae_A. The sequence continues at coordinate 148,821 of NZ_JBFAKL010000008.1, read as the reverse complement.
CTGCGTCCACCGGGGTTCGTTGCTGCTCATGCCCTCCACGGTATCCGGCCGCCGGGCCGGTCCGGATTGTGACCCATTCGCGTCACGGGGTGGTCATCATGTTCGTCATGCCATACGGGGATGACCTTGACGCGCGCTTCGACGAGCTCGTCTCGCAGATCGGCGACGATGAGCGGCGCCGGATGCGCGCGGCGGCCGGCAAGGCGGCACGCGCGTCGCGCGCCCCCAGAGCCGCCAGGCGTGCCACACCCGCCGGACCTCCGCGGCGGACGCCGCGCGTCCTGCTCGCCGTCGCCGTGATGCTCGCGGTGATCTTGGCCGGCGGCCTCGTCGTCGCCTTCCGCCCCGACGTGCTCTCGGCCATCCGGCAGGCGGCGGGCCCCGTGCCCGAGGAGACGCTGCCGGTGAGCTCCGCGCCCTGGGCGGCGGGGCCGTTCGCCGGATCACCCGCCGAAACGTACGCGGACGGAATCGCCGGTTTCGTCATGCCGCCGGCGAAGGCGCTCGGCGGCCTGTCGACGAAGGACGTCGCCGAGGCGCTGAAGCGGACGCGCGAGTTGCTGGCGGCCGCCTATCTCGACCGTGCGACGCTCATGGGAGGCAGACCGGCGGCCTTCATCAAGGCGCTCGACCCCGTGCAGCGCACCGTGTTCCGCGAGAACCTGGACCACGGGACGAAGGACGACTTCGACAGCCGCAACTGGGTGGCCAGTTTCGCCCCGAAGACCGCAGAGTTGGCGACCGGCGTCATCAAGGTCGAGGGCAGGACCATGCTGGCCGCGGCGAAGGAAGGCGGCCACACGGGCGTCCGAATGAAGATCAACTACCTGCTCGTCTACGCCGTCCACCGCCCCGGGCAGCCCGCCACGATGATCCGGGTCGTCGTTCACCTGAAAGGCGAGCTGTTCGCCTATCGCGAGCACGGCAAGCTCGTCGTGTGGGTGGAGCATCTCGGCCACACCAGCACTCCCGCGCGCTGCGACGTGCAGGACGCCTTCATCCATCCCGTCTACGCCGACTCGGCGGACGGCTCGGTGGCGCCCAGCGGCCCGCCGTCCGACCCGTACGAGCTGGATCAGCCGGAACACGAGGGCTGCTCCACCTCGGAGGCGACGTGACCCGCTTAACACATGCGAAACAAACGGGACACCGTTCGGAAACGGCCACGACTTAGCGTCGGCCTGATAGCCGGTTCGCACTGGGAGGTTCGAGAGTGTTCAACTCCGCCGACGACGTCCTGAAGTTCATCAGGGACGAAGGAGTGCAGTTCGTCGATGTCAGGTTCACCGACCTGCCGGGGACGACGCACCACTTCACCTTCCCGGTCGAGAACTTCGGCGCCAGCGTCTTCACCGACGGCCTCATGTTCGACGGGTCGTCGATCCGCGGTTTTCAGGCGATCCACGAGTCGGACATGCTGCTGCTGCCCGACCCGACGAGCGCCGTGCTCGACCCGTTCCGCGATCACAAGACGCTCAACATCAACTTCTTCGTGCACGACCCGCTGACGGGCGAGGCCTACAGCCGCGACCCGCGCAACGTAGCGCGCAAGGCCGAGGAATACCTCAAGGGCACCGGCATCGCCGACACGGTCTACTTCGGCCCCGAGGCTGAGTTCTACATCTTCGACGACGTCCGCTTCGAGACGAGGCAGAACGCCGGCTACTACTACATCGACTCCATCGAGGGTGCCTGGAACACCGGCAAGGCCACCGAGGGCGGCAACCTCGGCTACAAGCCGCGCTACAAGGGCGGCTACTTCCCGGTGCCGCCGATGGACCACTTCACCGACCTGCGCTCCGAGATGGTCCGCAACCTCATCGAGTGCGGCATCGACGTCGAGATGCAGCACCACGAGGTGGGCACCGCAGGCCAGGCCGAGATCGACTTCAGGTTCGGGACGCTGCTCAAGACGGCCGACAACCTGATGCTCTACAAGTACATCATCAAGAGCACCGCCATGGAGTACGGCCACACGGTCACCTTCATGCCCAAGCCGATCTTCGGCGACAACGGCTCCGGCATGCACTGCCACCAGTCGCTGTGGAAGGACGGGGCGCCCCTCTTCTACGACGAGGTGGGCTACGCGGGCCTGTCCGACACCGCCCGCTACTACATCGGCGGCCTGCTCAAGCACGCGGCGTCGCTGCTGGCGTTCACCAACCCGACGGTCAACTCCTACCACCGGCTGGTCCCGGGCTACGAGGCGCCGGTCAACCTGGTCTACAGCCAGCGCAACCGCTCGGCCTGCGTCCGCATCCCGATCACGGGTTCCAACCCGAAGGCCAAGCGCATCGAGTTCCGGGTGCCCGACCCGTCGTGCAACCCCTACTTCGCGTTCGCGGCCATGCTGATGGCGGGTCTCGACGGCATCCGCAACAAGATCGAGCCGCCGGAGCCGGTCGACAAGGACCTCTACGAGCTGCCGCCCGAGGAGGCCCGTCAGGTCCCGCAGGTCCCGGGCTCGCTCTCCGAGGTCCTCGACGCCCTGGAGGCCGACCACGACTACCTGCTCGAAGGCGGCGTGTTCACGCCCGACCTGATCGAGACGTGGATCGCCTACAAGCGCGAGAACGAGGTCGACCCGATCCGCCTGCGCCCGCACCCGCACGAGTTCGAGCTCTACTACGACGTGTGACCGCACGGTTTCCCAGCCTCGGCGATCTTCCCCGCACCGGGCGCTGAGCTGGAGGAGCTTGTCGTTGGTTGACGTTGTTCGTCGTTGCTGAGCAACGGCGGCCGGAACAGCACGGCCCGGCACCGTAATCGGTGCCGGGCCGTCTGCGACGGTCATGATGGGCGCCCGCCCAAGCGCCCCTCAAGGCCGTTTGGGCTGATGCCACCAGCCTCCACCGGCAAGAGGGAAGGGAGGACGCCGAGTCGATCACCGCACGGGCTGTGGGCGACAAGGCGAAGGTCGACACCAGTCCCCTTGCTCGAGTAGGGCACGCATCATCGTCCTCTCCACCGTTCTGGAAGGCCGTCGGCTCGCCCGCACGGGGCGCGCTCGATGGCCTCGCGCGTGCGCTGGCCACCGTTGGAAGGCCGCCTCCGGCCGCGGCGGGCCGGACGGCTAGCTGCCGTCCTTGTCGGAGTCGGCGGAGAAGACGATGACGCCCAGGTAGCCGTCGTCCTCCTCGGTGACCTTCATCAGCATGTTGTCCTGGTAGATGTTGTCGTCATCGTTGAACGTGTCGCGCCCGGCGCGCTCCGAGTACGGCGACTTCGCCAGCACGGCCTTGTTGACCGCCTCGTCGAACATGACCTGGGTGGTCAGCACGCGCTCGTTGCTGAAGTGGACCATGGCGTGGATGTGGATCGTGCGTCCCCGGTACCAGCCCGGCCAGATGGTGGTGAACTCCACGATGCCGTCGGCGTTGGTGACCTGGGCGCCCCGCAGGTAGCGCTCGTCGTCGGTGGGCGTCAGGTCACCCATGTCGCCCCGGCCGCCGTCACCGGGACGGCCACCCGGGCCGCCGCCGGGTGGGCCGCCGGTGGGGGGACCGCCCGGCGGAGCGCCGGTCGGTGGGGTGCCACCGCCTCCGCCGGTCGACTGCGCCTCCGCTCCCGAGTAGAGCCCCGCCGCGTCGCAGTGCCAGATCTCCACCACCGCGTTGCTCAGCGGCTCGCACGTCTCGCTGTCCTGGACCTTGATCGCGACCCTGAGCCGCACACCCTGCTTGTCCTCGCGGATGTCGCTACGGATCTTCTCCGCGTCGAAGTAGTAAGGACCCTGCGTCGTGGTGGCGGTCAGGGTGCAGGTGTTGGCGTCGGCGAAGAGGGAGGTGAGGTCCTTGGCCGTGGTCGCCTCCGGTGTCACGCTCGCCCCCGTGGAGGTGGTGACCGTCGCCGTTCCCGAGTCACTACAGGCGGCCAGCAGGCCGCCGAGCCCGAGCGAGCTGATCCCGGCGATCAGCCGCCGCCGGCTGACCCGCTGACCCTCGTGATCGTGTCCCACGGCATTCCTTTTCGGTGTCCGGATATTTCGGACTTAACCGTACGTCGGGCGCATGGATGCCTCCTGTGTCACAGATGAAGTTCTCCTGAGTGCGACGGCCGCCCGGCCACGGCGGCCGGACCGGTGTCAGACCTGCTTGAGGAAGCCCGCGTCGACGGCGAGGTCCGCACCGGTCGTGGCCGCCGAGCGCGGCGAGGCCAGCAGGGCGATCGCGTCGGCGACCTCCTGAGGGTCGACCAGCCGCCCGATCGACAGATTCATCATCTCCGGCGCCACCCGGTCCATCACGGTGTCGCGGTCGGCGCCCGCCTGCCCGGCGATGATGTCGGCCGCGCCGCCCTCCTCGGTCCACCAGGCGGTGCGCACCGGCCCCGGGGAGACCGTGTTGACCCGGATGCCTTGCGGGGCGAACTCCTCCGACAGCGCCTTGGTCACGTTGTTCAGGGCCGCCTTGGCCGCGTTGTAGTCGACGTTCATTGGGGCCGGAAGCCGGGCGGAACCCGACGAGACGTTGACGATCGAGCCGCCGCCGCGCGCCAGCATCGGCGGGATGGCGGCCCGGACGAAGCGCACGACCGAGAACAGATTGAACTCGAACATGACCCGCCAGTCCTCGTCGGCCGGGGCCAGGAAGGAGAAGCGCGGCAGAGCCACCCCGGGCGGCCTGCCGCCGGCGTTGTTGACCAGGATGTCGAGCCCCCCGAACTCCGCCACGGCCCGCTCCACGACCTGGCCGGGCGCTTCGGGGTCCATCAGATCGACCGGTACGTGGAGCAGGTCACCGCCCAGTTCCGCCAACTCGGGGCTGGTCTTCCGGGAGACGGCCACGACAAGGGCCCCCTCGCCGAGCAGGGTGCGGGTCACGGCCAGGCCGATGCCCTTGGACGCGCCGGTGACGATCGCGACGCGACCGGAAAGCTGCAGATCCATACGTGTTCCTTCGCCATAGGGCCCTCCGGGCGACCCGGAGGGGATTCCATCGCTGAACACGCTAGGCGTTGGCCCCGGCGCGGGCTGGCAGCGTTCGGACCGGTCATTCCGGCGGACTTCGGACCTGCAATCCCCCGGCAGCGGCGGGGCAGGGGCCCGCCGGTGTCAGGCGCGCGTCACCTGATCAGGGGTGAGGCGGTAGAGGACGTGGGGCTGCAGGGGGCCGTCCGGGGGGACGTGCGGGTGCTCGAAGTCGTCGGCCGGGTCGCGGGTCATGCCGAGCCGTTCCATCACGGCGCGGGAGCGGAGGTTGCCGACGGCGGTCATGGAGACGATCTCGTCGAGGCCGGCGTCGAACCCGTGACGCACCGCCCGGCGGGCCGCCTCGATGGCGTAGCCGTGGCCCCAGGCGTGCCGGGTCAGCCGCCAGCCGACCTCCACCGACGGGTTGAAGGGCGCCTCGAACGTCTGCAGGGCCAGGCCGGTGAACCCGATGAACTCCCCGGTGGCGCGCACCTCCAGCGCCCACAGGCCGTACCCCAGCTCGTCGAAGCGCTGCTCGATGCGGTCGACGAAGGCGTCACTCTGCGCCCGGGTCATCGTCGCGGGGAAGTGCTCCATCACCTCGGGGTCGGCGTTCATGGCCGCGAACGGCGCCCGGTCGTCGTCGCGCCATCTGCGCATGATGAGCCGCTCTGTCTCCATTTGATCAAGAATAGGACCCACCCTGGCGAGGGATGCGACTCAGTGGCGCGACCTGATGCCCGTGATGCGCCGGAACAGGTCCCACCAGAAGGGCGCGCCGAACAGCAGCGCGACGTACGTCAGCAGGTAGCCGGGCCAGTGGCTGAGCGTGGTCAGCCGGTCCCACCAGGCGCCGCCGTTCCAGTGGATGGCCGGATCTCCCTCCTCGGGGATCGACAGGCTGACGATCGCGTGGTCGAACACCTTGACCAGGGCCGGCTGGCTGAGCGTGTCGGTGATGCACGGCACCGGGTTGGACTGCTCGCACTGTGTCTTGAGCTCGGTGTAGGCGTCGGGCCCGGCCTCGGCCACGGCGGTGACGGAGGCCCGGAAGGCGTTGTCACGCAGCAGCGTCTTGGCGTACTCGAGACCGTCCATGGTGAACAGCAGCGTCACGAGAAGGCCCAGCACGGCCACGACCCACTTGACGTAGCGGCGGTAGAGCATGGACAGCCGCTGCATCTCGGCGTCGAACCAGGTCTCCACGCCCTGCCGGAAGCGGTCCATGTCCCGCTGGGCGGACTCCCACACGCCCTTGAGGTGACCGTGGAGCGGGCTGCCCATCGTTCTGAGCTTCTCCAGCAACCCGTCGACGCTGCCCGGGTCGGCGGCGGCCATCTCCATCATGGCGCCGGCGAACCGGCCCGGCGGGATGTCGGCGATGCTGGTGCGGCCGATCTTCGGATGGTCGATCTCGCGAACCCGCTCGTAGAGCAGCTTCGTCATGACGTCCTCGGCCTTGGTCTCACTCACGGGCAACTCGGAGGTCTCGACAGGCGCCGGCTGGTCGCTGTGGACCGGCCGGGGATCTCGGGCGAACGGCAGCGCGCCGAACACGTCGCGCGCCTTGGCCGGCAGCCACGACCTGCCTTCGGCGTCGCTGCCGTCCATGGTGTCGCGCAGGTAGGCCCACAGGAACTTGCTGCGGATGGCCAGGAGCCGCACGAACGCCTCGTTGAGCCCGCTCACCAGCAGCGACAGGAGCAGGAACGACAGCACGAGGCCGAGGCCGAGATCAACGTAAACAGATAACAAAACCGATCACCCCGCGCCTTGATACACCCGCGAGGGCACCGGCCGCAACGGACCGCACCTGATGGGTCACGGCCGTCAGGAGCCGTAGAAGACGCGGTCGACGACGCGACGAGCGCGGCGGGTGACGCGGCGGTAGTCGTCGAGGAGGTCCTCCGAGCCGTCGGGCGGGTAGCCGAGGGTCTGGGCGATGCGGGCGCGTTCGCGGGCGTCGCCCGGGACGCTGTCGCCGGGCCGCCCCTTGACCAGCATGATGGCGTCCCTGACGCGGGAGGCGAAGCGCCAGGCCTCCGCCAGCACCGCCTCGTCGGACGCGTCCAGCAGACCTTCGGTCACGGCCGCGCGCAGGGCGGGCAGGGTGCGGGGGGTGCGCAGCGACGGGACCGTGCCGGCGTGGCGGAGCTGCAGAAGCTGGGCCACCCACTCCACGTCGGACAGCCCGCCGGGGCCCAGCTTGGTGTGCAGGGCGGGGTCGGCGCCTCGCGGCAACCGCTCGGCCTCCATCCTGGCCTTCAGGCGCCTGATCTCGCGTACGGACTCCTCGGGCAGGCCACCGGCCGGGTAGCGCAGCCCGTCGGCGAGCGAGACGAACGCGGCGCCCAGTTCGGCGTCGCCGGCCGAGAAGCGGGCGCGCAGCAGCGCCTGCGACTCCCACGACGACGACCAGCGGGCGTAGTAGGCCTCGTAGGAGGCCAGGGTGCGCACCAGCGGGCCCTGGCGGCCCTCGGGGCGCAGGTCGGGGTCGATGAGCAGGGGCGGGTCGGGAGCGGGGAGGCTGAGCAGGCGGCGCAGCTCGTTGGCGATGGCGTGGGCGGCGTCGGTGGCCTCCCGTTCCGGGGCGCCGGGCTCGGGCGAGTGGACGAACATGACATCGGCGTCGCTGGCGTAGGAGGACTCCATGCCGCCGAGCCGTCCCATGGCGATCACCGCGAACCGGGTGGGCACCCCGCCGGGGCCGTGGCCGCTGATCGCCGCGTCGAGGGCGGCCTGGATCGTCACGTCGTTCAGCGTGGACAGGGCGACCCCGACCTGCTCGATGTCGATGAGCCCGAACAGGTCGGCGACGGCGGTGCGGAACAGCTCCCTGCGCCGCAGCGCCCGCACGGCGGCGACGGCCGTCTCGGGGGCGCCGGCGTGGCGGGACACCGCCGCCGACGCCTCGGCCAGCAGCGCGTCAGGAGGGCGCACCGCCAGCTCGTCCTCGGAGCCCAGCAGCGCCACGGCGTCGGGGGCGTGCATGAGCAGCGTGGTCGCGTAGCGGCTGGTGCCGAGCACGCGCGCCGTCCGCGCGGCCACCGCGGTCTCGTCGCGCAGCAGCCGGAGGTACCAGGGGGTGGCCCCGAGCTTGTCGCTGACCTGCCGGAAGCCGAGCAGCCCGGCGTCTGGATCGGGCGTGTCGGCGAACCAGCCGAGCATGACCGGCAGCAGCGTGCGCTGGATCGCGGCCCGCCGCGAGACGCCGGAGGTGAGCGCGGCGAGGTGGCGCAGCGCACCCTCGGGGTCGACGTAGCCGAGGGCGCGCAGCCGGGCGGCCGCCGCCGTCGTGGACAGCCGCGTCTCGGTCTCGGGCAGCCGGGCGACCGCCTGGAGCAGCGGGCGGTAGAACAGCTTCTCGTGCAGCCGCCGGGCCTCCCTGGCGTGCCGCCGCCAGCGTTCGGTGAACTCTCCGACCGGGTCGGCCTGCATGCCGAGCGCCCTGCCGAGCCGGCGCAGGTCGGCGGGGTCGGCTGGCAGGACCTGGGTGCGGCGCAGCCGGTGCAGCTGGAGCAGGTGCTCGACCCGGCGCAGGAAGGTGTAGGCCTCGGCCAGGCCGCGTGAGTCGTCGCGCCCCACGTAACCGCCCCGGGAGAGGGCGGCCAGCGCGGACAGTGTGGCCTTGCGGCGCAGCAACGGGTCGAGCCGCCCGTGGACGAGCTGGAGCAGCTGGACCGCGAACTCGATGTCGCGCAGCCCGCCGGGGCCCAGCTTGATCTGCCGCTCCCCCTCGGCCTTCACGTGGGCCTCGACGCGGCGGCGCATGGCCTGGACGTCCTCGACGAAGTTGTCGCGGGTGGCGGCCGACCAGACCAGGTCGTTGACCGCCTCGACGTAGGCGCCGCCCAGCTCCAGGTCGCCCGCCACCGGCCGGGCCTTGAGCAGCGCCTGGAACTCCCAGGTCTTGGCCCAGCGCCGGTAGTAGGCCAGGTGGCTGGCCAGCGTGCGCACCAGCGGCCCGGACCGCCCCTCGGGCCGCAGCCCGGCGTCGACCTCCCACAGCGAACCCTCGGGCGTGGCGACGGTGCAGGCCCGCATCATGGCCTGGGCCAGCCGGGTGGCGGCCCGCAGCGCCTTGGTCTCGTCGGCGCCGTCGCGCGGCTCGGCCACGAAGATCACGTCGACGTCGCTGATGTAGTTGAGCTCCCTGGCTCCGGCCTTGCCCATGCCGATCACCGCGAGCCGTACGTCGTCGGCGTCGACCTCGGCCCGTGCGATGGCCAGGGCGGCCTCCAGGGCGGCGCCCGCGAGGTCGGACAGCTCGGCGGTCACCTCCGGCAGCGTGGCCTGGCCGGTGAGGTCGCGCGCGGCCAGGTGCAGGAGCCGGCCTCGGTAGGCGACGCGCAGCGCCACGAGGGCGTCGGCGCCGGTCGCGCGCGGCTCGTCGTCGCCGGGCTCGGCGCCGACCGCGCGCAGCAGCTCGGCGCGGGCGTCGTCGAGCCGGGGCACGCCCAGCAGCGCCACCTGCCCGGGGTGGCGCACCAGGTGGTCGCCCAGGGCGGCGCTCACGCCGAGGACGGCCAGCAGGCGGGTCCTGAGCCGCTCGTCGGCGCGCAGGGCGCCGGCGAGCTCGGGCGCACGCTCGGCCAGCCGGGTCAGCGTGGCCAGAGCGAGGTCGGGATCGGCCACGTCGACCAGCTCTTCCAGCAGCTCGTCGAACTCGGCTCCGGCCTGGTGGGCCAGCCGGGCGGCGGCGGCTCCGTCGGCGAACCCGAGCTTGGCCAGGCGCGCGGCTGTGGACTCGATCCTTGGCACCCCTCCATCTTGACAGCCCTCCTTGGTGAAGACCTAAAGTAGAACGCAACGTTGCGTTGTGTTTTGAGCGAGGGCGCAATGGTTCCGGCGACGGCTGACGTGGGGGCTGCTGGCGGCGTGGGCGGGGCGGCGTCCACGCGCTGGCGCACGTCCTGACCCGGCCGAGGACGAGCCGAGCATGATCCAGGGTTATCCCTAGGTCGTTCCCTGGGGCGCCGGCGCCGGGGTGCTCCGTAACCTGCGGGTGGACCGGCATCGCGCGCGGCGGAGTCCGGCGCGCGCGGGGAGACGCGGCGCACCGGCCGGCCGGCGGAGGAGGCGATGGCTCAGGCACCGTTCGTCCAGCAGGAGGCACGGCAGTTCGGGGGCTACTGGCTGGGCAGGCGACTCGGCGCGGGCGGGCAGGGCGTCGTGCACGAGGCGTACGGGCCCGCCGGGGAGCGGGTGGCGGTCAAGCTGCTCCGGCTCGACCGGGGCGGCACCGAGGAGGCACGGGTCCGGTTCGTCAGGGAGGTCGCCGCCGCCCGCCAGGTGGCGCCGTTCTGCACCGCCCAGGTGATCGCGGCCGACCTGGAGGCGGCGCAGCCGTACATCGTGAGCGAGTACGTCGACGGTCCCAGCCTGTCGCGGGCGGTGCGGGAACGCGGCCCGTACGGCTCGGTGGAGCTGCACCGGCTCGCCACGGGCGTGGCGACGGCGCTGACGGCGATCCATCGGTCGGGGGTCGTCCACCGGGACCTCAAGCCGGAGAACGTGGTCCTCGGACCGGACGGGCCGAAGGTGATCGACTTCGGCATCGCCCGGCTGGACGGCGCGACCGTCACGGACGACGGCGTGGTGCCCATCGGCACGCCGGCCTACCTGTCGCCGGAGCGGGTGCGCGGCGAGCGGGCCGGCCGCGCGGCCGACGTGTGGGCGTGGGGCGCGGTGGTGCTGTTCGCGGCCACGGGACGGCCGCCGTTCGTCGCCGACACGCCGGCGGCGACGTACCACCAGATCGTGACCAGACGACCGGACCTGTCCGCCCTGGACGGGACGCTGCGGCGGCTGGTGGACGCGGCGATGTCCGACGATCCGAAGCGGCGCCCGGAGGCGAGGGAGTTGCTGGCCGCGTTGCTCGGCCGCGGCGACGGAACCGGTTCGCTGCTGGCGGCGGGCAGCGAGGCGGCGCGGGCGGTACGCCGGCCGCCCGAGGTGCGCGCCGGACCGGCCGAGCGGCCGCTGGGCGAGGTGGCCGAAGGCGTCTACACCCGGCTCGGCCCGCAGGAGCAGGCTCTCGTGCCCGGCCTGCTGCTCCGGCTGGCGACGGCCGGCGACGGCCCGGACGACACGCTCCGCTGGGCGGGCGTCGGCGATCTCCTGGACGGCACGGTCCCGCCGGACCGGGTGCGGCGGGTGCTGGGCGCGTTCGTCCGCGAGGACCTGCTTCAGCAGGCCGGCGGCAGCATGACGCTGGCCGCTCCCGCCCTGATCCGGGCCTGGGATCGGATGCGCGGCTGGGTCGAGGAGGAGCGCGAGCGGTTGCGGGTGCACGCCCGCCTGAACGAGGCGGCCACGCGCTGGCGGGCCAACGGCCGCGACCCCGCCGACCTCTACCACGGCTCGGCCCTGCGGACCGCGCTCGACTGGGCGGCCCAGCGCGGCGGTCACCTCACCGCCAACCGCCTGGAACGGGCGTTCCTGGACGCGTCGAAGGCGCGGGAGCGGGCCCAGGGCCGGTCCCGCCGGCAGGTCAGGGCGGGCGTCGCCGCGCTCCTCGCCGTCGTGATCGGCACGGTTTCGATCCTGGTGGCGCGCGGTACGGCGGACGCCGCCCAGCGGGTGGAGAGCGCCGCCAGGCGGACCGCCGAGTCGGCGGACCGGCTGCGGGCCACCGACCCGGTCACCGCGATGCTGCTGAGCGTCGCCGCCTGGCGGCTGGCCCCCGGCGACCCGCGGGTGCTCGCGCAGCTGCGCGGGTCGCTGGCCCAGCGGGAGCTCAACGTGTTCCGGCCGCCGGCTCGGCAGGGCGCCGCCGTCTACGACCTCAGCTCGGACGGGAGCACGCTCGTCGCGGCGGGCGGCGGCCGGGCGACCCTCTATGACGTGGCCACGCACCGCCTGGCCGGGGAGGTGACGGGCATCGGCGAGGACGCCCGGGTGATCGCGCTCAGCCCGGACGGACGGACGCTCGCGATCGGCGGACACCGTTCCGTCCGGCTCTGGGACCTGACGACCGGGCGGCGGAGCGGCCCGCCCTTCGGCATGGGTGCGTCGTATCTGGCCTTCGACGCGACCGGCGGCGGGCTCGTCACGCTGTCGCCGGCGGGCGAGTGGCGGATCTGGGGGCTCGCGGGCGGCGGCCCGCCACGCCTGGCGGGCACCGCCACCGACCTCGCCGACCTGAAGGTGAGCGGCGGTACGCGGATCGAGCTGCTGCGGGACCGTGGCTACCGGGTCAGGGACGTGCGGGGGGCGGTGTCCACGCCCGGCGGGTCGGGCCCGGCGAAGGGGGTGGCGGCGGCCGTCACCCCCGACGGCGGGACGCTGGCCCTGGCCGACGGGCCCGACGTGCGCCTCTGGGACCTCGCGGGGGCGCGATGGACGGGCGCCCGCCTGCGCGGCGCCGATCCGGTGGCGATGAGCTACAACGCGGACGGCCGCTACCTGGCCACGTATGACGGGAGCGCCGTGAGCGTGTGGTCGCGCGACGGCGTCCGGCTCATGAACCATCCCATCCAGGCCGTGAGCGGCGACCCGCGTTTCGGGGCCGGTGACCGTACCCTGGCCTGCCTGCTGTCCGACGGCACCGTGGTGGTGCTGGACCTGGCCGGGCTGACCGACCCGCCGGCGGTGGTCCCGCGCCCGGTGTCCGGGGCGTTCGGGCCGCGTGCCGGATACGCCGCGTTGCAGGGGCCGGAGGGCACCGAGCTGCTGCGGCCGCAGGTGGGCGCGCCACCGCGGCGGCTGGGCGGCACGGCGCTGCCCGGCACCGTCATGTCGTTCAGCGCCGACGGCCGGCTGCTCGCCGTCAGCACGCCCGACCAGGCCCGGGTGGCCGTCTGGAACGTCCGCGACGGCAGCCGTGAGCGGACCCTGCCGATCGACGCCGACCAGGTGAGGGGGCTGGCCTTCGGCCCGGCGAACGACGTCCTCGCGGTCGCGCCCGTGACCGGGACCTGGGGCGACGTGCAGCTCTGGGACGCGCGGCGCGGCGTCCATCTGGAGACGCTCGCCCAGCCGGGTGGCGAGGTGATGGCGTTCAGCCCGGACGGCCGGCGGCTCGCGGTCAACGGGGCCGGCAACAGCGGGGTCGTCACCTTGTCGCCCAGGAGCGTCCGGCACCGGCCGTTCGGCCCGGACGCCGACGGCGTGCTGGGCCTGGCCTTCAGCCCCGACGGCGCCCTCGTGGCCACCGGCTGGTCCGACGTCGGGGTGGACCTGTGGAACGCGGCCACGCTGACCCGGGCGCGGCGGCTGTCCAGCGCCGGGGAGGGGTTCGACCAGTTCCAGGTGGTCGCCTTCAGTCCGGACGGGCGGCTCCTGGCCGCCGGTGGGCCCACCGGCCGGATCTGGTTGTGGAACGTCGCCGACGGCGGCCCCGCCGGCCGGCCGGTCCCCGTCCACGCGGGCGGGATCCTGGCCCTGGCCTTCGCGCCCGACGGCGGCGCCCTCCACAGCCTCGGTGCCGACGGAGCCCTGCGAAACCTGCCGGTCACCCCTTCGGCCGTGGCCGCGGCCGTCTGCGCCCGCGCCGGGACCACCCTGTCCGCTCAGGACTGGAGCCGCCACATCCGTGACGTCCCCGCCCGCAAGGTCTGCTGACCCCGCTCGCTAAGGATCACCGATGCCACGCCATGAGACGTTCGCCGAGGACATCACCATCACACCGGACCCGATCCGGCTCGGACCGGACGGGGCGACGGCCACCGTCGAGGCGGTCGTCACGGGAGGCGACAAGCCGGCCGGGACACTCGCCGCGCCCGGCGGTTCCCTCACCCGGCTGCGCTTCGCCCCCGGTTCGCGAGAGGGCGTCTGGCGAGCCACGCACCAGTTCGGTCCGCACGACCGGTCCGGCGCCTGGCGGGCCACGGTCGAGACCGGCCGCGTGTTCACGGAACTGCCCTTCCTCGTCTCCGGCGGCGCGCCCCTGGGAGAGGCGTACTTCTCCGAGTTCGACGTCGACCCGCGCCACATCGCGGCGGGCGAGATCGCGGTCGCCTCCGGCCGCCTGCTCATCCGCGACGGCTCCGCCTCCCTCCCGTACGGCGGGCAGCTCGTCTCGATCACCTTCCGCGCCTTCGACCCGGGCGAAGGGCTGGAGACGGGCGAAACGGTCACCGCCGTGCCGATCGTCTGGGAGGAGATCGGCGAAGCGGTCACCGAATGGCGGTCCGGCCTCTTCAGCGCGGAGATCAGCCCGCCGACCACCGGGCAGGTGCGCGCCGAGCTGATCGGGGGCCGCGACGGCGAGACCGTGGTCGGCCAGAGCGTGCCGTTCACCGTCGCCGCGTTCTCCCGGCCCCGGATCGACGCCGACATCACCTCCACCAGCAGGTCGACCGCGCAGGTGGGGGGCAGGAACACGGCGTGCCTCCTGCACACCGGCACGGTCCACAGGTCCACCGGCGCCAAGGTCGGCTCCGGCAGCGTACGGATCGAGTACCGGAAGCCGAGCGGACACTGGACCCCGGCCAAGGGCCCGGGCCGTGCGGGCCGCGCCGTGGGCGTGGTCAGCGGCGGCGTGTTCTCCGTCAAGAGCGAGCTCAGGTCGAGGGTGTCATGGCGGGCCGAGTACACGTGACCGGCGGGTTCAGCCGTGGAAACGCGAGGCTCAACCGTGGGGCAGCCATGGGTGACGGCCTCAGCCGTGGGGCAGCCGTGCGTGGCGGGCTCAACCGTAGGGCAGCCGTGGATGGCGGGCTCAGCCGTGGGCGGCGGTTTTGACGACGCCGGCGAACGCCTCGGCCATCGGCCGCCAGGTGGCGATCAGCTTGTCCTCGGCCGCCTCGACCTCGGCGTTGAGCCGCTCGGCCGAGTCGAGCCCCGAGGCCGTGGTCCACGAGGCGAAGATCGCGGGCGTGGCCTCGGGATGGAACTGCACCGCCCAGGCCCTCTCGCCGAGCCGGTAGGCCTGGTTGGGGTAGCGGGTCCCGGTCATCAGCGGCACGGCGCCCTCGGGCAGCCGCGTCATCGCGTCGCGGTGGTACTGGATCGCCACGGCGGCGCCGATCCCGGACAGCAGCGGGTCGGTGGCGGCGGCCGGCAGCGTGGAGACCTCGCACAGGCCGACCTCCAGCCCGGCGCCGCCCCGCTCAACGGTCCCGCCGCAGGCCATCGTCATCAGCTGCGCCCCCAGGCAGACGGCCAGCGTGGGAGTGCTGTCGGCGACGGAGCGTCGCAGCAGGTCACGGGTGACGGGCAGCCAGGGGAAGTCCTCGTCCTCCCAGGCGGCGGCCTCGCCGCCGAGCACGATCAGCCCGTCGGCCGCCCGCTCGGGCAGCTCCTCGCCGAGGTACGGCCGGACGACGTCGCAGGCCGTTCCCAGCCAGCCGGCCAGGAAGCCCAGCCCGGCATCCGCCTCGTGCTCGATGACCGTGATCCGCATAACGGACAATTTATACGCAACCTCATGCTCCGGAGCATGCGTCATCCAGGACGCCGGAGGAGTGCCGGGGCGCCGGAGGAGTACCGGGGCCGGGGGGCGCGCCGCGTCTCGGCCGTGGCCGACCGGCTCACGTCAGCGCTCTGAGCCGGTCCAGCCTGGCCGGCTGCGGCCAGCGGACCTCGGTCGCCCAGCCGCACCGCTCCAGCAGCCGGATCAGCCTGGCGCTGGGGTCGATCTGACCGGGCAGCACGCCGTGCCGGGCGCAGGTCGGGTCGGCGTGGTGCAGGTTGTGCCACGACTCGCCGAGCGACAGGACGGCCAGCCACGAGACGTTGCGCGAACGGTCCCTGACCGCGAACTCGGCCGTGCCGAACGTGTGGCAGATCGAGTTGATCGACCAGGTCACGTGGTGCTGCACGAAGACGCGTACCAGTCCGCCCCAGAACAGCGCGGTCAGCCACGAGCCGCCCGTGGCCCAGCCGGCCAGGGCGGGCAGCGCCATGCTCGCCAGCACGACGGGCGCGTAGGCGAGGTCGTGCGAGAGCAGCCTGATCGGCCGGTCCTCCAGCAGGTCGGGGCAGAACCGCCGCCTCGACGTGCGCTCGGCCCGGAACAGCCAGCCGACGTGCGCGTGGAGCAGGCCCTTGGCCAGCGCGACCACGCCGGTGCCGTAGCGCCACGGCGAGTGCGGGTCTCCCTCGCGGTCGGCGTACTTGTGGTGCCTGCGGTGGTCGGCCACCCACCTGATCACCGGCCCCTGCAGCGACATCCCGCCGGCCAGCGCGAACACCACCCGCAGCCAGGCAGGAGCGGCGAACGACCGGTGGGTGAAGTGCCGGTGGTAGCCGACCGTGATGCCGAACCCGGTGACCAGGTAGAAGACCAGCGCGATCACCAGGTCGCGCCAGCCCACCCCCCACCCCCAGGCGAACGGCACCGCCACCAGCACGGCCAGGAACGGCACGACGACGAACAGCGCCACCATGACCCGCTCGAACCACGGCACCGGCGTGGCGGCGAGGTCTCGGGAAACGGTCATGTGCGCTGACGCTAGTCAGCTCCGCGGCGCGGCGCTGTGGGCTCGGCGCACGATTCGCGGCCGCGAGTTTGTCAGCTCGCGGCAAAGACGCCCGCGGCGAGGACGGCGGTCGCGGTCAGCGGGGCGCGATCCAGGTCGCGCGCGCGGCGGCCACGAGCGTGCCGTCGACCTCGTAGACGGCGCTCTCGCCGAACAGCTTGCGCCCCTCGCGGCCGGTGGCGCGCGCCACGATCGAGTAGGCGCCGCCGGGGTGCACCCGCCGGTGCATCTGTACGGCCAGCCGCCCGAGCAGCGCGGACTCGCCGGGCCGGAAGTGGGCCCACCCGGTGACGCAGTCGAGCGCGGCACCCAGGATCGAGGCGGGCACACCGTCCGCGTCGGCCACCGTGAACGGCACCCGCCAGCCGGCGGCCACCAGGTCGGTGCCCTCGACCGGGCCGGGAAAGACGCGCAGGCCGTCGCCCGGCTCACGCAGCCCGCAGGCGAAGCAGCCCGGGAACGCGTGCCCGTGCCAGCCGGCGAACCCCGCCTCGGCCCGGGCGGCGTCATTGAACGGGACGAACTCGGGGGCGTTCAGGTCCTCGGCCACCGGGATGGCCTCGACCAGCAGCCGGTCGCCGTCGGCCAGGGAGACGCTGTTGGCGACCTGCTCCAGGCGCAGCTCGGTCTCCAGCGGAGTGGGGGCGTGCAACGTGACCTCGACGGCTGATCGGCTGCCGTTGAGCGCGTCGGCCATGGACCCGGCTATCCAGCCGCCGTTGGCGGCTCCATCCGGTCCCCGGAAACGCTCGGGAACGGTCAACACGGTCTGCAGGGCAGCCGTCGTCATGCCACACCCTCCTCTGTTCGCCACCCAGGGTGGCGAAGACCCACAATTTTCGAATAAAACAGACCGATTTTACCCGATCCCCTCTTGACCAGGTCCGTCAGGGTGTCCTCACACCGGCCAACGCAGGGGCACAACGTCCCAAACCCGCCCACAGCTTCCCGCGCCTGAGCGCGCGCCGTGCTCCGTAAGATACGGAACCTTGATGACACGCATGTGACTTGGGGGGCAGAAGTGACGATGCTCACGCGCCGCCCAGCCTGAGCCGGCTCGACCACACGATCTCCGCCGTACTGGACGCTCGGCCGACTTCGACCTGATCGACGACCAGATGAACCAGGTCAAGGTGACCACCTGGCCGACGACCGACCTGACCTCGAAGTATTTCTAGCCGCCCGGACCCCGCCGCGGCCGGGCCCTGGACGCGATGACGTAGTCGACCCGGATCGCACGGTAGACCTCTCCTTCCGCCACGCGATCCGGCAGTCCGTCGCGGCGGCTGCCGTCACCCGACTCCTGCTCGCCCTGGTACGTGACCGCCGTCTCGGGCGCCTCCTCGAACCACAGCCGGTCGGCTCGTACCGTGGCGGCGAACACGATGTCGGCGGTCGCCGTCAACCACGCGTCGGGACGCCTGTCGCTCATCCGCGCGCCGTCCTCACGACCGCTTCCTGCTGGTCACGTCCCGCAACCGGCGCACGCCCGCCTTGCAGGCCGCCTTCCCCAGCCCCTTCAACGCCGGCCCCAGCGCCTGCCGCTCCCCGGCCTCAGGCCCCTCGCCACCGTCCTGGACACGATCCTCGTCACGCCCCTCAGCCTCACCCTCGGCGCGACCCTCTTCACCGCCCTCTGCCCCGGCCTCACCCTCAGCGCGACCCTCTTCACCGCCCTCAACCTGGGCCTCACCCTCAGCGCGCCCCTCTTCACGCTCCGCCTGGCCTTCGGGTCGGTCCTCAGCCTTCTCCTCGGCGGCGCCCGCAACCCCGTCCGGGGCGCGACCCTCGTCAGGTTCGGCCTGGTCCTCGGGATGATCCTCGGCCGCGGGAGGCGCCTCGGCCGCGGGCTCCCTCTCACCGGACTCTCCCTTCTCCTCCGCACCGCTCTCGACGTCCGTCTGCGGTTTCGCCCCATCCCCGGTGCGGACCTCCGCCTCCTCTGATGGAGCCTCGGTTTCGCGCTCCTCAGGGCCGGACGGCCTGGGCTCGACATCGTCTCGACCAGCATCGTCCTGAACGTCCGGTGTGGACGGCGGCGTGGCGGGCGCTTGGGCCGTACCCGGCTGCGGGGGCGCGGATGCCGGAGGTGGCGTGAGGGTGGACGACGCGTCGTGGACGGCGGTGCCGGCGGTCTGTGTGACGGAGCGGGCGGTCTCCGGCACCTGCCCCACGACGTCGCGGGCGGCGTCACCGACGGACTCGACGGTCCCCTGGAGCGCCGAACCCGCGCTCGTCCCCACCTCGCCGACGGCCCGGCCGGCTCCGGCGCCGACGTCACGGGTGGCCGCCCCCACCGCCGAGGTGAGGTTGTTCAGCATCTGCGGGTTGTTGTCGATCGTCTTCAGCACATCCCGGATGATCAGGGCGACATTGTCGAGCCGTACCTTCAGCAGCGCCTTGGCCTCCACGCCGGAGATCTCGAGATTGACCCGTCCCAACGTCACGTCCACACCCACGTGCAACCTCAGCAGATCGAGGACGTCCGCTTCGAGCGAGACGCGCGCGCGGAGGTCCTCGACCTCCAGGTTGATCTTCTCGACCTTGACCGTGGGCACGCGCAGCAGGACGTCCGGGTCCGCGAGCCCATTCGGTTGCGGCCGGCCAGGCCGCGCGGGCACCTGCTCCGGAGGGCCCGAGAGATCCGTGGCGGCCTCTGGCAGATCGTCAGACATGGCGTGCTCCTCTCCCCGAACGCGGATGGGCTCGGGAGGCCTCTAACGGGACTGGGATTCCGCGGACTCCGCCTCTTGCCGCGACTCACCGGAGCGCTCGTCTTCCGGCCGATCCTCCTGGGACGTCTCCTCCTCGGGCCGCTCTCCCCCGGCCTCCTCGCCCTTGGACTCGCCCTCGGGCTGCTCAGACTCGGGCTGCTCAGACTCGGGCTGCTCGGTCTCCGCGGCTTCGGTGTCCTGATCCTCGACGAGCTGACCGTCGTGGATCTCGCCGCGCCAGCCCTTGATCTCCTCGGGATGCAGCAGGTCCTGCGTCATGACATGGCGTCCGAAGTGCTTGAACTCCAGGCGCGCGCGCCGGCCCTGTGCGCGCCACAGGTTTCCGACTTTCTCGAAGAACCCCTGCGCGTTGTACTCCAGGACGAGGACGATCCGGGTGAGGGTGGGCGTGAGTTCGTGGAAGGTCACCGCGCCGTCGACGTATCCCTTCGCGCCCTCTGAGCGCCAGATGATCCGCTGGTCGGGCACCTGTTCGATGATCTTCGACTTCCAGGTCCGGTGTGACCAGAAGATCTGCGCCTTCCACGTCAGCTCTTCGTCGGACTCCTGCTTCACGTTCTCGACCTTCTTCATGAAGCTCGGGAAGTCCGCGAAATTCGTCCACTGGTTGTAGACCACGCTGATCGGGGCGCCGACGTCGAGGAACTCGACCACGTTGGTCACCCTGGTCTTGTCGCCTTCCGCCCGGCCTGCCGATTTGCCGTCGCGGCCGACGACCTTCTTGACCGCCTTCCCGACCCGGCCCAGCACACCGGGCTTGGAGGAGGATTCCTTCTCCTCCCCTTCCTTCTCCTCCCCTTCCGGCGAGTTCTCCCCGGGTCCTTGTGAGTTCGACTCGTCAGCGTTCTTTCCCGGTCCCTCGGAGTCGTTCTCCGGCGTTTCTGAGTTCTCCTCGGACTCCTCCTCGCCCTTCGCGGCGGTGCTCGCGTCTGGGGCGTCACCGCGTTGGGCGTAGTTGGTCAGCCTGCCGGTCGCCCCCGTGACCTTGTCGGTCACCTTGCCCAGCATCCGGGTTCCGATGGCCCCGGCGAGGGCGCGGCACTCCTTCGACAAGCGGTCCAGAGGGAGCGCCCCGACGACGCCCTGCGGCTCCTTCGATTCCTGTGTCATCAGGGATCACCTCGATACCGGAGCGCCGCGCTGAGAGGGTACGGACTCTTCCTTCGACTGAGCTTCGCCCTCCTGGCCCCCTTCCTGACGTTCACCCTGATCGGCGGCCTCGGCCGCCTTGGGCTCGCCAGTCTCGCCGCTCTGGCCGGACTCACCGGACTCACCGGACTCACCGGACTCACCGGACTCACCGGACTCACCGGACTCACCGGACTCGGACACCGCCGAGCCGGCCCCAGGTGCCTTCGAAACCGTTTCAGTCGCCGTCTCGGCAGCCTTCCCGGCAGGCTCGGCGGTCTGGCGCAGCCCCTCGGCCCGTTGGTGGATCATGTCGCTGAGCGCGTTGATCTGCTTGCTCGTCACAGCCACGGCCGCGGCCTTACCCGCCTCCGTCAGGTCACCGCGAATGCGGTCGGCGGCCTGGCTCAGCTCAGGCGACCCGAGTGCCTGTAGTCCCTTCTGCAGCAATTCGCCCTTTTGTGCCTTCAGCCCGCCGGCCACGCCGGCCACGGCCAGAGTGGCCGCCGCACGCAGCTTGCGGCGGCGCCCGAAGAAGTATCCGGCGGCGACGGCCAGCGCCACCTTTGCCCCGCATTTCATGGTTACCGTCCTTGGAGGGTGACCCGCGAGAGCCACCCGATCGTCGGCGGAAGCTCATGCCCCCTGTCCCATCTCGCCGTTCCCAGCGAATCGGACAAAAAACACATAAGCACGCAAAGCGGGTCAATATCCTCAGAGGCTCGGGCGGCCGTCGGCGCGACAGGGCCACAGCAGGTGGTGCCGCGTCGCGGAAACCCGCCGCGACCGATCAGGCAGGCGACTCCAGACGTCTCTCATGAACAGCCCACCTGATGCGTGACCGTCCCCGCGCCCGAGGGGGTCTACAGCACCGGGAGGTAGCGGCCCAGCTCGTATTCGGTGACGTGGCGCTGGTATTCGCGCCACTCCGCCCGCTTGTTGCGCAGGAAGAAGTCGAAGACGTGCTCGCCCAGCGTCTCGGCCACCAGCTCGCTGCGCTCCATCACCGCGATGGCCTCGTCCAGTGAGCCCGGCAGCGGCTGAATGCCGAGGGCTCGCCGCTCGGCGCTGGTCAGCGTCCACACATTGTCCTCGGCGGCCGGCGGGAGCTCGTAGCCCTGCTCGATGCCCTTGAGCCCGGCCGCCAGGATCAGCGCGAAGGACAGGTAGGGGTTACAGGCCGAGTCGAGCGACCGGAACTCGATCCGGGTCGAGCCGCCCTTGTGTGGCTTGTACATGGGGACGCGTACGAGCGCGGAGCGGTTGTTGTGGCCCCAGCACACGTAGGACGGCGCCTCGCCACCCTGGCCGGCGATGGCCTCGGCCCCGCCCCACAGCCGCTTGTAGGAGTTGACCCACTGGTTGGTGATGGCCGTGATCTCGGCGGCGTGCCTGAGCAGCCCCGCGATGAACGAGCGCCCGGTCTTGGACAGCTGGTAGTCGGCTCCGGCCTCGTAGAAGGCGTTGCGGTCGCCCTCGAAGAGCGACATGTGCGTGTGCATGCCGGAGCCGGGATGCTCGGTGAACGGCTTGGGCATGAACGACGCCCAGATGCCCTGCTCCAGCGCGACCTCCTTCATGACCAGGCGGAAGGTCATGATGTTGTCGGCCGTGGTCAGCGCGTCGGCGTAGCGCAGGTCGATCTCCTGCTGGCCGGGCGCGCCCTCATGGTGGCTGTACTCGACCGAGATGCCCATCGACTCCAGCATCATGATCGCCTGGCGCCGGAAGTCGTGACCGGAGCTGTGCGGGGTGTGGTCGAAGTAGCCGCCGGAGTCGATGGGCTCCGGCCGCTGGCCCGGCTCGGGACGGTTCTTCAGCAGGAAGAACTCGATCTCGGGGTGGGTGTAGAAGGTGAAGCCCATGTCGGCGCACTTGGCGAGGGCTCGCTTGAGCACCCAGCGCGGGTCGGCGTGCGACGGGGAGCCGTCGGGCATCAGGATGTCGCAGAAGATGCGCCCGGCGCCGGGCGTCTCGCTGCGCCACGGCAGGATCTGGAAGGTCGCCGGATCGGGCTTGGCCAGCATGTCGGCCTCGTAGACCCGGGCGAATCCCTCGATCGCCGAGCCGTCGAAGCCGATGCCCTCGGCGAAGGCACCCTCAAGCTCGGCCGGCGCGATCGCCACCGACTTGAGGAAGCCGAGCACGTCGGTGAACCAGAGCCGGATGAACCGGATGTCGCGTTCCTCGAGCGTGCGGAGCACGAACTCCTGCTGGCGATCCAAGGCATCCCCTTGTGAATACAGTGCTGGTCTTCTATCAGGATGCCGTGTCCGTGTTTCGCACAGGTTACGGGGGGTGCCGGTGCGAGCCTCGCTGACAAACCGTCCGGCCCGACCTACTGTGATCAAGCAGTCAGTCTCGGGGGAGGCAAAGGTGACTACGGACCTGCTCAATCACAAGCTCGATCGGGCCTTCGACCACATCGACGCGGGTGGTAAGGGCGTCATCGAGCGGGAGGACCTACTGGGGCTGGCCGCCCGCATCCTGGTGGGGTTCGGCGAGTCGCCCACCTCGGTCATCGGCAGCAGCCTCGTCGGCGGGTTCGACGCGATCTGGTCGGCCCTGATGGAGACTCTCGGCCGCGACGGCTACTCCCGCATCACGCGGGAGGAGTTCCGCGTCGGCATGGAGAAGGCGTTCGTCTCGGGCGACCGCTACGACCCGGTGTTCCGTCCGGCCATGGAGGCGGTGGCCGAGCTCTGCGACGGCGACGGCGACGGGATGGTCGGGCCGCGGGAGTTCCGGATGCTGCTGAGCGCCTACGGCACCGCCTACGACGACGTGGACGAGGCGTTCGACCGGCTCGACCGGGTGGGCAGGGGCGTGCTCACCGTGGACGAGCTGGTCCTCGCAGCGCGGCAGTTCTACGTGAGCGACGACCCCGGCGCGGCGGGCAACTGGCTCTTCGGTCCGCTATGAGCACCGACGTGATCACCTCCGTGAGGACCGCGCTGCGGTCCGTGCTGCACTGGAAACCGCCGGCGCCGCGCAGTGGCGGCCCGGCGGCCTGGGCGTTGCTGCCGCTCACCGAGCGGGTGCCGGCGCTGGCCGCCCCGTGCCGCATGCACCCGGCGGTCTACGCGATCGAGGCGGCCGTGATCGACTGGGCGCGCCGGACGGGGCTGCGGGCCGATCCGGGGGTCGGCTTCCACCGCATCGCCGGGCGGGCGTTCGCCGGGTTCGACGCGGCCGCGGCGGCGCTGTTCGCGCAGTGGCTGACGTGGCTGTTCCATCTGGACGACGAGATGGACGAGGGGCAGGGCCGGCTGGAGATCTTCCAGGGCATGCTGGCCGGCGCCTCGTCACATCCGCTGGAGGCGGCGTTCGCCGATCTGTGGCGGGTGACGAGCGCCCGGATGAGCGACCTGTGGCGGGCCAGGTTCGCGGTCAACCTGCAGCGCCAGCACGACGCCTGCCGGCTGGAGGCGGCCAACCGCGCGGCGGGCCGGATCCCGACGCTGCAGCAGTATCCGGCGCTGCGCCGGGCCACGGTCGGTCCCTACCTGTACGACCTGGTCGAGCCGTGCCTGCGGGTCGAGGTGCCGCCCTGGCTGCACGGCTGCGAGCCGTGGCGGGAACTGGTCGACGCCTGCAACGACGTCACGGCGTGGTGCAACGACGTGGCCTCGCGGCCGAAGGAGGGCGGCGACGGGCACAACCTGGTCGTGATCGCCATGCACGAGCTGGGCCTGAACCAGCGGCAGGCCGTCGCCTGGGTGCTCGACCGGATCGCCGAGCGCTGCGGCGACATGCGCGAGGCGGCCGGACGGCTGCCGCTCGACGCGTTCGGGCCGCGTACGGCCAGGGACGTCAGCAAGGTGGCCTGCGCCTACCTGGCCGCGCCGCGAGCGCACCTCGACTGGCTGATGGAGTCCGCCAGGTACACCTGAAGCGGGCGCGCGGCTCAAGGCCCGGCGTCAGGACGGGCTCTGAGGCGGGCGCGCGGCTCAAGGCCCGGCGTCAGGACGGGCCCGCGGCGAGCGCGTCGCCCGTGGCGGTGCGCCGGTAGACGACCTCCTTGCCGACCCGCATCCCCACGGTGAGCCCGCTGCCACTGAGCACGCGCAGATGCTGGCTGACCGCCCCGGGGGTGACGGCCATCCGATGGGCGAGGGCGGAGGTGGTGGTCGGCTCGGCCAGCGCGAGCAGGATCCGGGCCCTGCTCCGGCCGATGAGGGCCGCCAGCGCGCCCGGCGCGGGTGGCGGCCCGTTCTCCCAGAGTCCGCCGACGCCGAGGACCGGATAGACGAGCATCGACTGGTACGGGGCCGACATGACCGCCACCGACGGCCAGTAGAACGCGCTCGGCACCAGCACCAGCCCGTCGCCGTGCAGTCCGCCCGGCTCGCACCACGGCCGATCGACGAGCAGCCGCTCCCCGGTCCACACCACTGCCGGGTCGAGCGCGGCGAACAGCTCCCGTGCCCCGCCGTGGGCCAGCTGCCGCGACCTGCGCAGCACGTCGCGTTCCAGCAGCGCGCGGACGCGCGGCCAGTACTCCGCGAAGCACGCCTCCCAGTACGCCTCCAGCGCGCCGGCCACCCTGGCCACGCCGGCCTCCGGATCGCTCCTGAACCGCTCGATCACGGCGGGGTCGGCGCCCTCGACCAGCCCGGCCTCGTACGCGGCCAGGCCGGGCGGCGTACGGCGGACCCGGTCGAGCTCGGCGGCGAAGTCGGGGTAGGGCGTGTCGGGCGGCGGGGTGAGGAAGTCGGCCAGGTAGCCGGACGGCGGGACGAGCGCGAACAGCTCGGCCAGGTCGAGCCCGGCCAGGTGACCCCGCACGCCGGTGATCCACGGCAGGTGGATGACCTGCCGGGCGGGGTCGCGCAGTGTGCGGAGGCTGGCCACCAGCTCCCACATCGGCGAGAACGCGAACCTGATCCGGGCCACGTCCTCCGGTCTCAACGTCCAGATCACCACACGTTTTAGTGTGCACTAAATCGTTCGCGGCCCGGCACGGGGCGGCTCACCCTTGTCCGCGTGACGATGACTTCCAGCGAAAAGCCCGGTTTCCTCCAGTCCCGGCTGGGCGGGCTACCGCGCCCGTTCTGGGCGCTGTGGAGCGGCACGCTGGTCAACCGCCTGGGCACCATGGTGATGCCGTTCACCGGCGTCTACCTGACCCAGGCGCGCGGGCTGCCGCTGGCGGCGGTGGGCGCGGTGATGGCGGTGTTCGGCGTGGGGTCGCTGCTCTCCCAACTGCTGGCGGGGGTGCTCACCGACCGGATCGGCCGCCGGGCCACGCTGGCGGGCGGCATGCTGGCCACCGCCGTCACGATGCTCGCGCTGGGCTACAGCACCTCGCTGCCGGCGATCCTGGTGGCCATGTTCGCGCTGGGCCTGGTGATCGACGCCTACCGGCCCGCGTCCAACGCGCTGGTCGCCGATCTCGTCTCGCCGGCGGAGCGGCCGCGCGCGTACGGGCTGCTGTTCTGGGCGATCAACCTCGGGTACGCCGTCGGCATGACGGCGGGCGGCTGGCTGGCCCGGCTGGGGTTCGGCTGGCTGTTCTGGATCGACGCCGCCTGCTGCGTGATCTTCGCCGTGCTGGTCTGGCGGGCGGTCCCGGAGACCAGGCCCGCCGACCGGCAGGAGACGGGCGGGGGGTTCGGCGTGGTGCTGCGCGACCGGCTGATGCTCGGCTTCACCGCGGTCGTGCTGGGCAACGCGCTGGTCTACTCACAGACGTTCACCATGCTGCCCGTCGCGATGACCTCGGTGGTGGGGCTGTCGACCGAGCAGTTCGGCATGGCCATGGCGCTGAACGGCGTGCTCATCGTCATCGTGCAGCCGCTGGTGTCGGGGTGGCTGGGCAGCCTCGATCCGTCCAGGACGTTCGCGCTGGGGCTGTTCGTCATGGGCGTGGGCTTCGCGCTGACCGCGTTCGTCACCACGACAGGCTGGCTGGCCGTCACCATCGCCGTGTGGACGGCGGGCGAGATCGTCACAGCCGGGATCGCGGGCACGATCGTCGCCACGCTGGCCCCGCCTCACCTGCGCGGACGTTACTCGGGGCTGTTCGGGTTCGCCTGGTCGGCGGCCGCGGTGCTGGCGCCGCTGCTCGGCGGCGCGCTCCTTGAGATCGCCCCGTCGGCGCTCTGGTTCACGACCGGCGGAGTGGGCCTGGTCTCGGCCGTGGGCATGCTCGCGCTCGGCCCGGCGATCAGGCGGCGTTGACCACGCGTTGATCCGTTGCCGGCGGCAACATTGGCGGCAACGACCGGCTCCAGGAGGAGGAACCGCCGTCCACACGGCCCTACTGATGTAGAAAAGCGCCATATGCCCTGAACGCCGTTCGGCTTTACCCTGGGTCCTGCCATGCTGACCTTCACCGCGCTGGGACCGTTCCAGGCCTGGGCCGACGGGGCCCTGCTCGAACTCGGCGGCCAGCGGCAACGAGCGGTGCTCGCGCGCCTGCTCGTCGCCGGTGGCCGGGCCGTGCCCGTCACCACCCTCATCGACGAACTCTGGCCCGGCGCCCCGCCGGCCCAGGCGCTGTCGACCATCCAGGGCTACGTCTCACGGCTGCGCCGGGCGCTCGAACCCGGCCGGGCGCCGCGCGAGGAGGCCGAGGTGCTGGTGTCGGCCGTGCCCGGCTACGCGCTGCGCGCCTCGGCCGAGCAGGTCGACGCGTGGCGGTTCGAGAGCCTCGTGCAGTCCGACGGCCCGCCCGCGACGGTGTGGGCGGCCATGGACACCGCGCTCGGGCTGTGGCGCGGGCCCGCGCTGGCCGAGTTCGCCGACCTGACGTGGGCGTCCACGGAGGCGGGCCGGCTGGAGGAGCTGCGGCTGGTCGCCGTCGAACGGCGCGCCGACGCCGGGCTGGCGCTCGGCCGGGCGACCGCGCTGGTGGCCGACCTGGAGGCGCACGCCTTGGCCCATCCGCTGCGCGAGGAGGCCTGGCGGCTGCTCGCGCTGGGCCTCTACCGGACCGGCCGCCAGGGTGACGCGCTCGGCGCGCTGCGCCGGGCCCGCGCGATCTGGCGCGACGAGCTGGGGCTGGACCTGACCAGCGGGCTGCAGCGTCTGGAGAGCGACATGCTGGCCCAGCGCGTGGAGGACATCCCCGCGCCGCCGAGCCCGCCCGCCCCGGCGGAACCGGCAGAGGTCCTGCGGGTGCTGGTGGCCGACGACCAAGCCCTGGTACGAGCCGGGCTCCAGGCCGTGCTGAGCGGTGAGCCGGGGCTGGAGCCGGTCGGCGAGGCGGCCGACGGCGAGCAGGCGATCGCGGCGGTGCGGGAGTTCCGTCCCGACGTGGTGCTGCTCGACATCCAGATGCCGCACCTGGACGGCCTGGCCGCGGCGCGCCGGATCCTGGCCGACGACCACCCGCCCAAGGTGATCATGATGACCACGTTCGGCAGCGACGAGAACCTCTACGCGGCGCTGCGGGCCGGGGTGAGCGGTTTCGTGCTCAAGACCTCGCCTCCCGAGCAGCTCGTGGCCGCCATCCGGGCCGCCGCCGCCGGCGACGCGCTGATCGACCAGGCGGTCACCACGAGGCTCATCGCGGGGTTCGCGGGCAGGACCGACCCCGACTCTCCCCCGCAGCTGGCGGGGCTCTCCGACGAGCGTATCGACGTGCTCAAACTCGTCGCCCGCGGCCTGACGAACCGGCAGATCGCGCAGACCCTCTGCCTCACGGAGCAGGTCGTCTCGCAGGAGGTGGCCGGGCTGCTCGACCACCTCGGCCTGTTCGAGCGGGCCCAGCTGGTCGTGGCCGCCTACGAGTCCGGCCTGGTCACTCCCGGGGCCGTGGCTGCTAAATAACACGCTTTTCGTCGCTTGAACGACAAAAATCAGGTCGTACTAGTCTTGTCGCGTGGCACAACTGCGGATCGCCCTCGCCCAGACGAACCCGACCGTAGGCGACCTCGCCGGCAACGCCGGCAAACTGGTCGCCTGGACCCGCGATGCCGCTGACCGAGGCGCGCATCTGGTGGTGTTCACCGAGATGTTCCTCACCGGCTACCCGGTGGAGGACCTCGTGCTGCGCACCTCCTTCGTGGACGCGAGCATCAAGACCCTGGAGGAGACGGCGGTCCGGCTGCGGGAGGAAGGGCTGGGCGAGCTTCCGGTGGTGGTCGGCTACGTCGACCGGGCCGGCCTCGCGCCGCGCGTCGGCCAGCCCAAGGGCGCGCCGCTCGACGCGGCCGCGCTCCTCTACCGGGGCGAGGTGGTCACCCGCACGGCCAAACACCACCTGCCCAACTACGGCGTGTTCGACGAGTACCGCTACTTCGTGCGCGGCGACCGGCTGCCGATCTTCCGGCTGCACGGGGTGGACATCGCCATCGCGGTCTGCGAGGACCTCTGGCAGGACGGCGGGCCGGTGGCCGTCGTGGGGCGGGCCGGCGCGGGGCTGCTGGTGGCGCCGAACGCCTCGCCGTACGAGAAGGAAAAGAACGACGTACGGCTGGAGCTGTGCGCGCGCAGGGCACGTGAGGCGGGCTGCGCGCTCGTCTACGTCAACCAGGTCGGCGCGCAGGACGAGCTGGTCTTCGACGGCGACTCCATCGTGGTGGACGCGGCAGGCCGGCTGATCGCCCGGGCGGCGCAGTTCCACGAGGAGCTCCTCGTCGTCGACCTCGACCTGCCGGTCTCGGACGCCGAGCCCGGCGCGTTCCCGTACGACGCCGGAGACGGCACCACGATCACGGTGGACCGGGTGGTGCTGTCGGATGAGCCCGTCGAGCCCTACGCTCCCAAGGCGCCCGCACCGGCCGAGCGCCTGGACACGCACGCGGAGGTCTACTCGGCCCTGGTGCTGGCCGTACGCGACTACGCGGCCAAGAACGGCTTCCAGTCGGTGATCCTCGGCCTGTCGGGCGGCATCGACTCCGCGCTCACCGCCACGATCGCCGCCGACGCGATCGGCCCCGACCGGGTGCACGTGGTGCTGATGCCATCGCGCTACTCCTCCGACCACTCGGTGAGCGACGCCGAGGAGCTGGTCGACAGGCAGGGCCTCCACTCCCAGGTGGTGCCGATCGCGGAGATCGTCAACGGCTTCGAGAAGGAGATCGACCTGTCCGGCCTGGCCGCCGAGAACCTCCAGGCCCGCGTCCGCGGCATGATCCTGATGGGGTTGTCCAACGAGCACGGCCACCTGGTGCTGACCACGGGCAACAAGAGCGAGCTGGCGACCGGCTACTCCACCCTCTACGGCGACTCGGCCGGCGGCTTCGCGCCGATCAAGGACGTCCCGAAGACGATGGTGTGGGAGCTTTCCAGGTGGCGCAACGAGCACACCGACCCGTCCTTCCTGCTCCGGGCCGAGCAGCCCATCCCGGACAACTCGATCACCAAGGAGCCGAGCGCCGAACTCCGTCCCGACCAGCGCGACACCGACTCGCTGCCGCCCTACGAGGTGCTCGACCGGTTGCTGGACGACTACGTCGAGAAGGACATGGGCTCCCACGAGCTGATCGCGGCGGGTCACGACCCCGACCTGGTGACCCGGGTCATCCGGCTGGTGGACCTGGCCGAGTACAAGCGCCGGCAGTATCCGCCGGGGCCGAAGATCACCCCGAAGAACTTCGGCCGCGACCGCCGCCTGCCCATCACCAACAGATGGCGCGAAATCCCCTCCTAGCGCACCCCTGAGCACGCTTCGCCTGATCGGACTTGTAGCAGCCCTACAAGAAGCAGGCGAGTACGCCCGGTGAGCTGGCACACTGGCGGTGCCTTTGCTACCGGACGACTGCGACGGGAAGGGGGAGAATGGGTGTCATGAGCACTAAACGCCAGGACGAAGCGTTGCCCGAGCTTGCCGCGGCGATTCGCGATATCGACGTTCCGGGAGATCTGGCGATCAGCAACGTGATCGTGGAGCCGTACAGAGACAGCGCCGATGAGGCCGCCCTGCGCGCGATCGTGGTGATGGATGGAACGGACGCCGACGGTTGGTCGGCAGAGCTGACGCACACTCTGCGTACACAGGCGAACCGGCTCGCGGCCGAACACGGTCTGGACGACTACGTGTACGTCTCGGTCTTCAGCGAGCAGGAATACGCCGAACGCGAGAACGAAACCCTCGAAACGGACGACAGCACAGAGGAGATCGATCGCCTTCTGTCAGAGGAATCGCAGGGTGATCAGTGAGGCGGACGTTCAAGGCTGAGGACTACCTGCACCTCGCCGACACCCTCGCCGGTCGCACAGCCCGTCAGGGCCGCCCCAGAACTGCCTATCTCCGCCGCGCGACCTCCACCGCCTACTACGCCCTCTTCCATGAACTGGTACGGCACGGCGCGAACAGGGCCGTGCAGAACGGCCCCGAGGATCATCAACACGCGATCGGCCGCTGGTACGCACACGGCAACTTCCGCCAAGTCGCCCGATGGGTCGAAAACATCAACTCGGGTCGATCGGCCCCGACGGCGGCAGTGCGTCTCCTCACCACTCGGGGGCAGGTCAACGCTGATCTCGTCATCCTTGCCATCTCCTTCAGCGATCTTCAGGACGCACGACACGGAGCCGACTACGACCCGGACTACGACGCCACCCGGTCCGCGACGTTGGGGCAGGTCAACACGGCGAGATCGGCCATCGAGGCGATTCGGCGGATGGACAAGTACAAACTCCACGAGTTCGACATGTTCCTCCTGCTCGCCCTTGGGGGCGAGAGAATGCTCCGTAACGGTTGATCCGGTGGTCCGATCATGCGGCGAAGAGAAGGGTGAGGCCGACGGCTTCGCGCCGATCAAGGACGCGCCGAAGACGATGGTGTGGGAGCTGGCGCTCGAAGACGGCTTGCACAAGCGGTTCCCCTTCGCCCAGACGATGCACGCCGAACACGACTTGGCAGCCCGGTCAGAAGACATCATCCGCAACGAACTCGGCGGATACGCTTCGTGAGTTCAGCCTGGCGTCGATGAGAATCAGGTGTTCTGGTCTCCGTTGAGGACGCGTGACATCCACTCCAGCGACCCCGTGCCGAGCGCTTCGTGCGCGAGGCGCTTCGCGGACGGCGTCTTCAGCGCAGCCAGTGAGCTGTCGATCCACGGCTGCACATTCTGGTGTCCCTGCTCCCGGTACTCGATGGCCTGGATCAGGCATTCCAGCTTGTCGGCGTCACGGGCGCAGGCGGCTTCCAGGCTGGTCTTCTCCTCGTACTCACCGACCGCGCCGCCCACCATCTCCGCCACGGGCTCCGGGACACCGCGCACCATCGTTGACGACTTTGTCTGCCGCCCCCCTGGGTGGTCACTGCAGAGCGGTTGACGCTGTCGCTTGGAGACCTTCAGATCGCCGCCGATGTTCACGAAGGGCAGGGAATCGCGCTCGTGTCGGTCTGGCTGGATCTCGTCGTCTGGACGAACGGGCGCTGTTACCGGTGGTGGACCGGGCGGACGTCGGAGAAGACGAGAAGACGGTTGTACGCCGTGCACGGCACCGACCCTCCTGTCACCACTGCTCGCCACGTCGCCCTTCGATACTTCGAGCTTCGCGACGGTCGCCCGCTGCCGGCCGTACTGGCCGAGGTTCGATGTGACCCCGTGTGACGAACGCCTGAGCACGCACGTGGTCATGACACAGCGTGGTCACATCCGGCTGGAAGGGCGCCGTCCAGCGCGACGACGAAAACGACGTGCATGAGACCTCAGTCCCGTTACCGCCTTATGGTGCAGCTCATGCTCGGAGGCGACGAAGGACGGCTCCTGTTCGTCGCGTAGTGACCGTACGTTCGCGGCACGGAATCGGAGCAGCGCCCCGTCCCCCTCTCTGTTCTACGGTCGGGGTAACCGCAGGTTCCCCAGCCGCGTGTCTTGGAGACGGGGATGACCGGTCCGGTCAGGCGGCGAAGAGGAGTGTGAGGCCGCCGAGGGTGTAGCAGATCATCAGGACGAAGAGCGGGATCTGGCCCGCCACTGCCCTGGCAGGGGGCAGCAGGCGGACCGAGCGGTCGTGGGCCGCCACCACCCCGGCCACGTGCCCGGCCACGATGGCCAGCACCTGCACGGTGGCGATCGTCCCGGGGCTGACGACGTCCTGGGCGACCTCGGCGTCGAGGCCCAGGGTGAGGATGACCGCGCGCTGACCCTCGATGACCAGCAGCGAGAAGTAGTGGGCGATCAGGTAGCCGATCGCGATCGGGATCAGCGAGTGGGCGAACCTCGGCGCGAGGCCCCGGGCGCCGCCGATCAGCCCGGCCACCCCCAGGCAGGCGGCGTAGAGTGCTGCCACGCCGGCGATGGCCGCCAGCAGGCCCAGCGTGCCGAGCCCCGCACGGCCGAGCGGGCCTGACTGGAGCGCGTCCACCCAGGCCGGGGCCGTGGAGAAACCGTCGTAACCGGTGCTGCCGAGCAGCACGCAGACCGTGGCCACCAGGCCGGGCGCGGGCTCGATGGCGTCCAGGCCGTCGAACGGGTTGCGCAGCACGCGCCTGCCGTCGGCCCGCCTGCCCAGCGGTGACAGGTGGCCGATCAGCGTCGAGTACGCCTCGAACGGGTCGCCGCGCTCCAGCCAGGCGTGGCCGTACACGAGGGTGCCGGTCAGCTGCGTGGCGGCGTACAGGATGAAGAAGATCAGGAGGGTGAGGGGCGCGGCGGGTTCGGGGGCGACGAGCTCCATCCAGGTGAAGGCCAGCAGTCCCGCGGCGGCGGGCCAGTAGCCGAGCCGCGCCGGCAGGGCACGGCGCGGCCGGTCGGGCAGCAGGCGGAACGGGTTCAGCGTCCGCCACACCGGCCCGAACAGCAGCGACGCCGGCACCAGCCCGACCCAGAACAGCACGTACACCAGGTATGGAGCCGGGTTGTCCGTTTCGGGGCCGAACAGCAGCAGCCCTGCGGTGTAGACGACGGCCAGCAGGGTCAGCACGCGCGGCGGCCGGGCGGGCAGGCGGAGCGCCACCACGCGCCCCGCCCGGTCACCGCTGAACCGGGAGTCGGCCCAGAGCAGGCCGAGCGCCAGGAACGACACGACGAGCGCCGCGAACGCCCCCGCGTAGGCGTAGAACGCCGGGATCGGCAGATCGCTCCGCGCGCCGACCCCGTGCGCCAGCACCCCGTCCAGCAAGCCGGTCACCGCACTGCCAGCTGGGTCAGGACCAGCTTGCTCTCGTGGGTCTCCACCTCGAAGACCCCGGTCAGGTCCGCGGGGAAGCTCACGGTGACCGGCACGCCCGGCGGCAGCTCGGCCTCGACGTCGTAGCCGTGCACGTGCAGTTCGTCGGCGACGTCGCTGGTCACGGTGATGCGGACGGGCTGGCCACGCCGGACCTCCAGCCAGCCGGACGGCGGACTCACCCGGCCGCCCTGGACGCGGATCTCCGCGTGCGCCTCGCCGGGCGCGGGAGCGGGCGCCGACGTGGCCACCTCGTGGCTGTTGCCGGGGTCGCGGTGGGTCTGCGACATCGGCCCGCACCCCGCCACCAGGAGCGCCGCCACGGCGACCGCTCCTGTCACGCGAGCGCTCCGGC
This sequence comes from Nonomuraea cavernae, assembly GCF_040655715.1. Taxonomy (GTDB): domain Bacteria; phylum Actinomycetota; class Actinomycetes; order Streptosporangiales; family Streptosporangiaceae; genus Nonomuraea; species Nonomuraea cavernae_A. The sequence goes on along the minus strand of NZ_JBFAKL010000008.1, from coordinate 115,191 downwards.
CCCGCCGGCGCGCCGCGGACGCCCCGGCCTGAGCGATCACGCGGGCCACACGCGCGACGGACGTCCCGGCTCGAACGGTCACGCGGGGACCTCGGCTTCGGCCGGGGCCGGTTCGGCGGCCGGGCGGCGGCGCGGGGCGAGGACGACGACGGCGCACAGCACCCACACACCGGTGAGCAGGCCCCGGATCCAGCCCGGCCCCAGCGGAATCAGCGGGATCAACTGCAACATCCGGTCATAGGCGTCGGCCACGGCCAGCCCGCCGAGGACGATGGTGAACCAGCCGAACACCGGCCGCCCCGCGCGCAGCCCGGCCCCCAGGCAGATCCACCAGGCGGCCATGAGCAGCAGCGCCACGGCCGCGAGCAGCGTGCTCTCGGCCGCGGCCGCGACCACGTCGAGCGCCAGGCCGACCAGCCCGGCGACGGCGCCGGCCACGACGAGCCGGTACGCGCGCCCGGAGATCTCGCCCGTCTTCGGGGACACGCCATTGCCCGTGGGGTTACCGGCATGGCGCCGGGCCAGGCGGCCTGACCGGACGCAGAACAGGACGGCCAGCAGCGCGAGCACGAGCGAACCGCCGAGCGCGAGCTGGGTCTCCAGCTTGCCGATCCCGGACGCCCCGAACCAGTCGCAACCGGCCGGCAGCCGGGCCTCCGAGGCGCTGTAGTCGGCGCACAGGTACAGCTTGACGACCTTGACCGGCTCGGCCACCCAGCGGCTGGACCCGCCGGACAGGGCCGGCGCCTGTGCCGCGCACACCGGGAGCGCGGCGGGGGTGGACCCGCCCGTGTCGCCCTGCCAGCAGTTGCCGGTGCCCTGGCCGTCCCACGACACGTCGAGACCGTTGGGCCGCCGCTCCCCTGTCGGGCTGACGCCGAAGACGTTGCCCTCGAAGCGGTTGAAGTTGGACGTGTCGGCCTGCTTGGCCAGCTCTGTCTCGCCGCGGACGAACGCCGGCACACCGAACAGCTGGAACGCCGCGCGCCGGTGCCCCCACACCTGGTTGTCCTTGAACACGTTGTAGTTGCCGCCCGCGACGAGCACCCCGGTGCCCGTCGGAACGCCCACCTGCGGGCAGACCACGCCCTTCTCATAGCCGCGCTGGGCCGGGGGCTTGGCGCACGTGCCATCGCGGATGTACCGGTAGTAGTCCACGTTGTTGTCGTAGATCTTGTTGTTCTCGAACTTGGCGTGGTTCTGCGGCAGTCCTGGGTGGTCGGGCCAGAGGCTGTCCATGGTGGCGCCGACCGAGTTGTCGTAGAACTCGTTGTCGTGCACCCACATCGAGTCGCCGGCGGTGCCGGAGTAGCCGAGCGCGTTGTGGTGGCTCTTGCAGCGGCGGATCTCGATGGCGTAGCGGGGGACGTCGTGGCCGCGGCCGTCGTTGATGTTGGACGCGCTGCCGGGGTAAAGGCCGCCGTCGCCGTTCCCGTACGACTCGCAGTCGGTGTAGAGGCCGTGGTCGCTGGCGAAGGTCAGGAAGCCGTACTCGTCGTTCCATCGGGTGAGGACCTGGTCGATGACGAAGCCGTCGGTCTCCAGGACGTACAGGGAGTTGAAGGTGGTGCGCTGGGCGGTGAAGTTGCGGAAGTAGATGCCGTTCGTACGGTCCGCCCGGATGGCGTTGAGCTTGTGGTATTCGGCGTCGATGACCACGTCCAGCGGGTTCGCGCCGGTGCCCTCGATCTGCAGGTCGCGCTTGCCGAGGATGGCCACCAGGTTCTGGTTGTGGGGGCACTGCTGCTGTTGTTCGAAGCTGAGGATCTGGTAGCCCCAGTCGGACCAGCGAGCCTGGAGGTTGGCGCAGTCGCCGGTGGGGGCGGGCCGGCTGGGCTCCTCGCTGTAGAGGCCGGGCAGGATCGCGATCGTCATCCCGGGCTTGTTCACCTGGTCGACGGCTTCCTGGAGGTGCCGGAAGCCGTCGCGCCGGCACCGCTCGAAGAGGGTGCGGTTGCGCTCCTGGAGGTCGGCGGGGAAACCGGCGATCCGCCGATCGAAGTCGGCCTTGTCGGTCTTGCACACCAACAGGTCGGGCTCGGAGGTGCGCAGGACCGGCACGCTGCCCGTGCCGTCCGGCAGCGTGACCGGTCGTTCCTCGTGCGCCAGCGCCGCGCCGGCGGCCAGCAGCTGGCCGAATACCAGGGCGACGACGATCGCGATCCTGCGTAAGGAGGGCATGGGCGCGAGATTAGAACAAAGCTCATGTTCTTGCCTAGGCCCCTGACGGCCCCCTCCACGGATCTTCACAAGATCGCGACGAACCCCGCCGGAATGGGCGGCCGAGCGGCGGCGAAGCGGGCGCTCAGGCGGCCAGGCCGGGCAGCAGGTGGTCGACGATCCGCTCGGCGAGATCGGCGGGCAGGCCGTTGGCGGGGCCCCACTTGGTGTGCCAGATCATCGCCCCCGACAGGATGGCCATGCTCATCTCCACCTCGATGTCGGACCTCAGCTCACCGGAGGCGATGCCGCGCCGGATCACGTCGCGCATCGCCTGCCTGCGGGGCTCGACCGCGACGTTGAAGAACCGCTCCATCAGCCGCGGGTAGCGGTCGGACTCGCTGATGGCGATGTTCATCACGCATCGGGTGCGGCTCTGGCCCGCCTCACTGCGCATCGAGTCGAGCAGGGTGATCAGGTCGTCGCGCACCGAGACCCCGGCGAGCCGCGGCAGCGGGGCCTGGAGCGTGGCGAGCGCGTCGACCACCAGGTCCTCCTTGTTGGACCAGCGCCGGTAGATGGTCGTCTTGCCGACGCCGGCCCGGGACGCGATCGCCTCGATGGACAGCTCCGCGATGCCCGTGCCCTCGCCGATCAGATCGAGGGTGGCCTCGATGATCGCCTTTTCGGCCTTCTCGCTGCGCGGGCGGCCCGCCGGACGGGCCGTCGCCGGTTCCTGAATCGTCATCGGGGGCTCACCCTACCGCCGCTTTCTCCTTCGTTCGCGCCTGCCGGACCGGACGGACCTTGCCCGGCATCCACTTCGCCACCACGGCGACGCCGAGCAGCGTGAACGCGGCCGACACCAGGGCCGTGACGTGCATGCCGCCGATGAACGCGGCGAAGGCGGGCTTCATCAGGGCCTGCCCCTGCGCGCCCAGGCCCTCGGCGACACTCGCCGTAGCCATGATCGACTCTCCGGCGGCGTGCCGGGCGCCGGGCGGCAGCGCGGACAGGGCGGGCGCGATCTCGCTCCGGTAGCTGGAGGACAGGACCGAGCCGAGCACGGCCACGCCGAGCGCGCCCGCGACCTGGCGCACGGTGTTGCTCATGGCCGAGCCGACGCCAGCCTTCTCCCTGGGGAGCGACTCCATGATCGCGGTGGTGGCGGGCGGCATGATGTTGGCCATCGCGGCGCCCTGGACGAAGAAGATGATCTCGATCAGGAGGATCGGCGTGTGCTGGTCGAGGAACGCGTAGCTGGCCAGAGCCAAAGTGATCACGATCATGCTCACCGTGGCGGCCAGCTTGGCCCCGAACCGCTCGTTCACCCGCTGGCTGAGCGGCGCGAAGATGAGCTGCGCCGCCGCGAACGGGATCATCAGCGCTCCCGCCTGGAGCGGGCTGTAGTCGAGCACGATCTGCAGGTAGAAGGTGAGGAAGAACATCCCGCCCATCATCGCGAAGAACACGATGCCGACCATGCCGATGGCCGTGCTGAACCTCGGGTTGGTGAAGTTGCGCACGTCGAAGGCCGGATGGTCGCTGCGCCGCTCCCACCAGACGAACACCGCCAGCACCGCCACCCCGAACAACGCCGGACCGTAGACCTCGGGGCTGGTCACGGTGGCCAGCTCGCCGCCGCGGATGATGCCGTAGACCACGGCGACCAGGCCGACGATGGAGAGCAGCACGCCGACCGGGTCGAGCTTGGACGGCTTGGGGTCACGTGACTCGGGCACCACCCTGGCGATGAGGATCATGCTGACCACCACGATCGGCACGTTGACCAGGAAGATCGAGCCCCACCAGAAGCGCTCGATCAGCAACCCGCCCGTGATGGGCCCGATCGCGACCGCCAGGCCCACGCCACCGGCCCAGACGCCGATCGCCTTGCCTCGCTCGCCGGGCGGGAAGATGTTGGAGATGATGGCCAGCGTGGCCGGCATGATGGCGGCGCCGCCGATGCCCATCGCCGCCCTGGCCAGGATCAGCTGCGTCGGATCCTGGGCGTAGGCGCTGATCAGCGAGGCCAGTCCGAACAACGCCATGCCGATGAAGAGCATCCGCTTGCGGCCCGTGCGGTCGCCGATCACCCCGAAGGTGAAGAGCAGTCCGGCGAACACCAGCGTGTAGGAGTTGATCGCCCATTCCAGCTCGCTCTGCGTCGCGCCCAGGCCTTCGACCGGGTCGGCGATGGTCTTCATCGCCACGTTGAGGATCGTGTTGTCGAGCACGACCGCCAGCAGGCTGAACACCAGCACGCCGAGAATCGCCCATCTCCGTGGATGGCCCTGGGCCTGCCGTTCCTGCGTCGCGTCCATGAGAACACCTTAATTTCGATACGGGTCAGTTTCGCAACAAGACCGTATCGTAATAGATTTCGATACGCAACGGTGTCGTTTCGAAATAAGGGGTCAGCGCGCCTCGACGGGCTCCAGGCTCGACTCCATGACGGCCCCGGCCACTATCGGGCGCCGCCGCCAGAACGGCAGCGCGAGCGCCACCATGGCCACCCCCACCAGCCCGGCCATGACGAACGCCCAGGCGGGGCCGTACGAGTCGATGATCGCCCCGGCGATGGGCGCGGAGGCCCCGCCGCCGATCAGCAGGGCGGTGCCGTGCAGGCCCATCGCCTCACCCCGGGCACCCGAGGGCGCCCAGCGGCTGACCGTCTCGACCGTGGAGGACAGCGCGGGGGCGCAGAGCAGCCCGGCCGGCAGCAGGGCGAGGACCAGCCATCGCCAGTCGCCACCCGCCAGCCCCACGGGCACGGTCAGCGCGCCCATGAGCCCGATGATCAGCAGGGGCGAGAACCCTCGGCTCAGCCCGCCGTAGACGAAGCCGCCGAGCAGGGAGTAGAGGCACCAGATGGCGACGGCGAGCCCGATCCACGCGGTCTGCCCGGCGTGCTCCATGGTGCCGACCAGGGCCAGCTCACTCGCCATGAGCACGAACATGGCCGCGACCACGGTGCCGAGCAGCGCGATCATGCCCGGCGTGAGCCACTGCCGTCGTGGCACCCGCGCCTCGGGCTCGTCGAGCTCCTCGGCCGAGCGGGTCGGCGGGTCGAGCAGGATCAGCGCCAGGCCGGAGCCGGTCAGGCCGACCGCGATGATCACCATCGTCGGCCCGCCGCCCAGCATGGTCACCCCGGCCACGGCCAGCGCCGGGCCGGTCATGTACGAGATCTCGACCAGCATCGAGTCGAGCGAGAAGCCCATCCGGCGCTGCTCCGGCGGCACCAGGGCGGCCAGGCACTGCCGGATCACGCTGACCACCGGCAGCGCCAGCAGCCCGGCGACCGCCGCCGCGCCGACCAGCGCCGGGAACGGCAGCGCCCAGGCGCAGGACCAGAACGCCGCCTGCGCCCCGGTGGTCACGATCAGCACCGGCCGCAGCCCGTGCCGGTCGACGAACCTCCCCGACAGCGGCGAGCCGACGGCCATGCCGATCGTGCTGGCCATGGTGACCAGCCCGGCGCGGCCGAAGCCGAGCTCCATGCCGTGGGCGACGTGCAACGTCAGCGCCATCGCCGTCGCGGTGGTCGGGACCCGCGCGAACAGGCCCACCAGGAGCAGGGTCCGGACGCCGGGCAGCCGGAACAGGCGCCGGTAAGGCTCGATTGCCATGATGGTTGCTTACCTCCTCGCCTATTCTGGCAAGGGGCGCCGACAGTTTCGCCATCGGTTTCGCGGGTGGCATCATCGGAGGGGTCCGGGGACGCCACAGGGGCGCCTCGAGACCTTCCTGGAGGGTCCACCCATGTCCTCTTCCACCACGCTGTACGGCGGCGCCGGCGGCCGCAGGCTCACCGTGCGCGACATCGCGGCGGCCAAGGCACGCGGCGAGAGATGGCCCATGCTGACGGCGTACGACGCGATGACGGCCCGTGTGTTCGACCAGGCGGGCATCCCCGTCCTGCTGGTCGGCGACTCCGCCGCGATGGTCGTCTACGGCTACGAGTCGACGGTGCCCGTCACCGTCGACGACCTGCTCCCGCTCACGGCGGCCGTGGTGCGGGGTTCCTCGCGCGCCCTCGTGGTGGCCGACCTCCCGTTCGGCTCCTACCAGTCGTCACCGGCGCAGGCCCTGGAGACGGCCGCCCGTTTCATGAAGGAGGCGGGCGCACACGCGATCAAGCTGGAGGGTGGCCGCCGCGTGGTGCCCCAGGTCGAGGCGCTGGTCGCGGCGGGAGTGCCGGTCATGGCGCACCTCGGCCTGACCCCGCAGTCGGTCAACACCCTCGGCGGCTACCGGGTCCAGGGCCGCGGCGAGTCGGGCGACGAGCTCATGAAGGACGCCAAGGACCTGGAGCGGGCCGGGGCGTTCGCGGTGGTGCTGGAATGCGTGCCCGCCGACCTGGCCGAACGGGTCACGGCGTCCCTGTCGATCCCCACCGTCGGCATCGGCGCCGGTCCCGGCACCGACGCGCAGGTGCTGGTCTGGCAGGACCTCATGGGCCTGACCCCGCGCCCGGCGAGGTTCGTCAAGCGCTACTCGGCGCTGGGCGAGGAGCTGGACCGGGCCGCCCGCGCCTTCGCCGCCGACGTCGGCTCCGGCGCCTTCCCCGCTCCGGAGCACTCCTACGAGTGACCTCCTGCGAGCGCCCCCTGCGAGCAACCTCCTACGAGCGGACCTCTTACGAGTGATCCCGGAGGTGTGATCCCGGAGGTGTGATCCCGGAGGTGTGATCCCGGCCGGTCGCGGGCCCCACGAAGCGTGCGCGACCGGTCAGGCCAGGGTGGCCGGGTCGGTGTTGGACCCGCACACCATGACCGCGACCCGCTCTCCGGGAGCGGGGGTGTACGCGCCCGACAGCAGCGCGGCGTAGGCGGTCGCGCCCGCGTGCTCGGCCACCACGCGGTGCCGGTCCCAGAGCGTACGGCGGGCCGCCACGATCGCCTCGTCGGGCACGAGCACGCTGCTCACCCCCGCCCGGGAGCAGACCTCGAAGGCCAGCCCGCCCAGCTGGGTGGCGCCGAGGGCGTCGGCCGCCACCCCGCTGACCGAGACGGGCACCGGCCGCCCCGCCTCCAGCGCGTCGTGCAGGGTCGGGATCAGCACCGGCTCGACGGCCACCACCCGCGTCGCCGTTCCGCGATCCGCGAGGGCGGCGCCTGCGCCGGTGTCACGGTCGCCGAGGGTCCCGCCCGAGCCGTGATCGGCGAGGGACGCGCGGGTGGCGCCGCTGACGCCGAGGGCGATGCCGGCGATGAAGCCGCCGCCGCCCACGGCCACCAGGACGGTGTCCACCCCGCCCGTCTGCTCCACCAGCTCCAGCCCGGTCGTGCCCTGCCCGGCGATCACCTCGGGCTGGTCGTAGGCGTGCACCTCCAGCGCCCCCGTCTCGGCGGCGCGCTTGGCGGCGGCCTCGGCGGCGGCCGAGTAGATGGCCCCGCCCTGGGTGATCTCGGCGCCCAGGGCGCGCAGCCCGGCGATCTTCACCGGGCTCGTCACGTCGGGCACGAAGATCTCGGCCCGGACGCCGAGCGCGCGGGCGGCGTGAGCGACGGCGAGCCCGTGGTTGCCGCCGCTGGCCGCGATCACGCCGCTCGGCGGCAGCCGGCCGGCGGACAGGATCCGGTTGAACGCCCCGCGCACCTTGAACGATCCGGAGTGCTGGAGTTGCTCCAGCTTGAGGAACACGCCCGGCGAGATCTCGAGCACCGGCGTGCGCAGCACGTGACCGGCGATCCGCCGGGCCGCCCCCACCACGTCCTCGTACGTCACCGACATCACAGCTCCCCCTCGATCGCCCGTTTGAGTTCGGCTATCCGCGCCTCGTCGCGCCGGTAGAACACCCACTGTTTGACCCGTTTGCCGTGGATGAGCCCGGCGCGTTCCAGGATCTTGAGGTGACCGGTGGCGCTCGGCTGCGTCATGCCCAGCCTGGCGGCGATGAACAGGGCGCAGACCCCGTCCTCGACCAGGTCGCCGTCGTTCTGTGGCGGGAAGTGGGCGACCGGGTCCTTGAGCCAGTGGAGGATCAGCAGCCGCGGCTCACTGGCCAGCGCCCGCAGCTCGGATAGCACTTAGGCATTTTCCTAAATGCCTAAGTGCTATGTCAACGCCTGCTCGATGTCGGCCCAGAGGTCCTCAGGGTGCTCGATGCCCACGGCGACGCGCACGGTGCCCTCGCCGATGCCGTTCCTGGCCAGTTCCTCGGCGTTGAGGGACCGGTGGGACGTGCTCGCCGGGTGCAGGACGAGCGTCTCGACCCCGCCCAGCGACGGGGCCAGCATCGCCAGCCGTACCGAGGCCATGAACCTCTCCCCCGCCGCCCGGCCGCCGGCCAGGTCGAAGGAGAACACGCCGCCGAAGTCGGGCAGCAGCTTGCCGGCCAGCTCGTACGACGGGTGCGACGGCAGGCCGGGCCAGTGCACCGCGCTCACGGCGGGATGCTCGGACAGCCGGGTCGCGATCAGGCGGGCGTTCGAGCAGTGCCGTTCCATCCGCAGCCCCAGGGTCTGCACGCCGCGCAGCGTGAGCCAGGACGCGAACGGGTCGGCCGTGACGCCCAGCTCGGTCGCGAAGTGCCAGACCTTGCGGTACAGCTCGTCGCCGGCGAAGACGGCGATGCCGCCGAGCACGTCGGTGTGCCCGGACAGATACTTGGTCGTGGAGTGCAGCACGATGTCCGCTCCGTGCTCGATCGGCCGGCAGAGCACGGGCGAGGCGAACGTGTTGTCCACGACCGAGACGATCCCGGCCTCGCGCGCCATCGCGCACATCCCCGGCAGGTCGGCGACCTGGGCGACCGGGTTGGCGATGGTCTCCAGGTAGACGAGCCTCGTCTCGGGCCGCACGGCGTCGCGCAGGGCCGCGGGATCGTCCTCGGGCACGTAGTCGACCGTGATGCCGAACCTGCCGGTCAGCTCCTTGATCATCGCGGCCGTCCCGCCGTACAGGGCCTGCTGCGCGACGATGTGGTCGCCCGGCTGGAGCAGGCCGAGCAGCACGGCGTTGATCGCGCCCATGCCGGAGCCGGTGGCGACGGCCGCGACCCCGCCTTCGAGATCGGCGATCGCCGTCTCCAGCGAGCGGACGGTGGGGTTGGTGTATCGGCCGTAGACGAACGGGCCGTCGGGGCGGCCCATGGCGTCCGCCATCACGGCGGGGTCGTCGAACACGAATCCGGACGTCTGGTAGATCGGCACCGCGATCGGGCGGCTGCCCTCGACAGGGGGCTGTGGCAGGTGGACGGCGCGCGTTTCCGGATGGAGTTCCCTCATAACGCCAATGATGTCCCCTAAAGCCCCCAACGTCAGATTCCACGATAGATGAGGCCAATGTGGACGACGTCGTCGACCTGCTCGGCCGCTGGGCGTCCGGACGCGGCCCGCTCTGCCTGCTGCTCACCACCCGCCTGCGGGCGCTGATCGACGACGGCATCCTGCCTCCCGGCGAGCCGCCGCCCCCGCCCCGGCCGGCCCGCCTCCCGGCACACGCCGCTCGTCTGCCGTCCGCCGAGAGCTGACATCGCCCCGGTGACCGGGCGGTTGCCCGAGGCTGGAGCCATGAAGGCGACGTTCGTGCTCGTGCACAGTCTGGCCGTGGGCCCGTCGACGTGGGCGCCGGTGGCGCGCGCGCTGGAGCGCCGGGGGCACGCGGCCGTGGTGCCCGACCTGACCGGTGTGGCCCGCGGTGCGGCTCCCTACTGGCCGCGGGTGGTGGAGGCGGTGCGCGCGGCGACGCCCGAGACGCCGATCGTGCTGGCCGGGCACAGCAACGCCGGGCTGTTCCTGCCGGTGGTCCGCGAGGGGCTGGGCGAGCGGGTGGTGTCGTGCCTGTTCGCCGAGGCGCACCTGCCGCCGGCCGATGGGCTGGTCCGGGTCGCCGATGAGACGATCCTGCCGTTCCTGCGCGAGCTGGCCGGCGAGTCCGGGGTGCTGCCGCGCTGGACCGACTGGTGGAGCGAGGAGGACGTCGCGGCCCTGCTGCCCGACCCGGCGACCCGGGCGCGGGTCGTCGAGGAGCAGCCCCGGCTGCCGCTCGCCACCTACACGCAGCCCATCCCGGTCCCCGCCGGATGGGACACGGTCAGGTGCGCCTGCCTCTGGTACGGCCCGCCGTACGACAAGGTGGCGGAAGAGGCGGCACGGCGCGGCTGGCCCGTGCTGCGCACGCCCGGCCGGCACCTGCACCAGGTCGTCGATCCGGAGGGCGTCGCCGACGCGCTGCTGAAGCTGTCGCGCACGACGTGAGTTCCGCACTGCCGCCCCGGCGCTGAGCCCGAGATGGCCGGGCGGACGGGCTCAGGAAGAGCCGGCGTCCTGCTTGTGCGAGGCCGGCACCACGATCTCTTCGGTGTCCTTGTCACGCGTCATCCAGAGATAGACCAGCGCGCCGACGAACAGCACGATCGAGGTCCACTGGTTGATCCGTAGCCCGAGGAACGTCACCGCGTGGTCCACTCCGCCGACCGGGTCGATCCGCAGCCCCTCGATCCAGAACCGCCCCAACGTGTAGCCGGCGACATAGAGGGCGAACAGGCGGCCGTGGCGCAGCGTGAACCACCTGCCGGCCAGGATCAGCGCGAAGCCGAGCGCCACGTTCCACAGCGACTCGTACAGGAACGTCGGGTGGTAGAGCACGCCCGGCTCGCCGCCGTGCGCCTGGTCGATCTCCAGGCCCCACGGCAGCGTGGTCGGACTGCCGTACAGCTCCTGGTTGAACCAGTTGCCCCAGCGGGCGATCGCCTGCCCGAACGCGATGCCGGGTGCGACCGTGTCGGCCACGGCGCCGAGGGACAGTCCCCGGCGGCGGCAGGCCAGCCACACGCCCACGCCTCCCAGAGCGACCGCGCCCCAGATGCTGAGGCCGCCTTCCCAGATGAACAGCGCCTGGTAGGGCTCCTTGATCGCGCGAGGGCCGAAGTAGGTCTGCCAGTCGACGATGACGTGGTAGAGGCGGGCGCCGATCAGGCCGAAGATCACCCCGGGAACCGCGATGTCGCTGATCGTGCCTTTCTCGCCGCCCCGGGCCCGCCAGCGGCGCTCGCTGAGCCAGACGCCGACGACGATTCCGAGAATGAAGCACAAGGCGTAGGCCCGGATCGGGATGAATCCGAGATTCCAGACCGCCTCGGAAGGGCTGGGAATCAAGGCGAGGGGCATGCCGGTGACGGTAGTGGACGCGAGCTTACTCGGCCGCGTACGTGACCTGATCGTGCCTGACGCGGCACGCCGGGCGGCTGTGACCGTCCGCTCAGATGTCGGTGACGCGGATGCCGGCGTGGGCCTTGTAGCGGCGGTTGATCGAGATGAGGTTGGCCGTCAGGGCCTCGACCTGGGCGGCGTTGCGCAGGCGGCCACCGTAGACGCCCCGAACCCCGGGGATGACCGCGGCCAGTGCCTGCACCAGGTCGGTGGCCTCCCGGTCGTCGCCGAGGACCAGCACGTCGAGGTCCACCTTGTCCACGGCGGGGTCCATCAGCACCACGGCCGACACGTGGTGGAACGCGGCCACCACCCGGCTGTCCGGCAGCACGGCGGCGGCCTGCTGAGCGGCGCTGCCCTCCTCGACCGGCAGCGCGAAGGCGCCCTTCTTGTCGAACCCGAGCGGGTTGACGCAGTCGATGACGATCTTCCCGGCCAGCTCCGCGCGCAGCGACTCCAGCAGCGCCTTGTGCCCGTCGTACGGCACCGCCACGATCACGACGTCCGCCTCGGTGGCGACCGTCGCGTTCTCCGCTCCGCGCGCGGCGTACCCGATCGAGTCGGCCGCCTCCTGAGCCCGTCCGGCGCTGCGCGATCCGATCAGCACCGGATGCCCCGCCAGCGCGAACCGCCGCGCCAGCCCCTTCCCCTGGTCGCCGGTGCCGCCGAGGATGCCGATGGAAAGCCCGTTCACGTCAGTCATAGGCGGCATCATGCCATCCCACCCCAAGGCCACCTTCAGGCCACCCCCACCCGGCGTACCTGCTCGGGCAGGGTCCGGAGGGTCCGGGATGGCCCGCCGGACCCGGCTCATGCTGACCGAGGGCGCGCACTGGTCGCCGAGCCCGTGGGTGCCGGCGGCGGCGGTCACCCCGCGTCAAGGCCCGGAATGACACCGAAGCAGACCGAATGTCAGGACACCACGCGGCGCGAGCCGCCGGACGTCGCCAACCGGTCGGCGCGGCCGGGGCCCGTCGTGCACGATGGGGGCATGGATCCTGGATCGGTGGCCCTGCTCCGAGACCTTCTCGCCGAGACGGGGTGGATCGAGCGCACCCGGGAGTTCGGCCTGGCGCTGCGGGCCACCCGATCGCCGGGCGGCCTGCTGCTCGTGGGCACGCCCGACGAGGAGCCCTGGCACCTGACCGCCCATCTCGACGACGAGGCTCGGCTGTCGGGCCTGCCGCAGCTCACCCCCACGCTCGTGCGCTGGGCTCCGCCCGCCGGCGCGCCCCCCCACCTGCGGGTCGGGCTCGACCGCATCCACCGGGCCGGGCGCGGCGAGACGCTGTTCGTGGTGACCGAGCTCCAGGCGCCGGTGCCGCTGCTCGAACGCGTCGACGACGCCCGCCGTACGGGGGCCACGATCCTGGCGCTGGAGGGCGGCGACGGCGAGCTGGCCGGGCTGGCCCACGACACGATCGCCGTGCCGGCGCGCGGGCCCGTCTCCTTCGACGGCGCGCAGCACCTGGTCAGCACCGCCGCCGGGGAGCAGCCCCAGCGTCCCGGTCTGCGCGAGCGGCTGGCCCGCCTGCTGGAGAAGGTCAGCGGCCCGCACGTCAACGACTGACCCCGGCCACGAGGTCAGAGCGGCTGAAGGTGACCGACCAGGGTGGCGTCGAGGGCCGCCGTGGCGTCCTCGATCGCGCTGATCACGACCGCCTGCACGGGGTCGGGCTGACCCGACCGGGTGCGGCTGATCCGCGTGACGGCGTCCAGCCGCCGCGACCCCACGTCGCGCAGATCGCTGACCCGCACCTCGCCCTCGGGCACGTCGAGCAGGGCCAGCGCGGGCACGATCGCCACCCCGTGCCCGGCCGCCACCAGCGCCAGCGCGGGCCCGAACTCCGTGATGACGTGCACCTTGCGCGGCTCGAAGCCGTGCAGCCCGGCCAGGCGGTCCAGCGCCTGCCCGCACGCCTGGCCGGGCTCGCCGGCCACCCACGGCACCTCCGCCAGGTCGGCGACCGAACGCGGCAGGTCGGGCCAGTCCGGGGGCATCACGATGCGGTACTCGTCGACGTAGAAGGCGTGGGTGGCCAGCGACGGCTGGGAGAGCACGGGCAGGCTCATGTCCTGCTCGGTGATCAGCACGTCGACGGCGCCGAGTCTCAGCTCCTGCAGCGCGGGCGGACCGTACACCTCGTGGATGATCGGGGTGATCTGGGGATGGCGGGCGGCCAGGTCGCGCAGGGCCGGCACCAGCATGTGCTTGATCACCGTGGGGAAGGCGGCGATCCGCACCGGGCCCGCCAGCCGTTCGGTGAAGCAGGTGAGCTCGCGACGCGCCTCGGCCAGCTCGTCCTCGACCCGTTCGGCGTAGCCGGCGAGCACCCGGCCGGCCGGGGTGAGGGAGACGCGGCGCTGGGAGCGGTCGATGAGCGCCAGCCCGACCTCGCGCTCAAGCTGGGCGAGCTGCTGCGAGACGGCGGAGGGGGTCAGGTAGAGGGCTTCGGCGGCCCGCATCACTCCGCCGCGCCGGGCTACCTCGTGCAGCACCCGTAATCGCCGGGGGTCGATCTCCATACAGGAGAGCTTACGCCCTCATGCGGATTTCTTTATTTGCGCTTTAGAGCAGGGAATTCGGACAATGGCCCGCATGGATCTCCTCCTCGATGTCATCGGCTGGCTCGGCGCGGGCCTGCTCGTGCTCGGCTACGGCCTCATCTCGACCTCGCGACTGTCCGGCGACAGCATGACGTACCAGGTCATCAACCTCGTCGGCTCGGTCACCCTGATGGTCAACAGCGCCTACAACGACGCCTGGCCGTCGGCCGGCCTCAACCTGGTGTGGGCCGCGATCGGCGTGGTCGCCCTGGTCAAGCTCGTCCGGATCGGCGCCGCCCGGTGATCGTCGAGCCGACCCGGATCGGATGTCAGTCGTCGTCCTGGTCGGCCTCATCCCATGCCTTGTTGCGGTCGGCGGCGCGCTGCAGCGCGCCGGCGGCCTCCTGCTCGCTCGTGTAGGGACCCATCCGGTCCTTGTTGGGGCAGCCCTTTTCGGGCTCGACCCGCATGTGCTTGAGGCAGAACCACCACTGGCCATCGCTCACGAGGCTCATTCTGCCCCGTAGACTCGTGTTTCATGACGACACTGCTCCAGCCAGGGCGAGTTTCGCCCATCCGGAAGGTTCCCGCCCACATCGAGCGGCCGGAGTACGTCGGCAAGAAGCGCCCCAAGACCGGTGAGTCCGACGTCAAGACCCCGGAGACCATCGAGCTGATGCGCGTGGCGGGCCGGATCGCCGCGCAGGCCCTCGAAGAGGTCGGCAAGCACGCCCAGCCGGGCGTCACCACCGACGAGCTCGACCGCATCGGCCACGAGTTCCTCATCGGCCACGGCGCCTACCCGAGCACGCTCGGCTACAAGGGCTATCCCAAGTCGCTGTGCACCTCGATCAACGAGGTGATCTGCCACGGCATCCCCGACGACACCGTGCTGCGCGAGGGCGACATCGTCAACGTCGACATCACCGCGTTCATCGGTGGCGTCCACGGTGACACCGACGCCACGTTCCTGGTGGGCGAGGTCGACGAGGAGTCGCGGCTGCTGGTCGAGCGCACCCACGAGGCCATGATGCGGGCGATCAAGGCGGTGGCCCCGGGCCGGCAACTCAATGTGGTGGGCCGGGTCATCGAGGCCTACGCCAAGAGGTTCGGCTACGGGGTGGTGCGCGACTTCACCGGTCACGGCATCGGCACGACGTTCCACTCCGGCCTGATGGTGCCCCACTACGACGACCCGTCGCTGCGGGTGGAACTGGTGCCGGGCATGACGTTCACCATCGAGCCGATGCTGACGCTGGGCACGATCGACTACGACATCTGGCCCGACAAGTGGACCGCGGTCACCAAGGACCGCAAGCGCACCGCGCAGTTCGAGCACACGATCATGGTGACCGAGACCGGCAGCGAGATCCTCACCCTGCCCTAGGCACCACGCCGGTGATGGTGGTGCCCTCGCCGGGCACACTGTTGACCGACAGGCTGCCGCCCACGTCGGCGAAGGCGGCCCGCATCCGCGCGATGCCCCGCTCCGCGGCCCTGCCCGGGTCGAACCCGGCGCCGTGATCGCTCACCGTCATGCGCAGCCCGCCCCCGCCGGCGGTCACCGCGATCGACACCATCTCGGCGCCGCTGTGCGCCTCGACATTGGCCAGCGCCTCACGAATGGCGCTCAGCACCGCCTGCGCGATGCGCGACGGCACCTCGGCGGCGGGCAACGCCCAGGTCTCCACACGGATGCCGGTGCGCTCGGACCACTCCGTCAGATCGGTCTCGAGCGCCTCGGCCAGGCTTCGTCCCCCACGCATGCGTGTCTCTTTGGACAACTCAACTCGCCTTCCTGAGCATCCGAGCACCGCCGGCCCCCCGCAGCCCGCGTTTGTCCGCGCGGCGCGCGATCCCCCGGTGAACTGCGCGTCCAGCTGTGGAAGTGATGCCCGTCTCCCCTTCAGGCAAGGCTACCTGGCGGCTCGGAGACGCGTTGCCTCCGGTTATGTTGCCCTGGCCATCCGGCTACTCGCCCTTGTCGGCTCGGTTGAGACGGGCGAGATAGGCGTTGTAGGAGTCGAGCTCGGGGTCGCCCGCGCCGCTGCGGTCGGCCCGCCGGTCGGCCCGCCGGGCCTGCCTGTCCTCGTCCTTGTACCACTGGGCGGCGATGGTCAGCAGCACGATGAGCGTCGGTATCTCACCGAACCCCCATGCGATCGCCCCGCCGTTCTGCTGCTCCTGGAGCAGTGAATCTCCCCAGGTGCGGCCCAGTTGTTCGTACCAGCCGGACGCGATCAGGCTGCCCGTCATCATCAGCGCCACTCCGAAGAACGCGTGGAACGGCATGGTCACGAACAGCGTCAGGAGCTTGCCGACGTACGGCATGCGGTGCGGCGCCGGATCGACCCCGATGATGACCCAGAAGAACAGCGAGCCGCTGATCAGGAAGTGCAGGGTCATCCAGATGTGCCCGAGGTGCTCCTCCATGGCCGAGGCGAACAGCGGCGTGAAGTAGAGCGCGTAGGTCGAGACGATGAAGAGGGCGGTGGCGATGGCCGGATGCGAGAGGACCCGGACGACCCTGCTGTGCAGGATGGTCGTCAGCCACTCGCGCGGCCCCCGGTCGCCCCGCCTGACGGCCGGCCTGATCGCGCGCAGGGCGAGCGTGACGGGCCCGCCGAGCACCAGGAAGATCGGCACGATCATGGACAGCGTCATGTGCTCGATCATGTGCACGTCGAACATGACCTTGGCGTAGCGGGCCAGGCCGCTCTGGGTGGCGAAGACCAGGATCGCCACACCGGCGAACCACGACACGGTGCGTCCCCACGGCCAGGCGTCACCGCGCCTGAGGAGCCTGACCACGCCGGCGCCGTACAGGCCGGCCAGCGCGGCGGCGACCAGCGCGAAGAACAGGTCGAGCCACCAGAGCGAGAGGACGTTGGCCACCGTGATCGGCGGCGGCATCGGGAAGCCGAGCAGGTCGAAGGCGCGGTCGGCGGGCAGGACGACCGGCGGCGGCGCGGTGCGCGAGAGCGCGACGGCCAGGCCCATGGTGGCGAGCATGAGCAGCGTCTCGCCGCCCGCCAGCCGCGTGAACGCGTGGGACCGTCCCTCGCCGAGGCTCACCAGCGTGCGCTGCCGGTGCCACCAGCCCACGTACCCGAGCAGCACGAACGCGACGATCTTCGCCACGACCAGCACGCCGTAGGACGACGTCCAGAGGTCGGAGACGTTGGCCAGCCGCGCGATGACACTGAACACGCCGGACAGGCCGACGCCGACGTAGCACCACAGGGCGAGCCTGGAGAACCTGGCGGCGGCGATCTCCAGCCGCGGCAGGCCGCGCACGGCGTGCAGCGCGACGACGACGAGCCCGCCCACCCACAGGGCGAGCGAGAGCAGGTGCAGCGACAGGCCGGAGACGGCCAGGTCGTGGTTGGGCGAGGAGGCCGAGTGACCGGTGAGCGCCGGCGGCAGCAGCGTCACCAGCGCCAGCACCAGCAGTGCGGCCGACGCGCCCGCGGTGATGGCCCCGCGCGAGAACAGCGCGATCGCCATCGCGAACAGCACCACGAGCGTGAGCGCGATGCCCTGGCTGGTCTGGGTGGCGTAGCTGGTCAGGTAGTTGCCGCCGATGAGCACCTGGGTGACCGGCCGGCCCCACGAGTCGGCCACGCCGAACAACAGCGTGAGGAAGGCCGCGGCGGCCCAGGCCAGCGCGGTCCACGAGGCGGCCTGCACGTCGCGCAGCGCGGTGCGGCCGAGCACGCCCTTGTCGTTGGGCAGCAGCATGGTGGCCGTCAGCAGCAGGCCGACGGTGAGGACGCCCGCCACGTCCATGGAGAGCTTGGACAGCGGCAGCCCCCACCGGGTGATCACGCCGGCGTCGGGCAGCCCGGCGATGATCCGGGGGAAGGCCGCGCCCCCCACGATCATGGCGATCACCAGTCCGGCGACGGCCGCGACGGCCGCGCCGAACGCCAGACGCGCGACCCTGGTCACGGCTTCTTCTTGCGCATGCTGAGCAGGAACCCGACACCGATGCCGGCCAGCGCTCCGACGACGACGAGCAGCCAGATGGGGAAGGTGGCCGAGGACTCCTGCGACACCGTCTGCGTGACGGCGGGCTGCGACGCCTGCCCTGCCGTCTGCTCGACGGTCGGGGCGGTGGTCGGCTCGGTCGCGGATCCGGCGGTCGGCTCGGCGGTCGGCGGCGCGCCCTTGACGGTGAACGGGATCTCGCCCTCCACCGGGTGACCGTCGGAGGAGACGACGCGGTAGGCGATCGTGTACTTCCCGTCGGGCAGGGTACCGCTGAGCCGCTGCGTCACCACCGCTCCGTCGGTCGCGGGGGCGCCGAGCTGGTGCTCGGCGCCGTCCGCGGCACGGACGATGACGAAAGGCATGCGGACCTTGGCGGTGAACTCGAGCGTGACCTCGTCGATCGTCTTGACCGTCGCGTCCTTGGCCGGGTCGCTGCGCTTGAGCGCGTCGTGTGCCAGGGCGGGCACGGCGGCGCCGATCACGAGCAGGGCGGCGAGGATCGCGGTGAGGGACGCGAGCAGGGTTCTCTTCATGGCACCCCCAGGCTACCGACGCCGCCCCACGGTCCGGGACTCAGTCACAGGCCGGCGCAGGCCAGGGCCCGCTGGTATCCCTCCACCGCGCCGTGGGTGTCGCCCAGCTGCTCCATCGTCTCGGCCGCGGCGTACCAGGTGCCGGCCACACGACGGGAGTCGGGCAGCGGCGTGAGCCACTCGCGCACCGCGGCCAGCTCGCGCTCGGCGGACGCGAGGTCGCCGAGCCCGCCGTGGGCGCGGCTCAGCAGCAGGTGCGCCTCGGCCTCCAGGGCCCGGGCCGTGGTCGGCAGCAGTTGCTGACCAGCGCGACCGTGGGCGATCGCGCGCTCGAGGTTGCCCGCCATGATCTCGACGCGGGCGAGCTCGACCTGGGCGTTGGCCCGGTCGAGGGTGCTCGCCGACGTCTGCGCCAGCTCCTGCTCGGTGCGCAGCAGCACGGTGCGGACCTCGTCGACGGACTCGGGGCGGACCCGGAGCTTCAGGGTCGCGTACGCCACGCGGGTGCGGGCGATGCTGCGCGGCTGGCCGTTCTCCGACTGGATGGCCAGGGCCCGCTCCGCGAAGGCCAGCGCCTCCTCACCGTGACCGGTGGTCTCGGCCACGACGGCGGCGTTCCAGCAGGCCGCGACGATCGACCTGGGGGTGTTGAGCATCTCGGCCGCGTTGAGCAGCTCGGCGGCGAACTGGCGGGCGCGCAGCAGGTCGCCGCTGTGCAGGTAGGCGCCGAGCAGGGTCGCGCCGAGCTCGATCAGCCCATCGGACCAGGCCGGCCGCACCGAGCCGCCGAGAATCGCCTCGCCGACCGCGACCGCCTCGCTCAGCCGGTCGCTCTGCCGGTAGACGCGGCACAGGGCGATCGCGACGTCGATGTGGCGCTCCGGGCTGAGCTCCTCGCCGCGCAGCCGATTGAGTACGTCGATCGCCTCGTCGAGCTCGCCGCACGCCTCCATGGCCAGCGCCAGGCCGAATTCGGTGTCTTGACGGAGCGACGTGAGACCTGTCAGGTTGTTGTTCGCCAGCAGCTCACCGAAGCGGGTGCGGGCCTCCCGCACCTCACCGTTCTCGAGCGCGAGCCTCGCGTAACCGAGAGCGAGCTCGATGTCCTCCAGCTGCTCGGCGGTGACTCCGTTGAGGAGATAGGAGAGCGAACAGTCGAGCTTCTGGGCCAGCAACTCCAGGACGGCCGGAGTCGGGGTACGCTTGCCACTCTCGATCAAGGAGACGTAGCTGTCCGACAACTCTGGGTGTGCGAGCTGCGCCTGAGACAGCCCGCGCTGCCGCCTCACCGTCTTGATACGGAGTCCGACCAGGTCAGATGTAGTCACAGCTGCTACTCCCTGAGATGATTACGTCCGAACAACACATAGGCGAGGGAGAACCCCCATGCGCACGCGCATTGCCCTGTCCGTAGTAGGCACGTTTCTCACGGCCATGGTGGCCGTAGGAAGCAATGCTACGACCGCGATGGCCGACTCGTCTCCTGTCGCGCCTGCGATATCGGCACAATTCGAAGTCCCCATGTGCTGCTAGCCCGCTGCCGTTCGCACTGACGGCCGACGATGTCCCCCACCTGAGGTTTCAGGCTGGCGCCCCACACCCCGGCCTCCGGGTGGGGGGAGGTTCGGTTTCCTCCCTGATCAGCCGGCCCGCAGCGCGAGGAAGAAATCCACCCTGTCCGCCATCACCGACAGGTCCCTGGCGGTGAGCTCCTCGACCCTCCTGATCCGGTAGCGGACCGTGTTGACGTGCACGTGCAACCGCTCGGCGCACGCGTGCCACGAGCCGGCGCAGTCGAGGAAGGTGCCCAGGGTCCGCACCAGCTCCGACTGGTGCGCCCGGTCGTAGTCGGTCAGGGGCCCCAGCAGCCGCCCGGCGAACGACCGCCGCACGTCGCCCGGCACCGTGGCCAGCAGGAGCGCGTGCGTGTAGATCTCGTCGCTGGTCACCACTCCCCCCGAGCGGGCCTCGGCCAGCCTCCTGGCGTGACCGGCCTCCTCGACGCCGCCCTTGATGGCCGCCGCGCCGGTCAGCTCGCCGCTCAGCCCGACGCAGATCTGGCCGCCGGGCAGGGCCGTCAGGACCTCGACGCCGCGGCGCAGCCGTTCCGCCAGCCCGGCGGCGGTCGTGCCGCGCAGCGGTACCAGCGCCACCGCGCCGTCCGCGTGCGCCGCCGCGACGACCTCGCGGCCCAGAAGCTCCTCCAGCACCGGCCCGCCCAGCGCCGCCGGGCCGGGCCCGCGCCTCGCGTCCGGCCGCGGCACGCTGACACGCGCCACCGCGTACGGCTCCGCGGCGCCGATGCCGCAGGTGCGCAGCCCGGCGTTGAGCTCGGCCGGGTCGGCGCCGGCCAGGGCGGCCCGGACGAGTTGCTCGGTCAGCCGCCGCTCGACCCGGCGGCCCTCCTCCATCCGGCTGCGTTCGAGCGCCACGCAGGCGGCCAGCTCGTAGCCGAGGTCGGGCCGGTCCATCAGGTCGCCGTCGCAGGCCAGCACCCAGCCCGCCGCCCGGTGGCCGCTGCCGACGCCGAAGACCGTGTGGCGCCCGGACGGGCAGGGCAGCCGGGTGGCGGTCAGGTAGGCCCGCGCGAGCCGTACCGGATCGTCCACGGAGCCGGCGATCACCTCGCCGGACGCGGAGAGCACCGCGCCCGTGACGCCGAGCTCGGCGGCCGTCAACTCGAACAGCTCGGTCAGGCCGGCGCCCTCGGCGACGGCCGCCACCAGCCTGCGGTGGCGGCCGAGCGCGTCGCGCACGTCGCCGGGCAGGCGGGGCGCGGCGAGCTCCGCGATCGTCCGGAAGGAGACCTCGGTGGGCACGTCGAGGAGCGGCAGCCCGGCCTCCTCGCAGGCCGCGACCACGTCGGCCGGGATGTGGCCGAGCCAGGCCCGGCCCGCGCCGACGGCGGACACCCCGGCGTCGACCAGCGCGGCCACGAACCGGGCGGAGTCGGCCGGGGTGTGCCGCCACATGAGCCCGGTGAGCACCAGTTCGCCGCCCGACAGGTAGCGCCCGGGCTCGGGCAGGTCGGTGATGTGCACGGTGTGGAACTCGCGGTCGGGGTCGCCGGTGAGCAGCGTGAGACTCAGCTCGTCGGCGGCCAGCAAGTCCCTTATGCGCACTTGGAGGAATATACAAGGCAGCCCGTCAAGTGCTGACTCCGATTTCACTCCACGCGCATAGGCCGGTACGCCCGCCGGTGCTCTACTCGAATGATGACCGAAACGGCGAGTGCGACACGGCAGGACGTCGGCGCGAGCGCGCGGCGTCCCGACGCCACGCTCAAGGTGACGGGCGAGTTCGCCTACGCCTCGGACCTGTGGCTGGACGGCATGGTGTGGGGCGTGACACTGCGCAGCCCGCACCCCTCGGCGTGGATCCGGTCGATCGACGTCGGGCCCGCGCTGGCGATGCCGGGCGTGCTCGCCGTGCTCACCCATGAGGACGTGCCGGGCGAGAAGCACTACGGCCTGGAGCTGAAGGACCAGCCGGTGCTCGCCATCGACCAGGTGCGCTACCAGGGCGAACCGGTGGCGCTGGTGGCGGCCGAGCATCCGGAGACCGCGCGCCGGGCCGCGGCGGCGATCGTGGTGGACTACGAGCCGCGCGAGGCGGTGACCGACCCGCGCGCGGCCACGAGCTTCGTCAGGCGGCAGCCGGTCGTGGTCGGCGACACGTTCGAGGCCGACGTCGTGGTGACCGGCGAGTACGAGGTCGGCATGCAGGACCAGGCGTTCCTGGGGCCGGAGTCGGGGCTGGCGGTCCCGGCCGAGGACGGCGGCGTCGACCTCTACATCGCCACCCAGTGGCTGCACGTGGACCGCGACCAGCTCGCGCCGTGCCTCGGCCTGCCGCGGGAGAAGGTACGGCTGACGCTCTCCGGGGTGGGCGGCGCCTTCGGGGCCCGGGAGGACCTGTCGATGCAGGTGCACGCCTGCATGCTGGCGTTGCGGCTGAACCGCCCCGTGAAGATCGTGTACGGCCGCGAGGAGTCGTTCTTCGGCCACGTGCACCGCCATCCCGCCCGGATGCGGTACGAGCACGGCGCCACCCGCGACGGCCGGCTCGTGTACGTCAAGGCCGACATCCTGCTCGACGGCGGCGCCTACTGCTCCTCGTCGCCGGCGGTCGTGGGCAACGCCGCCTCGCTGGGCGTGGGGCCGTACGAGGTGCCGAACGTGCGGGTGGTGGCGACCGGCGTCTACACCAACAATCCGCCGTGCGGGGCGATGCGCGGGTTCGGCGCGGTGCAGGCCTGCTACGCCTACGAGTCGCAGATGGACCGCCTGGCCGAGGCGTGCGGGCTGTCGCCGGTCGAGATCCGGGTGCGCAACGCCGTGTCGCAGGGGTCGGCGCTGATCACCGGGCAGGTGATCGACTCGCCCGCGCCGCTCGCTGGGATGCTGCGCGAGCTGGAGGCGATGCCGCTGCCCGGCCCGGCCGCCGCCGACCTGCGCGCGCTGCCGGGCGGCGTCTCACAGACCACCCACGGCGAGTCCGTACGGCGCGGCGTCGGCTACGGCGTGGGCATCAAGAACATCTGCTTCTCCGAGGGCTTCGACGACTACTCGACGGCCAGGGTGCGAGCGGAGCTGATCGGCGGCGAGCCGCACGTCACCGTGCACACCGCGGCGGCCGAGGTCGGGCAGGGCCTGGTGACCCTCCAGGCCCAGATCGCCCGCACCGAGCTGGGCGTGCGGGACGTGACCGTGGCCACGGCGGACACGGCGGTCGGCTCGGCGGGCTCGTCCTCGGCCTCCCGGCAGTCCTACGTCACCGGCGGCGCGGTGAAGGCGGCCTGCGAAGCCGTACGGGCGCGGTTCGACGGGTTGCCCGCCCGGGAGGCGCTGGAGAGGTTCGGGCCGATCGAGGAGACGCGGGAGTACCGTCACCGGCCCACCTACCCGCTGCATCCCGAGACGGGGCAGGGCGACTCGCACACCCAGCTGGCGTTGTGCGTGCACCGGGCCGTGGTGGACGTGGACGTGGAGCTGGGCCTGGTGAAGGTGGTCGAGCTGGCCGCCGTCCAGGACGTGGGCCGGATCCTGAACCCGCAGGCGCTGGAGGGCCAGATCCACGGCGGGTCGGCGCAGGGGCTCGGGCTGGCGCTGATGGAGGAGATCCGGCTGCGTGACGGGCAGGTGCTGAACCCGTCGTTCACCGACTACCTGATCCCCACCATCCTCGACATGCCGCCGATGCTGACCACGATTCTGGAGAATCCCGACCCCGCCGCGCCGTACGGGCTACGGGGGGCGGGCGAGCCGCCCACGCTGTCGTCCACGCCCGCCATCGCGGCGGCGGTACGTGCGGCGACGGGCCGCGAGTTGACGCGCGTTCCCATCAGACCAGAAGATATCGCCCTGGTTTGACAAACGGGGAGGTTCCGATGACGGATGCGCGTGAAGTGGCCAAGGCGGAGTTCGAGCGGTTCGACAGCGACGGCGACGGCCTGCTGACGTCCGCCGAGATCAGGCAGGTCAACCTGGCGCTGGGCGCCCAGGGCGCCACCAGCGAGGAGATCGAGGCGTTCATCGCCTCGGCCGACCGCGACGGAGACGGCCGGATCGGGCTGGAGGAGTTCGCCGCCCTGGTGGGCGGCGGCAGGCACGAGAAAGCGTGATCATCTCTCCTGCCGGGTAGGTTTGCCGCGATTCCCCCTGATCACGAGGGGGGATGGCTGTGCTCGACAGGCTCTTCGAGCTGTCCGGGCGGGGCAGCGACGCCGGCCGTGAGGTGCGTGGCGGGGTCACCACCTTCATGGCGATGGCCTACATCATCCTGCTCAACCCGATCATCCTGGCCGGCGCGCAGGACGTCACCGGCGCCCGGCTCACCATCGCGCAGCTGACCACGTCGACGGCGCTGGCCGCGGCCGTCAGCACGCTGCTGATGGCCTTCGTCGGCAACGCGCCGTTCGGCCTGGCGGCCGGGCTGGGGCTGAACGCCCTCGTCGCCTACCAGGCCGCCCCCCACATGACCTGGGCGCAGGCGATGGGCCTGGTCGTGCTCGAAGGCGTGGTCATCATCGTGCTCGCCGTGACCGGCCTGCGCACCCTGATCATGAACGCGATCCCGCTGGCGCTGAAACACGCCATCAGCGTCGGGATCGGGATGTTCATCGCGCTGGTCGGGCTGGTCGACGCGGGGTTCGTCACCAGGGGGACGGGCACTCCGGTGCAGCTCGGCGCGACCGGGCACCTCACGGGCTGGCCGGTCGCCGTCTTCTGCTTCGGCCTGCTCCTGATGATCGTCCTGTACGCGCGCAGGGTCCCCGCGGCCATCCTGATCAGCATCGCGGTGACCACCGTGGTCGCCGTGGTCGTGAACTCGCTGGCCACCGTCGCCCCCGGGTCGTGGGGCGTGGTCACGCCGCGGATGCCGGAGTCGCTGGTCGCCGCACCGGACTTCGGGCTGGTGGGGCAGGTGGACGTGTTCGGCGGGTTCGCCCGGGCGGGCGCCCTGACGGCCACCGTGGTGCTGTTCACCCTGGTGCTGTCCGGGTTCTTCGACGCCATGGGCACGATCATCGGGGTCAGCGACGAGGCCGGGTTGGTCGACGAACGGGGCCAGGTGCCGAGGCTGGGCCGCATCCTCACCGTGGACGGCGTCGCCGGCGTCGTCGGCGGGGTCGCGAGCGCGTCGGCGAACACGGTGTTCGTGGAGTCGGCGGCGGGCGTCGGCGAAGGGGCGCGCACCGGACTGGCCTCCGTCGTGACGGGCGCGCTGCTCGGTCTCACGCTGCTCTTCACGCCGCTGGCGGCCGTGGTGCCCGCCGCGGCCGCCGCGCCGGCGCTGGTGCTCGTCGGGGCGCTGATGATGACGCAGAGCCGCAACGTGCCGTGGGAGGACCTGGAACTGGCGGTGCCGGCGTTCCTGACGATCGCGCTGATGCCGTTCACGTACTCGATCACCAACGGGGTGGGAGCCGGGGTGATCACCTACACGCTCATCAAGGCGGCGCGGGGAAAGTTCGCCCAGATCCCGTGGCTGCTCTGGGTGGTGTCGCTGGTCTTCCTCGCCTACTTCGGGATCTCCGCGCTGCAGAACCTCTTCGGCTGACCGCTAGCGGATGTCGGGGGTGTTGCAGGCCACGCCGTTGCCGTCGACGTCGGTGTACCAGGCGTATTCGGGGTGGACGCCCTTGGTGTAGGGGCCGTCGCCGGCCGCCACGGCCTCCTTGCAGCTGGCGTAGCGGCGGTCGCGCGTGGGCCGGTCACCGGTCCCCACGGCGGCCGGGCCCGTCGAGGCGGGCACGCCCGTGTCAGGCGCGCCTGTGTTGGGGACGCCCGTGTTGGGGACGCCTGTGTTGGGGACGCCCGTGTTCGGGTCCCCCGTGTTCGGCGCGCCGGTGTTCGGGGCGCCCGTGTTGGGGTTGCCCGTGCCGGGGTCCCCCGTGTTCGGGTCGCCGGTGTTGGGGTTGCCCAGGTCGGGTGGGTTCGGGCCGGGAGTGCCCGCGCCCGGCGGGTCACCCAGGAGACGGGCGGCGATCGCGTCGGCCTCCTCCTTGGTGAACCCGGCGATGCTCAGGCTGTCGGCGTCCATGCTCTGGGTGACGATGGGCGCCGCCACCACGGTCGCGGGCACCAGCACGACGGCGACCTGACGCTGGTCGGTCACCAGTTCGTCGATCAGCTCGGCCACCTTGTCGCTGAAGGCGGGGGCGATCGCGATGCGGACCGAGTAGGTGCCGTCCTTCTCGCGCACCGGAGCGATCCGCTGCACGGCGTTGACCGTCACCCCGTCCTCTAACAGGTAGCAGGTGGTCTGCTGCTCGTCGAGCACGGCCTGGACGCCGGGGCACGGAGCCGCCTTGGTCTCGCGCACCGGGGCGAAGTGGATGGGTGTGGCCAGCCGGCGCGGCGGAGCGCCGCCGAGGAACGGGGCGTCGGGACTCTTGGTCATCAGCACGGCCACGGTGCCGGCCACACCGGCGAGGAGCACGACCAGGACGAGCGAGACGATCAGCACGATGGTGGTCACTCGGCTGGCCTGCGGCTCTTCCTTGACCGCGGAGGGGCTCTCTCCCGGGTTGTCCATCCTTGACGACACCATCCTGAGGTTCGGGCTGCGGGTGAGCCTATCGAGGACGGGCAGAACCGAGGTAATCAGTCGAACAATCCTCAATTCTCTCGTGACACGCGGAAGAACTGAGGAACGAGTACCGGGTGACGGCAGCTGCCGGCGTCCAGCGAAACGGAAGTGGCCCCATGAAGGTCGGCATTCCCCGTGAGATCAAGGACAACGAATATCGCGTCGCGCTCACCCCGGCGGGTGCGCACGAGTTCATCCGGCACGGCCACCAGGTTCTCGTCGAGCGCGGGGCGGGCGTCGGCTCGGCACTCCCCGACGCCGACTTCGAGGCGGTCGGCGCGACCATGGTCGGCGAGGCGGACGAGGTGTGGGCCGAAGGCGATCTGATCCTGAAGGTGAAGGAGCCGGTGGCCGAGGAGTATCCGCGGATGCGCAAGGGGCAGATGCTGTTCACCTACCTCCATCTGGCCGCCTCACGGGCGTGCACCATGGCGATGCTCGACGCGGGCGTCACGGGTGTCGCCTACGAGACCGTGCAGACGCCCGGTGGCGCGCTGCCCCTGCTGGCGCCCATGTCGGAGGTCGCCGGCCGGCTCGCCCCGCAGGTCGGGGCCTACCACCTGATGCGCTCACAGGGCGGCAGGGGCGTGCTGATGGGCGGCGTGTCCGGCGTCCACGCGGCGCGCGTGGTGGTGATCGGGGCCGGTGTGTCGGGCATGAACGCGGCGGTCATCGCGCTCGGCATGCAGGCCGAGGTGCTGCTGCTCGACCGGAACATCGACAAGCTGCGCCAGGCGGACATGATCTATCAGGGCCACTGCCAGACCATCGCCTCCAACTCGCTGGAGATCGAGCTGGCGGTCCTGGAGGCCGACCTGGTGATCGGCGCGGTGCTCATCCCCGGCGCACGGGCGCCCCGGCTGGTCTCCAGCGAGCTGGTCAGCCGGATGAGGCCGGGCTCGGTGCTGGTGGACATCTCGATCGACCAGGGCGGCTGCTTCGAGGACTCACACCCGACGACGCACGCCGAGCCGACCTACCCGGTGCACGGTTCGATCTTCTACTGCGTGGCCAACATGCCCGGCGCGGTGCCGCACACCTCGACGTACGCGCTCACGAACGTGACGCTGCCGTACGCGCTGGCCATCGCCGACCTGGGCTGGAAGGGCGCGATGCGCAAGGATCGGGCCCTCTCCCTCGGACTGAGCACCCACGACGGACACCTCACGAGCCGGCCGGTCGCCGAGGCGCACGGGCTGGAGTGGATGCCACTGGAGGACGTGCTGGGGTAGGCCCGCTCAGAGATGCTCCATCACGAACACCGCCGTGGTGTCGGCCCGCAGGGCCTGGAAGATGTGCGGGGTGTCGCCGGGATAGCGAACGTAGTCGCCGGGCCCGAGTTCGGCCGGCTCCTCAGCCGGCCCCGCCAGCGCCCGGCCGCTGCTCAGCACCACGTGCTCGCTGGTGCCCGGCGGGTGGGCGGCCGACAGCTGGACCCTGCCCGGCTGGGCCACGATCCGGTAGACGTCGCGCCGGGCGTTGGGCGGGCAGGAGGCGAGCAGCGTGGCCGCGTAGCCGGCCTGCTCGGAGTGGGCGACCGGCCCCTCGCCGGCCCGGATCACCCGGACGTCCGGCCGCGGCGGATCGACCAGCGCGCTGAACGGCACGCCGAGCGCGGAGCCGAGCGCCCACAGGGTCTCCACGCTGGGATTGCCGGCGCCGGATTCGAGCTGGGAGAGGGTGGACTTGGCCAGGCCCGCCCGCCTGGCCAGCTCGGTCAGCGACAGCCCGGCGCGGGCGCGCTCGCGCCGGATCGCCCCGGCGATCAGCCCGATGAGGTCGGAGGGCTCCCGTACGCCCTCGCTCGCGGAACCGGTTCTCACCTGTTCGCTCCAGAAGTCGATCTGTTCGGCTTGACGAACATCGTCCATCGCGTTCAGCCTAGTGCACGGACGTTCGACCTAACGAACACTTGAGCCGATCCGGAGACAATCATGGGACACCTCGGCATCCTCGCCCACAGCACGGAGGGCGCGGCCCTCTGCTTCCTCGCCTACTGCCAGGAGGGGTTCCGCCGGACCGGCCGCAACGAGCATCCCGACGTGACCCTCGACTACATCGCCTTCGGCCCCAGCATGCCCGCGTGGGAGGCGGGCGATCACGCCTCGATCAGGGCCACGTTGTCGACCAGCGTCGACCGGCTGGCCCGCGCGGGCGCCGGCTTCTTCGCCTGCCCCGACAACACCGCGCACCTGGCGCTGGAACCCCCCGGCCCGGAGCTCGCGCTGCCCGGCCTGCACCTGGCCGAGGTGGTCGCCGAACAGGCCGCCGCCGACGGCCACCGGCGGGTCGGCATCCTCGGCACGACGTACCTCATGGACGGCCCGGTCTACCCCCGCGCCCTGGCCGGCCGCGGCATCGCCACCGAGGTGCCGGACCCGGCCGACCGCGACCTGGTCAACACGATCATCTTCGAGGAACTGGTGAACGGCGTCTTCACCGACGAGTCCCGGCGGGAGTACGTGCGCGTCGTCGAACGACTGGCCGAGCGGGGCTGCGACGCGGTCGCGCTGGTGTGCACCGAGATCCCGCTCCTGGTGACCCCGGAGGTCTCGCCCCTGCCCACGCTCGACTCGACCCGGCTGCTGGCCCGCGCGGCCTACGACGTCGCCGTGGGCGACCGGCCGCCGCCCACGTGGCGCGGCGGCCCGGTCACCGGCTGACCGGCGGCGCCGCCCCGGTCAGACCCTGCCGGGGCGGTCGGCCGTCACTGGTCGGTCGGGCTGGCGCTCGGCGAGAGGGTCTCCATCGGCGTCTGCCCCTGCGGCTCGGGCGGCAGCGGAGCCACGTCGGCCGTGGTGGTGATGGCGTCGGGCCCACCGCAGGTGGCGCCGGGCTCGGGGGTGTCCTTGCCGTTCTGGAACTTCTTGATGAAGGCGGACAGCTTGGGGTCGTCAGGGCTGTCCAGCTTGAGCTGGTGTCCCCAGGAGGAGACCACGATCGGCGCCGGCAGGTCCGTGAAGGGGCTCATCAGCATGTATTCCTGCTGGCCGGTCGAGGTGGCCACCTCGGTCAGCTTGTCGACCTGCGCCTTGGGCAGGTCGGGCCGGTAGGTGATCCAGATGGCGCCGTGCTCCATGGAGTGCACCCCGTGCTCGCTGTGGATCGGCTTGGCATAGATGTCGCACTGCTGCCAGTAGTTGCTGTGCTCACCGCCGACGGGCGGCGACTCCTTGTAGGAGACCGGCTTCCACACGTGCTGCGCGGACTCGTAGGAGTAGTTGGCCACCGCGTCGAGCGACGTCTCCCGAGACTGCTTGACCAGATAGAAACCGACCAGACCGACGAGCAACACGATGACGGCGCCCCCGGACCCCCACATGAGGAACGCGGTGCGACGCTCCTTGCGCTTCTGCTCGGCCCGCATCCGCTGCAGATGCTCCCGCCGCGCCTGCGCCTTCTCCTTCATCGTTCCTCCATTGGCCTGCCAATCTCGGGTCACCTTATGCCCTCCGGGCGTATGCGGAGAATAAGCCGGTCGAAAGCGATCGTTCCTCCCTTCTCGTACGAGGTGGATAGGCTGGACTCGCCATGCGTAATCCCGCGAAGAACCCACTGCTCATCGCCTGCGCCGTGCTGATCGCCGGCGCGGCGGTCCTCCTGTTCGTGTTCGGCCGAGGCGCGGCCCCGGCCGAGACCTCCGCCGAGGCCGGGTTCGCCCGCGACATGGGCGTCCACCACGCGCAGGCCGTCGACATGTCGTTCATCATCAGGGACAAGACCCAGTCCAAGGAGATCCGCAACCTGGCCTTCGACATCATCACCACGCAGTCCACGCAGCGCGGCATGTTCATCGGCTGGCTGGAGCAGTGGGGGCTCGGCCTGTCGACCGACCTGCGGCCGATGGCCTGGATGCGAGGCCACGGCCACGGCGCCGCGACCACCGGATCCGCCGAGCCTGGTGTGATGCCGGGCATGGCCAGCGCCGCGGAGCTGGCCAAGCTCAAGGAGCTGCAGGGCACCGAGGCCGAGGTGCTCTTCCTGCAGCTGATGATCCGCCACCACGAGGGTGGGGTGCGGATGGCCGAGGGGCTGCTGAAGCTGTCCGACCGCGACGAGGTGGTCAACATGGCCCAGAAGATCGTCAAGGGGCAGAGCGGCGAGATCAAGCTGATGACCGACATGCTCGGGCATCGAGGCGCGCAGCCGTAGTCGTGAGCGTCGACGCGGTCGTCGTGGGATCGGGCCCCAACGGGCTGGTCGCGGCGATCGAGCTGGCCCGCTCCGGGCGCCGGGTGCTGCTGCTGGAGGCGGCCGAGCGGTTCGGCGGCGGGCTGCGGTCGGCGGAGCTGACGCTGCCCGGCCGGGTGCACGATCTCGGCGCGACCGTGATGGCGATGGCTCTCGCCTCGCCCGCGATGCGCGGGCTCGGACTGGAGGGGCGCGGGCCGGGGCAGGTCGAGTTCGTCCATCCCGCCGTGGCCGCCGCGCATCCGCTCGACGACCGGCCCGCCGTGCTCGTGCACCGCGACGCCGGTCGCACACGCGAGGGGCTCGGCGCCGATGGCGTGGTCTGGGACGCGACCGCCGGAGCGGCGGCGCGGGCCGGGTTCCCGCTGGTCGACCTGCTGGTGAAGCCGCTCGGGCCATGGCGGCCGGATCCACGCGCGTTCGCGGCCGCGGCGAGGTTCGGGGTCGCGGCGGCGCTGCCGGCCACGACGTTCGCCCGGCGGGCCCTGCGCACGGTCGAGGGCCGCGCGGTGTTCGCCGGCATGGCCGCGCACTCGGTGCTCGACCTGCGCTCCCCCATCACCACCGGGTACGGCCTGCTGCTGGCGTCGCTGGTCCACCTGGTCGGCTGGCCGCTCGTGAAGGGCGGCTCGCAGGTCCTGGCCGACGCCCTGGTGGCCAGGCTGCGCGAGCTGGGCGGCGAGGCGGTCACCGGCCACCGGGTGCGGCGCCTCGCCGAGCTCACCGGGCTGGGCGCCGAGACGATCGTGCTGGACGTGACCCCCCGGCAGTTCCTGGAGATGGCCGAGTTGCCCGCGCGCTACCGCCGGCGGCTGGAGCGCTACCGGTACGGGCCGGGGGTGTTCAAGCTGGACTGGGCGCTCGACGGGCCGGTGCCGTGGCGCGATCCGGCCGTCGCCGCGGCGGGGACCGTCCATCTGGGCGGCACTCTGGAGGAGATCGCACTGAGCGAGGCCGAGGTGGCCGCCGGACGCCACTCGCCCCGGCCGTACGTCCTGCTCACGCAGCCCTACGCGGCCGATCCGACGCGGGGCGGCCACACGCTGTGGGCCTACTGCCATGTCCCGAACGGCTCTCCCGTGGACATGACGGGGGCGATCGAGGCGCAGATCGAGCGCTACGCCCCCGGCTTCCGCGACCGGGTGCTGGCCCGCCACGCGATGGGCCCGGCCGACCTGGAGGCGTGGAACCCCAACCTGGTGGGTGGCGACATCGGCGGCGGGCTGGCCGGCCTGGGCCAGTTCGTCAGGCGTCCGGTCTGGTCACCGGTGCCCTGGCGCACCCCGTTGCCCGGTGTCTTCCTCTGCTCGGCCTCGACGCCGCCGGGGGGCGCGGTGCACGGGATGGGCGGCTGGCAGGCCGCCCGCCTCGCCACCCGTGGTTAGGCCAGTTCCTCGGCGATCGCCGCGGCGAACGCGTCCACGTCGGCCTCGGTGGTGTCGAACGCGCACATCCACCGCACCTCGCCCGTCGCCTCGTTCCAGGTGTAGAAGCGGAAGCGCTTCTGCAGCCGCTCGGTGACGTCCTTGGGCAGGACGGCGAAGACCGCGTTGGCCTCGACCGGCCGCGGCACCTCGACCCCGGGAAGGCCGCGCACCGCCTCGGCCAGCCGCCGCCCCATCGCGTTGGCCTGCCGGGCGTTGCGCAGCCACAGGTCACCGGAGAGCAGCGCCTCGAACTGGGCCGACACGAACCTCATCTTCGACGACAGCTGCATGAACGTCTTGCGGATGTAGTCGACCCCGGTGGCCGCCGAGGGGTTGAGCACCACGACGGCCTCGCCGTACAGCATGCCGATCTTCGTGCCGCCGAAGGAGAGCACGTCGACGCCCGCGTCGGTGGTGAGCGCCCGCATGGGGACGTCGAGGGCGGCGGCGGCGTTGGTCAGCCGAGAGCCGTCGAGGTGGACGAGCAGGCCGCGCTCGTGCGCGTGGGCGCAGATCGCGGCCACCTCCTCGGGCGTGTAGACGGTGCCGAGCTCGGTGGTGTTGGAGATGGACACGACGCGCGGCTGGGCCCGGTGCACGTCACCGAAGCCCCAGGCCTGACGGTCGATCAGCTCGGGCGTGAGCTTGCCGTCGGGCGTGGGCACGGGCAGCAGCTTGATGCCGCCCACCACCTCGGGGGCGCCGCCCTCGTCGGTGTTGATGTGGGCGGTCTCGGCGCAGATGACCGCCTCCCAGTGGGCGGTCATCGCGCGCAGCGAGACGACGTTGGCGGCGGTGCCGTTGAACACCGGCCAGGCCTGCGCCTGCTCGCCGAAATGGCGCTGGAAGACCTCGCGCAGCGCTTCGGTGTAGACGTCGTCGCCGTAGGCGATCTGGTGGCCGCCGTTGGCGTCGGCGATGGCCCGCAGGATGTCGGGGTGCACCCCGGCGTAGTTGTCGCTGGCGAACGCCTTGAGCAGGGGGTCGTGCCGGGGTGTCACTGGGTGAGGTCCAATCGGGTGCCGTTGAGGTCGGCGGCGGGCCGGTCGTAGAGCCCGCCGATGGCCCGGGCCAGATCGGCCACGTCGGTGAACCCGGCGAACTTCGCCTCGGGCTTGGCCGCCCGCATGGCGTCGTTGACCAGGGCCTTGACGACGAGGATGACGGCGGCGGAGCCGGTGCCGCGCAGCGCGTCGGCCAGGGAGAGTGTCCACGCCTCCGAGGCGGCCTTGGCGGCGGCGTAGGCGGCGCCCCCAGCGGTGGGGTTCGCGGCGGCCTTGGCCGAGACGATCACGAAGCGGCCGTCCTGGCTCTCGCGCAGCAGCGGCTCGAAGGCCAGCGACACGTGCTGGAGGGTACGGATCAGCAGGTCGTGCAGGTCGTTCCAGTCCTCCAGCCGGGTCTCGGCGAAGCTGCCGGAGCCGCGCCAGCCGCCGACCAGGTGCACCACGCCGTCGACGCCGCCGTGGTCGCGCTCGATGCGGGCCGCCAGGTCGAGCACGGCCTCGCGGTCGAGCAGGTCCACGTCGTCCTTGTCGACGGAGATCACGGTGTCACCGTTTTTGCGGAAATATTCGGACACTGCCTGACCTGTGGGGCCTGCAGCGCCGGTAACCAGAATGATCATCCCCGGATCCCCTTAGTCGATTCGACCACGTCCGTCAGCTTACGGCGCAGGGCCTCGTAGAACATGCTGAGGGGGAACTCGTCCGGCAGCACCGCGTCGACCTTGGCCTTCTGCTCCTCGGGCAGCGCCTCGACACCCTTGGCCCAGATGGAGGACGGGTGCGGCTCGACGTAGGCACTGACCAGCTCGTAGGCCGCCAGCCAGTGGGCCAGCTTCGACCGGTCGATGCTGTCGCGGTAGAGCTTCTCGACCTCCCCGCGCAGGTCGGCCACCCCGCCGGCGACCCGCTCCCAGTCGATCGTGAGCCGGTTGTCGGTCCACCGGACGATGTCGTTGCGGTGCAGGTAGGCGAAGAGCAGCTGACCGCCGAGCCCGTCGTAGTTGCGCACCCGCTCGCCGGTGATCGGGAACCGGAAGAGCCGGTCGAACAGGATGGCGTGCTGGACGTACCGGGCGTGCGGCACGCCCTGCTCCTCCAGCCGTACGGCCTCGCCGAACGCGGTCAGGTCGCAGCGCAGCTCCTCCAGGGAGTAGAGCCAGTACGGCATCCGCTGCTTGATCATGAACGGGTCGAACGGCAGGTCACCGTGGCTGTGCGTACGGTCGTGGATCAGATCCCACATCACGTAGGTGTCCTGGGCCAGCTGCTGGGAGTCGAGCAGCCGGTCCGCCTCCGGCGGCAGGCCGAGCCTGAGCGTCTCGGTGGCGGCCCGGGACACCCGCCGGAACCTGGCGGCCTCACGGTCGGCGAAGATCGCGCCCCAGGTGAACCGCTCCGGAGTCCGTCGTACGGCCACCGTCTCGGGGAAGAGCACGGCCGAGTGGGTGTCGTAGCCGGCGGTGAACGCCTCGAACGCGACGGGCACGAACATCGGGTTGTCGTAGCCGTTCGCCTCCAGCCGGGCCAGCCACCCGGGCCAGACGGTACGCAGCCAGACGGCCTCCAGGTTGCGGTCGAGGTTGCCGTTCTGGGTGTACATGGGGAACACCACGACGTGCTCCAGTCCGTCGACGCGCTGGGTGTCGGGGTGGAACAGCTCCAGCGAGTCGAGGAAGTCGGGGACGCCCAGCTCCTGCTCCGACCACCTGGCGAGGTCGTCCTGGACGGCCTGGAGGTAGGCGGCGTCGTGCGGGAAGTGCGGCGCCAGCTCGCCCACGTGGGCGGCGACGGCCGCGACCAGCTCCTTGGCCCGCTCCTTGTGCTCGGGCACCGAGCCGTCCTTGACCTGGAGCGGACGCAGTTCCTCGACGGCCGCGGCGAGCCCGGCGAACAGCGCGGCCTTGGCGTCGTCTCCCCCCTCGGGGGCGGTGGCGGCGGGCACGCGGGCCGCCCAGGTGACGACGTTGCCCCAGAGCCTGCGGTGGTCGTAGTCGTCGATCGAGTCGTCGCCGAACAGGTCGGAGTCGGCGAACACGACGACGCGGCCCCGGCCGTGGCGCAGGGCGACGGCCAGCGGAGCGCCGGCCGGGGCGGCGGCCGGCGAAGTGGCGAACAGGACGGTGGCGTCCTGGCCCGGGACGAGCACGCCCGCGCGGTAGAAGCAGGCGGTCCTGACGCCGGCGAGCAGGCCGTCGGTGGTGGCGGGCTCGGCCAGCACCCAGGTGGCGACGTCGCGATGGGCGTGCGCGGGGTCGCGCACGGTCGTGTGCTCGATGCCGACGCCGAACCGGGCCAGCAGCTCGGCCAGGTTGTTGCCGTACTTGTCCTGCTCCTCCTCGGCCAGCACGACGAGCCCGCCGCCCTCGGCCACGAACGCCTCGACGGCGTCGAGCTCGGCGGCGGACAGGATCGGGCTGCCGGAGCCGGTGGTGCGTTCCCAGCGCTCACTCGAAGGGTGCGCGACGACCAGCACGTCCTGGTCCTGGAGCGCCTCCGCCGAAAGCGTGCCCTCGGTCCGGGCCGTCACGGTGTGCCCCAGGTGCCGCAGCGAAGCCGCCGCGCGGGCGTAGCTGTTGTCGTCGGGATGGGCGGGACTGATGGCCTCGGCCACGTCGCGCCGGATGGTCCACGACTCGCTGTGAGCCTCGTCGAACAGCACCCTGGGAAAAGCCTGCATGAAATATCTCCTGTATCTTCCGCCCTACAACGGAAAATATACACAGAGAGCACCCATGCTCTACCAAACCCTCCCGGATGGGGAGATTCAGGCAGCGCCCGGCCGCACCACGCCCGTCTCGTACGCGAACACGACCGCCTGTGCCCGGTCACGCAGCCCGAGCTTCATCAGCACCCGCGCCACGTGCGTCTTGACCGTGGCCTCCCCCACGTACAGCGCCTGGGCGATCTCGGCGTTGGTGATGCCGCGCGCCAGCATCTGGAGCACCTCCAGCTCACGCGGCGTCAGCCCGTCCAGCCTGGGCGACGGCGTGGGCTCGGCCCGGCCCGCGAACGTGGCGATCACCCGGCTGGTGACCGCCGGGTCGAGCAGCGCGTCACCGGCGTGCACGACCCGGATCGCCTCGATGAGCTGCTCGGGCGGCGACACCTTGAGCAGGAACCCGCTGGTGCCGGCGCGCAGCGCCGCGTAGAGGTTCTCGTCGCTGTCGAACGTGGTCAGCGTGATGACCTTGGGCGGCGACGGGGCGTCGAGGAGTTCCCTGGCCGCCGACAGCCCGTCGAGCCGCGGCATCGAGATGTCCATCAGCACGATGTCGGGCCGGGTGCGCCTGGCGACCGCGATGGCGTCGCGCCCGTCGGCCGCCTCGCCGACGACCTCCATGCCCGGCTCGCTCTCCACGATCATGCGCAGCCCGGCCCTGACCATCGCCTGGTCGTCGACGATGACGATTCGAATGCTCACATCCGGAGGCTAGACCGCGACCCCCGCCTTTGAACACCCAGGTCAAGCCGTACACAAGTCAGTTACAAGCTCATGACAGCCGGACGCTCTGCCTGATGCGGGCCTGGGTGGCGTCGTCGCAGCTGTTCTTGGCGCAGAAGTACATCAGCAGCATCATCGGCTCGGGCCGCCGGTCGACGATGTAGGTGACGAAACCGAGCCGCACACCGCTGTTGCGGTCGGTCAGCGAGCCGGTGTAGCGGGTGGCCGGGCTGGTGCCCGCCTGCTCCGTGGCCGGGCCGCTCACGTCGATCTTGCCCGGCAGCAGGCCCTCAAGGGTGGCCCGCATCTGGACGTCGGTGGCGGTGGTGCTGAGCGTCTCGGAGAGCTGGACGTAGACGCCGACGGCACCGTCGGGGTCGTCGGTGATGACCGGCACCACCGGCGTCCAGTCGGCGCCCGCGCCGGAGACGAACAACGTCTCGAACTCGGCGACGTGCGGCGAGGCCAGCGCGAAGAGGTCGCCGTGGGTCCGCGCGGTCCAGCCGGCCGGATACTCGAACGACAGCGGCGCGGCCGCCGAGCTCTGGTAGCGGGTCCAGGCATCACCCCGCTGGGTCATGATCAGGAGCGCGACCAGAACCAGCGCCGCGACCGCCGCGGTGATCGTGGCCGCGATGATCGGCAGCCGCCCTGGCCGGCCGGGGCGCGCCGGGCGGCGGTGCCGCACCCCGGAGAGCTGAGTGGGCGGCGGCGCGGCCGGGTGGCCGCTGATGGCGTCGCGCAGCGCGGTGACGAACTCGGCGCAGCTCGGGTAGCGCTCCTCCGGCGACTTGGCCAGCGCGCGGTTCATCACCACGTCGACGTCGGCCGGCAGCTCCGTCCTGACCTGAGACAGCGGCGTGGGCTGCTCGGCCAGGTGCGCCCAGAGCAGCGCGATGTCGTTGTCGCGCTGAAAGGGCAGCCGCCCGGACAGTGCCTCGTAGACCACGCAGGCCAGCGCGTACTGGTCGCACCTGCCGTCGATGTGCTCCTTGTTGATCTGCTCGGGCGACATGTAGCGCGGCGTGCCGATGAACTGGTCGGTCTGCGTCAGCCCGGAGATGGACGTGCGGTGCTTGGTGATGCCGAAGTCGGTCAGGTAGACGTGGTCGCCGGCCAGCAGGATGTTGGCCGGCTTCACGTCGCGGTGGATCAGGTCGTGCGCGTGCGCCGCGTCGAGCGCGGCGGCGACCTGGACGAAGATCTGGTTGGCCTGCGCGATCGGCAGCGGCCCCCGGTCGTAGATGAGGCGGCGCAGGTCGAGCCCGTCGACGTAGCGCATCGAGATGTACAGCACGCCGTCGGCGTCGGCGTTGGCCTCGTAGATCGGGATGATGTTGGGGTGCTCGATGCTGGCGACCGTCCTGGACTCCAGGATGAACCTCTGCCGGAAGCGGTCGTCGACGCTGAGCACCGGATTGAGGATCTTGAGCGCCACGCGGCGGCTCAGCCTCGGATCGAGCGCCAGGTAGACGACGGCCATGCCGCCCTTGCCGACGATGTCCTCGATGTAATATCCGGCCACCTCCTGGCCGATGAGGGATCTGTCATTCAAGTGCATCACGTCTCGCTGGGGTGACCGCAGTAGCCGCAGAACCGGTGCGCGTGCCCCAGCCGCATCCCGCACGCCGTGCAGTACTTGACGGACGGATCCTGGGACCTGACGGACGGATCCTGAGTGGTGAGCACCTGCTTCTGCTGGGGGATGATCGCGAACGGCTGCGACCTGCGCACGACCACGGTCTGGTTGGACCCCTCGTCGAGCGGCGGTTGTCGCTGGCCGGCCACGAGCGGCAGGTCGGGCGGCGGCTCCTCGGGCGCGCGGCGCCGCCACAGCACGAACGCGCCTGCGCCCGCCGCCATGAACAGCACGCCGGCCACCACGATGAACGGCCACAGCGGCGTGGACCGGCTCACCGGCGCCGCCGCCTTCTTCGTGCCCTGATCCTCGGGGCCGCCCCGCTTGGCCAGTGAGTCCTTCAGCAGACTGGCGGCCACCACATTGCCGGGATAGAGCTCCAGGACCCGCTGGAAGCCCGGCGCCGCCTCGGTGTAGTACTTGGTGTGGTAGCGGGTCAGCGCCGCCTCGAAGGCGGTGTCGATCGGGCCCCTGCGCGGTGCCACCCCGGCCTTGGTCAGGGCCGCGTTGATCTCCCTGACGCCGATCATCCTGGCGTCCTTGCCGCCGCCGATGAGCATGCCGATGATGTGGCCGTCCTTGTCGCCGATGACCGGCGCCCCGCGCAGGCCGCGGTCGGCCAGGCCGCCCATCTTGACCGGTTCGTCGACCTTCTTGTCGGGGTCGGCGAACTGCCTGCCCTTCTCGCCGGTGCCGCCGCCCTTGCCGAGGTGGGCGATCT
This sequence comes from Nonomuraea cavernae, assembly GCF_040655715.1. Taxonomy (GTDB): domain Bacteria; phylum Actinomycetota; class Actinomycetes; order Streptosporangiales; family Streptosporangiaceae; genus Nonomuraea; species Nonomuraea cavernae_A. The sequence goes on along the minus strand of NZ_JBFAKL010000008.1, from coordinate 76,276 downwards.
CGACGGTCTCCTTGACGTTGGGGCCGGGCCTGCCGAGGAAGCCCGCGATGTTCGTGGGCGAGCCCTGCTGGTCGGGCACCTTGTCGGCGAGCGGGGCCGTGGGCAGGCCGACGCTGCCGATGATCCGGCCCGACGTCGTCAGCACGGCGGGGCTGTCGGGCCGGGACCCGGCCTTGACGAGCTCGGCCTTGATGCCCTTGGGGTCGGCCGGCGAGACGTTGGGGAAGACCGTGATGTCGGTGGTGACCTCGAAGATGCAGGTGGCCTTGGCCGACTTGGGCGGATAGCACTGCCGGAGGTGCTTGTCGAGCAGGTCGTCCTTGAGCTTGTGCCGCTCGAAGTCGGCCGGGATCTTCACGTCGTGGTGCTCGGCGAAGATCCGATTGGCCGCGTAGACGGCCACGTCCTGTTCGTTCTTGACGACCCGGGTGAGCGTGACGATCGCTCCCTCGGGGTTGACCACGGTGCCCGTGCCCACGCCGATGGGCACGTCGTAGGACCGTTCCACGTGCACCAGATCACCTATGTGATCGAGCAGGGTGATCTCCACGTGCGCGGTGGCCTCGACGCGCACCACGGCCGGGGTCACCAGATCGGTGATGCCGCTGGGGTGCTCGTGCGCCGTCACGGGCAGGGCGAGCAGCACGAGGGCCACCACGGCACCGCCGGCCAGAGCTGTGAGACGCGCCATCTCCGCTCCTATTTTCAAGGGATAGATTCAGGGTCCCAATCACCTGCCGTAAGTCAATAGATGAACGCTAGACAAGCACTTGCTCAGCACCTGAACGTTTCCTCACGAGCCACGCGATCGGCGTCGACGGTCGACGGCACGTCCACCGGAATGGCTCCGCGCCGGACCGGCTCGGCGACGAAGAGATTGAGCACCCACTAGACCCCATCGCGGGAATCGTCACCGGTGTTACGCGCGTGCTCGGAAAACTTGATCCCCGGGCTCGTCACCAGGGTCGCCCACGCCACGAATCCGGCCACCAACGCGGCGTCCGTAAGCACAAGGACGGGTGGGCGGCTTCTACAGGCGCCGCTTCGCGGGGAGCCTCGGACGCCCGTCATCAAGGTCGACAACGTGCGCTGCGCCGCGGGGATCTCACCGGGACGGCTCGCTCAACGCGACGCTCGATCAGTCGCGACGCTCGATCAGTCGCGACGCTCGATCAGGTCGGCGGGGTCGAAGCTGACGGGGTACGGCTTGCGCAGGGTGACGACGCTCCCGGCCTTGTAAGCGGCGGGCGGCCGGTAGGTCTCGCCGTCGAGCTCGTAGACGTAGACGGTGGGGCCTTCGGCCAGCTCGATGCGCCAGTAGACCGGAATGCCCGCCGCCGCGTACGCCTCCGTCTTGAGGAGCCGGTCGCGCGCCTGCGTGCTCGGACTGACCACTTCCACCGCGAGCCGGATGTCAGCGGGCGAGAACATGAGCCGCCCGGCCTCCACCGAGGCGACCGGCACGACCGCGAGATCAGGAATGTAGAAGTCCTTGTCGCTCACCCGCACGTTCACAGTCGAAAGCGGCTCCAGATCCGGCGGCCGCGCGCTGTCCAGGATGAGCTGCGCGCGAAAGATGGCGCGCTGGTGTAGCGGGGTGGGGGCAGGGCTCACCAGTAGGCTCCCGTTGAAGAGCTCATAGCGATTCCCGTCATCGGGGAACTTGAGCAGGTCGTCGACAGAGAAGGGTGGCACGCCAGGAAGGACCGTGCGCCCAGTGGTCGGTTCGGTCGTCGCCATTGCGATCACCCACCCATCGTCGCGGATCACGCCCTTGCGCACATGCTACTTCCCCACATTCCCTGACTCTCTGTCATAGGGCCGCCACTCTTCGGCGCCGCGGCGGACGGCGGCGTGGACCGCGCGGGCGAGCCGGGCGCCCCAGGTGGAGCGGGGGCCTGCGAACAGCTCCTCGGGACCGCTCACCGGCACGACGACGCAGACCGCGTCGGAGGCGGTGCCCGTGCCGGCGAAGCCCGCCTCGGCCAGCGCCTGGGCCTTGGCCTCGGTCACCGTCATGACGGCGTTGACCAGCGCGGCGTCGGTCATCGCCACCGGCAGCGTGGCCATGATGTTGATCGTGCCCACCGGCGGGGCGACGCCCAGCATCGGGGCCAGCTCCGGGTCGGTGGCTCCTTCGGGGGCGGCGGCCCACGTCGGGACGCGCAGCCCGACCGTGGCGACGGCCCGCACGCCCCCGTCCTCGGCGGTCACGTACCGGTCCACGGAGGCGGCCGTCATCATTCCCACTCCCTCACCCGGGGGCGCCAGCCCGGCCAGGTGCTCGACCGGGTCCGTACGCGCGTAGCCGGCCACGACCTGCGCGTTCAGCACCCAGGAGCGGGGGCCGATGCCGCCGCCGAGCATGGCCGAGGAGATCGCCCGCCGGCCAGGCCCTAACTCCCACAGCAGCGACCCCAGCCGCGCGCCCTCTTCGACCCGGTAGGTGAGTTTCACGTTCCTCCTCTGAGGAGATGGACGACGGGACGCCCGTCCGGGCCCGGCTCGATCTTCACGTGCGCGTCGAAGTGCGTGCCGACGAGTTCCTCGGTGAGCACGTGGGCGGGCTTGCCGGCGGCCACCGCGCGGCCCTGGGCGAGCAGCAGCAGGGTGTCGGCGTACAGGCCGGCGAGGGTCAGGTCGTGCAGCGTGGTGACGACGGTGAGGCCGTCGGCCAGGCGCAGGCGGTCGACCAGATCGAGCACCTGCTGCTGGTGTCCGAGGTCCAGGGCGGTGGTGGGCTCGTCGAGCAGGAGCACGGGCGCCTGCTGGACGAGTGCCCTGGCCAGCACCACGCGCTGCCGCTCCCCGCCGGACAGCTCGCCCACCCGGCGGGCCGCGAACCCGGTCAGATCGAGCCGGTCGAGCACCGACGCGGTGACCTCCCGGTCGTGGCGGCTCTCCCTGCCGAGGTAGGAGATGTACGGAGTGCGGCCCAGCAGGGCGTAGTCGAACACCGTCATGTCGGGCGGCAGCGCCGGGCTCTGGGGCGCGTAGGCGACCAGGCGGGCCCGGTCCCTGGGCCGGAGCGCGGCGGCGGGCCGGCCGTCGAGCGTCACCTCGCCCCGGTGGGCGACGAGCCCCATGACGGCTTTGACCAGGGTGGACTTGCCCGCGCCGTTCGGGCCGATGACGGCCAGCCACTCGCCGCGCCGGACGCGGAGACCGACCTCGGTGAGCACCTCGCGCTCGCCGAGCCGTACGGACAAAGAGGTCGTCTCGATCACGTGGCGGCCTGCCGGGTCATCCGCAGCACGGCGACGAAGAACGGCGCGCCGACGAACATGGTGACGACCCCGATGGGCAGTTCGGCCGGGGCGATGACGGTGCGCGCGAGCAGGTCGGCGAGCACCAGGAAGGCGGCGCCGCCGATCAGCGAGAGCGGCAGCACGATCCGGTACGAGCCGCCCGCGAGCCGCCTGACCACGTGCGGGATGACGATGCCGACGAAGCCGATCAGCCCGCTGGCGGCGACGGCCGCCGCCGTGGCCAGCGAGGCGGCCAGCAAGACCGCCAGCCGCACCCCGCCGGCCCGCAGGCCCAGGCCGGTGGCCTCCTCGTCGCCGACGGACAGCACGTCGAGCAGGCGGCCGTGCAGGATCAGCAGCACGGAGGACACGGCGGCGTACGGCAGGACCATCCAGAACTGGTCCCATCCGCCGCTGACGTCGCCGAGGATCCAGGAGTAGATCCGCTGCAGCTCCTCGACCTTGAGCTGCTGGACGAACGTCTGGATCGCGGTCAGGAACGAGGTGACCGCCACCCCGGCCAGCACGAGCGTCGCCGTGCCACCCGCCCGGCCCGCGGTGTTGCCCAGGAGGTACGCCAGGAAGACGCCGCCGACGGCGCCCGCGAACGCGGCCACCGGGACGCCGCCGGGCAGGCCGGGCAGCAGCACGATCACCATGGTCGCAGCCAGCCCGGCGCCGGCGGCGGCGCCCAGCAGGTACGGGTCGGCCAGCGGGTTGCGGAACACGCCCTGGTAACCGGCCCCGGCGATGGCCAGCAGCCCGCCGACCACGGCCGCGACGAGCACCCTGGGCAGGCGGAGCTCGTACAGGAGCCCCTGCTCGACGGGGGTCAGGCCCGAGTCGACCGTCACGAACGGCAGCCAGTCGAGCGCCTGCAGGACCACCTGCCACGGTGAGATGTCGGCGGCGCCGCCGAGCAGGCCGGCCAGCATGGCGCCGGCCAGCACGGCGAGCGCCGCGGCCACCTGGAGCGGCCGGGCTCGGGACGGACGGGCCTGGACGGGCCCGTGTTCCGCCAAAGAGCCGGGCCGCGCGAGGGGCGAGCGGCTGGAGAGCACTAGCGGCCGGCCGCCTTGGCGACCGCGGCGCCGACCGTCTCGGCGAAGTCCACGACGCGCGGCCCCCAGCGGGAGGCGACGTCGTCGTCGAGCTGCACCACCTGGTCGTTCTTGATGGCGGACAGTCCCTTCCAGCCCGGCCGCTTGGCCAGCGTCGCCTTGCTCTGCCCGCAGCACTTGACGTCGGCCAGGAAGATCAGGTCGGGGTCGGCCTTGGCGACGAACTCGGCCGACAGCTTGGGGTAGCCGCCCGCCGTGTCCGGGGCCTTGTCGGCGATGTTGGTGAGGCCGAAGATGCCGTAGATCTGGCCGATGAAGGTGGTGGACGTCGCGGCGTAGGGCGTCTGGTCGAGCTCGTGGTAGTAGGTGAGCTTGTGGTCCTTGGGCGTCTCGGCGGCCAGCTTGGCCAGCGACGCCTTCATGCCGGTCACGAGTTCGCCGGCCTTGTCCTGGTTGCCGGTGGCGGCGCCGAGATCGGCGATCTGGCCGTAGGCGTCGTCGAGCTTGGCCGGGGCCGTCTCCAGCAGCACCGGCACGTTCACCTTGTCCAGCTTGGCGACGATCTGATCGAGGTCGTCGGAGACGATGACCAGGTCGGGCTTCTCGGCGACGATCGCCTCGACGTTCGGCTTGTAGCCGGACAGGTCGGTCTTGGGGGCCTGCGGTGGGTGGTTCGACTGGTCGTCGACGGCGATCACCTGGGGGCCGGCGCCGATCGCGAAGAGGGTCTCGGTGTGGACGGCCGAGAGGGAGATGATCCGCTCGGGCCGGCGCTCGATGGTGATCGTGCCGTTGGCGGCCTCGACGGTGACCGGGAATCCGGTGGCCGTGGTGGCGGTGGAGGATGCGGCGGGGGCCGCGGACGTGTTGGCTGTAGTGCCGCTCTGACCACATCCGGTCAGGACGAGCGTTCCCAGCAGCGCGCCCGCGAAGGCCGTACGTACGGGCCTCACGAGAAGTCCTTTCACACTGTCGGAACCGAGAGACCCGCGGAATGCGACGGATCACCCTTTTCCACGAGGGTTGACGTCAGCGCAGAGGCAGGCGACCTGGCTATGACAGTTGCGGGACAGCGCCGGATTCACACCGGACTTCGCTGCAACACTGCGCGTCGGACAAACGCTATCAATCCTCTGCATCCAGCTGAAGTCAAGGGCTGCCTTCACTGACGAATCGGAGGTACGCCCCTGGTGCGAGCGCTGGTGAGCGCCGGCTTGGAGCGGGATTGGAGGATCTTTGCAGAGGCCCGGCGGACACTCCCGGCCATGCACCTTTCCACGGGCTCCGTCCCTCGCTTGACCCGCATCCTGCCGCCGGTCCTTGCGGTGGCCGTCGTCGCCTTGGGCGTCGTGACGGTCTCCGCGACCCCCGCGGCGGCCGTCAGCCGTTCGTCCATCGTCTCGGTGGCCCAGGGCCAGCTCAACAACACGGTCCGCAACCGCGAGTCCCCGCTGGGCAGCGGCTGCAACTACTACACCGGGCACTTCCGCAACTGGAAGCCGTCGTCAGGGTGCCCCTTCAGCGACGGCGTCCAGTGGCGCGACAGCGACTGGTGCGCCGACTTCTCGAAGTACGTCTGGAAGAACGCCGGCGTGCCGGACGCCAACGTGCCCGAGACCAGCGGCGGCGTCCTCACCGGGTGGGCCTCGTCCTTCAAGGACTACGGCGTCAAGCACGGCACGTGGCGCACCCGTGCCAGCGGCTACCAGCCCCAGCCCGGGGACGCCATCGTCTTCGACTGGGACCAGAGCGGCGACATCGACCACGTCGGCATCGTGAGCTCGGCCAACTCCAGCACGGTCTACACGATCGAGGGCAACAGCGATGACCGGATCAGGACCAAGTCCTACTCCCGGTCCAACATCGACATCGTCGGTTACAGCGCTCCGGTCGGAGCGGCGCAGGTCAGTGGCACGGCCTCGGTGTACGGGGTACTGCCCGACGGGCGGCTGACCTACACCGCCATCGACGCCGCCACCGGCAAACGCACTAAGGGCACGGTCATCTCCACCACCCCCCTCGGCTTCACG
>NZ_JBFAKL010000008.1:22324-69838 GCF_040655715.1 Nonomuraea cavernae | reverse complement strand
CGACGGCAACGCCAACGACCTCACCGGCCAAGGCACCGTCGACGACACCGGCTGGACCCAAACCCTCCTCTCCGCCCAACCCTCCACCGTCAGCTAGCACGGCACCGCCGGCCGGCGAAACCGCGAAGGACCCCGGGAACTCCCGGGGTCTTCCGCCTTTCCCTGTGCGGCGGATGTGACGGCCGTCCGGCGGCCGGTCCGAGCCGGCGGTTCATCCGCCCGGACCGGCCGCCCTGAGGGGAGCGGAAGCCGAGCGCGGGAGTCTCTTGACTGCAGATCATTTGTCGTTATCGTCGGGAGTCAATAACGTCGGAGAACGTTAGGGAGCGGCCTCATGTCCCTCAATGGAGCAAGCCCCTGATCGGGCGGCGATCTTCCGGATCGGGCGCGCGGCAACGGCCTGAGGCGTGAACGCCCATGGTTCCCTCGGCGTCCAGATCCTGGTGTGCGCCCCCGTCGGCCCGGTTCTGCCGGGCCGCCCCCGCCTCGGTGTCCGGCTGCCGCACCAGACCTCACGGGTCGCCGTTCCACGGCTTCTCAACGCGTTCTTCCTCGCCCGACCGCCCGCACCCATGTGGCCCGGCCGTCGACGCCGACGGCCGCATCGTTCGGCCGAGCCTTAAGGAGAACCACATGGAGTTACGGCTCCTGGGTCCGATTGAGCTGCTGAGCGATGGGCGGCAGGTCCCGCTCGGGGGAGCCAAGCCACGGGTGCTGCTCGCGACCCTGCTCCTGGCCCCCTGCCGGGTGATCACCGTCGAGCGCCTCATCGAGGCGATCTGGCAGGACGACCCGCCGGCGAGCGCGCGCGGGGTCCTGCAGACCTATGTCGCCTCGCTGCGCCGCGCGTTCGCCGGCGCCGGCTTGCCGGAGGTCATCGTCTCGCACCGGCTGGGCTACGCCGCCGAGGTCCCGCCGGACAGCCTGGACAAGGACGTCTTCGAACGGCTCGTCGAGCAGGGCCGGCGGGCGGCGCGCGACGGAGGCCACCGCGAGGCCGCGCAGTCATTCCGGGCGGCCCTGGCGCTGTGGCGAGGCCCGGCACTGGGCGGGATCGGCGACACCTACCTGCGCGCGGAGGCGGCCAGACTGGAGGAGCTGCGGCTGGCGGCGCTCGAGGAGCGGATCGCGGCCGATCTGGCGATGGGCCAGGATGACGGCCTGGTCGACGAGCTCAGCAAACTCGTCACGGCCCATCCGGCACGCGAGCGGCTGCGCCGTGACCTCATGGTGCTGCTCTATCAAGCCGGGCGGCAGGCGGACGCGCTCGCGACCTACCAGCAGGGCCGGCGGGTGCTGGTCGAGGAGCTGGGCATCGAACCGGGGCCGGAGCTGCGCCGCGTACACGAGTCCATCCTGCGTTCCGATCCCGCGCTGCTGCGCGCGGCGAAGGTGCCCCCGCCCCGGCAACTGCCCTGGCCGCCGCCCGACTTCACCGCCCGCGAGGAGGAGCTCGCGGACCTGCGCGCCCGGCTCACCGGGCAGGACACCATGCCGGTCTGCGTGATCTTCGGGCCGGGCGGCGTCGGCAAGTCGGCCCTGGCGCTGCGTGCCGCGCACGAGATCGCGCATCACTACCCCGACGGGCAGCTGCATGTCGAGCTGCGCGGCACCACGGAGGTGCCCCCCACCCCACAGGAGGTGCTCGGCCGGCTGTTGCGCGACCTGGAGCCCGGCACGCCGCCGCCCGGCACCCTGGAGGAGTGCGCCGCCCGCTACCGCACCCTGCTGGCCGACCGGCGCAAGCTGATCGTGCTGGAGGACGCCGCCGCCGAGCGGCAGGTCCGGCCGCTGCTGCCGGGCGCCCGCGGCTGCGGTGTGATCGTCACCTCCCGCAACCGGCTGGCCGGCCTGGCCGGCGCGTCCGTGCTCGACCTGGGGTTGTTACCCGACGATGCCGCTCTCCACCTGCTGGGGCGGGTGGCCGGCGCGGAACGCGTCGCCACCGATCCGGACGCGGCGGCGCGCATCGTACGGCAGTGCGGCGGCCTGCCGCTCGCGCTGCGCATCGCCGGGGCGCGGCTGGTGTCCCGCCGCCATTGGCCGGTGGCCCGGCTGGCCGACCGGCTGGCCGACGAGCAGGGCAGGCTGGACGAGCTGGCCGCCGGAGACCAGGAGGTGCGGGCCGGCATCGCCCTCAGTTACGACCTGCTGCCGCCCGAGGCCAAGACCGCGCTGCGCCGCCTGGGCCTGCTCGGCCTGCCGTACGTCCCGGTATGGGTGGCGGCCGCGGCCATGGAGACCGGCCTGGACGAGGCCGAGGAGGTGCTGGATCAGCTGGTGGACGTCTCTCTCGCAGCCGTGGTGGGCACCGACGCGACCGGCCGGGCCCGCTACCGGCTGCACGACCTGATCCGGCTGTTCGCCCGGGAACGCGCGCACGCGGAGGAACCGGAGGCGGAGCGTACCTCGATGGTGCGCAGGGTGCTCGGCGGCTGGTTGTGGCTGCTCGAACGGCTCAGCGAGGCGGTGCCCAGCGGCTGGATCCCGTTGCGGGTCACCGTCGGCCTGGCCCGGCCGGTGGAGCCGGAGGTGGCGCGGATGGCGCTGGCCGATCCGCATGGCTGGTTCCGCGGCGAAGAGGAGTCGCTGATCGTCGCGGTGGAGCTGGCGACCGCCATGGATCTCGACGACATCGCCGTGGGGCTGGCCGCCGCGCTGTCCTCGGTGGCCTTCGAGGGCAGCCAGTACGTCTTCGACAACCCGTTCGCCACCTGGCACCGTACGCACGAGGCCGCGCTGGCGGTGGCGCGGCGCATGGACAACGCGCTGGGCGAGGCGACCCTGCTCGGCGGCCTTGGCCACCTGCACTACGAACGTGACCAGTACGCCGAGTCCCGCGAGTATCTGGGCCAGGCGCTGTCCCTGTTCCGCTCCGCGGGGGATGCCCGTGGGGAGGCGGCCACGCTCGCCGCTCTCGGCGCCGCCTGCCGGGAGCAGGGGTACCTGCCCGAGGCGCTGCACTTCCTGGGCAGGGCGAGCGCGCTGTGGGCGGGCCTCGCCGACCCGGCGGCCCTCGCCCACGTCAAGCGCATGACCGGCACCGTGCACCTGGAGCGCGGCGACTTCCCCGCCTGCCGGGCCGACCTGGACGCCGCGCTGTCGTTGTACCGGGAGGCGGGCAACCGCCGCGGCGAGGGGCTGACGCTGCGCTCCATGTCCCTGTACCATCGCGCCCGGGGCGAGCTGGCGCGCTCGGAGGAGCACTGCGAGCACGCGCTGACGATCTCCCGCGATCTGGGCGACCGGCTGATCGAGGCGTACTGCATGCGTTCCCTCGGCAAGACCTGGATGCGGCTCGGCCGGTTCGACGCGGCACGCGGAGCCATGGAGGAGTCGCTCGCCGTGTGCCGGACACTGACCGACCGCTGGGGTGAGGCGTGCACCCTGCGCACGCTCGGCGAGCTCGACCTGGCCGAAGGCCGGCTCTACCAGGCCAGGAGCCGCCTCACGGAGTCGCTGGCGTTGTGGGAGACGCTGCGCACCGCCCTGTTCCGCGCCCGTACCCTGCGCGACCTGGCCCTGGTGCACAAGGCGCTCGGCGAGGACGCCGCCGCCAAGACGACCTTGGACGAGGCGATGGAGATCTTCCGGCTGCACGAGGCGCGCGAAGCGCACGAGCTCGGCGGGTGACTTCTGAAAGAGCGCTTACAGCGCTTTTGGAGCGGCGCGGGGCATCATGGGCGTCGGCGTTTTCACATGGAACGCCAACAGACATCATGGAGGCCCGTATGCCGGAGATCGTGCTCCTGTCCGACCCGCGGATCGCCGAGGTGCCGGTGAAGGAGTGCGACGAACCCTTGGTGGATCTGCGCGCTCTGGAGTCCCTCCGGGTCGACCGGCGGCTCGCCGATCCGGAAGGCGCGTACGCGCGTGTGCGGCTGAGCGTGGCCGATCGCCTGGTCGCCGCGCAGACCCGGCTGCCTCGTCGGCTGCGCCTGGTGGTCGTGGAGGGATTCCGCCCGGCGGCCCTGCAGCACCGCTACTTCGCCGGCTCCGTGGCCGCGCACCGGGCGGCCCATCCGGACTGGGACGAGCGGCGGGCCCAGTTGGAGGCCAGCAGGTACGTCTCCCCGCCCGAAGTGGCCCCGCACGTCTCCGGCGGCGCGGTGGACCTGACCCTGTGCACCGTCTCCGGCGTCGAGCTCCCGATGGGGACGGAGGTCAACGCCACCCCGCCGGAGAGCGACGAGGCGTGTTACACCGCCTTCCCCGGCATCTCGGCCGAGGCCCGCCACAACCGCGACATCCTGGGAGTCGCCATGACGTCGGCCGGGTTCGTCAACTACCCCACCGAGTGGTGGCACTGGTCCTACGGCGACCGCTACTGGGCGTTCAGCACGGGCGCGCGTTACGCCCGCTACGGCATGAGCGCCGGTCCCGCTCTCTGAGCCCTCCGCCGAGGAGATCCGCACGGGGGTTCGACCGGGAATTTCTTCGTCCGGCACTGTAGAACCCGCTTTCGGGGGCAGGGACGTCCGCTATGACCCCACTCCTCGTCGCGGCCCTGGTAGCGCTCCTGGCCGGCGTGATAGTCGCCCTCAGTCAGAAGGCATGGCCCGTGGCGTGCCTGTGCGTCGGCCTGGGCCTGGCTCTCTTGGCCGACGCCGGCGTCATCCCCAGCTGACGTCCGCCGGAGCCGCGCGGAGCCGGGCCGCCACCGGGACCGCGCGGCCGCCCGGAGCCGGGCCACGGTCGTGCCCGATGATGGAGGGCATGGACGAGATGTTGCTGCTGAGGCACGGCGAGACCGAGTGGAGCCGGACGGGCAGGCACACCGGCCGCACCGACGTCCCGCTGACCGCCCGCGGCGAGGAGCAGGCACGGGCGCTCGCGCCGCTGGTCAAGGAGTGCGCGTTCGATCTCGTGCTGTCCTCACCCGCGCGGCGCGCACGCCGTACGGCGGAGCTGGCCGGACTCCCGGGGTACGAGGTCGACGCCGACCTGTGGGAGTGGGACTACGGCGGCCACGAGGGGTTGACCACGCCCGGGATCCGCGAGACGCGCCCCGGCTGGTACCTGTGGCGCGACGGCGTGCCGCCCGGCGACGCCGAGCATCCCGGCGAGAGCGCCGCCCAGGTCGGGGCGCGGGCCGACCGGGTGATCGCGCGGGCGCGGCGGGCGCCGGGCCGGGTGGCGCTGGTGGCGCACGGCCATCTGCTGCGGGTGGTCGCGGCACGCTGGCTGGGCCTGCCGCCCGAGGAGGGCCGCTTCTTCAAGCTGGAGACCGGCACCTACTCGCGGCTCGGCTTCGAGCACGCCGAGCCGGTCATCGTGACCTGGAACGCGCCGGTCAGCCGACCCTGACGCGCAGCGCCGACTCGTGCAGGGCCCGGCTCACCAGCCAGCCGCGCAGCGAGCCCAGCCGGGGGTCGTAGGAGACGGGCCGCTCCCACAGGGCGACGAAGACGCTCTGGGTGACCTCCTCGGCGTAGGCCTGGCTGCCGGTGACCCTGACGGCCACGCCGTACACGTAGGGGCCGTGCTCGTCGTAGGCGGTGGCCAGCGCGTCGAGGTCGCCCGCGATCAGGCGGGCGCTCAGTTCGGCGTCGGCGGTCATCAGTCGCAGCCCAGGGTGGCGGCGGCGCGCACCAGCTCGCGGGCCAGCGCGGGGTCGCCCTCGGCGGCGTACGGGAAGGAGTCGGGCGGCCGGCGGCCGGCCATCAGCCTGCAGAAGGCGACGGCGTCGGCCGACAGCAGCACGGCCACGTGGTCGGAGGACGGCGAGAGCGGGACCGTCCAGGTGCCGCCGCCCGGTCCGGTGAGCACCACGGTGGCGGAGACGTCGCGGCGCGGGCCACCGACCGCCCTCGGCAGCAGGGCCAGCCCGAACTCGGCGATCATCCGTACGTGCTCGTCGCGCGGGACGGCGGCGGGCCGGTCGGTGACGGCCCTGATGTCGTCGGCGTGGGTCCAGGTCTCGAACGTCCGCTGGATCATCGCGTGGCGCAGCGAGCCGCGGGCCGGCCGGGTGCCGGCCAGTCTGAGCTCGGTGCCGAGGAGCACGTCGGTGCTGCCGGAGACCTGTTGCAGGAGCGACCCGGCCTGCTGGCGCCAGCGCCGGCGCATCGGCGCGCCGGCCGTGGCGGGCACCCCCATGAACGTGGCCACCAGCGCGTCGTTGCCGGTCAGGTGCTCCACCAGGGCGCGTACGGTGCCGTGCCTGACGACCGGCGCGTCCCACTGGCGCTCGCTCAGCTCGCCCAGCAGCTCGTCCATGAGCGCGACCTGCTCGGCGTACGGCACGGCCACGGCGGCGGCCGCCGAGGAGGCGGGGCCGCGGATCCGCCGCGCCATGGAGAGCACGGCCTCGCGCAGCGTGGGCGGCGGCGGGAGGCCGGAGTCGAGGCCGGGCCGGTCGGCGAGGGTGATCGCAGCGCTGCAGTCGGGGCAGGACGCGACGTGGTCGTCGGGGCGCTGCCCGTTGTAGAGGTACGGGTCCGTCATGGCCACCTCCGTGGCCCGACGCTAACCGCTCACGTCCCGTGGCGCCAGACGGGCGCGGGGAGTTCGCCGGCCGGAAGCCGCCCTCGCCGGAAAGGCGGGTCGCCCTTCGCACGACCCTTCTTGACCGAGCGATGCTCTACTTCGCGGCGCGACACGGGGTCAGGCGAGCGCCTGGGCGGGTTGCGGGCCCCTTCCGGTGAGCCATTCCAGCACCCGGCGGTGCCCGGAGGCGGCGTCCTCGAAGTGCCCCCAGTGCCAGTAGCGCGGCTGGTCAAGGACCCCGGTCACCCACGTGCGGTAGGCGACCGAGTCCGTGGAGCCCCCGGAGGCAGCGGGCGCGACGCCGTAGGTGCGTATCACGACCTTGCCGCCGGTCGCGAAGAGCACGTCGTCGGCGATCGGATAGAGCGTCATCTGGTCAAGCATGAAACCGATCATGTCCGGACGGCGAGACCGGGGAGTTACACCCCCGGCGCGCCCTCGTTAAGCGGACGCGCCGGAGGTTAACTCGTCGTTACACCAGGAGGCCGTCGAACTCTCCGTCCTTCACTCCGAGCACCAAGGCCCGGATCTCGTCACGGGTGTAGATCAGCGCGGGGCCGTCGGGGAAGCGCGAGTTGCGCACCGCGATCCCGCCATCAGGGAGCTTCGCGAGCTCCACGCAGTTGCCCTGAGAGTTGCTGTAGCGGCTCTTGCGCCAGGCGACCTGCTTCAGGTCGGCCGCGGGCATGCCGTTGTAGGTCTGCTTCATCTACATCTTTCTGAGAAGACCGCCGATGAGCTCGACGGTGCCCCCTGGCGTGGTGCTCTCCACGCATAACTGCGCCATAGCCGTGAGGTACGGGTCGATGTCCTCACGCTTGTCCAGATACAGGGCACCCCAGAGCTGCTCAACGTAGACAACGTCCGACAAATCGGACTCGGGAAACCGCAAGATGCTGAACGCACCCCCTTCAGCGGCGTGCATGCCGAACCTGAAGGGCATCACCTGCACGGTGATATTGGGAAGGGCAGCCACTTCCAGCAGATGCTGGAGCTGCTCGGACATGACCTCCCGCCCGCCGATGATCCGCTTGAGGGTCGCCTCGTCGATGACCGCCCACAACCGCGGGCCGTCCTTCTGCGTGAAGCGTTCTTGCCGCTGCATACGCAGATGCACGCGGCGCTCGATCTCCTCAGGAGTGGCATCAGGGTTGCCGAGCTGGTAGACCGCCCGCGCGTAGGCCGCCGTCTGCAGCAGACCGGGAACGAACTGCACCTCATAGGTGCGGATCACGTTCGCGGCCTCCTCCAGCCCCACGTACGTGGTGAACCACGAGGGAAGCACGGCCGAGTACTTGTGCCACCACCCGGGGGTGTTGGCCTCGCGGACCATTTCCAGCAGGGCACGGCGCTCGGCATCATCGACGACGCCGTACAGGGTGAGCAGGTCTTCCACATCACGTGTCTTGAACCCGACCCGACCGAGCTCCATCCGGCTGATCTTGGACTCGGACGCCCGGATGTGGAATCCGGCCTGGTCGCGGGTGAGCTCGCTGGCCTCACGCAGACGCCGAAGGCTGGCGCCGAGCATGATGCGCCTCACGGTCGAACCAGAACCGGGCGGATCGAGGGACACGCGCTGCTCCTTGGTTGTTTCCTTGACACACAGTCTGTCACTTCACGGCCGAAAGATCATCAGCCGTGGACAAGATCCCCTTTCTCGTAGTTTGACCATTTGATGGCAACGGTAGCGCCTGCAAGGACTGGCTGCACGTGCATTCGCTCTTGCACCTGCACGAGAGTTTGTCGCAGAATGATCACCGTGCAATCCACACTGGCGTCCTGCCAATGGACCACGTTCGACTGGTGGCCTCCTGTCGGCTGGTGGCCTGAGGCGGCGCGCGACTTACTGGTCCCCGGCCCGTCCGCCAGCGCCACGTTCGTCCTGCCGCCCGTCCCCTCCTCCGTGCACGCCGCCCGCTGCTTCGCGGCCGCCGCGCTGGCCGGCTGGAAACTCGAGGAACTCACCGACACCATGGAGCTCGTGGTCTCCGAGCTCGCGACCAACGCCCTCCGCCACGGGCTGCGCGAGTCCGAGCCTCCCGGCGCGCGTCCCGTGCACATGTCGCTCATACGCCGCGGCACGCTCGTCACCAGCGCGTTCACCGACCCGGCGTCCTCGGTCCCGGCGTTGCGCTATCCGGGGCCGCTCGACACCGGCGGTCTCGGGCTGCACATCGTCGAGTCGGTCAGCCGCCGGTGGGGCTGGTCCGCGCTCGCACCTCAGGGAAAGATCGTCTGGGCAGTCCTCTGCTGACAGAAGGTGATCTGCATTACCGTGGTTGGCTATGGCTCACGGTGAGTCCCGCGTGCGACCCCTGAGAGTGCTGACCGATGGATGATCACCTGCTCGGCTGGCTGCGAACACTTGACGAAGACGGGCTCGGCCGCATCCTGGCCAACCGGCCCGACGCCATCGCGGCGCCGTGGCCGCGGCGGCTCGACACCCTCGCCCAGCGGCTGGGCAACGGCTTCGCCGTGATGGAGGCCCTGCGCGGGCTGCCACTCCCCTGCCTGGAGCTGGCCCAGGCCTGCCTGGTCGTGCGCCACGCCACCCCCGAGCGGCTGGCGGCCTTCCTCGGTGTGCCCGTCGAAGAGGTGACCCCCTGGCTCGAACGCCTCTACGACCACGCGCTCGCCTGGCCCGACGCCGAGGGGGCGGTGCGCCTGGCGGACGCGGTGTCGCGCTGGTGGACCGCGCCGCTCGGCCTGGGCGAGCCGCTCGACCACTACCTCAACTCCTGGACGATCAGCACCGACACCCTCCGCACGCTGGCCCGCAGCCTCGGCCTGGCCCCTCCCGGCAACAAGCGCCGCACGATCGCCCGGGTGAGCGAGGTGCTCGGCGATCCCGAGCGGCTGGCCGCGCTGCTGAGCCACGCCCCCGAGGGCACCCGCGAGCTGCTCGACGGTTTCGCCTGGGACGGTCCCGTCCGCGACGTCGACGGCGGCCGGTTCGTGATGCCGGGCACGCCCGAGAAATGGTCGGCCGACCACGGCCTGCTCTACCGGCCCAGCTGGCACGTGGCCGAGATGCCGCGCGAGGTCGCGCTCTGCCTGCGCGGCCCTGGCTACCACCCGCCGTTCACGCCCGGGGCGTCCGAGGTCGCCACCATCCCGATCGACCCCGAAGAGGTCGACCACCTGATGACACTGGCCGCGCCGCACGTGGTCGAGCGGTGCGCGGCGCTGCTCGACAACACCTCCAAGGCGCCGCTGCCGCTGCTCAAGACCGGCGGCGTGGGCGTACGCGAGGTGCGCCGCATCGCCAAGGAGACCGGCTGCGACGAGGACGAGACCCGGCTGCTGCTGGAGATCTGCGCGGTGGCCCGGCTGCTCGCGCTCGACGAGAAGTCCGGCGGCATGGTGCCCACCGAGCGCTTCGACCGCTGGCGGCTCGACGAGGGCTCGGCGCGGCTGCGGGTGCTGCTGTCGGCCTGGTGGCGCATGGAGCGCTCGTCGCTGCGCCGGATCGACGGCAAGTACGGCACCGTGCTGGGCGACGACCAGGCGGGCGCCGCCGTGGCCCGGATCCGCCGGGCCGTGCTGACCACGCTCGCCCATCTGCCCGCCGGCACGGCCTTCGCCGACCGGAACGGGCTCGTCCGCGACGTGCACTGGCACGCGCCGCTGCTCGACCAGGCCCTGCTGGCCACCTGCGCCTCGGCGGTGCTCGACGAGGCCCGCCTGCTCGGGCTGCTGGCCAACGACTCGCTGACCGACCTCGGCCGGGCGCTCGCCGGGCTGGCCGCCGGCGCGGGCGACGAGAACGACGCCTCGGTGCCACTGGTCGAGCACGATCCGCTGCTGGTGGAGGCGTCGACCCGGGCGCTGGCCAGCGTGCGCCGCAGCGCCCTGTTCGGCCCCGACCTGACCGCCGTGGTGACGGGCCCGCCGTCGACGGAGCTGGCGGCGCTGCTCGACCGGGTGGCCGAACGCGAGTCGCGCGGCGCCGCATCGGTGTGGAGGTTCACCACCGAGAGCGTGCGCGGCGCCCTCGACCACGGTTACGAGGCCGGCGCGCTACTGGAGGAGCTGGCCGGGGTGGGCACCATCCCGCAGCCGCTCGAGTACATGGTGCGCGACGTGGCCCGCCGGCACGGCGAGGTCACGGTGACCACGGTGGGCTGCGTGGTCCAGGCCTCCGACCCCACGCTGCTCGCCGAGATCGCCGGTCACCGGCGGCTGACCCGGCTCGGCCTGCGGCTGCTCGCGCCCACGGTGCTGGTGAGCTCGGCACCCGCCGAGCGCACCCTGGCGGCGCTGCGGGACAACGGCTACTCGCCGGTGCCGGTCGCCGACACGGGTGAGATCGCGATCCGCCGCACCCGCATCGAGGAGCCGCCGAACGGCAAGCTCATCCTGCTGCCCGGCGGGCAGGTGGCCGAGCTGGCCGACTTCGCCGACCACGACGCGCTGCGGCACGTGCTCGCGGATCCGGCCCCCGACCCGCACGAGCACGCCCGCCGCCTGGTCGCCGCCGGCAAGGCGGCCGAGCACAGCGGCCGCACCTGGGCCGTCATCGGCCGGATGGCGACCCGGCTGCCGACCGCGCAGCAGTCGCTGCTCGGCTTCGTCGTCGACCGCGGTGTCCGCGCGGGCATCACGCTGACCGACGGACTTACCGCCACGATCAGCCACGGGGAGCTCAAGGGCGGCGCCCTCGACGCCTGGTGCGAGGAGGCGGGCGACTACCTGGAGTTTCCCCTGGCCGAGATCATCGAGGTCACAGGAGCTTATTAGCCTTCTTCAGGTCGGCCACGAGCTGCTCGACGAAGTCGGCGTAGCCCTGGTAGCTGAAGGGCGCCTCGGCCTTCCACGGGTAGAGCTGGCCGGCCTTGACGGCGGGCAGCTTGGCGAAGGTCGGCTTCTTCATCATCTCCGCGGGCTTGAGCGCCTGGGTGCGGGTGTCGTACAGGATCACGTCGGCCTCGTACATGTCGGCGTTCTCCCAGCTCAGGGTCTGGAAGAAGCCGCCGTCGTCCACCTTGGACGGCGTGATGACGTTCAGGCCGTTGTCGGTGAGCAGGCGGATGTCCGGGTACTCCGGCGGGTTGACGACCCACATCTGGTCGGGGCCGCCGGACATCATGAGGACCTTGAGGTCCTTGAACTGGGCCAGTTCCTTGGTGGCGGCCTCAAGGCGCGCCTTGGCCTCGGGCACGCCCTGCATGTCGGCGCCGAGTGACTTGGCGAGCTCCTCGTACCTGCCGATCACCTGGGTGGCGGTCTGGCCGGTCAGCATGATGCCGGCGGTCGGGGCGACCTGCTCGATCGTGTCCTTGGACTTCTCCGGGACGTACCAGAGGGTGCCCTTGTCGTACATGCTGCTGACCAGCAGGTCGGGCTGGAGCCCGATGTACTGCTCCACGTTGAACTCGTCCCACACGTTGCCGAGGCCGGTGACCTTGGTGATGTCGACGTTGCCCACCTGCGGGTCCTTGCTGCCGTCCGACAGCTTGTGCGGGCCGAACACCGCGATCGGGCGGACCCCGAAGTCCCACAGCGCGGCGGCGGAGCTGACCTGGGCGACGATCTTCGTGGGCGCCTTGGCCTGCTCCAGCTTCTTGCCGCGGTCGTCGGTGAACGTCCAGGAGGTGGACGCGGAGGCCGGCTGCGAGGCGGGCGTGTCGCCCGTGGCCTCGGTCCCGGAACCCGATCCGCAGGCGGCCAGCGTCAGTGCCGCCGCGACACCCGCGGCCGTCAGAAATCCCCTACGCGCCAGTCCTGGTCGCGACATGTACAGCTCCTAAGGTTAGGCTTGCCTTGGTATCAAGGCTTTAGATTAGCCTTACCTTAATTTGACCGCTACGGAAGGGGGTCGGGTGCGCCCGGCTGAGGATACGGAGCCGGCCGCCCCGGTGGCCCGGACCGCCGACGAACGCGAGGCGCCGGCGCCGCGCCGCGGGCGCTCGGCCGCGCTGGCCGGCGGGCTCGTGATCGCCCTCGGCCTGCTGGTGCTGATGGCGATGGCCAGCGTCGCGCTGGGGGCCCGCTCGGTCCCTCTGTCCGTGGTGATCGACGCGCTGACCTCGCCCGACGGATCCAGCGACCACACCGTGATCCGCGAGTTGCGCATCCCCCGCACACTGCTGGGCATCGGGGTTGGGGCCTCGCTCGGACTGGCCGGCGCGCTCATGCAGAGCCTGACGCGCAACCCGCTGGCCGACCCCGGGCTGCTGGGCATCAACGAGGGCGCGGCACTGGGCGTCACGTTCGCGCTGGCGCTGCTCGGGCTCACCGATCCGGCCGTCTACGTCTGGTTCGCCTTCGGCGGGGCCGCGCTGGCGTCCGTCATCGTCTACTCGCTGGGCGCCGCGGGCCGCTCGGGCGCGGGTCCGGTACGGCTGACGCTCGCCGGCGTCGCGGTGGGCATGGTCTTCACCGCGATGTCCTCGGCGGTCCTGCGGATGGACCCGCAGACGTTCGACCGGATGAGGTTCTGGCTGACCGGCTCGCTGGCCGCGCAGAGCGCCGACGTGCTGGTGCGGCTGGCGCCTTTCATGGCCGCCGGCATCGTGCTGGGGCTGCTGCTGTCCAGGCCGCTCAACATGCTGTCGCTGGGCGACGACGCGGGCAAGGCGCTCGGCGTGGCCGTCACCCGCACCCGGGTCCTCACCGGGGTCGCGGTGACGCTGCTGTGCGGAGCGGCCACGGCCGCCGCCGGGCCGCTGTGGTTCGTGGGCCTCGCCGTCCCCCACGCGGTGCGCGCCCTGGTGGGTCAGGACCAGCGGTGGGTGCTGCCCTACTCGGCGCTCGCCGCACCGGTGCTGCTGCTGGCCGCCGACGTGGCCGGGCGGCTCATCGCCCGGCCCGGCGAGGTGCAGGTGGGCATCATGTGCGCGATGGTCGGCGCCCCGATCTTCATCCTGCTGGCCAGGCGCAGAAGGCTGGCCGCCCTGTGACCGCGCATCGTCCCGTCCCGCCGGTGTCCGAGCGGCGGCCCCGGGCCGTCCGCCTGGGCGGCTGGTCGCTGCGGCTCGCGCCCCGTGCCCTGCTCGTCGGGGTGCTGCTCGTGCTGACCGCCTTCGCCGTGGCCGTGCTGGCCATCTCGACCGGCGAGTTCACCGTGCCCGTGCCCGACGTACTGGCCGCGCTGCTCGGCGACGGCCCGCCCGTCGCCGAGCTCATCGTGAACAAGCTGCGCGCGCCCAGGGTCCTCACCGGCCTGCTGGTCGGCGCGGCGTTCGGGCTCAGCGGGGCGATCTTCCAGAGTCTGACCAGAAACCCGCTCGGCAGCCCCGACTTCATCGGCTTCTCCGCCGGGGCGTCCACCGGCGGCATCCTCGTCGTGGTCGCCGGCGGCTCCGCCGCGCAGATCGCCGTCGGCTCGATGACCGGCTGCGTGGTGACCGCGGTGCTGGTCTACCTGGCGGCGTTCCGGCGCGGCGTGCAGGGCTACCGGCTGGTGCTCGTCGGCATCGGCGCCAACGCGTTGCTCATCTCCGCCAACAACTACCTGCTGACCAGGGCCAACATCAACGACGCCGCGACCGCCGGCGCCTGGCTCACCGGCAGCCTCGGCGGGCGCGACTGGTCCTACGTCCTTCCGCTGACCGTGGCGCTGGCCGTGCTGCTGCCCGCCTGCGCGTACGTGTCCAGGCCGCTGCGGATGATCGAGATGGGCGACGACTCGGCCCGCGCGATGGGCATCCGGGTGGAGGCCGTGCGGGCGGTGGCCATCGTGGCCGGGGTGCTGCTGTGCGGCGTGGCCACGGCCGCCGCGGGCCCGGTCGCCTTCGTCGCGCTGGCCGCTCCCCAGCTGGCCCGTCGCCTGACCCGCTCCCCCGGCGTCACGATGGCCTCCTCGGCGCTCGTCGGCGCCGTGCTGCTGACGGCCGCCGACCTGGCCGCCCAGCGCGTGATCGCCCCTGCCCAACTGCCCGTCGGCGTGCTCACCGCCGCGATCGGCGGCACGTACCTCGCCCTGCTGCTGCGAAAGGACCGCCACTGATGGCCCGTTCCGAGCTCGCCGTCCCCTCGGCCACGCGCCTGTCCGGCGCCGGCCTGACCCTCGCCTACGACCAGCGCGTCGTGGCCGAGCAGTTGGACGTGGCGATCCCCGACTCGTCGTTCACCGTGATCATCGGCCCCAACGCGTGCGGCAAGTCCACCCTGCTGCGCGCCCTGGCCCGGATGCTGCGGCCCAGGAAGGGGGCCGTGCACCTGGACGGCAGCCTGATCACCTCGCTGCCGTCGAAGGAGGTCGCGCGCCGGCTCGGGCTGCTGCCGCAGAGCTCGATCGTGCCCGACGGCATCACGGTGGCCGACCTGGTGGGGCGCGGCCGCTACCCGCACCAGCGGCTGATGCGGCAGTGGTCGCGGGCGGACGAGACGGCCGTGGCCGGCGCGATGCGCGCCACCGACGTGGCGGTGCTGGCCGACCGGATCGTGGACGAGCTGTCGGGCGGGCAGCGGCAGCGGGTGTGGCTGGCGATGGCGCTCGCCCAGGAGACGTCCATCCTGCTGCTGGACGAGCCGACGACGTTCCTCGACATCGCCCACCAGATCGAGGTGCTCGACCTGTGCGCCGAGCTGCACGAGACGGGCCGCACGATGGTGGCCGTGCTGCACGACCTCAACCAGGCGTGCCGCTACGCCACCCACCTGATCGTCATGCGCGAGGGACGCATCGTCGCGCAGGGCGACCCGTCGGACATCGTCACGCCGGAGCTGGTGAGCCAGGTCTTCGACCTGCGGTGCGAGATCATCCCCGACCCGCAGACCGGCACCCCGCTCATCGTCCCCGAGTCGCGCCGCCGGGTGAGCGTCGCGTCCTGAGCGGCGTCCCTCTCAGAGGGTTCCGCAGCGGCGCACCACGAGCACGGCCAGCGCGCGTGTGACGTCACGCAACTCGGCCAGCGCCACCTGCTCCCGGGGGGCGTGCGCGAACCGTACGTCTCCGGGCCCGTAGTGCAGCGTCGGGATGCCGCCCGCCGCGTAGAGGCGCAGGTCGCTGCCGTACGGCGCGGCCGTCTCCCGTGGCGACCCGCCCGAGGTGTCGGCGACCGCCCGGTTGACCTCGCTGAGCAGCGGATGCGCCTCGGGCAGCCGCCCGCTGGCGAACTGGCCGCCCGGCCAGGTGACGACCGGGGGGTTCGCGCGCAGCCACGGACCGGCCGCGCCGAGCACCGCCTCCTCGAACGCCGCCCGCGCCTCGGCGGGATCCTCGTCGAGGCGGACGCCCAGCCGCCCCTCGGCGACGAGCAGGTCGGGCACGGTGCTCGCCCAGTCGCCCGCCCGCACGGTGCCGACCTCGATCGGGTACGGGAGCGGGTTGGCGGCGAACGCGGCCGGGGCGTCGCGGTTGCGCTCGGCCTCCAGCCGCCGGATCGCCTCGAACACGGGCCAGAACACCTCGATGGCGTTGACCCCTTCGTACCGGGTGGCGCCGTGCGCGGCCCGCCCGGAGATCTCCAGCCGGAACGTCAGCGCCCCGGCGTTGGCCGTGATGACGGCGCCGCTGGTCGGCTCGGTGATGACGGCGGCCTGCGCGGTGTGGCCCCTGGCGAGCGTCGCGAACGCCCCGAGCCCGCCGTCCTCCTCGCTGACCACGCAGTGCAGGGCCAGCGGCCTGGCCAGCCGCACACCGGCCTTCCGGATCGCGCGGATCACGGCCAGGTTGGCCACCAGCCCGGCCTTCATGTCGCAGGCGCCCCGGCCGTGCAGGGTGTCGCCGATGATCCTGGCGGCGAACGGGTCGCTGCCCTGCCACTTGGCCAGGTCGCCGGTCGGCACGACGTCGACGTGGCCCTGCAGCGCCAGCGCCGGGATCCCCTCGCCCTCGCTGACGCCCACCACGCCGTAGCCCTCGGCCCTGGGCGCCTCGGTGCCGGGGAAACCGTCGCGGGCTCGGAGCTCGTCGAGGTCGAGCTTCCAGACGTCCACGTCCAGATCGGCCTCGGTCAGCAGGCGGGCGAAGGTGTGCTGCAGCTCCGACTCGGCGTCGGTGCCGGTGACGCTGGGCACCTTGACCGTCTCGGCCAGCAGGTTGACGGTGTCGGAGTCGTCGATGGCGTTGAGGACCCGGGCTTCCACGTCGTGCATGGAGCACACCATCTCATGTCGTGAACCTGTGCCGCGATCCGTGGAGATACCAGGCGGAAAGTGCACCTTGCGACGCCGGCGAGCGTCGGGGGCCCCTCTCACGGAACGTAAACTTGGCACGTGCTAGAGCCCAAGTTCGAGATTCAGATGCTGCACGACAGGGTCATGATCAAGCTGGACCAGGCGTCCGAGGAGCGGCGGAGCGGATCCGGGATCGTCATTCCCGCCACGGTCAAGCTCGCCAACCGGCTGGCCTGGGGCGAGATCTGCGGCGTCGGGTCCAACGTGCGCTCGGTCAAGGTCGGCGACAAGGTGCTGCTCAACCCCGAGGAGCAGTTCGAGGTGGAGTTGCACGCGCAGGTCTACCTCGTGATGCGCGAGCGCGATCTGCACGCGGTCGCCACCCAGGAGACCGACCACGGCACCGGCCTCTATCTGTGAGATCCGTGAGGCTCAGGCCCGCGTGAAGCCCAGCCAGAGGCTCGCCGTCCACGTCCGGCGCGGGATCGGGGCGAGCACCCGCGTCACCTTGCCGTCCAGGCCGAGCACCGCCAGGCGGTAGTCGCCGCGGTGGGTCATGACCGCGATGACGTGGTTCTCGTCCCACCAGCCGAACAACGCCACCGGCTGCACGGCGACCCGCCGCGCGATCCGGCCGGTGGCCGGGTCCGCCAGGCAGAGCCCTTCCCTGAAGCGCGCGGGGCACCACACGGCCAGCCGCCTGCCCGACGGCGAGTAGGAGTCCTCCGGGCCGGTCGGCAGGCCGATCGAGGGATGGGCGCCGATGACCGCGCCGTCGGTGGCGCGGTGGGTGCGCAGGCCGCCGTTGTGGCGCGCGACCAGCTTGCCGTCCGGGCTCCACCAGAAGCTCGCGCCGCGGTCGAGGCCGGACAGGCGCACGGTGCGGGCGGTGCCCGCCGCCACGTCGACCACGGTGAAACCGGCCGCCTGCCACCGGCCGGCGACCTTCCGCTCGACGGTCAGCACGACCTGTTTGCTGTCGCGGGTCCACGAGACGTAGGAGGCGGTCAGCGGCTTGGCGACGGTGCGGACCCGCCGGGTCGCGCCGGTGGCCCGGTCGGTGAGCAGGAGCGCGTCGAAGCCGGCCCGGTAGGTGCCGGGCACTCCGGCGACCGTGCGCCCGTCGGGTGAGACCGCGGCCTCGGCCAGGGCGGGCTGCCGGGTGAACGCGGCTCCGGTCCTGGCCCGCAGGTAGGTGCTCTTCGTGCCGAGTCCGTACGCGCTGAGCCGTACGGGATCACCGGTCTGCTCGGTGTAGCTCACCCTCACGCCGGGGAGCGGCACCGTGCCGGCCGTGGCGGCGGGGGCGAGCAGCGTCATGGACAGCGCGATGGCGATATGGGCGAGCACGCCCGCAGAATAGGCGCGAGACCCGGCGAAGAGCGCCGATCATAGGGATCAGGTATGGGACGGGTCAGATGAACCTGTTGGCCAGCATCACCAGGTCGATCCCGACCGTCTTGCAGCCCAGGTAGACGATCGCGATCGCCGCCACGGCCGTGATGATCAGCACGATGATGCGGATCGTCCAGCCCTGCTTCTTGTACCACTCGGTCCAGGCGTGCAGCACCCGCTTGCCGAACTCGAGCACCCGGTGGGCCCAGTGGAACTCCGTGGACAGGACCGCCAGACCGGCGAACACGACCAGCCAGCCGGGGCCGGGGAAGGGCACCATGATGAGCCCCCCGACCACCATGACACCCCCGATCACACCAATGATGATCTTGAGCGTGAGCGCGCCGGTGCGGTTGGACCTGATGCCGTCCAGCCAGCCGTGCAGCCCGGAACGACGTGCGGGCATGGCGGAGCGACGTGCGGCCTCGTCCTTGACCACATCGGAATCTCCGGTGTCGGAGTCACGGATCGGCACTGTCCCCCCGGACGGTCGGTGTGTCCCCAAGGATACGACGGGAGCGACAAGGGTCAGTCGAAACCCCGGACAATGACCCAAAAACCACTCAAGGGTAAAACATCCTGACTGAACCACTATGTTCCGGCAATCGTCGGTTAATGTCTGTTATGCCCGAGGTCATGCTTCGCACCGTCACCGGCCCCATCCGCGCGGCCGCCATCACCGGTGCCGTTCTCCCCCATGAGCACCTGCGCGACGACATGCGCTGGGCGGTCGGCATCGACTCCGACCCGTACCGGTGGCTCGACGAGGAGCACACCGTCATCGCGGAGCTCCGGGATCTGCGCCAGTCCGACCAGCTCAACCTGATCGTCGATCTGACCTGCATCGGCATGGGCCGGGACCCCGACACCCTGGCCCGCATCGCCGCCGCCGGCCGCGTGCCGGTCATCGCCGCGACCGGCCTGTTCACCGAACCGTTCACGCGAACCCGCCAGGCCGACGTGGAGACGCTCACCGGGCTGCTGCTGAGCGACATCCTGGACGGCATCGACGGCACCGGCGTGTTCCCCGGCGTGATCGGCGAGGTCGGCTGCTGGGACGCCCGCTGCACCCCCGCCGAGCAGAACGCCCTGATCGCCGCCGCCCGCGCCTCCCTCGCCACGCGACTGCCGGTCGCCACCCACGGCCAGGACAGCCTGGGCATGCTGGAGATCCTGCTCGCCCAGGGCCTGCCCGCCTCGCGTGTCAGCGTCCGGCACACCGGCCCCGACCTGCCCACGGCTCGCAAGATCGCCGAGTCGGGCGCGTACGTGAGCCTGACCACGCTCGCCGCCGGCCCCGACGAGGCCGCCCGGATCGCGCTCGGCCTCATCGAGGACGGGCACACCGAGCGCCTGCTGGTCGGCACCGGGCTCAGCCGGATCGCGCAGACCCAGAAGTACGGCGGACCGGGGTACGCGCAGCTCTTCCACGCGCTGCTGCCGCGCCTGCGGGAGGTCGGCGTCGACGAGGACACCATCCGGGTCGTCACCCGCGACAACCCGCTGCGCTGGCTCACCGGCGTCGACGTCTGAGGCCGCTCTCCGGCGCATGCCCGGTCCGTGGCGGCGGGCGGGCAGACTGATCGCATGAGCGCTGTCTGGGTGATCAGCGGGCCGCCGGGCGCGGGCAAGTCCACAGTGGCTGCCGCGCTGCTCACCCGCCTCCTGCCGGTGCCCGCCCTGCTCGACAAGGACACCGTCTACGGCGACTTCGTGGCGGCCGTCCTGCGGGGCCACGGCCGCCTGCCCGGCGAGCGCGAGGGCCCGTGGTACGACGAGCACGTCAAGCGGCACGAGTACGCCGGGCTGACCCGGACCGCGCGGCAGATCAGGGAGCACGGCTGCCCGGTCATGCTGGACGGCCCGTTCACCGGCCAGGTCCACTCGGTGGACAGATGGCAGCGGTGGGTCGAGGAACTGGGCGGCTCGCCGGTGCACCTGGTGTGGGTGCGCTCCGACGGCCCGACGCTGCGCGAGCGGCTGATCACCAGGGGGTTCGAGCGTGATGCCGGCAAGCTGGCGGCGTTCGAGGCGTTCCTGAAGGCGATCCGGGTGGACGAGCCGCCGGCCGTACCCCATCTGGAGATCGACGGGCGGCGCGGGGCGGCGCCGCTGGACGAGCAGCTCACGGCGGCGGGGCTGACCTAGCCCACCCGGTATCTCTCGTCGCGCACGTCGAGGATCGCCATGTGACCCGGCAGGTGGCCGATCGCGTAGTCGACGCCGCTCGCCATGATCACGGCCTGCGGCGTCACCCCGCACGCCCAGAACAGCGGCACCTCCCCCGGCCGCACTTCGACGGGGTCGCCGAAGTCGGGCCGGGCCAGGTCGGCGATGCCGAGCGCGGCCGGGTCGCCGATGTGCACGGGCGCGCCGTGCACCATCGGGTAGCGACCGCTGACCTCGATCGCCGTCTCGACCAGCGCCTCGGGGACCGGCCGCATCGACACGACGAGCGGCCCCGACAGGGTCGTGGTCGGCGCGCACGGGACGTTCGTCCGGTACATCGGCACGTTCGTCCCCGACTCCAGATGCCGGACCGGCACCCCCGCGCCGAGCAGCGCCCGCTCGAAGGTGAAGCTGCAGCCGATGAGGAACGGCACCAGGTCCTCGCGCCACTCCTCCACCACGTCGCCGAGGTCGGCGACCGGCCGCCCGTCGCGGTAGAGCCGGTAACCGGGCAGGTCGGTGCGCAGGTCGCCGGTGAACAGGCCAGTGCTCCACGCCCCGGGCTCGCCCACGTCGAGCAGCGGGCAGGCGCGCGCGTTGCGGTGGGCGAACAGCAGCAGCTCGTAGCCGAGTTGTCTCGGCACGGCGATCAGGTTGGCCTGCGTCCAGCCCCTGCACCAGCCCGCGGTCGGCACCCTCTCGCCCTCGCGGAAGCGCCTGCGCGCCTGTGCGGGGGTCAGGTCTGCGACATCCACCCTCTGACAGTACGTCAGGAGTCCGGAAATCCCGTCAGACGCGGAGACCTATCCGTGCTGCTCGGCACGGGTGGGCCAGGGCCGTCTTCGGCGGCGCGTTCGTGCTGTGGGCCCGGTTCAACCGGATCTGACGGGTTCCACGGGTCGCGCGGCCCGCTCGTCGTAGGCCCGCCGGGCGGCGATCACCTCGTCGGCGTGCTCGTCCGACCACCCGGTGATCACGCCGAGCATGACGGTGGCGCTCCTGCCCAGGTCCGTGAGCTCGTAGTCGACCCGTGGCGGGATCGTCGGGTAGACGGTGCGGGTCGCCAGCCCGTCGCGTTCGAGCGCGCGGAGGGTCTGCGACAGCATCTTCTGGGTGATGCCGTCGAGCATCCTGCGCAGTTCGTTGAACCGGCGGGGGCCGCCGAGCAGCGCGCCGATGGCCAGCCCGGTCCACTTGTTGGTGAAGATGTCGAACACGATGCGGGGCTTGCACGCCTCGAAGAACGCGTTGGCCCCGCCGTACTGCCGGAGATCCGGGAAGTTGGTATCCATCAGGTACCTGAGTACCAGAAAGGTGCCTTCTTTCCAAGAGATACCGTCTCCGGCAAGCATTGCGATATCCACCGAAACAAGGAGATGTCGCATGCGTGCGATCATTCAGCGGGCTTTTGGCGAGCCCGACGTGCTTGAACTCGCGGAGGTCGAACGGCCTGCGCTCACGAGGCATGAGGTGCTGGTCCGGGTGCGGGCCGTGGGCATCAACCCGCCCGACTGGCGGATCCGGCGCACGCCCTTCCCACCCCACTACACCGAGCCGCCGCTGATCCTCGGCTGGGACGTGTCCGGGGTGGTGGAGGAGGCCGGGGAGCACGTCGGCCGGTTCAGGCCGGGTGACGAGGTGTTCGGCATGCTGAACTTCCCGGACCCGGCCGGGGCCTACGCCGAGTACGTCGTCGCCCGGCCGCGCCAGCTGGCCCGCAAACCGGCCGGCCTCGACCACGTTCAGGCCGCAGCCCTGCCGATGTCGGTGCTGAGCGCGTGGCAGGCGTTCGAGGACATCGCCGAGGTCCTGCCGGGGCACCGGGTGCTCGTCCACGGCGCGGCGGGCGGCGTCGGGCACCTGGCCGTCCAGCTCGCGAAGCTGCGCGGTGCCTACGTGATCGGCACCGCCAGGGCGTCCAAGCACGACTTCGTACGGAGCCTGGGCGCGGACGAGATGATCGACTACACCAGCGTGGACTTCGCGGAGGTGGTCTCGGACGTCGACGTCGTGCTCGACATGGTGGGCCGGGACTACCCCCGCAGGTCGCTGAGGGTGCTGCGTCCCGGCGGCGCCTTCATCGGGGGCGCGGGCATGTACGCCGAGGCCGTCGAGGAATACCGGCGATCGGGCCTCCGGTGGGGCCACTTCGCCGTCGAACCGGACCACGCCGCCCTGGAGCAGGTGGCCTCGCTCGTCGCCTCCGGGAAGCTGGCCGCCCACGTCGACCGGGTCTTCCCGCTGGCCGACGCGGCCAAGGCGCATGTGCTGATGGAGAGCGGCGACTTCGTGGGCAAGCTGGTGCTGGAGGTCTGACGTCCCGCCGTCAGTATTCGACCTCGAACGTGTGCGGCCCGAGCGCGAACCCGTCTCCCTCGGGCAGCACATGGCCCTGGTCCAGCAGCGTGGCCAGGCTCCGCCGTACCTCGTCCTCGGTCAGGCCGGTCGAGTGGACCAGCTCGCCGAGTCCGGCGCCGCGACCTTCCACGACCAGGGAGGCGAGCGCCTCGTAGACGTGGATGTCCACGTCGGACAGGGCCTGCACATCGTGCACATCATGGTGGTCGGTCATCACCGCTGCCTCGCTCCCTCTCTGAGCCTGCCCGGATCCACGTCACGCTCGGGGTTGCGGCGCAAATATTCGCCTTCGAGCTCGTTCGTCCGCAAGGTGTGCGTCGCGAGCGCGTCGTCGGAGCCGTGCAGCAAGGTGTCGGTACGCGTCAGGTGGAGTTGCCGCAGCTCGCGCATCAGGTCGTCGTCAGGGAGTTCCCTGGGGTCGATGCCCATCGTCGTCATGAGGTAGCCCCTACCCCATAAGGCCCTCGACAATATCTGTCATATTTCCTGACATAAGACCATTGTCGAGAAGAGATGGCCGCCTTACCTTCCCGTTATGGACCTCGAGCTCAGGCACCTCAGGATCGTCCGCGCGGTCGCGGACGCGGGAAGTGTGAGCAAGGCCGCGTCCCTCCTCGGGCTGGCCCAGCCGGCCCTGACCGCACAGCTCAAGCGCATCGAGAGGGTGCTCGGCGGCGCCCTGTTCGAGCGCGATCGGCACGGCGCCAGGCCCACCCGGCTCGGCGAACTGGTGCTCGCCCGCGCCCGGGTGCTCCTGCCCGCGGCCCAGGAACTCCAGAACGAAGCCGTACGATTCGCCCACTCCCCCTCCCCCGGCTTCCGCATCGGCGCCACCAACGGCCCGATCCTCGGCGGCCTCGTCCACCGGCTCGCCGCCGAGCGGCCGGTCACCACCTACACGAGCTGGTCCTCCCACGAGCTCACCGCCATGGCCGAGCTGGGCCGCCTCGACTACGTGCTGACCGACGCCTGCGGCGACAGCGGCACCCCCACCGGCACGCTGCTGTGGGAAACGATCAGCCTCGACCCCGTCTTCGCGCTCGTCGGCGAGAGCCACCCGAACGCCAAGGAGAAGGAGCTGGAGCTGGCCGACCTGGCCGACGAGCAGTGGGCGGTCACGCCGGCCGACGGCTGCTTCACCGACTGCTTCGCGATGGCCTGCGCGCGATCCGGCTTCACCCCCGGAACGATCTACGAGACGGACGTCGCGACCTGCGCGCACCTCGCGCAGGTCGGCCGCGCCGTGGTGCTCTGCCAGGCCACCCACCAGCCCGCGCCGGGGCTGGTGATGGTGCCGTTCGCGGGCGCGCCGTTGCGCTGGCGGCACCTGCTCGGCCGCCACCCGTCCACCCCCGACGGCCCCTGGGTCGTCTCCCAGGCCAAACGAGCCCACGCCGAGTCCGTACGGCGAAGCCCTGTCTACCGGGACTGGCTGGTGCGCAATCCCAGCTTCGGCACCACCACCCCATAACACGACGATAGGGGCGAAACGGTATCTCCTCGCGCCCCCTGGCCGCCGTTACGTTGACGGCACCCCCCAGCCACAAGGAGACAAGGATGCTCCGGACCCCTGCGCTGATCGCCATCGCGATCGGCGCGTTACTCATGACGCCCACCCCGGCCGTCGCCGCCAAGCCGCCGTCAGGGATGATCGACTCCCTCCAGCGCGACCTCGGCATCAGCAAGGACCAGGCCGTCAACCGCCTCGCCAACGAGGCCCGTGGCAACAACGCCGCCCCCGGCCTGCGCAAGCAACTCGGCGACCGCTACGCCGGCGCCTGGTACGAGGGCCCGGAGAGCGTGCTCGTCGTGGCCACCGTCGACGCCGCCGACAAGGCCGCCATCACCCGCTCGGGCGCCCAGGCCAGGGTGCTCGCCCGTACGATGGCGCAGCTCACCGCCGTCAAGGACGGCCTGGACCGCGCGGCGGCCCCCTCCTCGGTGCACGCCTGGTCCATCTCGCCCCAGGACAACGCCGTCATCGCCTGGGCCACCGATCTTGAAGCCGCCCGCGCGTGGGTCGAGGCCAGCGGCGTGGACGCCGCGGCGGTGAAGGTCGAGCAGTCGGCCGAGCAGCCGCGCCTCTTCTACGACATCCGCGGCGGCGACGCCTACTACAACTCGGCGCTCGGCTACCGCTGCTCCGTCGGCTTCGCCGCCAGGCGCGGCACCCAGCTCGGCTTCACCAGCGCCGGCCACTGCGGCAACGTCGGCAACGCCACCACGGGCTACAACCAGGTCGCGCAGGGGTCGTTCCAGATCTCGTCGTTCCCCGGCAACGACTACTCCTGGATCTCGACCAACGCCAACTGGACCGCCCCCGGCGTGGTCAACGCCTACGGCTCGGGCATCCTGCCGGTCCGCGGCTCCACCGTCACCCAGCCCGGCGGCTCCATCTGCCGCTCCGGCTCCACCACCCAGTGGCACTGCGGCACCGTCCAGGCGCTCAACTCCACGGTCAACTACCCCGAAGGCACCGTCTCCGGCCTCACCCGGACCAACGTCTGCGCCGAGGGCGGCGACTCCGGCGGCTCGTTCATCTCCGGCGACCAGGCCCAGGGCATGACCTCCGGCGGCTCCGGCAACTGCACCAGCGGCGGCACCACGTACTTCCAGCCGGTGGGCGAGATCCTCTCCGCGGGCGGCCTCACCCTGGTCACCAGCGGTGGCCAGGAGCCCCCGACCGGCTGCCAGGGCTACAGCTCGACCTACAGCGGCTCGCTGACCTCCGGCCAGAGCGTCTACCAGCCGAACGGCTCCTACTACCAGTCCACGACCTCCGGCACGCACGCCGGCTGCCTGGACGGCCCCAACGGCACCGACTTCGACCTGTACCTGCAGAAGTGGAACGGCTCCTCCTGGGCGGTCGTCGCGCAGGGCATCACCGCCAACCCCGACGAGACGATCAGCTACAGCGGGACCGCGGGCTACTACCGCTACCGCGTCCACGCCTACAGCGGCTCCGGCTCCTACACCCTGGGCGTCAACCGCCCGTGACCAGCTTTTGACGGCGGCCGGGAGGCGGAGTTCACCCCCGCCTCCCGGCCGCGCCGGCTTTCCCCGGCCTCTCCAGCCCCCGCCCTTTCCGGTCTCTCCGCCCTCTTCAGCCTCTTCAGCCTCTTCAGGCCAGGATGTGCTCCCAGCCCGGCCGCCAGTCGAACGGCGCGTCGACCTGATCCTCCAGCGGTACTCCTTCGAGCAGGTTGCGCAGCGCCCACCGATTGGCCGAGTGCGCGATGACCAGCACCGTGCACTCCTGCCATTCCTTCATCACGTCCTCCAGGAACGCCGCCGTCTCGGCCACGACGTGCTGGTAGCTCTGCCCGCCCGGCCAGGGCGTGTCGATGTGCCTGGCGCGCAACATCGCCACCTCGCTCACCGGACGGCCGTTGTAGATGCCGTAGTCGCACTCCCTGAGGCGCTGGTCGAGCCTGATCTCCTTGGTGTCGCCGAAGGCGATCTCCGCGGTCTCCACGGCCCGGCGCAGATCGGACGCGTAGACGACGTCCACGTCGCGCCGCCGCACCCCCAACTCGGCCGCCAGCCCACGGCCCGTCCTGGACAGCTCGCCCGGCAGCCATCCCGTGGCGATGCCGGTCTCGTTGTCCACGGTGATGGAATGCGTCTCGTAGATCAGTCTCACGGGCATGCCCCGACGCTACCCAGCCGCTCCCGGCGTACGCGCAGAGCGTACGACCCGAACGCTCGATCTACTCGCCCTGGCATGGAATGATGTGCGGGCGCCTTCCACGCGGCTGGCGGCAAGCGGGGGTCCCATGCTTTAGCCTTTAGCGTGCGCGGAGGCTCGGGGTGATCCCGGAGCGCGGCGCACGTGGGGACAACTGAATCCAGGGGCGGTAGCTCAGCCGGTCAGAGCATCGGACTCATAATCCGTGGGTCGTGGGTTCAAGTCCCACCCGCCCTACTTCTCTAGAACAGCCAAAACCCCCGCCTGACCTGCGCTTCCGCGCGGAGACGGGGGTTTCTCATGTCCGGCTGTCTACGGCCGATACCGATCGTTTGCGGGCAGCTCTACCCAATGCTTACCCACGACTTCAGCGAGCGGGCAAGCCGCGTATGACCTACAGCGCGAAGCCGGGCCGGCTGACGCCGTACCCGAGTCATGGGCATGCCCAGTAGCCGTGCCACGACGGGGCGCATGTGACCGGCGCGCAATGAGCTGCACTTTCGGCATTGCATGAAGGCCAGGAGGATTGCAGGGTGATGTCACACCCTCCTCCTAGCCTCACGCATGCGCCGTGCCTGACGGAAATTGCCCTAGATCGTGCAACTCACGTCTTACGGCCAAACCATCCGAGCAGCCCCCACAATGTGCACCCGCCGGCAGCGAGGCCGCCAAGAAGGGAGGCGGGCCAGGTAGAGCCGTCTGCGAGAAACAGTGCGGTGGCGATGCTGGCAGTCATGATCACTGCAAGAGCGATCAGAACAGCGCGTTCAGTTGTCATTTGACATCTTTCGTGTTTGCGCTTTGGTCCGGAGGGACGGTAAATCGAATTTCTTCAGCGCGGACACGAGTTGGATCAGTGCGATTCTACAGCGCGAAGCCGGGCCGGCTGGCGCCGTACCCGCGTTTAGTCGGCCACACGATGACGATGTCCTGGCTGTGGGCCAGTTCGATCAGGTCCTGGCGCGGCTCGCTGGGCAGCAGAATCGCCCTCGTGGCGTCGGGCAGGAAGCGGCTGTAGTCGGCGAGCTGGCCGATAGCCATGCGCACGTTCTCGCGGGTGACGCTGCCCTTGGCCTCGATCAGCAGCTTCGCATCGTGGTCATACAGGTCGGTGAAAAGCGGACGGGTCTCCCCCTTCGGCAGCATTTGATGCCGGCCCACCTTGTGGTTCTTGCCGCGCAGGTAGTCTCCCAGCGCCTGCACGAGGGTGGACTCCTTCCGCTCGGCCTCGTACGGCTCCCGGTCGGGGTTGACGAAAGTCCGCTCGGTGAGCTGCTGCTCCAGTTCGAGCTCCTGTACCTGGTCTTCGTTCGGGTTGTCGTTGGCGGCGTCGAGCAGCCGCGCCAGGCTGGTCTGCGGCGGCTGAACCGCCGCGTCGATGGGACGCAGCCGGAAGACGATGACGCGGCGGATGGCGCCACCGCCGGTTTCGGGGGCGTCGGCCTCGTACCAGGGCTCCTTGTCGTCCACCTCGAACTCGCCGAGGTAGGTGACGGTACCGCGGGCGCCCTGGAAGACGCGCAGCGCCTTCTCGTTCTGCTTGTGGTTGAGAATGCTGGCGTTCCCGGACATCATCCGCTGGTCGCCGTACTGGCCTTCGCCGCTGTAGTGGAACAGGCCGTCGGGCATCCAGCCGTCGAAGTACCCGTGCTTTTCGCCGGCAATCGGGTCGGTGAAGACGAAGACGTTGTCGCTGCGGCTGGACGGACCGATGCCGCCCTGAGTGCGGCCACCGAAACGCTCGTGCAGCGTCTTGCGCTCGATCTGCTGCCCGGGCTTGAGAGTCCATGCGGGGGTGGGGGTGGTCACGAACAGTCCCTCCTGAGATCACTTTGCCTGCGATCTACCCTAGCAGACCCCGATCATAGATGCGCAATTCCTTCACAAGAATTGGATATCGATTTTCGAGGTCCGATTGAGGCGTCAAGCCAAGGCGGGAGGGTCGAGATCCTTCAACGCCTCGGTGATGCGCCGCTTAGCGGCCTCATCTTGGCCAACGACGCATTTGGCGTAGATCCTGAGCAGGACATCCACGCTGTGACCTGCCCATTCGGCTACCTGTGTGGCTGGTACGCCGGCGTTGAGCCACGTCGAGACACAGGCATGGCGCAGGTCGTAGATGCGCTTGGCCAGCGGTGACTGTGCCTCCTTTGTGGTCAGGGCCTGTTCTCTTGCCTTGGCCCACACGCGCCGGCACGTGATGCCGGCCAGCTCGCCACCGCGGACCCCGGTGAACAACCGCCCTCCGGGGCCGGTGCCGAACTCCACAAGGTGCGCGCGGAAAATCCGGACAAGAGCGGGAGGACAGGGAACGACGCGCGCTTCGCCTTCGGCACGGTGCTTGAGGGCGCGTTCTTCCCGCAGCCTGCCGTCGTCCGTCCACTCACGGCCGGCGAACGGCGCGGCGCCAGCGAAGCGGAGCTCACCCCACTCGTCTGCCGGTTCCTGGAGCTCTCCCGTTTCGGGATTCCTTACCAAGTCGGGAAGGATGATGTTGTCCTCGCCGAGCCGTACAACTTCCTCGGGACGTAGTCCCGCGTAGTAGATGACGGCGAAGAACGCGACAAGTCGCTTCCCGCTGGGCTGTTGTGCTTCCACCGCGGCAAGAAGACGGCGCGCTTGAGAGTGATTGACGACACTACGCCTGTCCACTTCGTAGGTGACCCTCGGCGGCTTCCACTTCAGAGCCTTGATCGGATTGGAATCCAAGAGCTTCAGCTCTACGGCGTAGTCCATTGCGTTCTGCAGAATGGTCTTGTGCCGGCGAATCGTGCTTGTGGCGGCGGTCTTCCCGTTCAGGCGTGAGGTGGCGGCGTCGAGCAAGGCACGGACGGTGGCCGCCTCGGTCAGCGCGGATATGGGACGGGTGTTCTTGGCCAGCCACGCCAGCACCTCAGCCACTTCTTCAGACGCGCCGGCGCGCTGTTTGGTGTTGAACCCCCATCGGCGCATGGCGGTTCGGAGGTCAAGGTCAGACGGCTTGTCCTTGCTGTTGGTGAGCATGGCCGGTGTGGCTGCGGTGAGGGCGCGGGCGATGTCTTGGCGATACTTCGCCGAGGCAGCTTTCCACTTGAAGTCAGCGAACTTGCAAGCGAAGTCGTACCAGGTCATCTCTGGCCGCTCAACGCGGCTCCACTTCACCGGCTCGCCAGTGACCAGGCTGAAAGGCTCGCCCTCCCGAGCAGCGGTGAGCAGCTTGCTTCGGTAAGCATCTGCCTGCGCACTCTTCTGAAAGGTCCGTTTCCACGGCTTGCCATCCGTGGACCATTGGACGCGGTAGGAGGTGACCTTGCCCGCGACGTTCTTGCGGACCTCGGTCTTGTGAACGCGAACGCGGTAGGTGGTGTTCTCCATCAGGCCGCGTCCTCTCGGGCGTTGAGCCATCTTTCGAGGTCGGTGCGGCGTACGCGGAGTGAGCCGTTGGGCAGGGCGATGCAGCGGGGGGCGCGGCCTTTCTGGCGCCAGTCGTAGAAGGTGGATCGGGAGATCTGGAGTTCGGTGCAGACCTCGGCGACGGTGAGCATCGCGTGCAGGCGGGTGACGGTAGCGGCCATGTTGGCGCGTTCCTTCCAGGCGGGTGAATCGGTGTGGGAACGGGGGGCTTGGGCGTCGTGTTAGCGGCTTTGCCGGGGCCGTGGCGGGTGCGCGGGGGCCGGTTTGAGGGGGGTAGCCGTACCAGCCGTACCAGCCTCGTTTTTGCTGGTCAGGGCTGGTACGGCTTTTTTGGTGGTACGGCTTAAGCCGTACCAGGGATGTAAGCCGTACCGCTTTGACCTGCGGAATTGAGGCTGGTACGGCTGGTACGGCTTCCCCTGGCGATTGGCACGACGTCGCCGTCTCGGGCGGGCTCGTGGGGCGGTCTGTCGCCGTCCGGGGCGGGGTCGGGAGCCGGGCAGTAGCGCGCCCAGGCGTCGGCGAAATCCGCGCGCTGGTAGCCCTTGGCCTGACCGGTCGGGGGCGGGAAGCGGATCGTGGTCGAGCGGATGTCGTATTCGCGCAGCAGGCTGCCGAACTTCATCGCGGTCAGGCCGGCGGGTCCGTGTTCGGCCCATTCGCTGTCGGGGTCGGCCTTGAGCCGTTCCAGCAGGACGGCGGTGGGCAGGGCGGTCTGTTCGCCGAACGCGGTGCGGCAGTCGGTGAGCAGACGTAGGCGTGGTGAGGTGTGGCCGTTGTCGTCGGCCTCGGCGGTCAAGGCCAGGGCGGCGGCTCGGGCGCGGTCGGGCCAGGTGCCGCCGGCATGGTCGGCGATGATGACCAGGGGTTCCCAGGTGTCAGCGGCGCGGTCTTCGACGGGCATGGCGGGTTCGGCTTCCTCCAGGGTGGCCAGGTCGGGGCGGAGCCAGGCGGCCAGTTCGGCGGCCAGACGGCGCAGGGGTAGGCGGTCGCGTTTGTGCCGGTAGGGGGCGGCGCTTTCGCCGGGGGCGCGGCGGCGCATGCGGATGACGACGGCGCGGTCTTCGATGGTGTCGGGCATGGAGCCGATGCCGGCGAGTGCGGCCATGGCGAAGGTCGGGATGGATTCCACTCGGTTGGCGTTGGCGTCGTACCGTTTTGCGGGCCGGTTGCGCTGGTGGCCGGCGTTGAGCAGGCCGCGTAGGTCTTCGTGGCCGTCTGCTTTGGCGCCGAAAATGGTGTCGGCCTCATCGACCAGGATGGTCGGCGGGTCGTCGGAGATGGAGCGGTAGATGGCCGCCGAGCTGGAGTTGACGGTGATGAACGGGTCGTGGCAGGTGGCCTCCACGATGTCGAGTAGGCGGGACTTGCCGCATCGCTTTTCCGGGCCGCGGATGACCAGGCGCGGCGCGTGCGCGAGCGCGGGTTGAGCGTGGGTCGTGGCGATCCACAGTGTGACCGCGTCGGCGGCCTCGACGCGGGGCAGGATCACGTACCGGGTCAGGGCGGCGTGGAGCTGGTTGAGTAGGGCGGCGCCGGTGGGCGGATGTGGTTGGGGCATGGTGTCTCCCTGGTGGTCGGGTTCATGCGGCGTGTATGCCGGCGTTGATGCCGTAGCTGATGACGGCGGCCAGAGCGTGGGGCGGGCGCGGGTCGCGGCTGTGGCCGTTGGCGGTCTCGGCGGCGGCTTGCAGGGCGTGTTCGACCAGATCGCGGGGTAGCGCGCCGCGGGCGATGAGCTTGCCGAGTTTCCAGGCGGCCAGGTTCAACGCGCGGTTGCGGCCTCCGTCCGGCGCGGTGGTGACGCGCTCGATCTCGCCGGTCAGGGCCGCGTGGCCGTAGGTGGACAGTCGCCGGGCGGGCAGGCCGGCCAGCAGCTCGGCGACCGAGGTCGTCGATGCGGGTTGCGGCGGTGGCGGGATGAGTGCGGCGGTCAGCCAGTCGGGTAGCGGGGCGGGCGGTTGATCGCGGGTGAGGGTGTAGGGGCCGGTGCCGTCGCGGGCGGCCACGTAACTGCCCGGCGCGACGACGTAGCCGCCGGCGCCGCGGGTGTCGATGAGCCAACCCAGCCCCTTGCCGCGCGCTCCCGAGGTGTTGCCGAGATGCCTGCCAGGCGGGGCGCTGAAGTACAGGTGCAGGCCGCCGCGGCGGGTCGTCACGGTGCGGGTGTCGTCGGGGTAGGGCTGGCCGTGCTCAGCGCACAGATGGCGGAAGACCTGCTCACCGGATGCGATGCCACGTTGTGCCCATGCGGCGGGCGGGTGCTCGCCGGGTTTGGGCAGGTCCAAGTCGATGACCAACAGGTCAGAGGGTCCACAGGCGATGCCCACGTTGAAGGGCGCGTGTCGCCACCAGGCGGCCAGTCGGTCGGGGTCAGTGGTGGCGTTGCGCTCCCAATCGGTGAAGCCGCGGGCGGGGTACTTGCCGCGCGGGGTGAGCGGGAAGACGCGCCAGCCACGTCGGGCGGCGCCGGTGGCGGTGAGCAGGTCGGTCATGTTGAAACCTCTCCTTTGATCAGGTCACATGCTTGATCGGGACCGGCTTCCCCCCAACTGGTGGCCTTGTCGGATAGCTGGTAGAGCCACCAATTGGGGGACGGGGTCAGGCGTCGTGCGCGCCGGCGGAGACGACCCGTCGTGTCCAGCTGCAGGCGACGCGTCGCTTTCGGCCGCAGGCGACGGGACAGGGGCGCCGGCGAAGACAGCCCAGGCGCGGCTGACGGCACCAGAGCCGGGGAACAGGTCATCGAAGCTGTCACCGGGTACGGCGCCGAGCAGGTCGAACAGCCACCGACAGAAGGCGGCCGGTTTGGCACCGATGACCCTGCCCGGCAAGGTGGTCATCGCCGAAACGCCGTGCACCAGGGAGTCCACCCGTCGCGCACCTGGTCGGCGCGACGGGTCGGAAGGGCGGCCTCCGGTATAGATGACCGGTTCCCAGGCGCTCAGCGGCCATCGGCTGACGGTGGGCCGTTCGCCGCGGTGCCAGGCTGCGACACGCACCTCGGGCGGGCACAGCGCCAGCACCGCCGGCAAAGCGGCGGCTGAGGTGGACAGCGCCCATCCGTCGTAGGCCATCAGGCGCCCAATCAGCGCCTCATGGTCAACCTCGCCGGCGTAGTCGCGATGTCCGCGGTACAGGCGCGCGTTACCTGGATAGGGCGGGTCGGCGTAGGCCAGCCGTAGCGGGTGGCCAGTCGCGACGCCTTCAGCGGCGCCGGCGCCCACGGTGCGGGTGAAGCGGTGGCGCGCCTGTCGGCAGCGCACCGAGCAGCACACCGCATCTCGCCGGGCGGTGGCGGGGATCGGGCCTGAGCACCAGGCGCAGAGCCGTTGCGCGTCGTTGCCTGGAGGTGAGGCGTCGTGTTGCGCCGTGGTGGAACGCGACGCGTCGTGTAGAGCGGCCGCCGTACGCGACGCGTCGGGCTGGACGTCGTAGGCGACGCGTCGCGTTGCGCCGGCGGCACGCGACGAATCGCGATTGGTCGGCATGGGAGCCGTGCCCGTGGTGGTCATGCCGCCTCCTGGTGCGCCTCGGCGGTGGTTGGGTCGGGGAGGTGGCCCCAGTGGGTGCCGAGGATGTCGGCGTCGGCCACGATCGGCACGCCCTGGAAGGTGGTGGTCATGGCCTGCCGAAGGGCGGCGCACAGGTGTTCGGCGTCGCGTTCGGGGGCTTGGATGATGACTTCGTCATGGACGAATAGCCACAGCTTGGCCTCGGGGTGGGTGGTGGCGAAGGTGTAGACGGCGGCCAGCAGCAGGTCACGGGCGGTGGATTGGACCATGTAGTTGCCGTTGGCGTAGCCGCGGGCGGGGTCGGCGGGGATGCGCCGGCCGCTCGGCGTGGTCACCACGCTTTGGCCGGCCAGTTGTTTGGTGTAGGCGATCACGCGCGGGTAGGTGGACTGCCAGCGGTCGATGACCTGCCGGGCCACCTCAGGTGTGACGCCGGTCTGGCCGGCCAGCGCGGTGGCGCCACCGCCGTACAGGGTGCCGAAGGTGCAGCGCTTGGAGATGGTGCGCTGTTCGGGCGTGTAGGCGTCGCCGTACATCAGGGCGGCGGTGGCGTCGTGGATGTCGGTCCCGGAGGCGATCACTCGTTTCAGGGTCGGGTCACCGGACAGGGCAGCGGCCACTCTGACCTCTACTTGGGAGAAGTCGCAGGAGATGAGCACGTGGCCGGCGTCGGCGCGGAAGCAGTGCCGTAGCCGCGGGTCATGTTTCTTGAGCGTCTGCAACGCCGGGCCGGTGACACTCATACGGGCGGTCTTGGCGCGCAGGGTGTTGATCTGCGGATGCACGCGGCCGGCGGGGTCGGCGGCGCGCAGGAACGCGGTCAGGTTGGCGATCAGGTTGGAGGTGGCGGCCATCACTCGCCGGGCGGCCAGCAGTTCGCGCACCTGCTCAGGCAGCGCGGTGGCGTGCTGGTCGGTCAGGGTGGTGAGGGTGTCGGCGGTGACCTTCAGGCGGCCGGTCGGGGTGCGCGGCAGATCGGCGGCGCTGACGCCGGCCTCGGACAGGTGGCCGTCCAGCCAGGTGGCGAAGCGGGGTGAGCCGCCGGGGAAGCCGAGGGCCTGTTGGATGCGGGTCTCGGCGGTGTGGTGCTCACGCTGGATCTCCTCCAGTAGGGCGGTGGTGTAGGGGCGGTCCAGCAGCAGGCCGCGGATGGTGATGGCGGTGGCGCGGGCGGCCAACCATTGCTCCATCCGTACCAGGTGGGTGAAGTCCAGGCAGTGCCGTAGCAGCACCGGCAGCAGGAGGCGCACGTAGACGGCGTCCAGCCCGGCGTAGACGACGTATGCCTCTTCGGAGGTGGGTAGGTGGTTCCATCCCCAGGTGCGCCAGGAGTTGCCGGCGCGGTGTCCGGTCGGCGCCAGGGCGCGCATCCGGGCGTGCAACGCGGCCTCGGCGTGCTGGAGCCCGTCGTCCAGGTGGCGGCCGGTCAGCTCCTTGAGTCCATGGCCCGCGCGTTCGTCGGGGTCGATCAGCTTGGAGATCAGGTGCGTGTCGATGACGCGCTGCCCGAGCGCGATGCCGAATGCGGCCCAGACCGCGAGCGGGTCGTAGGTGGTGTGGGTGACGAACCGGCGTGCGGGGTCGGCCAGCGTCGTCCGAATCGCGGCATGCTGGTCGGGGTCGGTCGGGTCCAGGACCCACGCCTCGGTAGGTGAGCCGAACTGGACCAGCCGGACCGTGAACGCGGGGTCGAACTGGCGCGGGCCTTTGTCGTCGATGGCGCTGGTCTCCACGTCCAGCCCGAGCATCGGTTCGGCGGCGGTGAACCGGGCGAACGCGGCCGGCTCGAACCCGGCGGGGCTGTGGACGGTCATGCGGTGTCCGTCGTGCTCGCGCACGTAGCAGGTGGTGGGTGTGGTGGTCATCGGGTCTCCGTGGGGTGGCAGCGCGGGCAGGTCCACAGCACCGGCGCGGCGGCGGGCAGCACGGTCGGGCGGTGGCAGGCCGGGCAGGTGGGCGGTCGCGGGGCGGGCAGCGCGGCGGCCAGCCAGCCGTAGCCGTCACCGATCAGCGCGGCGTCACTGGCGGTCGGGTCGGCGGCGATGAACCGCACGCCCGACACCGCGCCCTCGGCACCGTCCGAGGCGGTGAGGGCGAACAGCGACGCCTGGTCATCGGCGGGCTTCGTGGTCGCGGTGGTTGCTGGCATGGGATGTGCGAGTCCTTCCAGGTTGGCGGGGGTGGTGCCTCGGAGCGGCGGGTCACGGCGTGACGGCGGCGCCGCTCCGAGGCGGATGCGGGAGGAGGGTTAGAACGGCGGCTCGTCACCGGGCGCGCCGGCGGGGGCGGACTGGGAGGCCCACGGGTCGTCGAACCCACCGCGCGGCGCGGCTCCGTTGCTGTTGCCGTTGTTGGTGTGCTGGCCGTTGTCGCGGGCGGCCTTGACGGGTCGGGCGGTGGCGAACCGCAGCGAGGGGCCGATCTCGTCCACGGTCATCTCCATGACGGTGCGCTTGTCGCCGTCGCTGGTGTCGAACGTGCGCTGGCGGAGCCGTCCGGAGGCGATGACGCGGGTGCCGCGGGTGAGCGATTCGGCGACGTGCTCGCCGAGGTCGCGCCATGCCGAGCAGCGCATGAACAGGACTTCGCCGTCCTGCCACTGCTCGACCTGCTTGTTGTAGGTGCGGGCGCTGGAGGCGACGGTGAAGCTCGCCACCGCGGCGCCGGTCTGGGTGTAATGCATGTCGGGGTCGGCGGTCAGGTTGCCGATGATGGTGATGGTGGTCTCGCCGGACATGGCGGTTTCCCTTCGGGAATTCGGTTGGAATGGTGGTGATGCAGGGGCGCGGGCAGGTGCCGGCGCGTACCGTCAGGCGTATGGCTGAGGAGAGCTACAGCAGCGCTGACCTGGCGGCGTGGGAGTGGTCGGTGAACGTGCTGCGCGAGGGTCCGCGTGAGGATGCGAGCGACGCGCGGCAGGCGCGGGAGGCGACCGCGAATCTGTGCTCGGCGTGGGGCGGCTGGATGGACATGCCCGAGCCGATCTCCAACATCGTGCAGCGCGCGGTCGAAACCGGATATCTCCAAGCGCTGGCCGATGTCCGGGATGGGCGGGTGGCCGGCCTCGCGGTATCGGAGGAGTGAGGCGCGGCGGTCAGCGGGCGGCGTCGCGGTGCAGCCGGCGCAGGTAGTTGAACAGGCGCCGGCCGATGCGCAGACGTAGGCCGGTGCCGTCGCAGCGGCGGCACCAGCGCTTGACGCGCCCGTTGGGCTTGAGCGTCTTGCCGGGCCCTTTGCAGCGACGGCAGCAGCCGAAGGGGTCGGCGGCGCAGACGGCGGCGTAGCCGAGCAGCCACAGCAGGGCCAGCACAGCAAGGAATGAGGCCAGGGTCGGGGTTGCGACGGTGGTCGCGAGGTGGGTGGTCGCGGTCGCGGCCAGAGGGGTCATGGCAGGTCTCCAGAGCCGGTATCAGGGCGTGGGAAGCCAAGCCCGCTACCCGCGACCTGCGGATATTCGGGCTGGTCAGGCGGTGTTTAGACGGTCGCGGGGCGGGTCGCGCCACCGCGACCGGTCGCGGGCGTTCCGCGACCCGGCGAACCCGTCGAGCGGGGTCCGCCGGGCGCGCTGGCGGGGCTATCCGGCGCTGTTTTGGCGGCGGTCGATGGCGGCGGTGATGGCCGTCTTCTTGGCTCCCTTGAGTGCTTTGCCGTCCCGCTTGACGTCCACGCTCGGCACGCCGAGGGCACGAAGCTGAGCGGAGATGGCATCGGAATTCAGGTCGGCGTAGTGCTCGGGGATGCGCTCGGCCAGCCGGGCGGCCAGCACCGTCCAGGGCTGGCCGGTCTCACTGCCCTGGAAGACCGACAGGGCGTCGGCCAGCACGTCCCGCACATCGCGGGCCATGACCTGCCCGGCGGCGTAACCGGTCAGCGTCCCGGCGCGCTCACGCAGGGCGCGAGCGGTGGTCAGGATCTTCTCGGCGTCGGCGGCGTCGGCCAGGTAGGTCCGCACGGTCGGGGTGTCGTCCGATGCGCCGTACAGGTAGCCGACTCCGCGATACTGCTTGCCGATCGGCAGCGAGGATGCGTCGAATCCCTCGGAGTAGGCGTCACCGCCGAGGATGGCGTCGGAGACGTTGCGGTTACCGCATTTGAGCGCGAAGCGCACGGCGTGGTTGTCGCGGTAGCGGTTGAACAACCGC
Organism: Nonomuraea cavernae; assembly: GCF_040655715.1. Lineage (GTDB taxonomy): Bacteria > Actinomycetota > Actinomycetes > Streptosporangiales > Streptosporangiaceae > Nonomuraea > Nonomuraea cavernae_A. The sequence goes on along the minus strand of NZ_JBFAKL010000008.1, from coordinate 32,621 downwards.
TGCACGTCACCGGCGCCGACCCCGCCGGGCTTCTGGGAGCTGGACAGGATGATGACGCCGGCGGACGGGCCGACCGCCATGATGAAGCTGAGCAGGGAGGCGATCTCCTTGTTCGTCTCCTGGTCGTCCAGCTCGTAGTAGACCTGGAACTCCTCCATCACCAAGACCCACACCCGCAGGTTGGGGTACTTGCGCGACAGTTCCTCGGTCAGCTTGCCGTCCGGGCATTCGGTGACGGGCAGCGTGGAAAGGAACTGGTTGACCTGCTGAATGTGCGCCTTGATCTCCCGCAGCGCGTCCAACAGCATCTCGACGGGGTCACCGTCGCGGTTGGGCATGGTGCCGAAGATGATGCGGTGCGCGATCAGCGCGAACTTGCGCCAGTCCGGGCTGTCCTTACCATCGACCACGGTAAGCCTTACGTACGGGTCCATCGCCGCGTACAGGGCCAGCAATCGGGCCGCGAACGTCTTGCCCTTACGTGGCTGCGCACCGACCAGAATCGAGATCCACAACAGCAGCAGCTCGACCTTGCGACCGCGCTCGTCCAGCCCGAACGGGGCAGGCTGCCAGATGTTGCGCGGCTTGCCGTCCAGCAGCGGCGTGCGGCCGGCGGGGACCGCGAGCGGGTCACGGTCGGCCACGAACAGCATGTGCCGCCGGTTGGAGGTGGCATCGCGGGTCAGGTAGACCTGCTGGACGGTGACGTCCAGGCCGGAGGCGATGGCGCCGCGGGCCTTGACCGCATCCTCGAACGTCTTCCCGTAAGGCAGGTCCACCAGCACCTCGGAGCCGATCCCGGCGTTGTCGCGCGACATCCGGGAGCCGAACTTGACCTGCTGGTTGGACTTGTCCGGGTGACCGAGGCCGGCGGCGTAGTACGCCCGGAGCACGACATCACTGTTCAGCAGCCGGTAGCGGTTGCTGACCACGGCGGTCGGGATGATCTGCCGTCCGGCCGGACGCCCGTAGAGGGCCAGCACCGGCACCAGCGCCGCGGTGATACCCGCCCACCACAGGGGCGCAAGGTCGGCGCCCACGGCGATCAGGACCACGATGCCGAGGGCGATGACCTCGAAGAACAGGGCGATACCGCGCCAACGGCGGGTGGCCTTGCCTTCCCGGTGCAGCTTGAGCCACATCGCCGGGTCGTTGTCACTGGCGCTGTTCTGCAACAGCGTGTACTGCTCGATGACCCACCACCAGCGCAGTTGCCGGCCGATCAGCCGGAACACACCGACGATCGCCCACCACAGCGCTTGGACGGTGTACCAGGGGGCGCGGGCGGCGTGGAAGCCGGCCACGTACGCCACCCGCTCTGCCGTCTTGCGGACGGTGCCGGGCAGACTGCCCCGGCGAAGACCGGGCGGGATGATCGGGCGGCGCTTGTCGCCCTGCTCGGACTCCAGCAGGACGGGCGCGGGCGGATCCACCGGAACCGGTGCCGTCCCGGCGTCGTCGGCCTCGTCCGGGGGGGCGTCCAGTTCGACCTCATAAGAGGTGTCACGGACGGCCTGTCGCGGGTCATCGAGCAGGCCGGGGGTGGGGGGCAGCAGCGTCCCGTATGGCAGCAGGTCGGCGCGGGCCGTGTCCAGGTTCACCACCTGCGCACCCTGCCCGACGTCGGCGCCGGGGGCGGTGTCGGGGTGTTCGGGCGGCGGCGGGTCGGTGAGAGTGTCGAAGTCGGTCGGGCGCTCGGTCATGATGAAGACACCTCGGATGCTTCTTGGGCGATGGGGTGGCAGGGCACGGCTTCGGTTTGGCGACTGGGGGCCGTGTCCTGCTCGGGGCCGCGCCGGTGGGCGGCCATGTGGGTGTGGATGCGGGCGCGTTCGGCCGGGCCGGTGATGAGCATCCGCAGGTAGATGGCCACCGGTACGGCCAGGCAGAGCAGGGTGACGATGAACGCGAAGGTGAACATGGGCGTGTCTCCTTTGTCAGGCGGCGCCGGCGCGGACCAGGGCCGGCAGCCGCGGGTGACGGGCGGTCAGGTGCTCGTGCAGGACCCGGTCGGCCTGCTCGACGTCGCCGGCGACGGTGGCCAGCGCGGTCATGGCCGCGATGATGACGTCGCACAGTTCGCCGGTCAGCTCGGCGCGGGTGGCGCTGACGCCCTTGCGCGGGTTCTGGCCGGTCACGCCGATGTAAGCCGCAACCACCTCACCGAACTCTTCGCCGATCTTCATGATGCGCATGGCGATCTCGTGCTCGGTGGGCGGGTTCGCGGTGTTCAGCCACGACAGCAGCGCGGCGACGTGCCGGGTCAAAGTGATCTGTCTGTTCACGGGGCGGATTCCCTTTGCCTTGTCGGGTGTCGGTCGGTGGAGGTTCAATGGGCGGGCGGTCATGCGGCCTCGGGAGCGAGCGCGTCGCGGACGGCGCGGGCGTCGTCCATGCCGCAGCGCAGCGCCCGCTGAATCTTGTAGGCGCTCGGGTGCGGGGGCAGGTCTCCGGCCGTGATGAGCACCTGCGCGCGTTCGATCAGCGGGGCCACCTCGGCGGCGGTCCGCCTTACCCGATCACCGGTGTTCGTGCTGTACGAAAGGCCGGTAAGCCCGTCATCGGCGCGGGTGTAGTCCAGTTGGGAGAACGCGGCCAAGATGATCGGCAGCGCGATGACGATCGCGACCGCCACGATCGGCCCCAGCACGTGCAGCACCAACCGGGAGACAGAGAAGTGCTGTCCCTCCTCCAGCGCCCACGGCAGGTAAGGCCAGGCGTTCATGCCGAGGGTCAGAGCGAGGAACAGGTACTCGATGCGGATCAGCTTGCGGTCGTTGAGCGGCCGGCCCTGGGTGCCGAGGTAGGCGCGAGCCCCGACGACGCCCAGCAAGGCGATCGACATGAACGGCTCGACCAGCCACGCGAACATCCACGAGGGTGACCACGCCTCGGCGCCCTCGGCGGCGAAGTGCTGCACGCCGGCGGTGGACCAGGCCAGCGCCAACACCAAAGCGACCATGAGCGCGGTCACCAGGGTGCGCCGCATCCGGCCGGCCTGCCAGGCGCGCATGGCCGGATCCTGCCCGAGCAGGTGAAGCCGGGCCGCCTCGTGGGCCTTCCTACGGCGCTTGCGCACCTTGGCCGTGTCCAGCAGAAGCGGCGTGTCGTCGATTTGCAGGGCGGCCAGATGGCGGGCCTCGGCGACCTCGGCGCGCAACTGCCGTACGCGCCGGGTCTCCCCCGCGGCGTCCAGGTCATCAGGCGGCGGGGTGTCGGGCGGCGGGTGAGCGGGCGCCTGGTCGGCCAGGTGGTGTTCGATCTCGGCCAGGGTGCGGGAGAAGTCCTCCGGTCCGGGCTCGGGGTTCGGGGTGGCGATGTTCATGCTGCTTTCCTCCAATCGGTCTTGTCGGTACGGGCGGGGGTGGGGTCGTCGTTCCACAGCCGGCGGAGCCGGTGCACGGCGGCGATGTCGGGCAAATCCTTGGCGCGGCGGGCGCGCTGTTTCCAGGCCAGGACATCGCCCAGACGCATGAACGGGATGCCGTCGATCAGGTCGGCGGAGGCGATCAGGTAGTCGGTCGGCCAACCGGGCGTCCACCGATCGACGAACTCGATGGCGGCGCGCGGGTGGTTGACGACCAGGCCATGACCGGACAAGGCCACGCTCGGCGGCACGCCGAGCGAAAGCACCTTGGCCCATGCCGGGCCGCGCGCCACCACGTCCAGGTCTCCCATCCGGGCGCGCAGGCCACGCACGTACAGGGCGGCGCTGCCGCACACCACGTACTCGCCGAGCGGCAGGGCCAGGAGTGCCAGCTCGGCGAACAGGCCGGCCGGGTCGGACACCAGCACGGGCGCAGCGGACACCACCGACAGCCGAGGCGCGGCAGCAGCCTCGGCGAGCGGATGGGACATGAGGCCGTTCACGGCGTCACGCTCGCGTGACGGACATGGGCAAGGTGCTCACGCTCGCCGTGCCTGGTAGCCAGGACGTAACGGGGCTGGCGGGGCACGCGGGTGAACGCTGCCCAATCGTCGGCCTCTTCGCAGGCGCCGCATTCGCAGAGGTCGAGGATGACGTACTCGCCGTGCTGGTCGGTGAGGGAACCGTGATAGCGGACCTTGCTACCGGGGGCGTACCTCTCGGGCGCGGTCATGCGGCGACCTCCTCAGCGCAGTCCAGGCAGGTGCCGAGGTGGCGCGGCAGCACGTAGCCGACATCGCGCAGGCACTCGGGGCAGGTGCGGCGGGCGGCGTTAGCCTTGCCGAGGGCGACGCGCTGACGCGCGGTGGCGGTGCGCTTGGGCAGCGCGAACCGCACGTCATACAGGTAGGCGGCGCGCACGCCGGGCGCGCCGTAGCGACGCGAGCGCCACAACACCTGCGCCTGCACGCCCTGACCGCCGGGCCGCAGCCCTTCGGCGCTGAGCTGTCGCAGCGTGAGCAGGTGCGGCGGCGCCAACCGCCATGGGTAGGTGGGGATGCCGTGGCGCTCGCCGGCGGGGTCCCAGAAAGCAGCGCGGATGCGAGACATCGCAGTGTTCCTCCGTTCAGGAAGCGATAATCAGGGCGGCGATGAACAGCCACAGGTGGTGCCAGGACTGGTCCAGGGCGTAGGCGCCGGTGCCGAGATGTGGGGCGTCGTCGGCGCCGGGGCGGGGCGCACCCATCCGGTAGAAGTCGCCCTTGCCGATGACCTCGGCGAGACGGGCAAGAGTGACACGGCGGTCGGCCCAGTAGTGCGAGACGGCATCCACGGCCAGCCCCAGCAAGAGCGCCAATGGCGACAGCGGCAGCCCGGTCACCACGATGACCACGCCCACGGCGGCGGCCTTGGTCAACGTCAGCGTGGCGACGTGCCCAGCGCAGGCCAGCCGTCCCGAGCGGTCGGGCGCGGCCTTGGCGCACGCCTGACGGTGGGTCTGCACCCAATGGTCACCGAAGCTGTGCGCGGCATACAGCGCCGCGAACACAGCGGCGAAGACAGCAACTTGGCTGGTCATCACGCCACCGCCTGTCCAACGAGCGCCGGTGTGACGGGCACGTAGTGCGCGCCGTAAGTGCGGGCAATGCCCCGGGCGCACTGTTCGATGGTGACCGGACCCCACAGGTCGGCCTGGACGGCGCAGATCTTGCCGATGCGACCGTCGTAGCGCTCCACTACCGTGAGCTGGCAGGCGGCCTCGGGCCGGCCGATCTCGTGGGCGGTGACCGGGTCCAGCCGCTCAACCGTGATGGTGTGGCTGACCAGCCCTTCCCGTACGGGGTCGGTGCCGGCCTCGGCGGTGTCGCGGCCGGCCCACACACCGCTCACGGGACGAACCTCGGCGGCGTAGCGGGCGCAGCGCAGCAGCAACGGGCAGGTGAGGCACACCTGCCGGGCCACCTCCACGCGAGCCGCGCGCTCTTGCTCCGACTCGACACCCTCCGAGTCGGCGGTGTGCAGGTCGGGGTCGTAAGCGCACTCGATGGCCGGCGGGTCGGTGAGCCGCCACGCCACAGCCAGATGGTCGGACAGCATGCGCGACGGGTGGATCGGAACATCGGAACGAACCATGATGGTGCTACTCCTTCGGGAGTCGAGAAGGGGGCGGCTCATGTCTTGGCGGATGCGGGCCGCCCCCGGGTAGGTGAGGTGGTCACTTGGCCACGGCGCCGATGAACTCGGCGAAGTGCTGCGCACCGGCCGCGGCGGTCTCGAAGGCCCACTTGAACGCCACGGCGGCGCCCTGCGGGTCGGTGAAGATGTAGAAGACGATGCAGATCAGGAACAGCGTCGGCAGGAACCGGCCGACGCTCTTGACGGGCTGCATGTGGGCAACTCCCCTCGCTGGATTGCCGGCACGACGACCGGAGTGCCCCGCCAGGGAGTCGAACCCTGCCTGCGACCATCGGGGCGGTAGCACGGAGGTCAGCCGAGCAAGTCACGCAGCATGGCCTTATGGGCGCGAAACACCTCGCCGCCATAGACGGCGCTGAGGTCGGAGGCCAGGGCGTCGTAGCTGTCGGCGCGGACCCAGACGGCGCGCTTGGCATCATCGGCGCCCACCACGGCGGGTAGCTCGGCGTGGGGCATGATGCCGAGGTCGAACGTGACGGGCACGGTAACCATCCACGCCTCATCGCTGGCGCGGGGATCGGGCACGTACCGCGCCGGAAGTACCTGGCGCGACGCGCTCTCCAGGTTCAGGCCGGTCTCTTCTTCCAGCTCGCGAACCGCCGCTGACTCCGGGTCTTCTCCGGGCTCCACGTAGCCGCCGGGGACGGCCCAGCCGTGACCGTCCGAGCGCTCGACCATGACCAGCCAGCGGCCGGCCTCGGTGTCGGCGGTGACGATGGCGTCGGCCGCTAACTGTTCGCCCCAGTGGCCAAGCTCGTTGCGGCCGTAGCGGATGCCCGTCTGTTCGCACGGGTTGACCGGGCGACCGTCGATCACCATGTACGGGATCGCGGCGGCGGTCTGGCGGGTGGTCCAGTCGATCCGCGCAGGGTCGGATTGCGGGTCCGCCCAGCCTTCACGGACGCCTCGGCTGAACACGTCGGGGTGTGTGAACGTCAGGTGCGCGGTCATGTGGATTCCTTCGGTTGGTGGTGGCGGGTGACCTCGGCATCTCCAAAGGCCGAAGCGCCCCGGCAGGGAGTCGAACCCTGCCTGCGACCATCAGGGCGGATGAGCTAACTTTTGGTTGCGGATGGTGTTGACCTCGCTCAGGAACGCCGTGGCCTGGTCCGGCTCCATGAAGGACGGGAAATCCTCCAGGTCGGTCTGACTCAGGTGGTCGGCGTCGGCGAGGGTGTGAGCGAAGAAACTCATGTCGTCTCCTGAAGCAGAGATCGACGGCAGGGGCGTTTCCCCTGCATGGACCGCCTTTTTCGGTGGGAGGCGGTGGCCCTTTATGCAGTTGTCGAGTGACGTGTGCTCCAGCCCGTCGGCGTGCGGCTCGTGCCGCCTTCCCAGATCTTCCGGCTGTGCCTCAACTGGCTTGAGCCAGTTGCTTATGTTTGATTAGAACTGGCTCAAGCCAGTTGGTCAAGTGCTTCGACGCAGAAGTTCGGCAACAGTGGTCTAAGCCAGTAAGCTAAGTGGCGTAAGCCAGGGCAAATGGCTCTGCGTAACCGCGAGGGGACCCTTGATGGTCGATCACGAGGAACCTGGGAATGTGCGCCGCCCGCCGAGTAAGCGGATCGCGGATGAGCTTCGCCAGGCCATCGACTCTGGCGACATGGCACCGGGCGCCAAGCTGCCGTCCGAACGAGATTTGGCCGCACAGTACGGCACTGCACGCAACACGGCGCGAGAGGCGGTCAGGATCCTGATCGACGCAGGGCTTGTGATCGCCGAACACGGTCGGGGCGCCTACGTGCGCCGGCCTCAAACCCTTATCCGGCTGGGCAACGACCGCTACTCGCCGAAGTACCGCGCGACTGGACTATCGCCCTTCTTGCTGGAATGCGCCAAGCAGGGTAAGACGGGCCGCTTCGAGGTGTTGGGCATCGAACGCGCCACACCGACGATCGAGGTGGCAAACCGGCTCGACGTCTCCGACAAGACCAAGTCTGTTCTACAACGCGAAAACATCTTCTGGGCGGACGATGACCCCGTCCAGCGAGTGACCACCTACATCCCATGGGCAATCGCTAAGGGCACGGGACTACTACAAGAAGAGGTCCCTCATCAGTACGGCATCCATGGAGTGTTGGAAGACCAGGGCCACGTTATGGCCCGCATCCGTGAGGAGATCAATGCGCGAATGCCACGAGCAGACGAGGCGCGACATATGCGAGTACCCCCGGGCGTACCGGTAATCGATGTGCTGCACACCAGCGTTGACGAGCAAGGGAAGGCTTACGAGGTGACCCGGTTCGTCATGCGGGCGGACATGTCTGGCTTGCTCTACGACGTACCGGTCGAATGACTCGTGTCGGCGTTGGGGGCGTCGCACGTGTGGTGGCGCTTGCCCTGCTGTGGGGGTCAGGCTTCCTATGGATCAAAATCGCTCTGGGAGGCCTCTCTCCCACGCAGATCACGCTGACCAGACTGCTTTTGGGAACGATCGTGCTTGCAGCGATCATCTATGGCCAACGGCAAAGACTGGCATCTGGGCGGAGACTCTGGGGTCATCTTGCCATAGCTGCCCTCTTTGCCAATGCGGCTCCCTACTGGCTGTTCGCCTTAGGTGAGCAGACAGTCTCATCCTCGGTGGCGGGCATCATCAACTGCACCACACCCTTGTGGACCATGCTGCTTGCTTATGCCTCAGGTCATGATCGGAAGCTCGGTACAACTCGACTTCTCGGCCTGCTTACGGGCTTTGTGGGTACGCTACTAATCTTTGCTCCATGGTCCTCGGGCAACCAGGTTGTCTCGTTGGGTGGCCTGGCCTGTCTCGGCGCCTCTCTGTGCTATGCGATCAGCTACCTGTACATGGACCGTTTCCTCGTCAATCGAGGGTTCCCCCCGTTGGTGCTTGCAGCCAGCCAACTGATCGCAGCCTCAAGCCTCATGGTGCTGGCACTGCCGTTCGAGGGCCTGCAGGCGACCAAGCCCCGTCTGGAAGTACTGGTCGCCATTGCCATTCTTGGCATCCTGGGTACTGGAGCGGCGTACGTGCTTAATTACAGGATCATCCAAGATGACGGCCCCGTGCTCGCTTCGACCGTGACCTACCTCCTCCCGATCGTTGCCGTGGTTCTTGGCTGGTTGGTGCTCGCTGAAGTGCCTACTCTTCTTTCGCTAGGTGGCATGGCCGTGGCCCTGGCTGGCGTCGCCCTGACACGTCGCAGTTCTGTTGTGAGGCCCAGACATGCATGATCGAGGCAAGCATGAGAGCTTATCCATCAGCAGGGCACTGCCCGGTGCGGCAGCGCGCCTCAATTTTTGCGCAAATCGCCTAAAAGTCGTTCCCGCATCTCTTGGAAATCTTCATCGGTCGGGTCGAGTTGGATGGCACGGTTGCAGTCGGCCAGCGCCTCGCGATAACACTCCATCGCCTGTTGGATTTCAGCTCGGCCGGCGAAGAACTGTGCCCGGTCAGGATTGAGTTGGATGGCATGATCGAAGTCGGCTAGCGCCTCGTCATACCGCTCCATCAACCGGTACGTCACACCACGGTTGGCGATGGCCCAGACGGCTTCAGGGTCGTGCTCGATCGCACGACTGAAGTCAGCGAGCGCTTCGTCATAGCGCTCCACGGCTAGATGAGTCTCACCACGTCCAACAATAGCCCAGACGGCTTTGGGCTTAACTTGGATGGCGCGGTTGAAGTCGGCCAGCGCCTCGTCATACCGCTCCATCTCCCCGTACGTCATGCCACGGTTGGTGATGATCCAGGCATCAGCGGAGTCGTGCTCGATCGCACGGCTGAAATCGGCCAGCGCCTCGTCATACCGCTCCATCAACCGGTACGTCACACCACGGTTGGCGATGGTCCAAACGGCTTCAGGGTCGAGCTCGATCGCACGGCTGAAATCGGCCAGCGCCTCGTCATACCGCTCCATCTCCCCGTACGTCATGCCACGGTTGGTGATGATCCAGGCATCAGCGGAGTCGTGCTCGATCGCACGGCTGAAATCGGCCAGCGCCTCGTCATACCGCTCCATCAACCGGTACGTCACACCACGGTTGGCGATGGCCCAGACGGCTTCAGGGTCGAGCTCGATCGCACGGCTGAAGTCAGCGAGCGCTTCGCCATAGCGCTCCACGGCTAGATGAGTCTCACCACGTCCAACAATAGCCCAGACGGCTTTGGGCTTAACTTGGATGGCGCGGTTGAAGTCGGCCAGCGCCTCGTCATACCGCTCCATCTCCCGGCGCGTCATGCCACGGTTGGTGATGGCCGAAACATAAGCGGGGTCGAGCTCGACCGCATGGCTGAAGTCAGCCAAAGCCTCGTCATACCGCTCCATCAACCGGTACGTCACACCACGGCTGTTGATGGTCCAGGCACTAGCGGGGTCGAGCTCGACGGCACGGCTGAAATCGGCCAGCGCCTCGTCATACCGCTCCATCAACCGGTACGTCACACCACGGTTGGCGATGGTCCAAACGGCTTCAGGGTCGAGCTCGATCGCACGGCTGAAGTCAGCCAAAGCCTCGTCATACCGCTCCATCAACCGGTACGTCATGCCACGGTTGGTGATGGTCCAAACGGCTTCAGGGTCGAGCTCGATCGCACGGCTGAAATCGGCCAGCGCCTCGTCATACCGCTCCATCAACCGGTACGTCATGCCACGGTTGGCGATGGTCCAAACGGCTTCAGGGTCGAGCTCGATCGCACGGCTGAAATCGGCCAGCGCCTCGTCATACCGCTCCATCTCCCGGTACGTCTCGCCACGGTTGGTGATTGCCCAGGCA
>NZ_JBFAKL010000008.1:0-22226 GCF_040655715.1 Nonomuraea cavernae | reverse complement strand
CCGCTCCATCTCCCGGTACGTCTCGCCACGGTTGGTGATTGCCCAGGCATCAGCGGGGTCGAGCTCGATCGCACGGCTGAAATCGGCCAGCGCCTCATCGTAGCGCTTCACCAACCGGTAGGTCTCGCCACGGTGAGCGGTGGCCCAGGCATCAGCGGGGTCGAGCTCGATCGCACGGCTGAAGTCGGCCAGCGCCTCGCTATAGCGACCTATCCAGCAGTAAGTTTGGCCGCGCCGAGAAATAGTCCAGACGTTGTCTGGGGCAAGCTCAATAGCGCGATTGAAGTCTCCCAGCGCACGCTGTTCCTGATCGGCATAATATGCATGCCAAGCCCTTTGGCTCCGAGCGAGCGCTTCAACGTCCGGCAAATAGCGGGCGAGATCAATAATGACGCTAAGGAATCCCGTGGTATCGCTTTCTCCATCAGGGAGGCTTTCACTTAATCTCCTACCCCAGGAGCGCAGATCCTCGTCGCCGGAGTCGGCGATCGCCTGATTGATCGTATCTAGCAGGCGATTAACAATCGAGACGTTAGTTCGGCACGCATATACGCTTTGCTCCAAGATCTCCGACATAGAGGTCATTGGATTCGCGCAGAGGAGATGATAAATGCGATCCAAGGTATGATTCTGCCACGCAGCACTCTTCCACGCATCCCTGGAATCCGATGCAAAGCATTGACGCCAGTCGGCGTGAACATCAGCTAATCTAGTATGTATCCTTCTCCATGTCTGAGGAGATCGATTACGATGCATCCTAAGCATGGACGCACGAACCACGTCGTGATATTGACACGTTCCCGCACTATCTGCCACGAATGGCATCTGACGTAGCCATTCGTAAGCGCCCTGCGATTCTCCACCGATCTCGTCGACTAGTATATTCAAGATATCCTGATTGAAGCGGCGGGGAAAAGCGGCGGTCAGGGCGACAGACCGCCTCGCCGCGTCATCCTCCCACTTCAGGAAGCGCTCGACTGCATCACCGCTGCGATCCCCAACGGCCGATAGATCGTCTGGCTTGTTCTCGGCCAACATCGCCACTAACAAAGGGAGCCCACCAGAAAGCGAAAGAATGACTTCCACGACGCTTTCGTTATCAATGCCCTTACTGGCCAATAATTGACGCGCCTCTATTTCGGTGAATGGCACCAATGGGATATCGGCTGTTATTCCAAGGTACGCCGACCAACGGTTAGGGTTTAGAGGCACCTGACCGGCAATCGTTATAATCAAAGTCGCGGGAAGTGCGCCGTATCTGCCCGTCAGCAAGTCTAGAAGCCAGTCGTCGAGAAAGGTGGAAGTGCGTTCATACGTGTCAAAGAACAGCGCTAGCGGCTTTCCACCATCTCCTAGTACAGCCAGCTCCTGAATCAGGATAGGGGTCAGTTCATCGGCGGGTGATAGAAGTAGACGGATATCGCCATGATTGCGGAACTTTCTGCTCAGGTAGACCCGAAATTTGTTGGCCTGGTCGGTGAGAGCTTCCGCATCTACCAATTCAACAAGAGAACCTGCCACCGGAATACTTTTCGCAGTATGTAAGCCTACTTTCACAGCAGTTTTGGTGAGAAACCCACCGGTATCTTGCGGAGCATCAGGGTCCGCCTCAGTTTCTCGCAAACGATCCGCATAGGTAGCTAGGCGTTCTTCTAGACTCTTGAGCCTCTTGCCTTGAGAGGCGAAATCTGAGGCAATCGCTCCAAGCGTTTCGGGAATCCCGCGCGCATTCTCGTCAGAGAACGCACAGATTCCCCCCTTTTCGCTAACCAGGTGCCGTAATTGTTGCACTAGAAAACTCTTCCCGACACCTGCATTACCGTGGATATTGAAGATAAATCGGCGCCGCTCGTCATCCAATGACAGGCCGAGATTCTGTTGGAATTGCGCCAATTGCCCGGTTCGTCCCACAAAGCTGCTTCGCTGGCGGCGCCGTACAATCTCCTGCAATGACAGCGGAATCTCGCCCATGCATAGCTCCTACGCCCTTACGCCTACGGCCACATCCACCATGCCGGGCTAGTCTGTCACCTCCGGCTAGACTTCGCGCCTCGTACGCTGGGAAGCGATGCCGGCGCAGGGAGTATGGCCCAGGCGCACGCTGACGGCCGAGTGCGATGTGATGTGGTGCATTGGCTACGTAGCTCGCCTTGAGCCGAGAGAATGGCTTCGGGCTTGATCGTTCCCCAATATCTCCCCGCCTGGCCCAGCAAAGCGTATGCCATGGATTGTTTGTGCAGGTCAAAGACACGATCGGGTCGTACTGACCCTCTGCCTCATAATCCGTGGGTCGTGGGTTCAAGTCCCACCCGCCCTACCTACTCCACCTGCGGTGCAGCACTCAACTTCGTATCCGCGGGTCGTCGATCCGCCGGGTGGGGGACCGAAGGGGGACCGTCAGTTTCGGACGCCTCCCTCAACGCGATCCTCCGAGGCACCAGAGCAACCGACGCCTCAGCCGCCGAACGCGCCATCTCCGGCAATACTGCTGTGCAGATGTCAGACGTGATCCCGATCGACGGGTGCCGCAGCATCGCCGACACATCCTTCATGTCTGTCCCCGCTGCCAGGCTGAGCGCCACTTACCGCCCCACGTCCTCTTCTCTTCCACCTGCCGCTCGCGGTGCGCCTGCAGCACCGCCAACGTCCCTGACTCCAACGCCACCGCGGCCTCCGACGCCCGCGACTTCGGCTTCCCCTCTTCCACCCGGCGGCCCACGTTGGACAGTTGCCTGGCCACCGTCAGAACGCCTTCCCAGTTCGCCGTCTACCCACCGCGCACCGCACGCCTCACCTCGCCGCAGCCCCCGGAACGCCACCAGGTGGTACAACGCGTATAATTGGTCCCCAACGGCGTGGTCGAGAAACGCGCCGAGCTGGGCCGGTGTCCACACCATCACCGGCGACGGCCGCCGCGTCGCCAGCCACGGGGCGATCATCGCCGGGGCCGAGGAAGCGGCTGCCCAGGTGGTCACCTTCAGCGCGTCCACCGACCAGGAGGAAGTGCCCTGAATGCCTACGCGGTACAGCCCTCTCGCGGGGCTTCGGCTGGTGGCGGGATCAAGGACGGGACGCCTTGCGGGAGTGTCGACACGATGGCGCCGCCGCAACGTCCCGCATGGACATCCATCATTCCTCGTCAGCCACGGCGACCACGACCAGCGGGCATCGGGTGTACTGGACCAGCGCATGGCTGACCGATCCGAAGAACGCGGTGACAGGGCCGCGCCCCCGTGATCCGACGACCAGCAGTCCGGCTCCTGCGGACGCCCTCAGCAGCACGTCCACGGGATGCCCACGGATCGACCGCGTCACCAGCTTGACCCCTGAACGGCGCGCGTGGAGATCCGCGACCGTCTCCGCCAGCAGGCGCCTGCCCGCCTCCTGTGCGGGGCCCTTCGCCGCCCGGCCCTCGCCCACCGGGCTCCAGGCGTGGACCGCGTGCAGTTCGGCGCCGCGCAGTGCGGCCTCCGCGAAGGCGAAATCCGTTGCGGCACGGCCGCCCGCCGAGCCGTCGACGCCGACGACCACCTCGTTGCGCGACCGCTCGGGTGGGTCGCCTACCACGACCACCGGACAGCTGGCCTGGCCAGGCACGCCCAACGCCACCGAGCCGGCCAACTGCTCCCAGAACCCTCCTGTTCCGTGGCTTCCGACGACCAGGAGTTCGGCGTCCTTGGAAGCCCTGACCAATCCGAGCCGAGGATCACCGGTCAGCACCTGCGCATCCGCCTTGACTTCACCCTCTTCCCGCCGCGCGTGCCGCAGGGCGTCTGTCACCACGACCATGGCATGCTTACGCAACCATCGCCGGACCTGCTCGCAGGACGCACCCGCGGAGAATCCAGGCCTGGCATGACGTGCACGAGACGAACCGTGACGCCTCGCATCGCGGCCTCGCGGACCGCCCATGCCACCGCCACGAGGCTCGCCCGCGAGCCGTCCACACCCGCCACGATCACGATGCCCCCATGCGTTACGAGCCGATTTCCCGTCCCGGGTGGCACCCCTGACGGAGGGCCGGGTCAGGGCTCGGCTTCCCCGGCACCGATCATCGGCCGCATCACGATCCGGCGCCTGCGTCGCGTTGCCGTGGAGCGACAGCGCCCTCGCAGTCAGCGGCGGCGATGCAGCCACCGGGATGTCACCCGATCCGCGAGGGGCCTGGACCCCTGCGGCGGGGCAGTGGGGCTCGATGCGGTACGCCCATGGCTCACCGAACCGCGGCTGGCCCCCCGCCAGGTCTCACGCCTGTCGCGTTCGAGGCCGCACCACGGCGACCGGGCAGTTCACGTGGTGCAGTACCGCGTGGCTGACCGAGCCGAGCACCGCGGAGGCGAAGCCACCCAGACCGCGCGAGCCGACCACCACCAGATCCGCCGTTCCGCCCGCCTGGATCAGGACATCGGCCGGATGGCCGACCACTTGTTCGCCGATGATCTCGACATCCGGGTTCTTCTCCCGCCAGGGCATCACGCGCTCGGCCGCCATGAGAATCTCCTGCTCGCGGGCGCCCTCGAGGATCTTGCTGTATCCGGCCGCCAACGGCGGGGCGATCGACATCTGCCAGGCGAACACGACGTACAGGGGCACGCCGCGGGCGCGGGCCTGCTCGAGGGCGTACTGCACAGCCGCCTCGGATTCGTCGGAGCCGTCGTCTCCGGCGACCACCCGCCGCCCGTACTGGACGACGGACGGCCCGCGGACGATCACGACCGCTCCGGCGGCATGCCCGGCAACCCCCAGGCCGACCGAGCCGACCACGAGCCCCGCGAACCCGCCGACTCCCCGGCTGCCCAGCACCACGCTGTCCGCGGACGCCGACTCACCGACCAAGGTATCGATCACATGGCCGGGCAGCAGTTCCGTGGTCACCTCGACGTCGCGCGTCAGACCGCGTGCCCGATCGGCGGCCGCGGCCAGCACCCCCGCACAGACCTTCGTCCCCTCATCCCCGTAGCCCCATTGCTCGCACACATGCACGATTCGCAGGCCCAGCCCTCTGCGCTGGGCGTCCGCGGCGGCCCACTCCACGGCCGCCGTCGCCGGTAGGGACCCATCCACGCCGACCACGATGTGTCCGGCCATCACGCATCTCCTCCTACTTTCACCAGCCTCACGCGGCGTCCGCCCCCAGCGCCGGTGGACAAGGCGACCCTGGTGGTCGTCGGGAGCCCGCACGAACGGTTCGGCTCCGTGACCGCAGCCATGTTGCGGCCATGCACCCTGCCCGGTGGCGATCGCCCGCCAGGGGTCGTCTGCGTGGCGCGGCCGGGTGCGCGGACGGTCACCAGCCGGGCGGCATGACCGAAGCCCGAGCATCGCCGTCTCGAAGCGCGGCGCGGTCAGTGGTGGTGGCTTCATCGGTCAATTCATCAGCTCGCCACGACCGACCGTGCAAGCTCCCTGTGCCGCGCGAGTTTTGCTCTTTTAACCAGCATTCCCCTAGGAAACCGATATCAGTCCTCGCGACGATGAGCGCCATCCACGCACTCCGTGGCCCGGCTGGTCCCCGACCAGCCATGGCTCCACCTTCGGCGCGATCGTGCACGGCTGGGTGCCGGCCCGCTCCAACCGGGCGCTCACCGGGCCGGATGTTCCAAGGTCGAGATGTCGCCCTCGGGCAGGCCGAGTTCGCGAACCTTGAGCAGGCGGCGCATGACCTTGCCACTGCGGGTGTGCGGCAGGTTCTGGTCGAAAGCGATCTCCTTGGGGGCGACCGCGCCCAGCCGGCGGCGGGCGAAGGCGATCAGTTCCAGCCGGAGCGGCTCGCCGGGCTCGTAGCCGGGATTGAGGGTGACGAAGGCCTTCACCAGTTCGCCGGCCACCGGGTCGGGCTTGACGGCTGCGCGCCACGGAGATGACCGAGGCCACCATCACCGTCACCAACCTCGGAGACCTGGGAGTCGAGCTCGTTCACGGCATCGTCCATCCCCCGCAGGTGGCCCTCGTCGGCTTCGGCAAGATCCTCGACCGGCCCTGGGCAGTCGACGGCCTGCTCGGCGTCCGGCCCCTCGTCACCGTCACCCTGGCCGCCGATCACCGCGCCACCGACGGCTTCACCGGCGCCCGGTTCCTCGCCGTCGTCGAACGGCTGCTCAACCATCCGGAGGAGCTATGACCCCGCAGCAGGCACGGGAGCTCATCTTCCTCGCCGCCCATATCGGAACCAGTTGATCCGACGCTCACGGCAGCGCCCCGGCTTTCTGCTCCGGTCAAGGCCACATCGCCCTGGTGACCACGCTGATCGTCCGCTGCCACGATCGGCGCTGCGCCGTGCTGTTGGAGCGGTCCCCGAGCACACTGTCCCCATGGACACCGCGATCGTGCTCTTCAACCGCGACCTGCGCGTGCACGACCATCCGGCTCTCGCCGCCGCCTGCGAGCGGGCCGGCCAGGTGGTGCCACTGTTCGTACTGGACCCATCCATACCCGGGGACGCACGGCACGGCTTCCTGTTGCAGTGTCTGGCCGACCTGCGCGCCTCGCTCCGGCAGCTAGGAGGCGACCTGGTCGTACGGCAGGGGGACGCCGTCGCCGAGACAGTGAAGCTGGCCGGTGAGGTGGGCGCGGCGGCGATCCACGCCAGCGCCGACGTCAGCTCGCTGGCCCGGCGGCGTGAGGCACGCTTCGCCGAGGAGCGGATCGAGTTCTTGCGTCATCCCGGGGTGACCGTCGTGCCCCCGGACGCGCTGCGGCCCTCCGGCGGCGGTGATCATTATCGGGTCTTCACCCCCTACTGGCACGCCTGGCTGCGCCATCGCCACCGGCCGGTGCTGCCGCCTCCGCACCGAGTCCGGCTGCCATCCGGCCTGGCGCCCGGCCGGCTGCCCCGGCCCGGCACGGACCCGGCCATGCCGGGCGGCGAGTCGGCGGGCCGCGAACGCGCGGACCGGTGGCTGCGGCAGTTCCTTGCCGGCTACGCCGACGGGCACGACGACCTGGCGGGTGACCGCACCTCGCGGCTCAGCCCGTATCTGCGCTTCGGCTGCGTGTCACCGCTGGAGCTGGCCTGCCGCGCCGAGCGCAGCGAGGACTTCGTCCGCCAGTTGTGCTGGCGGGACTTCCACCACCAGGTGACCTACGCGTTCCCTCGCATCAACCGCGAGAACTACCGCCACAGGGAACGCCGCTGGCGGCACGACCGCGACGCGCTGTGCGCCTGGCGCCGCGGCATGACGGGGCTGCCCATCGTGGACGCGGGGATGCGCCAGCTTCTCGCCGAAGGCTGGATGCACAACAGAGCCCGCCTGATCGTGGCGACGTACCTGGTCAGACGGCTCGGCCTCGACTGGCGCGACGGCGCGCGGCACTTCTTCCAGCACCTGCTCGACGGTGACGTGGCCAACAACTCGGGCAACTGGCAATGGGTGGCCGGGACCGGCAACGACACCCGGCCCGGCCGCGGCTTCAATCCTCTGCGCCAGGCCAAACGCTACGATCCGGCAGGCGCCTACGTCCGCAGGTACGTGCCCGAACTTGCCGATGTTCCCGGCGCGAAGATTCACGAGCCATGGCGGCTGCCGTCCCTTCCCGCCGGATATCCCGCGCGACTGGACGGCACCGACGGGTAGGCACGGCCGCGAACCACCCTGCGACGCGGGAGTCGCTGATCACGGAGGTGTTCGGCGACGAGCCGGCCACGTGCGCGTGGGTCGTGGACGAGGCGCTGGCCGATCCGGACCGTGGCGCGGGTTCTACTCGGCGATCGAGAAGGTATGCGCGATGCCGGCCTCGCTCACCGGTGCGCCCGCCGTTGGGCCCCGCAGCACCACGAAGCACTCGGCCGTCCCCGAACCCGGCGGCCGTTCCAGGCAGGATCACCTGAAGTCGATCTTCGCCAAGTCGGGCACCGGTTCACGCGACGATCTGATCGCCCGGCTGTTCCTCGATCACCATGCCCCTCCTTGACGTCGGGAGCCTGTAAAACGTCGATGTGGTTGTGAACCAAACCGCCGGTGGCGTAGTCGATCAGAGAAACGCTTGCCAACGGCGGATTGTCGCCTGAGCGAAAGGTGATCTTTATTGGAATCGACATCTTCGCCCGACATGCTCTTTATTTTCGGGTTGGCAAACCTGGCGTGCGGCGTCTGGCTGCTGCGCAGGTCACGGCGGTTCCGCGCCCGCGGGGTCCGGGTACCCGGCGTGGTCACCGGCCTGGAGAGGAGCAGTGACCCCGATAGCAATGCGTGCTATCCCATCTTCCGCTTCACGACCCGCGATGGCCAGGAGTTCGAGATCACCTCGCGTTACGGCGAGAGCAAGCCTCCTCAACCAGGAGATCGCGTCACGGTCCTCTACGACCCTGACAGGCAGCGAAATGCTCGCATCGACACCGGTGGTCAGGACGGTTCCACGATGGGAAGGTGGGTCGTGGGCATAGGCCTTTTCCTCATCACCCTCGGCGTGCTCACCGCCTTCGAGATCATCTGATTCTGGCGCGAACTCCGCGGTCTCTGGCTTCGCTGCCATCGTTCACCCGATCAACCAGGGAGCATTCATCTCCACGCTGGTGTTGGTCCACGGTTTCTGGCACGGCGCCTGGTGCTGGAGCGAAGTCGTCCCCCATGTGGTGGCCCGCGGCCGCCTGACCGTCGCGGTGGACATGGCGGGGCATGGGCTGTACGCCCGTCGTCCTCGGTGGTTCACCGAACCGCCGTACGACCCTGAGGCGGTCGGCACCGAGGTCTCGCCCGTGGCGGATGTTACTCTCGACGACGCGGCCGAGTTGTTGACCTCGCAGATCAAGCGGATCGGCGGCGGCGAGCCGGTCACGGTGGTCGCCCACAGCGCGGCCGGTCCCGTACTGACGCGAACGGCCCAGCAGACACCCGAAGGGGATCGGTGCCGCGCACGTACATCGTCTGTACGCGGGACATGGCCATCCGGCCGGGCCTGCAGGCGAAGTTCATCGCGGAGGCCGACGCGGCGTACCCGGACAACCCGACCTCCGTCGTCACGCTCGACGCCTCCCACTCGCCTTTCCTCTCCAAGCCCGGCGAACTGGCCGACATCCTCATCCCACTCGGCTGAAACGACGGCGTAGTACAGCGGACGGATAGATCTTGCGGATGCGCACACCGCTCAGACGCCCCGCCACCGTCGCGGGCAGTTCGTCCGGCCTGCGGTCGGCCACCTAGCTCACGAGGCCGGCGGCCGCGCACGAGAGGTCGCTGACGATCGTGTTCGAGCGCATCAACCAGGATCTTCAACAAACCCGGCGCGGTTCAGCTCTCACGGTCGCGCATCCTGTGGGCCTCGTCGATGATGAGGTCGAACCGCGGCTGCAGGTGGCTCAGGCGTTCGAGTGCCCGGTCGGCGATGCGCAGCGATCACGCCGTGCAACGGCGGGTCCTCACAGCCCTCCAGCCGGTCCGCGAAGCCTCCAGATGACGCGGCGTCAGCTGATCGAGGTTACGGTCGAATCGCTGCCTCATTTCGGCCTGCCACTTGTACCGCAGGACGGACGGGGTGACGACCAGCACGCGATCGAGTTCTGCTTGAGCCAGAATTCCGGGTCACTCGGGTCGCCCTGGACGCGGACGAGTGATCGCTCGGTGAACCGCTTGATCGTCCCCCGGATGTCGACGCTGTACAGGTAGCCACCGGGGACAGAGATCACGGCCGTGACACTGCCCACGACGTCGCCCCCCTCGGGACGAACCATGTCGCCGATCCTGAACACGGTGTCCCCGGACAACAACTCGGCCTCGTCCCACATGCGCTGCCGCACCGCCCAGGCCGCGATGAGATGGCCGGAGGTGGTGAACCGGTGCTCCGCGCCGGCGGCTGCGACGGGCTCGTTGCCGGTAAGAACAACCAGCGCGTGGCAGTCCCCATCAACCTGAATCGCATATGCGCCCTTATGAAGCTGCTTCGTTTTAGGGCTCTCCTCGATATTTCTGACCTCAGGTGCGCGTGATTTCAGTCCACCCCTTTCTCCCTCCGCGACTTTTCCGATAACTAGGCATCTCAGGGCGAAACGCGCTAAGCCAGTCCAGATCTACAAGCGAGGGCCGATACCACAAGTCGTTCATGTGCTACTCCAGAGGGCTGCGTATTGGTTAAGAAGTAGACGTCCCGGATTCCATCAAGATGACTTTCGAGCTAGATTCTTTAACTCTTGTCTCCTCTGACCTCACGCGACCTTGGAGCCAGCGGTTGCGTGCTACCTGACTCGACACCATTGCTATGTGAACTCAGTCAATGGTGATGCTACAACTGGAGGAGCTTCTATGTGTACTCCGGCGGTGCGGATCACCGCAGGCGGAGAGCGAGGGGGTTCGTGTGGACCAGAACGTGGTCGCGTACCGGTTCCAGCTGCTGGCGGCCTTGGGCAAGGGCAACATGGGCGAGGTCCACCGCGCACGGGATCTGGAGGACGGCAACCGCGAGGTCGCAGTGAAGCTGATCCTTCGAAGCAGGTCTGGAACGGTCCTCGACTCGCGCGCAGACGCTAAGGCGGTGCAGCGGTTCGACCGCGAGGTGCGCATCATGCGCCGGCTCCGGCACCACAATCTGCCCCAGACGATTGCCGGCGGCGTCGACTCCTCCGGCCTGCCGTACCTGGCGATGGAGCTTTTCGACGGCGAGTCTCTCAGCGACCTCATCTCCGAGCACCCGCAGCTCCCCGTCCCCTGGGCCGCGGCCCTGGGAGCGCAGATGGCGGACGCGCTGTCCGCCGCTCATGCCGTCGAGGTCGTTCACCGCGATCTCAAGCCCGGCAACGTGATGCTGCTGCGCGGCGGCCTGGTCAAGGTCCTCGACTTCGGCGCGGGCCGGATCACCGGGGACATCGAGCACAGCAAGATCACCAGCACGGGTGTCACGGTCGGCAGTGCCCGCTACATGGCCCCCGAGCAGTTCCGCGCCTCGGCCGTCACCCAGGCCGCGGACCTGTACGCCCTGGGCTGCGTGCTGTTCGAGATGCTCACCGGCGTCCCGCCGTTCCACAGCGAGTCCGCCTACGAACTCGCCCAGAAACACCTCACGGAGCGACCACCCCCCATTGGCCTGCTCCGCTCCGACGTCCCGCAGGACTTCACACGCCTGGTGGAGCGGTTACTTGCCAAGGACCCGGCCGACCGTCCCGCCGACGCGGTCGCCGTCCGGGAGGCGCTGCTGCCGTTCGCAGAAGGGGTGGCGCACGTTCCCGGCTGGTCGGACTTCGATCCGGTGGCCCGCCTCAAGCTCAGGCCGACCGACCAGGGGCAGGCTCCCACCCCGGCGCCGGACCCACGGCAGGCGGGCGCCGGCATGGACGTCTTCGGCGTCCACCAGCAACTGCTCAAGGACTACAGGGCGTTCACCGAGGGCGGCACGATCATCCGCGACGGCCGGATCGCGGCCTTCGTCGAGGACGACCTGGACGCCAAGTCCCAGTGGCCCGACCCGTGGGTCTCGCTGAACCCGTTCTTCAAGTCGGGCGGAACGGTGCTGGAGGCGTCCCAGAACGGGATCCTGCACCCGGAGTGCGCCCGCATCTTCCAGGTCGGCAAGACCGAGGACGGCACGGAGTGCGACGGCCGGCCGCTGACGCTTCACCAGCACCAGCTCGAAGCCATCAAGACCGCGCAGTCCGGCAACTCGTACGTGCTCACGACCGGCACGGGCTCCGGCAAGTCCCTGGCCTACATCGTGCCGATCGTCGACAGGGTGCTCAGGCAGCGGGACCAGGAGGACCCGAAAGCGCGGAAGCGGGTGCGCGCGATCATCGTCTATCCGATGAACGCCCTGGCCAACAGCCAACTCAAGGAGCTGGAGAAGTATCTGAGGGACGGTTACGGCGCCGGCAGGGAGAAGGTGCGCTTCGCCCGCTACACCGGTCAGGAGGACGAGGCCAGCCGCAAGAAGATCCGCGACGATCCGCCGGACATCCTGCTCACCAACTACGTGATGCTGGAGCTGATGCTCACCCGGCCCGAGGACCGCAGGTCATTGATCGTGATGGCCGAGGGGCTGGAGTTCCTGGTCTTCGACGAACTGCACACCTACCGTGGCCGGCAGGGCGCCGATGTCGCCCTGCTCATCCGCCGGGTACGCGACGCCTGCCGCGCCGAGCGCCTGCAATGCATCGGCACCTCCGCCACCATGGCCACCGAGGGCACGGCCCAGGACCGCCGCGACGAGGTGGCCCGGATCGCGACGACGCTCTTCGGCACGCCCGTCGACACCGCGAACATCATCGGGGAGACGCTGGTCCGCGCGACGGGAGAGCCGCCGGAGACGGTGCCGGTCGAGCGGCTGAGTGCGCCCGGGGCTCCCCGCGCGTACGAGGACCTGGTCAAGGATCCGCTGGCCCGCTGGATCGAGACGCGCTTCGGGCTCACCGTCGACGAGGAGGGACGGCTGGTCCGCCAGCACCCCGCCAAGATCGAGGAGGCCGCGGCCGAGCTGGCCCGGACGAGCGGCCTGGACCCGGAGACGTGCGCGGAGGCGATCCGGGCCACGCTGAAGGCGGGCTCGGAGGCGTGCCATCCGCTGACCGGCCGCCCGCTCTTCGCCTTCCGGCTGCACCAGTTCCTGTCCAAGGGCGACACGGTGCACGTCACGCTGGAGGACGAGTCGAGCCGTCACCTGACCCGCGACTACCAGCTCTACCAGCCGGGCACCGACGGCAAGCTCCTGCTGCCGCTGGCCTTCTGCCGTGAGTGCGGCCAGGAGTACCTCACCGTGTGGCGCTCGGAGAAGAACGGCAAGGTGGTGTACGGGAACCGCCGGGAGACGACCGCCACCGGCGGCAGCGCCGAGGACGGCTACCTCTACATCGACTCCACCCATCCGTGGCCGGCCGGCGTCGAGCAGGCGATGAAGGATCGCCGGCTGCCCGAGTCCTGGCTGGAGTTCGACGCGCACGGCGCGGAGATGGTGCGGGACTCATACCGGCCGAGGGTCCCCCGCCTGGTGGCCGTGGACCCGTACGGCGCAGAGGGGCACGGCGAGCTGCAGGCCGCCTTCATCCCGGCGCCGTTCCTGTTCTGCCTGCATTGCGGGGTGAGCTACGAGCAGGTACGCGGGAAGGACTTTGCCAAACTGGCCCGGCTCGACCAGGAGGGCCGCTCCTCGGCGACCTCCCTCATCTCCGCCTCGATCGTCCGCTCGCTCAAGGAGGTGCCGGCCGAGGCGCTGAAGAAGGAAGCCCGCAAACTGCTGACCTTCGTCGACAACCGGCAGGACGCTTCCCTGCAGGCGGGGCACTTCAATGACTTCGTTCAGATCACCCAGCTCCGCAGCGCGCTCTACCACGCGGCGACGGCGGCGGACGCGGACGGCATCCGGCACGAGGATCTGGCCTCCCGGGTCTCCGGGGCGCTGGGGCTGAGCCCCGGCGACTACACGGCGGATGACGATCTGCCGCCGTCCATGGCGGCTATGGCGGCGAAGACGCTGCGGGACGTGATCGCCTTCCGCCTCTATCTGGATCTGCAACGGGGCTGGCGGGTCACCATGCCCAACCTGGAGCAGACGGGTCTGCTGGTCATCGACTACGCGGACCTCGATTGGCTGGCGAAGAGGGACGAGCGGTGGAACGACACCCAGCCTGAGCTGCGCCGGGCCGAGCCCGGGCAGCGCGCCGAGATCATGCGGGCGCTGCTGGACGAGATGCGCCGGTCGCTCGCCATCGACGTCGAGTACTTCCGGGAGGACTTCGACAGCCTGCAGCGCGCGAGCGAGGAGCGGCTGAAGGATCCGTGGCGGCTGGCCGGTGGTGACCGGCCGAAGGTGAGCACCGCCTACCCTCAGGGCTCCCGTCCCGGCATCGACCGTTCCGGGTTGTTCCTGTCCGGGAGGGGCAAGTTCGGCAAGTACCTGCGGCGGATCCACTTCCCGCAGGTGTCGGCCGACGACGCCCAGCTGATCATCGCGGACCTGATGAAGGTGCTGGCCAAGGCGCATTTGCTGACGCCGTTCGAGGCCGCGCCGCAGCGGGCCGGCCGTTACCGCCGCCCTTCAGGTCCGCCCATCACCGGTTACCGCATCGCCGCCGCCTGCCTCATCTGGCGGGCGGGCACCGGGGAGAGCGGCAGCCACGACCCGCTGACCCGGACCTATGCCAGCGGCGACGGCCCGCGCGTCAACGTCTTCTTCCGCGATCTCTACCGTGACACGGCCGCCGCCCTCGCGGGCCTGTCGGCTCGTGAGCACACCGCGCAGGTGTCGCCACCGGACCGGGAGCGGCGCGAGGAGGAGTTCCGCAAGGCGGAGCTGAAGCTGCTCTACTGCTCCCCCACGATGGAACTGGGCGTGGACATCTCCGAGCTCAACGCGGTGATGATGCGCAACGTGCCGCCCACGCCCGCCAACTACGCCCAGCGCAGCGGCCGGGCGGGCCGGCAGGGGCAGCCGGCGCTCGTCACCACCTACTGCGCCACCGGCAACAGCCACGACCAGTACTACTTCCGCCGCTCCGACCGGATGGTGGCCGGGGCGGTCCGCCCGCCGCGGCTGGACCTGGCCAACGAGGACCTGGTCCGCTCGCACGTCCAGGCCATCTGGCTGGCCGAAAGCGGGCTCAGGCTGGGCAACAACATTCCGACGCTCATCGATCTGAGCTACGACAAGGGCGCCCGCCGCCCCGATCCGAAGCTGCTCCTGCACGCCACCGTCGAGGCGGACGTACGCGATCAGGAGGCGCGGCGGCGCGCGGTGACGGCAGCCCATAACGTGCTCGACGGGGTGCTGGCCGGTTTCGGCGAACCGCCCACCTGGTGGCATGACCAGTGGATCGAGGAGCAGGTGCGGCGGGCTCCGGAGGAGTTCGACCGGTCCTTCGACCGCTGGCGCGACCTGTTCAGGGCGGCCCTCGCCGACCAGGCCGAGCAGAACCGGCGGCGCCTGGACCACACACTCACCGACCGCGACCGCAAGATCGCCGAGCTGCAGCGCAAGCAGGCCGAGACCCAGCTCGACCTGCTGAAGAACGAGAGCGTGGACAGCCGGTCACTGCTGTCGGACTTCAACCCGTACCGTTACCTGGCCAGTGAGGGCTTCCTGCCCGGCTACTCCTTCCCCCGTCTGCCGCTGGCGGCGTACATCCCGACGACGGGGCGGCGCTACGGCGACGGCGACTACCTGCAGCGTCCCCGCTTCCTGGCCATCAGGGAGTTCGGGCCCGGCGCGCTGATCTACCACGAGGGCAACCGCTACCAGGTGGATCGCATCCAGTTGCGGCCCGACGCCTCGGGCGAGGTGGTGACCACGGAGGCGCAGCGCTGCGCCGGTTGCGGCTACCACTACGACTCGGCCGAGCGCGCCGACAAATGCGAGGTGTGCGACGCGGTGCTGCCCACGCCCACCCGCGGGCTGCTCCAGCTGCACACGGTCTACACCCGGCGGCGGGAGCGCATCTCCTCGGACGAGGAGGAGCGGCGCCGTGCGGGCTTCCGGCTGGTGACCTCCTACCGCTTCAACGATCACGGGCAGCGTACGGGCCGCCGGGACGCGCTCCTGGCCGACGCCGCCGGGAAGCTCGCGACGCTCTCCTTCGGCGACTCCGCCACCGTCCGCATCTCCAACCTCGGACGACTGCGCGCCAAGAAGGACGAACCGGACGGCTTCTGGCTGGACCCGGCCGACGGCCGCTGGCTCAACGAGCAGGCGGCGGCCGACGCCTCAGGCGACTCCAGCGAGATGCCGGTGGTCGACGCCGACGGCAACGAGAAGCGGCAGCGCAAGCGGGTCATCCCGTACGTGCAGGACACCCGTAACATCCTGGTGCTCAAGCTCGATGAACCCTTGCCCGTGCCGGTCGCGCTCTCCCTGATGTACGCGCTGGAGCGCGGCATCGAAGCCGCCTTCGAGCTGGAGGACTCGGAGTTGACCAGCGAGCTGCTGCCGCCCAACGAGGGGCCGCGGGATCGCATGCTGTTCACCGAGGCCGCTGAGGGCGGCGCCGGCGTGCTCCGGCTGATGCAGTCGGAGCGGGGCGCGCTGGCCCGCGCCGCCGCCGAGGCTCTCGCGATCTGCCACTTCGCCCCCGACGGCGCCGACCTGGGCGGCCCGCGCCCCGACCGGAAGTGCGCCCGCGGTTGCTACGACTGCCTGCTCACCTACGGCAACCAGCTCAACCACGCCGACATCGACCGGCACTCGGTCCGCGACCTGCTGCTGCGCCTGGCCGCCGCCGAGGCCAGACCGACCGGGCGCGGCGAGAGCCGTACCGAGCAGCTGAAGCGGCTGGACGGCCAGTCGGAGACCGGGCTGGAGAGCAGCTTCCTCGCCTGGCTGAAGGAGCAGGGGCTGCGCCTGCCCGACGAGGCGCAGACGTTCATCACCGAGGCGCTGGCCAGGCCCGACTACGTCTACCGGCTTCCCGGCGTCAAGCTGGCGGTCTTCGTCGACGGCCCGGTCCATCAGGACGCGGTGATCGCCGAGCGGGACGCCGAAGCCGAGGAGCGTCTCTTCGACCAGGGCTGGGACGTGATCCGCTTCAAGCACGACGCCGACTGGGCGGCGGTCGCGTCCCAGAACGAGCGCTACTTCGGAACCATGACCACGCGAGGGAACAGCTGATGCCCGCCTACTCCGCCGGCTCCCTGGTCTCGGCCAGGGGCCGCGACTGGGTGGTGCTCCCCGAGAGCGCCGCCGACATGCTGGTGCTGCGCCCGCTGGGCGGCTCCGACGACGACGTGGCCGCCGTGTTCCCGGCGTTCGAGGAGGTGGTCAGCGCCAGCTTCGCGCCGCCCTCGCCGAAGGATCTGGGCGACCAGCACGCGGCCGGGCTGCTGTGCTCGGCGCTACGCATCGGCTTCCGCTCCGGCGCGGGGCCGTTCCGGTCGTTGGCCGGGATCGCGGTGGAGCCGCGGGCGTACCAGCTGGTCCCGCTGATGATGGCGCTGCGCCAGAAGACCGTTCGCATGCTGATCTCCGACGACGTGGGCATCGGCAAGACCGTCGAGGCGGGGCTGATCGCCGCCGAGATGCTCGCCCAGGGCAGTGCGGAGCGGCTGGCCGTGCTCTGCTCGCCGGCGCTGGCCGAGCAGTGGCAGGAGGAGTTACGGACGAAGTTCGGCATCGACGCGGAGCTCGTCTTAGCCAGCACGGTCTCCAAGCTGGAGCGGGGCCTTGATCTGGGGCAGTCGCTCTTCGACCGGCACCACAGGGTGATCGTCTCCACGGACTTCATCAAGTCCACCCGGCACCGTGACGACTTCGTCCGCCACTGCCCCGACCTGGTCATCGTCGACGAGGCGCACACCTGCGTCGCGGCCGACGACAGCACCTCCACCCAGAACCAGCTCCGCTACGAGCTCCTGCAGCGGATCGCGAAGGAGCCCGAGCGGCACCTGCTGCTGGTGACCGCGACGCCGCACAGCGGAAAAGAGAGCGCCTTCCGCAACCTGCTGGGCCTGCTCAGCCCCGAGCTGGCCTCGGTCAAGCTCGACTCGGACGCCGGGCGGCGGCTGCTCGCCCAGCACTTCGTGCAGCGCAAGCGGGCCGACGTACGCCTCTTCCTCACGGTGAACGACGGCCTGGCCGACGACAGCCAGCGCGAGGACACCTCCTTCCCCTCCGACCGCTATTTCAAGGACGAGACCTACCGCCTCTCCCCCGCCTACCGGGCGCTGCTCGAAGACGCCATCGCCTACGCCAGTGAGCGGGTGTCGGCGGCGGGCGAGCAGGGCAAGCGGGAGTCCCGCATCGCCTGGTGGTCGGCGATCGCGCTGCTGCGTTCCATGGTCTCCTCTCCTCGTGCCGCCGCCCAGACCCTGCGGACCCGTTCGGCCGCCGCGGTGGCCGCGAGCGCGGAGGAGGCGGACCGGCTGGGCGCCCCGCTGACCAGCGACGCCTCCGACAGCGACGTCATGGAGGGCCTCGACGTCGCGCCCGGCGCGGAGACCGGCGAGGCGGGGGCGCGGCTGGCCCAGCTCGCCGAGCGCGCCGCGAAGCTGGAGGGCCCGGACGAGGACCTGAAGCTGGCCGCCCTGGTCAAGCACCTCAAGGCGCTGATCCGCGAGGGCTATAACCCGATCGTCTTCTGCCGTTACATTCCGACCGCCGAGTACGTCGCCGAGCACCTCGACGGCAAGCTCGGCAAGAAGACCGTCATCCGGCACGTCACCGGCACCCTCTCCCCCCAGCAGCGCCTGCAACGCATCGAGGAGCTGGCCGACGAGAGCGCCGACGCCCCGCGCGTGCTGGTGGCCACGGACTGCCTGTCGGAGGGCGTCAACCTCCAGCACCACTTCGACGCCGTCGTCCACTACGACCTGGCGTGGAACCCGACCCGCCACGACCAGCGCGAGGGCCGCGTCGACCGCTACGGCCAGAAGCGCGACGTCGTCAAGGTCATCACCCTGTACGGCAGCGACAACGGCATCGACGGCAAGGTCCTCGACGTCCTCATCAAGAAGCATCGCCAGATCCGCAAGGACCTCGGCATCTCCGTCTCCGTCCCGGACGCCGCCTCCACGGGCGTCACCGACGCCATCGTCGAATGGCTGCTCATGCGCGAGCGGCAGCCCGACCAGGAGGCGCTGTTCGAGCTGGAAGAACTCGACCGCAAGGCCGAGACCCTGGAGGCGGAGTGGAACTCGGCCGCCGAGCGCGAAAGCACCTCCCGCTCCCGTTTCGCCCAGCGCTCCATCCACCCCGAGGAGGTGGCCCGCGAGGCCGCCGCCATCCGCGACACCCTGGGCCGCTCCGACGAGGTGCGGCGGTTCGTACGGAACGCGCTGGACGCGCTGGACGGCGTGATCCGTGAGAGCGGCGTCCCCGGCGACTTCACCGCCGACATCAGCGGAACCCCGACCGGCCTCCGGGACGCCGTCGCCCCGGTGATCGGCGGCGAGCTGAGCCGCCCGATCCCGTTCCGCACCACGCCGGCGGTGGCGCGGGGCGAGGCCGCTCTCGTCCGCACCGATCCCGTGGTCGGGGCGCTGGCCGGGTACGTGCTCAACACCGCCCTGGAGACCGAGGGCAGACGGCCGGCCAGGCGCTGCGGAGTGATCCGCACCGGCGCCGTGCGGACCCGTACGACGCTGCTGCTGGTCCGCTACCGCTTCCATCTCACGCTGCCGTCCCGCTCGGGAGAGAAGCAGCTCGTCGCCGAGGACGCCCGGCTCCTGGCCTTCCAGGGCTCGCCCGCCGGCGCGCTCTGGCTGCCGCCGGAGGAAGCGCTCCAGCTCATCGACGCGACCGCCGACGCCAACACCGACCCGGTCTTCGGCGAGCGCACCATGACCCGCGTCCTCGACGGCCTGCCCGCCGTCGGCGGTCGGCTGAGCGAGTACGGCAAGCAGCTCGAAGCCGAGCTGGAGGACTCCTACCGCCGGGTGCGCAGCGCGTCCGGCGAGATCGTCCGAGGTCTGGACGTCACCGTTCAAGAACCCGCCGACATCCTCGGCGTGTACGTCTACCTGCCCGCCGGAGGGGTCGTCTGATGTCCGCAGTCACCCGCAACCAGGTCTTCTCCGCCGTTCACACTGTCGGTGGGTTGCTGCCCGCCGACATGCTGCTGCGCATCTCCGAGGGCAAGGGCGTCCCCGGCGACCGACCGGCCGACTACAAGGTCATCGGCTCCCGTACGGTGCGGGACGACGCCGAGCGGCACTGGGAGTACCTCAAGTCGGTGTGGAAGGAGCTGCGGGAGAAGCTTCCCGTCGCGCCCGAGGCCGAGACGCCGGCCGATCCCACCGGCCTGGCGATCTCGCAGTGGCTGGTGCCGCTCTTCGCCGAGCTCGGCTTCGGCGAGCTCTCCGCCGTGGGCACCGCCGGCCTCCCGTCCGATGACGGCAGCCGCACGTTCGCGATCAGTCACCGCTGGCAGCACGTTCCGATGCACCTGGTCGCGTGGAACATCGACCTGGACAAGCACCGCCGGGGGCACATCCCGCCGCAGTCGCTCGTCCAGGAGTTCCTGAACCGGAGCGAGGCTCACCTGTGGGGGGTCATCACCAACGGGCGGCGGCTGCGGCTGCTGCGCGACTCCAGTGCGCTGGCGACGGCCTCGTACGTGGAGTTCAACCTTGAGGCGATCTTCGACGGCGAGCTGTTCAGCGAGTTCGTGCTGCTCTATCGGCTGCTGCACTACACCCGCTTCAGGACCGAGGACGGCGAGGCGCCGTCGGCCTGCTGGCTGGAGAAGTGGCGGGTCGAGGCCATCGTCTCGGGCGTACGGGCTCTGGAGAGCCACCGTGACGGCGTGCAGCGGGCGATCACCGCACTCGGCACGGGTTTCCTCAAGCATCCGACCAACGAACGGCTCCGGGCCGAGCTGGACGTGGACAAGTTCCACGCCGCGCTGCTCCGGCTCGCCTATCGGCTGATCTTCCTGTTCGTCGCCGAGGACCGAGGCGCCCTGCACACGCCCGAGGCGGATCAGCAGGCCCGCGACCGCTACGAGAAGTACTTCTCCTCCGTCCGTCTCCGCCGCCATGCCCTCCGCCGGCGCGGCACCTCCCATACTGACCTCTACCAGGCGTTGAAGATCGTCCTGGACGCCTTGGGAGACGTGGAGGGCCGGCCAGAACTCGGCCTGCCCGGCCTGGGCGGGCTCTTCGACGACACCAGCGCGGACGCCCCGCTGCGCGACGCGCTGATCTCGAACGCCCACCTGCTGGAGGCCGTCCGGCACCTGGCCCGGGTCAAGGACGAGGGCACGACCAGGTGGCGCACCATCGACTACCGCAACATGGGCGCGGAGGAACTCGGCTCCATCTATGAGTCCCTGCTGGAGCTGATCCCCAAGCACAGCGCGGTGGACCGTACCTTCGAGCTCGTCAATCGCCTGGGCAACGACCGTAAGAAGACCGGCTCGTACTACACGCCCAGCTCACTGATCGAAACCCTGCTCGACTCCACGCTCGACCCTGTGATCGACGACGCGCAGAAGCGGGGTGAGATCAGGGCGTCGGCGGCGGGCGAGCCGGACGCTTCCGATCGCATCGTCACCGAACTGCTCTCCCTGACCGTCTGCGATCCTGCCTGTGGCTCCGGCCACTTCCTGGTCGCCGCCGCCCGCCGCATCGCCAAGCGGGTCGCCGCCGTACGGGAGGGCAACCCGGAGCCGACGCTGGATGCGGTACGGCATGCGCTGCACGAAGTCATCGCGCAGTGTGTCTACGGGGTGGACCTCAATCCGATGGCGGTCGAGCTGGCCAAGGTGTCGCTCTGGCTGGAGGCCCTTGAGCCGGGCCAGCCGCTGGGCTTCCTGGACGCGCACATCAAGCACGGCAACGCCCTCATCGGCGCGACGCCGGCCCTGATGGAGAACGGCATCCCGAACAAGGCGTTCAAGGCGGTGGAGGGGGACGACCCCAAGTTCGCGGCGTTCCTGGCGAAGCAGAACGACAAGGAGCGTTCGGGGCAGAGCACTCTGTTCCCTCTGGGCACCGAGACGAAGGCGACCAACGCTGCCCTTGCCTCCGGCCTGCGTGCCATCATCGACGCGCCTTCGGGCACGCTCGCCCAGGTCCACGACCAAGAGGCGGCCTACCAGGCGTGGAAGTCCGCACCTGAGTACGTCCAGGCCCAGCACCTGGCCGACGCCTGGTGCGCGGCGTTCATGTGGCACAAGACCAAGGACGCTCCTCCCGCGATCACTCATGACGTCTTCCTTGCGCTGCGGAGTGGGCAGGCCGCCGCTCTTCCTCAGAACACTCACGACGAGATCGAGCGGCTACGCGATGAGTACCGGTTCTTCCACTGGCACCTCGCCTTCCCAGACATCTTCGCCGTTCCAGAGCACGCCGGTTCGGATGTCGACCCCGCCACCGGCTGGGCAGGCGGCTTCTCGTGCGTGCTGGGCAATCCGCCATGGGACAAGGTGGATTTCGAGGATAAGAAATACTTCAGTATGGTTGAGCCGTCGATAGCGGCTATTGCTGGCCAGGCCCGCCGCAAGCGAATTATAGAGTGGGTCGCAGATAATACGGATGGGGGCAAGAAGTACTGGGCTGCGCGGCGCCGGGTGAAATCAATGTTCCTCTTTGCGAGCGCTTCAGGAACGAACCCACTCTGCGGCAAGGGACTTACGGCAAAGGGCGTGAACTCTCTCCAAACCGACCAGCTTTTTGCCGAGAGATTCGCCATGATAGTTTCCGCATCGGGGCGATTTGGTTGTATCGTCCAGACATCTATAGCGACAGGAGCGGGAGCACAGTACCTTTTCCAAGACCTTGCACGACGGGGCGTAGACATTCAGCTTGTGCGCGATAAGTGACGGGTGTTCTGGTCTCGTCGCACCGTGTGACTTTGATCATCTCGGCCAGGCGTGGTGAGATCGT
>NZ_JBFAKL010000007.1:0-314815 GCF_040655715.1 Nonomuraea cavernae | reverse complement strand
GACGTTGGCGCGTCGGCCTTATCTCGAAACCTTGATCAGATGATTCGGGAAGGTACACCCCTTCCCGTCAGATCCACAGGTTTCGATCATTGCTCCAAGGAGCACCAGATCATGACAAAGGAGTTGTCAGGTGCGTGTGGTCGACGGTTTCCGATCAACACCACAGGAGCAGGATGTGATCACATACGGGCGGCCATGACCAGGCCGGAGCTCAATGGGGGGATCGGCAGTGCTGATGAGCCGTTTCGTTACTGTGGGAACAGGTGTCGCCGTGACACTGGCGGCCATGGCGGTGATGATGCCGGTCGGCGCCGACACCTGCCCGTCGTCCACCACGTGCCCGACGACGGTGACCTTCGCCGTCTCCTCCGGTGACGGGTTGACGATCACCGTGCCCAACGGCCCGGTCAGCATCGGCGGCGCCGAGCCCGGCGGCCTGATCAGCGGCCCGATCGGCACGGTCGCCGTGAGCGACACGCGGGCCGCGCTCTCGGCCACCTGGACCGCGACGGTCTCGGCCACGAGCTTCACCACCGGCGCCGGCACGGCGGCCGAGACCGTGCCGGCCAGCAGTGTCTTCTACTGGTCCGGCCCCGCCACGAACATCTCCGGCGCCCCCGCCGCCGCGTTCGTTCCCGGACAGCCCAACGCCGCGTCCCGGCAGTCGCTGAACAACCCGCGCACCGCGTTCAGCAAGGTCTCGGGCTCCGGCAACAACTCCGCCTCCTGGGTCCCGACCATCGAAGTCGACGTTCCCGCGCAGGCGGTGCAGGGCACCTACACCGGAACGGTGAGCCACTCCGTTGCCTGACCCGCGTATCCGGCGAGCGGCGTCAGCGACGCTGCTCGCCCTCCTCCTCCAGGGGCTCGCCACCGCTCCCGCGGCCCTCGCCGACGGTCCGAAGCGACCGGAGAACGGCACCATCGGCATCAGGCTGGCCGAGATCCCCGCCAGCCGCGTCGACGACCCCCGAGCCCGCAACTACATCGTCGACCACGTCAACCCCGGCGCCACCATCACCCGGCGGGTCGAGGTGACCAGCACCTCGCCGAAACCGGTGCACGCGCAGGTCTACGCGGGCGCCGCCGGCATCAGCAAGGCACGCTTCACCTTCGAGCCGGCCGGCGTCACCAACGAGCTCACCTCGTGGATCACGGTCGACCGGCCCGAGATCGTCCTGAAGCCGCACGGCAGGGAGACGGTGAAGGCCACCATCACCGTGCCGGAGTGGGCCGGCAAGGGAGAGCGCTACGCCGTCATCTGGGCCCAGGTGTCATCCGGGCCCGCGCGCGGGGACAAGAACGTCGCGCTGGTCAACCGCATCGGCATCCGCACGCTGCTCGACGTCGGGCCGGGAGGCGAGCCGCCCACCGACTTCAAGATCGGTGACATCATCCCCCACCGGACCGAGGACGGGCGCCCGCAGATCGTGGCCGAGGTGGCCAACACCGGCGAGCGCGCCATCGACATCGAGGGGCAGATCACGCTCTCCGACGGTCCGAGCGAGCTCAGCGCGGGCCCGTTCCAGGTCGACCGCGGCACGACCCTGGCGCCCGGCGACCGCGGCAACGTCTCGGCGATGCTCGGTGAGGACCTTCCGGAGGGACCGTGGAAGGTCAGCCTCACGCTGCGCAGCGGCCGGGTCGAGCGCACGGCCGACGGCACGCTCACCTTCCCGGCCGCGGCCGGGGGCTGGGGCCTGGCCGCCTCGCTGGACTCGCCCGCGACGCTGGTGCTCACGCTCACCGGGCTGCCGGCCCTGGTCGCCACGGCGATCATCCTCGGGGTGCGGCGCCGGCGGATGCGCCGCCGGATCGCGGACGCCAACCCGCAGGAGAACCTCGTCTGACTGTCGCGCCCCGCCGGCGGAAGATCGACCGACGGAAGATCGGCCGACGGAGGGCCGGCCGTCAGGAGGCCGGCCGTCAGGAGGAGGAGCCGAGGGAGATCGTGTCCGCGACCTCCTCGTGCCGTTCGGTCTCCTCCTCGGCGAAGCGGACCTCGTCGAGCTTGTCGGCGATGTCCTCGTCCTGTTTCATCAGCGCGTCGAGCGACTGCCCCGCCATCTCCAGCACGCCCATGTCCGCGTACGCCTGCTGCAGGCGCGGGCTCCACAGGCCGATGTCCTTGACGCACGGGACGATGCGGCTGAACAGGAGCGAGCGGAACAGGCGGAGATAGTCGGAGTTCTCCGTGGCCCGCATGACGTCCTCGTGCTCCTGCTTCGACAGGCCCAGGTGCTCCCAGCTCTCCGCGCCGCGCAGCCGGTCGCGCATCAGGTAGCAGCCCTCGATGACGAAGTCCTCGCGCTCGCGCAGCTCGGTCTCCGACAGGTTCTTGTAGTAGTCGCGTAGCGCCATCCGCCCGAACGCGACGTGCCTGGCCTCGTCCTGCATGACGTAGGCGAGGATCTGCTTGGGCAGCGGCCTGGTGGTGATGTCGCGCATCACGCCGAACGCGGCCAGCGCCAGCCCTTCGATCAGCACCTGCATGCCGAGATAGGGCATGTCCCAGCGCGAGTCGCTGAGCGTGGAGTCCAGCAGCGCCTTGAGGTGCTGGTTGATGGGGTAGGCCAGACCCACCTTGTCCTGCAGGAAACGGGCGTAGGTCTCGGCGTGCCTGGCCTCGTCCATCGTCTGGGTGGCAGCGTAGAACTTCGAGTCGAGGTCGGGCACCGACTCCACGATCTTGGCCGAGCAGATCATCGCACCCTGCTCTCCGTGCAGGAACTGGGAGAACTGCCACGCGGCGCCGTGCAACCGGACGTCCTTGCGCTGCTGCTCGCTCAGCTTGTGCCACAAGGGGGTGTCATAGATGGCGATCGTCTGGTCGGAGATGCCGAGCACGTTGTACGGGTCGACCTCGAGATCCCAGTCGATGCGCTTGGTGGAGTCCCACTGCTTGTCCTTGCCCTTCTGGTACAAGGCGAGCATGCGATCCCGGCCGTCGTCGTACTCCCAGGTGAACTTGCTGGTGCCGGCCATCTCCACGTCCCAGGTGGAGAGCTCGGCGGGGATCGTGTAGAGATCGTGCGTCGACATCTGACCTCCGCAGGGGGGTTACGTACACCGTACGTCTCTTGGAGGCTTGCACGTACGCCGTACACGCGTCAATAGGTCAGCCGCCGCCCCCACGGGGCGCTCTTATACTCCAGGAGGCGGCGGAACTCGCCCCGCCGCGGCCGGAGCCTCCCAGGCGATCGCCGCGGATCACGTTTCTTCGCGCCCGAGGAGTTCGATGGCCACGGAGCCCCTGTCCAGGGCGCGCATCATCGCGGCGGCGATCGACCTCATCGAGCGCGAGGGGGCCGACGCGGTGTCCATGCGGCGCATCGCGGCCGAGCTGGGGTTCGGCGTGATGTCGCTCTACAACCACGTGCCCAACAAGGACGCGCTGCTCAACGGCGTCGCCGAGACCGTGCTGAGCGAGATCGAGTTCACCGACGACCCCGACGCCCACTGGACCGACAGGGTGCGGATGCAGGCGCGCGCGTTCCGGCAGATCGCCCACGGCCATCCCCGCTCCACCATGCTGGTCGTCAGCCGCCAGCTGCGCTCGACCGCCGGGCTGCTGCCGGTCGAGCGGGCGCTGGCCACGCTGCGCAGCGCCGGGTTCGACGGGGTGCACGCGGTCCGGGTGCTGCGGATGTTCATCGCCTTCATCGTGGGGTCGCTGCTGCGCGAGGTCGGGGTGACGCCCACGTTCGCGCCGGACCATCGGCACACGGTCGAGGAGGTCGACGCCACGTTGTTCCCCGAGGTGAGCGCCCTGTCGTCGCTGCTGCGCAGCTGCGACCACGAGGCCGAGTACGAGTTCGGGGTGGAGCTGCTGATCCAGGCCATCGCCGTGCATCCACAGAGGAGGGAGGGCACCCGGTGAGCCCGGATGCCCTCCGTCCGGGCAGCCGTACCTTCCCCTGTACGGCTGCCGTCAGTACCAGTTGTGCGATCTGAAGTGACCCCAGGCGCCGCACGGGCGGCCGTACCTTCCCTTGATGTAGGTCAGGCCCCAGCGGATCTGGGTCTCCGGATTCGAGCGCCAGTCGCTGCCCGCCCCCTGCATCTTTCCGGCGGGGAGGGCCTGCGGAATGCCGTAGGCGCCTGATGACGAGTTCTGTGCGCGGTGGTTCCAGCCGCTCTCCCTGGTCCACAGATTGTCCAGGCAACGGAACTGCCGGTAGGACCAGGACCTCTGGACGACGTGGTCCAGGGCGATCTTCTTGTTTCTGCTCAACGGCTGCCTGGGGACGACCGCGGGTACGGCGGTGGTCCGCCAGACGCGCTGCTTGACGACGGGGGCCTTCCAGAGTCCCTCATGGATGTGGGGCTCGGACTCGGTCCGGCCCGTCGTCACGGTGTCGATGTGGAGTTCGGACTCGGCCTGGGCCGTCGTCACTGTCCCGCCGAACGCGGTGACCGTCGCCATCACGACGAGTGCGCCGCGCCGAGCGTGTTTGCTGTCCATTGCGATCCTCGCTGTCGGGTCGCGTGCGAACGGGCGCCCGGCTGTCCGGGCGCCCTGCCGGTCCGCGTCCGTGGCTCGGACGTGGAGGGTCCGCGCGGCCGCTCCGGAATCCTGAAACCGCCCGATCTCGCTGGGCGGCCCGGAGGGCTCCGCGACGTGTCCTCTAGCGGGTTTCTATTACGCTCCGTGGCCACCGGTCGCACACTGTGACACGCGGAAGACAGGTGTTTGCCTGATCGTTCGGCACTCGTGGCCGTCTCGCTGGACCGCCGTGGCACGGCCCGGCGGCGGGCAGACCCCGGCTTTGCGGGAAACGGGCGCGCGCCTGGGGTTTGGATCAGTACCAGCGGTGGGATTGAAAATGGCCCCACGCGCGACACGGCGAGCCGTACCTCTTCTTGATGTAACCGAGGCCCCAGGCGATCTGCGTCCTCGGGTTGGTGCGCCAGTCACGGCCCGACGTGGCCATCTTGTGGCCGGGCAGCGCCTGCGGGATGCCGTAGGCGCCGGAGCGGTTGCCGGCGCGGTGGTTCCAGCCACTCTCCCTCGACCAGAGCTTGACCAGGCAGTTGAACTGGCCTTTCGTCCAGCCGCGCTTGGCCGCCATGGGCTTGGCGATGGTCTTGTTCCGGTTGCTCGCCTGGGAGGTCTGCGCCTGTGCGGCCGTCGCCCCGCCTGTCGCCACCAGCGTGGCGGACAGGAGCAGAGCGGATGTACGGCGGAGCATCGGCATGCGGGTTCCCTCTCGAACGGGTTCGGGGACCGCGCCACCTTGCCGGACTTACACCGTTTGTCGCTAATTGACCTTGAAAAAATAGATCGTCACTGAAGATCTCGATATATCCCTGTTCAGGGGTAATGTCGGGTAAATGTGTAAAGCATCACAAAATCGGGGGTGACTCGTTCTGTAGGGTCAGATCATGAGCCTTCGTGACATCCCGGTCCGCACCCTCGCGGACACCCCCACCACGCTCGGCGAGCTGGTCGGCCGGCAGGCCGTCCTGATCGTGAACGTGGCCTCCAAGTGCGGCCTCACCCCGCAGTACAGCGGCCTGGTCAAGCTCCACCAGGAGTACGGCCCGCGCGGCTTCGCCGTGGTCGGCGTGCCCTGCAACCAGTTCATGGGCCAGGAGCCCGGCTCGGCCGAGGAGATCCAGGAGTTCTGCTCGACCACCTACGGCGCCGACTTCCCGCTGCTGGAGAAGTCCGACGTCAACGGCCCCGACCGGCACCCGCTCTACGCCGGCCTGACCGAGACCCCCGACGCCGACGGCCAGGCCGGCGACGTCCAGTGGAACTTCGAGAAGTTCCTCGTCGACCGTGACGGCGCCGTCGTCGCCCGGTTCCGCCCGACCACCACGCCCGAGGACCCGGCCGTCATCGCGGCCATCGAGAAGGTCCTTTGACCCCTCGGCGGGTCAGCGCCGGGGGCCGCAGCTGCCGCGCACGATGAGCTCCGTCGGCAGCACGACGCCGCGCGGCCGGCGGCTCCCCGAGCGCAGCACCAACTCGGCCGCCCGGTAGCCGATGTCGCGCGCCGGCTGGGCGATCACCGTGAGCGGCGGCGCGCACAGCTCCGCCCACGGGACGTCGTCGTACATCACCAGCGACACGTCACGCGGCACCCGGAGGTCGAGCTCGCGGGCGGCGAGCACGGCCGCCTCGCCGAGCACGTTGCCCGCGGCGAGCACGGCCGTCAGGTCGGGGCGGCTCTGGAACAGGCCCGAGGCGGCCGCGTAGGCCGAGTCACGGCTGCCGGTCGCGAACACCACGAGCCCCTCGTCCACGGGCGCGCCCACCGCCTCGCGGAAGGCCGCCACCCGGCGGTCGTGGCCGGGGCCGCCGAGGAACGCGATGCGCCGGTGGCCGAGCCCCCTGAGATAGCGCACCGCCGTACGGATGCCGGCCCGGTCGTCGGCGAGCACGGCGGGCACGTCGGCGGCGCGGGTCACCGGAGCGGGCGCGAGGCCGTCGAGCAGCATGAGGTCGGCGGTGGCGCCGGGATCGCCGTCGTCGCCCGGCGCCTCGGAGGGCAGCCGGTCGGCGAAGACCACGGTCATGCCCGCCTTGACCGCCGGGCCCCACGCGTCGGCGTCGCCCGAGGGCACCGCGATCAGCCGGTCGACGCTCTGCTCCAGCAGCATGCCGATCAGCTCGGCCTCCTGCTCGGGGTCGTCACCCGTGGAACCGACCACGACCGGCTCGCCGGCCGAGCGGGCGCAGGCCAGCACGCCCTCGGCCAGCCGGCCGAAGAGGGAGTCGGTGAGGTCGGGCACGAGCAGTCCGATGCCGCCCGTGCGGCGCTGGCGCAGGTTGCGGCCGAGCGCGCTCGGGCGGTAGTCGAGCTGCGCCGCGACCGCCAGCACCCGCTCCCTGGTACGCGGGCTGGCCGAGCCGCCGGACAGCACCCTGGACACGGTGGCGACTCCGACACCGGCCGCTTTCGCCACGTCCTTGATGGTCGCTCGCTTGGCATCCATGGAAACGATTCCATCATGGTTCCGTGGTTTCCGGAACCCCTGCAGGCCCGAAAGCCCTTGTCCGTACGGGCTATTGACACCAAGGGGCGATTCAGGGTGAGATGCTTGAAAACGTATCCACGAAAGTGGAACCCCCGCACTATATCCGGGCCACCGCCCTGGAGCGTGAAGGACTGACATGGCTTCCATCGTTCTGACCAATGTCGACAAGGTCTACGCCGGTGGCGTGAAGGCCGTGAACGGGCTCAACCTTGAGATCAAGGATGGCGAGTTCATGGTGCTGGTGGGCCCCTCGGGTTGCGGGAAGTCGACCGCGCTCCGCATGATCGCCGGCCTGGAGGACATCAGCGGCGGCGAGATCGCGATCGGCGACAAGGTGGTCAACCACCTGCCTCCCAAGGACCGCGACATCGCGATGGTCTTCCAGAACTACGCGCTCTACCCGCACATGACGGTCGAGGAGAACCTCGCCTTCGGCCTCAAGCTTCGCAAGATGCCCAAGCCGGAGATCCAGAAGCGGGTCAACG
This sequence comes from Nonomuraea cavernae, assembly GCF_040655715.1. GTDB lineage: Bacteria > Actinomycetota > Actinomycetes > Streptosporangiales > Streptosporangiaceae > Nonomuraea > Nonomuraea cavernae_A. The sequence continues at coordinate 307,343 of NZ_JBFAKL010000007.1, read as the reverse complement.
AGGCCGCCAAGATGCTGGGCCTGGACACCTACCTCAAGCGCAAGCCGGCCGCCCTGTCCGGTGGTCAGCGCCAGCGTGTCGCGATGGGCCGCGCCATCGTCCGCGAGCCGCAGGCGTTCCTCATGGACGAGCCGCTGTCCAACCTCGACGCCAAGCTCCGCGTCTCCATGCGCGCCTCGCTCAACACGCTGCACGAACGCCTCGGCGTCACGACCGTCTACGTCACCCACGACCAGGTCGAGGCCATGACGCTGGGCGACCGCGTCTGTGTCCTGCGCGACGGCCTGCTCCAGCAGGTCGACACCCCGCAGAACCTGTTCGACAAGCCGGTCAACCTGTTCGTCGCCGGGTTCATGGGCTCGCCGTCGATGAACTTCGTCACGGCCGAGCTGGTCCGCGACGGCGACGCCGCCGTCACCTTCGCCGACATCAAGCTGCCGATCGCCGACTCCACCTTCGCCGACAAGCCGGGCCTCGACCAGTACATCGGCAAGAAGGTCATTCTCGGCATCCGGCCGTCCGACTTCGAGGACGCCGGCTCGGCCGGCAGCCACGCCAACGGCTGGGCCACCCTTCCCGTCAAGGCCGAGGTCACCGAGGAGCTCGGCTCCGAGATCAACGTGCTGTTCCTGATCGACGCCCCGCCCGTCGAGCACAAGGACACCGTCGCCGCCGCCGACACGGGCGACGACGAGGAGGCCGCGCTGCCGCTCGTGGGCGACAAGTCGCTCTGGACCGCGCGCGTCAACGCCCGCAGCCACGTGCGTCCCGGCCAGCACATCGACCTGGTCCTCGACACGCACAACCTGCACTTCTTCGACCCGACCTCGGGCCTGGCCATCGGCCACGAGGCCAACACCGGCGCCTGACCGCGTCCCCGATGCCCGGCCCGAGCCACGCTCGGGCCGCCAGGGCCCTGTCGCGACCCCCTCCCGCGGCGGGGCCCGCCCTTTTGCCCGGACCTTTTGCCCGGACGTTGCCCATCGGGTAGGCCATTCGCCCGGACCTTCGGATGTCGGGTGCCGGTCAGCGGCCGATCCGCGCGGAGACCTTGCCCACGAGCCCGCGCGGCACGAACCGGCCGGCGGCCACCACCGTCTTGTAGAGCAGGCCGGGCACCGACACACGCCTGCCCAGCGCGAGGTCGCGCATGGCCGCGGCGGCCACCTTGTCGGCGTCCAGCCACATGAAGGACGGCATCGCCGACATGTCCATCGAGGCCCGCTGGTGGAACTCGGTCCGCACGAACCCCGGGCACAGTGCCATGATCCTGATGCGCGGGTTTCCGAGCTCGGCCGCGGCCGACTCGCTGAAGTTGACCACCCACGCCTTGGACGCGCTGTAGGTGCCGCGGGTGAAGAAGGCGGCCACGGACGCGACGTTGATCACCGCGCCCCGGTCACGCTTCCTCATGCCCGGCAGCACGGCCAGGGTCAGTCGCAGCACGGCCTCACAGTGCACCTTCAGCATGCGGACCTCGTCCTCGACCGGCACGCCGGGGAACGACTCCGGGTGGCCGAACCCGGCGTTGTTGACCAGCAGGTCGACCCGCTCGCGCAACCGCTCCTCGACCCGGGTCAGCCCCTCCTCGGTGGCGAGGTCGGCGACGAGGGTCTGGACGCTCGTGCCGTACCTGAGCCCCAGCCGGCCGGCGGTCTCGGTCAGCCTGGTCTCGTCACGGGCCACCAGGACGAGGTCGAACCCGTCGGCGGCCAGGCGGCGGGCGAAGGCGGCTCCGATGCCGGAGGTCGCGCCGGTGATCAGTGCGGTAGGCATGCCAGCACCCTAACGGGCCCGAGCGGGCGGACTCGCCTCCCCCGCGAGCCGTCTAAGGTCGATCGGGAAGCGCGGATCAAGCGAGGGCGGGGCGACTCGGGTGAGCATCATGGCCGGCACGCGACGTGCGGGGGCGGCGAAGGAGGACGGCGGCGAGGCGCGGCCGAAGCGGCGCAGGCGCCGCTGGCCGTCCTGGACGTTCGCCACGTTCCTCGCTCTGTGGGCGATCGTCCGGCTGACCGGGCTGGAGCAGGGGTCGTTCGTCACGCAGCTGATGACGCTGACGCCGCTCGCGGTGGTGGTGTCGGCGCTGACGGCGCTGCTGCTGGTGGCCCGCAACCGGCCCGCCGCCTGCGTGGCCCTGGCCGCCTGCGTGGCCTTCACGGTCACCGTCGCCCCGAGGGCGTTCGCCGGGCCGGCCGTTCCGGAGGGGACCCCGCTGCGGGTGCTGACGATCAACCTGTTCGGGCGGGCCGACCCGGCGACCGTGGTGGACCTGGTCCGCGCGTACGACCCCGACGTGTTCAGCGCGCTGGAGCTCACCCACCGCCAGGTGACGGCGCTCGACGCCGCCGGGCTCGGCACGCTGATGCCGCACCGGGTGCTGGAGGCCGACTTCGGCGCCACCGGGAGCGGGTTGTTCGCCAAGCACCCGCTGACCGCGCTCGACGGACTGTTCACCCCGATCGGGCACAACATGCCGGCGGCCACGATCAGCCTGCCGGACGGGGGGACCGCCCAGATCGTCGCCGTCCATCCCAACCCGCCGCTCGGCCGGATGACCGCCGACTGGAAGAGCGCGCTGGCCGCCTTCCCCTCCGCCTCCGACGAGGTCGTGCGGGTGCTGGCCGGCGACTTCAACGCGAGCCTCGACCACCGTGCCCTGCGCGACCTGCTCGACCGGGGCTACCACGACGCCGCCGAACAGGTCGGCAAGGGGCTGGTGCCGACCTGGCCCAACGGCCGGGGGATGCCGCCGTTCATCACCATCGACCACGTCCTGGCCGACCGCCGGGCCGAGGTGGCCCAGGTCGAGATCCTGGACGTGCCGGGCACCGACCACCGGGGCGTGTTCGCCGAGTTGCGCCTGCCCGCCCCGACGTAAGGCGAATGCCTCGATCAACTCCCGGTGAGCGACTGCTGGACTAGGCTGGAATCCCTCGCTGTCCCCTCCGGCAGAGGCAGGGCGAAGTGCTGAAGGTTCCGCTCGCCGAGTCGTTCCGCTACATCCACGAGCCGCTGCACGTCGATGAGCAGGCGCTGCCGCTGCTCGGCAACGACGCGCTGGTGGAGGAGCTCAAGCACCGCCTCAGACGCTCGCGCGGCGGGACGTTCCTGATCACCGGGTTCCGCGGGGTGGGCAAGAGCACGATCGTGTCGCGGGCGCTGGAGGAGATCGCCCGGGAGGGCGATTCCGAGGGGCTGATCGTGCCCATCGTGCTCAACGTGGCCCGGCCGACGACGCCCGAGCGGCTGCTGTTCGCCGTGGTGCGCCGCGTCTACGAGTCGTTACAGGACCGCGGCGCGCTGCCCCGGCTGAGCGACGCCGCCCAGCGGGCGCTGATGCTCGCGCACATCCGCACCTCACTCGGCGTCAAGCAGACCCAGGGCGACGCGACCGAACGCAACACCTCGCTCACCCTCGGCATGGGCGAGGTGGTGCAGAAGCTCGCGGGCCCGGCAGGGCTCGTCGTGCCCTCGGTCGGGCTGTCGAGCAAGCGCACCAGATCGCTGGCCACCGAGGCGTCCTACCTCACCTACTCCGACGCCGACGTCGAGTACGACCTGGCCCGGATCATCGACCTGCTCGACGGGCGCGGTCCGGCGGGGCCGCCGGTGCGGCGCCGGCTGTTCGGCGGCCGGGCCCGGCCGGCGCCCAGCCGGGTCCACCTGGTGATCGTGCTGGACGAGATCGACAAGCTGACCGCCGCGAGCTCCGGCCTGGCCGCCGTCGAGTCACTGCTGACCAGCCTCAAGAACACCCTCACCATGCGGGGCGTGCACTTCCTCGTGGTCGCGGGTCCCGACCTGCACGACTACGCGGTCCGCGACGTCAGCCGCGGCAACAGCGTCTACGAGAGCGTGTTCGCCTGGCGGATGTACGTGCCGTGCTCGTGGGACGCGCCCGAGCGGCTGGTCGACGCCGTGATCGGGCGGCCGCCGCACGCCGACGACGACGTCCGGCGGCTGGTGCGTTATCTGCGGTTCAAGGCGAGGGGGGTGCCGCGCCGGTTGCTGCAGGAGTTCGGCGACCTGGTGGTGTGGGAGGGTGGCCGGCCGTTCCTCGTGGCCGACGGAGCCGACTACGACCGCGTGGTGTTCTACGCCCGGCTGGAGGAGCTGGCCGACGGCTACTTCCGGCAGCCCGGCCGGGAGCGGTTGTTCCCGGTGCCGATCGACGAGGACCGCTGGCGGCTCGGCGGCTACTACATCCTCGACTGGATCCTGCGCAGCGAGGGCGAGCCGTTCACCGCGCAGAGCATCGTCGGCTCGCCGGAGCAGACCGAGCTCGACCCCCTGCTGCGCATCGCCCAACCGGCGGTCGAGCGGCTGCTGCGGCACCTGTCCGGGCAGGGCGTCATCACCGTGCTGCGCGAGCCCGGCGTCAACGCCACGCTGGTCGGCGACGACGACAACCAGCTGACCTCCTACAAGCTGGCCGAGGACGTCAAGCGGACGCTGCTCGGCATCGCGTTCGGCAACGAGGCGGAGCGGGCCGCCCTCGACCTGGCCGCGCCGCCCGTCGCGGTCTCGCAGACCGGCTTCTTCTCACCCGCGCCGTCCCCTCAGCCGTCCTCCAGCCCTCCCGCCGCGTACCAGCCGGCCTGGGAGCAGCCCTCCGGCAGCTACCCCCCGCTGCCCGAGCAACAGCCCTGGGGGGCGCAGGCCCCCCAACCGGCGCCCGCGCAGGTCCCCGTCCCGCACCGCCGGATCGCCGGACGTTACAACCTGCTGGAGGTGATCGGGCAGGGCGGCATGAGCACGGTCTACCGGGGGCACGACACCAGGCTGGACCGCGACGTCGCCATCAAGGTGATGCGCACCGACCGGCCCAACACCGAGGACCTCGCCAGGAGGTTCCGCAGGGAGGGCAAGATCGCCACCCGGCTGCGGCACCCTGGCATCGTGTCCACGCTCGACATCGTCGAGGACCCCGCCGTGGGCCTGGTCCTGGTCATGGAGCTGGTCGAGGGCCGCACCCTGCGCGAGACGGTGGAGACCGGCGGGCCGCTGCCCGCCCGGGAGGCCGTGCGCCTGGCGATGGCGCTCGCCTCCGCCCTCGCCTACCTGGCCAGCGAGAACCTCGCCCGGCTCGACCTCAAGCCCGACAACATCATGATGAGCCCCGACCGCGACCCCGTGATCATCGACTTCGGCATCGTCAAGGGGCTGGTCGACTCGACGGTCGCGACGGGCGCCGGCATGCTCGTCGGCACCCCCGCCTACATTTCGCCCGAGGCGGTCAAGGATGAACCCATCGACATCCGCTCGGACATCTACACGCTGGGCATCGTGCTGCACTACGCCCTCACCGGCAGGGTCCCCTACTCGACCGAGAGCATCCAGAGGGTCCTGTTCGCGATCGCCCAGGGCAAGCTGGACCTGGCCGCGTTCGACGGATTGCCCGAGCTGGGCGACATCATCCGCCGCGCGACCGCGCTCCGCCCCGAGGACCGCTACCAGCATCCCGAGCAGTTGCTCACCGCGCTGCGGGAGCTGCCCGAGGCCGAGGCGCTGGACCGGGAACGGCGGATGGAGCCGCCCACGGTGGAGATCCCGATCTGGGCGGTGACCGGCCCGGTCACACCGCCGCCTCCGCCCTCCGGCACCGAAACGCGGCACACGGTGAGCGTGCCGGGATCCACGGTGAGCGTGCCGCGGCTCGCGCTGGGCGTGCTGCGGCTCGACGACGGCCAGGAGTTCCCGCTCGACCGCCACTACCTGGTGGGCCGCAAACCCGAGACCGCGCCCGAGGTCGAGGCGGGCGAGGTCGCCCCCGTCCTGGTGGACGACCAGGACAAGTCGATCTCTCGCTGCCACCTCCGCGTCGTCCCCGACGGCGACCAGTTGCTGATCACCGACCTCGGCTCCACCAACGGCACCGGCCTCCGGACGCCGAGCGGCCCGGACTTCGCCGACCTGCCGCCCGGCTCCCCCGTCGTCGTGCCGCCCGGCTCGACGATCCGCGTCGGGCTCAACCGGACGATGCGGTTCGAGGTCCCGCCCGGGCTCTGACGTCGCGGCCGCTCACTTGGCGACGGAGGCGGCGCTCCGGCGCGGGCCGAAGTATCTCCACAGGAAGTTGATCAGCACGGTGAGCCGGTTGCGCCCGCCCAGGAGCTGGGCGACGTGCACCGCGATCCAGCCCACCCAGGCGGGCAGGCCGCTGAGACCGAACCCGTTGTCGAACTGCAGGACGGCCTCACAGCGGCCGACCGTGGCCATGGTGCCGAGGTCGTGGTAGACGAACGGTGTCAGGGGCCGCCCCTGGGCGGCGGCCAGGATCTGCCTGGCCGCGTGCCTGCCCATCTGAATGCCGGGCTGCGCCAGCTGCGGCAGTGGGTCGGGCGGGCTCGCCAGGTCGCCGGCGACGAAGATCTCCGGGTGCTCCTCGACGTTGAGCGCCCTGGTGACCACGATGGCACCGCCCTTGCCCTGGCGCAGACCGTAGCCGCCGATCTGCTGGGGCGCGGCGACACCGAGCGCCCACACGGTCACGTCGCTGGGGAGCCGGGTGCCGTCCGCCAGCACGACCGTGTCGTGCTCGACCGACGCGACCGTGCTGCCGAGCAGCATCCGCACGCCGCGCCTGCGCAGCGCCCTGGCGGCCTTGGCCCGCAGCCGGGGCCGGTACGGCGAGAGCACATGGTCGAACCGCTCCACCAGGGTGACGCTCGTCTGCTTGGGAGCGAGCTCGGGATAGGTCAGCGGGATCCAGCGCCGGCGCAGCTCGGCCATGGTGCCCGCCATCTCGACCCCGGTGGCTCCGCCGCCGATGACCACGACGTGGCTGGCGCGGCGCCTGCCCGCCGCGGTGTCCTCCAGGCAGCGCAGCAGTTCCTCGCGCATCCTGATCGCGTCGTCGAGCGAGTAGATCGGCATGGAGTTGGCCTCCGCGCCGGGGATGCGCGCCCAGTTGGTGGTGACACCGGTGGCCAGCACGAGGTAGTCGTAGTCGAGGGTGGAGCCGTCGTCGAGCTCCACCTGCCGCTCGGCGGCCCGCAAGGCGGTCATGCCGCCGACCCGTACGCGTACGTTCCGATACCTGGACGCGCTCACCCGCAGGGGGAAGGCCACGTCACCGGCCGAGAGCGCCCCGGTGGCCACCTGGTAGAGCAGCGGCTGGAACGTCGTGTAGGGGTTGCGGTCGACCAGGGTGACCTGGGCGTCGCCCCGGCCCAGCTCCTGCATCGCGTTCAGCCCGGCGAAGCCCGCCCCCACGATCACGACCCTCGGCCTGACCGGACGTGTCTGTTGAACCATGGCAAGGCCCCCATCGGGCGAGTGGTCTCACAATCCATACCATTCCACACGCAGCGCCAAAATCTCCATCGCAGGGATTCAGCCGCCATCACTGCGGTGTAATGCTCCACTTTCCGGAGATACCGGGCCCGAGTGATACAGAGGCTCCCGAATATTCGATGACGACGATTTCCATGACTCGGGCTCCGCACCGCCGATCAGGGCGGGTGTCCCCCGGCGATCGCCCCGGAAACCCCCGCCCTGAGCGTCACAGAGAGTCCGTCAGGTGGCGAGAGGCGCCCACGGCGTGCAGTTGGTCAGGGGACCCGTCGCCGGGAACAGTTGCTGGGCGGAGGCCGGCGTCTGGACGGTGCACAACGTCTGGTAAATGCCGGCGGCCGTCCGTGCCTTGATCACCAGATGGACCGAACCGAGCCCCACCCCGGAGTCGGGGGCGATGGTGATGTTGGACACGGCACCGCCCTGACTCGCAGGCCATCGCCGCCGCGACGGCCCGCGTCAGCAGCCGACCGGTGGCGTGCGAGCGTGAGGTCGAACTGCTCCTGTGAGAAATCAATGGATGTCCTCCATGCCGTGAACTTGGCTGGTCCGTCACCGCATTGTTCGCGATGCGGTGACGGAACTACCCGGCCGGAGAATCAGTGATACTCAGCTGAATATTCAGTGATGGCAAAACCCATCCCATGACAGCTCAAGACAGGAAGCTTATTCGGACTTATCCGATTTTAAATCGCGAGATGATTTCTGGGGAGTCGCTCAATTTCAAGGAGAATTATCCGATTTCCGGAATCGTGTCGGGAACGCGAACGGCCCGCCCCGCCGGATCGGCGGGGCGGGCCGTGGAGCGTCAGGACGTGGCCCGGTCCGGACGTTCGGAGACGCGGATCGCGTTCACGATCGTCGCGCCCTCCCGGGTCGCGAACCGCACGTTGAGCTGGCCGTCGGTGACCTTCACCGTGTACTGCCTGCTGACGGCCGTGTAGGTGCCCGCCTCCAGCGCCAGGTCCAGCGCCGGGATCGCGAGCTGGCCCTCGACCAGGACGTCGAAGACCCGCTTGCCCATCTTCATCGACCTGGTCTCGGCGAAGCCCAGCTCCACCGTGTAGGTGCCGGCCGGCACGTTGTCAAAGCGGTATTCCAGCATGCCCTCGCGGGCGGTCCGGAACAGCGTCTGGTCCTGCGTGCCGGCGATGGTCCTGGTCGTGGAGTGGGTCCTGCTGGAGTTGGCGACGTAGCCGTGGCCGCCCTGGGTGTACTTCCGGTCGGCGGTCCAGCCGTCGCCGGCCGAGTCGACCAGTGCCTTGCCGCCGCCGACGTCCACGGCCACCTGGTGCTTGGGCACCACGACCGTGACCGCGACCTCGATGACCGGCTGCCGCCCGCTGGCGGAGCGGACGATCACCTTGCCGGAGCGGGTGTTGCCCGGCTGGACTCCGGCGCTGGAGACGGTCACGTCGAGCTTCACCGTCTGGCCCTTGGCCAGCTCACCACCGGTGGGCGTCACGCCGAGCCAGCCCTGCGCCGGGTCGGTGGTGACGGTGTAGGCGGTGGGCGAGCCGAGGTTGGTGAGCTCGAACGAGCGTGTCCTGCTCGCCTCGCCCGGCATCACCACGGTCAGCTCGGCCGTGGAGGGGCTGACCCGGCCGGTGACCAACGCCGTGTCGATCCGGGTCGGCGCGGACGGCGCGATCGTGACCTCCTTGGTGAACGTGCCGTAGTGCTCCTTGGACACCTCCACCTGGTAGTCGCCGGCCAGCACCTGCCCGTAGAACGCGCCGTCCGCGCCGGTGGTGAACGTGACCACGTCGCCCACCTTGACCGTCGCCCCGGCCAGCGGCTCGCCGTCGTTGGCGTCGGTGACCGTGCCGCTGACCAGGCCGTGCCGGCTCGCGGTGATCGTCAGGCTCTGGCCGCTGGACAGCACCGTCTCCTCGTAGGAGTAGAGCAGCGCGTCGTTGCCGGCCGCGTTCTCGATGCCGACCGTGGCGCTAGAGCCCTGCTCGCGCTGGCTCTCGATGTCCTTGTAGCGGTAGCCGACCGTGCCGTCCTCGCCCAGCAGGGCCGAGAAGGAGACGCGCTGCGTCGTGTCGCTGTAGAACGTGACGTTGCGCCACTCGATCACGAACTGCCGATGCGGGGCGGTGCCCACGACACCGGTGTAGACGCCGCCCTGGGCGTCCACGATCAGGTCGTCCCAGTACGGGTAGACGGCGTTGTTGGGGGTGCCCGTGGTCGGGAGCCGCCCGTTGCCGGCCGTGACGACCCGGTCGGCGGCGAAGCTGGCGAACCCGTTGGTGGCGACCCACACCCTGCTCTGGCCCGTCCCGTAGAACGGGACCGCGAACGGCAGGGTCACCTGGACCGCCTCGTCGTCACCGGTCAGGGCCAGCTTGCCGGTGCCCGCCACGTACGCCTCGGCGCCGCTGCGGCAGGTGTAGCCGAAGTTGTCGCCGCGCAGTGCCAGCTCGATGTCCTGGGTCATGTCGGCCGTCAGGTCGACGCCCACGGTGGCGCCCCGGGAACAACGGGAGCCCGTGACCTGGACGCTGTACTCGCCGACCGGCAACGTGAGCCGGTAGCGGCCCTGCGCGTCGGTGACGGCGGCGACCGGCGTGCCCAGCGCCTCGACCCTGGCGTTCGGCTCCGGCGTGCCCGCCATGGTGACCGTGCCGGACAGCGTGGCCGTGGCCAGCCGGGCCAGCGTCACGTCCGCGGTGACGCTCTGCCCGGCGACGACCGTCGCCGTCGCGGTGCCCTGCTCGTAGCCGAACCGGTCGGCGGTGATCTGGTAGTCGCCGGGCACCAGGCGGGCGATGGCGTACGTCCCGTCCTCGCCCGTGGTGACCGTACGGGTGATCGGGCCGGTGACGACGACCGTCGCGCCGGCCATGGGAGCCCCGCCGGCGCTGACCGTGCCGGTGAGGTCGCCGACCCCGTCACGGGGAGCGGCCTGGACCGCGGCGAAGGAGTCGAGCCGGCCCTCTCCCCAGACGTTGTTGTCGGCGGCGGTGCCGCCGCAGCTGGTGTCGTTGACGTCGACGGCGGTGCCGTCGAGCAGCGGCCGGGTGGCCGCGATGTCGCCCTGCAGGCCCGGCGCCGCCGACCAGATGAGCGCCACTGTGGCCGCCACGTGCGGCGAGGCCATCGAGGTGCCCGTGCCGGTGCCGTAGCCGCCTCCCGGGAGGGACGAGCGCACGTTCACGGCGGGCGCGGCGATGTTCGGCTTGATCTCGCCGTTCTCGCCCTCGCCCTTGCTGGAGTTGCCGTAGACGGCGTTGTTGATGTCGAAGCCGCCCGAGCTGTAGCTGATCACGTACTGGCCGGGCGACCCGCTGGTACGGCAGGCGGGCCCCTCGTTGCCGTTGGCGAAGGCGGGGAAGATGCCGGCGGCGACCCAGGCCTCGACGGTCTCCTTGTACCAGGGGTCGAAGCCGTCGCCGCCCCAGGAGTTGTTGATGACGTCGGGCGCCAGGTCGGGGCGCGGGTTCTCGCCGTTCAGGTCGGTGGGCGCGAGCATCCACTGGCCGGCGGCGAGCAGGGAGGCGTCGCTGCAGGAGGTGCTCTCGCAGCCCTTGGCCGCCATCCACCGGGCGCCGGGCGCGACGCCGATGCCGTCCGCGCCGACCATCGTGCCCATGACGTGGGTGCCGTGGCCGTTGTTGTCGCACGGCGCGGACGTCGGGCAGACGCGGGCCGGGTCGAACCAGTTGTAGGCGTGGCCGACCGAGCCGTCCGGGTTTCTGCCCCGGTAGCTCGCGGCCAGCGCGGGGTGGTCGAACTGGACGCCGGTGTCGATCTCGCCGATCACGATGCCCTCGCCGCGGACAGCCAACTCGGACCAGACGCGGGGCGCGTTGACCCGGTCGATGTTCCACTCGACGGCGTTGACCCTGGCCTCGGGGGTGCCGGTGATGGGCTTGGGCAGCGACACGCTGCGCACCGGGTCGATCCGGTCGACTTCCGGCAGGGCGGCGATCTCGGCCGCCAGCTTGGGACCGGCGGTCACCCTGACGGCGTTGACGATCCAGTAGGAGGTGTAGTCGGCCTTCTGGGAGTCGAGGAGCTTACGCAGATCGGCCTGGGAGGTGGTGGCCTGCTCGGTCTTGGCCTCGAAGACCTGCTCGGCCTTCGCGTCCTTGGTGGCGGCCCGGCGGGCGGCGGCGAGGTCGGCCTTGCCCTTCAGGCGCACCCAGAAGGTGGCCTTGCCGTCGGTGTCGAGCTCGGCCCGCACGGCCTCGCTGATCTTGTCGGGATCGGGCGCGGCCTGGGCGACGCCCGCGGGGAAAATGAGGGTGGTGGCGGCGATGACCCCTATGAGGATCGCACGCCAGCGGGGGGTGTTCGGCACTCGCTCTCCTTCACGCCCGGCGGAAGCCCGCCGGGGTCGAGCTGATCTTTACGCCTATGGAGAGAGACTGAAGAGAACGTGTCCGCTTTGCAAGGGTTGCCGACTAACTAAAACTTGACATGTCATGAAATGTGATCTGGTCAGAAGCGCTGCCGCAGCCAGGTGACGGCTCAGCCGTCGAGATAGCGCAGGATGGCCAGCACCCGCCTGCTGTAGACCGGGGTCCGCGGCAGGTCGAGCTTGTCGAAGATGGCGTTGACGTGCTTCTCGACCGTGCTCAGCGAGACGTGCAGGTTGCCGGCGATGGCGGAGTTGGCGTAGCCCTGCGCCAGCTGCCGCAGCACCTCCGACTCGCGCTCGCTGAGCGTGGCCAGCGGGTCGGCGTGGCTGGTGCGGGCGAGCAGCTGGCGCACCACCTCCGGATCGATCACGGTGCCGCCCGCCCGGACCCGCTCCAGCGCCCCCAGGAAGTCGGCCACCTCCGACACCCGGTCCTTGAGCAGGTAGCCCACGCCCTCGGCGGCCTCGGTGAGCAGCTCGGCCGCGTAGGTCTTCTCCACGTACTGCGACAGCACCACGATGCCCACGCCGGGCCAGCGCCGGCGGATCTCCAGAGCGGCGCGCAGCCCCTCGTCGGAGTGACCGGGCGGCATCCGCACGTCCACCACGGCCACGTCGGGCTGGTCGGCGGCCACCGCCTCGACCAGCGCCTCGGCGTCGCCCACGGCCGCCACCACCTGGTGGCCCGCCTCTTCGAGCAGCCGGATCAGGCCCTCACGGAGCAGCACCGCGTCGTCGGCCAGGATCAGCCGCACGGCGCCTGCTTCGGCAGCCAGGCGTGCACCCGGGTGCCGCCGCCCGTCGCGGGACCCACCTCGAACCCGCCGTCGAGCGCGAGCACCCGCCGGGCCAGCCCCGACAACCCGCCGCCCGCCGGATCGGCCCCGCCTCGCCCGTCGTCGGAGATGGTCACCCGCACCTCCCGCTCGTCCTCCTCCAGGACGACCAGGATGTCACGGGCCTCGGCGTGCTTGACCGCGTTGGTGATCGCCTCGCGCGTCACGAAGTAGAGTGCCGTCTCCAGCTCCGAGACCGGCCGCCCGGCCAGCCCGTAGTGCACCGTCACCGGGACGCTCGACCGCTCGGCCACCCCTTCCAGCGCCGCGCGCAGGCCCAGCTCGTCGAGCGCGGTCGGATAGATCCGCCACGCCACGCCACGCAACTCGTCGAGGAGCTGCCGCGACTCGATGTAGGCCTGGTCGACCAGCTCGGCGGCCGCGCCGGGGCTGTGGCGGGCCCGGCCGAGCAGCATGGCCAGCGCGACGCCGCGCTGCTGCACGCCGTCGTGCAGGTCGCGCTCGATCCGGCGCCGCTCGTCGTCCACCGCCCGCACGATGCCGGACCGGCTGCTGGTCAGCTCGGCGATGCGCCGCCGCATCACCTCCTCCGGGCCGGGGCCCAGGAACCGCAGGGCCAGCCACCGCTCGGCTCCGGCGACCAGCCGGCACCAGGCCACGGCGAGCGCCAGCACCACCACGGCGCAGGTGAGACCGACCGCCCAGCTCTCCGTCATCAGCCGGACGCCGGGGAGGTTCAGCGACACGGGGCTGCTCTGGCCGTACGTCACCGCCCAGAGGCTGCCCGACGCGAACAGCAGCCCGGTGAACGTCAGCGCCAGCGCCACGTAGCCGCCGAGCACCCCGGTCAGACCGCGCAGGGCGAGGTAGCCGGCGCCGGGGACGCCCTCCGGGACGTGGTGCCCGAGCCAGGCCGTCAGGCGGGCCCGCTCGATCGCCGCCAGCCGGGGCGCCCACCTGGATCGCCACGGCCAGGCGAGCGACAACAGGGCGAGCGCGACGGCGCCGGTGAACGTCCCGGCCAGCACACCGGCGAGCCGGCGCAGCACCACGGCAGTCACGACGCGCAGTCTAGGCGTCGCGCCGGCGCAGCACGGCCAGCCCGGCCGCCAGCCCCGCGACCGCCCAGCCGGCCAGCCAGGCCAGCCCCTCCGCCGAACCGTAGGGCAGCGGACCGCCGGTCGGGTTGTCGGCGCTCTCCATGAACGCCAGCCCGGCGAACATCGGCAGCCGCAGCGCCAGCTCCATCGCGACCGGCGCGCCCGACATGAGCAGCAGCAGCGGCAGCCCGAGCAGCAGCATGAACACCACGGTCAGCGTGCCGGCCGCGTTCCGCAACGCGGTGCCGAGGCCGAGCGCCAGCACCGACACCAGCGCGCAGAACACGCCGAGCCGCAGCAGGTCCACGGCGGTGCGCCCGGCGGGCAGCGTGACGAGCCCGCCGAAGATCGGCGCCGACAGCACCAGGTAGGTGGCGGCCGCCGCGGCCGCGCCCGACAGCACGCCGGTCACGAACGCCGCCGGCGCGACCACCAGGGCCTTCGCGGCCAGCATCCGGCCTCTGATCGGGGTGGCCTGCAGCGTGCTCCGGATGGAGCCGGACGCGTACTCCGAGGTGATCGCCGGCATGGCCAGGGCGACCAGCGTGAACTGGGCGAACACCATCGCCGAGATCGCCGCGTCGGTGGCGGGCAGGCGGACCGTCGTGACGCCGTCGCGCAGCAGCTCCGTCGCCCGCGAGCCGCCGAGCGTGAGCGCGGCCAGGACGGTCAGCACGACCGTGCCCGCGACGCACCACCAGGTCGAACGCACCGACCACACCTTCCCCCACTCGGCCGCCACGCCCCGCGTCACCGCGACCACCACGCCCGCTCGCGCGCCCGCCGAGGCCGGAGGCGCCGGGGGCGACGCCGTCTCCTCGGTCCCCGCCTCGTTCATCGCGTGCTCCCGTACTCGACGCTGGTCGCGGTCAGTTCCTGGTAGGCCTGTTCGAGAGACGCCTCGCGCGCGCTCAGCTCGTGCAGGCGGATCCCGGCCTCGTGCGCCAGGTCGCCGATCCGCTCGATCGGCGCGCCGGTGGCGATCAGTTCGTTCTCGGCCCGCCGCTCGACGGCGACGCCCTCGGCGGCCAGCAGCAGCGCGAGGTCGCCCGCGTGCGGGGTGCGGACCAGGACCGCGCCGGCCGCCAGCACCTCCTTCAGGGGCGCGTCCACCAGCAGCCGCCCCTTCCCGATCACCACCAGGTGGTCGGCGGTGAGCTGCATCTCGCTCATCAGGTGACTGGAGACGAACACCGTCCGCCCCTCGTCCGCCAGCGAGCGCATCAGCCGGCGTACCCAGCGCACGCCGTCGGGGTCGAGCCCGTTGACGGGCTCGTCGAACATCAGCACCTCGGGATCGCCGAGCAGCGCGCCCGCGATGCCGGCCCGCTGGCTCATCCCCAGCGACAGTGTCCCCGCCCGCTTCCCGGCGACGGCGTCGAGCCCGACCATCTCCAGCACCTCGGCCACGCGGGCCCGGCCGATGCCGCTGGCGCGGGCCAGCGCGAGCAGATGCGCGCGGACGGAGCGGCCCGGGTGCACCGCTCGCGCGTCCAGAGTGGCGCCCACCGTGCGGAGCGGATTCTCCAGCTCGTGGTACGGCCGGCCGCCGATCAGCGCGCGGCCCTCGGTCGGGCGGTCGAGCCCGAGGATCATGCGCATCGTGGTGGACTTGCCGGCGCCGTTCGGGCCGAGGAAGCCGGTGACGGCGCCGGTCCTGAGCCGGAGCGTCAGGCCGTCGACGGCCATCCGGTCGCCGTAGCGTTTGCTGAGTCGGTCAAGGCTGATCACGATGGTCCACGCTAGGAAACCGGACGCCCCGCCGCCATGGGGGCGATCCGCCGACTCCGATGGCGGTTTCCCGCACCAGGTGGGACGGGCCCGGCCCCGGGGAGAGTCGTAGCCGGACGCCACCCTGTCGCTGACCGCCCAGGCGCGCCCGTCCGGCGGCCGCGCCCGCCGGCCTGGCAGGCCAGGCCGGCGGGTGAGCTCGACCAGCTCAGCGGGAGGTTTCCCTCATTCGGCGATCTTCGTGGTTCCGGTCCATCGGAACACCGCCACGTGATATCCGTTCTCCTTCTGGTGGGTCTGGGTGAGAGCGAAGTGCTCGTACCCGTTTCCATAGGGCACTTTCACGTCGTGCGTGGCCTGCGACACGTACCGCAGGCGTTCATGGTGCGGAAGGCCGGCCGGACCGCCTTGGAGGAGCACGTTCATCTCCTCGGACGCCGTGACGTCCGTTTCGTCGCGGGCCGGGGTCGCCTCTCCGAGGATCTGGTGACCCATCAGGCTGGAGATCCTCGTGACCCGGCCGGCGAGGTCACGGGTCTCGTAGCTCCAAGCCTGCCGATCAGGCATGTAGCTGGATGAGATGAGGTGGCACAGGGCTCCCTTGCGATCTTCGAGAATGAGCTCTGGGTTCATCAGGATGCGAATGTCGGGCGAATCCATGACGCTGAAGTCTGACGGTATGAACTGCTCCTTGATTGCTCTGGTGGTGCCCCCGGATTCGAGGGACGGGATGTCCGGCCGGCCCGGGGTCATGATGCGCTCCGGCGATCGGCGGCCGCCCCTGGAAGGCCGGCAAGGCCGGCCCGGAAGGTCGTCTCGTCGACGACCACCCGTTGGTGGGTCCCGTCGCTCAGCAGCCGGCCGTCCGCGTCGGTGACCTGGAACGACACGGTGATGTTGCGGGTAAGCCGGTCGGCGGTGACGGTGTGCTTGGCCGGGTCCTCGGCGATAGGGGCCGGAGGGTTCGCGGGTGTGGCGCGTCGCCCGCTGCTCGCGGCCGCCCCGATGACGGAGGCGCAGACGAGCGCGGCGCCGATGATCTGCAGCGGCGACAGGTCTTCCGCGAAGACCAGGAACGCCAGCACGCTGGTGACGACCGGCTCGGCGCTGGAGATCGCCGCCGAAGGGGCGGCGCCCAGCAGCCGAAGACCGGCGAAGAAGGCGATGATGGCGATGAGCGTGGAGACGACGGCGGTCGCCACGGCCGCCGACCAGCCGGCGAGGTCGCCAGGGAGGGACGGAGCGTGGGCCAGGCACGCACCGGCGTAGACCCCGGTCGCGGCCAGGCAGACGGTGGTGGTCGAGGCAAGCGGGCCGGCCGCGCCCGACAGGTGGCTGCCCGCCAGGATGTAGCCCGTGTAGATGACCGCCGCGGCGACCGCGAGTGCGATGCCGAGAAGATCGCCCTCCAGCGTCGGGCTGGCGACCAGCGCGACGCCCAGAGTCGCCATGCCGGTGGCCGCGAGCGTGAGCAAGGGAGGCATGCGGCGGGCCAGGACGGCGCCGCAGATGGCCACCAGCACCGGGTAGGTGTAGAAGAGGACCGCTACCAGACCTGCGGGTATCCGCGTCAACGCGGTGAAATAGGTCAATGACTGCCCGACGTAGCCGACCGCGCCCATCAGCGCCAGGAGACGCAGGTCCCGCCCGCGCGGCCATGGGGTCGATGTGATCGCCATCAGCGCCGTGAGGGCGATCGCGGCGACGCTGAAGCGGATGAGCAGCACACCGTGAACGTCGGCGCCGCTGTCATAGGCGATCCTCGCGAAGATCGCCATGGCGCCAAAGGACACCGCGGAGCCGAGGATGAGAAGCACTCCGGTCGTGGTACGCCGGGGCAGGACCGGGGCGGTCATCGCGATTCCCCGCCCGGGTGCGCCGTCCGGCGTGGTGAGCAGGCGCCTCGCGCCGCCTCAGGCCAGGTGCTTCAAGGATCGATACGGCCGTCGGGGCGGCTCTGATTGCGCCACGCCTTGCGCTCTTCGGCTCTGATGCCGGTGGGGCTGAGCTTCATGGTGGAACCACATCCCGTCTCCTTGAGCTTCCCCCTGATCTGAGTAACCTGTCAAGTAGCGAGAATGGTGACGGCATGGATGGGGTGTCCATAATGACGAGCGAGCAGAGGGGTAAGCCCGACGTTGCTCCGGATGGCTTGGAGACGCTCCGGCTCTTTCTCAATACGCGAGATCTGGAAGCCGGCCTCGACGAGTTCGATGAGGCCGCCTCTCTGACGAGATGGCTCCGCGAACACGAACTTCTCGGCCCGGACGAGACGGTGGGTCATGACGACGTCCTGCGAGCCCGCGAGCTGCGTGAGGCGATCCGCTCCCTGCTGAGCGAGCGCTCCGAGCCCGGCCGTGCCTCCCTCGCCGCGCAGTCCTTCAACGCGGCCGCCCAGTCGACCGCCCCGCTGCAGGTCGAGATCTCACCGGACGCGACCGTCACGTTGGTTGCGACCCGCTCCGGGGCGCCTCGCGCGCTGGGCCGCATCGTCGCCGCCGTTGCCGGGCATGCGGGCACCCCTGCCTGGGAACGCCTCAAGATCTGTGGCAACCGTGCCTGCCAATGGGCGTTCTACGATCACGCCAGAAACAAGACCGGCCGCTGGTGCGACATGGCCACCTGCGGAAACAAGGTCAAGGCGAGGAGCTATCGGCGGCGGCGATCCGACATGGTGACGGCCGGCCTCGCCTTCGATCCGGGTGGCCGCCGCGGTTCACCCCAGACCAGCTGACCGGCCCGCGCCGGCCTGCCGGTGACCGGCAGGGGTCGAGGTGATGCCCGGGCGACCTCGCGGCGGGCCCCGCGTGGTGGGCCGCGCTTTCCGTATCCGCGTCCTCAGCCGAAGTCGCGGCGGCGCAGGACCAGCAGCCCGCCGCGCATATGATCTGCGCCGGCACCGGTCAACGGGGACAGGCTGCCGAGCGATTCGCCGTCGCAGCCGCCGCCGAGGTGTCCGCCGGGTATGACCGAGAAGCATCCGTCTCCCGAACAATCCTGTTGTGGGCGCTGGCCCACGCCCGCGACTGGAACGAGGCCGAAACGGTTCTCCTGCGCGATGTGCCGCCCCGCCGGGGCCAGGCGGTCTCAGCGCGTGCCGAACACGGTGATGCCGGGAAGCTCAGAATGGACATCACCGGCAGGCCGTAGATCTGATCACCAAGGTGGTTGTTGACCGTTGCCCAGCAACGCGCCTGGCCGCGCTGGGCGGTGGACGGGACGGCCGTTCTCCAGCCGGATCCGGCGGTCGGGGACCGCTTCGGCCCTGTCCGCCTTCTGATTCCCGTACGCCACTCCCGATCTTTTTGGAGCAGCACTCTAAAGTGGTACTTTAACGAAGTGCCAGCCGTGAGGGGTCCGAAGAAGCGTTCGACGGAGACCAGGAGCCGCGTCGTGGCCGCCGCCCACGAGCTGTTCGTCGAGCGAGGCTACACCGGGACGACCTTCCAGGAGGTCGCCGACGCGGCGGGAGTGTCGGTGCAGACGGTCTACTTCCACTACGGAAGCAAGAGCCGCTTGCTCAAGCAGGTGGTCGACGTCGCCTCCGTCGGCGACGACGCGCCCGTCCCGCTGCTCGACCGGCCGTGGTTCGCCGCGCTGCGGGAGGCGCGGGACCCGGTGGAGGTGGTGCGCGGGTGGACCCGCGAGAGCGGCGTGATCCTCGAACGGGTGGCGCCCGTGCTCGCCGTGGTCCGCGACGCGGCGCCGGCCGACCCCGACATGGCCGCCCAGTGGGCCGCCAACAGCGAGCAGCGCCACACGGCCCACGGCGAGTTCGTCGCCATCCTGGCTCGGCTGCGCGCGCTGCGGCCGGGGCTCACCAGGCGCCGGGCCACCGACGCCGCCGCCGGGCTGCTGTCACCCGACCTGTTCCTGGTCATGACGCGTGAGTGCGGCTGGAGCACGGCGCAGTGGCGGGCGTGGACGGCCGACCAACTGGCCCACGCCCTCCTGCCCCCGCCCTCCGCCGCCGATCCCAGCCACGAAACGTGACAGGCCGGCGCCCCGGCCGCGGGATGTGAGATCACCGGCGTCCCGGCTGCGGGATGTGAGATCAGCGGCCGACGGCCCCTACTTTGGTCGGTGGTTCCGGCTACCGAAGTAGGGTGGCCCGCAGGCCGAGGACCGATTCGTGACAGGGTGGCGAATCCGTACTGTCCTGATCATGCGGAAAGCCATTCAGTTCGCCGGGTTCGTCATGGTCCTGCAGGGGGTCAGCGGCGCCATCGACCATCTGCTGACGCAGCCCTTCATGGGCGCGATCCTCAACCTCTTCAACCGCGTGGTCATCCCCCGAGTGGACCTGCTGGCCGCGCACCCGCTCTTCTCGAACCTGGCCCTGGCCGTCCTCGGCGTCGTCCTGATCATCGCCACGGACCGCTCTCCTTGACGGCCCGGACGGGCTGTGTGACGCACCATTTCTGGCGAACCGTCCGGGTTCACCCTCGATTATGATCATCCACATGTCCCAGGAACGCGATCCCAATCTCCCCGTGACCGAGATCAACCCGGCGATTCCGCATCCGGCCCGCATCTACGACTACTGGCTCGGCGGCAAGGACAACTTCGAGTCCGACCGGATGGCGGCCGAGCAGGTGATCGCCGCTGTGCCCGAGGTGCGCGAGACGGCACGGGAGAACCGCGCCTTCCTCGGCAGGGCCGTGCGCCACATCGTCGCGGGCGGCGTCACCCAGTTCCTCGACATCGGCACCGGCATCCCCACGCAGGGCAACACCCACGAGGTCGCGCAGGCCGCCGACCCCTCGGCGCGCATCGTGTACGTCGACAACGACCCCATGGTCATGGCGCACGCCCGAGCCCTGATGAGCAGCACGGACGAGGGCGCGACCACCTTCATCCAGGCCGACCTGCGCGAGCCCGACTCGATCCTGACCCACCCGCAGCTCCTCGACACCATCGACCTCGACCGGCCGATCGCCATCCTGCTGGTCGCCATCATGATGTTCGTCAAGGACAGCGAGCAGCCGTACGACCTGGTCAAGCGGATCGCCGACGCGGCCGCGCCCGGCAGTTACCTCGTCGTCTCGCATGTCAGCAGCGACCTGCTCACGCCGGAGGCCATGGAACGCACACTGCAGGTCTACAACCGAGCCTCGGCCACCATGACCATGCGCACCCGCGAGGAGATCATCCGCCTGTTCGACGGCTTCGAGCTGGTCGAACCCGGAGTGGAGAAGGTCTACGGCTGGCGGCCGGAGGGCCCGGTCCCCGACCGTCCCACCGCCGTCTACGCGGGAGTGGGACGCAAGCGGTAGAGAAGTTCTCACAACCCGTTCTTTACGGGGGTGTTTCCCCTGTGATGCATGTGTATCGCTCGTTACAACGGTGCGTCACCGGTAACGGGGGCACGGCCACGCAGCGTCAGTGTGCGTAACCGGCCCCTCCTACGCTCACGGTCCTGAAGCGGAGCGTAGGAGGCACGATGGCGCGCTGGCTGGACGAGTGGCACCCCGACGACGAGACCTTCTGGGAGACATCAGGCAAGAGGATCGCCCGGCGCAATCTGATCTTCTCGATCTTCGCCGAGCACCTTGGCTTCACGGTCTGGACCCTGTGGAGCATCGTGGCCGCCCAGCTGGGCGCCTACGACTTCTCCACCGACCAGCTGTTCTGGCTGGTCGCGCTGCCCAACCTGATCGGGGCCGTGCTGCGCGTGCCCTACACGTTCGGGCCGGCTCGGTTCGGCGGCCGCGACTTCACCACGGTCAGCGCGTTACTGCTGCTCGTCCCGGCCGTGCTGCTGGGGGTGGCGGTCAGCGACCCGGGCACGCCGTACTGGATGTTCCTGGTGATCGCGGCGCTGGCCGGAGTCGGCGGCGGCAACTTCGCCTCCAGCATGGCCAACATCACCCACTTCTACCCGCGCTCCAAGCAGGGCGTGGCGCTCGGGCTGAACGCCGCCGGAGGCAACATCGGGGTCAGCTCGGTGCAACTGGTCATGCCGCTGGTGATCGGCGGGTTCGGGCTGGCCGCGGCGGGCTGGTTCTGGGTGCCGCTGGTGGTGCTGGCCGCGGCCTGCGCGTGGTTCTTCATGGACAACCTGACCAGCGCCCGGGCGAACTCGCGCGAGCAGCTGGCGGTGGCCGGGCGGGCCCAGACGTGGATCATGTCGTTCCTGTACATCGGCACGTTCGGCTCGTTCATCGGCTACTCGACGGCGTTCCCGCTGCTGAGCAAGAGCCTGTTCCCCGGCTCGCCCTGGGCGGCCGTGGCGTTCGCCGGCCCGCTGGCCGGTTCGCTGATCAGGCCGGTCGGCGGCTGGCTGGCCGACCGGCTCGGCGGGGCGCCGGTGACGCTGTGGAACTTCGCCGCCATGGGCGCCGGCGTGGTGCTGGTCTGGCTGGGCAGCCTCTCGGGCGCGTTCTGGCTGTTCTTCCTGGCCTTCCTGACGCTGTTCGTCACGGCGGGCATCGGCAACGGGTCCACGTACCGGATGATCCCGGCGATCTTCCAGGCCCAGGCGGTCGCCGAGCGCGGCGAGAGCGAGGAGACGCTGCTGCACGGCAAGCGCCAGGCCGCAGCGGCGATCGGGATCATCTCGGCGGTCGGGGCGCTCGGCGGGTTCCTCATCAACCGGGCGTTCGGCATGTCGTTCGCGGCGACCGGCGGCCCGGCCACGGCGTTCGCCGCGTTCGGCGTCTTCTACCTGGCGTGCTTCGCCCTGACCTGGGGGTGCTACGTGCGCACGGTGGGCGTCTCCCGCGTGGCCGGCCTCGCCCACGCCCGAGTGTGAGCGGCGTGACACCTCCCGTGACAACCCCCGCGATCGGCGCCGCGACCAGCCCGGTGGCGACCCACTGCCCCTACTGCGCCCTGCAGTGCGGCATGACGATCGGCGCCGACCTCGCCATCACCCCCCGGACCGACATCCCGGCCAACGCGGCCGGCGCGCTCTGCCAGAAAGGCTGGACCGCGGCCGAGCTGCTGACCAACGGCGAGCGCCTGACCACCCCCCTCCTGTACGGCCGGCCGGCCTCGTGGGAGCGGGCGCTCGACCACGTGGCGGCCCGGCTGTCCGCGATCCGCGCCGAACACGGCCCCGACGCCGTGGCCGTGTTCGGCGGCGGCGGGCTCACCAACGAGAAGGCCTACCAGCTCGGCAAGCTGGCCCGGGTGGTGCTCGGCACCAGCCAGATCGACTACAACGGCCGCTTCTGCATGTCGTCGGCCGCGGCCGCCTCGATCAGGGCGTTCGGCATGGACCGCGGGATGCCGTTCCCGATCACGGACCTGGCCGAGGCCGACGTGGTGCTGCTGGCCGGGGCCAACGTCGCCGAGACCATGCCGCCGTTCGTCCGCCACCTGCCGGCCGGCAAGCTGATCGTCGTCGATCCCCGCCGCACGCCGACGGCCCGGCCGGCCTGGCTGCACCTGCAGCCCACACCCGGCACCGACCTGGCGCTCGCGCTCGGCCTGCTGCACCTGGCCGTCGGCGAGGGGCTGGTGGACGAGCCGTACGTGGCCGAACGGACCTCCGGGTTCGAGGAGGTACGCACCTCGCTCGCGTCGTGGTGGCCGGAGCGGGTCGAGCGGATCACCGGCGTGCCGGTCCCCCGGATGCGGCAGGCCGTCCGCGCCCTGGCGGCGGCCGGCCGGGCGGTGGTGCTCACCGGCAGAGGCGCCGAGCAGCACGCCAAGGGCACCGACACGGTCACCGCTTTCATCAACCTGGCGCTGGCGCTGGGCCTGCCCGGCAGGCACGGCTCCGGCTACGGCTGCCTGACCGGGCAGGGCAACGGGCAGGGCGGCCGGGAGCACGGCCAGAAGGCCGACCAGCTGCCCGGCTACCGCAGCATCGACGATCCGGCGGCCCGCGAGCACGTCGCCGCGGTGTGGGGCGTGGACCCCGGCGACCTGCCGGGGGCCGGACGCTCGGCGTACGAGCTGCTGGACGCGCTCGGCACGCCGGCCGGGCCGCGGGCGCTGCTGGTGTTCGGCTCCAACCCCGTGGTGTCCGCGCCCCGCTCGGCGCACGTGGCGGGCCGGCTCGGCGCGCTCGACCTGCTGGTCGTGGCCGACGTGGTGCTGTCGGAGACCGCCGCGCTGGCCGAGGTGGTGTTCCCAGTGACGCAGTGGGCCGAGGAGACCGGCACGATGACCAACCTCGAAGGCCGGGTGCTGCTGCGCCGCCGGGCCGTCACGCCGCCCCCGGACGTCCGCACCGACCTGGAGGTCATGCAGGGGCTGGCCGCGCGGTTCGGCCACCGCTTCGCGGCCGACCCGCGCGAGGTGTTCGACGAGCTGCGCCGGGCCGGCGCGGGCGGCCCCGCCGACTACTCCGGCATCACCTACGAACGGATCGAGGAGGAGAAGGGCGTGTTCTGGCCCTGTCCCGCGCCCGGCCATCCCGGCACGCCGCGCCCGTTCCTCGACGGGTTCGCCACGCCCGACGGCCGGGCCAGGTTCGTGCCCGTCGAGCACCGGCCGCCCGCCGAGGAGACCGACGACGACTACCCCGTCCACCTGACGACCGGGCGGGTGCTCGCCCACTATCAGAGCGGCGCGCAGACCCGCAGGATCGGGCCGCTGGCCGAGGCCGTGCCCGAACCGTACGTCGAGCTCCATCCCGACCTCGCCGAGCAGTTGGAGATCGTCGCCGGGGACCTGGTGCGGGTCTGCGGCCGGCGGGGCGAGGAGCAGGTCGTGGCCCGGATCAGCGACGCGATCCGGCGGGACACGGTGTTCATGCCGTTTCACTGGGAGGGGGCCAACCGGCTGACCAACCCGGCGCTCGACCCCCTGTCCCGGATGCCGGAGTTCAAGGTGTGCGCGGTCAGGGTGGAGAGGATCGCATGAGGCTCGTCGTGGTGGGCAACGGCATGGCCGGCTCGCGGCTGGTGAGCGAGGTGCGGGCGCGCGATCCGCGGATCCACGTCACGGTGCTCGGCGCCGAGACGTGCCCGCCGTACAACCGGGTGCTGCTGTCGAACGTGCTCGCCGGCAACGCCCGGCCCGAGCAGGTACGGCTGCTCGACCCCTCCTGGTACGCCACGCACCGGGTACGGGCGGTGTTCGGCAGCCCGGTCGAGCTGATCGACCGCGACACCCGGACGGTGCTGACGGCGGACGGGCGGCGCGAGCCGTACGACCTGCTGGTCCTGGCGACCGGCGGCGAGGCGATCGTGCCGCCGATCCCCGGCGTGGAGCGGGCGATCCCGTTCCGGACGCTCGGCGACTGCCGGCGCATCCTCGCGGCGGCGCGCCCCGGCCGCCGGGCCGTGGTGATCGGTGGCGGGCTGCTCGGTGTCGAGGCGGCCCGCGGGCTGGCCGGGCGCGGCCTGCCCGTGACATTGCTGCACCTGGCCGGACACCTGATGGAGCGCCAGCTCGACGCCGAGGCCGGACAGGTCCTCGGCGAGACGCTGGCCGGGCTGGGCATCGAGACCCGCACCGGTGTGACGGCCGAGGCGGTGCTGGAGGAGGGCGTCCGGCTGGCGGGCGGCGAGCTGGTCGAGGGCGATCTGGTGGTGCTGGCCTGCGGGGTCCGGCCGGTGACCGGGCCGGCCGCCGACGCGGGCCTGGAGGTGCGACGCGGGGTCGTCGTGGACGACGAGCTGCGCACCGACGATCCGGCGATCTTCGCCATCGGCGAGTGCGCCGAGCACGACGGCACCGTGTACGGCCTGGTCGCGCCCGCGTGGGAGCAGGCGGCCGTGGCAGCCGAGGTCATCACCGGCGGCAAGCGGCTCTATCGGGGCTCGCGGCTGGTGACCAGGCTGAAGGCGACGAGCGTGGAGCTGGCCGCGATGGGCGAGACGCAGCTGAGTGAGGAGCACGCCGAGGTGGTGCGCTTCAGCCACCGGGCCCGGGGCACCTACCGCAAGCTGGTCATCCGGGACGGCCGGCTGGTGGGCGCGATCCTGCTGGGCGAGAGCGACGCGGTCGGCACGCTCACCCAGCTGTTCGACCGGGGCGGGCCGGTGCCGGGTGATCGGGCCGGGCTGCTGTTCCCGGGCCTCTCGGCCGCGCCGGTCGCCGACAGCCCGACGCTGATGCCCGACGCGGCCACGGTGTGCCACTGCAACAACGTGACCAAGGGCCAGATCCGGGCCTGCTGGGAGGCGGGCGCCCGGGACGTGACCGGGATAGTGGCCGGGACCAGAGCGACCACCGGCTGCGGGAGCTGCCGCGACGCGGTGGCCGGCATCGTGGGCTGGCTGTGCGAGCAGGAAGGAGTGCCGGCGTGACCGGACGGAGCGAGCTCATCGGCGTAGGAGGTCACATGACCAGGATCGTCGTCGCGGGCTACGGCCCTACCGCCCACCGGTTCGTCGAGACCCTGCTGGAGCGTGGCTTCGGCGGCCGGATCACGGTGATCGGGGAGGAGCCGCGGCCGGCCTACGACCGGGTGGCGCTGACCTCCTACCTGTCGGGGACCGGCGTCGAGGAGCTCAGCTATCCGGTGCCCGCCGGGGCGGTGACCCGGCTGGGCGTGCGCGTCACCGGGATCGACCGGGCGAGCCGCTCGGTCACGCTGGCCGACGGGTCGGCGGAGCCGTACGACGTGCTGGTGCTGGCGACCGGGTCGGCGCCGTTCGTGCCGCCGGTGCCGGGGGCGGAGCACGCGTTCGTCTACCGGACGATCGACGACCTCGACGCGATCAGGACGGCGGCCAAGGACGCGGCCGAGGGCGTCGTGGTCGGCGGCGGGCTGCTCGGGCTGGAGGCCGCCGACGCGCTGCGCGGGCTGGGCCTGCGCACGCACATCGTCGAGATGAGCCCGTGGCTGATGCCCCGGCAGGTCGACGAGGGCGGCGGGTCGGTGCTGCGGCGGCACATCGAGGCGCTGGGGCTGAGCGTGCACGCGGGAACGGGCGTCCAGGAGATCGTCACCGGCGAGGCGGGCGGCGTGACCGGGCTGCGCACGCCGGACGGCACGCTGATCGACGCGCAGCTCGTCGTCTTCTCCGCCGGGATCCGGCCGCGTGACGAGCTGGCCCGCGGCTGCGGGCTGGAGGTAGGCGAGCGGGGCGGCGTCGCGGTGGACGCGGGCATGCGCACGTCCGACCCGGCGATCTACGCGATCGGCGAGTGCGCGCTGGCGGGCGGCATGGTGTACGGCCTGGCCGGGCCGTGCTTCACGATGGCCGAGGTGGCCGCCGACCGCGTGCTGGGCGGGGCCGCCACCTTCGACGGGGCCGACCTGTCGACCAGGCTGAAGCTGCTCGGGGTCGAGGTGGCGCAGTTCGGCGCCATGGAGGGGGCGCTCGACGTCACCTACATGGACCCGGTGGGCGGCGTCTACAAGCGGCTGTTCATCAGCGACGACGCCCGGACGCTGCTCGGCGGCATCTGCGTCGGCGACGCCTCGCCGTACGGCACGCTGCGCCCGTTCGTCGGCAAGCCGCTGCCCGCGCCGCCGTCGGACCTGCTGTTCAGCGGCGCCGGGGCGGACCTGGAGCTGCCCGGCGACGCGCAGGTGTGCTCGTGCAACAACGTCAGCGCGGGCCGGATCCGCTCCGCCATCGCCGCCGAGCAGCTCACCGACGTCGCGGGCGTCAAGGCGTGCACCCGGGCGGGCGCCACCTGCGGCAGCTGCGTGCCCATGCTGCGGCGGCTGCTGGAGACGTCGGGCGTCGAGCTGGGCACGGCACTGTGCGAGCACTTCGCCCATTCCAGAGCGGAGTTGTTCGACATCGTCCAGGTGCGCGGCATCGGCACGTTCTCGGAGCTGATCGCCGCCCACGGGCGAGGCCGGGGCTGCGACGTGTGCAAGCCCGCGGTCGCCTCCATCCTGGCCTCGCTGCACAACGGGCACGTGCTCGACGGGGAACGGGCGGCACTGCAGGACACCAACGACCACTTCCTTGCCAACATCCAGAAGAACGGCACCTACTCGGTCGTACCGCGCATTCCGGGCGGTGAGATCACGCCGGACAAACTGATCGTGATCGGCGAGGTGGCCCGCGACTTCGGCCTCTACACCAAGATCACCGGCGGGCAGCGGATCGACCTGCTGGGCGCCCGGGTCGAGCAGTTGCCGGAGATCTGGCGGCGGCTCGTCGAGGCCGGTTTCGAGTCCGGTCACGCCTACGGCAAGGCGCTGCGCACGGTGAAGTCGTGCGTCGGCTCCACCTGGTGCCGCTACGGCGTGCAGGACTCGGTCGGCCTGGCCATCGCCCTGGAGCTGCGCTACCGCGGTCTGCGGGCGCCGCACAAGCTCAAGTCGGCCGTGTCCGGCTGCGCCCGCGAGTGCGCGGAGGCCCGTTCCAAGGACTTCGGGATCATCGCCACCGAGCAGGGCTGGAACCTGTACGTCGGCGGCAACGGCGGGTTCCGGCCGCGGCACGCCGACCTGTTCGCCGCCGACCTGACCACCGGCGAGCTGGTCACGACCATCGACCGGTTCCTCATGTACTACATCCGCACGGCCGACCGGCTGCAGCGCACGGCCGCCTGGATCGAGTCGATCGAGGGCGGCCTGGACCACGTGCGCCAGGTGATCGTCGACGACTCGCTGGGCCTGTGCGCCGAGCTGGACGAGCAGATGCGGCGGCACGTCGCCGGCTACGAGGACGAGTGGCGGGCGACCATCGAGGACCCCGGGAAGCTGAGCCGCTTCGTCAGCTTCGTCAACGCGCCGGGCGTCCCCGACCCGTCGATCGTGTTCGAGCGGGAACGCGACCAGATCAAACCGGTGGTGGTCCGATGAGCTCCTGGGTTCCGGTGTGCGACTACGGCGTCCTGCTGCCCGAGCGCGGGGTGTGCGCGCTGGTGGACGGCCGGCAGGTGGCCGTGTTCCGCGTCTTCGACGGCACGGTGCGGGCGATCGGCAACCTGGACCCGTTCAGCGGGGCCCAGGTGCTCTCGCGCGGCATCGTGGGCAGCAGGGAAGGCGAGCCGACCGTGGCCTCTCCCCTGCACAAGCAGGTGTTCTCGCTGGTCACCGGCGCCTGCCTGGACCAGCCGGGGGTGGCGGTGCCGACCTACGCGGCGCGGGTCAGCGGCGGCCGGGTGGAGGTCGCCTCAAGCCCCGGCCTCGCCGACCCTGACCGCACCGCCCCCGGCGATGCCGGCCTCGCCGACTCCGGCTTCGTTGACGCAGCGTAGGACGGGATGGCGGGTCAGCGCCCCGGGGTCCAGCCGCCGCCCGGTGGCCACGTGGAACGTCGCCACCTCACCCGGCAGCAACGTGACGAGCAGGTCGTCCACGGACGCGGCCGGGTCGAGCCGGTCGGGGAACAGGGCCAGCTCGCGCAGCAGCGTACGGGCGGTCACCGTGACCCGGTAGCCGCCCTCGACCGGTTCGGCCGTCGCGTCGTAGGCGGCCCGGGGGTAGGCCACGGCGGTGTCCTCGGCGAAGAACGACACGGCGCGGCGGTCTCCGAGCCGGGCGACGAGCAGCTCGCGCCGGGGGTCGCCCGGTGTGCCGACGGCGGCGGGGATCGCCACCCTGGTCACCGACCGGGGCGCCGCGTCGATCCGGACGACGTCCTTGGCCAGCGCCGCGCCGCCGAGGTCGTGCCGTACGAGGAGCAGCTCGCCCTGCCACGGCCGGTCGGCGTCGTTGACCACGGCCACCTCGCCGCCCCGCCCACCGCCCCGCCCGCCGTCCTGCCCGCCGTCCTGCCCACCGTCCTGCCCGCCGTCCTGCACGGTGAGGAGCCGGTCGGCGTAGGCGCGGCGCAGCGCGTACCACAGCGGTTTGCGCCGGCCATCGCCGTCGACGGCCGACCAGGAGGTGACCGGCCAGCAGTCGTTGAGCTGCCAGACAACAGTGCCCGTGCAGTGCGGCGCCAGTGAGCGGAACCGTTCGACGCCGAAGGCGATCGCCCGCGCCTGGTTGAGCTGCGTCAGGTAGTGCCAGTCGTCGAACGTGGCGGGCGCCGGCAGGTGGTCGCCGAGCCCGCGCAGCAGCTTGGCGTTGCCGTCGTGCGCCTTCTGGTGGTGCAGCACGAGCGGCGCGTCCGCGTCCAGCTCGCCGCTGATGGCGCGGCGCATGGTCGAGTACGCGGCCGGCCCCTGGAAGCCGAACTCGGCGACGAAGCGCGGCGTGTAGGCGGCGTAGCGGGTGTAGTCCTCCCGGTTCCACACGTCCCAGATGTGCACGGTGCCGGCCGCCGGGTCGTTCGGTGGCAGCTCGGGCGAGCCGGAGTAGGGGCTGCCCGGCCAGTAGGGGCGGGTCGGGTCCAGCTCGGCGACGATCGACGGCAGCAGGTCGTGGTAGAAGCCGCCGCCCCAGCTGCGGCCGTCGAGCGCGTCCTGCCAGCCCCAGTCGGCGTG
Source organism: Nonomuraea cavernae (assembly GCF_040655715.1). Taxonomy (GTDB): domain Bacteria; phylum Actinomycetota; class Actinomycetes; order Streptosporangiales; family Streptosporangiaceae; genus Nonomuraea; species Nonomuraea cavernae_A. Next base: position 277,803 of record NZ_JBFAKL010000007.1, on the reverse strand, counting down.
GCCCTCCAGGTTCTCGTTGTTGCCGCACCACAGCACGAGGCTGGGGTGGGGGCTGAGCCGGGTCACGTTCTCGCGCGCCTCGGCCGCCACCTCCGAGCGGAACGGCTCCTCCTCGGGGTAGGCGGCGCAGGCGAACGGGAAGTCCTGCCACACCATCAGGCCCAGCTCGCCGGCCAGGTCGTAGAAGTCGTCGCTCTCGTACAGGCCGCCGCCCCAGACGCGCAGCAGGTTGACGCCCGCGCCGGTCGCCTGCGCGAACCGCTCGGCCAGCCGGTCGGGTGTGACCCGTGCGGGGAAGCAGTCATCGGGGATCCAGTTGACGCCCCGGACGAACACCGGCACGCCGTTGACCACCAGCCCGAACGCCTCCCGGTTCAGCTCGACCGTGCGGAACCCGACCTTGCGCCGCCACTCCTGGTCGCCGAGGCGCACGGCCAGCTCGTAGCGGTGCTGCGGCCCGTACCCGCAAGGCCACCACGGCAGCGGGCCGGGCACGGAGAGGGTCACCACGGCCCGCCGCCGGCCTGCGGGCACCTCGACCTCGGCACGCACCCCGGCCACCTCGGCGCTCAAGGTGAGCGGCGCCTCGCCGGCGCGCTCGACCGTGACGTGCACCTCCACCTCGCCCCGGGTGCCGTCGAGCCGGACCAGCGGGCGCACCTCGGCCAGGCGGGCGCCGCTCCAGGCGTCCAGCCCGATGGGCCGCCAGATCCCGGCGGTGACCAGGGCCGGTCCCCAGTCCCAGCCGAAGTTGCAGGCCATCTTCCGGACGAACGGATAGGGCGCCTCGTAGGCCCCCGGCCGGTCGCCGAGCGCGGCCCGCCGGTCCGCCGCGTACTCGTGGACCGGATCGAACCGCACGACCAGCGTGTTGTCGCCGTCGCGTAGCAGGTGACGCACCGGGAAGCGGTAGGAGCGGTGCTGGTTGGCGGTGGCGCCGAGGCGCACCCCGTTGAGCGTGACGGTCGCGACCGTGTCCAGCCCCTCGCACACCAGGTCGGTACGCTCGTGGCCGTCGGGAGACCAGGCGAAGGTGGTCGTGTAGGCCCAGGCGGTGCGGCCGATCCAGTCGAGCCGGTGCTCGTTGTCGTCCAGGTAGGGGTCGTCGATCAGGCCCGCCGCGAGCAGGTCGGTGTGCACGCAGCCAGGCACGGTGGCGGGCAGGGTCCCGGGCACGGTCTGGGGCGGAGTGTCCCGTCCGACGGCCTGAAGGGTCCAGCCGTCGTGCAACGGACGGTACGAGCTCAAGAAGGTCTCCTTAGCAGTCACGGAGCCGGGCGCAGGCCACGAAGTGCCCCGGCTCGGCCTCCACCAGGCCACCGGTCGCCCCCCGCTCGTGGTAGAGGCAGGACTCCACCGGGGCGGCGTCCTCCCAGGGGGCGTGCAGCCGGGGCACGGCCGCCAGCAGTTGCCGCGTGTAGGGGTGCAGCGGGTCGCCGAAGACGTCGGCCGTCGGCCCCATCTCCACCACCGAGCCGCCGCGCAGCACGACCGTGCGTTCGGCCAGGTAGTTGCCGAGCGACAGGTCGTGGGTCACGTACAGCACGCCCAGGCCGCGGAGCTTGAGCTCGGCCAGCAGGTTGAGCACGTCGATGCGGGTGGAGGCGTCGAGCATGCTGGTGATCTCGTCGGCGACCAGCAGCCTGAGGTCGAGCAGCAGGGCGCGGGCGATGAGCATCCGCTGGAGCTGGCCGCCGCTCAGCTGGTGGGGGTACTTCCCGAGGACCTCGTCGGGGTTGAGCCGCACGTCCCGCACCGCCGAGCGCACCCGCTCCGTCCACTCCGCCTCGCCCGCCGCCGGGTAGTAGGTCTCCCTGATCAGGCGGAACACGCGGTCGGCCTTGAACACCGGGTTGTAACAGCTGAACGGGTCCTGGAAGACGCCCTGGACGGATCGGTAGTAGTCCTTGCCCGGCCGCACCGGCACGTCGTCGACCGTGATGGAGCCGCTCGTGGGCCGGCTCAGTCCGAGGATCATCCGGCCGATCGTGCTCTTGCCGCTGCCGCTCTCGCCGATCAGGGAGACGACCTCGCCGGGCCGGACGTCGAAGCTCACCGCGTCGACGGCGGTCACCGATCTGCCGCCGAGGGTCCCGACCTTGAAGACCTTCGTGACGTTCTCGAGTTTCAGCATCAGGCCTTCCAGCAGGCGACGAAGTGGTCGGGCTCGATCTCGACGGCCGGCGGCTGCTCGGCGCACCGGTCGTCGGCCAGCGGGCAGCGGTCGCGGAACCGGCATCCCGGCGGCGGGTCGAGCAGGGACGGCGGGCTGCCCTGGATGCCGGACAGGCGCTCGCCGGTGTAGCGCACGCCGACCTCGGGCAGCGAGTTGATCAGCAGCCGGGTGTACGGGTGCCGCGGGGCCTTGACCATGACGTCGGCCGGCGCCTTCTCGGCCAGCCGGCCCGCGTACATCACCATGATCGTGTCGGCGATGCGGGAGGTGAGCGCCAGGTCGTGGGTGATGAAGAGCATGCTCTTGACGAAGCCCTCGTCGCGGAACCCGAGCAGGGCCCTGGCCACCGACTTCTGGGTGGAGACGTCGAGCGCCGAGGTGACCTCGTCGGCGATCAGCAGCGACGGGTCGAGCAGGGTGGAGATGACCATGACCGTGCGCTGCCGCATGCCGCCGGACAGCTCGATGGGATAGCGGTCGAGCACGTCGCGGTCCAGCCCGACGAGGGCGAGGCGGTGCTCCAGCGTCTCGCGGTCGAGGGCGACGCCGCGCGACCTCAGCAGCTCGCCTGCCATCCGGCCGATCTTGCGGGTGGGGTTCAGCGCGCTCATCGAGTACTGCGGGATGAGCGACACCTCGTGGAAGCGGAACGCGTTCATCGCCCGGTCGTCGGCGATGGGCAGCTCGCGGCCGTCGAGTTCGACGGTGCCTCCGGCGTGGCGCATCCGCCCGTCCAGCCGGATCAGGCTCTTGCCCAGCGTGGTCTTGCCACAGCCGGACTCGCCGGCGAGCCCCAGGATCTCGCCGTCCGCCATGCTGAAGGACACCCCGTCGAGCGCCCTCACCTCGCCCCTGAGGGTCCGGTAGTGGACGCTCAGCTCGGTGACCCGCAGACTCATCGCTGCCTCAGTTTCGGGTTGAAGACCTCGTCGAGGCCGACGTTCGCGACGTAGAGGGCGCCCACGATCGCGGTGATGGCCGCGCCCGGCGGGATGAACCACCACCACAGGCCGAGCTGGAGCGCGCTCCACTGGGTGGCGTTCTGCAGCATCAGCCCGAGCGAGACGCCCTCGGTGGGGCCGAGCCCGATGAAGTCGAGCGAAGAGGCGATCAGGATCGACCCGCCGAACAGCAGGATGAACGTCATGAACAGGTAGGAGCTCATGTTCGGCGCGATCTCCCGGACGATGACGCGCCGGGTGTTCATGCCGCTGAGCCTGGCCAGGTCCACGAAGTCGCGGGTGCGCAGTGAGAACGTCTGCGCCCTGATCGCCCGCGCCGCCCACGGCCAGGAGGTCAGCCCGATGAACAGGGCCTGTACGGCGACGCTGCGAATGCCGAGGTAGGCGTTGACGATGAGCAGCACCGCCAGCGTCGGGATGACCAGGACGATGTTGGTGAACATGTTGAGGACCTCGTCCACCAGGCCGCCCCGGTAGCCGGCGGTGAAGCCGACGACCATCGCGATGACCGCGGCGATGCCGCCGCCGAGGGCCCCGACGACGAAGGTGGTGCGGGTGCCGTGGACGAACTGGGTGAAGACGTCCTGGCCGAACGTCGTGGTGCCGAACCAGTGCTCCGCCGACGGCGGCAGCATGGGGCCCGCCACGTACTCGTTGGGCGCGTCCACGCCGAGCAGCACCGGCCCGAGCGCGCCGATCAGCAGCAGCACCAGCACGATGGCGAACCCGATCACGAGCTTGCCGTTGCGGACGGCGAAGTGGAGCGCCTCGCGCCGCACCACCCGGTTGTCCGCGAGGGAGTCGGGGATCGTCGTCATGGCCGGCCACCCGCCATTCCGGCCCGGGTCCGGGGATCGACCACCACGTAGACGAGGTCGATGACGAAGTTGGCCACGAGCACCCCGATCACGATGAACATGAACGTGCCCTGCAGCAGGAAGAAGTCCTGGTTCTGGATCGCCTTGAGGATGAGGCTGCCGAGCCCCGGATAGGAGAAGACGATCTCGGTGACCAGCGCCCCGGCGACCAGCACGCCGAGTTGCAGGGCCAGCCCGGTGATCTGCGGGAGCACGGCGTTGCGGAAGGCGTAGCGGCGGATCAGCCGCGAGGGCGCGCCGAGCGCGGCCAGATAGGTGGAGTAGTCGGACTCCAGCTCATAAATGATCATGTTGCGCATGCCGATCGCCCAGCCGCCGAGCGCGACCAGGAAGAGCGACAGGAACGGCAGCACCCAGTGGTGCAGCAGGTCCAGCACGAAGTCGGCGGACCAGCTCGGCTGCAGCGAGAAGCTGTAGCCGCCGGCCACCGGAAACCATCCGGCGACGACGCCCAGCCCCCAGGCCAGGATCACGGCCAGCCACATGTACGGCATCGCGGTCAGGATGTAGCCGGCGGGCAGGATCGTGTTGTCGAGCAGCTTGCGCCGGGCCGCGTAGGCGCCCAGCCGGTTGCCGATCACCCAGCTGAGCAGCACCGCCGGGATCATCAGCCCCAGCGTGTACGGCACCGCCCGCAGGATGACGGTGCTCACCGGGGTCGGGAACAACCAGATGCTGATGCCGAAGTCGCCTCGCAGCAGCGCGGACCAGAAGTTGACGTACTGCTTCCAGAGCGGCTGGTCGAAGCCGAAGAGGCTGGTGTAGTAGAGGCGCATCGCCTCGACGGCCGCGGGCTGTGACACCCCGGCCCTGGCGAGCATCCCGGAGACCGGGTCGCCCGGCATGAAGCGCGGGATCATCCAGTTGACGGTGACGGCGACCACGAAGGTCAGGGCGTAGACGAGCAGTTTCCTGCCGAAGTACTGGCGCACGAGGGGTCTCCCAGGAGGCTCCCTCCTCCCGGGAGGGACGGAAGGAGGGAGCGGATCAGCCGGTCAGGAAGCGGCGGGCTGAAGCTGGGTGAGCGTCTCGAAGCCGCCCAGCTCCATCCAGTTGCGCCACATCGCGGGCGCCGACTTGGGCGCGCCCTGCGCCGAGGACGGCCAGTTCTTCCAGACGCTGACGCTGGACTGGGCCCACAGGCCGTTGTACCAGAGCGGGATGATCGGCATCTCGTCCAGGTGGATCTGCTGGAGCTGCGAGATGACCTTCTTCATGCCCTCGATGTCGTCGGTCTTGACCTGGTCGAGCTGCTGCACCAGCGACCACGCCTTCTTGTTCTCGTAGCGGCCGAAGTTGACGGTGTTCTGCGTCTTCTGGATCGGCAGCTGGAAGATGTAGTCGTAGTAGGTCCACGGGGTGTTGGACAGCTGGCGCTCGTTGTTGATGAGCAGGTCGAAGTCGCCCTTGCCGCGCTTCTCCACCAGGGCGTTGAAGTCGGGGAAGTCGGGGGTGACGTTGATCCCGGCGGCCTTGGCGCTGGTGGAGATGGCCCGGGCCGCCTCCATCCAGTCGGTCCAGCCGGTCGGCACCATCAGGGTCAGGTCGATCTTCGAGCCGTCCTTGTTCTCGACCAGGCCGTCACCGTCGCGGTCGCGGTAGCCGGCGTCGGCCAGCGCCTTCTTCGCCTTGGCGGTGTCGAAGCTGAAGCCGCTGCCGCCCACCACGCCCTGGTCGACGAACTGGTCCCACTGCGGCAGCAGGCCGGTCGGGCTGGACGCCTTGACGAGGTTGCCGTAGACACCCTCGACGATCTTCTTGGTGTCGACGGACGTGGCCAGCGCCTTGCGGAACGCCGGGTCGTCCATCGGCTTCTTGCGGGTGTTGGGCACCAGCCAGGCGGTGTTGGCCGACAGCATGTACGGCGGCTCGTTGTAGAACGAGGTGATGCCGAAGTTGCCCTTGATCAGGTTGGCCACGCCGGGCAGGAAGTTGTTGCTGAGATCGAGGCCCTTCTGCAGCAGCATGCCCATGGCCACCTCGTTGCTGGGGGTGGCGACGTCGACGATGTAGCGGGGCTTGGGCTCGACGCCGAGCGCGGCCTTGCCCCACCAGTCGTCACGCTTGACCCAGACGACGCGGTCCTGGTCGTGACTCTGGTACCTGTAGGCGCCGGTGCCGACCGGGTTCTCGTTGACGCCGTTCAGCACGTCCTCCTCCGAGCGGCCGGTCCACACGTGCTCGGGGACGATGACCCGGCTGTAGAGGTTGAAGTCCCACTCCTGGTAGTTGGCCTTGGAGAAGGTGAAGCGCACGGTCTGGTCGTCGACCGCCTCGACGCTCTTGAGCCAGTCCCAGATGTTGTGGAAGGGCACCGTCTCCATCTTGCCGAGGCTGTAGGAGAAGGCCACGTCCTTGGCGGTCAGCGGCTTGCCGTCCGCCCACTTGACCCCGGCGCGGAGCTTGGCGTCGTAGACGGTGTCGCTGGTCCAGGCGCCGCTCTCGGCCAGCCAGGGGGTGAGCTTGGCGGTGTTGGGGTCGTAGTGGAAGAGCGTCTCGTACACCAGGCCCTTGGTGCCGGTGGCGTAGTCCCACTCGCGGATCGGGTTGAAGTTGGCGGGAGGTCCCCACTGGGTGCCCGTGGTGTAGAGCGTCTCGTTGCGGGGCAGCGAGCCCGGGTTGCCGGGGTTCGCCGCGGGCGGATTCGCCCCCTGTGAACCCTGCGGGGCCGGCGTGGGACCGCCGCTGGAGCATGCGGCGGCGGCCATGGCCGCCGCCAGGAGCGGAATCAGGATCCGCGCCCGCTTACGCATCTTTCTCTCCTTCCCCCGCCGGTGGCGGAGGCTCGACCATCTGTCACAGCCCCGAGAGTGGCGGCCCGAGCACGTGGCGCCGCCGTGCGCCCCGGTCCGCTCAAGCACTCTCTGGGAGCGCTCCCACTGAACCGGGTAAGTAACGCGACCGTAAATTCAGCGGCTCGGGACGTCAAGACCCGTGACGCGTTCGAAACCTGGGATTCCACCTGCTCCGTCGAACGGTGGCGGCTTATCCGCGTGCTCCCAGAACCAGCCGATAGTAAGGTTCGTCTGCACGGATGACTAACCGGTTCAATCAGGGGGCTTGGTGAAGCGACCGACGATCGCCGACATCGCGCGGCGCGCGGGGGTCTCCAAGGTGGCGGTCTCCTACGCGCTCAACGACCGGCCGGGGGTGTCGGAGGCCAAGCGAGCCGTGATCAAGGCCATCGCCGAGGAGATCGGCTGGCGGCCCAACAGCGCGGCGCGCGCCCTCAGCGGGGCGCGGGCCCACTCCGTCGGGCTGACGCTCTGCCGCCCGGCCCGGATCCTCGGCGTGGAGCCGTTCTTCATGGAGCTGATCAGCGGCATCGAGAGCGAGCTGTCCGGTCGTTCCTACGCGCTGATGCTGCAGGTGGTGAGCGACCCCGAGCAGGAGATGGAGGTCTACCGCCGATGGTCGGGCGAAGGCCGGGTCGACGGCCTCATCCTGGTCGACCTCCGCTTCGCCGACCCCCGCGTGACCGAGCTGGAGGAGCTGGGCCTGCCCGCCGTGGTGATCGGCCATCCGTCCGAGGCGGGCACGCTCACGCCCGTGTGGTCCGACGACGCCGCCGCCGTGCGGGAGACCGTCGAATATCTGGCGGCCCTGGGGCACCGCCGCGTCGCCCGGGTCGCCGGGCTGCCCGAGCTGGTCCACACCGTGCTGCGCGACCAGGCGTTCACCGCCGTGTGCGAGGAGCTGGGCCTCGACCAGCACACGATCATGCACACCGACTACACCGGCGAGGACGGCGCCCGCGCCACCCGGCGGCTGGTCGGCTCGCCCGCCCGGCCGACCGCGATCGTCTACGACAACGACATCATGGCGGTGGCCGGGATGTCGGCGGCCCAGGAGATGCGGCTCGACGTGCCCGGCGACCTGTCGATCGTGGCCTGGGACGACTCGCCGCTCTCGCAGGTCGTCCGGCCCGCGCTGAGCGCCCTCACCCGCGACATCCCCGCCTACGGGGCGCACGCGGCGCGCACGCTCCTGTCGTTGATCGCCGGCGAGCGGGTGGGCGCCGTCGAGGACCGCGCGCCCCGCCTCGTCCCGCGCGGCAGCACCGCCCCTCCCCCACCCTGAGCCCGGCGACGCCCGCCGCCCTCGTCCTGAGCCCGGCGGCCAAGACCGTCGCGGCCCGCATGATGATCACCGACGCCTACGTGATCCCCGGCGACTTCACACCGTGTCGAGGTGACCGTCGTCGACCTGTCGATCCTCAAGACGGGCAAGGGCAAGGCCATCAGATCCTCCAGCCTGGTCCGTCTCCGCGAGGTCCTCGACTGCCGGCCGGGCGACCTGCTGCGCTACACCAGGGACTCCTCCTGAGGATGGCCCCGCCGGACGCGCGGGCGCCTGCCCTCCGCCGGGCCGGGTGGCGAACGCGATGATGTCGTCCATCCGGCTGCCCCGCTCGAAGGCGGCCTCGTACGCCTGCTCCCCGAGGGCCCGGCGGGTCAGCTGTTCGACCACGGCGTGGGCGTCGTGGAAGGGGCGCAGCCCGATCAGCGCCACCCCGGTGACCTGCCGGAGGGCGTACGCGCTGCCGAGGAGCTCGGCGGCGTGGACGTGCCGGCCGGTGGCGGCGACCGCCCAGGCGAGTGACTCGAGACCCCACACCGGCCCCCAGCGATCGTCGATGTCGTACTGGCGGCGCAGGGCCTCGCGGAACAGGTCGACGGACCTGCCGGCGTCACCGTGCCGGAGCTCGGTGAGCCCGCGGGTCCACAGCGCCCACGACCAGGCCCAGGCTCCCCCGCTCGCCTCGGCCTCTGCGAGATAGGCGTCGCTGGCGGCGAACGCGAGGCCCCGGTCGCCGAGGAAGGCGCAGGCCATCGCCCACATCATGGTCGCCATGTGGGCGTCACCGCGCGCTCCGGCGTCACCGAACGCGACGCGCGCCATCGCGAGAAGGGGAATGGCGCGATCGCTGCCGTGCACGAGCAGCGCGTGGGCGCCCTCGATGTAGGCGGCGACCGGTGACAGGTCGCCGGCGGGCGGCCGGACGGGCAGGTCGGCAGCAGGCGGCCGGACGAGCGGGTCGGCGGCGGGCGGCCGGCGGAGGCGCGGCTCTCGGCACCGGGCCAGGAACTCCCCGGCCGCCTCCTGGTCGCCCTGGCAGAGCGCGATCCAGACCAGGAAGGCGGCGGCCGCCTCGCGCTGCGGCTCCGGGGGCGCGGAGGCTGCCGCGCAGGCCCGCTCCAGCCAGAGCCGCCCCTCGCCGATGGTGCTGCTGAAGAACCAGATCCGGGTCCGGGTCAGGTTGATGGCGATCTCCAGCCCGTGGCCGGCCTGGCCCGGCTGGGTGAGGCAGAAGCGCAGCGCGGCCCGCAGGTTGGGCAGCTCGCGCCGCAGCGTGGACAGCCACTCGACCTCGTCGGGGGCGCACCAGCCGGTCGCGGCGCGGGCGGCCAGCCGCTGGTAGTGGTCGCGATGGCGGAGCCGCACCGCGTCGTGCAGGCCGAGGTCGGCCAGGCGCCGCCGGCCGTACTGGCGGATGGTCTCCAGCAGCCGGTAGCGCGTCCGGCGGCCACCGGCGCTCACGATCAGGATCGACTTGTGCACCAGGCCGGCCAGGAGGTCCATGATGTCGGCCCGATCCAGGCCGGGGCCGTGGCACACCTCCTCGGCCGCCTCCAGGTCGAACCCGCCGGAGAAGACCGAGAGCCGCGCCCACAGCCGGCGCTCGGGCTCGGTGCACAGGCCATGGCTCCAGGTGATCACGTCATGGAGGGTCTGGTGGTGGCGGGGCGTGATGTGGGGGTTGGTGTTGGCCAGCAACCGGGGCCGGTGGTCGAGGCGTTCCAGGATCTCCTCGACGGAGAGCGTGCCCAGCCTGACCGCCGCCAACTCGATCGCAAGCGGGATGCCGTCGAGACGCCTGCACAGCTGGGCGACGGCCTCCTGGTTGCCCGGTGTGACGCGGAAGCCCGGAGCCGAGGCCGCCGCGCGGGCGGCCAGCAGCGACACCGCGTCGTAGCCGGTGAGCGGCCGGCAGCCGCCGGTGGCCGTCGCCGGCGGGAGCGCGAGCGGGGGCACCAGCAGGGAGTGCTCGCTCTGCAGCCCGAGCCGGTGCCTGCTGGTGGTCAGCACCCGCAGGCCGGGGCAGGCCCTCAGCAGGACGTCGACCAGCGCCGCGACCGCGCCGGCCACGTGCTCGCAGTTGTCGAGCACGAGCAGCAGCCGCTTGTCGCGCAGGTGCTCGACCAGGATGTCGGCGGGGCGGCGCGCCGACTGGTCGCGGATGCCGAGGGCCTCCGCCACGATCTGGTCGAGCAGCTGGGGCTCGGCCAGCGAGGCGAGGTCGGACAGCCACACGCCGTCGGGAAACCCGCCGCACAGCTCCGCGCCGGCCCGCAGCGCCAGCCTGGTCTTGCCCACGCCGCCCACACCGGTCAGGGTGACCAGGCGGTTGGCCGCCAGGAGCCGCCCGACCTCGGCGAGCTGCCGTTCGCGGCCGACGAACGTCGTCACCTCCGCCGGCAGGTTGCCCCGGTCGCCGGGCGCTCTCGTGCACAGCAGCGCCGGGTCGGCGGTCAGGATCCGCTGGTGCAGCTCGCGAAGCTCCGCGCCGGGATCGACGCCGAGCTCCTCGGCCAGGAGACCCCGGACCGTCCGGTGGCATCGCAGCGCGTCGCCCTGGCGGCCGGACCGGTAGAGCGCCACCATCCGCTGAGCCCAGAACCGCTCCCGCAACGGATGCGCCGTGGTCAGCTCAAGCAGCTCCGCGACCACGCTCTCGTGCCTGCCCAGAGCCAGATCGGCCTCGACGCGCAGCTCGATCGCGTCCAACCGGCGCTCGTGGAGCACGGGCACGACGTCTCGCCGCAGCACCTCCGACGGAACGTCCGAGAGCGCCTCCCCCCGCCACAGTGGCAACGCCTCCTCCAGCAGCGCGGACGCCTGCCCCATCTCGTCGGCGGTGGCTGCCGCCCGGGCCCGTCTCACCAGCGCGTCGAACCGGTGCAGATCGAGCGCGCCCGGCGCCGGCTCGATCAGGTAGCCCTGGGGACGGGTCACCAGGGGGACGTGCGCCGCCTCGCCCCCCAGCAGGCGGCGCAGCCGCAGGACGTAGTTCTGGAGGGTGTTGCGAGCGCCGTCGGGCGGGTCGTCGCCCCACAGGCGCTCCGCCAGCGTCTCGACGGTGACGACCCGCCCGGCGTCGAGGAGTAACGAGGCGAGCAGGATCCGCAGCTTGGGCGCCCGGATGGTCAGCCGGGCGCCATCGCGGAGCACCTCGATCGGCCCCAGAATGCTGAACTCGAAACCCCCACCGCGCACAGCTGATTGTAATCAGAAGACAGCGGTGGGTAAGGTCCCGGTCATCGAACGCGCTAGCAGCCGCCCCGGTTGTAGACCCGGAAGACGTTGCTCCAGCGGCCCAGGTGCTTGGTCTCGCCGGCCGGCACGCAGTAGTAGGTGTTCGTGGACCAGATGTAGGTGACGAAGATGTTCTCCCCGCCGCCGGTGCAGTTCTTGTACAGCGCGGCGTCCTCATCGCGGTAGAGGCCGCACGCGGCGGCCGTCATCGGCGCCGCCTGCGCCGCCTGCGCCGCGACGGCGCCCGTCGTGGCGGCGGCGGGCGCTCCGCCCAGCGCGACGGCGCCGGCCAGGACGGCCGCGGCCGTCAGAGCCCGCCGGAGCCCGGCCACCCTGACGGCCGCGGCCGTCAGGGCCTCCGGGCGGCCGGTCGCGCGGGCCATGGTCCTGGCGCTCTTGCCGAGTCGAGATCGATTCACTGGTGTCCGCTCCTTCGATACGCACCGCGGGGTCGCGGTGACCTGGACGCCGGGCGGATCGCCGCGCCGTCCGCCGGCGTCCCCGCCGCCGGCGGCGCGGGCGGCGAGCCCGGCCTTTCGAAGGATGCTCAGGGCCGCTGACGGGCCGGTCACTTCCCGGTCACGCGGCACGGGGCCGGGCAGCGGACACCCATGTGCTCTCCCGGCCCACCACCCCCGCAGGACCGCGGCCTACCGCTCCCTGCGGGACCGGCCCGCCGCTCCCGCAGGAGCGGCCTACTGCTCCTGCAGGACGGAGAGGATGTTGCCCGCCGGGTCGGTGAACCAGGCGATGAGCGGACCCCCGCCACGGAAGATGCCCCTGTCATCAGCTTCCATCTGCGGGTAGCGCTCGAACCGGACCCCGCGCCGTACCAGCTCGTCCACGGTCTTCTCGATGTCGTCCACCGGGAAGTTGAGGATCGTGTACGTGGCCGGGGTGTGGCCGGGTTTGGGGTAGACCAGGACGTCGCGGCCCCCCGCGATGCGCAGCGTCAGCAGGCCGTTCTCCTCCGTCACGTCAAGGCCGAGCGTCTCCCCGTAGAACGCCTTGGCCGCGTCGATGTCGTCCACGGCGAACCCGCTGAACGCCTTCGTCGAACCGAACATGATCGTCTCCTTTGGTGTGACGCGGTCACATGGCCGCGCGGTGCTCCTCGCTCAGCTCGATGATCTGCACGTAGTTGCCGTCCGGGTCGATGGCCGTGGCGAACAGGCTGCCGTGGCGGTCCTCCAGCTCCGTCAGCCAGGACACGCCCAGCGTCTCGAACCGCGCGACCACGGCACGGGCGTCGGCCACGTCGAAGTTGAGAACCATCCGGCCGGGCTCCGGGTTCTTGTCGGAGATGTCCGCGCGGCTGTCGATGAGCAGGTGGAAGTGGCCGAACTTGAGAACCAGGTAGCCGTCGACGTCGGCGTTCTCCTCGGGATCCAGCGCGGCGGCGTACCAGTCGCGCAGCCGCGCGGGGTCGGTGCTCGCGAGCAGGATGCTGTCCAGGCTGGGAAGCCTCATGGTTCCTCCCGGAATCGTGGTGTTGTTACCCGTCCAGACCCGGGGGCGGCCGGAAACTCATCGCCCGAGAAGGAAGATTTTCGAAAACCTGGACGAGGCACGGCCCCCTTGGGCGCCGTGCCTCGTCGTCCGTGACGTCTGTCAGGGTGCGGCGCAGGTGTAGCCGGACGGCGTGTGGGTGTCGCCGGAGGGACGAGCGGCCTGGAAGCCGAAGCTCGTGCTCGCGCCGGGAGCGAGGGTGCCGTTGTAGCCCATGCTCCGGGCGGTGACCGTCTGCCCGCTGGTGGTCAGGGTGGCGTTCCAGGAGCCGGTCAGGCTGTGGCCGGCGGGCAGGGTGAAGGTGACGGTCCAGCCGGCCGACGTCGAGGTGCCGGTGTTGGCGACCGTCACCGGCTGCACCACGTACCCGTTGTTCCACTGGGTCTGCACGGTCGCGGTCGCCGAGCACGGCCCGCCCCCGCCTCCGGTCGAGGTGGTGAAGGTGACCGTGGCGGAGTTGCCGGACAGGTTGCCCGCGCCGTCACGCGCCCGCACGTACACCTGGTACTGGGTGGCGGCGCTGAGCCCGGTCAAGGTGATCGAGTTGGTGCCGCTCTGTCCGAGCATGGGGTCGGTGGCGCCCTGCTCGCGGTAGACGTTGTAGCCGGCCAGGCCGCTGCCCCCGGAGTCGGTGGACGCCGTCCAGGTCAGCGTGGCCGAGCCGGCGGTGACGCCGCTCGCCGACGGCGTGCCCGGCGTGGTCGGCGGGGTGGTGTCGCCGCTCGTGCCGCCCGCCAGCGCGTCGTGGACCGCTGTGTACGCGGGCTTCCGCTGGTAGCTCTCGTCGTAGATGAGCGCGGCGCCCTGGCCGGGGAAGGTCTCGGGCACCCACGAGTACTTGTCGGTGAAGCCCCAGATGGTCACCCCGGCGCAGGCGTTGACCGCGAGGCAGGCGTTGACCACGTCACGGTAGTACGTGGCCTGCGTGGCGTCCTTGGCGGTGTCCCTCGGCAGGGTCATGCGCACGTCCAGTTCGGTGACTCTGACCTGCACGCCGAGGTCGGCGAACCGCTGCATGTTCTGCTGTACCTGGGCCGGGAAGCCGTACTGGATGGCGAGGTGCCCCTGGAAGCCCACGCAGTCGACCGGCACGCCCTGCTGCCGCAGTGACTGCACCAGGTTGTACATCGCGGTGCTCTTGGCGTTGACGCCCTCGACGTTGTAGTCGTTGATGCACAGCCGGGCGTCGGGGTCGGCGGCTCGGGCGGCCCGGAAGGCGTCGGCGATGTAGCTCTGGCCCAGCGTGTTGTACCAGAACGAGGTGCGCAGGTTGCCGTTGTCGTCGAAGACCTCGTTGACCACGTCCCAGGAGACCAGGGCCGCGTTGTTCGCGTAGCGGCCGACGACCTGGCTGATGTGGTTCTGCATCGCCGAGCGCATGGCGGTGGCGCCGAGGCCCTGCACCCAGCCGGGGGTCTGGCTGTGCCAGACGAGTGTGTGGCCGTGCACCTGCTGGTCGTTCTGGGTGGCGAAGTTGACGAGGGCGTCAGCGCCGCCGAAGGTGAACTGGCCCTGGCTGGGCTCGGTGGCTTCCCACTTCATCGCGTTCTCGGCGGTGACCTGGTTGAACTCGGTGGCCGCGATGGTCCGGTACGCGGTCTCGTTCGCCAGCGGGGAGGCGGCGAGCGCGGCGCCGACGAACTTGCCCCGGGAGGCGGCGTGCTGGCGCAGCGGCGCCGAGGCGTCGGCCGGGGCGGCCGGCAGGAGGAACACGGCGAGCAGCCCGAGCAGGGCGACCGCCGCGAGGGTCCTGATCCGGACCGGCGGGGTGATGAGCGGGGACGGTGACACGGGCCTTCCACCTCCGGGGCAGCGTTTCCGAAAGTTTCCATCCCCTAAGGGATCCACCCGGACGCTATTGACCCGCTGGCAGGCGGGTCAATGCCGGCTCCCGACCGGCTCCGTCCCCGCAGTTGGCACGCTGAAATTATCGGGTAATCCATGAAATTTTCAACGTACGATGGCCGCGCACCTCGGGCGGCGCTGAAGGTCGGAAGAGGTGCGGCCGCCTCGTACGGACTTCCTAGGGGATCTTGCGTTGTGCAGAATAGAACCCGGGAATCGGGCCTCGTCGGTGGTGCGACGCGGTGCGGGAGCTGGAGAAAGGATGTCCGCCTGCCCCCGGCACCCACGCGGGGCACCATACTGACTGTTGGCCCATCGCTCGGCGATGGCCTTGGAACGGCGCACGGGGGAGGACAGTGCTGGGGGCACGAGAGACAACACACGCCGCCTCGGGGAGCGCCGGATGAGGTCACAGCAGGCCCTGCGCTGGTTGCCGTTCGCCGTCATGCTCGCCGTGGCGCTGACCGACCTGCTCGCCGGGCCGGCCCTGGGCTTCCTGCCGTTGCTCACGCTGGGCCCGACGTTCGCGTCCGTGTCGGGCAGCGTCCGCCGCACCGCGATGGTCGGCGGGCTGGCGCTGGCCATCTGCGTTCCTCTCGCCTACCACTTCGACCTGCTGCTCACGTGGCAGAACAACCTGACGATCGCCACGATCATCAGCGTGACCGCGGCCAGCATGGTGGCCAGCCACCTGCGGCTCAAGCGCGAGCGCGAGCTGGCCAACGTGCGGCGGGTCGCCGAGGCGGCCCAGCGGGTGCTGCTGCGCCCCGTGCCGCGCCGGGCGGGCGACCTGCGGGTTGCCCTGTCCTACACCTCCGCCGCGGCCGAGGCCCAGATCGGCGGCGACCTGTACGAAGTCGTCACCACTCCCCATGGGGTCCGCCTGCTGGTCGGCGACGTCCAGGGCAAGGGCCTGTCCGCCGTCGAGACCGCGGCCTGGGTGCTGGGGGCGTTCCGCGAGGCCGCGTACGACGAGGCCGACCTCGCCGACATCGGCGAGCGGCTGGAGGTGAGTCTGGCCAGGCACCTGGGCGGCGAGCAGTTCGTCACCGCGATCGTCGCGGAGGTGCACGACGACGAGATCTCCCTTTTCAACTGTGGCCACCCGGAGCCCCTGCTGATCCACCCCGACGGGCGGGTCAGCCTGGCCGAGCCGCCGGAGGCCGCCCTGCCGCTCGGCCTCGGCTCGTTCAACACCGGGCGGCCCAAGCCGCACCGCGTCCCCTTCGGCGAGGGAGACCAGATCCTCTTCTACACCGACGGCGTCATCGAGGCGCGTGACCGAGCGGGCACCTTCTACCCGCTGACCGAGCGGGCCTGCGTGCTGCTGGAGCAGGACGACCCTCAGATCGCGCTCGACGCGCTGAGGGGCGACCTGGTCACCCACGCGGGCGGCCCGCTGCTCGACGACGCGGCGATGCTGCTGCTGCGCCGCAACTGACGCTCAGCGGCGCCGCGACTGACGCTCAAAACACCGCGCCGCGACCGGCGGCTCATAACCTCCGCTCAGAGCCTCGCGATCACGTCGCGCTCGTCCCACACCTCCCCGTACTTCGCCTGGATGTCGAAGAGGTTGGCCTCGTGCGGCCCCGGGTCGCGGTCGCCCACGGCCTGGCGCGCCACGATCGGCACGAACCCGTGCTGGATGCTGTCCACGGCCGTCGCCCGCACGCACCCGCTGGTGGACACCCCGGCGATGACCAGGGTGTCGGCTCGCAGCGCCGTCAGCGTCGAGGCGAGCGAGGTGCCGAAGAAGGCGCTGGCGTACTGCTTGACGATCACCAGCTCGCCCGGCTCCGGCGCGACCTCCGGCATCAGCTCGCCGAGCGGCCCGTCGCCGACCAGGTGACGCAACGGCGCCACCTTGCGGAAGAACAGCCCGCCGTCGACGCCGCCCGGCCCGAACGCCACCCGGGTGTGCACGACCGGCACGCCGGCGGCGCGGGCGGCGGACAGCACGCGGGCCGCCGAGTCGAGGCAGTCGCGCGAGCCCATGTACAGCTCGGCGCCCGGCTCGAAGTAGGCCCGCATCAGGTCGATGAGGATGAGCGCCGGGCGCTCGCCGAACTCCAGCGAGCGCCCGAACACCTCCTCGTGGGGCCTGGTCACACGCGCGCCGGCGGCGTCGGAGCGGGCAGGCCGGTCTCGTCCTCGCAGCGGGCGAGGAGCTCCTCCAGCGGCGGGCCCATGTCGAACACCGGCAGCTCGCCCCGGTCCGCGCGCAGCCGCTCGCGCAGCTCGGCCGTGGCCTCGGCGTCGAGCGTGCCGTCGGCGGCGCACACCACCCCGAAGCGGCGCGCCCCGTCGGCGGTCACCAGGCCGCGCCTGACCTCCAGGGCGACCAGTTCGGGGTCGCGGGCCAGCGGGTCGCCCCACCCGCCGCCGCCCCAGGTGACGAAGTGCAGCAGATCGCCCGGGTGCACCTCGACGTCGTGCACCTTGCTCGGCAGGATCTCGACGCCGCCGTCGGCCCGCTCGATCCACTTGCGGCCGCGCGCTCCGGGCTCGCCGCCGTTGACGCCCCACGGGTAGGTGAGCCAGCGGTCGTCGTGGATGGCGATCGTGCCCGGCTTCAGGAAGCGGTAGGCGACGTCCACGCCGTTGCCGCCGCGGTGCAGGCCGGCGCCTCCGGTGTCGGCGACGGTCTCCCACCGCTCGATCCGCAACGGATAGTACGACTCCAGGAACTCGCACGGGATGTTGGTGAACGACGGCCACAGCGAGTGCCCGTCGGGGCCGTCGCCGATCGGCCTGCCGGGGATGCCGCCGAAGCCGATGGAGTAGAGCTGGAACCCCTCCCCCGCGTACATGAAGTGGGGGGAGGAGGAGAAGCCGGCGGCGTTGAGCAGGTCGGGCGTCTTCTGCCCGAGCAGACCGCCGAACAGGTCGAACAGCCGGCCGATGCCGTGGTTACGGCCGTTGAGCGCGGCCGGGAAGCGCGGCTTCCAGAAGCTGCCCTCGGGGATGTGCACGTCCACCAGCGGGTAGAAGCCGTCGTTCCACAGGATCTGCGGGTCGGCCACCGTGATCAGGTAGATGCCGAAGAACATCCTGGCGAGGTTCTCGTTCAGGAAGTAGTTGATCGGCCCCTCGGCCTGCGGATCGCTGCCCGAGAAGTCGAGCAGCACCTTCTCACCCGTGCGGGTGAGCGACAGCGTCAGCTTGTACGGCCCGTTGCCGCGGCCGTCGTCGCAGATGTAGTCGGAGAAGGTGAGCGTCTCGCCGTCCTCGAAGAGGGTGGCGAGCAGCACCTTCATCGCGTCGTAGTTGCGCTGCAGCAGCGCGTCGAGGGCGGAGGTGTAGGTGTCGGCGCCGAAGCGGGCGCACAGCTCCTGGATCCGCCGCGACGCGGTGCGGCAGGCGGCCACGATGCCGTTGAGGTCGGCCCGGTTCCAGTCGGGCTGGCGCACCTGGTTGAGGATGATGCCCAGCGCGGCCTCGTTGAGCACGCCCTTGGCGTAGAGCTTGAAGGGCGGGATGACCACGCCCTCCTCGTAGATGGTGCGCGCGTCGGTCGGCATCGAGCAGGCGGTCTTGCCGCCGACGTCGGACATGTGGCCGAACATCGACGACCATCCGACGACCCGGCCGCCCACGAAGATGGGCATGACGACCAGCCAGTCGTTGGCGTGGCTGATGGCGCCGTCGCAGGAGTAGGGGTCGGAGGTGAGCAGCACGTCGCCCTCCTCGATGGTCCCGTCGAACCGGTCGAGCAGCGCGGGGATGGACAGCCCGAACTGGCCCACGACCATGCGCCCGGTCGGGTCCCCGATCAGCGGGAACTCGTCGTGCTGCTCGCGGATGCCGGGCGACAGCGCGGTGCGGAACAGCACCTCGTCCATCTCGTAGCGGGCGTTGCGCAGGGCGTTCTCGACGATGTCGAGCGTGATGGGATCGACGGCGACGCGGGCGAGCGGCTCCGTCGCGGTCTCGATGATCTGGGCCATCATGCCTCCAGGGGGCGGATCAGCAGGCAGCCGCTCTCGTGCACGCGGGCGGCGTGCCCGGGCAGGATCAGCGTGGTGGAGTCCATCTCGGCGACGATCGCGGGGCCGGTGATCACCGCTCCCGCGCGCAGCGCCGTCCGGTCGTACTCGGCGGCGGTGGTCCAGCCTCCGTCGATCCAGACGTCGTGGCTGCCGACCGGCTCGGGGTCGGCGCCGGCCTGCTCCAGCCGGACCGGCTGGACGTTCGGGCGCGGGCCGCTGACCATCGCCCTGGCGCTGACGAGCTCATGCTCGTTGCTCAGCAGGAAGGAGAAGAGCCGCTCGTGCTCGGCGTCGAACTGCTTGCCGAGTGCCTCCAGGCCGGTGTCGAGGTCGAGGGTGATCGGGATCTCGAAGCCCTGGCCGTGGTAGCGGACGTCCACCTGGTAGACGACCTCGTCCACGTCGGAGCCGAGGTCACGGGTGGCGGTCTCGGCCAGTTCGGTGAGGAGCTGCCTCAGCTCCTCGTCGGTGAGCTGGGAGAAGCGGCGGATGTAGGTGCGGGCCGCCTCGTCACGCAGGCTGGTGGTGGCGTCGCCGTACGCGCAGAGCACCCCGGGTGAGGGCGGGATGATGACCGGCCACGAGCCGGTCAGCTTGCCGAGGGCGTTGGCGTGCAGCGGGCCCGCTCCGCCGAAGGCGACGAGCGCGAAGTCGCGCGGGTCGTAGCCCTGCTGGATGGAGACGAGGCGCAGCGCGCCGAACATGTTCTCGTTGACGATGTCCACGATGCCCTGCGCGGCGGCCTCCACCGACGGCAGGCCCATGGCCTCGGCCAGCTTGCGCACGGCCTCCCTGGACCGTTCCCGGTCGAGCTCGATCTCGCCGCCGGCCAGACGGGAGGGCAGGTAGCCGAGCACCACGTTGGCGTCGGTCACCGTGGGCTCCTCGCCGCCCCGGCCGTAGGCGGCGGGGCCGGGCACGGCGCCGGCCGACTGCGGTCCGACCCGCAGGGCGCGGGTCAGCGCGGGGACGTGCGCGATGGAGCCGCCGCCCGCGCCGACCGTCCGCACGTCCACCGAGGCGGAGCGGACGATCAGGTCGCCGATCCGGGTCTCCCGGCCGATCCGCGGGCGCAGGCCCTCCACGAGCGCCACGTCGGTGGACGTGCCGCCCATGTCGAAGGTCAGGAAGTCGTCGAACCCGGCCTGCTCGGCGAACCAGGTCGCGCCCGCCACGCCGCCGGCCGGGCCGGACAGCAACAGGTTGACCGGGCTCTCCGCGGCGCTCGCGGCCGAGGACAGGCCGCCGTCGCTGCGCAGGATGTAGAGCTGGCCGTCCACGCCGTTGTCGGCGGTCTTGGCCGCCAGGTTGTCGACGTAGCGGGCGACCTGCGGCTGGACGTAGGCGTTGGCGACGGTCGTGATGGCCCGCTCGTACTCGCGCAGCTCGGGCAGCACCGCCGAGGAGATGGAGACCGGGACCCCGGGCAGCTCCTCGGCGGCGATCTCCGCCACCTTGCGCTCGTGCGTGTCGTCGGCGTACGAGTGGATCAGACAGACCGCGAGCGCCTCGACGCCGCGCAGCCGGCGCAGTTTGACCCGCAGGTCGTCCTCGTCGAGCGGGGTGACGATCGAGCCGTCGGCGGCGACCCGCTCGACCGCCTCGACGGTGTCCTCCAGCGCGGCGAGCGGTTCGGGTTTGGGCCAGATGATCCAGCCGGCCAGGCCGCCCGGCACATAGGAACGGGCGATCTGGAGCACCTGCCGGAACCCGGCGGTGGTGACCAGGCCGACCCTGGCGCCCTTGCCCTCCAGGATGGCGTTGGTGGCGACCGTGGTGCCGTGCAGGATCTCGCCGATCTCGGAGGGTGTCACGCCCGCCTGGGCGCAGGCCTTCTCGAGACCGGCGAGCACGCCGACGGACTGGTCGTGGGGGGTTGATGGGGTCTTGGCGCGATAGCTGCGCCCGGAGTGCTCGTCGATGAGCAGGATGTCGGTGAAAGTCCCTCCGACATCCACGCCGAGGCGGTAACGCATGGCGACGCTCCTTGTTGCTAGATGATTCCGCCGGCCGACAGCCGGTCAATCTCCTCGGGGGTGAGGCCGAGTAGTCCGTGGTAGATCTCGTGGTTGTGCTCGCCCAGAGCCGGGCTGGCGGTGCGCACCTCGCCAGGGGTGGCCGACAGCTTCGGCGCGACGTTCTGCATGGCCAGCTCGCCGAAGTCGGGATGCTGGACGCGGACGATGGCCTCGCGGGCGGCGAAGTGCGGATCGGCGAACATGTCCGGGGCACGGTAGATCCGTCCCGCCGGCACGCCGCTCACGTGCAGCAGGTCGAGCAGTTGCTGGGCGGGCAGCTCCGCCGTCCACCTGCCGATCAGGTCGTCGAGCTCGCCCATGTTGGCGCCGCGGGCGCCGTGGGTGGCGTAGCGCTCGTCGCCGGCCAGCTCCGGCCGGCCCATGGCGGCCGCCAGCCGGGCGAACACGCTGTCCTGGTTGGCGGCGATGAGGATGCTGTCGCCGTCCTTGGTGGGATAGACGTTGCTGGGCGCCACGTTCGGCAGCACGGGGCCGGTGCGTTCGCGCTGGTAGCCGGCCTGCTGCCACTCCGGCAGCAGCGACTCCATCATGGCCAGCACGGCCTCGTAGATCGCCGAGTCGACGACCTGGCCCTGACCGCTGTTCTCGCGTTCGTGCAGCGCGACCAGGGTGCCGAGGCACGCGTAGGTGGCGGCCAGCGAGTCGCCCAGGGAGATCCCGGCGCGCGACGGCGGCTGGCCGGGATCGCCGGTCACGTAGCGGATGCCGCCCATCGCCTCGCCGATCGAGCCGTAGCCGGCGCGCGGCGCGTACGGGCCGGTCTGGCCGAAGCCGGTCACCCGGGTGATCACCAGCCTGGGGTTGATCTCGTGCAGCTGCTCGGGCGACATGCCCCAGCGCTCCAGCGTGCCGGGCCGGAAGTTCTCCAGCAGCACGTCGGCCTGCTCGACCAGGCGCCGCACCAGGTCCTGGCCCTCGGTGGTGCGCAGGTCGCAGGTGACCGACTTCTTGTTGCGGGCCACGACCGGCCACCAGAGGGACTTGCCGTGGGGCTTCTCCCTGCCCCATTGGCGCATGGGATCACCCTTGCCGGGATCCTCCACCTTGATCACCTCAGCGCCGAAGTCGCCGAGGAGCTGGCCGCAGAAGGGTCCCGCGAGCAACTGGCCCAGTTCGACCACTCGGATGTCGCCGAGCGGGAGTCCTCTCATGTGGTTCTCTCCTGATATCGGGGGCCCAGCAACGACGCTCGGGCCGAGAACAGGTGGGCCCTCATGACCGCCTCGGCCCATTCGGGGTCGCCGGCGCGCAGGGCGGCGGCGATCTCCAGATGGTGGTTGACGCTGCGCCGCATCGCGTCCTCGTCAAAGGAGCCGTACGTGCGCAGCAGGATGGAGGAGTGGATCAGCGAGCTGATCGACTGGGCCAGCAGGGCGCTGCCACCGAGGTGGATCAGGCTCTGGTGGAACTCGGAGTTGAGCCGGTAGACGGTGTCGAGGTCGCCCCGCTCGGAGTGGTCGCGCAGGTCGACGGCCACCCCGTGCAGACGGGCGACGTCGTCCGGGCTCGCGGTGAGGGCGGCCTGGCGCGCGGCCAGCCCCTCGATGCGCGCCCTGAGCTCGAAGATCGTCTCCAGGTCCTGGGCGGGGTACGCCACCACCCGGGCGCCCTTGTTGGCCACGAGCTCGACGAGCCCCTCGGCCTCCAGCCGGCGCAGCGCCTCGCGCACCGGAGTGCGGCTGACGCCCAGCACCTCGGCCAGCTCGACCTCGCCCAGCCGGTCACCCGGGGCGTACTGTCCCGCCAGGATGAGGCTTCTGAGCTCGTCGACAGCCGACATGTATACAACTCCTCGGTTGGGATGCGAGTATCTTGGCGTAATCGCACCATTTGGACAAGGGGTTGCATACAACATGGAGCTGGAAATCATCGAGGTCGGCCCCCGCGACGGTCTCCAGAACGAGCCCGAGCAGGTGCCCACCGACGCCAAGGTCGCCTACCTGGAAGCTCTCGTCGGCGCGGGCGTGCGCCGCATCGAGGCGGTCAGCTTCGTCCATCCCGGCCGGGTCCCGCAGATGGCCGACGCCGAGCAGGTCATGGCCCGCGCCCCGCGCGTGCCGGGCCTGCGCTACGCCGGCCTCGTGCTGAACGAACGCGGCCTCGACCGGGCGCTGCAGACCGGCGTCGACGAGGTCAACGTCGTCGTCGTGGCGACCGAGACCTTCTCCCAGCGCAACCAGGGCATGTCGGTGGACCGGGCCGTCGACGGCTTCGGCGCCATCGCCGAGCGGGCCCGCGCCGCCGGGCTCGGCGTGACGCTGACCGTGGGGGCGTCGTTCGGCTGCCCGTTCGAGGGTGAGGTGGACCCCGGCCACGTGGCCGAGCTGGTGGCGCGCTGCACCGGCGCGCAGGAGGTCGCGCTGGCCGACACCATCGGCGTGGGCACCCCGGCCGACGTGCGCCGCCTGGTCACCGCCGTCCGCGAGGTCACCGACAGACCGCTGCGCTTCCACTTCCACAACACCCGCAGCACCGGCTACGCCAACGCCGTGGCCGCCCTGGAGGCCGGGGCCGCCGCCCTCGACTCCAGCGCCGGCGGCATCGGCGGCTGCCCCTTCGCGCCCGAGGCCACCGGCAACATCGCCACCGAGGACCTCGTCTACCTGCTGGACCGGATGGGCGTCGGCACCGGCATCACGCTGCCCGCCGTGGCCGAAGCCGGGCTGGGCATCGGGCGGCACCTGGGCAAGCCAGTGCCCGCCCAGCTCGGCCGCGTCGCCGCCTGGCCGCCGCCGCAGGCGTCCGGCACCGACTGAGCGACCCTGCGACGGCGCCCCGGAGCCAGGAGGAGGGGCCTACCGACGCCGGCCTTCCGTCAGGGCGAGGACGGTGGGCGGCGCCGGTGGGTCGTACGTTCATTGCGCATCATTGTTCGCTCTGCGCCAACGACATCTCCTGTCCCTCCGGACATTCTGTCGGTGATCTGTCCGATCATCGTTAAGGAGCAGGATGATTCGTAGCCCGCACCGGGCCCGCCGGCCAAACGGTCACACCGCAGAACTACCGTCAGGCCGTTCTCTACACCATCCGTTCGGGCTCCAGCAATCCCTGCTGGATCTGATGCAGCCGCCCGCTGATCGACCTTCGTAAAAGCTGATCGACCGGTTGTCCGGGGCAGGACGGGAGCCCGTCCCCGGAAGCCCGCAAAAGGTTCCGCGTCGCGGGACCTTTTGTGCCTTTTGCCGTGAACCTATTCGCGCGCCGGAAACTCGAATCGAGTGTGCGGCGGGAGGATGGAGAGCGCCGCGGGACATGACGGTCAAGGGGGCAGCCGTGAACATGGTCCTACGCACGCATGATCTCCCTGTCGGCGAGCGGTTCGCCTTCTGGCGCGAGGTGAGCGGGCGGATGGTGGCCCCGATGGACCTCCGCAGACGGGAGACGGGCGACTTCTGGGCCGCCGCGCGGCTGATCGACCTAGGCACGGTGCTGGTGTCGCGGACGACCTGCCCGGCCTACGAGGCGGTGCGCACTCCGCGGTTGATCCGGCAGTCCGACCTGGAGTCGTACCAGCTCGCACTGAACCTGCGCGGCAGATCCAGCGTGTCGCAGGGACGGCAGGACGCCTGCCTCGGTCGCATGGACATGATGCTCTTCGACACCTCACGCCCGTTCCATGGCCAGGTGGTCCCTGAGGGGACGTTCGCCGAGGGGGTGCTGATGGCGTTCCCCAGAGCGCTGCTGCCCGTGCCCGAATGCCAGGTCAGACGGCTGATCGCGACCCCCTGCCGGGCAACGAGGGGATCGGCGCGCTCCTCGCCGGTTTCCTGACGAACCTGACCCGTCGCCCGGACGAGTACGGCGCCGCCGACACCGCGCGCCTGTCCACGGTGCTGCTCGACCTCACCGCCGCGATGCTGCACCAGCGCCTCGGCACCTCACCCCCACCGGGCGTCGGCCGGCACGCCCTGCTCGTACGGATCCACGAGCACATCGACCGGCACCTGGGCGACCCCGCCCTGTCACCGGCCACGATCGCCGGCGCCTTCCACATCTCCACCCGCTACCTGCACAAGCTCTTCCAGTCGCAGGAGTTGACGGTCGCCGGGTGGATCCGCCGGCGGCGCCTCCACGGAGCCCGCCGGGACCTGGCCGACCCGTCGCAGAACGACCTGCCGATCCACGCCATCGCCGCGCGCTGGGGCTTCCCCAGCCCGGCGCAGTTCAGCCGCGCCTTCCGCGCCGCCCACGACCTCTCCCCCGCCGCCTACCGCCGGCAGGCGGAGTCATGGCAGAGCCAGCGGTGTTCGGCACTCCTACACAGGGGCTTTACGCTTGTCGATCATTGAACTGCGGCTTGCCAGGGCAGTCCTGCTTCGCTACCTAGCTGGGGTGTCAGAGCCCACATCCGGCCATGGGCGTCCATGGTTGTCCTTCTCTGCTGCCGTCAGCGTAGCCGTCAGGGCGCATGTGGACGTCACGCCTCAGCGAGTGAATCGCGGGGCTCGCTTCTTCGATCCCGACCGGTCCGGGACCTTCGCAGATCCGGTCAAGCGACGCGTTGCCAGGTGTCCCCGAAGTCGGCGATGACCTTCAGCTCTCCACCTAGGGCATGGATGTACAGGCTGAGGGGGGCCAGTTCGGCGATGGACCCGTTCTCGATCGCCGCGACGCGCTGCTGGGACACCCCCCATCACCTGGGCCACCTCGGCTTGGGTTATGCCGTGGCCGCTGTCATACGTTTCGTCTATTCGAATGCCCATCACACCGCCGAGTGCTTGGACTACTCAGGCCGCGTTGGTGCGGTGTCCGGTGAAGCTCACCTGGGTGTTGTCGTTGTCGAGGGCGATGTTAAGGGTGGCGTCAAGGGCCTCGGCCAGCTTGGCGAGAAGCGGCAGTGTGGGAACGGTGTCAGAGCCTTCGATCCGGGAGACCTTCGCCTGGGTGAGGCCCGCGCGGTCGGCCAATTCAGCCTGAGTGAGCCCGAGTTCGGTGCGCCGATCGTACACCGCCTTCGCCAGGGCCATGGACAGCCGGATCTCGCGACGAGCCTCGGCCACGTCCTCCGGCTCGGTGAAACCCGCGGCGAGCTTGCGTTCGCGCAAGGTCTTCCAGCGGCTGTGGCTCATTGCTCCACCTCTCCTTCCTCAATGGTGCGGATGAACTCCTCGTGCGCTGGACCGTGTTCGGCCTCGCAAACCTTCTGAGCGAGCTTGGCGCGCCTAACTTCGGCGTCCTCCCGCATTCTCGTCTTGCGGAAGACGGTTAGCAGGACCGCGGTGCGGTTCGGCGTGAGCCAGTACGTGATGCGTATGGCAGCACCGTCGAGGGTGGGCCGCAGCTCCCGAACTCCGTCGCCCAGACAGCGGGCATAGGGCTCGCCGAACGCGGCAGCGTGTTCCGCGAGCAGCCCGACATACTCGTCGATCTTGAGGAAGTGCTTGGCTGGCAACGCCTCCAACCAATCCCGCACCTCGGGCTCGATGGCAAAGAGCGCATCCACCCCACAACGCTATATGTCGCTGACGACATATTCAAGACAATACCCGGACTGCGCCGCAGCGAGAGGTCCCGTCCTCCGGCCCGGCAGGCGTCTCGATGGCCTTCGGGCCGGAGTCCCGGTTCCTGGCCTGTCCAGGGTCAGATTTACCGGGAGGCGAGCGCGCCGCCGCCCACCGTTTTCAGGAACCAGTCGCCCCGGGCGCGCGTCAACCTGTGATCACTGTGCATCACGCCTTCTCGGCCGATGTCACGTCCCGGTCAGGAACGGGTATGCGCCCGTGGCGCTCCGAAAATCGGTTGATCCTCCGTCGTAGCCTGGATGGGATGCCTCCCGATACGAGTTCACCACGTCGTCCCCTGCTGTCCTCCAACTCGCTGTGGCGGATGAGGTCCTACCTCCGCCCCTACCTCGCCAAGCTGGTGTTCATCTGGCTGGCCGCCCTCCTCGGCATCGGCGCGAGCATCGCGCTGCCCCTCGTCGGCAAGGAGGTGATCGACGGGCCCGTGCTCCACGGCGACTCCGGCGCCCTACTCCCCCTCGGCCTCCTGGCGCTCGGTCTGGGCGTCCTGGAGGCGTTCCTGATCTTCATCAGGAGGTGGTCGCAGATCGGGCCGGTGCTCGGCCTGGAGACCCGGATCCGCGACGACCTCTACGAGCACCTGCAGCGGCTGCCGATGGGCTTCCACGGCGAGTGGCAGTCGGGGCAGTTGCTGTCGCGCGCGACGACCGACCTGTCGACGATCCGCCGGTTCCTCGGCTTCGGCATGCTCTTCCTGGTCATGAACATCCTGCAGCTCAGCGTCGTGACCGTGCTGCTGCTGAACATGTACTGGCCGCTCGGGCTGCTGGTGGCGGCGTCGGCGGTGCCGATCATCGTGGTGTCGATGCGGTTCGAGAAGCGCTACATCAAGATCTCCCGGCAGGTCCAGGACGAGCAGGGCGACCTGGCCACGCTGGTCGAGGAGTCGGCGATCGGGATCAGGACGATCAAGGCGTTCGGCCGTCGGCACCACGTCTACGACCGGTACGACGACGCCGCGCTCAAGGTCTACGACACCTCGATGGACAAGGTGCGGCTGTCGGCCCGGTTCTTCACCTTCCTGGAGATGATCCCCAACTTCACGCTCTCGCTGGTGCTGCTGCTCGGCGCGCTGGCGGTAGGCGGCGGATCTCTGACGCTGGGCACGCTGGTCGCCTTCACCACGCTGATGCTGCAGCTGGTCTGGCCGATCGCCAGCCTCGGCTACATCCTGGCGATGGCGCAGGAGTCGATGACCTCGGCCGACCGGGTCATGGAGGTCATGGACACGGTGCCCGCGATCGAGGGCGGCGCGCGGACGGTCGAGCGGCCCCGCGGCCACCTGCGGTTCGAGGGCGTGGAGTTCCGCTTCCCCGGCGCCGACCGGCCCGTGCTGAACGACGTCTGGCTGGACGTACGGCCGGGCGAGACGGTCGCCGTCGTGGGCGCCACCGGGTCGGGCAAGACGACGCTGACCTCGCTGGTGCCCCGGCTGATCGACCCCACCGCGGGCCGGGTCACGATCGACGGCCACGACGTGCGCGACCTGACGTTGCCTGCCCTGCGCGAGGTGGTGGCGACGGCGTTCGAGGAGCCGACGCTGTTCTCGATGAGCGTGCGCGAGAACCTCATGCTCGGCCGGCCCGACGCCACCGAAGAGGACCTGGACGCCGCCATCCGCACCGCGCAGGCGATGTTCGTGTACGACCTGCCGTGGGGTCTCGACACGCGGATCGGCGAGCAGGGGCTGTCGCTGTCCGGCGGGCAGCGGCAACGGCTGGCGCTGGCAAGGGCCGTGCTGAGCAGGCCAAGGATCCTGGTGCTCGACGACACGCTGTCCGCGCTGGACGTGGAGACCGAGGCGCTGGTGGAGGAGGCGCTGCGGCACGTGCTGCGCGAGGCGACCGGCATCGTGGTCGCCCACCGCGCCTCGACGGTGCTGCTGGCCGACAAGGTCGCGTTGCTGGCGGGCGGCACGATCACGCACGTCGGGCGGCACCAGGAGCTGCTGAACGACGTACCCGAATACCGCGAGCTGCTCGCGCAGGACGCCGACCTCGACCCGTCGGAAGGGGCCCTGCGATGACGACGAACACGGTCACCGACTGGCGCGGCGTGGCCTCCGAGGACCAGGACGAACTGTCCGAGAAGGTCTCCGTCCTGCTGCGCGACCGGTCGCGGCGGCTGCTCGGCGACCTGCTGACGCCGCACCGCAAGGCGATCGCGCTGCTCACGGCGATCATCGTGGTCTCCAACGCGGCGGGGCTGGCGATCCCCTACCTGGTCAAGGTGGGCATCGACGCGGGCATCCCGCCGATGCTCAAGGGCACCGGGCCCGGCACGCTGATCACCGTGGTCGGCGTGATCGTGGCCGCGGCGGCCACCCAGGCGCTGACCCGGCAGGCGTTCCTCAAGCTGTCGGGCCGCATCGGCCAGAGCATCCTGCTGGAGCTGCGGCGCAGGGTGTTCGAGCACTTCCAGCGGCTGTCACTGAGCTTCCACGAGAAGTACACCTCCGGCCGGGTCATCTCGCGGCTCACCTCCGACATCGAGGCCATCGCCGAGCTGCTGCAGTCGGGGTTCGACGGCCTGGTCACCGCGGTGCTGACGCTGTTCGGCACGGCGGTGCTGCTCCTGGTGCTGGACGTGCCCCTCGGCCTGGTGGCGCTGATCCCGCTGCCGCTCCTGCTGCTGTTCACCCGGTGGTTCCGCCGGCAGTCGGCCATCGTCTACCGGCGCACCAGGGAGACGGTCGCGCTGGTGATCGTGCACTTCGTGGAGTCGATGACCGGCATCCGCGCGGTGCAGGCGTTCCGCCGTGAGCCGCGCAACCAGGAGATCTTCCGGCAGCTCAACGACGACTACCGCGACGCCAACGCGCGCAGCATGCGGCTGGTCGCGGTGTTCATGCCGGGCATCAAGCTGATCGGCAACGTCACGGTCGCCGGTGTGCTGGTCTACGGCGGCTGGCTGGCGTTGCACGGGGAGATCACGGTCGGGGTGCTCGCCGCGTTCCTTCTCTACCTGCGCCAGTTCTACGAGCCGATGCAGGAGATCAGCCAGTTCTACAACACGCTGCAGTCGGCGGGCGCGGCGCTGGAGAAGCTGTCGGGCGTGCTGGAGGAGGAGCCGGGGGTGCCGGAGCCACGCGAGCCGGAGGCGCTGACCGGCGCACGCGGCCGGGTGCGGTTCGAGGGGGTGCGGTTCGCCTACGTCGAGGAGATGCCGATCCTGCCGGGGCTCGACCTGACCGTCCCGGCGGGCCAGAGCGTGGCGCTGGTCGGGGCGACCGGCGCGGGCAAGACGACGCTGGCCAAGCTCATCTCCCGCTTCTACGACCCGACCGAGGGCCGGGTGCTGCTCGACGGCATCGACCTGCGGCAACTGGACGAGCTCTCGCTGCGCAGAGCCGTGGTCATGGTCACGCAGGAGAACTTCCTGTTCAGCGGCACGGTGGCCGACAACATCAGGTTCGGCCGGCCGGACGCCACCGACCGGCAGGTGCGCGAGGCGGCCAAGGCGATCGGCGCGCACGAGTTCGTCATGTCACTGCCCGACGGCTACGACACCGAGGTGGGCCAGCGCGGCGGCCGGATGTCGGCGGGGCAGCGGCAGCTGGTGGCGTTCGCGCGGGCGTTCCTGGCCGATCCGGCGGTGCTGATCCTGGACGAGGCGACGTCGAGCCTGGACGTGCCGAGCGAGCGCCTGGTGCAGCGGGCGCTGCGGACGATCCTCGCCGACCGGACGGCGCTCATCATCGCGCACCGGCTGTCGACGGTGGAGATCGCCGACCGGGTGCTGGTCATGGAGCGCGGCGAGATCGTCGAGGACGGCCCGCCCGACCGGCTGATCGCCGCCTCGGGCCGCTTCGCCGGGCTGCACCGGGCCTGGCTGGAGAGTCTCAGCTAGGACCAAGGCCGTTTGGTCCTAGCTGTCATGGACGGCCTGCGCTCCGGCTCAAGCCCTGGCCGACTTCGCCGGGGTGAGGCCGCGGGAGCGCAAGGTCTCATCCAGTCGCCGTACGTACGTGGTGGTCGCCCAGGGCTCCAGCCGGGTTCGGGCCTGGGCGATCTCCGCGGCCAGTCGGGCGGAGCTGTGCTGCCCGGTGATGTCGGCCGCCTCGGCCAGCCGGGCAGTGGCCTCGGGGATCTCCTTGGCCAGAGCCAGGGCGCGGGAGTACCGGGCGAGCACCAACCCATGCTCCCTCTTGAATTTCGCGTCATGCTCGGTCAGATATCGCTCGGCAGCCGCTATGGCGCCTCTGGGGTGATTCAGTTGAATCAGCAAGGCGGCTCTCCTGGATTCCACCGCCGGTGGCGAAACCCAGTGCAAGAACGCCGGTTCGTTGTCCTTCGGCGCTCTCGCCGACGAGAGCGCGCTCTCATGCGCGCGGGCGCTCGCCGCAGCTTCACCATTGGCGGCGTGAGCCAGCGAGACCAGCGATTGGTGCAGCGGGGCCAGCAGCTTGCTCGGAGATCGGGCGGCCCAGCTCTGCAGGGCGTAGGCATGGTCGAAGACGGCGGCCGTCCGGTGCTGGTCGGCGGCCAGCCTGCCCAGCCAGTAGTGCATGTAGCCGATCAGCGTCGGATCTCCGAGGTCGAGTGCCGCGCGTAGCCCGTCGTGCAGTGGTTGCTCGGCCGTCGGATAGTCGAGCATGTCGTAGGCGAGGTAACCGGCCAGCTGGGACAGTTGCGCATACGTGTCGAGAAGCCTGTCGCGGAGGCTCGGTGCCAGCGACTCGCGTGCCAGGAGCTTGCCCACGGCCGTCCGCTGTCCGTTGACCACCGGCAGTAGCGTCGCGGGTCCGGACACCTCGTCAGCTCGCCGCGCCTGCAATGTCAACTTTTCGAAGGTCTGTACGGCGGCCTCGTCCATGCGCCAGGTGTCGCGCAGCACTCCGGCCAGGCGTTCCTCCTCCTCTGGGGTGAGGATGCGCAGCAGGCCGAGCGCCTGGCTGCCGCCGAAGACCAGGGCCAGTTCGAAGAGCAGTTCGCGTCGCTTCACATCGGCCTCCTCAGCGCCGGTGGCGTGCAGCAACCGGACGCACGCTGAAGCGTCCACGAGCGACGTGTCAGCGGGGTGGATTGCTGCGCTCTCGTCCATGGTGACACGACATGGGGTCGCGGTCCGGTTAGTGTCCGAGTGGCGGAAGTCCGCGCGGTCGATCAGCTCATGATCGACTTGCCCGTACGACGCCAGGGTCGTGCTGTGCACCAGGTTGCGCGCGCTGGTCTGGTAGATCTTGGCCAGCGCCGCGAGCAGCGGTGCGGGTGGCCTGCGCCCGCCCTGCGGCCAGGACTCGAAGTCGTACAGGCGTGGCACGCGAAGCGCGGCGGTGCCCGCCGGGTCGGCGTCGTTGACCACCGCCACCACGTCGGCCGCCGTGCGGCCGTGCGCCAGCCGATACAACCGCAACGGGCTGACGTCGTGGGTGAGCGCGATCACCTCGGCGATCTGATCCCAGGTGAACCCCTTCTCCCGGAGCCGCTGACTCCACATCCGGGTCTGCTGCAGCACCAGGTAACCTTCGCGGGCCATCCGTACCACCTCCACTACGACATCACGACAACCGAACGTAATGGCATAGTCACATTCCGTCTAGATAGCCGTGCGGATGGTGTGGGAACCTCGCTGAAGTCGTTCGGCTCAGCGTGGGGCATTCAGGAAGCGATGGTGGGGATCCAAGGTGCCGGTCCGGAGGGGCAACCTGGCGGTGACACACCGATCCGCTTCCTCACGGAGAATCCCAGTGCCTGACACCGCCGCCGCTCTGATCATCCCCCGGCAACGCGCACAAGCTCAGCCGTGCCACGTCAAACGCGAACTCATCGACGCGATGATCGACCTGCACCCCGGTGGCCTGGTCTGGCGGCGTACCTTCCCGGGCGCCTTCGACCAGATCCCGGACGCCCGGCACTTCACCCGCTTCCTGCTGGCCGACTCTCCCCGCCAGGACGACGCCGAGCAGATCGTCGCCGAGCTGGCCGCCAACGCCGTCCAGCACAGCAGCAGTGGCCGTCCGCACGGGACCTTCATCGTCGAGCTCACCCGTACGACCGCCACGATCACCATCGCGGTCTACGACTGCGGCTGGGGTGGTGTCCCTCGCTTCGGCACCCCGTGCCGGACCAACGCGGAGCGCGGCAGGGGCCTGGCCGTCGTCGCCGCACTCGCGGACCAGGTCGGATACGAGGGCGACGACGCGATCGGCCACCGAGTGTGGGCGAAGATCCACGCCTCCCTTACTCTCCGGCCTTCAGCCTGATGAGCAGGTTCAAGCAGTCCTCGCCGGCGATTGCCAAGAGAGCTACCTCTTCCCGGTGATCAGGTATTCGACGTCCCGCCAGAACTTGTCGAAGGAGGGCGCGTTCTCCCTGGCCATCCTCAGGTCGAACTGGGCGGCCAGGCTGCTTTGATGGCTCCTCGGCTTGTAAGGTCGGCCGTTGATCGTTCGGTGGCTCAGCCACTCCTTGCAGCCACGCGGCTGCTCCGGGTCGGGCGGATTCTCCAGATCCGCGGCCAGCCCCGCACAGCCGCGCAACGAACTCGCGGCCGCCAGAAACCACGCCTCGAACTCTCGGTTGGCGAGCACCACAGCCACCGGCACGTCCGGCCTGGCGGCCTGGGCGCGGGCCAGAAGCCGCGGACCGAGATCAGCCGGGCAGTCATCATCGGCGTCAAGCAGCACCAGAAGGCCCGTGATCGTGCCAACGTCACAGACCAGGCGATTGACGCTCCCTTCCACTCCGCCGACCGTCATCAGGCAGCCACGGTCGAGCCGCCACGGCTTCGGCACGTCAACCCATCGCTCTGGGGAAATCTCGGCGACGACCCGGCGAAGCAAGATCGGCAAGGCTTCCACCTCGCCATCGCCTTCCACGATGGCGCCGATCCGCAACTGATCCCCGTTCACCTGGCAGCCTTCCGCTCTCGGTCATCCTTTGGACTGAGATGCCCTTGCCGATGCATATCGGGAAGGTACGAAGGGTTCTTCCGCAGGATCTCGATGGTTTCGTCGCTCAGCGGGCCGACCCTGCTTACTGCCTCATCCATCTCCACGATGCGCAGCCATACGGGGTCCATTTCCTCCGCGTCCAGCAACTCGGAGCTCTGCGTGGTCACGATCACCTGAGTGCGGTTGGCTGCCTCCGCCATTTCCGCCAACAGGCCCGCTACTCGCGCGGGATGAATCGCATATTCCGGCTCCTCGATCGCGACCAAGGGGATCGCACCACTGATGGCCTCCGGCTGGTTCAATGCCACCAGCACGCCCATGGCCTGGACTGTTCCCTCTGAGAGCTCGTCGCTCTGGAAAACCTGCACGCGCGGATCCTGCGATCCCACCGCGCCGGAGTTCACCGCGTCCCAGTACGGCAAGTGCGGGTCGCCGGTCCAGAACCGAGCCTGGATCGTGGCGTAATCGCCCTGCATGCGACGATCGACGCCCAGCAGCGACGGGACCAGCCAGCGCATCGTCTCGTCGATCGCCTGCTTGAACATCGGATGCTCCTCCGCGAGCACCCCCAGCACCTGTCCCAGGTGTTCGCCTCGCTCGCCCAACTGGCGATGAGGCGCACGAGTGTTGTCCAGTTCCCTGAGCACGGTCGTGTCCAGCTCGTAAAACCGCATCGCGAGAAGCTTGTCGAGCAGAACGTCGTAAGGGGCCAGACGTCCCACGATGGGCAGAAGCAACGCATCGACACCTAGCTTTGCTCCGGGAATCTCCCCACCATGAACTTCGCGGTGCCCGTCGGCAGCGTAATCGACGGCGTATCGTGCCTGCTCGTCGCGCACTGTGAGCGTCAGCTTCTCGTTGATCACCACGAGTGGGTGCCGCCCTGCCGGATCTCGGCCGATCTCTATCTCGTAGGCCGCGCCTCCCTGGCCGTCCGGGAAGGCCAGGTCGAGCGAGATCGCGAAAGAGTCCGCGCCACGTTCGCCAGCCTCCTTCCCGCGCCGTAGAACCGACTCCAGCCCACCACGCTTGGCGATCGCTCCTTCGGGGGACAGCGCCAACGCGTCGCGGACGAGACGGATCGCGTCGAGAACAGTCGACTTCCCCGCCGCGTTGAAACCGGTCAGGATCGTCAGCGGTCCGAAAGCCACATCACATGACTTGAGCGACTTGTAGTCGCGGGCACGGAGGCGGGTGACGAACGGTTGCGCGGTCGGCTGGATGGAGTTCCTCATGCCACATCAATCCCTCGCCCGCTCGCCCTGGACACATCAAACTTTCCGCTTACCGTAGCGGTGATCAGTGCCTTCGTCCGCTAATCGGCTGGGCACGGCTATGAGTCCCGGCAACAAGCCGGTGACATCGCGAGCCTGATCTACGGGACAGGTCTTTAGTGCGGGTGCGTCCTGACGAAGAGGTTCTCGTACAGCTCGTAGCCGATGAAGGCGAGCACGGGCAGGCCCATCGCCACCAGCAGCCTGCCGGGCAGCGGCGCCCGCACGGGTGGCACCCACCTCGCCACGGGCGTGGCCGCCACCAGGGGCTCCGGTTCCGGCGCGGGTGCCAGCTCCGGGTGCCGCGCGAGGTAACCGACCGGGAAGGACGTGACGTGGTAGACGCCGCAACCGGGGCAGCAGGTGCCTGACCAGGGGGGCTGAACGGGCACTCCGCCCTGGAGCCAGATCTCGACGTCGTTGCCGTGGTCGTCGGTGACGTGCCTGACCAGATAGGCCGCTTCCCAGACGTACCAGCAGCGCAGGCATTCGAAGAGCCACATCCGCCGAGTGCTGAACCCGTCGCGCACGAGGACCACCCCCCGGTGACCGACCGCCATCCGCACCGAGTGTCCGCCTCTCGTCACGCTACGAAAAGACGTGACTTATGACACCCATCGCTATGAAATGCTCACCTGCTGTCAGGTTAGGTGTCCGGGATGCCGCTTAGGTACCGGGCTGAGGAGCGGCGTCGCGTCGGGTGTCGGCGGACCCACCGGCGCGATCAGCTCGGGATGCCACCTGAGATATCCCTCGGGGAACGTGGTGGCGGCCTGGCAGCCGCAGCGCGGGCAGATGGCGCCCTGCGTCGGAGGCGGCACCGCGACGCCCGCGCGCAGCCAGATCTCCCGGTCGTCGCCCCTGCGGCCCTCGCCGCGTCGTACGAGATACTCCTCTTCCCATACGTGCCAGCATCCGCGGCATTCGAAGGGCAGGATTCGGCGCTCTTCTTCCATCAGGTTCACCCCCACTTACGAGTGTCCGCCCAGGCCCGTGACCTCGCAAGCCGCGATCTCCGGCATATCTCCGGCATAGTGGTGGCGGTGCGCATGGCCGAGACCCACCCCGGAGAAGACGTGATGAGCCATCCCGGCCTGGCC
The DNA here is from genome assembly GCF_040655715.1 of Nonomuraea cavernae. Lineage (GTDB taxonomy): Bacteria > Actinomycetota > Actinomycetes > Streptosporangiales > Streptosporangiaceae > Nonomuraea > Nonomuraea cavernae_A. The sequence continues at coordinate 242,297 of NZ_JBFAKL010000007.1, read as the reverse complement.
GACGGGCCGATCTATCTCGACTACAACGCCACCACCCCCGTCGACCCGGTGGTCCTGCGGGCGGCGCTGCCCTACCTGTCCACCCATTTCGGCAATCCCTCCAGCGGCCACCTCTACGCCCAGGCGCCGGGTGAGGCTCTCGCTCGGGCGCGGGCCCAGCTGGCCGGACTGCTCGGCGCCCGCCCGGAGGAGATCGTCTTCACCGGCGGCGGTTCGGAGGCCGACACCCTGGCCGTGCGCGGCGCGGTCCTGGCCCTGGCCCGCGCGGGCGAGACCGGCAGGCGTCAGCTCATCACGCCGGCCACCGAGCATCCCGCCGTGCTGCGGGCGTGCCAGAGCCTGGAGCGCGACGGCTTCGCCGTGCGGTTGCTGCCGGTCGACGCCCGCGGCCGGGTCGACCCCGCCGACCTGGAGGCGGCCCTCGGGCAGGACACGGCGCTGGTGTCGATCGCCTACGGCAACAGCGAGACCGGCACCCTGCAGCCGATCGCCGAGCTGGCCGCGCTGGCGCGCCGCTCCGGGGCGTTGTTTCACACCGATGCCGCCCAGGCGGTGGCCAAGGTGCCCATCGACGTCCGCGAGCTGGGCGTGGATCTGCTGACCGTGGTCGGCCACAAGATGTACGCGCCCAAAGGGGTGGGCGCCCTGTACGTACGCGACGGTGTCCCGCTCGTCCCGGTCATCGACGGCGGCGGCCAGGAAGGCGGGCGGCGGGCCGGCACGGAGAACGTCGCGTTCATCGCCGCGCTGGGCACCGCCGCCGAGCTGGCCCGTCAGGACCTGCCCGAAAGCCGGGCCCGGTTGTCGGGCCTGCGGGACCTGCTGCACGGTGAGCTGCGGCGGCTGCTGCCCGGCCGGGTCCATCTCAACGGGCACCCCGCCGAACGGCTGCCCGGCACGCTGAACGTCAGCATCGACGGCATCGACGGGCGGGCCCTGCTGGCCGCCGTTCCCGAGATCGCCGCCGCCACCGGCTCGGCCTGCCACGAGGGTGTCCCGGCGCCCTCTCCGGTGCTGCTGGCCATGGGCCTGGGCGCCGAGCGGGCCGGCGGCGCGCTACGGCTGTCGCTGGGCCGCTGGAGCACCGAGGCCGAGGTACGGCGGGCCGCCGCGTTGATCGCCCGCGAAGCCGCCCTCAGCCTCCCACCGCAAGGCTGATCCCCCCTCCTGTGAGCACCTGTCACCGTCCGGTCAGAAGGCGTCGCCGGCGACGCGGTCCGTGGCGTGCAGGATCCGGAAGCGATCGGGTTCCGCCGGATCTCGGTCAACGACTTGGATCGGCGTCCAAGCCCATTGCCAAACGCTGATGCCCGGCATGCGGGAGAACCGGATCTGCCCGCGGGTGCCTTCGACCGCGACGCGCGACCAGGATTCGGCGGTGCGCGCCCGCTCCACGCCGTGAGAACGCAGCACATCGGCGAGGACGGCGACCGCGTCGTAGCCCTCGAAGGCGACGAAGGAGGGCGCTTCGGCCAGCCGTTCACGAAGGGCGGTCTCGACTCGGGCACCGAGTGGGCTGAGACGCTCGGGCAGGTAGCGCAAGAACGGGATCGCGGCGCCGTCGTCGCCCAGCGCCGTCGCCCATTCGGCGAACTCCGGTTGCCCGGCCGGAGCACCGATCATGATCTCGGCGAGGCGCCGGTCGTTGCGGACGGACTTGACGATGGACACTGCCGGCTCCGGGTGGCCGACCAGAAGAAGGAGGGCTGTCGCGCGATTGCCGGCGAGTTCGTCGCACACGGCCGCGGGGGTGAGCGCGCGCATGTCGAGTTCGATGAGGGTGCCGCCGCGTGGAGTGAGGTAGTCCCGCAGAATGCGAGCCCCGGACGCCCAGTAGACGCTCGGCTCGGCTGCCACGGCGATCCGGCTGTGGCCCGCGCCGAGGAGGAAGTCCGCGTAGATCTGCCAGCCGTGGGACTGCGCCGGGGCGAGGCGCGCAACCCATTCCGTTGGCTGTTCGGTGAGCGCGTCGAGAACCGCCGATGAGCAGAGGAACGGCAGGCCGAGGGCGTCGGCCCTGGCGGCGGCGGCACGAGCGACGACGCTGTGATACTCCCCCGCCACGGCGGCCACGCCCAGGCGAGCCAGTTCGTCCACGGCCGCCGCGGCCCTCTGTGGATCAGCCGCGGTGTCTCGGACCACTAGTTCGAGTGGTCTTCCGGCGATCCCGCCGGCGTCATTGACTTCGCGAACGGCCAGTTCGAGTCCGGCGAGCAAGTGCCGGCCTGCCTCGACCCAGCCAGGCCGAGTCAGCGGAACGAGAGCGCCGATCCGGACCGATGATCCGTCAGTCCGCTCCGCTCCAGGTGGCGATGGTGGCGATGGTGGCGTGTGCATGCGTTGGTGTCTCCCCATTGACGATTCGGTGGCAGGTTGCCCGGATCGCGGAATGATCGTCAGTGGCGCCGAGAGTAGCCGAGCCGCGCATGGCCGGCTTCGGCGCCCCGGCCCGTGGCCGTCAGCCCGCCCTCGCGCCGCCGATCGAGCACGAGGGGCTCTTCGAGGGAACTAACGGACGGTGATCACGAAGACGACCGCCCCGGCCACCGCGCTCAGCGTGCCGAGCCAGGCGAGCAGCGCGTCCAGGCCGCCTTCGAGAGGCCGGCCGCCGTGCAGCGCCTCCTGAACGCGCCGGTAGCGTACGCCGGTCCGCAGCAGCAGGAAGCCACCGCAGAGCGCGGCCAGCGCGAAGCCCACGGCGGCCGGCGGGGCCAGGCCGTGCTGGACCGACAGGCCGGTGGCGGCGAGCCCGCCGGTGGACAGCATCACGGCGGTGCGCACCCAGGCCAGCCGGGTGCGCTCGTTCTGCAGCCCGGAGTCCCAGATCTCGCGGGACATCGTCAGACCGAGAGCAGGATCAGGACCAGGGCGATCACCGCGACCAGCGCCACTCCGTAGCCGAAGACGGCCGCCAGGGCAGGCGGCGGGAGCGGTGCCTGGGCGCGCAGCGCGCGCTGGATGTTGCGCCAGCGGGGATAGGCCATGCCGGCGGCCAGCGCGGACAGCGTGACCAGCACGACCGCCAGGGCGGTGCGCACCCACGGGACGAACACGTCCTCGGGCACCGCCGCCATGGCGATGCCGCCCGCGCTGAGTGCCAGAGCGGTGCTGAGCCAGGTCAGGTAGGTGCGCTCGTTGGCGAGCGTGAAACGGGGATCCGGCTCCATGAACTCAACGCTAGTTCGCCCATATTCCCCCTAGAGAAGCCGGGGTTCAGCTACAGGCCTGGGCGACTTTCTCCAGGTAGGCGGCCGAGTCGGTGCCGACCTTCTGGATCGCGTCGACGGCGCCGTTGACGTCCGTGACGTTGATGCCGGCCAGCGTGCTCGCCAGGCTGTCGCTGGCCTCCTTGAGCGTGGTATTGGCGGCCTTGTCGGCGACGCCGTTGAGCTTGCCCGCGGCGTCGTCGAGGGCCTTCTCCAGGGCCTGCGGATCGTCCTTGAGCTTGGTGATCTCGGCACCCAGATCAGCGACGATCTTGGGTGCCTCCAGGCAGGCCTGGGTCTTGTCGATCGTGGAGTTGACCTCAGCGCATCCGGCGGCGAGCACGAACGCGGCGAAGGCGGCGAGGGGCACGAGGCGGCTCTTGAGGGGGTGCATACCGCGACCCTACCCAACCGTTCGTGCCCCGCACGTGGCTAGAGCTTGGCGAAACAGGGGCCGTCGAAGGTGTAGTCCTTGGCGGTCGGCCCGACGAAGAAGTCCTTGGCCATGGAGACGCCGGTGGGCACCTGGTCGTCGACCTTGTTGATCAGGGTCTGCCGGAACGTGGCCGTGTTGGGGTCGTCGGCGTAGTTTCCGGCCTCGGGCGGCAGCATCCCTTCGTAGTCGACGGTCTTGAGCGACTTGACGGCCGCGAGCAGGCCCTTGCGGCTGACGTCACCGCCGGCGACCATCGCGTCCAGCGCCGCCTTCAGCGGGTATGCCCACGCCCAGCCCGAGGTGTAGCCGTCGTTGGGGGTGACGCCGGGCAGTGAGTCGCGCATGGCCTGGTGGCCCGGGGTGTCGGCGGCCCACGACTTGCCGGGGGCCGACTGCTCGTACAGGGCCTTCAGCGCGGGGGCGGCGGGCGACTTGAGCAGGGCGGGGTTCCAGGTCGGGCCGGTGCCGATGAAGCGGCCCTTGTATCCGGCGGCGGCGGCCTGGCCGACGATGGTGGCCGCGTCGGCGGGACCGGTGGTCAGGATGACCAGGTCGGGCTTGTTCTTGGTGATCTCGGTGATCGCGCGGCCCTGCTCGGTGGCGCCCGAGGGCGTTTCCACGGCGGTGAACGTGAGCCCGTTCTTCTCCGCCGCGATCTTCGCGCCGGCCGCCGCGTCGGCTCCGTAGTCGCCGGCCAGGTGCACGGCCATCACGCTCTTCGGTTTGTACGCCTCCATCGCGTAGTCCACCGAGTTCATGGCCTCGACGCAGTAGTTGGCGCCGGTCTCGATGATCACGTCCTCGAACTCCCAGGCCGAGGTCCAGGAGGCCGGGGCCGCGACGACGCTGTTGGCCTTCAGGTCGGCGATGATGGCGGCGGTCGTGGGTGAGCCGAGGGTCTGGGCGAGGCCGAGCACCTGGTCCTTCATCTCGTTGTAGACCTGGCGGTGCACCTCGGGGTTGTACTTGTTGTCGCGGACGAACTTGGTGACGTCCACCTCGTACTTGCCGCCGATGCCGCCCGCCTTGTTGACCCGGGCCCAGAACGCCTTCTGGGCCTCGGTGATCGGCACGGCCAGCGCCGCGAACGGGCCGGCGGTCAGGTCGGAGATGCTGCCGAGGTAGATGCACCCTTTTTTACTGTCGACCGCGGAGGGACAGGGTTCACTCGTGACCCCTGTCGTCTGGGCGCCCTTGCTGCCCTCGTCGTCCCCCCGGATGACGCCGCATGCGGACAGAAGGGTCACTACAGCGGCGGTTATCACCACATAGCGACTCTTCATGATAAATCCCTCTCTAGTAGGAGAACGGCCACGACTTCCAGTAATTGCGCGCGCGAACCCAGAGACCGAACAGCCCGCGCGGCTCGAAGACGAGGAACAACACGATCAGCAGGCCGTACAGCACGGTCTCGACCTGGAACACGTTGGGCGTCTGGGTGGTGTCGCCGCTGATGACCGGCACCAGCGCGGGTAGCGCCCTGGTCACCGGCTGCAGCAGCGAGATGAACAGCGCGCCCGCGATCGCCCCCGAGACGGTGGCGACGCCGCCGATCAGCACCATCGCGATGAACTGCACCGACAGCAGCAGGTTGAACGAGCCCGGCTCGACGTACCCGGAGACGCAGTAGAGCAGGCCGCCCGCGCAGCCCGCGTAGAACGACGAGATGCCGAACGCCAGCACCTTGTAGCGGGTCAGCGGCACCCCGATGACCTCGGCGGCGATGTCGCGGTCGCGGATCGCGGCGAAGGCCCGGCCCACGCGCGAGCGGGCCAGGTTGCGGGCCGCGACGGCGAAGACGACGAGCAGCGACAGCATCAGCAGGTAGAGGACCTGCTCCTTGGTGCCGAGCGGCCCGTCCTGGTCGAGCCGGTAGCCGAACAGCTGCGGGATCGCCGCCTCCCGCCCGACGCCCGGCCCGCCGGTGAGCTCCTTCCACTCCTTGAAGACGTGCTCGCCGAGGAAGACCAGGCCGAGCGTGACGATGGCCAGGTAGAGGCCGCGCAGCCGGGTGGCGAGCGGCGCGACCAGCACTCCGGCCACCGCGGCGACGAGCCCGGCCGCGGGCAGCCAAATCCAGATCTCGGCCAGGCCGTACCCGAGGGTGTCGCCGCCGGGCGGCCCGGACAGCGCGGCGGCGGTGTAGGCGCCGATCGCCACGAAGAACGCGTGCCCGAGCGACACCTGCCCCGCGTAGCCGGTGACGATGTTCAGCCCGATCGCCCCGATGGCCAGCGCGTACGCGACGGCCAGCATCTCCAGCGAGCGGTCGGCCAGCACCACGGAGACGGCGAACGCGAGCAGGACCAGCAGCCCGGTCCAGACCCGCTTGGCGCGGGTGTCGAGCAGCGCCATGTCCTGGGCGTAGGAGGTGTAGAGCAGCGGCCGGCCGCGCACCCGCCGGGACCGGCCGCCCGAGAGGCCAGGAGGAGCCGTCATACCCGTTCGACCTCCCTGGTGCCGAACAGCCCGTACGGCCTGACCAGCAGCACGACCAGCATCACCACGTACGGCGTGACCACCGCGAAGTTCTGCCCCAGCCACGGCGCGAACTCGCCCTGGTAGGACTGGAACAGCGACTCGACCACCCCGACGGCCAGCCCGCCGACGACGGCGCCGCCCAGCGAGTCGAGCCCGCCGACGATGATCGCGGGCAGCGCCTTGAGCGCGATCACCCAGGTCAGCTGCTCGATGCCCTGCCCGGTGCCGACGAACATGCCGGCGATCGCGGCCAGGAACCCGGCCAGCCCCCACGACAGCGCGAACACCATGCCCACCGACACGCCCTGCGCGAGCGCCGTCTCCTGGTCGAACGCCGCCGCCCGCATCGCCAGGCCGTACCTGGTGTAGCGGAAGAACGCGAACAGCAGCGTCACCAGCACGGCCGTCACCAGGAGCATCGCCAGCCAGCGTTGCTGCACCACCAGCGGCCCGAGCGACACCTGCGCGAACCCCCACGGGTCGCCCACCTGGCGCACGTCCCGGCCGATGAAACCGTTGACCACCACCCGGACGACCACGTCGATGCCGAGCGTGATGATGGCCACGACGAACACCGGCCGCCCCACCATGGGCCTGATCGCGATCCGCTCGATCACCAGCGCCACCCCGGCGATGAGCAGCGCGGCCAGCAGCACGGCGGCGTAGAAGCCGGTCACCTCGGCCAGGTAGCTGACCGCGACCGCCCCGGCCAGCATCAGCGCCGGCTGCGCGAAGCTGATCACCCGGGTCGCCTTGTAGATGATCACGAAGCCGAGCGCGAGCAGCGCGTACACCGAGCCGTTGCCCAGCCCGCGGATCAGCGACTCCAGGAGGCCCGTCACCGGGTGTACATCCCTTCGACCAGGTCCTCGAACAGCTTGGCGATGGCCGCGCGCTTGACCTTCTGGGTGGCGGTCAGCTCGCCGTCCTCGTGGTCGAGCTCCTTCGGCAGGAACGCGAACCGCCTGACCTGCTCGACCCGGGCGAACCGCTCGTTCACCTCGTCGACGATGCCGCGCACCAGCTCGCGCGTCTCGGGCTTGTCCGACAGGTCGCGGTAGGTGGTGTAGGTGATGCCGCGCCGCCGCGCCCACTCCCCCACCGTGTCGGGCTCGATGCCGATCAGCGCGACGAGGTAGGGCCGCTGGTCGCCGACGACGACGGCCTCCTTCAGGTACGGCGACGCCTTCAGCGCGTTCTCGATCTGGCTGGGCGCGACGTTCTTGCCGCCGGCCGTGATCAGGATGTCCTTCATCCGGTCGGTGATCCGGACGTGACCGCCGTCGACGAACTCGCCCACGTCGCCGGTGTGCAGCCAGCCGTCGGGCTCCAGGACGTCGGCCGTGGCCCGGGGGTTGCCCCAGTAGCCGGCGAAGGTGCCGGGATGCCTGGTCAGGATCTCGCCGGTGAGCTCGTCGATGCGCAGCTCGGTGCCGGGGTGCGGCTCGCCGACCGTGCCCAGCCGTACCCTGCCGGGGCGGTTGGCGGTGGCGACGGCGGTGTTCTCGCTCATGCCGTACACCTCGTGCATGGCGACGCCGATCCCCATGTAGAACTTGAGCACGTCGGGCGCGATGGGCGCGGCGCCCGAGGCGGCGTAGCGGACGCGGCGCATGCCGAGCCGCTCGCGCAGCGCGCGGTAGCAGAACACCCAGCCCAGCCCGTACAGCAGCCGGGTGCGCGTGGTGTGCCGGCCGCCGGTGCGCACCAGCGTGTCACCGATCCGGTCGGCCACCCGCAGCCAGAACCGGGTCATGCCGCGCTTGACCGGGGTCGCGGCGTCCTGCCTGATGTTGACCTGGGCGAGCACCTTCTCCCAGATACGCGGCACGCCGAACAGGATCGTCGGCTGCACCTCTCGCAGGTTGGCCTGGACGGTGTCGATCGACTCGGCGAAGTTCACCTGCACGCCGGACGCGGCGTTGAACCAGACGGTGAACGCCCGTTCGGCCACGTGGCAGAGCGGCAGGTAGGACACCGTCAGGTCGCGGTCCGAGGGCGGCGGTGAGGTGAACCCGCCGCCGGTGACCAGCGTCTCCACGGCGAACTCGACGTTGCGCACGGTGAGCATCACGCCCTTGGGCGGCCCGGTGGTGCCGGAGGTGTAGATCAGCGTCATCACGTCGCCGGGCGTGGCCTCGTCCATCCGGGCGGCGACCGCGCCGGGATGGGCCGATCGGTGTCCGGCGCCGAGCGCGAGCAGCTCGGGCCAGGACATCAGCCGCGGGTCGGTGTAGCGCCCCCGGATGCCGCGCGGCTCCAGGTAGACGATGTGCCGGAGCGCGGGGCACTCGTCGAGCACGGCCAGCGCCTTGTCGACCTGCTCCTGGTCCTCGGCCAGGAGGATCTTCGCGCCCGAGTCGGTCAGCAGGTAGGCGACCTCGGCGGGCGGGTTGGTCGGGTAGAGGCCGACCGTGATCCCCCTGACCGCGACCGTGCCGAGGTCGGCGTAGAGCCACTCGGGCCGGTTCTCGGAGTGGACCGCCACCCGGTCGCCCGGCTCGACGCCGAGCGCGAGCAGGGCGTGCGCGACCAGCTCGACCTGCTCCCAGTAGCCGGCCCAGCCGATCTCCTGCCAGATGCCCAGGTCCTTGCGCCGCATCGCGACGGCGGCGGGGACGGTCAGGGCGCGTTCGCGCACCCTGGTGACGATGGTGGCGGTCAAGCGGTGCCTCCCAGGTACGCCTCGATGACCTCGGGGTCGTGCTGCACCCGCTCCGGGGTGCCGAGCGCGACGGGCCGGCCGAAGTCGAGCACCAGCACCCGGTCCGCCAGGTCCATGACCAGCCCCATGTCGTGGTCGACGAGCACGATCGGGATGCCCAGCTCGTCGCGGATGTCCAGGACGAACCTGGCCATGTCCTCGGTCTCCTCCAGGTTCATCCCGGCGACCGGCTCGTCGAGCAGCAGCAGCCGGGGCTCCATGGCCAGCGCCCGGCCCAGCTCCACCCGCTTCTGGACCCCGTACGGCAGCAGCCGTACGGGGTGGCGGCGCCAGGCCTCCAGCTCCAGGAAGTCGATGATGTCCTCGACCCGGGCGCGGGCGGCCAGCTCCTCTCGCCTGGCCCGGCCGAGCCACAGCACGGCGGCGGCCGCGCCGTAGCGGAAGTGATGGTGACGGCCGAGCATCAGGTTGTCCAGGACGGTCAGGTTGTGGAAGAGCTCGACGTTCTGGAACGTCCTGGCCAGCCCCATCGCGGCGATCTCGTGCGGCCGCCTGGACAGCAGGTCCTCGCCGAGGAAGGCGACCCGGCCGCTGTCCGGCCGGTAGACGCCGGACAGCACGTTGAAGATCGAGGTCTTGCCCGCGCCGTTGGGGCCGATGATCGCGAACAGCTCGGCCGGGCCCACGTCGAAGGTGACGCCGTCGATGGCCCTGACGCCGGCGAAGCTGAGGCGCACGTCCTCGAAGGTCAGCACGGGGGTCACGACAGCCATCGCTTCCTCCGCTTGTAGTGCTTGACCTCCCGGAAGGACCGGACGGCTCCGAGGTAGAACTCCTTGATGTCCTCGTCGGCCAGCAGCTCGGCGGCCGGCTTGTCCATGACGATCTTGCCGGTCTCCATCACGTAGCCGTGTCCGGCGATCGACAGCGCCATCGTGGCGTTCTGCTCGACGAGCAGGACCGTGGTGCCCTGCCGGTTGATCTCCACGATGAGGTCGCGGATCTGCGCGACCAGCGCGGGGGCGAGGCCCAGGCTCGGCTCGTCGAGCAACAGGTAGCGGGGGCCCGCCATGAGGGCGCGGCCGACGGCCAGCATCTGCTGCTCGCCGCCCGACAGGTAGCCGGACACGCTCCTGCGCCGCTCGCGCAGCAACGGGAACAGGTCGTAGACCCGCTCCAGATGCGAGGTGCCCGCCGTGTGGCCGCCGACTCTGAGGTTCTCCTCGACGGTCAGCTCGGCCAGGATGCGCCGGCCCTCCATGACCTGGCTGATGCCTCGCCGTACGATTTGGGCGGGTTTAAGCTGGTGGATGGGCTCGCCTTCGAGCGTGACGGAGCCCTTGGTGATGTCGCCGTCGTGCACGTCGAGCAGGCCCGACAGCGCGCGCAGCAGGGTCGTCTTGCCGGCCCCGTTCGCGCCCAGCAGCGCGACGATCGAGCCCGGAGGGACTTTGAGGCTCACGCCGCGCAGCACGAGCATCACGTCGTCATAGACAACCTCGAGATTGCGAACCTCAAGCAAGCCGGCTCCTCGGGATTGTGTCCTACGTCACTCCCCGATGGTCACAATGTCCACCGTTGGAACGTGGTGGAGCAAGAGGTCCGGCCAAATTGGAACACGATTCTGGTTCTAGGATTCGCGTCATGACTATCTGTGAGCATCTCGCCCAGGCCGACGACCCGCCCGCGCGGACGCCGGAGGGCTGTGAGGAGTGCCTGGCCGGCGGAAGCGGCTGGGTCCATCTGCGTCGCTGCCTGGCGTGCGGTCATGTCGGGTGCTGCGACTCGTCACCCAACAAGCACGCCACGCAGCACTTCCAGGCCGTGGGCCATCCGGTGATCGAGTCCTTCGAGCCCGGCGAGAACTGGCGGTGGTGCTTCGTCCACGCCCAGATGGCCTGACGCCTCAGGTCACCTGCCCCAGGTCAGCGGCCCCGGCTCACCAGTCGCGGCGATCGTCGCGGTCGTCGTACTGGTCGGGACGTAGCCGCTCGCCGGTGGAGAACATCGGGTCGCCCACGTACGGGCGCGAGATGTCGGGCGTGCCGCCGGCCCGTGGATACGGGCTCGCCAGCGGGTCGAGGGGGTCGATCTGAGGCTGGTAACCCTGGTAGCCGTCCTGGCCGGGGTAGCGGTCGGCCGGCGGAGCGGGGGCCTGGCGCCTGCCCGCGCCGGGGATGCCGTGCATCGGGGTGCCGATCCCCGCCGTGCCCGGGACGTTGCGCGGGGGCGGTGGTTGCTGCTGGTAGCCGTAGTCGCTCTGCGCGGGGCGCTCCTGGCGCGGCGCCGGGTAGGGCTCGGCGGCCTGGGAGGGGAAGCCCAGCGGATCGGTCGACGGCGCCACGGGGCGGCCGCCGGGCAACTGGTAGTGGGGCTGGGACTCGTGGCCGCCGGCCACGTACTGCGGGCCGGAGAAGGGCTCGGGGTCCAGGGTGTACGGCCGGCCGCCGAAGGTGTCGGGCTCGGCGTACTGGGGGCCGGAGAACGGCTCCGCGCGGGCGGGCTCCCGGTAGGCGGGGATGGGCTCGCCCGTGTGCGGATCGGCGTACTGCGGGCCGCTGAAGGGGCTCCGCTCGCCGTACTGCGGGGCCGGCGCGTCGCGGGGCGCGACCGGCTCCTGATAGGAGGCCACCAGCTTGTCCTGGTGGGCCGGCCCCCTGGCGACGAGCACGTCGTTGGGCGCGGTCGTCGGCCGCTCGTCGTGCTGCGGCGGCGGGGGCAGCAGGCCATGGGCGGGGGGCCGGTGATACTGGCCGGTGCCGGGGATCGCCTCGGTCACCGGATCGTGCTCGGGCACGGCCGGCTGCTCGCCCGTGGCCTCCGCGTAGCCGTCGTCGAGCGTGTCGAGCAGGCGCCCCACGTCGTCCATCGGCATACGGAAGCTGGCCGTGCACATCTCCCCACGCCACAGGCTGAGCACGAGTGTGCCCTCATGCCACGTGACCCGGAGGCAACGTTCCTGACCTCTGGCATCGAAGAACACTTCACCGAACGACGGCAACGGGACAACTTCCGACATGGCAGACATACTGCTTTAACCAGCCTTTATTCGTCCACTCAACCCCGGAAAACCCTACTTAACCGGACTCCCCACCCTTATCTTGGGTCCATCTGATCGCATCTGGAAGCTCCTAGACGGACAGGTTGGAGTTCCGGTCGTTCAGTGTGCCACGCGAACCGAGGTCCGGGTCCGGGAACGCCGGGATGCGTATGCCCCGTCACACCGCGTTCGGCGCGGCGACCCCGGAATGCCGGTAGCGTTTAGTGCCGTGCCGGACTCCCATCTCCCGTCAGTCGAACACCTGCTCAGCGCCGCGGTCAACGCTCTCGGAGGGAGCGAGCGCCAGGGCCAGATCACGATGACGAAGGCCGTCCAGCGGGCCGTCGACGAAGACGAGCATCTCGCGGTCCAGGCGGGCACCGGCACCGGCAAGTCGCTCGCCTACCTGGTGCCCTCGATCCGGCACGCCATGGACTCAGACACCACGGTCGTGGTCTCCACCGCCACCATCGCGCTGCAGCGCCAGCTGGTCGACCGCGACCTGCCCCGGCTGTCCGAGGCGCTGGCCAAGGAGCTGCCGCACGAGCCGTCGTTCTCCATCCTCAAGGGCCGCCGCAACTACCTGTGCCGCTACAAGGCGACCGCCGGCTGGCCCGAGGAGGACGAGCAGGACCAGCTGTTCGACCCGCGCGAGGTCAGCGCGACCGGGCGGATGGTGCAGCGCATCCAGGAGTGGGCGGAGGAGACCGAGACGGGCGACCGCGACGAGCTGGTGCCCGGGGTCAGCGAGCAGGCCTGGCGGCAGTTCTCGGTGAGCGCCCAGGAGTGCCTCGGCGCCACCCGCTGCCCGAGCGGCGCCGAGTGCTTCGCCGAGCTGGCCCGGGCCAAGGCCGGCGAGGTCGACGTGGTCGTCACCAACCACGCGCTGCTCGCGATCGACGCGATGAGCGACATGTCGGTGCTGCCCGAGCACGATCTCGTGGTCGTCGACGAGGCCCACGAGCTGGTCGACCGGGTCACCTCGGTGGTGACCGGCGAGTTGTCGGACGTCTCGGTGTCGCTGGCCGTACGCCGCGTGGGCCGGCTGATCGAGCAGCCCATCGCCGACCAGCTGCTGGAGGCCGGCGAAGACCTCAAGGCGCTGCTGGCCGCCGCCCCGGCGGGCCGGGTCGACGAACTGCCCGAGGTGCTCGGGCTCACGCTGGCGCTGCTGCGTGACACCTCGGCCCGCTGCGTCACGGCTCTCGGGCCGCGCGGCGGCGACAAGGACGACCCCGACAAGGCGGGCCAGCGCAAGGCGGCGTTCACCGCGCTCGACGAGGTCCACGACACCGCCGTACGCATGCTGGAGGCCTACGGGCACGCCACCGAGGCCGACCGGGCCGAGGTGGTCTGGCTCGACTCCGGCACCGACCGGCGCCCGCCGACGCTGCGCGTCGCGCCGCTCAACGTCGGCGGCATGCTGCGCGAGCGGCTCTTCGGCGACCGCACCATCGTGCTCACCTCCGCCACGCTGGCGCTGGGCGGCACGTTCGACGGCATGGCCATGCAGTGGGGGCTCGGCAAGGGCGAGTGGCAGGGCATCGACGTCGGCTCGCCGTTCGACCATCCCCGGGCCGGCATCCTCTACGTCGCCAAGCACCTGCCCCAGCCCGGCCGCGACGGACTCCCCCAGGCCTACCTCGACGAGATCACCGAGCTGATCCAGGCCGCGGGCGGCCGCACACTGGGCCTGTTCTCCTCCATGCGGGCCGCCAAGGCCGCCACCGAGGCGCTGCGCGACCGGCTCGACGTGCCGCTGCTCTGCCAGGGCGACGACTCGACCATGCTGCTCGTCAAGCAGTTCGCCGAAGACGAGGCGACCTGCCTGTTCGGCACCCTGTCGCTCTGGCAGGGCGTCGACGTGCCCGGCCCGTCGCTGCGCCTGGTCATCATCGACCGGGTGCCGTTCCCCCGTCCCGACGACCCGCTCACCTCGGCCCGGCAGCGGCACGTGGCGGCCAAGGGCGGCAACGGCTTCATGACGGTCGCGGCCAACCACGCGGCGCTTCTCCTGGCCCAGGGCACCGGCCGGCTGCTGCGGTCACAACACGACAAGGGCGTCATCGCGGTGCTCGACCCGCGCCTGGCGACCGCCCGCTACAGCGGCTTCCTGCTGGGCTCGCTACCGCCCTTCTGGCGCACCACCGACCCCGCCGTCCCCCGCGCCGCGCTCAAGCGCCTGGCGGACGAGAGCTGATCCGGCCGTACGGGCTCCGCCTGCGCACAGGTTTCGCCGTACCCGTTCCGCCGTGCACAGGGTCGGCCGGACACGGACCTCAAGGACCCCAGGGCAGCAGGTCGGGGCGTTTGGGGTCGACGCCGTCGCCGGACGAGGTGCCGCGCAGCCGTCGGGTCACCCAGGGCACCAGATGCTCGCGGATCCACTGCGCGTCCTCGCGCCGCCTGGCCCGCGGATCGACCGAGCGCTCCGGCCACACCTTGCGCCAGTCGTCGAACGGCACGCCCAGCACGTCGAGCACCCGGGCGGCGACCAGCCGATGGCCGTCCTCGTTCATGTGCAGCCGGTCGTCGCCCCAGGCCCGCCAGTCGCGCAGGCCCTGCATCGACCACTGGTCGACCAGCCGGCAGCCGTAGAGGTCGGCGATCGAACGAATGTGCAGGTAGAAGACGGCGAAGCGGCCGCGCAGGCGGCGCATCAGCGGCGTGTCACGCGGATCGACCCCGGTGAACAACAGCACCTCGGCGCCGCCCGCCCGCAGCTCGCGCACGGCCCGCGCGAGCGTCTTGGCCATCGCGTCGGGGTCGCAGCCCGGCCGGAGCAGGTCGTTGCCGCCCGCGCAGAGGCTGACCAGGTCGGGGGCCATCTCGACGGCGACCGGCACCTGCTCGGTGACGATCTGGTTGAGCAGCCTGCCCCGCACCGCCAGGTTGGCGTAGCGGAACGCGGGGTCGTCGGCGGCGAGCCGCTCGGCGACCCGGTCGGCCCAGCCTCGGTAGCGGCCGTCGGGACCGACGTCGTTGAGCCCTTCGGTGAAGCTGTCACCGAGGGCCACGAAGGAGCCGTAATGCCTCATCGCCCGACGCCCGTCTCCGCCGGACGCGGCCGAACCGCCGGGGTCACTGAGTGACCGCCTGGTAGGCGGCTTCCAGCAGTTCCTCCGGCGGGCCTTCGAGCCGGGCAGGCCTGGCCAGGCCGTCGAGCACCACGAACCGCTGCTCGGCCCCCCGGTTCTTCTTGTCCAGCCGCATGTGATCGCGCAGTTGCGGCCAGGCGTCAGCGCGGTAGGCGGTGGGCAGGCCGACCGAGGTCAGGATCGACCTGGTGCGCTCGACCAGATCGGCCCCCACGCGGCCGTCGAGCCTGGACAGCTCGGCGGCGTAGACCATGCCGATGGCGACGGCCTCGCCGTGCCGCATGTGGTAGTGCTCGGCGCGTTCGATGGCGTGGGCCAGCGTGTGGCCGTAGTTGAGGATCTCGCGCAGCCCCGCCTCACGCAGATCGGCGCCCACCACGTCGGCCTTGACCTGGATCTTGCGCTCGATCAGCTCGCGGGTGTGGCGGCCTTCGGGCCGGGTGGCCGCCTCGGGGTCCTCCTCGATCAGCGCCAGGATGGCCGGGTCGGCGATGAAGCCGCCCTTGATGATCTCGGCGAGCCCGGCGACGTAGTCGGCACGCGGCAGGCTCGGCAGCGTCGCGAGGTCGCAGAGCACCCCGGCGGGAGGCAGGAACGTGCCGACCAGGTTCTTGCCCTCGGGGGTGTCGATGCCGTTCTTGCCGCCGACCGCCGCGTCGACCATGGCGAGCAGCGTGGTCGGGACGAACACCACCTGAACGCCGCGCAGCCACGTGCCGGCGACGAACCCCGCCAGGTCGGTGGTGGCTCCCCCGCCGACGCCCACCACGGCGTCGGAGCGCGTCACGCCGTAGCGGCCGAGGGCCGACCACAGCTGGGCGGCCACCTCGATGGTCTTGGCCTGCTCGCCGTCGGGCACCGGCAGCGCCACCACGTCGTGGCCGGCGTCGGACAACGCCGCGCACACCGGGCGGGAGATCTCGGGCAGGCCGGCCGGGTGGACCACCGCGACCGTGCGCACTCCCGGCCTGAACAGGCCGGGCAGCTCGCCCAGCACGCCGGTGCCGACCACCACGTCATAGGGGCTGTCGCCGCGCACGGCGATCCTCGTGGCGGTCATCGGCCGAGCCCCTCGGCGATCTCGTCGGCCAGTTCCTCGACCTCGCGCTTGTCGGTGACCACGGTGATCGTCGCCAGCCGCTCGTAGATGGGCCGCCGCTCCTCCATGAGCTTCTTCAGCTGGCTGCGCGGGCTGAGCACGAGCAGCGGCCGGGCCGAGGCGAGGCCCACCCGCTGCACCGCGTCAGAGAGGCCGACCTGCAGGTAGACGACGGGCAGGCCGGCGAGCGCCTCCTGGGCCTCCTCGCGCAACACGGCCCCGCCGCCGACGGACAGCACGCCGTCGTGCTCGGTCAACGCCTGCCGCAGGGCGCGCAGCTCCAGCTCGCGGAAGCGCTCCTCGCCGTCCTCGACGAAGATGTCGGCCACGGGCTTGCCCGCGACGGCCTCCACGTCGGCGTCGGTGTCACGGAAGGGCACGCCGAGCCGCTCGGCGAGCAGGCGGCCGAGGGTGGTCTTGCCGGACCCGGGCGGGCCGATCAGCACGGCCTTGATCATTTGATCACCATTGAGGAGAGGTAGCCGGACAGGTTACGGGCGACTTCCTCGACGGAGTCGCCACCGAACTTCTCGAGCGCCGCGTCGGCCAGCACCAGCGCGACCATCGCCTCGGCCACGATGCCCGCCGCCGGGACCGCGCAGACGTCGGACCGCTCGTGGTGGGCCTGGGCCGCCTCGCCGGTCTTGACGTCGATCGTGGCCAGCGCCCGGGGCACCGTGGAGATCGGCTTCATCGCGGCGCTGACGCGCAGGATCTCGCCGTTGGTCATGCCGCCCTCGACGCCGCCCGCACGGTTGGTGAGGCGGCGCACCCCGTCTTCGGTGGTGTAGGCGATCTCGTCGTGGGCGCGCGAGCCGGGCCGGCGGGCCGTCTCGAAGCCGTCGCCGACCGCCACGCCCTTGATCGCCTGGATGCCCATGAGCGCCCCGGCCAGCCGGGAGTCGAGGCGGCGGTCCCAGTGGGTGTAGCTGCCGAGGCCGGGCGGCAGGTTGTAGGCGAGCACCTCGACCACGCCGCCGAGCGTGTCGCCGTCCTTGTGGGCCTTGTCGATGACGGCCACCATGGCGGCGCTGCCCTCGGGGTCGGCGCACCTGACCGGGTCGGCGTCGATCCGGGGCAGCTCACCCGGCCCCGGGAGCGTCTCGGCCGGGCTGGACGCCTCGCCGATGGAGACCACGTGGCTGACGATGTCGACGCCGAGCGCCTGCTTGAGGAAGCGCCTGGCCACCTCGCCGAGCGCGACCCTGGCGGCGGTCTCGCGGGCGCTGGCCCGGTCGAGGACCTGGCGGGCGTCGTCGAAGCCGTATTTCTGCATGCCGGCCAGGTCGGCGTGGCCCGGACGGGGCCGCGAGCGCGGCGCGTTGCGCGCCAGCCCCTCGAGCTCCTCGGGGTCGACCGGGTCGGCCGCCATGACCTTCGCCCACTTGGGCCACTCGGTGTTGCCGATGCGGATCGCGACCGGGCTGCCCATGGTGCGGCCGTGGCGTACGCCACCGATGATCGTCACCTGGTCCTGCTCGAACTTCATCCGGGCGCCCCTGCCGTAGCCGAGGCGGCGGCGGCGCAGCGCCTCGTCGATCGCGGCCGTGGTCACCTCGACCCCAGCGGGCAGGCCTTCCATGACGGCAACGAGCTCCGGGCCGTGAGACTCTCCGGCGGTCAACCAGCGCAACATGCCTACAAGTCTTCCATGTGCCGCCTAGTGGGATGGCCGGGCGTTCAACTGCCGAGACAGAGACCGGTCAGGGCGCCGAGCAGCATGAAGGGACCGAGCGGGAACTCGGTGTGGCGCCCCGCCCGGCCGGTCGCGAGCAGCGCGACCGCGTAGAGGGCGCCGAGCAGCTGCCCGGCCACGGCGGCCAGCACCCAGGCGGGCCAGCCGAGCGCGGCGGTGGCCAGGCCGATGAGCCCGGCCAGCTTCACGTCGCCGAGGCCCATGGCGGCGGGCCGGACGAACCACAGCACTCCGTAGACCGCCGCCAGGGCCACGCCGCCGAGCAGCGCGCGGGGCAGTTCGCCGGTGGGGATCAGGGTCAGGGCCAGGATGGGGTACGACGGCAGCGTGATCACGTCCGGCAGCCGGAAGGTCCGCCAGTCGATGATCGCCAGGACCGTGCCCGCCAGGGCGAGGTACACGTACGGCAGGCCCGCGCGCCAGGCGACCAGGGCGGTCACCGCGGCCGTGGCCAGCTCGACGGCCGGCAGCCAGGCGGGCACCGGCACCGTGCGCAGCACGGCGGACAGCGCGGCGCGGGCCTCGGCCCGGAGATCCTCCGGATCGTCACCGAACGCGCCGGCCAATGTCCGGACATAACGGCCCGCGATGAGGCCGAGTAGCGCCACGAGTGCAACCACGTGGCGACCCTAGTCCGGTGACGCGCCCCAGCGGGAACCGTTCAGCGGGCTTTGCGGGCGAACCAGCGGCGCCTGCGGGCGGGCTCGACGGCCTCGACCCGGGCCACGGTCACGCCGGACAGCTGATCGAGCGTGCCCGACTCGGCCGCCGCGAGGGCCTCCAGCGCGGTGCCCTCGATCACGAACGGCACCGGCCCGGCCACGTCGACCACGACCGCGGCGGCCCGCTCGTGGACCGCCGCCTGGCAGACCTGGAGCGCTGTGGCCTGGATCGGCCGCGCGTCGGGCCGCCACCTGGTCAGCGCCTCGGTGCCGGTGAAGGCGAGCACCGCCTCCCGGCCGTCCTTGCCGACGAGCTTGGGCAGCGCCATCTCGCTCTCCTTCTCCTGCCGCAGCCCGTGCTCGCCCACCTCCGACTCGGTCAGCAGCGCGACCACGGGCACCAGGAGCCGGGAGCCGGTCAGCGCGCCCAGCACCTCGGCGGGGCCGGCGGTGTCGTCCTGGTAGGAGGCGAGGGCGGTGGCGACGGCGGGCGCGGTGCTGCCGTCGTCGCCGGGGTCGAGAGGTCGCGGGATGCTCGGCACAAATCCCGAGCGTACCCGCGCGTCCCGCCGGTCCTCCCCGCGGCTTCGGGCGGGCACCAGGTAGGGTCGGGCCCGCGAGGGCCGGGCCGAGGGACCGTCCGCCGGACGAGAACTCGCCCGCGCGGGCCGCGACGGGGCGAGGCCGTCCAGAGCCGCGACAGGGGGCGATCTGTTTGTACTTCCAGCACGCGACCACGATCTGGCGGGACTTCCCGGAGCTGGCGGCCGGCGCGCTGTTCGCCGACGGGATCGGCGGAGAGGCCCGCCCGGACACCCGGATCGAGGCGTTCACCGCGGTCGCGGCCTCCCGGCTGGCGGCCTCGTCCGAGGCGGAGCTGCCCGAGATCCAGGCGTGGCGGCGGACCTTCTCTCGGATGGGGCTGAAGCCGACGCAGTACCGATGCGCCTCGGAGTCGCTGCTGCGGCGGTTCCGGAAGGAAGGGGAGCTGCCGCGGATCCATCCCCTGATCGACGTGTGCAACGCGGTGTCGCTGGCGTTCGCGATCCCGGTGGCGGTGTTCGACGTGGCGGAGGTGACCGGTTTCCTGGAGGTCCGTCACGCGACCGGCGACGAGACCTACCTGACCTTCTCCGGGGAGACCGAGCACCCCGAACCCGGCGAGGTGATCTTCGCCGACGCCGCCGGGCGGGCTCACGCCCGGCGGTGGTCCAACCGGCAGAGCCGCCAGTCGGCCGTCAGTGACACGACCCGGTCCGTGCTGATCGTCGCCGAGGCGCTGCACCCGTCGGCGACGCTGGACGTCGGGCGGCTCATGACCGCCCTGGTCGGCGAGCTGAGCGCGCTGCGGGCCGTGGACCCGAAGCCCGTCACGCTCAGCGCGTCCTCGCCACGCTTCGACTTCTGACCGTACGGACGACCGATCGTACGACCGCGCGAACCGTTCATACGTACGTGCTGGACCGTGCGGCCTCCCCGGGAGGCGCGTTCCCGGGGAGGCCGTGGCGCTCGTACCGGCCGGTCAGGGGGTGGAGATGGCCGCCACCGGGCCGCCCCCCGACGGGCCCTGGTGGACGGCGGCCACCGAGACGAAGACGGCGGGGTCGCCGGTCACCGAGGCCGCCACGCCGCCCACCGTGGCCTTGATCTGGCGATGCCAGTGCACGTCGGAGTCGTCCAGCATGATGTTGCGCCGGCCCCTGACCCTGCCCGTGGGGTCGGCCTCGCACTTCATGAAGACATTCACCAGCCGGTCGCCCAGGTCCGAGGGGTGCGGCCGGTCGGGCAGCGTCAGGCCGGAGTCGCGGATCGCCTCCCAGATGCCGTCGGCGTCCAGGGCGTCCTTCATCACGCTGTGGCCGATGCGGTAGCGCCCGCCGATGCCCCGTACGTTGCCGACCAGGACGATCTGCGCCCGGTCGAGCTCCACGCCGGACGAGCACGAGGCGACGGACGAGTAGAGCGAGAGGTCCTTGTGGATCTGGTCGGCGCGGGGCATGTCGATCTCGCCCAGGGCGACGGCGACGCCGAGGGCGGTGGTCGAGTTGGACAGGTCCATCGACGGCCCCGTCTCCTCGATCGCGGTGTCCTGGCCGCGGCTCTTGGCGTCGGTGATCGTGGCCAGGGTGAGCAGCGGGGTCTTGGTCTGCACGTAGTGGACGTCGCGCGGGTCGTCGATGCCGGCGATCTTCATCGCCTCGCGCACGCCGGCCGCGACCTTCTCCACCATCGCGTGGCGGCCGATGTCCTCGGGCAGGATCACCTCGCTCATCGCCACACCGACCGACACGCGCGGCTCGTCCGACGCGACCGTTCGAGACGGGTCGAGGGTGGCGAAGATCGTGGCGTGCGGGCTCAGCACCCCGTCGGTGCCGCCCGACCACACCAGCGGCACGTTCTCCGGCGCCGGATGCCCCTTGGCCGCCAGCACGTCACGGAACGCCCGGTCCGCCAGGATGCGGGTGTAGTCGTTCACGCCGCCGTTGCCCTCGGTCTTGCCGACCACCGCGAGCACCCGGTGCGCCTCGATCACCCCGTCGTCGATGAGCCGCTCCAGGCCCGAGGCGTCGGTCACGCTCTCGATCGGCACCTTCCGCACTTCAATCGGATCCGGCATTTATCGCCCTTTCTCGCCTGTGAGCCGCAGTAGCAGGGAGGGCCGCCGTCCCGAGCCGCCCCCGGGCGAAATACCCGGCCTCCTCCGGCGGCACGCCCCGACGCTACTGACGACCTCGACCCCCTTTCATGGGCAATGTCTGCCAGACGTTGCGGGCAGTGCCGTCACCGGTTGAGATGTACGACGTGACGAACACTCCTCGTTCCCTCCAGGATCTGGTGCGCCGGCGCCAGCAGGCCGGGTTCATCGGGCGGGAGGTGGAGATCGCCTTCTTCCGCGCCAACCTGGACCTGCCACTGGAGGACGAGCGCCGCCGCGTGCTGTTCTCGATCCACGGCGACGGCGGCATGGGCAAGACCTTCCTGCTGTCCAGGCTCAGGCGGATCGCCCAGGACGCGGGCCGGCTGACCGCCCGCGTGGACGAGTCGGCGTACGAGGTGGTCGAGGTCATGGCCGCCGTCGCCGCCGAACTCGAGGGGCAGGGCGCGCGGCTGAAGAGGTTCACCCAGCAGCACGCCGCCTACCGCAGGCGCAGGCACGAGACCGAGGCGGGCGACGACGTGGCCGGCGCCGTCACCAGGACCGCGACCCAGGTGGCCACGGGCACGGTGGGCGCCCTCGTCCCGGGTGCGAGCCTCCTCACCGGCGCCATCGACCCCGAACAGGTCAACCGGCTCCGCGTCGCCGCCATGGACAGGCTGCGCGGACGCGAGCCGGCGCCGGCCCCCGCGCAGGAGCTCACCCCGGCCTTTCTCGAGGGCC
This sequence comes from Nonomuraea cavernae, assembly GCF_040655715.1. Taxonomy (GTDB): domain Bacteria; phylum Actinomycetota; class Actinomycetes; order Streptosporangiales; family Streptosporangiaceae; genus Nonomuraea; species Nonomuraea cavernae_A. The sequence continues at coordinate 220,535 of NZ_JBFAKL010000007.1, read as the reverse complement.
TGCGCGAGCTGCCCCGCCCGCTGGCGCTCTTCTTCGACACCTACGAGCGCACGGGCGCCTACCTCGACGACTGGCTGCGCGACGTGTTCGAGGGCAGGTACGGCGAGGCGCCCGTGGACCTCGTGGTCACCGTGGCCGGACGGCTGCCGCTCGACCCGTTGCGCTGGTCGCCGTACCTGAGCGTGCTCGCCGACCTGCCGCTCGTGCCCTTCACCGAGGTCGAGGTGAGGCGGCTGCTGGCGCGGAGGTCGGTGACGGACGAGCGGGTCATCGAGGTGATCAGCGCCGTCTCCGGAGGGTTGCCGCTGGCGGTCGCGACGCTGGCCGAGCAGCGCCCGAGCGACCCCGGCGCCGTGGCCGACCCCTCGGACGGGCTCGTGGACCGGTTCCTGCGGTGGGAGGCGGACCCCGTCCGGCGCGACCTGGCCGTGACCGCGGCGCTGCCCCGCCGCTTCGACGAGGACCTCGTCGGGGTGCTCGTCGGCGTGCCCGGTGCCGACGCGGCCGGCCACTACGCCTGGCTGCGGGCGCAGAGCTTCGTCACCCGGTCGGGAGGCGGCTGCCGCTATCACGACGTGGTCCGCGAGCCGATGCTCCGGCTCGGCCGGGGCCGCTCGCCGTACCGCTGGCAGCAGGCCCACCACGCGCTCGCCGGCGCCTACCACGACCGGCGCGAGCGGCTCGGGCTCGCCGCCGAGGACGCCTGGGCCGACGAGACGTGGGAGTCCTGCCTGCTGGAGGAGTTCTACCACCTGGCCTGCGCCGACCCGGCGGGCTCGCTGCCCGGCCTGCTGGAGACGGCACTGGGAGCCTGCGCGGCGGGATCCGCGTGGGCGCGCCGCTGGGCCGAGATGATCGCCTCGGCCGGCGCCGACGCCGACTCGAACCGGCTGGCGGCACTCGGCCGCGACCTCGGCGCCGGCCTGGGGGAGGACGGGGATCTCACCGGGTTCCTCGGCGTCCTCATCGGTCACCGGACGTTCCCCGCCGACCGGCTGAAGGAGGCCTATCGCGTACGCGGCAGGGAACACCGCTACGCCTGCCGCTTCGACCGCGCGCTCGGCGACTTCGAGGCGGCCCTCGAACTCGACCCCGGCTACCAGCCGGCCGTCGGGGACAGGGGCGAGACGTACCGCCTGATGAGGCGCCCCGAGGAGGCGCTGGCCGACCTCACCCGCGCCGTCGAGCTCGACCCGCGCGACGCCTGGGCCTTCGGCGGCCGAGGGCAGGTCCTCCGGGTGATGGCGCGCTTCGACGAGGCCGTGGCCGACCTCACCCGTGCCGTCGAGCTGGACCCCGGCTACGCGTGGGCCTTCGCCACCCGGGGCGAGGTCCACCAGCGGTGCGGGCGCCACGAGGAGGCGCTGGCCGACCTCACCCGCGCCATCGAGCTGAGGCCCGGCTACACGTGGGCCGCGGGGACGCGGGCGGTCACCCACCGGCTGATGGGACGCCATGCCGAGGCGATCATCGGCCTCACCCTGGCGATCACGGCGAAGCCCGACTACGCCTGGGGCCTCTCCCTTCGGGGCGACCTCCAGCGGATCCTGGGACGGCACGACGAGGCGCTGGCCGACCATGACCGCGCCGTGGAGCTGGAGCCGGACACCCCCTGGGCGCTGGCCCGCCGCGCCCGTGCCCTGCGCCGGGTGGGACGGCACGACGAGGCCCGCGCCGACCTGGCGCGCGCCGTGGAGCTCGCCCCGCACGACGACGAGCACGCGCTGGAGCTCCGGCTGTGCGGCGGCCCTCCGCCTGCCGGGTGCGTGTGGGTGGCCGACCTCGACGCGACGGAGGGCGACGGCCCGTCCCTGGCCTCCTCCCTCAGGGAGTGGCTGGTGTCCGGCGGCGTCGTCGCCGCGGATACGCAGGTCCTTTCCCTGGACGCGCGGCCCGTGCACCCGCGGATCCCTCCGCCCGGCGGGCTCTCGCTCCACACCGGGCGAATCGCCTGCCACCCGATGGCGGCCGAGGGGGCGACCTGCCCAGGCTGCGGCTCGCGAGCGGTGCTCAGCCGTGACGGCGTGGCGACTGACGAATGGGACGAGATCGCCGCCTCGATCGCGGACTGGACCGCGGGCCGGCTCCCGGGGCACGGCTGCCGGGCCTGCGGCCGGCGCGGCGATCTGCGGGAATGGCGGTTCGATCCGCCGTGGGCGTTCGCGCACCTCGCCGTCCGGCTCTGGGACTGGGGCCCGCCCGCGCCCGAGTTCCTGGCCGCGCTGTCCGAGCGCCTCGGCGGCCATCGGCTCATGGTGCTGCCGGGGCGGGAGTAGGGTCCGGGCATGATGCGTACGGCGGTCGTCAACGAAGTCGAGCTCGTCTTCCGGGAGGAAGGCTCCCCGGACACTCCCCCTCTGGTGCTGCTCCACGGTCGCACCGCCGACCACAACGACTGGAACGGCGTCACCCAGCACCTCGCCGCCCGCCACCACGTCATCGCGCCCGACCTGCGCGGCCACGGCGGCAGCGGCCGCCCCGGCCACTACGCGTTGCCGGACATGGCCGAGGACATCGTGGCGCTGCTCGACCACCTCGGCATCGAGCGGGCCACGCTGGTGGGCCACTCGATGGGCGGCGTGGTCGCCTACCTCCTGGCCATGCGTCACCCCGGCCGGGTCGAGCGGCTCGTCGTCGAGGACCCTCCCCCGCCGTACCCCATCGAAGGGCGCGCGCCCATCGTGGAGGACGAATCCACCGGCTTCGACTGGCGGATGGTGCACGATACCGAGCGGCAGTTCCTCGCCCCCGACCCGGAGTGGGCGCGTGGGCTCGGCCGGATCACCGCTCCCACGCTGGTGCTGTCGGGCGGGCCGTCGAGCCACGTCCGGTCCGAGCCGCTGGCCGAGCGCATTCCGGGCGCCCGGCTGGTCACGATCGACGCCGGGCACCTGATCCACGTCTCGGCCAGGAAGGCGTTCCTGGCCGAGGTCGACGCGTTCCTGGACCAGGGCGAGCGCGAGGTCAGCTGAGGCAGGCGCGGAAGACCCCGGTCAGCCTGTCGACCAGCGCCTGGCGCGACCCCGGCGCCACGGGCCCGAACAACTGCTGGAACCTGCCGCCGCCCATGATGATCGCCGCGGCGATGGAGGCGCGCAACTCGGCGTCCTCCCCGCCCAGCCGGGCGATCAGCGGCTCCAGGATGGCGCTCCTGACCCGGTCCTGGGCCAGCTCGCGGATCGCCGGGCTGGACGCCGAGCGCTCCAGGGTGGCGAGGACGGGGCTGGCGTCCTCGGAGCCGAGCCGGGCGGCGACGTACTCGGCCAGCCGCCTGGCCAGGTCGCCGCCCTCGTCGAGCACGGCGGGGAACCTGCCCTGCTGGGCCAGCACCTCGGCGAACAGCTCCCGCTTCGAGCCGAAGTAGCGGTTGATGAGGGCGATGTTGGCGTTCGCCTCGGCGCCGAGCATCCGCATCGTCACCTCGTCGTAGCCGTGCTCGGCGAACAGGCGGCAGGCGGCGTCCAAGATGCGCCGCCGCGTGCCTTCCCGGCTCCTTGGTTCCACGCTGTCGACAATAGGGGCCCGATCGCATACGACAATGAACCGGGGCGGATCGTACTACTGCCCCCTATCCTCCATATTGGGTCATGTGACCGTAATGTCATATAGATCGGGCAGGGTGGAGGCGTGCGAACGAAGCTCGGCGATCATCTGCGGGAGCGGCTGCACGCGTTCGGGCTGAAGGCTCCGTCGATCGCGCAGTGCGCCGTGGGTGCCGCGCTCGCCTGGATCGCCGCCACCCAGCTGCTCGGTCACCCCAGCCCTTTCTTCGCGCCGATCGCCGTGCTGATCTGCGTCGGCGTGGGCCTCGGGCAGCGGCTGCGCCGAGTGGCCGAGCTGGTCGTGGGCGTCAGCCTCGGCGTCGGCGTGGGAGACCTCCTCGTCGCCTGGATCGGCTCGGGCCCCTGGCAGATCGCCCTGGTCGTGGCGCTGGCCATGGCCACCGCCGCGCTGCTGGACAGCGGGGCGCTGTTCGCGCTGCAGGCCGGGTCCTCGGCCGTGCTGGTCGCGGCCCTGGTGCCGGGCGACAGCACGGGCGGCTTCGACCGGATGCTCGACGCGCTCGCCGGCGGCGCCATCGGGGTCGCCGTGGTGGCCCTGCTGCCCGCCAGCCCGGTCAACCTCGTGGCCAAGCACGCCTCGGAAGTGCTCGACGCCCTGTCCACCGTGCTGGAACAGGCGGCCGAGGCGATCGAGAAGCGCGACGTGGAGCTGGCCGCCGAGGCGCTGGAGGAGGCGCGCGGCACACAGGCGGCGATCGAGGAGTTCGAGCAGGCGCTGGCGACCGGCAAGGAGATCGCCATGATCTCGCCGCTGCACTGGCACCGCCGCGCCCGGCTGGCCAGGTACGAGATGGCTGTCGTGCCGGTGGATCACGCGCTCAGGAACACCAGGGTGCTGGCCCGCCGCACCCTGGCGGCGCTGAGCGAGGCCACCCCGCCGTCCCCCTCGCTGGCCGACTCCATGCGCGAGGTGTCGGAGGCCGCGCTGCTGCTCCAACTGGAGCTCGGGGCCGGCCGCGAACCCGTGCTGGCCAGGCAGGCGCTGCTGGCCGTGGCCGGCAGCAAGCGGCCCGAGGGCCTGGGATTCTCCGCCCACGTCATCGTGGCCCAGCTCCGGTCGATCGTCGTGGACCTGCTGCTGGCCACGGGCGCCGCCCCGGAGGAGGCGGGCGCCGCGCTCACCCCGCTCGACACCCCCGGACCCGCCTGACCTCGCCGGGCCGCGTTCAGCTCAGGCGGACAGGCGCTTCAGCCGGGCGGCCGCCTCGTCGATGACCTCCTCCTTCTTGCAGAAGGCGAACCTGACGAAGTGGCTGCCCCGCGCCGGATGGTCGTAGAAGACCTCGGTCGGGATCGCCACCACCCCGGCCAGCTCGGGCAGCCTGCGGGCGAACTCGAACCCGTCGGTGAAGTCGAGCGGCCTGATATCGGTCTGCACGAAGTAGGTGCCCGCCGGTTTGAGCACCTCGAACCCGGCCGCCGTCAGCCCGGTCATCAGCCGGTCGCGCTTGTCCTGCAGGGCGGCGCGCAACTCGGCCACCCAGCCCAGCTCGTGGCGCAGGCCGTAGGCGACGGCGAGCTGCCACGGCGCGCTCGCGGTGTAGGTGGTGAACTGCTTGACCGTCTGCACGGCCGTGACCAGCTCGGGCGGGGCGCACACCCAGCCGGTCTTCCAGCCGGTGACCGAGAACGTCTTGCCCGCCGAGGAGATCGCCACCGTGCGCTCGCGCATGCCGGGCAGCGTGGCCAGCGGGATGTGCTCGACGCCGTCGAACGTCAGGTGCTCGTACACCTCGTCGGTGATGGCGATCAGCCCGTGCTCCTGGCAGAGCTCGGCGATGACGGTCAGCTCGGCCCTGGTGAAGACGGTGCCCGTCGGGTTGTGCGGCGAGTTGACCAGGATGGCGCGGGTCCGCGGCGTGACGGCCGCCCGCAGCTCATCGGGGTCGAAGGTGAAGCGACCGGCCTCGGGCCGCATGGTCACGGCGACCAGCCGGGCCTGGGCGAGCGCGATCGAGGCGGCGTAGGAGTCGTAGTAGGGCTCGAACGCGATCACCTCGTCACCCGGCTCGCACAGCGCCAGCACGCTGGTCGCGATGGCCTCGGTGGCGCCGACCGTCACCAGGATCTCGCCGTCGGGGTCGTAGCTCAGGCCGTAGTGGGCGGCCCGGTGCTCGGCGACGGCCTGGCGCAGCTCCGGCACGCCGGGGCCGGGTGGGTACTGGTTGGCACCCGACCTGATCGCCTGGACCGCGCGGTCGAGCATGGCCGCCGGGCCGTCGGTGTCGGGGAATCCCTGTCCCAGGTTGATGGACCCGGTGCGCGCGGCAAGTTGGCTCATCTCGGCGAAAATCGTCGTGCCGAACCCGCGCATCCGAGAAACTAGTGCTTCCGTCACGGCCCCACCCTAATAGGGTCGTCGCGTGATCACCCAGGTCGCCCTCGCCCTCGCTCTGGTCCTCCCCCCGCTCGCTCCCGGTCCGGCGCCGGGCGACGTCGCTCGGAGCCCGTGCCCGCTCGCGGTGCCCGATCACACGGTCTGCGGTTTCCTGGTCGTGCCCGAACGCCGTGACGCGCCGGGCCGGACCATCAGGGTCGGCTTCGCCGTACACACCTCGACGGCGAGCGGCCGGGCGCGCGACCCGGTCGTGTTCATGAACGGCGGGCCCGGCACGTCGTCCATCCCGCTGCTCGGGTCGGTGAGCCGGATGTTCCCCGACCGCGACGTGGTGGTCGTGGAGCAGCGCGGCGGCCGGCACTCGCGGCCCGCGCTGGGCTGCCCGGAGACGGCCGAGGCGATGCTCGGACTGCTGCGCGAGCCGGCCACTGGCGGCACGACGGACACGGGCGCCCTCGTGGCGGGGGGATCGGCAGGGTCGGCTGGATCGGCTGGATCGGCTGGATCGGCTGGGTCGGCTGGGTCGGCTGGGTCGGCTGGGTCGAGCGGATCGCATGGATCGGGTGGGCGGGTCGATCGCTGGGCGGGTGTCGCGGCGGCGGCCGGGGCCTGCCGGGAGCGACTGCGGGAGCAGGGAGTCGACCTGCGCGGCTACACCACCAAGGAGATCACGGCGGACGTGGTCCGGCTCCGTGAGGTGCTCGGCTACCCATCGTGGAACCTGTTCGGGGTCGGCTACTCGACGCGGGTGATGCTCGACGTGGCCGCCGCCGACCCGGGCGGTGTCCGGTCGGTGGTGCTCGACTCGTTCCTGCCCGAGAGCGCGGCCTGGTACGACGAGGCGGACCGGGCGCTGGCCGACGCGGTGGCGCGGCTGGGGCTGCGCGACCGGTTCGAGGCCATGGTGCGCAGGTTGAACGCGCGGCCCGCGCGGGTGCCCGTGACCGACCCGCTGCTCGGCTCCGCGTTCACGGCCCGGCTGACCGGCGACGACACGGCGACGCTCCTGGCGCAGGCCCTGCGGGAGCCGGGCGGAACGCCGCGCACACCGGACGTGCCGAGCGGGGCGGGCGCAGCAGACGCGGCCGGCGCAGTTGGCGGGGCGGGCGGGGCCGGCGGGGCGGCGGTGGTGGCCGTGCTGGTCGGTGCTCTGGCGAGCGGGCATGACGAGCCGCTGAGCCCGCCGGCCGACGCGCTGGCCGAGGGGTTGATGGCCCGCGAGCTGGGGCTGTATCACGCGGTGCAGTGCCAGGACGAGGTCCCGGTCAACACCTTCACCACCAGCTCCCGACTTTTCACCGTAAATGCCGACAAGGCGGTGTGTGACGCGTGGAAGCTGCCCGCGTCCGCCCCCGCGAACTCCACCACGGACGCGCCGGTCCTGGCCGTCGGCGGCCGGACCGACCCCACGACGCCGTCCGGGACCGGCAGGGCCGCCGCCGAGCGACTGCCGGACGGCCGCTTCGTCGAGTTCGCCGGCCTCGGCCACGCGGTGTCCCTGGCCGGGTCCCCGGCCGGCGCGTGCGCCCGCGCGCACATCCGGGCCTTCGTCACCGACCCCGCCCGGCGCTCCTCCCCCTGCCCTGCCGAGCAGGCGCCGCCCCGTACCGCCGACGTGCGCGTGAGTGCCGCGCCCTACCAGCTGGCGTCCGCGCCGTGGCTGGCCGCGCCGTTCGCGCTGTTCGCGCTGGCCTCCCTGGCGCAGTTGCTCGCGGGCGCGGTCCGGGGCCGGGCACTGACCGCGTACGCCGGACTCACCGGGGTGGCGTTCAGCTGGCTCGTCGCGAGGGAGGTGTACGGGCAGGCGAACGAGGCCACCCTGACCGTCGGCGTGCCCGCGACGACCGGGCCGTACAGTTGGGTGGCGGTCGGCTCGGCCGTGCTCGCGCTCGCGGCGTTCGCGCGGCGGCGCGGATGGGGACAGGCCGTGGCGGCGCTCATCGGCGCCGGATTCCTCGTATGGTGGTTCGCCTGGTTCCTGTGACGCGCATCCGTGAGCTCGACGCCCTCCGCGGCTTCGCGGTGGGCGGGATCATGCTGGTCAACGCCTGGCAGCACCTGCCAAGCGACCCCGACCGGCCGCGCACCGGCATCGACTGGGCGATCGACGCGCTGTTCCAGGCCCGCTTCTACCCGATCTTCTCGCTGCTCTTCGGCATCGGTTTCGTGCTGTTCCTGCAGCGGGCCGGCCGATGGGTGCTGCTGAGCAGGCTGGTCTGGCTGTTCGGCTTCGGGCTCCTGCAGCAGACCTTCTACAAGGGCGAGGTGCTGACCGACTACGCCGTCTACGGCGCGCTGGTGCTGCTGCCCGCGTCATTCCTGGCCGGTGGGCTGCCCGTGCTGATCCTCGGGCTGGGGGCGGTCGTCTGGGCGATGCGGGAGGGAGGCGGCTCGCTGTTCATCCCCGGCCTGTTCCTGGTCGGCATGGCGCTGATGCAGCTGCGGCCGTCCGAGCGGCTGCTGTGGCCGGGGTTCGCGGTGAGCGCGCTGGCGACCGTGCTGCTCACCCCCGCCTGGGTCATGACCGGCGACTGGACCGTCTACAGCGTCGCCGCGCTGGCCGGGGCCGTCGCCTACACGACCGGGCTGCTGCTGCTCCTGCGGGCCGGCTGGTCGGCGCCACTGTCGGCGGTGCTGGAGCCGATGGGCCGGATGGCGCTGACCAACTACGTCTCCGGCACGCTGGTGATCTTCCTCACCGGGCCGCTCGTGGCGAGCGACCCCACCCGCTGGTCGGTGGTCCTGGTGACGGTGGTGACCCTGTCGGCCCAGGCGTGGGCCAGCAGGTGGTGGCTGTCGACCTTCCGTTATGGCCCACTGGAGTGGGTCTGGCGGTGCCTGACCTGGTTTCGATGGGTGCCCAACCGGTTAGAGTCGGGCCGTGACCACAATCGCCCTCTGCCAGATCCCGGTGGCTCCTGATCCGGCGGCAAACCTCAAGAGGGTCCGCGAGGCGCTCGCCCGAGCCGAGGGCGCCGACCTGGCGATCTTCCCCGAGGCGACGCTCACCCGCTACGGCCGGCGGATCACCGACCTGGCCGAGCCGCTCGACGGCCCGTTCGTCTCCGGAGTGGCCGAGGCCGCCCGCGAGCACCGCGTCGCCGTGATCGCCGGGGTGTTCGAGCCCGGCGACGGCCGCGTGCACAACACGGCCGTCGCGATCGACGCCACCGGCGAGGTCAAGGCCGCCTACCGGAAGATCCACCTGTTCGACTCCTTCGGCGCGAGGGAGTCCGAGCTGGTCGCCCCCGGCTCCGAACCCACGGTCGTCGAGCTGGCCGGGGTCAGGGTGGGGCTGATCACCTGCTACGACATCCGCTTCCCCGAGCTGGCCAGGGCACTGGTCGACCAGGGCGCCGAGCTGTTCGCGGTGATCGCCGCCTGGGGGTCGGGGCCGCTCAAGGAGGACCACTGGATCACCCTGGTCCGCGCCCGCGCGCTGGAGAACACCATGTGGACCGCCGCCGTCGGCCAGGCACCCAACCCGGCCGAGTCCAGCGACGGGTTCGGTGTGGGGCGCAGCATGCTGGTCGACCCGCTGGGCGTGGTCCGCGCCGACCTGGGCACCGCGCCCGGGGTGCAGGTCGTGGAGCTCGATCCCGAGGCGACCGCGGCCGCCCGGACGACCTTGCCCTGCCTCGAACACCGCGTGCTCTGGGTCAATAGATCGTAAAGTGGAACAGTGAGCAGAACGCAGATGCAGAAGGTGGTCCCGCCGCGTCTGCTCGTCCCCTACCTGTCGGGCAAACGCACGGTCATCTCCGGCTACGTCTACCGCGTCCAGGACTGTTCGCGGCTGACCACGCCCGGAGACTACTTCCACGGGCTCGACCTGGTATTCGACGGGTCCGAGCTGACAGCCGGCGTGCCCGAGCTCTACATCATGCGGTGGCACGCCCGCGACGTCGACACCTACGCGGTCCCGTACGGTCCCCACATGGGCGGTGACTGGAGCGACGCGCCGCCCTTCGCCGGCAACGGGTTCACCACCTCGTCCACGCACGTGGTGCCGCAGTTCCACACCATGCCCATGCCGATCCCGGCGGGCGCCGAGATCGTGCACCTGATCGGCGGCGACGAGCGGCGCTTCGCGGACTACGACGGTCTGACCTGGCGGCCCGCCGCATGAGTACCGAGATCACCCCCGTGGCCTCCGGCTTCGTCGCCCGCTTCGGCGAGCGCACGCTGCCGGCCGCGCTGGGCCCCGACAGCGACCAGGTCATGCTGTTCAGCGAGGAGGAGCTCGACGGGTTCGAGGCGGCGTCCGGCTACTGGCGGCGCCAGGTCCGCCGCGACGAGCTGGAGTGGCTGGTGCTGGTCCGCACCGTCGGGGTGTTCGGCGGCGAGCCGTGCATCGTCCTCGACGAGGACGATGACGGTCTGCACATCGCCTACACCGGGCACAGCGGCATGAAGGCCGAGACACTCGGCTACTGGATGGTCGACCACGGCGCCTACGAGGTCGTGGTGCCCCGCGAGGAGGTCTTCTCCATCCAGGTGGAGCGGATCCCGATTTCCTGACCCGCCCGGTCAGCCACCCAGGTGGCGATAGCGGGCCAGGCGGGCGGTGAGCCGGTCGGCCGGCGGCCGGGCGAGCAGCAGCGCGAGCTCGTGCTCCAGCGCCCGCCCCACCCGCTCGCAGAACGCCCGATGCTCGTAGGCGGCGTCGGGCAACTCGGGGATGACCCGGTCGACGATCCCGGCGGCGCGCAGGTCGGTGGCGCGTACCCGCTGGGCCTGGGCGATCTCCGGCGCGAAGTCGACCGAGCGGTAGAGAATCGCCGAGGCGCCCTCCGGCGGCAGCGGCGCCAGCCAGGCGTGCTGCGCGCACAGCACCCGGTCGGCGGGCAACAGCGCCAGCGCGGCGCCACCGGCGCCCTCGCCGAGCAGCAGCGCGACGGTGGGCGCGTCCAGGCTCACCATGTCGGCCAGGCAACGGGCGATCTCCCCCGCCAGGCCGCCCTCCTCGGCCGCCTTCGACAGTGCCGCCCCGGCCGTGTCGATCACGGTGACCAGGGGCAGCCCCAGCTCGGCGGCCAGCCGCATGCCGCGCCGGGCCACGCGCAGCCCGGCCGGGCCGAGCGGCGAACGGGAGCGCTGGCCGAGCCGGTCCTGGCCGAGCACCACGGCGGGCGCGGCGCCGAACCGCGCCAGCGCCAGCAGCAGGCCCGGCTCGTTCTCGCCCGCGCCGGTGCCGTTGAGCGGGGTCACGTCGGTGGCGGCCAGCTTGAGCACCCCGCGCACGCCGGGCCGGTCATCGCGGCGCGACCGGCTGATCGCCTCCCACGCCTCCACCGGACGCAGGTCCTCCTCCGGCGGCAGCCCCGGCTCCAGGGCCGTCCTGTCGGCGCACAGCACGGCCAGCGCCCGGATCGCCACCTCGCGCACGTCGTCGGCCGACACCACCGCGTCGACCAGCCCGTGCCGGTAGAGGTTCTCCGCCACCTGCACCCCCTCGGGGAACGGGTAGCCGTACAGCGCCTCGAACACCCTCGGCCCGAGGAACCCGACCAGCGCGCCCGGCTCCGCGGCCGTGACGTGCCCGAGCGACCCCCACGAGGCGAGCACCCCGCCCGTCGTCGGATGCCGCAGGTAGACCACGTGCGGCAGACCGGCCGCGCGATGCGCCTGCACCGCCGCGGTGATCTTCACCATCTGCACGAACGCCAGCGCGCCCTCCTGCATCCTGGTGCCGCCCGAGGCGGGCGCGGCCAGCAGCGGCAGGCGCTCGCGGGCGGCCCGCTCGACCGCCGAGGTGATCCGCTCGGCCGCCGCGCTCCCGATCGACCCGGCCATGAACGAGAACTCGCTGGCCAGCACCGCGACCCGGCGCCCGGCGAGCAGCCCCTCACCGGTGATGACCGACTCGTCGTAGCCCGACTTGGCCCGGGCCGCGGCCAGCTCCTCGGCGTAGGAGGAACCGGGTGCCGCCGGATCGACCGGGGGCACGTCCCACGATGTCCACGATCCCCGGTCGAGAACCGTTTCGATCAGTGTGCGTGCGTCCGGACGCGTCACCGCTGCTCCCTCGTGTCGGCCGATGCTGCCATGGTGACGCACGAATGTACCGGCCGGTAGCGCAATGTCCGGATCACGTCTCGCGCTCTCCCAGCCAGCTGAGCACCGCGTCCTCGTCCTGGCCGAGCGCGGGCGGCGCGGTGTGCTCCGCGTCGTCGAGGCCGTCGAAGCGCAGCGGCGGCCCCGGCAGCTCGATGCGGCCGAGCACCGGATGGTCGACCTCGACGACCAGCCCCTGGGAGCGGGTCTGATCCCAGGAGTAGACCTCGTCGAGCGAGCGGATCGCCCCTGCGGGCACTCCCTCCTCGGCGAGGCGGGCCAGCCAGTGGGCGCGGTCGTGCGCCACCAGGGCCTTCTCCATGTCGCTGATCAGCTCGTCGCGGTGCGCGAACCTGTCACGGTTGGTCGCGTATCTCGGCCGGCCGGGATCGATGCCGAGCAGCGTGGCCACCTTCCGCCACTGCACGTCGTTGGCCACGGCGATCTGCAGCATGCCGTCGGCGCAGTGGAACGCCCCATAGGGGGCGATCGAGGCGTGGTGGTTGCCTCCCGCGACCGGCACCTGCCCGCCCACGGTCCAGGCGGTGCCGTGGTAGGAGTGCACGCCCGTCACCGCGGCGAGCAGCGACGTGCGCACCACCCGGCCCTTGCCCGTGCGCTGTCGCTCGTACAGCGCCGCCGTCACCCCGTACGCGCCGTGGATGCCGGCCAGCAGGTCGGCGATCGAGGCGCCCACCCGGTACGGCTCGTCGGCCGACGGGCCGGTCAGCGACATGAGGCCGGCCTCGCCCTGGGCGATCTGGTCGTAGCCGGGCCGCCCGCCCTCGGGACCGTCGTGGCCGAACCCGGTGATCGACAGGACGACGAGGCGCGGGTTGAGCTCGTGCAGGCGCTCGACCGGGAAGCCGAGCCGGTCGAGGACGCCGGTGCGGAAGTTCTCGATCAGCACGTCGCTCTGGCGTACCAGCCGCTCGATGAGCGCCTTGCCGTCGGGCGTCTTCAGGTCGACGGCGATGGACTGCTTGTTGCGGTTGGCCGCCAGAAAATAGGTGGAAATATCGTGATCCGGTCCTACGAAGGGCGGGCCCCAGCCTCGCGACTCGTCACCCCCGGCAGGATGCTCGACCTTGATCACCCGCGCGCCGAGATCTCCCAGCATCTGCGCGGCATGGGGGCCGGCCAGCGCCCTGGACAGGTCCAGCACGACGATGTCATCGAGGGGTCCGGGCAAATCGACCTCCAGCTTGATCCGGTGCGGGAGCACATTCTCTCCCCTAACCCCATAACTCACCTACCCTGGGTCCGTGCAATCACTGGCCCGCCAGATCCGGGAACTGGAACCGTCATGCGGTCCGGTCCGGCTGGTGGCCGTCGACGGGCCCGCGGGGTCCGGCAAGACGACGTTCGCGGACGGCCTCGCGGCGGCCCTCGGCTGCCAGGTCGTGCACAGCGATGACTTCCCCGTGCCCTGGGACGAGGGACCCGGTCCGTGGTTCGACGCCCTCCAGGAGCAGGTGCTCCAGCCGCTCCGGCGGGGCCTGCCCGGCGCCTTCCGCCGCTACGACTGGGTGCGTGGTGAATACGGGCCGCTCGTCGAGGTGCCGGTCGCCCCGGCGCTCGTCGTCGAAGGCGTCGGAACGGCCCGGAGGTCGGCGGCGCATCTGCTGGCGTACACCGTCTGGGTGGAGGCGCCCGAGCCGGTGCGCCTGCGCCGGGTGATCGATCGCGACGGCCCCGAGTTCGCGCCCCGATGGGACGCCTGGTTCGCGGCCGAGCGGAAGTGGTTCGCCGACGACGGCACCCGGGATCGGGCCGATCTCGTCGTCATCGGCTGATTCGTCACGAGAACCCGGGATGGGCCGCCGCCGTCCCCGGCGAGGACGGCGGCGGAGCCCGGCCCGCTGCTACAGGTCGCCGAAGTGGGGGATGAGCTCGGTCAGCACCCAGAGGGCGAGGCCGAGGGCGATGAGATTGACGCGGCCCCCGCCCACGTTGAAGGCGGCCAGGACGAAGCAGGCCAGGGCGAAGATGAGCAGGATGAGGGTGATCATGCTGGCTTCCGTCCGTCGGTTGTTACGGGTGTGGTGGCACAGCGCTACCCGTGATCACGAGGTTCAGACGTGATGATCGATGATGTGTGCCGAATTGTGGGCTAGCGCAGGTGGGCGATGTCGTTGAAGCCCAGGAGCCCAGGCAGTCGTTCACGGTGCGTCAGCATGTCCAGAACCAGCACCTTTACTAAGTAGATCAAGTCGTGTGGCCGCTCTCAGGAGGCAGTCACGAAGACAGACGCGGCGATTCTGCGCCAAGATGGGCCATAGATGTCCTTGATCGACCACCATGATGGTCGCATCCGGGCTCCGGCTCACCCGCCACGATCAACGATACGTCCATGGATGGAGAGGGCCGGGTACCCGAACGGCGAGGGATCGCATCCACCAAGAGGCTGATCGCGATCAGGTTCGGAGCAGGCGGAAGAGGGAGGCGTGGGTGGCAGTCGTCATCGGAGTCGTCGGTCCGCACGATCTGGTCGACGACGTGGCGGCCACATGCGAGGAACAATCGGGGGTCAGCACTCTCCGTCTGGACTACGACCATGAGTCGCAGACGCCGGCGATCGTCGAGGCACACGCCTCCGCCGTCGAGGGGTGGCTGTTCACCGGCGTCGTCCCGTACACCCTGGCCCGGAACGTCGGCGCGCTAACCCGTCCCGCCGCGTTCCTCGACTACTCGGGCGCCACATTGCTCAGCGCCCTGGTACGGCTCCAGCACGAAGGCCAGGACGTGACCCGCCTGTCGATCGACACACTGCCGGCGGCCGAGGTGACGGCGGCGTTCGCCGAGGCCGGGCTGCCGACCGGAACCCTGCGCACGCTGCCGTACCGGCCGGAAATGACGCCCGAGAAGGTGATCGCCTTCCATCGCCGCGCCCCGGGCCATCCCGTGATCACCTGCCTCGGCTCGGTCCACGAGGCTCTCCGCGGCGACATGCGGGTACTGCGCTTGGTGCCGGCGGTCCATTCGGTGCGAGTGGCGCTGCGCCAGCTGCTGCTGACGGCCGAGGGGCAGGCGCAGCAGGATGCGCAGATCACGCTCGGGCTGATCGAGGTGGCCAGCGAGGAGGGCCTGCTGCGCGAGGCGACCGCGCTGGGCGGCACCATCGCGGCCTTCCGCGGCGGCACACACCTGCTGGTGACGACCCGTGGCCCGCTGTACAGGGCCACGGGAGGCTTCACCGGCCTGCCCATGCTGACCCGGCTCGCGGACCACAATCAGCTGGTCCGCGTCGGCTTCGGCCTAGGGCGCAGCGCCGCAGAGGCGGAAAGTCTGGCCCGGCGCGCCCTGGCCAAGGCCCGCCGCATCGGCGACGTGGCGGCGGTCCTGTCCCTGCGGGCCAACACCGACATCGTGCTGGAGCCGGTCGCGACCGGCCCGGCCGGACAGCAGAACCTCTCGGTCATCGCGCGCCGTGTAGGTCTGTCGGTGCCGACCCTGGAGAAGCTGCTGGAGGCACGGGCCGCCGTCGGCGACATGCCGCTGACCACCCGGGAGATCGCCGGCCGCCTCGACGTGCAGCAGCGCACCGCCCGGCGCATGCTGCACCGGCTGGAGCTGGCAGGGCTGGCCGAACGCACGGGCAACCTCACCAGCGGCTCGAGCGGGCGGCCGCTCACCCTCTATCGCCTCACCCTCTGATGCCGCCCGCGTCTTACAGCTCGTCCACCTCGGCGTGCGTGCGGCCACCGGAGAGCTTGGGATAGCCGGGGCCGCGGTCGAAGAAGCGGCCCGTCGCCGGGCGCAGGTTGGCGCGGAGCTCGGCGGTGCCCTGCTCGTCGATGCGGTCGCCGTCGAGCACCACTCCGTAGTCGCCCAGGGCGCCCGCGATGGAGACCTTGCCGTCGCGGACGTCGGCGGCCACCGCGCGCGGGTCTCGGTCGTACGGCGAGCCCCAGCCGCCGCCCCCGGTGGTGCGGATGCGGATGACCTCGCCGGCCTGCACCTGGTGGTCGTCCACCAGGCCCTCCATCTCCTTGCCCGCGATCTCCACCCGGAACGGCCGGCCGGCCAGGCCGCCGTTGACGCCCCAGCACGACAGGATCGACCGGTCGGCGATCGACATGTACGAGGCGTCGCGCAGCATCCGGATGTGCTTGTCGTAGCCGAGCCCGCCCCGGAACATCCCCGGCCCGCCGGAGTCGCAGGCCAGGGCCAGCCGCTCCACCCGGAACGGCCAGCGCGCCTCGGCGAACTCGACCGGGATGTTGCGCGAGTCGGGCACCACGTGGATGGTGTCCTCGCCGTCGGCGTACCAGCGCCCGCCGGAGCCGCCGCCGAGCACCTCGCGCATCAGGTAGGACCGGCCTTCGGCGTCGGTGCCGTAGACGCCGGTGTAGCGGATGGTCTCCTGGTCGGCGGGCATACGACCGCCGGTGGCCTTGGCCAGCACGCCCGCGAGCACGCCCAGCAGACGCAGGATGACGAAGGTCCGGGCATTGGTGGGGGCCGGGAAGACCGGGGTGAGCAGCGTGCCCTTCTCCGGGAAGATCATCTTGATCAGGGGGACGACGCCCTCGTTGACGTCCAGCTCGGCCATCCGCTCGGGGGTGTCGGCCAGGTTGCGCAGGATCGGCGCCAGCCACTTCTTCAGGAACACGCCGTCGGCGTAGTCGCCCGCGTGATTGATCGGCCCCTTGGCCTGCGGCGACGTGCCGGTGAAGTCGATCGTCAGCGGCGCTTCGGCGTTCTGGTCGACCGTCAGCGTGATGCGTTGCGTGTGCAGCCGGGGCTCGTCGACGCCGTCGTGCTCGGCGTAGTCCTCCCAGGTGTAGGTGCCCTCGGGGATCTTGGCCAGCAGCTCACGGCGGAACGTCCGCGTGGTCTGCTCGATGATCGCGTCGAAGCACTCCTCGACGGCGGCCCTGCCGTACCTCTCGAAGAGCTCGCCGAGCCGGCGCGCGCCCATCAGGCAGGCCGAGCACTCGGCGTCGAGGTCGCCCGCCAGCGAGTCGGGCATCCGTGAGTTGCGCGTCATGATGCGCAGCGCGGCCTCGTTGGGCACGCCCTCGTCCCACAGCTTGATCGGCGGGACCATCAGGCCCTCCTCGAACACGCTGCGCGCGTGCGAGGGCATCGAGCCGGGCACCGATCCGCCGATGTCGTCGTGGTGGCCGAACGCCTGCACGAACGCCACCACGACCCCCTCGTGGAAGACCGGGACCGTGACGCACAGATCGGGCAGATGGCCGATGCCGCCCTCGGACAGGTAGACGTCGTTGTGGAAGTAGACGTCGCCGGGCTTCATCATGTCGATCGGGAAGTCGCGGACCACCGGCTGGACGAGCGCGCTGTAGGAGCGGCCGGTCAGCTTGCGCAGCCGGGCGTCGTGGATGCCGGCCCGGAAGTCGTGGGCGTCGCGGATCATCGGCGACCGCGCGGTGCGCGCGATCGCGGTCTCGACCTCCTTCTCCACCGAGGCCAGCGTGCCTTCGACGATCTCGGCGAGGATCGGGTCAGCCACGCCGCACCTCCACGTTGCCGTACTCGTCCACCGTCGCGGTGAAACCTGGGTGGATGGGGATGGTCGAGCCGTACTCCTCGATCACCGCCGGACCCTCGACCACCGCGCCGGGGTCGAGCGCGGCCCGCTGGTGGATCGGGGTGTCGCACGGCTCATCGAAGTGCACCTGCCTGCGCACCGCCGCCGCCTCCACCTTCTGGTGCGGCCTGCGCCGGATCGCCGGGCGGGTGATGGGCCCGATGCCGGAGACCCGCAGGTTGACCCACTCGACCTGGTGCCGGGGGTCGGCTCGGTAGGCGTAGCCGTACAGCTTCTCGTGGGCGTCGTGGAAGTGCTGGAGCACCCGCTCCCGCCAGTCCTCGTCGAGCGGGCCCGCCGGAGCCGGCACCCGCACCTCGTAGGCCTGCCCGTAGTAACGCAGGTCGGCGCTGCGGGCGTAGACCGGGTCGTCGAAGCCCTCACGGTCGAGCGCCTCGGCGGCCTCGCCCTCCAGCTCGCCGTAGATCCGGGCGGCGGTGGCCAGGGACAGATCGCGGGTGACGTGCGTACGCACGTAGTCGTTCTTGACGTCCACGGTGAGCAGGCCGAACGCGGAGACGTTGCCCGGGTCGGGCGGCACGACCACGGCGGGCAGCCCGAGGATGTCGATCAGCCGGCAGGCCAGCAGCGGCCCGGACCCGCCGAACGTCACCAGCGGGAAGTCACGTACGTCGAGCCCGCGCTTGACGGTCAGCTGGCGGATCGCGTTGCTCTGGTTGAACGCGCTGATCTCCAGGATGCCGGTCGCGGTGCGCTCGGCGCCGAGGCCGAGCTTGTCGGCCAGCGCCTCGATGCCGGTCCGCGCGGCGCCGGCGTCGAGCGGGATCTCCCCGCCGAGCAGGTGGGGCGGGATGCGGCCGAGGAAGACGTGCGCGTCGGTGACCGTCACCTCGGTGCCGCCCCTGCCGTAGCAGAGGGGGCCGGGGTCGGCGCCCGCCGACTTGGGCCCCACCTTCAGCGTGCCCTCGGGCGAGATCCAGGCGATCGAGCCGCCGCCCGCGCCGACGGTCACGATGTCGATCATCGGGATCTTGCACGGGTAGCGGCCGACGGAGCCCTCGGTGGTGATCGAGGGCTCGCCGTCGATCACCACGGCGACGTCGGTGGAGGTGCCGCCGCCGTCGAGCGTGATCACCGACGGGTGCCCGGCCGTGGACGCGATGAGCGCGGCGCCGAGGGCGCCCGCGGCGGGTCCCGACAGCACGGTGGTGATCGGCTGGTCGACCACCTCGCGCGCCGACAGCACCCCGCCGTTGGACTTCATCACCGAGAACGGGATGCCGAGCCGCCCGGACAGGTTGGCGAGGTAGCGGCGCATGGCCGGCTTGACCGCGGCGTCGACGAGCGTGGTGACCGACCGCTCGTACTCGCGGTATTCGCGCAGCACGTCGCTGGAGATCGAGACCACGGCCTCGGGATGCTCGCGGGCCAGCACGTCGCGCATGCGGCGCTCGTGCTCGGGATTGGCGTAGGAGTGCAGGAAGCACACGCCGATCGCGGTGATGCCCCTGGCCCGGAACCAGCGGGCCACCTCGACGGCCTGGTCCTCGGCGAACGGCCGCACCTCGGCGCCCAGGTGGTCGAGCCGCCCGCCGACGGTCTTCACCAGGTGCACGGGCACGATCCTGGGCGGTTTGACCCAGAAGTAGGAGTTGCCGTAGCCGTCGGGCACGCTCTGCCTGGCGATCTCCAGGATGAACTCGAAACCCTCGGTGGTGATGAACCCGAGGTCGGCGATCCGGTCCTCGAGCAGCTGGTTGGTGGCCACGGTGGTGCCGTGGACGACCGAGCCGACGTCCAGCTCGCCCAGCTTCTCGATGCCCGCGACGAACCCGTCCGCCGGGTTGGCGGGCGTGGAGGGGGTCTTGGTGGTGACGATCTCACCGGTCTGCTCGTCCACCGCCACCACGTCGGTGAAGGTGCCTCCGGTGTCGACTCCGATACGGACGCTACGCATGACTCCTCAGCTCCGGCGCCGGCCGAGCACTTCTTCGATGACGCGGGGCGCGTTCGCCGTGCCGACGTAGGCGGCGAGCCGGACCACGAGCTCGTTGGATCGGGCCAGGTCGGCCTCCACCTTGGCCTTACCCGACTGGCCGGCCTGTACCCCGAAGTAGGCCCCCATGATCGTTCCCACCACTCCGGCCACTCCGGCGAACAGCGCCGCGAACTCGCCGGTGGCGAAGACGGCGGCTCCGAAGGCCACGAGGATCGCCACGATGCCCGTCAGCACCACGTAGAACCCGTAGCGCCAGCGCGCGGCGTCGCCCTGCGCCGCCGTGACGTCGTCGGGCGTCATCAGTGCTTCGAGCCCCGCGGGGGGCTTGTCTGTTACCACGCCTGCCTCCTGATGCTTCAGGGGAGAAATGTCCCATGAGGTCAGGGAACACGCCAACCCGCTGCGGCAGCGGCCCGTGACTGGACGCGCTGGCCACCTCACCCGCGAGGCGAACCGCTAAGGTGGCACTCCGTGATCGAGATGTCCGCCTTGTCAGCAGTGCCGTCCGGCGCCCGCGATGCCGTGCTGAAGTTCTACTTCGGCCCCATGGACTGCGGGAAGTCCACGCTCGCCCTGCAGATGAACTACAACCACGGCCGGCAGGGCAGGCGCGGTCTGGTGCTCACCAAGCACGACAGGTCGGGCGGGCCCAAGCTGACCAGCAGGATCGGGCTCGGCCTGGAGGCGATCGAGGTGGAGGACTCCCTCGATCTGGTGAGCTTGGTCACCGGTCACGATCGGATCGACTACCTGATCTGTGACGAGGCCTGCTTCTACACGGTCGAGCAGATCGAGCAGCTGGCCGACCTGGTCGACGAGCACGGCGTCGACGTGTACGCCTTCGGGCTGGCGTCGGACTTCAGGTCGGTGATGTTCCCGGCGGCGCAGCGGTTGTTCGAGCTGGCCGACGAGGTGTGCCGGCTGCAGGTCGAGGTGCTGTGCTGGTGCGGGCGGCCGGGGCAGCTGAACGGCCGGATCGTGGGCGGCGAGCTGGTGCGGACGGGCGAGCAGGTCGTGATCGGCGACACCGACGCGTCCCCGGTGCGCTACCAGGTGCTCTGCCGGCGCCACCACCGCTCGGGCCTGCTCGGCGAGGGCTCGGCCGGCTGACCGCACCCGCGATCATCGCTCCCGAATTCGCCCATTTCCGTCGCGAAAAGCGCTCCTGAGGCAAGATGTCCATCTGATGGACGCCTTAGGAATCACCTCTGTCAAGCGCTCCCGGTGGATCAGCGCGCTGTCGCTGGCCGGGGCCGTCACCCTTCTGGCCGGGTGCGGCGCCCTGGAGCGGTCCGCCTCCGAACGCCTCCCGTCCGCGGCGGCCACGCCGTCTTCGAGCGACACACCGCCTTCGAGCGACACGCCCCAGGATCCGCCGCCTCCTGAAGACGAGCCCGCGCCGAGCCCCGAGTACACCGACCCGCACTCCGACACCCGTGTGGCCATCGCGTCCGTCAAGGCCACCGCGGAGGACGCGCGCATCCGGGACGTGGCCGTCGACCTCGTGGGGCTCAACCGGCTCGGCGCCGATCACGTGGTGATCCAGGTACGGCTCAGCAAGACCACGGACAGCCGGAAGTGGTACCTCTGGCACGATGTCCACGACTACATGACCAAGGACAAGGACGACATGGCCTCCGGGCTCGGGTTGATCGACGTCGCCCAGAGCCGGATCCTGATGCCGTCCGCCACTCCCGAGGGCGCCTGCCTGTGCACGGTCGAGAACGACTTCGAGGGCCCGGGGCTGGAGTACGGCAAGCCGCGCACGCTCTACGCCGTGGTGCCGGCGCCGGCCGGTGGAGCCTCCTCCACCACGGTGTACCTGCCGTTCGCCCCGCCCATCGTCAACGTCCCGATCAGTGACGAGCCGCCCGTGCCGCCGCCCGGCCAGGAGATCCCCGACCCGGCCGACCATCAGCTCACGCCGCTCTCGTACCCGATGGAGATCCCCTCGGTCAGCCTGGACCGGAGCCAGGAGACCACGACCGACGACAAGCGCGTGCGGATCAATCTCTCCTCGGACGTGCTGTTCAAGGTCAACAAGGCCGACCTGTCGGCCAAGGCCCAGCAGATCCTGCAACGCACCGCGACGTCGATCGACACCTCCGACGCGGGCACCGTGAAGATCGATGGGCACGCGGACGCCACCGGCGACGACGCCGTCAACGACCCCCTGTCCACGCGCCGCGCCCAGGCCGTACGCGCGCGGCTGACGTCCCTGGTGAGCAGGGAGGGTGTGCGGTTCACCGCCGAGGGCCACGGCTCCCGCGAACCGCTGTACCCCAACGACACCAAGGACGGGCAGCGCAGGAACCGGCGGGTCACCGTGACCTTCGACCGGCCCCGGACCTCGGGCGCGACCGGCCCCACCGGCACGCCGGTCCCCCTGAGCTCCGGCGGTCCCGGCTCGTCGGCCACGACCAACGTCGACGGCCAGCCGTTCACCGTCGAGGTGGATCCCGTCCGGACGATCGGCGGCGGACTCGGCGTGCTGACCTACCGGACCACCAACAACGGGATCAAGTCGACCTGGCTCCACGAGCTGAGCAGGAAACACGAGCGCCTGCCGGCGTCCGGTCGCTTCGGGGCATCCTCGAACGTGGACCTGGTCGACCCCGCCACCCAGACCATGTACGGCCCGGTGGGAGCCTACGGGAGACAGGGGGACCGCCTCTACTGCGTCTGCACGGCCGGCGGCACCCCCGTCGAGAAGCATCTCGCGCAGGAGACCAAGGAGTTCTGGGCGCTGATCGGCGTGCCGGAGCAGGCCACGACGGTCCGGGTGCGCATCGCCGACTTCCCGCCGCTCGCCGACATCCCCATCCGCTGAGACCGGTCGCCGATCTCCCGTCCGCTGAGACCCGGACGGCTCAGCCCGCTGCCAGCTCTTCCAGCCGGAAGGGCAGGTAGGCCGAGTCGTCCACCAGCGCCGACGCGCCGCGCCACCAGCCGAACCACTCGCCGCTGCGCCACATCCAGTCGACCCGCTCGATCGCGGCCACCACGTCGCCGACGGTCCGCCACCGCTCCCCCAGCTGCTCGCGGGTGGCGCCGTGCCGCATCGCCCAGGCGCGCAGGATGCCGACCGCGTCCGCGTCCACCTCGCGGGCGTAGGGGTCGGGGCGCTCGCCGGGCAGCCGGTGCGGCCCGAGCCCGGCGGCCACCCCCCAGCTCCACTGGGCCTCGGCCGGCCGGGAGTAGCGCAGCGAGTGGAAGTCGAGATTGGACCCCAGGTCGTCGTCGGCGCGGCGCGTGACGACCGCGTCGAGCCGGCCGCCCGCGTCGAAGTGCACGACGAGCCGCTGGCCCGGCCTGACCTCCGGCGGCAGCGCGAAGCGGTCCTCGGCGTGCCAGGAGTTGAGGTCGACCTCGGCGACCGGCCGGCCCCAGAGCTGGTCTGCGGCGTCGTCGGAGATCCACGCGGCCAGCATCTCCAGCGCGGTGAGGTCGGTCCACGGCTCGATCGCGACGGACGTCTCCAGCACCTCGTCGGGCGGGGGCAACTTGCCGTCCCTGGGCTGCTGCCACCAGGACGCGCCCAGCTCGCGGGTGCCGACCAGCAGCGCGGCGATGGCCGCCAGCTCGGCCGACCGCCTGGTGAGCGACGCGCCCAGCGCCAGGCTGAGGCAGCGCTCCGATCGCTCGTCACCGAGCACCGGGCGCGCGTCAGCGATCAACGCCTCGGCCGTCGGACGTTCCTCACCCAGCAGGTTGCGTACGACTCGTCTGGCCTCGGTCCGAGCGTCTTCAGCATGTGCCTGCCGCATACGGTCAACGCTACGCCCGGAGATCCTTTTCCGCGAGAGCCGGTGGACGTCAGCGACCCCGGCCACGTCCGAGCAGCCAGCCCACGACCACGCCGGCGAGCGCGACCCCCGCGCCCATGCCGAACGAGGCCAGCATCGTCCACGGCCGGGTCCCGGCCTGCCGCTCGCGCCCACCGGATACGCCGGGCCGCTCGTACACACCGGGCCGCTCTTGGACGCCGGACCGCTCGTACACGCCGGGCTCGTACCCGCCGGGCCGCTCTTGGACGGCGGGCACCGCGCCCACGGCCGGCGGGGTGGCCGCCTCGCCTCGCGCGAGCCCGGCGGGCCCCGCGCCCTCCAGCGCGAGCCCGGCGGGCTCCGCGGCGGCGGGGGCGCGCAGGTGGTCCTCGACGGCGGCGAAGAACTCCCCCGCCGTCCTCTTGGCCACCGAGCCGAGCATGCGCTGGCCCACGCCGCCGATCATGCCGCCGATCACCGCGTCGGCGTCGTAGTCGACCCGGGTCCCGCCGTCGATCTCGCTGAGCCGTACCAGCACGGTGGCGTCGACCGTGCCGGGAGCTCCCTGGCCGCGCGCCCGCAGCACGAAGCGCTCCGGCGCGAGCGGCTCGGCCAGCGCCACCTCACCCTGGTAGAGGCCCTTGATGGAGGCCACCCCCGCGGTGACCGTCATCCTGTACGTGTCGGGCCCGCTCTCCTCCAGGCGCTCGCAGCCCGGGATGGTGCGCACCAGCACCGCCGGGTCCTGGAGCGCGGCCCACACTCGATCTCTCTCGACGCCGATCACGGCGCTGCCTGCGACTTTCACATCGCCACTCTAGGGACGAGCTCACCGCCGCGATAAGGGCAACACCTGCCAGATGGACGATCAAAGGTCCGCCGCGGGAGGTAGCCGGGAATCAGCCCGCCGGGTGACGCGGCGTCGTGACCTCCTGCGACATGCTCGATAACACCGATACGCAGGCATGTGTGACCAAGGTCGCATCGCATTGCTCTACAAGACGTAGTACTACAATAGGTAGATCTGACGACGGCCTGGGGAGCTCAGCAGCCGGGTGGGGGATGGGTGGGGGAATGGACGCGCTGGATCTCGCGCGGTGGCAGTTCGGGGTGACCACCGTTTATCACTTCCTGTTCGTGCCGTTGACGATCGGGCTCGGCGTCTTCGTGGCCGGACTGCAGACCGCGTGGCACCGGACCGGCAAGGAGCACTACCTCCGGCTGACCAAGTTCTTCGGGAAGCTGTTCCTGATCAACTTCGCCATGGGCGTGGTGACGGGCATCGTGCAGGAGTTCCAGTTCGGGATGAACTGGAGCGAATACTCCACGTTCGTCGGTGACGTGTTCGGCGCGCCGCTCGCCATGGAGGCGTTGCTGGCGTTCTTCATGGAGTCCACGTTCATCGGGTTGTGGATCTTCGGGTGGGACCGGCTGCCGAAGAGGGTGCACCTGGCCTGCCTCTGGGCGGCGGTCATTGGGTCCAATTTGTCGGCATATTTCATCCTTGCGGCCAACGCCTGGATGAAGCATCCCGTGGGCTACGAGGTCGTGGACGGCAAGGCCAGGATGACCGACCTGTGGGCCGTGCTCACCAACTCCACCGCGCTCGCCCAGGTGCCCCACGTGCTGGCCTCGGCGTTCATCGTGGCGGGCGGGTTCGTGCTGGCCGTGTGCGGCTACTGGCTGCTGCGGACCAGGGACGGCATGTGGCGCGGCGCCGCTCGCGGCGCGCTGGTCATGACGGCGGTCGCCGGGCTCGTCGTCGCGGGCACCGGCGACATGTCGGCCAAGCTGGCGTTCGAGCAGCAGCCGATGAAGCTGGCCTCCGCCGAGGGACTGCGGCACGACACCGCCGCCGCGCCGTTCTCGATCGCGCCCGGCATCGAGATCCCCGGCGTGCTCAGCTTCCTGTCGACCGGCGACTTCGGCGCCACCGTGCAGGGCACCGAGGACCTGCAGCAGAGGTTCGAGAAGGAGTTCGGGCCCGGCGACTACCGGCCTGACCAGGCCGTGGTGTTCTGGTCCTTCCGGCTGATGATCGTCTTCGGGCTGGCCACGGTCGGCCTGTCGGTCCTCGGCCTGTGGCTGACCCGCCGCCGGCGGCCGATGCCCCACTGGCTGTCGCGGATGTTCGTGCTCGCCCTGCCGCTGCCGCTGCTGGCGGTGACCGCCGGCTGGCTGCTGAGCGAGGTGGGCCGCCAGCCGTGGACGGTCGCCGGCGAGCTGCTGACCGCCGCGAGCGTCTCCCCCGGCGTCGGCCTGACCGAGGTGGCCATCTCACTGGCGGTCTTCACGCTCCTGTACGGCACGCTCGCGGTGGCCGAGGCCGTACTCCTGACCAGGCATGTTCGCAACGGCCCCGAGGAGCCGCAGCGCGCGGCCGTGGCCGAGCGGCGCGAGCCGTCGCTGATGTACTGAGGTGGAGACCGTGATCGACCTGTGGTTCGTCATCATCGCCTTCCTGTGGACCGGCTACTTCGTACTGGAAGGCTTCGACTTCGGCGTCGGGCTGCTGTCGCCGTTCGTGAGCGCGAACGACGGCGAGCACCGGCAGGGCCTGCAGACGATCGGCCCGGTCTGGGACGGCAACGAGGTGTGGCTGATCACCGCCGTGGGAGCCATGTTCGCGGCCTTCCCTGCCTGGTACTCCGGCATGTTCAGCGCCTTCTACCTGCCGGTCGTGCTGATCCTGGTCGGCCTGATCGTGCGCGGCGTCGGGCTGGAGTGGCGGGCCAAGGTCTCCTATCCGGCCTGGTGCGACCTCGGCATCGTGATCGGCAGCGCGCTGCCCGCGTTCCTGTGGGGTGCGATCTTCGCCGACCTGCTGTTCGACAGCGCCGTCGCCGCCCTGGTGGGCGGGGTGTTCACGCTGGGCCTGTGCGTGCTGCACGGCGCCGTCTTCCTCGCCCTCAAGACCGACGGCGAGGTACGCCGGCGCTCCCGGCTGGTCGCCCTGACCGCGAGCGCGGTCGTGCTGCCGCTGGCGGCGGTGGCCCTGTCGAGCCTCGACTCAGTGCCCGCCCTGGTCGCCATGGGCTCGCTGGCCGCGGCGGCCGCGCTGATCTGGCGGCGCCGGGAGGGCTGGGCGTTCACCGCGACGGCGGCGGCCATCGTACTGACCTCGGTGTCGGTCTTCGCCGACCTCCGCGGGGCGCCACTGCCCGGTCTCACGCTGGCCGAGGCGGCCTCCGGGCCCTACACGCTGACCATGCTGAGCTGGATCGGGCTGATCGCGCTGCCGTTCGTCCTCGTCTACCAGGGGTGGACGTACTGGGTGTTCAGAAAGCGGGTTCAGGTGGCGGTGGCGCCGAAGTAGCGTCCCCGCCCGGCGCGCGGATCGCCAGGCGGCCCCTGGCGGCCGACCCCGCCGGAGCTCGAGCCAGACCGGCTCTCCGGGATCCACAACCTGCTCTGGGCCGCCGTCGTCGTTCTGATGATCGTCCGCCCGGGTGCCTACTGAGCGCCCTCCGACGGTCGGGCGACCTCAGCCGATGGTCTCCATCTTCTTGGTGCGGTGGTCCTTGAGGTGGAGGTCGCCGCCGAGCCGCTCCTTGAGCGAGTCGAGCACCTTGCGGCTGGACAGCACGGTCCACAGGTTGCCGACCAGATGCGGGTTGTACTCCGGCGCGATGTCCATCCAGGCGTCCTTGCCCGCCTGGCTGGTGAACGTGGTGACGAAGAACTCGCCGTCCTCGGTCTTGCAGTAGCCGGTGCGGATGTCCTCGGCGTCGACCTGCATCCGCGGCTTGCAGCCGACCTTGGCGGAGAGCTGCTCGACGGAGAGTTTCTCCTTGGGCGCGTCTGAGGGCTGCCCCGCCTGTTGCTCGCCGGCGGCGGCGTAACCGCCGCCGTCACCGCCGCCATCGGGCGCGCAGGCGGCTACGAGTCCGACCAGCAACAGCGCAGAGGCGGCCAGACGTGGAAATGTCGTCATGTGCCGAGATACGCAGCCCTCGCGGCCCGGGTTCACCTGAGGACCGAGTTCACCCCGGACCCGTGTTCAGGTCAGGCCGATTCAGGTGAGGACGACACAGCCACGTTCCCGGAGACGACGCACGACGTCCTGATCTCCATCGAGCTTGTTCCAGCGCAGGTCCAGCTTCTCCAGCGCCGGCAGCCCGGCCAGGTCCTCCGGCAGCGTCCTGAGCCGGTTGGCGCGCAGGTCGAGATGGGTGAGCCGGGTCAGCCCCGCCAGCCCGGCGGGCAGCGCGCCGAGCCGGTTGCCGCGCAGGTCGAGATGGCGCAGCTCGCCGAGCCGGGTGACCGAGGCGGGCAGCGCGGTCAGCAGGTTGCCCCTCAGGTGCAGCTCGCGCAGCCGGCCGAGACGGCCGATCGCGTCGGGCAGGGACTCCAGCCGGTTGCCGTAGAGCCGCAACTCCACCAGCGACGCCATCTCGCCCAGGGCCTCGGGCAGCCGCGTCAGCCGGTTGTCGGTGAGGTTGAGGTAGGCCAGCCGGTCGAGCCGCCCGATCGCGGCGGGCACCTCGGTGAGGCGGTTGTCGCTCAGGTAGAGGTAGCCGGTGAGGCGCAGGTCACCCAGCTCGGGCGGGATCGAGGTGAGCCGGTTGTGCCCGAGGTCGAGCATCCGCAGGCCGTCCAGCCCGCCGAGGTCCGGGGACACCTCGGTGAGCTCGTTCTCGGCCAGGTTGAGCGACTCCAGCCGGGCCGCCTTCCACAGTGACCCGGGCACCTCGGTCAGCCGGTTGCCGCCGGCCGACAGGTGCCGCAGCCCGGCGGGGAGGTGGCTGGGCAGCGTCTCGATCGCGTTGCCGTACAGGAAGAGCGTTTCGAGGTGCGGCGGGCAGGCCGGGACGGTCGTGAGCGGGTTTCCGTCGAGGTGCAGCTCGCGCAGCGCGGTCAGGCCCGTGAGGCCGGGCAGGGCGCGCAGCCGGTTGCCGTCGAGCCTCAGCTCGGCCAGCGACCGCAGGCCGCCGACCCACGGGGGCAGCTCGGTCAGCTCGTTCCAGGCCAGGTCGATCAGCCGTACCCGGGCGAGCTCGGCCGGGGTGCCGGGCACCGCGGTCAGACCCGCGCCGGGCGCCCGCAGCTCCGTCACCTCGCCGCCGATCCGTATCTGGCGCACCACCGTGGACCTCTCCGTCATGCGGCGATCCTGCCATGATCACTGGCGGAGTTCGAACAGCTCCGACGGCGAGATCGGCATGCGGTCGATCTCGATGCCCTCGGCGTCCTCGATGGCCGAGGCGATCACCGCGGAGACCGGGATCACGCCCGCCTCGCCGGCGCCCTTGATGCCCAGCGGGTTCAGCGGCGACGGCGTCTCCAGATGGGCCGTCTCGACGTGCGGGATCTCCGTGGCGTACGGCATGAGGAAGTCCATGAACGAGGCGTTGAGCAGCTGGCCGTGCCCGTCGTAGACCATCCGCTCGTACAACGCGCCGCCGATGCCCTGGGCGACCCCGCCGTGGATCTGCCCTTCGACGATCATGGGGTTGATCAGCCGCCCGCAGTCGTGCACCACCGCGTAGCGGACCACCCTGATCTCGGCGGTGTCCGG
The DNA here is from genome assembly GCF_040655715.1 of Nonomuraea cavernae. Classification (GTDB taxonomy): domain Bacteria; phylum Actinomycetota; class Actinomycetes; order Streptosporangiales; family Streptosporangiaceae; genus Nonomuraea; species Nonomuraea cavernae_A. Next base: position 191,775 of record NZ_JBFAKL010000007.1, on the reverse strand, counting down.
GTCGGTCTCGACGATGGCGGCGTGCATGCCGGAGGCGAACGTGGACCTGATCGGCGAGTAGTAGTCGCGCCCCTCCAGCCCCGGCTCGTCGCCCTCGGCGACCGGTGGCCGGTCCGGCGAGGCGGCGGCGGCGAACTGGGTGGCGCGGGCCGCCTCGTCGTCGAACGCGTAGCGCAGCGGGTTGGCCAGCACCGCGACCGTGGACAGCGGGATCGACGCCGACGGCGCCCCCAGCACACGTACCAGGCCGTCGGCGATCTCCAGGTCGGCGGGGTCGGCCTCGAGCGCGTCGGCGGCGATGCGCAGCGCCTTCTCGCGGACCTTGCGGCAGGCCAGCGCGATCGCGTTGCCGCTCATCACGGCCGCCCGGGAGGCGAACGTGCCGACCGCGTAGCCGAACCTGCGCGTGTCGCCGGTGACCACCGAGACCCGCTCGATGGGCACGCCCAGCTCGGTGGCCGCGATCTGGGCGAACACCGTCTCGTGGCCCTGCCCCTGCGAGGTGAGCCCGGTCGAGACGTGCACCCGGCCGTCGGAGGTGACCTGCACGTGCCCGCCCTCGTAGGGGCCGACGCCGGTGCCCTCGACGTAGCAGCCGATGCCGATGCCCCGGCCGGGGGCGCGCCGGAAGTCGTCCCAGCCGATCAGCTCCTTGAGCATGCGGAGCATCTCGGGGTAGTCGCCGCTGTCGTAGATGAGCGGCCGGCCGTCCTGGAAGGTCATCTTCTGGTCGTACGGGAACTCGTCGGGGCCGATGAAGTTGACCGCGCGCACCTCGGTGCGGTCCTTGCCCAGGTAGCGGGCGATCTTGTCCATCGTCCGCTCCATGCAGAACACGCCCTGCGGCCGGCCCGCGCCCCGGTAGGGGGTGACCTGCACGGTGTTGGTGTAGATGGCGCTGAACTCGACCCGGTAGGCGCCGATCCGGTAGGGGCCGAGGAGCTGCGTGGAGGTGATGATCGGCACGATGATCCCGTACGGCGTGTAGGCGCCGTGGTCGTGCAGGATCGACACGTCCAGGCCGAGGACCCGCCCCTCGTCGTCGAAGCCCACGGTGACGTGCTGCACCTGACCGCGTTCGTGCGCCGAGGAGACGAAGTGCTCACGGCGGTCCTCGGTCCACTTGATCTCGCGGCCGAGCAGCATCGCCGCCCATGGCACCAGGATCTCCTCCGGCCACGGGTGCACGATCTTGACGCCGAAGCCACCGCCCACGTCGGGGGCGATCACCTCGACGTGCGGCAGCGGCAGGCCGAGCGCGGCGGCGATCGCCATGCGGACGCTGGTGGAGGTCTGGGTGCTGGAGTAGACCCGCAGGTCGGAGCCGTCCCAGCGGGCCAGCACGCCACGGCCCTCCAGCGGCATGCTCGCGCTGCGCTCGATGTCGAGCCGGAACGACAGCCGGTGCGGCGCGGCCTCGACGGCCTCGGGAGCGCTCAGGCCCGCGACCGAGGTGACCTCCTGCACCAGGTGGGCGCCCACGTTGCCCGGCACGTCCTCGTGCACCAGTCGCGCGCCGTGTGCCGCCTCCTCCAGGCCGACCACCGGCTTGAGCGGCTCGTAGTCGACCTCGATCAGCGCGCACGCGTCCTCGGCCAGGTATCGGTCGGCGGCCACGACCATGACGACCGGCTCCCCCACATGCCGGACGATCTCCCTGGCCAGCGGGTAGGCGGTGCGGCCGTGGGTGAGCGCGGGGTGCGGGATGAGCAGCGGCAGCGGGCGTCCGACCCGCTCGGGCAGGTCCTCCCAGGTGTAGACGGCGACCAGTCCCTCGACGTCGAGGGCGGCGGTCACGTCGATGTCGCGGACGCGGGCATGGGCGTGCGGCGACCGCACGAACGCCACGGCCAGCGCGTCCGCGCCCAGGTCGTCGAGGTAGCGGCCCTGGCCGGTGAGCAGCCGTGGGTCCTCCCTGCGCTGCACCGGCTCGCCGAACAGCCTGGTCGTCACTGGATCACGTCTCCTCGGCCAGCAGTTCGGCGGCGCGGTGAACGGCCTTGGTGATGTTCTGGTAGCCGGTGCAACGGCACAGGTTGCCTGAGATGCCCTCGCGCACCTCGTCGTCGGTCGGCGCGGGGTTGTCCCGCAGCAGCGCCGTCACCGTGCACAGGAAGCCGGGGGTGCAGAACCCGCACTGCAGCCCGTGACACTCCGCGAACGCCCGCTGCACCGGCGAGAGCCCGTCGGGCCCGGCCAGCCCCTCCACCGTGGTGATCTCGTGCCCGTCCACCGTCACCGCGAACGTCAGGCACGATCGCACCGGCAGACCGTCCAGCAGCACCGTGCAGCATCCGCACACCCCGTGCTCGCAGCCGACGTGGGTGCCGGTCAGGCCCAGGTCGTGGCGCAGGCAGTCGGACAGCAGCCGCCGCCCGGGGACCCGCACCCGCCGTACGCCGCCGTTGACGACCAGTGTGATCTCGTGCTCCACTGCCCTCCCTCAGTCCGCGGCGGCTTCGCGGGCCGCCTCTCTCAGCGCCTGCCCGGCCAGCACGCCCACCAACCGCAGGCGGTACGCGGCCGTCGCGTGGATGTCGCCCTCCGGCTCGGTGGCCTCCCGCACCGCCCGCGTGACCGCCGCCCAGTCGACCGTGGCGGCCGGGCGGCCGTCGCACTCGGAGGTCACGTCCACCGTGATCGGCACCGGGCCGACACCGACGCAGGCCACCCGGGCCGAGCCGACGTGCAGGTCGTCGTCCAGCGTGACCACGGCGCACACCCCGGCCAGCGCGTAGTCGCCGTGTCTCCTGGCCACCTCCCGGAACGCCGTGCCCGTCCGCGCGGGCAACGCCGGGAAGAACGCCGACACGGCCAGCTCGCCCGGTTCCACCGCCGACTCCAGGGGGCCGGTGAAGAACTCGGCGGCGCCCACGTCGCGCACGAGCGGCGCGTCGCCGGCCGCCGCGCCGTCGCGCGCGAGCCGTACCGAACCTCCGAGTACGGCCAGCACCGCGGGCAGCTCGGCGGCCGGGTCGGCGTGCACGAGGCTGCCCACCACCGTGCCGCGGTTGCGGATCACGGGGTGGGCGACGAGCCGGAGCGCCTGGCCGAGCAGCTGGTGGGCGCCGGAGTGCTCCACCTCGCTGTGCCTGGCCAGCGCGCCCACCGTGACGCCCCGCGGGGTCGTCTCGATCGTGGCCAGCGACTCGATCCGGTTGATGTCGACCAGGTGCTCCGGCGCCATCAACCGCATGTTGAGCAGCGGGATCAGGCTCTGGCCGCCGGCGAGCACCTTGCCGCGCACCTCGGCGAGGATCCGCAGCGCCTCGCCGAGGTCGCGTGGAGCGTGGTACTCGAACGGCGGCGGCTTCACCCTGCGTCGCTCCCCACCGGCGCCGGCCGCCTGCCCGCGATGACGCGCAGCAGGTGGTAGCCGCCCACCACCACGATGGTGCCGAGCGCGATGCCCTCCAGCCTGAAGTCGCCGCTGATCATCTGCTTCACCGGTCCGATCGCCAGGATGATGCCCGCGCCGATCGGCACCATGTTGACCGGATCGGCGAAGTCCACTCTGTTCTCGACCCAGATCTTGGCGCCGAGGAGCCCGATCATGCCGTACAGGATGACCGTGACGCCGCCCAGCACGCCGTCGGGCGTGGCGGAGACCAGCTCGCCGAACTTGGGGCTGAAGCCGAACGCGATCGCGATGACGCCCGCGATGTAGTAGGCGGCCGTGGAGTAGACCCTGGTGGCCGCCATGACGCCGATGTTCTCGGCGTAGGTGGTGGTGGGCGAGCCGCCGACCGCGCTGGCGAGCACGGTGGCCGCGCCGTCGGCGGCGATGGCCCGGCCCATGTACGGGTCGACGTCGGTGCCGGTCATCTCGCCGACGGCCTTGACGTGCCCGATGTTCTCCGCGATCAGCACGATGACGGCCGGCAGCACGAGCAGCACGGCCGAGAACCTGAAGTCGGGCGCGTGCAGGTCGGGCCAGCCGAACAGGGGGGCCGACTCGATCTTCGAGAAGTCCACCCGCCAGTGCGGCGCGATGGTGAGCGCGCCGTCGACGTAGGCCGGCACCATGCCGAACAGCCGGTCGGCGACCCACGAGAGGAAGAAGCCGGCGATCAGCCCGATCAGGATGCCGATCCGGCCGATGAACCCCTTGAACGCCACCACCAGCACGAACGTGACCAGCATCGTGATCAGTGCCAGCCACTGGTCCTGCGGCCAGTAGAAGTCGGCCACCACGTACGCCAGGCCGAACCCGATCAGCATGACCACCGCTCCGGTGACCACCGGCGGGAAGATCTTGTGGATGATGCCGACGCCGAGGAAGTGCACGGCCAGGCCGCACAGCGCCAGCACGAACCCGGCGACCAGGATCGCGCCGGTCACGATGGCGTCGGCCCCGGCCGTGTCGCCGCCGAACAGCGCCCTGATCGCCAGCACCCCGCCGACGAACGACGCGCTCGTGCCCAGGTAGCTGGGCACCTTTCCCTTGACGATGAGCAGGAACAGGATCGTCGCGACCCCGGACATCATGATCGCGGTGTTCGGGTTGAGCCCCATCACCAGCGGGAACACGAACGTGGCGCCGAACATCGCGACCACGTGCTGCGCCCCGAACCCGATCATGCGCGGCCAGCTCAGCCGCTCGTCCGGTCTGACCACCTCACCGGGAGCCAGATGCTTACCGTCACCGTGTTTGGTCCAGCCGAAAACCATGAAAGCCCCTCATCAGCCGGGCCGTCGGACAGGTGGCCGCCCCGCAGGCTCCTCCGCGGCGGTACTAAACCATTGCGGGCAGATTAGGCCCGTTTCCCCACTTCTACACGGGCATGATCTGCCAAATTCGCTTTCCTGACCAGCGTTCCCGTCACTCACTCCGCCCATGCGAGCCGGTGAGACGGCTCCCAGCCGTCCTGCCGGGCCGAAAATGGGGGTCCGTCTCAGCTCCAGTGCGGCGGCCGGTGATAGCGCGCCCCGTCCCGCCCCGCCACCACCTCCGGCAACTGCGACCGCCGTACGACGGCCGCGCCCAGGGGAAACCACGCGTCGCTGCACTTGCGCAGACCGTCGGCGCTCTTGCCCGGAGGGAAGACCGAGACGACCCTCGTCTTGGCGCCACGCCGCGCGTCGATCTCGCGCACTCGCTCGACGGCCGCGCAGAGGTCGGAGTCGGCCGAGACGAGCATCACGACGTCGACCCGCCCGAGAGCGACGTCGGCGACCATGGCGCTCGCGATCGCCACATCCGTCTTCTTCTCCTCATAGGACCGCCAGGTGGCACCGCACGCCCGGCACCGCTTCACCTGCTCCTGGAACCTCCCCAGCACCACCTCGGTGCCATGGCACCGCAGCGCGGCCAGGTAGGCCCGCTGGCGGGCCACCGCGAGAGGATCCGCCCGGACCAGCGCGGTGAAATAGGTGACATGTTCCAGACTCTGCCCGCTGCGCAGCAGGTTGCGCGCCAACTCGCCCAGATCGAGCCAGAGGTCGCGGCGACGGCTCAGCAGCCTGAGCCCGTAATAGAGGTTGAAGCCGTCGACATAGACCCCGACGCGCGCCATCTCTCCGTTCGGCTTGTCACCCAAGGCGATAGCCCCCTAACATGGAGTCATCAACGCCCGGGGCTACGTTCCCGGGCTCTACGGCCCCCGGCTCCGGGGGCCGTTTCTTTTCGCTCACATGTTCGAGTATAGTCAACGGCGAGTAACGCCATCGCCACTTTCCGTGAAGGTCACCGCACCCGGATGGCGAAGCCGTCGCCCGAGACGAGCTGGCCGGAGCGGATCTTGCAGGTCTTGCGCAGCTCCACCTCGCCGTCCACGAGCACCATGCCCTCGGCGATCAGATGCTTGGCCAGGCCCCCGGTCTCGGTGATCCCGCAGTACTTGAGCAGGTCGCACAGCGGGATGTAGTCGGAGCGCAGTTCGAAGTCCACGAGGGCCAAGCCTAGATGCCCCGCATCCGCAGCACGTGCAGCGCCAGGGTCAGGTTGAGCCGCAGGTGGGGGTCGTCGGTGAAGTTGCCGAGCATGCGTTCCAGCTTGCCGATGCGATAGCGCAGCGTGTTGTAGTGGAAGTGCAGCCGCCGGGCGGTCTCCGCCACGTTCAGGTTGGTCTCCAGGAGGACCTGGAGGGTGCGCCGCAGGTCGGCGTTCTCGGCGTCGTCGTCGGTGGCGAGCGGGCCCATCGTCTCGCGGACGAAGGCGTGCAGCTCGTCGGTGTCGTTCACCAGCGACAGCAGCCGGTAGACGCCGAGCTGGTCGAAGTGGGCGACCGCGCCGGCGCCGTGCAGCTGGCGGCCGACCCGGGCGGCCTTGAGGGCCTGCGCGTACGCCTCGGGGAGGGTTCCCACGCCGGGTGACGGCCGGGAGGTGCCGGTCGAGAACGTGGCGGGCGGTGTGTCGGCGAAGGCGGAGGCGGCGTCCTTGGCCACCCTGGCCGCGTCGACCTCGGCGTCCACGACCGCCACGACCTCGTGGGAGAACCCGGCCACCGCACCGCGCGGGTCGTGCCGGCGCATCGCCGCGGTCCAGCAGGCGACGAGCCGGTCCTGGGCGCTGCGCTCGTCGCCGTCGGGGTCGAGCTCGGCGACGAGCACGGTCACCGGTCGTTCCAGGTCCCAGCCGAAGGCCCGGGCCCGGGCGGTGACCCGGTCGGCGCTGCCGGCGCGGCCGGTGAGGACGTCGCGCAGGAAGTCGGCGCGGTACTTGCTCTCGACCGCGTTGACCGCCTCCTGCCGGGTGACGACCAGGGCGGCGACGGTGGCGGCGCGTTCGAGGATGCCGACGTCGCTGTCGCGGATGCAGCCCGCGGGGCTGTAGGCGACGATGCGGCCGTGGTGGTGCCCGCCCGCCACGACCGGCACCGAGGCGAGCTCGCGCCCCCGGCCGCCCGCGGCCACGCGGACCGCGCCCACCGCCGGGCCCTCGCGGCCGATGGACTCGCGCAACGCCGCCACGTGGTCGGACGGCCCGGCCGTGGCCAGCACCCGGCCACCGCCGTCCACCGCCGCGACGGCCACGTCGAGCAGCCCGGCCACCCCTTCGGTCACCTCGTTCAGCCCGCCCCCGGCGAGCACGACCTGGACCAGCGCCCGGTGCGCCTCCTCGGCACGGGCGAGCACCGCGGCCTGCCGGTTGAGGATGTCGGTCAGCACCTGGTTGAGGATGTCGTCGAAGCCGACGTCGTTCGGCAGCAGGATGAGCGGGAAGCCGAGCCGGTCGGCCTGCTCCACCATCTCGGCGGGCAGTTCGTCCACGTAGCGGCCGAGCTTGATGGCCAGCGCCGCGAGGCCGCGCTCGTCGAGGTCGGCGACGAGCCGGCCGAGCGACTGGGGGGTGTTGCGCAGCGGGTAGCCGGTGGTGAGCAGCAGCTCGTGCGGTTTGACCCAGGCGAGGACGTCGGGCACCTCCATGACGTTGAGGCGCTGCACGATGCGGCCCAGCCCGTTCTCCCCCGCGATCAGCCGGGCCTCGGCGAGGGTCGAGACGCCGAGCACCTCCCCGACGGACACGCCGTGAATGATCGTTCCGGTGCTGGCGAGGCGGACGGGGGGTTCCATGTGGAGATTGTGACCCCATAGCCGGTCTGTCAGGAAGAGCCAACCTTCCCGCGCACTGTTGGCAAATTTCTCCGTACGGAGGGTTGGCAGGCCGTTCTACGGTCAGGTCCAAGGTCGGTAAGGAGGTCCGGTGACCGTCGGTACTCATGCGAGACGGCCCCATACCCACGTGACCGGGGCCGCGAGCTCGGCGGTACGGCCGGTGCTGGAGGCGCCGCGCTCACCGGCCCGGGTGCTGGCCGCGTTCTCCACGGGCGTGTATCTCGAGGTCAGGTCAGACGTGGAGCCGTCGGTGATCGCCGTGATCACGGGCACGGCGACCCGGCTGCCCAACTCGGTGCTGCTGACCGCCGACCTGCCGCACGTCACGGTCGGTGACGAGGGCTGGGTGGGTGACGGCTGCGTCCAGCTGGGGCGGCTGAGCCTGCGGGCGCACCGCTGGTGGGATCCCGCGCCGCCGCTCGGCGAGGTCGATCCGGTACGCCTGGAGCAGGCCGCTCCCCGCCTGACCGTGGGCAGTCCGGGCCTGGCCGGCAACGCGGCCGTCGACCTGCTGGCCACCAGTTGCGCCCGCGGCTGGCTGCTGGGCGTGATGACGGCGGCCGAACAGCTCGTGGGCCTGGGGCCGGGGCTCACGCCGAGCGGCGACGACGTGCTCGCCGGGCTGCTGGTGGCGCTGCGGCACCTGGGCCGGGGCACCGGCACCGAGCGCGCGGTGTGGCTGGCCGACTGGCTGGCGGCGACCGTCACCTACGACGCCCGCACCCGTACGACGCCCATCTCGGCGACGCTCCTGCACTGCGCGGCCCGGGGTGAGGCGAGCCCCGAGGTGATCGCGGTGCTGCGCGGGCTCGCCGGGCGGCAGGCTCTGGAGCCGGCGGTGCGGCGGCTGCACCGCCTCGGGCACACGTCCGGGTCGGACCTGGCGCAGGGCATCGCGATCGGCCTCTCCAGCGTCCTCGCCCTGCGCGGTCCCGCGTGAGCGGCGGCGTGGGCGAGGTCGTGATGGTGCGTAGCGGGATTTATCACGACTCGGTGGCACTCATGCGGGTGAGCAGGGCACTGACCGAGCTGCCCGGCACGGAGGTGGCGATCGTCGCCATGGCGACGGAGCTGAACCTCGCCCTGGCCCGCGACCTGCGCTTCGACCTGCCCGCGGCCGGCCCGGCCGATCTGCTGGTCGCGATCCGCGGCCACGACGTGGAAGCCGCCGCCCGCGAGCTGGACCGCCAGCTGGTGGCCTTGTCGAGCTCCCGGCCCCAGGCAGCGGCGGACCAGCCGCCGCTCACCACCCGGTCGGCCGCCCGCCGGCCGGCGGACGTGGTGCTGGTCTCGGTGCCGGGCGAGCACGCGTTCGCCGAGGCGCTGGACGCCGTCCACGCCGGCCTGCCGGTGATGGTCTTCAGCGACGGCGTCTCCGTGGAGCGGGAGGTGCTGCTCAAACGGCTGGCCGAGGAGCGGGACGTACTGGTCATGGGACCCGACTGCGGCACGGCGGTGATCGCCGGGGCGGGCCTCGGCTTCGCGAACGTGCTCCGTCCGGGCCCGGTGGGCCTGGTCGCAGCGTCCGGCACCGGCGCCCAGCAGGTGACGTCGCTGCTGGACCTGGCCGGAACGGGCGTCAGCCACGTGCTCGGCGTGGGCGGCAGGGACCTGTCGGCCGAGGTGGGCGGCCTGTCCACGGTGCGGGCGCTGCGCATGCTCGACGACGATCCGGCCACCGAGCTGATCGTCCTCGTCTCCAAGCCGCCCGCCCCCGAGGTGGCGCGGGCCGTACGAGAGGTCGTGGAGAGCCTGCGCACGCCGGTCGTGTCCGCGTTGCTGGGCGAGCGTGATCTGACCGAGGCGACGGAGGAGGTGCTGCGGGCGCTCGGCAGGTCCGTGCCCGAATGGCCGGCCTGGCCCGGATGGTCCGGCAAGGCGGTGACCGGCACGGTGCGGGGCGTCTACTCGGGCGGCACGCTGTGCGCGGAGGCGCGGCTGATCGTGGGACGGGGAGAGTTCGTCGACTACGGCGACGACGCCTACACGCTGGGCCGTGCCCACCCGATGATCGACCCGGCGCTGCGGCTGGAGGCGCTGGCGAAGGCCGCGCCCGGCGATGTGGTGCTGATGGACGTGGTGCTCGGCCATGCCGCCGACCCCGATCCGGCCGCCTCGTTCGCCCACGCGATCGCCCGCTGCCCGGCGACCGTCGTCGTCGCGCTGGTCGGCACCGAGGGCGACCCCCAGGACCTGCACCGCCAGGCCGCCGCGCTCCGCGAGGCCGGGGCCTCCGTCTTCACCTCCAACGCCCATGCCGCCCGCCACGCCAGGGACCTGACTTGACGCTTCTCTCCGGCCCACCGCACGTGATCACGGTCGGCGCCGGCCTGCTCCAGGAGGCGCTGGAGGCCCAGGCCGTCGCCACGACGCCGGTGGAGTGGCGGCCGCCTCTGCCCGGCACCGCGGACGCCCTGGCCAGGGTGCTGGCCGATCCCCGCCGGATGGCCGCGAACGAACGCGCGGTCGCCCGGCTGACCTCGGCCCGGCCGCACCTGGTGGCCGTCCGGCGGGCGTCGGAGGTGCTGGACCTGGGCGGGCGGACGTTCCTGCACGCCGGTCCGCCGGTCGACTGGGAGCGCGCGTCGGGGCCGATGCGCGGGGCGCTGATCGGCGCGACGTTGCTGGAGGGGTACGCGCACGACGAGGACGGCGCCCGCTCGCTGCTGGAGTCCGGCGGCGTACGGCTGGAGCCGTGCCACGGGCACCGGACCGTGGGCCCGATGGCGGGTGTGGTCAGTCCGTCGATGTGGATGTTCGAGGTGCGTGACGCCGAGCACGGCGGCCTCGCCTACTGCTCGCTCAACGAGGGCCTGGGCAAGGTGCTGCGCTATGGCGCGTACGGGCCCGAGGTCCTCGACCGGCTGCGCTGGATGGACCGGGTGCTCGGCCCGGTGCTGTCCGCGGCGATCGAGCTGACCGGCCCGATCGACCTGCGCGCCCTCATCGCGCAGGCGCTCCAGATGGGCGACGAGCTGCACAACCGCAATCGGGCCGCCACCTCCCTGCTGCTGCGGGAGCTGGCCCCGGCCGTGGTGGACGCGGCTCGGGAGCACGCCGCCGAGGTGCTGCGCTTCGTCAACGGCAACGACCACTTCTTCCTCAACGCCGGCATGGCCGCGGGCAAGGTGAGCACCGACGCGGCCCGGGACGTGCCGGGCTCGTCGCTGGTGGTCGCCATGGCGCGCAACGGCACCGACTTCGGCGTGCAGGTCTCGGGGCTGGGCGACCGGTGGTTCACCGGGCCGGCGGGCGTGCCGGACGGGCTTTATCTCGGCGCATACGGCCCAGCCGATGCCAATCCAGACATAGGCGATTCCACGATCACCGAAACGTCGGGTCTGGGCGGTTTTGCGATGGCGGCGGCCCCGGCCATCGTGCGGTTCGTGGGCGGCGAGGTGTCGGACGCCATCGCGGCCACCCGGTCGATGTACGAGATCACTTTGGCCGAACATCCCGTTTACCAGATCCCGGGGCTCGGCTTTCGCGGCACGCCGGTCGGCATCGACGTCACCCTGGTGGCCCGGACAGGCCTGTTGCCCGTGGTGAACACCGGCATCGCGGGCCGTGTGGCGGGCACCGGGCAGGTCGGCGCGGGCCTGGTGAACCCGCCCGCCGAGGCGTTCACGAGGGCGTTGGCGGCGCTTGCCGATTCCGTTCAGTGATCATTATTGATGATCTGCATTTCGCTGCGTAATGCCTATTGTCAGGCGGGGTTCCCGCTTCCGTTCTTCAACGAACTGCATATATCGTGGCGAACCGCATAATCTGGAAGTTGGCGCGGCGCATGTGACGGAAGATGCTGGAGATGGGGGCGGAGATGGCAGCCGACCGCGTACTCAGCGGGCCGGGCGCGGAGGGGAACGCGTCGCAGAGCCAGGGCCGCCTGATCGGCAGGCGCTACCGGCTGATGTCGCCGGTCGGCCGGGGCGGCATGGGCATGGTGTGGCACGCGCACGACGTGCTGCTCGACCGGGCCGTGGCGGTGAAGGAGCTGATCCTGCCGTACGGGCTCGACACCACGGGCAAGCAGGTCGCCCACCGCCGCATGCTGCGCGAGGCCAGGTCCGCGGCGCGGCTGACGCATCCGGGCATCATCACCGTGCACGACGTGGTCGAGGAGGACGGCCGGCCGTGGATCGTCATGGAGCTGGTCCGGGCCTGGTCGCTGGAGCAGGCCGTACGGCAGAGCGGCCCGCTCCCCGTGATCCAGGCCGCGGAGATCGGCATCCGGGTGCTCGACGCGCTGCGCCACGCGCACACCGCCGGGATCCTGCACCGTGACATCAAGCCGGGCAACGTGCTGCTCACCGCCGACCGGGTGGTGCTGACCGACTTCGGCATCGCCGCCATCGAGGGCGACGTCACGATCACGCAGACCGGGCTGCTCATGGGCTCGCCCGCGTACGTCCCGCCGGAGCGGCTGTCCGGCCAGCCGATCACGCAGGCGGCCGACCTGTGGTCGTTCGGCGCGACGCTGTACACGGCCGTGGAGGGGCGCCCGCCGTACGAGGGGCCGGACGCGATCGCCGTGCTGGGCGCGGTGCTCACCCAGGACCCGATCAGGCCGCAGCGGGCCGGTGCGCTGCTGCCGATCATCGAGCGGCTGCTGCGCAAGAACCCGGCCGAACGGCTCACCGCCGAGCAGGTGAGCGAGGCGCTCGAACGGGTGCTGCACGCGCACGGGTCCGTCCGGCCACGCACGCCCGAGACGCAGCCTTCCCTGCCCACGCAGGCCGACTCGACGCCGATGGCGCTGCTGCCGCCGTTCGACCCGCCCTCCGGGCCGATGCCCTCGCGGATCGTGGAGACTCCGTCCGGGCCGGTACGCGTGCCGTACGACCCGGCGAGCGGCCCCCCGGACGGGTACGACGCGATGTCGAGCACATCGGGCGGCCAGTTCCCGCCCCGGACGGACGGGTTCGACGCGTTCACCAGTCCCTCGGGGCCGCTGCGCCAGCCCGAGTCGCCCTCCGGCCCGCAGCGGTTCCCGGAGCCCGCGCCCGGCGCCCGTCCCCCCTTCGGCGGACCATCGGGCCCGCACGACCCGGCCCCGCCACCCTTCGGCGGGCCGACGAACCTGAACGACCCGGCCCTCCCTCCGTTCGGCGGACCATCCGGCCCGTACTCGGCTTTGGCGCCCGACGAGCTCGGCGGCCCCTCGGGCCCGCACCCGGTGCGGAACCCCGGCCGGGGCGGCAAGCCAGGGCCCCAGCCGATCCTGCCGCTGACCACCGACAGCCGGGCCGTTCCCTGGCCGCTGGCCACGGACGACGATCTCCGCGACCACGCGCGCGACCTGTCACGCGACGTCCCGCGCAGCCGCCTGGCCGCCCTGCCGAGCGCTCCCGACCGGCTGACCAGGAGCAGGCGCAGGCCCAGCGAGGACGAGGGCAACTCCTGGGTGCGGGACGGGCGGCCGACGGCCCGCCTGGTCCTCGCCTCCGTCGCGGCCGTGGGGACGGTGGCCGTGGCCATCGCGCTCATCGGTTCCCGCGGCTCGCCGGAGCCCGTCGTGAGCGCCCCGCTCGCCACCAGCGAGACCGCGTCGGCCCAGCCGCTCCGGCAGACGGCCGTGCCCGACGGTTACACCGAGCAGACCCCGCCGGGCTTCTCCGCGGGGGTCCCCGGCGGCTGGAAGCTGACGACGTCCAGCGGCGAGGCCATGTTCACCGGGCCCAAGGACTCGGGCCTGCGGATCCTGGTGGAGCAGGCGACTCCGCAGCCCGACGGCGGCCTGTCCGAACTGGGCAGGGAGGAGGCGGACGGCGGCCGGGAGGGCTACATCCAGGTGCAGTTGCAGGCGGCCCAGTTCCGCACCTGGAAGGCGGCCGACTGGGAGTACACCTACACGCTGCCCAACGGTGTCCCGATGCACGCGCTGACCAGGTACGTCACGATCGACGACAATACCGCGTACAAGATCACCTTTGACATGCCGGAGCTGACCTGGGACGACCAGGCCAAGAACCGCAAGGTCTTCCTCGACACCTTCCGCCAGACCACCTGACCTCCAGGAGAAGCGGTCACGGGAGCGGGCGCGTCCCTGGGCCGCGGGCGCGAGAGGGGCGTTCGTCACCGTCCGCGAGCCGGCGAATGGAACGGGCGGAGCGCATCAGGAAAGCGTTCTTGTCCTCTTTGGGGCCATCTCGTGGGCTATGCGAGACTTCACAAGTGACGAGCACCCCCACAAAGTCCGCTATTTCCCCCGATGACCAAATTCGTGCCATTCAGCGCCGCACCCTGGGTGTCCTGTCCGGCGCGCAGATCGCGGGCGGGGTGGGGGTCGCGGTCGGGCTGGCGCTCAGCTCGGTCGTCGTGGACGAGCTGTCCGGATCCACCGTCATCAGTGGTTTCGCGGGCACCGCGACCGTACTCGGCGCCGCGCTGCTCGCGCTGCCCACCGCCAAGGCGGCGGGACGGGGCGGGCGGCGAGCGGGACTGGCGCTGGCGTACCTGGCCGCACTCGCGGGATGCGCGCTGTCCGTGGCCGCCATCTCGATGGGCAACTGGCCGCTGCTGCTGGTCGGGCTGGTGCTGGTGGGCGGCGGAAGCGCGGGAAACCTGGCCGCGCGCTACTCGGCGACCGACCTGTCGCCGAAGGGGCACTCCGCCAGGCACCTGTCACTGGTCGTGTGGGCGGCCACCATCGGCTCCGTGGCCGGGCCCAACCTGGCCAGACCCGCCGACCAGATCGGCATCGACGCGGGCCTGGCCGAGAAGGCCGGCCCGTTCGCGTTCGCGGCGCTGGCCTTCGCCGTCGCCCTGCTGATCATCGTGATCGGGCTGCGTCCCGACCCGCTCAAGCTGGCCCGCGAGCGCGACGGCGCGTCCCCGACCGACCGGGGCAGGAGCGGGACGGTCAAGGACGCCTGGCGGACGCTGCGCGCCACGCCGATGGCCCGCCGGGCACTGATCATGATCGCGGTGAGCCACACCGCGATGGTGTCGGTCATGTCGATGACCCCGGTCCAACTCCACCACGACGGCTCGAACCTGGACGTCATCGGCCTGGTGATCAGCCTGCACATCGCCGGGATGTACGTCTTGTCGCCCGTGGTGGGCTGGCTGGCCGACAAGGCGGGCAGGGTGCCGGTGCTGCTGCTCGGCATGGCGCTGCTGCTCGGCGCCGCCGCCCTGGCCGGCACCGCCGATCACCGCGTCTGGCAGGTGACGGTGGCGCTGGTGCTGCTCGGTCTGGGCTGGTCGTGCGGCCTGGTCGCGGGCTCGGCGCTGCTCAGCGAGTCGGTGCCGGTCGGCAGTCGCACCCCGGTGCAGGGCCTGTCGGACCTGCTCATGAACGTGTGCGGCGCCACCGGCACGATCGTGGCCGGCGCGATCGTCGGCGGCCTGTCGTACAGCGTGCTCGGCCTGGTGGTGGGCGTGATGGTGGCGCTCGCCGGGATCTGGCTGGCCGTCGGGCAGCGGAACCACGTGACGCCGGCGTAGCGGCCGACGGCGGAACTACTTGGCGTCGGCGTAGCAGTCGACGGCGGAACTACTTGGCGTCGGCGTAGCAGTCGACGGCGACCGCCTCCATCGGGAAGCGCACCGGGGTGCGGCCGAACAGCAGCCGGGTCGCCTCCGCCGCCGCGCCGGACACGGCGCCGATCACCTGCTCGGCCTGGTCGAGCGGGCAGTGCACGATGACCTCGTCGTGCTGGAAGAACACCAGCCGGGCCGGGTCGGGCAGCAGCCCTCGCAGCACCGCCATCAGCGCGAGCGCCCACTCGGCCGCGGTGGCCTGGACGACGAAGTTGCGGGTGAACCGGCCGCGGTCGCGCGCGGTCCGGCCGCCGTCGGGTCCCGACACGATCTCCTTCCACCGCTCGGACGGAGGCGGGCTGGTGCGCCCGAGCCAGGAGCGGACCAGGCGGCCCTCCTCGCCCGCCTTGGCGGCGTCCTCGACGAACCGGTAGGCCTGCGGGAAGCGCTGGCGCATCATGGCGAGCAGCTTGGGGGCGTCGCCGCTGGTGCCGCCGTACATGGCGGACAGCATCGCGATCTTGGCGTTGTCACGCTCGCCGCCGAACGACTGCGCCAGCGCGGAGTAGAGGTCGATCTCGCCCGCCGCCCTGGCCAGCCCCCCGTCGCCGGCCATCGCGGCCAGCACCCGCGGCTCCAGCTGGGCCGCGTCGGCCACGACCAGGGTCCAGCCCTCGTCGGCCCGCACCACCCGGCGCATCACCTTGGGGATCTGCAACGCCCCGCCGCCCGAGGTGGCCCAGCGGCCCGACACCACGCCGCCCACCACGTATTCGGGCCGGAACCGGCCGCCGCGCACCCACTGGTCGGCCCACGTCCAGCCGTGGAAGCTGTGCAGCCGGGCCAGCTCCTTGTAGGCGAGCAGCGGGGCGACGGCCGGGTGGTCGATCCGCTTGAGCTCCCACGACCGGGTGCTCTTGATCGCCACGCCCGCGCCCTTGAACGCCTTGACCAGCTGCTGTACCGAGTCGGGGTTGACCGGGTGACCGAACGCGGCCGACACCTCGTCGGCCAGCGCCTGCAGCCGGGCGGGCCGCATGCCGTGCACGGGCCGCGGCCCGAGCAGCTCGGTGAGCAGGGCGTCGTGCTCGTCGCGGCGCCACGGCATGCCGTCGTGGCCCATCTCGGCGGCGATCAGCGCGCCCGCCGACTCGGCCGCGACCAGCAGCCGGAACCGGCCGGGATCGGGCAGCGCGTCGATCCGGCGCAGCTGGCCGGCCAGCACCTCGGCCACCGCTTCGGCGGCCAGCGGCTCGGGCGCGAACAGGGTGCCGGGCGCGGAGGGCTGCTCGTCGGGCACGGGCAGCCCAAGCAGGCGGGCGTGGGCGGCCCTGGCCGAGCGGGGCTCGCCGTAGCGGCCCTCGGCTGCCAGCAGCAGGCTCTCGGTGAGCGCGAGGTCGTGGCAGCGCGACACCCGCACGCCGGCGCGCAGCAGCGGCGGGTAGTCCTCACGGGTGTCGGCCCAGACCCAGCGCGGACGCTCGCGCTCCAGCTCTGCCACGGCCCGCGCCGGATCGGCCGGACGCCGGCCCGCCCCCGGGACGGGGTGGATCGTCTCTCCCGCAAGCACCACGTACACGCCTCCAGCGTGCCAGGCGCCTACGACAGCGCGATGACGACCTCGTCCTCCACCGGCGGCCGCAGCTCCTGCTCCAGGCAGCCGGTGGCGGCGATGCAACGGATCTTCAGCAGCTCGGGCGTGACCGACAGGTGCAGGAAGTGCTTGAAGAACGGCGGGGTGTCCCAGTCGGAGAACTCCGACAGGTAGCGGTGGAAGACCCGGTCGACCGGCAGCCGGAACGGCCACGGCCAGGCGCCGAGCAGTCGCGCGGCCCACCTCATCCGGCGGGTGATGGTCACCTGGCCGTCGAGCGGCCGCACCGGCGTGTTGCCGATCTGGCCGGCCATGACGCAGGCGGCCTCGGCGGGCGTGAGGTAGATCCACTTCATCCGGAGCCGCTTGGCGTAGAGCTGGCTGTAGAACGACAGCGAGTCACCGCGCAGCGGGTAGAGCCTGAAGTCGTCCTCGTGCACGCCGGCCACGTCGACCCGCCGGATGGTGTGGGTGGCGTGCATGAACGCGCCGCCGCCGCCGGAGACGATGTACTGGATCACCCGGTCGCCGACCCTGACCGGGTAGCGCTGGTAGTTGTGCACGTCGCCGCCGATCGCCGCCACGTAGCGGTGCTCGGGGTCGCGCACGATGTCGTCGATGGTGCCACCGCCCTCCAGCGGCGACGGCTTGTAGTCGTTGCGGGTGTAGATCGGCTTGCCGGTGATGAGCACCTTGGGCCGGGGGTCGCGCGAGACGCGGCGCAGCCACTCCGTCTGCACCGCGTCGATCTCCCCCCTGATGCCAGTGTCGACGCCGACGACGAGCAGGCCGTCGCTCTCGATCACCCAGTAGGGGCCGGGCTGGCCGGCCTGCTGCGACGGCCGGCCTCTGAGCTCACGGGCCTCGGCCAGGCGCTCCTCGTCGACGGCCTCCGGCCTGCGCCACAGCAGCCCGCGCAGCCAGCCGGTGCCGGGTTTGGGCTTGAGCGGCGGGGCGTCGCAGAAGATCCGCATGAACCCGCCGAGCCCGTCGTACCAGTCGTGGTTGCCAGGGATCGCGTAGATCGGCGCGTCGTAGTCCTTGTACGGCCGGTAGAACTTGTCGCCGTACTCGTTGGGCGACCCCGCCGGGTAGATCACATCGCTCGCGATGACGGCGAAGGACGTGCCCTCCCCCACCTTCAGCAGGCCCGGCACGACGGCGTACTGGGAGGCGTCGCCCTCGCCCGTGTCGCCTAACACCAGGAAGTCGAAGCTCGGGCCGACCTCGGGCCGGATCCTGAACTCGACGTCGGCGCCGCCTTCCAGCTGCCCGGCCACCCAGCGCTGCCGCACCTGCCCCGACGGGTCGCCGAACAGCCCGGCCAGGATCTCGTTGCGCGAGCGCCACAGGGTCGCCACGTTGAGCCAGTTGAAGCCGGTGTCGTGCGGTCTGAGCCGCTCGAACGTGCCGATCTGCTGACACGACCAGCCGGCGCCCTCCTCGGAGTCCCGGGATGAGGCCTGCTTACCACGCTCGGCTTCGACGTCCACCATGACCATATCTTTGCCGCGATCTTCCCGAATTGCATCCGAACGCTCCGTGGTGCAGCCAACACAGAAGGTTCACGATGGTGTAGCCTCACGCCCCAAGCAAGCGGTTGTCGGCCGTGAGGGGGGCTGCGATGGCCCGGAACGGTTCGGACGATACGACCCGGCGCGGCACCACGGGCGCTGATGCCGTCGAAGGCCTGCTGGCCTATGCCGCGAGCCGCCCGCGCTGGAGCCGGAGCGCACTGCGCGACCTCCGGGAGGCGGTCACGCGCAGCCGCGAGCTCGCCGCCGCCGACCCGGGGCACACCGTCCTGCTCGTGCGCGCCCTGCACACCGCGGCCATGCTGCTGCTCAAGCGGGGGCGCGCCGCCGAGGCGCTGCCGTTCGCGATCGAGGCGGTCGAGCTGGCGCGCTCCGAGGGCGAGGCGCTGGTCGCCTGCCTGTGGTGCCTGTCCGCGGTGTACGAGGCCCTCCAGCAGTACGCCGAGGCCGCCGCTGCGACGGAGGAGGCGGCCCAGGTCATGCCTCCGGAGGAGGCGTAGCCCGGCTCTCGCGACGGGGGTCACACAGATCAAGGGCCGTCCGGTCACCGGGCGGGAGCCGTCAGGGGGGCACCGGTCAGGAGCCGTCCGGGGTTCCGGACAGGGACCGCCGGCGTCCGGGGTCAGGGGACGAGGACTCCCGGGTTGAGGATGCCCTCCGGGTCCAGCCGCGACTTGATCGCACGCAGGATCTCCACGCCCACCGGCCCCACCTCGGTCGCGTACGCCCGGCGGTGTTCGCGGCCGACCCCGTGGTGGTGCGAGACGGTGCCGCCCGCCTCGACGATCGCCGAGGTGACCGCCTCCTTGGCCCGCGCCCATTGCTCCACCGGGTCACCGTGCTGGGCGGTGACGACGGTGAAGTAGAGCGAGGCCCCGGTCTCGTACACGTGGGAGATGTGGCACATGACCAGCGGTGAGCCGAGCGCGCCGAGCAGCGCCAGCCGTACGGCGTCGTAGAGCCGCGGCAGGCCGGACCAGAACGTGGCGGTCTCCAGGGTCTCCACGGTCGCCCCCGCGGCGAGGAGCGAGTCACGCAGGTAGGGCGCGGAGAAGCGGCCGTGCTCCCAGTCCTCGCCCGGCGCCGTCCCGAGCGGGGTGCCGCCGAGCCGCGACAGCACCGAGGCGGCCGCGTCCCGCCGCCCGGCCACCGACGCGCCCTCATAGCCCGCGATCACCAGGCAGCCGGTGTCGCCGCCACCGATCGCGTCCGGCCTGGCCAGCCCGATCATGGTCTCGGTCTCGTCCGACAGCCGCAGCACGGTGGGCAGCGGCCCCTCCTGGGCGAGCGTCCGCAGCGCGGCCGAGCCCTCCTTGAACGACGCGAACCGCCACCCCTCGTAGACCTTCTCGGCGGGCAGCCGCCGCACCCGCAGGCGCAGCGAGGTGATGACGCCGAACACCCCCTCCGAGCCCAGGACCAGGTGCCGCAGGTCGGGCCCGGCCGCCGACCTGGGCGCGCGGCCCAGCTCCAGGGTGCCCGCCGGGGTGGCCACCGTGAGGCCCACCACCAGGTCGTCGAACCGGCCGTAGCCGGCGGAGGCCTGCCCGCTGGAGCGCGCCGCCGCGAACCCGCCGAGCGTGGCGTACTCGTACGACTGGGGGAAGTGACCCAGCGTCAGCCCGTGCGCGCCCAGCAGCCGCTCGGCCTCGGGCGCCCGAAGGCCCGGCTGGAACTCGGCGACCATCGACTCGGCGTCGACCGACACCAGCCGGTCCAGCCGGCGCAGGTCGAGCGCCACCACCCCGGCGAAGCCGGCCCGCGAGGCGACCAGTCCGCCCACGACGGAGGTGCCGCCGCCGAACGGCACGACGGCGATCCGCTCGGCCGCGCAGAGCGCGAGCAGCGCGGCCACCTCCTCGTGGGAACCGGGCAGCACGACCGCGTCCGGCGCGTCGGAGCCGTCGCCCGACCGCATCAGCAGCAGGTCGGGGGTCGACTTGCCGCGCGTGTGCCGGACCCGCGCCTCGTGCGAGGTCAGCACGTGCTCCGGCCCGGTCACGCCGGCGAGCGCGGCCAGGTGCCCGGCGGACAGCGTGACCGGCGGCAGCCGCACCGCGTCGAGGGGCACGGCCGGAGCGTCCGGCGAGCGCACGCCCAGCACGTCGCGCAGCAGATCGCGGACCTGCTCGGGCAACTCGCGCGCGAGGGCGGGGTCGCCCCAGCCGGACCACAGCATGGATTCGGTAGACACGTCTACACTGTGACATATGACGTTGATTCGTCACAATGATGGAGTTCTCGACGCGGCTCGCGACTGCGTGCTGGCCTACGGGGTGCGCCGCACCACGCTCACCGACGTGGCGCGCAGGGCCGGAGTGTCGCGGATGACCCTCTATCGCCGCTGGCCCGACGTCCGCTCGCTGGTCGCCGACCTGATGACCCGCGAATGGGTGCGGGTCCTGGCCGAACTCGACGTCTCGGACCCCGTCGCCGCCATGGTCGGGGGCGTACGGCGGCTGCGCGAGCACCCGCTCTGGCGCAAGATCGTGGAGACCGACCCCGACCTGCTCCTCCCCTACCTGCTGGAGCGCCGGGGCGCCACCCACGAAGCCGCGCTGGACGTGCTCGAACGCGTCACCGGCGACGCCCGCAAGGCCAGGGCGGTGCTGCTGGTGGCCCAGTCGTTCCTGCTGTCGGCGCCCACGATGCTCGGCCCGGCGGCGAGCGGCCCGGCGGGGCACGACCCGGTGACGCTCGACGACCTCGACGCCGAACTCACGGCACTGCTGGAGGCATACCTTGGACAGCTCACTGAACGCACGCAGGAGGGCCCATGAGCTGGCCCTCGTCACCGAGCGGCCGGTCGACCTGCTCGTCGTGGGGCTGGGGGCGACGGGCTCGGGAGTAGCGCTGGACGCCGCCTCGCGCGGGCTGAGCGTGGCCGCGATCGACGCGCACGACCTGGCGTTCGGCACGTCCAGGTGGAGCTCCAAGCTGGTGCACGGCGGCCTGCGCTACCTGGCCAGGGGCCAGCTGGACGTGGCCTACGAGAGCGCGGTCGAGCGCGGCATCCTGCTCCGCCGCACCGCCCCGCACCTGGTCAGGGCGCATCCCTACCTGCTGCCGCTCACGCCCGCGGTGTCCCGGTCGCGGGCGGCCGTGCTGATGACGGGCTACCGGCTCGGCGACGGGCTGCGGGCCGCCGCCCGCACGCCCCGCCCCCTGCTGCCCGGCCCCTCCCTGCTGGACGCCGTACGGGCGCGGCGGCTGGCGCCGGCTCTGCGCGAACGCGGCCTGAGGGGCGGGCTGCTGTCCTGGGACGGCCGCCTGGTCGACGACGCCCGCCTCGTGGTGGCCATCGCCAGAACGGCGGCGGCGCACGGCGCCAAGGTCCTGACCCGCTGCCGCGCGCTGGAGCTGACCGGCGACGGCGCCACCGTGCGTGACGAGCTGACCGGCGAGGAGTTCGCGATCCGGGCCAGGGTCGTGGTCAACGCGACCGGGGTGTGGGCCGGCCGGCTGGACCCCCGGGTGCGGCTGCGTCCCTCGCGGGGCACGCACCTCGTCCTGCGGCCGGGGACGTTGCCGGGCGTCACCGCCGGGCTGCACGTGCCGATCCCGGGCGCGAGCAACCGGTTCGCGCTCGTGCTGCCGCAGGCCGACGGCCGCGTCCACGTCGGCCTGACGGACGAGCCGGTCGACGGTCCCGTCCCCGACGTTCCGGAGGCGCCGGAGGAGGACGTGAGAGCACTCCTCGACGTGCTCAACACGGTTCTGGAGGTTCCCGTGGGGCGCGACGCCGTGGCGGGCGCCTACGCGGGCCTGAGGCCGCTGCTGGCCGCCGACGGCGACACCGGCGGCACGGCGGACCTGTCGCGCCGCCACGCCGTGCTGGCGCACGGACGGCTCGTCACGGTCGTCGGCGGGAAGCTCACGACCTACCGGCGGATGGCGCGGGACGCGGTGGACCGGGCGCTCTCGGTCACGGACATTCCGGCGGGCCCCTGCCGCACCGCGCGCCTCCCGCTCGTCGGCGCGACTCCCGGCCGGCCCGCCGACGGGGTGCCGCGGCGGCTGGTCGAGCGCTACGGCGGCGAGGCGGCGGCCGTGCACGAACTCGTCCAGGAGCACCCCGAGGAGGTCGGGCTGGGCATCACCAGGGGCGAACTGCTCTGGTCGGTCAGGCACGAGGGCGCGCTCGACGCCGGCGACCTGCTCGACCGCCGCACGAGGATCGGCCTGGTGCCCGAGGACCGGGCGGCGGCCCTGCCCGCCGCTCGCGACACGCTGGGCTGAACCCCCACATCTTGATCCCTTACTCTTAGGTTAGTCTTACCTAATCCGAGAGGGGGCGGAGAGTGACCAGGGGCTGCGAACATCCGGCGGGAAGCCACGACGGCGCCGTGCCCACAGGGGCCAGCGCCACGGTGGGAGCCCGGCTCTGGTTGCTCGTGGAACACCCCGGCCCCTGGCCGTCCCATCTGGAGAACTTCGAACTTCCTGACAACATCGCCGAACTCGTGCGGCGGGCGCTCGATCGCGGTATCAGACCCCAGCTCATCCGCCGTCCCGGAAGACGTACCCGCCCGCGACAGCAGGGCCTGCGTGTGCTAGTCGCCTACGGCACGGGGCCCAACCCCTGGCTGGCCTCGGGCGTCATCGCAGGTCCTGACGATCTTGACCTTGACGCGCTGGTGGCCGGAGTGGTCCCGGAGTCCTGCATACTGGATGACGAGCCGGTATTTCTGGTCTGCACGCACGCCAAACGCAATGCGTGTTGTGCCCGCATTGGACTACCCCTCGCTCGTGGGCTGGCGGAAATTTTGCCGGACAGAGTGTGGGAAACGTCACACGTTGGCGGCGATCGTTACGCCGCCAACCTCGTGTGCTTGCCACACGGAATTTTCTACGGCAGCATGTCTCAGGCTGCTGCGATCGCAGCGGCTAACGCGTACCGGTCGGGCGAGATCATTCTCGACCGCTACCGGGGACGCGCAGGCATCCCTGAGCCATTGCAAGCCGTCGAGCACTTCGCCCGATCCCATACGGGAGAGTGCTCTGTCGGCGCAGTGGCCGTGGAATCCTCCAGGTCGGACGGCGACGTCACCGAAGCCATCGTGCGAGTCAGCGCGCGAAGCGGCGGCGATGTCCGGTTCCGGGTTGTGGTCGCACCATCGGCGTGGCAAGCGCCGTGTGGTACGGCTTGCGCCGAGACGATCACCACCTACCGGCTGGTTTCGCTGGACAGGCTCACGCCTGTGCGGTACACCACGCTCGCCCTCACCTGATCACGGGAACATCCGCGGCCCCTCCCTGCGTTGGAACAGTGACGCCAAAAGCGTCCAATGCGGCTCAATTACCGAAATACCTCTCACGAAGGTGGTTTTCTCATGTCTCAGGTACGTCGGCAGCTCGCCCGCCCGCGCCCCAGCTGGGGTTGGCAGGATGATGCCGCGTGCCGGGGTGAGGACCTCGTGCTCTTCTTCGGCCCCGACGGGGAGCGGCAGCCCGAGCGTGACGTACGTGAGCGGAAGGCCAAGGCGATCTGCGCCCAGTGCCCCGTCCGTAACGAGTGCCTTGACTACGCGCTTTCCCGTCCGGAGAAGTACGGCACGTGGGGTGGCCTGAACGAGGACGAGCGCGCCTCCGAGCGTCGCCGTCGCATGCGCCGCGCCGCCAGCGCCGGCATCTCCGCCGCCTGACCTGCCCGGCAGCGCCACGAGCGCGCGTGATCCCGCAGTTGTCCCGATGAAGCGGGGCCTGGCTCACCCGGCCAGGCCCGGCCGAACCCGGTCGGGGCAACTGCCTGATCAGGCGCGAGTCTCAATCCCGAGCACAAAAGAGAGCCCGGCGTCATGGACGCCGGGCTCTCGTCGTTCGCGGACCCCCGAAATCAGACGATCAGGTCGTCGAACTCTCCGTCCTTGGCGCCCAGGACGAACGCGGTGATCTCGGCTCGCGTGTAGACGAGCGCGGGATCGTCGGGGAAACGCGAGTTGCGCACAGCCACCTCACCGGTCGGCAGGCTGGCCACCTCGACACAGTTGCCGTTGGGGTTGCTCCGCCTGCTCTTCCGCCAGACGGCCGGAAGGGTGCGGGCAGGCGTCCCGTTGCGGAACTCATGCATGGAGAAACTCCTCGCGCTTACAAATGCACGTGCATCCGTGCTTTGCGAGCAGACGATACGGCAGCACAAAGAAGCCCATATACGGGATGACCAAAATTCCGGTATGGAGTGGATCACATGGAGGCGAGCAACCGCTCAAGGAACAGCCTGGAGTCGGCCGGCGACTCGGCCTGGATGCTCAGCCGGTCCATGACCTGCGTGTAGCGGTCGGACTCGGCCGGCTTGTCGAGGTAGAGGGCACTGGTGAGCTGCTCCATGTAGACCACGTCGGGCAGGTCGCGCTCAGGGAACCGCAGGATGCTGAACGGCCCGCCCGCCGCGGCGTGCCCACCCCGCTCGAACGACATGATCTGCACGGTGACGTTGCGCAGCGTGGTCATCTCCAGCAGGTGCTCGATCTGCTCGCGCATCACCTGCGGTCCGCCGAGGGCGCGGCGCACCACGGCCTCGTCGATCACCGCCCACAGGGTCAGCGCGCTGTCGCCGGTCAGCCGCTTCTGCCGGATGGTGCGCAGCGTGACGCGGCGGTCGATCTCCTCGGCGGGGGCCGCCCAGTGGGCCAGCTTGATCACCGCACGGGCATAGCCGGGCGCCTGCAGCAGGCCCGGCACGAACTGGTTCTCGTACGTGCGGACGCTGGAGGCCGCGCCTTCGAGGCCGATGTAGACCTCGAACCAGCTCGGCAGCAGGTCGCTGTACTTGTGCCACCAGCCCTGGGCGTTGGCCTGGCGGGCCAGCTCGATCAGCGGCGCCCGCTCCTCCTCGTCGATGACGCCGTAGAGGGTGAGCAGGTCGGCCACGTCGCGCTCCTTGAAGCTGACCTGGCCGAGCTCCAGCCGGCTGATCTTGGCGTGGGAGGCGCGGATGGCGTAGCCCGCGTCCTCGCGGCTGATGCCCCGCCGCGTGCGGAGCCGGCGCAGCTGCGTGCCCAGCAGGATCCGCAGGACCGTGGGGCTCCCCAGCGAGTGGCCAAGGACCTTCCCCTCCGCACCAGATACGCTCACGCCTTCACTCACTCCCTGATCATCTGCACGTGCAGATGCGATTTGCATCTGTAAAACATGAAAAGTCTTGCATCGGTAAGCGCATGCCGTAAAGATGGAACTGGATCACTTAGACCGCGCCTCGGGGGCCTGGATGACGACTTTCGACGCTCGGCCGGCAGCCGCCATCGAGGCCCGGCCGCCCGGATGGCTGTCCTCCATTCTGCTGGATGGACATGCCGCCCCTCGCGCCGCGATCTTCCCTTTTACCCAGTTGAGCACATTCGAGCAAGGATGTGTGGCCTCGGCCCGGCGTTTCGTCGATCGCACGCTCACCGGCTGGGGCTGCGACTGCATCACCTACGACGCGCAGCTCGTGGTCTCCGAGCTGGTCACCAACGCGGTGCGACATGGCGGCGGCGCGATCCAGCTCCGCCTGCTGAGCCACGGACCCGAGCTGGCCTGCGTGGTCAGCGACTCCAGCCCGGTCGCTCCGATCACCGCCTCCCCCGACGTCCACGCCGAGTTCGGGCGCGGGCTGCGGCTGGTCGAGGCGCTGTCCGCCGCATGGGGCTGGATCCCGGCCGGTCCCCGCAAGTACGTCTGGGCCGTGCTGGCGGTCTAGGCGGCGTGCTGGGCCGATGGCCGCGGCCTACGCCTCGGCCAGCAGGCCCAGCACGTCTGCGTCGCTGAGCTGGTCGAAGCGCTCGTACCACTGGCCGACCGCCCGGAAGTCCTCGGGAGTGGCCAGCACGATCACCTCGTCGGCTTCCTCTCGCAGCGCCTCGACTGTCGCGCGGGAGCCCACGGGCACGGCCAGGGTCACCCGGGCCGGGTTGGCCGCGCGGACCGCCCGGAGCGCCGCCCGCGCGGTGCCTCCGGTCGCCAGACCGTCGTCGATCACGACCACCTCGCGCCCCGCCAGGGCGGGCAGCGGCCGGCCCTGGCGGTAGGTCTCCACCCGGCGGGCCAGCTCGCGCCGCTCGTCCTCGACCACGTCCGCCACCGACTCGGGCGTGAGCCCGAGCCGGCGCAGCAACTGGTGGTCGAAGACCGGCTCACCGCCCTCGGCGATCGCGCCGACCCCCAGCTCGGGCGACGGCGGATAGCCGATCTTGCGGGTCACCAGCACGTCGAGCACGGCGCCCAGCCTGCGGGCGATGGGCACGGCCACCGCGACGCCACCGCGCGGCAGCGCGAGCACCACCGGGTCACGCAGGTGCTGGAGCCGCTCGGCGAGCATCTCCCCGGCTTCGGCCCGGTCGGCGAACACGATGTCCATCCCCTGGTCGTACCCCCGGCGCGCGCGAGGTCCCGCTAGGCGGGCCGGGACTTCGCGCGACCGGGCGGCCTCATGGACGGTTCCTGCCAGAACGGCGCATCTCCTTGTGGATGATCTTCCATTTGTTCTGTTGTTCCTTGCGGAGCCGGGCATCGGTGCGGCCGGCCATCCACGAGGCCTCCCGTTGCAGCTTGCGCCAGCTGTGCAGCCGCCGCTCGGGCAGCTCACCGCTCTCCAGGGCCGCCAGCACCGCGCAGCCGGGCTCGCTGTCGTGACCGCAGTCGTCGAACCTGCAGTGCCCGGCCAGGGCCTCGATGTCGGAGAAGACCAGGTCGACGCCCTGGCTCATCTCGTAGAGGCCGACCCGGCGGATGCCCGGTGTGTCGATGACCAGCCCTCCGCCGGGCAGCGGGATGAGCTCCCGGTGCACGGTGGTGTGGCGGCCCCGGCCGTCGGCGGCCCTGACCTGCTGGGTCTCCATCACCTCCCCGCCGGCCAGCGCGTTGACCAGGGTGGATTTGCCGGCGCCCGAGGGGCCGAGGACGACGGCGGTGCGCGAGCCGCCGAGAAGGCCGCGTACCGGCTGCACGCCCTCGCCGAGCATCGAGGAGACGGCGTGCACCTCCACGCCGGGCGCCGCCGCCCGCACGTCGGCGAGCAGCTCGTCGAGGCCCTGCTCGAACAGGTCGGACTTGGTGAGGAGCACGACCGGCGTGCCGCCCGACTCCCAGGCCAGCGCGACCAGCCGCTCGATGCGCCCCAGGTCGGCGAAGTCGGTGGAGTGCATGGACGGCTCGGCCACGAACACGATGTCGACGTTGGCCGCGAGCACCTGGCCCTGGCCGTCGCCCGACAGGCCGCCCCGTGAGTCGCGGCTGACGCCGCCACGGACGAAGGCGGAGCTTCTGGGCAGGACCGCGTCGACCTCGAAGCGGCCTTCCGGCAGCCATCTGAGGGCGACCCAGTCGCCGACGCACGGCAGCGCCACCGGGTCGTCGGCGGAGGCCCGGCGGACGCGGGCGCCGTATCGGACGTGGTGCTGGCCGTCGGCCGCGATCACCTCGGCGGCCCCGCGATCGACGCGCGCCACGCGCGCGGGGACGGTGTCAACGGGAAGCTCGGCGGCACGCGTGCCGGCCCAGCCGAGCAGCGAAAGGTCGAAGGACAACGGAGTGATTCCTTTGGATCGAAGAGGACCCGGGGCAGCGCTCAGGCGGGCACCCGGAGGTTGATGGACGGCAGGCGGAACAGGACAACCCGCATGGTCCTCACCTCCTCGATCTCGTCGTTGACGGGACTCTACGCACCCTGTCCCGAAGGTCGCAATCACATTTATCTTCGCGGCGCGTTGAACCCCGCCCGGATCCCGGGCCGTACTCCCTGCCGACGCACTCGAGAAAGGGGAATGATGCGAATCGGCACGTATCCCCCGCCCTCCGCAGAGGGAGCCGCCCCCATGGGCAAGCCGCGTGTGAGCCACTGGATCAGGCGCGTCCGGCCGGACGACGACCTGGTCGTCTCCGCGCTCTACCGGGAATACCATCGGCCGCTGCTGGCCTTCGTGGTGCGGCTCACGGCGGGCGACCGGCAGTGGGCCGAGGACGTCGTACAGGAGACCATGATCCGCGCCTGGCGGAGCGCGGAACGGCTCGATCCAGCGTCGGTGTCGCTGATGCCCTGGCTCGCCACGGTCGCCAGACGTATCGTGATCGATGACCGGCGGCGCAGGGACGCCCGCCCTCAGGAGTCGGGCGACGGGCCGCTGGAGAGCGTACCCATGCCCGACGAGATGGAGGGGCTCCTGCATCAGGTGGTCGTGGCCGATGCGCTCCGGGCGCTGTCACCGGCACACCGCGAGATCCTCAACGAGACGATCCTGCGGGACCGGTCGGTCAACGACGCCGCCGAGGCGCTCGGCATCCCGGTGGGCACCGTGAAGTCCCGGGTCTACTACGCCGTCCGAGCGTTGCGTGTCGCACTGCAGGAAAGAGGGGTGACGGCGTGAACGCGCGAGTCGAACACACCGATGTCGGCGCCTACGCCCTCGGGCTGCTCGACGGAGACGACCAGCGGGCCTTCGAGGCGCACCTCTCGGTCTGCCGGTCGTGCGTGGCCGAGCTGTCGGAGCTGTCCGGCGTGGCCGGCGCGCTGACCGGGCTCGGTCCGCTGGAGGACGACCTCCCTCCTTCCCGTGACGGGGAGGCCGAGGTGATCGACCTGATGCGGCGCAAGCAGCGGGCCGACCGGCGTACCCGCAGGGGGACCGTCCTGATCGGCCTGGCAGCCGCGGTCACGCTGGTGGCCGGCGGCATGACGATCGGCGCCCAGCTCGGCGGTGACGCGGCCGCTCCTCCGGTCGCGGCGGGCCACGGCGACCACCAGGGCCCGGCCGAGGAGTTCTACGCGGACGGCATCCCGGTGCCCGGCGTCGGGGCCGGCGGGGTGAGCGGCGGGCTGGTGCTGGAGTCGAAGGCGTGGGGCACCCATGCCGCGCTCAAGCTGGCGGGGGTGAAAGGGCCGCTGGAGTGCGAGCTGGTGTCGGTGTCGCGCTCGGGCGAGCGGCACGTGATGACGGGCTGGTCGGTGCCCAAGACCGGCTACGGGGTGCCGGGACAACCGGAGCCGCTCTACATGCACGGCGGAAGCTCGGTGCCGCTGGAACAGATCGACCGGTTCGAGGTGGTCACCACGGACGGCAGAAAGCTGCTCACCATCGACGTCTAGTTTCTCCGGCTCTTCACGAAAGCCTCCGCGGGCCCACCTGCTCGTCCGTAGCCGGAGTCTTACTCGTGAGGGAGCAGGTAACGCCACGAGAGCGCGATGTGCTCGCCGGTTGAGGTGCGATAGACGTGCCAGGATCCGGCCCGTGGTATCAGCCGGGCGATCGTGTCCGCCTTGTTGCCCTTGTAGTCCTTGCTCCCCGAGCGCGCCTGCGTCTCGGGTGGCAGGGGGACGCCCTCCGGCAAGGGCCTGGCGGTCGTCGCAGGGGCCGTGACCTGCTCGGAGGACAGCCGTACGCGGTCGGCGGAGTAGTTCCGGCCCTGTGCGGCGACGCGGTCGGCCAGGTGGGCGAGGCGGTCGCGGGCGGTGACGAGCGCGGCGTCGTAGCGGGCTGCGCCGTGTTCCAGATACGGCACGTGCACCTGGCGCATCCCGCCGCCGCTGTCGACGCCGAGGACCGTGGTGGGCACGTCATAGATCCTCGGCGACCCCGGCTGGGGCGAGGCTGTGGCGGGTTGCCCGGCCAGGTCGTGATCCAGGGCCTCGACCAGGGCTTCGACCTCGGCGGGTGGAAGGCGCAGTTCGTGCGCGGCGTCGGCGATGACCCGGCCTTCGGCGTAGACCACCAGCATGGGAGGGCGGACGGCGGCGAGGCCGGGGGCCACCAAACCACCCACACGCAGCCATTCGGCGACAGGGTGTCGCGCAGGTCCGGCTGAAGCCTGCTCAGGGACCGACCGGCCAGTCTGCTTCGGACTCGGCATGGTCTCACCGGTCTTTTGAACTCCTGTGCCGCTACACGCCGTGAGCACCAACACCAGAGCGGCGACCCAACTCCATCTCATACCCCTAAGACGATCACCTTCGGCGCGCGGTTCAGGCGTGGTCACGACGCCGTACTCCCGACATCTCTACTTGCGCGCTGGAGTACTCCATTGGCCAGGCCGGCCCGAGCGTCACGGCGATGGCCGCGTCCAGCTTGATCGTCGTCATTCGAGGCATGCCGGCCGACGAACGCTGCTGCCCTTCACCGACAAACCTTGATCCATGAGGCGGAGGTATTCCCTCCAACGACTGTTAGAAGGGAGACTCGTGGCCCCGGGGCAATCGGTATTTTTACCCATTCGCGGGTTGAACCCGGCGCGGCTCGGGGCTCGTACTGCCTGCCGTACGAACCCGGATGCCAACCCTGACGAGGACTCATCATGTCGATGCCCAAGCCGGCCCGCGCCGGAGCCCTGCTCGCCGCCGGCCTTGTCGCCACCGCGCTCGCCCCCGCTCTCACCTCTGTCGCCGCCTCCGCCGACGCGGTCACCGGCGACGTCTATCTCGCCGCCGGGCTGCGCGGCGCCAACGAGGTCGGCGTCAAGGGCGACCCCGACGGCCGTTCGACCGTGGTCCTCAAAATCAGCGGCCGCCGGGTCACGTACGCGGTGCGCTGGAACAAGATAGGCCCGCCCACGGCCGGACATGTCCACCTGGGCGGCAGGGGCGTGAACGGCGACGTGAAGCTGGACTTCTTCGGAGGAACGCTGCCGAAGACGGTGCTCGGCGTGAAGGGCGCGGTCGACGCCGATCCTGCCCTGGTCAATGCGCTGAGCAACAACCCGGGCGGCTTCTACGCCAACCTGCACGACGCCAGGCATCCGAAGGGCGCGGTGCGCGGCCAGTTCCACCGGCTGGCCCGGCCGGTCAACCTGGACGGCGTGCTGCACGGCAGCGACCGGGCCACCCTCGCCTCCCGCGCCGACGGCGCGCAGGAGGTGCGCGCGGACGACGGCCAGAAGCGCGGCGACAAGGACGGCCGGGCCGTCTGGTGGCTGCGCCCGCACGGCTCGGCCATCGCCTACACGGCCATCTGGTCGGGGCTCTCGCCGGTCACCGCCGGCCACGTCCACCGTGGCGTGCCCGGCAGGAACGGTCCCGTGGTCGCCGACCTGTTCGCCGGGGGTCAGGGGCTGCCCCCGCAACTGACCGGCGTGGCGGGCGACGCCCCGGTGAAGGCCGCCGTCGTCAAGCGCATCGCGGCGCGTCCCGGCAGGTACTACTCCAACCTGCACACCACCGAGTTCGGCGGCGGGGCGGTGCGCGGCCGGCTGTCGGGCAGGCACTTCGGCCACCCCCGGGCGCTCACCGCCGACGTGCGGCGCGGCTCCCAGATCTACGCCTGCACCAAGGTGACCAGCGACGGATACGCCTTCACCCAGTACGGCGTGCGGGCCCAGCTACGGCGCGGCCTGGACCACTCGTTCGTCAACCCCGTCGCCGGCCCGCCACAGTGGGTGGCACCTGACGGCAGCGCGGTGCGCGGCCAGGTCGTCACCAAGACGCCGAACGGCGAGCGGAACATCCCCGAACTCGTGCTGGTCGCCACCCCATCGGGGGCGGGTGGCGGCCTGCTCTCCCGCACCACCCAGATCCTGCGGCTCAACACCGAGGGCGGCGTCGCGCCGACCGGGTCCTGCAGGCCGGGCAGCAAGGCGACGGTTCCCTACCAGGCCGACTACCTCTTCCTCGGGTGACCTCGGATGACCTGGCGTGACCTCGGATGACCTCCGGTGATTCCGGGCTGCACGCCGAAAGGAAACGCCCCGCCGGCCCGGCGGGGCGTTTCGCGTGTCACGGATCGTCAGGACAGGCCAGGCGCCGGGAACTGGGAGGTCAGCTCGCTGACCTCGTGGTGCACCCGGGTGATGACGTCCTCGGCGTCGCCCTTGGCCAGGGCGGTGACGACCTCGTCCATCCACGCGCCGATCTGCCGCATCTCGGCCTCGCCCATGCCGCGGGAGGTGACCGACGGGGTGCCGATGCGGATGCCGGACGGGTCGAACGGCTTGCGGGTGTCGAACGGAACCGTGTTGTAGTTGGTCTCCAGCCCGGCCCGGTCGAGCGCCTGGGCCGCGGGCTTGCCGCCGATGCCCTTGGGCGTGAGGTCGAGCAGGATCAGGTGGTTGTCGGTGCCGCCCGACACCAGGTCGAAGCCGCGGCTCGAAAGCTCCTCGGCCAGGGCCTTGGCGTTGGCGACGACCTGGTGGGCGTAGGTCTTGAAGTCGTCGGTGGCGGCCTCGTGCAGCGCGACCGCGATGGCGGCGGTGGTGTGGTTGTGCGGGCCGCCCTGCAGCCCCGGGAAGACGGCCTTGTTGAGGGCGGTGGCGTGCTCGTCGGTGGTGGCCATCAGCATGGCGCCGCGCGGGCCGCGCAACGTCTTGTGGGTGGTGGTGGAGATCACGTCGGCGTGGCCCACCGGAGACGGGTGCGCGCCGCCGGCGACGAGGCCGGCGATGTGGGCGATGTCGGCCGCGAGCACGGCGCCCACCTCGCGGGCGATCGCGGCGAAGCCCTCGAAGTCGATGGTGCGCGGGATCGCGGTGCCGCCGCAGAAGATCAGCTTGGGCCGGTGCTCCAGCGCGAGGGCGCGGACCTCGTCGAGGTCGATGCGGCCGGTGTCCTGGCGCACGCCGTAGCGGACCGGGTTGAACCACTTGCCGGTGGCCGAGACCGACCAGCCGTGCGTGAGGTGACCGCCGAACGGCAGGCCCATGCCCATCACGGTGTCGCCCGGCCGCAGGAAGGCCATGTAGATGGCCAGGTTGGCCGGGGAGCCGGAGTAGGGCTGGACGTTGGCGTGGTTGACGCCGAACAGGGCCTTGGCCCGCTCGTTGGCGAGGGTCTCGATCTGGTCGATGACCTGCTGACCCTCGTAGTAGCGCTTGCCGGGATAGCCCTCGGAGTATTTGTTGGTCAGCACGGTGCCGGTGGCCTCGAGGACCGCCTTTGACACGTAGTTTTCGGACGCGATCAGCTTGACGGTGTCGGCCTGGCGGCGCTCCTCCGCCTTGATCAGATCGGCGATCTGCGGGTCGACGCTAGCGAGAGAACTCATGACTCCCCTGTCATCATTGACAACGGCGAAGACCCAGGCGCACGGCCTCCGCTCCCTCCGCTCCCTGGTGGTCGATCCCACCCAATGCGCCAGTCGCGTCTTCCTAGACGATAGCGGATGAGATGAGGACGAACTCCGGCCGATCAGCACGTCAGGCGGCCCGACGCACCTCTCGGGCGGCTCCGGTCAGCCCTCGGCGGTGCGGCCCACTCCCGGCCAGAGCCGGTCGACCTCGGAGTTGAGGATGGCCCCGATGAGCACGGCCAGCGCGGTGATGTAGAGCCACAGCAGCAGCGCTATGGGCGCCGCCAGCGAGCCGTAGACGGAGACCGGGGAGAACCACGCGGCCAGCACGGCTCGCAGCACCGCGGCGCAGAGGATCCACAGGACCAGGGCCAGGATCGCGCCGGGCAGCTCGCGGTACCACTTCGTGCGCACCGGCACGCTCACGTGGTAGAGCACGGTCAGGAAGAGCACCGAGCCGATGATCACCACCGGCCAGTAGAGCACGTCGATGAGGACGGCGTACTCGGCGGGCAGCGGGCCCTTGAGCAGCGTCGGACCAATGACCAGGATCGGCATGACGACGATGCCGACGACCAGGCCCACCACGTAGAGGCCGAACGACATCAGCCTGGTCCTGACGATGCCGCGCTCCTCGCCGAGGCCGTAGGCGACGGAGATGAGGTCCACGAACACGTAGAGGGCGCGCGAGCCGGACCACAGCGACAGCAGGAAGCCCAGCGAGATGATGGAGACCTTGCTGGCGTCGTCGCGCAGCACGTCGTTGATGAGCGGGGTGACGACGGTGTCGATCGTCTCCTTGGTGAACAGGACGCCCGCCTGGTCGATCACCCAGGTCTTGATCGTGTCGACCTGGGCCGTGCCCAGCCAGGTGCCGAGCTTGCCCAGCACGCCGATCAGGCCGAGAACGAACGGCGGCAGCGACAGCAGGGCGAAGAAGGCCGCCTCGCCCGCCAGGCCGGTCACGCGGTAGGCGACGCCGGCGTTGGTGGCCGCGCGGACGACGGACCACTGCTTCGAGTCACGCACCCAGCTCAGCCGGGCACGCGCCTTGGCGCTGAACCGCCTCTTGGTCCGAGCAGGCGCGTCGGTTGAGGTCATGGCACCCAAACGTACTTTCGCAGTGACTCTACGGAACAGCTTACGTCCCAACGGCACTGCCCCGGTCGGCGTCCACGATGCGCGCTCCCAGCGGGAGCAGCGAGACCGGGATGAGCTTGAGGTTCGCGATGCCCATCGGGATGCCGATGACGGAGATGAACAACGGGATCGACGTCAGCACGTGACCGATGGCCAGCCAGATCCCGGCGACCACGCACCAGATGATGTTGCCGATCAGCGAGAACACTCCGGCGTCGGGGTCGCGTTCGACGGTCCGGCCGAACGGCCACAGCGCGTAGGCGGCGATCCTGAACGAGGCGATGCCGAACGGGATCGTGATGATCAGAATGCAGCAGATGACCCCGGCGACGGCGTAGCCGATGGCCAGCCAGATCCCCGCGAAGACCAGCCAGATGACGTTCAGAAGTGTCCGCATGTCTCAAGCATGTCACCGTGCCCGAGCGGAGGTCATCCGGACTGCCCCCGATCCGTCCCCGGCCTCGGCGCGCGGCCTTCTCCGGGGGGTCCGGCGAAGGCCTGAGCGATCTCCATCCAGGCGCGGGCGGTCGCGCCGGTGATCTGGAGGGCGGTGTCCGCCAGATGCACACGCTGCGTGACGAGCAGGCAGAAGTCGAGCATCGGGCCGCGCACCACGTCCGCCGCCTCGGCCGGTCCGGCCGTCCACGGCTCGCCGCCGGGCGTCGTCAGCTCCACCCGCACAGGGTGCGCCGGGGCCGGCAGCCCGCGTACGGCGAAGCCGTACGGCATGGCCCTGAAACCGATCATGGCGACGTGCCGCAGCCTGGCCGTGGGCTCCCTGGTGACGCCGAGGGCGTCGGCCACGTCCTGGCCGTGGGCCCAGGTCTCCATCAGCCGGGCGGTGACGAACGACACGGCCGACATGTCGGGCCCGTACCACGGCACCCGGTCCTTGGGGGCGAGCCCGGCGAACGCCTCGGCGCTGCGGGCGCGGGCCGTACGGAACCAGGCGTGCAGCTCGGCGGCCGGGAGGTCGCGCGAGCGCGCCGCGAGGTCGTCGACGGAGGTGAGTTCCGCGATCGAGGCGCGGAACGCGGCGGGGTCGGTCACCGCGGTGCGCGCCGCGTCGTCGAACCAGGCCAGGTGGCTGATCTGGTCGCGCACCGCCCACCCCGCGGCCGGCGTGGGCAGTTCCCAGTCCTCGGGCCGCAGCGGGCGCAGCAGCAGCTCCAGCGACTCCGTCTCGGCGCGCAGGTCGGCGAGGAGGTCGGGCATCAGGTTCACGCCCGTCACACTAACCCGAACCTCGTTCTACAAGGAATAATGTGAAGCGTGATCTGTGACAGCTGCAAGGAGAAGCGCCACGAGGACTGCCGTGGCGGCTCCTGGTGCGACTGCCAGCACCAGAGCGAGCAGGAGAGCCACGAGTCGGAGCTCGACTGGCCGCGTCAGGGATGATCGAGTCCAGACTCTGGACCCCATCTTGGACATCCCGGACGGTCAGAGTATCTTCGTGTACATGCCAGCGGACCCCATGCTCGTAGGTCGACGCCACGTCGACCTTCTGCGTGTCCGCAGTGCCATCTGTTGCGACGCCCGTTAATCAGCCACCCCTGTTCTCACCGCTGAGCGCGTCGCGATCCTCACCACCCCTGCACTCGATGACGAGGCAGGAGGACGGCTGCGCGCGCCCATGATCCGAAGGACGCGCAATGAGCACTCCCGCCAGCCGCCATCACAAGCGCCCGCGCGGCGAAGGCCAGTGGGCTCTCGGTTACCGCGAGCCTCTCAACAAGAACGAAGAGAGCAAGAAGAACGACGACGGGCTCAACGTACGCCAGCGCATCATCGACATCTATGCCAAGGGCGGCTTCGACTCCATCGACCCGGCCGACCTGCGCGGGCGCATGCGGTGGTACGGCCTCTACACCCAGCGCAAGCCCGGCATCGACGGCGGCAAGACGGCGATCCTGGAGCCGGAGGAGCTCGATGACCGCTACTTCATGCTGCGCATCAGGATCGACGGCGGCCAGCTCGACCTGCGCCAGCTGCGGGTGATCGCCGACATCTCCAACGAGTACGGCAGGGGCACGGCCGACATCACCGACCGGCAGAACGTGCAGCTGCACTGGGTGGAGATCGAGTCGGTGCCCGACATCTGGGAGCGGCTCGAAGCCGTCGGGCTGTCCACGACCGAGGCGTGCGGCGACACCCCGCGGGTGATCCTGGGCTGCCCGCTGGCCGGCATCGACAGCGACGAGGTGCTCGACGCGACCGAGCAGATCCGCGCGGTGCACGAGCGGTTCATCGGCGACCCGGCCTACTCCAACCTGCCGCGCAAGTTCAAGAGCGCGGTCAGCGGCTGCCCGGCCCACTGCACGGTGCACGAGATCAACGACGTGGCGTTCGTCGGCGTCGAGGGCCCGGACGGCGAGAAGGGGTTCGACCTCTGGGTGGGCGGCGGGCTGTCCACCAACCCGATGTTCGCCAAGCGGCTCGGCGTGTTCGTCCGGCCGGAGCAGGTGGGCGACGTCTACGGCGGCGTGATCGGGATCTTCCGCGACTACGGCTACCGGCGGCTGCGGCACCGGGCGCGGATCAAGTTCCTGGTCAACGACTGGGGCGTGCAGAAATTCCGTGAGGTCCTGGAGACCGAATACCTCAAGGAGGCGCTGCCCGACGGCCCGGCGCCGGAGCAGCCGCGCGGCTCGCGGCGTGACCACGTGGGCGTCCACCGGCAGAAGGACGGCGACTTCTACGTCGGGTTCGCGCCCAGGGTGGGCCGCCTCGACGGCGACCGGCTGCACGCGATCGCCGACATCGCCGAGCGGCACGGCTCCGGCCGGGTCCGCACCACGGTCGAGCAGAAGATGGTCATCCTCGACGTCGCGCCCGAGCGGGTCGACTCGCTGGTCGCCGAGCTGGAGGCCAACGATCTGCGGGTCAACCCGTCGACGTTCCGCCGCCAGACGATGGCCTGCACCGGCATCGAGTTCTGCAAGCTGGCCATCGTCGAGACCAAGGCGACCGCCTCCGACCTGATCGACGAGCTGGAGAGGCGGCTGCCCGGCTTCGCCGAGCCGCTCACCATCAACGTCAACGGCTGCCCCAACTCCTGCGCCCGCATCCAGGTCGCCGACATCGGGCTCAAGGGCCAGCTGGTGGTCGACGAGCACGGCGAACAGGTCGAGGGCTACCAGATCCACCTGGGCGGCTCGCTCGGCGTCACTCCCGGTTTCGGCCGCAAGGTCCGCGGCCTGAAGACGACCGCCGCCGCGCTGCCCGACTACGTGGAACGCGTCGTGACCCACTACGACGCCCAGAAGAAGGAAGGCGAGCCCTTCGCCGACTGGGTGCAGCGGGCCGACGAGGCGGACCTGCGATGAGCGCGCGGGCCGTCCCGTTCCACTGCCCCTACTGCGGCGACGAGGACCTGGAGCCGTACGAGGGCGACGGCGGCTGGTACTGCAGGGCCTGCTCTCGCGCTTTCAAACTGAAGTTCCTCGGGATCGGAGTGAAGATATGACGCTGGTGGACATCGAAGTCGGATTAAGAGAGCAGCGCGGCACGCTCGACCTGCAGGACATCGTCGACTCTGCCGCGATCTTTCTTGAGGAAGCCTCTCCCCGCGAGATCATCCGGTGGGCGGCGGCGACGTTCGGCGACCGGCTCTGCCTGACCTCCTCCATGAGCGACGCCTTGCTCATCGATCTGGTCAGCCGGGTCAAGCCGGGTGTCGACGTGCTGTTCATCGACACCGGCTACCACTTCGCCGAGACGGTCGGCACGCGTGACGCGGTGCGCCAGGTCTATGACGTCAACGTGATCGACGTGAAGCCGTCGCGGACGGTCGAGGAGCAGGACCGCGAGCTCGGTCCGCGCCTGTTCGGCCGCAACCCCGACCTGTGCTGCTACCTGCGCAAGGTGGAGCCGCTCAACCGGGCGCTGGAGCCCTACCTGGCGTGGGTCTCCGGCATCCGCCGCGACGAGTCGCCCACCCGCGCCGAGACCAAGGTCGTCGAGTGGGACGCCAAGCGGCAGATGGTCAAGGTCAACCCGATCGCCCGGTGGACCCAGGAGGACGTCGACAACTACATGGCCGACAACGGGGTGCTGATCAACCCGTTGCACTACGACAACTATCCCTCGATCGGCTGCGCCCCCTGCACCAGGCAGGTCGCGGACGGCGAGGACCCGCGCAGCGGCCGCTGGGCGGGGCTGGGGAAGGTCGAATGCGGCATTCACCTGTAACTCCCAGCCGGTGGCCCGTCCCGTTGGCAGACGGGGCGGGTCAAACCGGCGTCCCGCTGGTGGCGGCGGCGCACGGATCACGCGATCCGCGCGCCGCCGCGACCGTGGAGGCGCTGCTGGACGAAGTACGGCGGACGCGCCCCGGATTGCCGGTGCGCACCGCCTACCTCGATCACTCGGCCCCGACCCTCGCGCGGGCGCTGCACGGCCTGGAGGAGGCCGTGGTGCTGCCGCTGCTGCTGACGGAGGCGTACCACAGCAGAGTGGACCTGCCGGCGGCGATCAACGAGGCCAGGGCACGTGACCCGCGGCTGCGCCTGCACTACGGCGCGACGCTCGGCCCTCACCCGCTCCTGACGGCCGCCCTGGAACGGCGGCTGGCCGAGGCGGGCATCCCGCCTGGCGACCCGGACACAGCGGTCGTGCTGGTGTCGGCCGGTTCGAGCGACGCCCGCGCCAACGCGGTGATCGCCGAGATGGCCCGCGATTGGAGCCGCCGGCCCGGCCCCGACGCCGGCGCGGCCCACCTGCCGTCCACCGGCCCCGGCCGGCTGGGCGAGCGCGGGTGGTGGGCGGTGACCGCCGCCTACGCGTCGGCCGCCGACCCCACGCCCGAGCAGGCGGTCGCGCTGCTCAGGCGAGCCGGCGCTCCCCGGGTGGCGGTCGCCCCCTACCTGCTGGCCCCCGGCTACTTCGCCGACAAGATACGGCGCACCACGCTGCAGGCGGGCGCCGACGTGGTGGCCGACGTGCTCGGTCCCGCGCCGGAGCCGGCCCGGGTGCTGCTGGAGCGGTACGAGGCGGCACTGCGCAGCCCAGCGGACGTAGCGGCTTCCTAGGGGCGGCCTCTGGGGCGTGGCTCCCCAGAGGCGGGTCCCCAGAGGCGGGTCAGTCCAGTTCGCAGTCGAACTGGATGATCTTCCCCGAGCCCGCTTCGACGGCGACGTGCCGGCTCTGGCAGACCGAGTCGTCGACCACCTCCACCCGCCACCGGAGGGGATACGGGGCGGTCCGGGAGAGCGCCTCGGCCGCCCATTCGGCGCCCTTCGCGGTGGCCCCGGCCACCGTCTCGGGGATCAGGGCCACGGCGAACTCGTTGCGCTCTCCGGCGCGGACGGGGATGCCACCCGCCACCCGTGCCGGGGGCCGCGGACCCACCTCGCACGGCCCGTTGTCCACCAGCTCGCCGTTGACCCAGATCAGCACATGAGCGGCGGGTTCGCAGGTGATCCAGAAGCCGACCTTCCGCACCTCCGGCGCCCAGACCGCGCTGAACGTCTCGCGCGTGCCCCCGCGTTCGTAGGCGCTGGAGTGGAGGGGGGCGAGGGAGATCGTCCGCGTGGGAGTGGGCTGCGCCAGCTCGCCGGTCCACACTCCGGCCGGCGCGGGCGCCGTACCGGCGGAAGGCAGCCAGGCCGCCATCACGACGGCGGCCGCGGCGGCGGTGAGGGAGCCTAGGACCTGGACACGCCGACGGCGGATGCGCCGCACCCTGCGTCCGACGTCGGCGACGGTCACGCCCCGGTGGGGACCGTCCTGGCTGTCGCGTTCAAGCAGTTCGCGCAGATCGTGCTCGGTCATAGCCGGCTCCCCGTCTCCATCGCGGCGATCGCCGCGGGGTTGAGCCGCAGCTTGGCCAGCGCGCGGCTGGCCTGGCTGCGTACGGTCGGCACCGAACAGCCGACGATCCC
This sequence comes from Nonomuraea cavernae, assembly GCF_040655715.1. Classification (GTDB taxonomy): domain Bacteria; phylum Actinomycetota; class Actinomycetes; order Streptosporangiales; family Streptosporangiaceae; genus Nonomuraea; species Nonomuraea cavernae_A. The sequence goes on along the minus strand of NZ_JBFAKL010000007.1, from coordinate 151,619 downwards.
GGCGATGGTCTCGTCGGACAGGTCCTCGAAGTACCGCAGCACGACCACGGCCCGCTGCTTGGCGGGCAACGCGGCCAGGGCCGCCCTGAGCGCGTCACGGGTGCCGAGGTCGGCATAGGGGTTGCCGCCCGTCGCCCGCTCCGGGAGCTCCAGTGTGGGGACCTCACCCCGCCAGCGCCGCCGCCACCAGGAGGCGTGCGTGTTGGTCAGGATGCGGTACACGTACGGGTCGGGGTCGTCGCCCACCCGGCGCCAGACGAGCCAGGCTCTGGCCAGGGCCGTCTGCACCAGGTCCTCGGCCGTGGCCCAGTCGCGGCACAGCAGGTAGGCCGTCCTGACGAGGCGGGCCGAGCGCTGCTCGACGTAACGCTCGAAATCGGCCTCGGAGCGGTCCCGCATCGGGGGATCCTCACTGTTCGGTGATAGTCACCGATGACTACGCGCGAGGGACCGGCATCCGTTGCATCAGTGGCCGCGGTCGAGCGAGCGGCGCTCGTCGCCCCAGTCCGCGCCGTGGAGCTGACGCCAGTGCTCCCGCCAGGCCGCCCAGCGCCGCTGGAGCGGCTTGACGCGGGAATCGCCGAGCACCTTGACGTCGCCCATCACCGCGTAGGCGTGCACCCGCACGACAGGAGCACGGGTGCCCGGGGCGGCCTCCTCGACGTCGACCCGCTTGTCCCCCATGATCGCCACGCCGTCGAGGTCGATGTTGACGCCATCCGGGACGATGATCTTGATGTCGCCCATGACCGAGACGGCCAGGATCTCCACCGTATCGGTGCGCACCTCGGCCTCGCGCAGGTCGAGCAGCACGTCGCCCATCACGGCGACGGCGCCGAGTTCCTGGTCGATCCGCCAGGTGCCGCGCCGTTTGGTGTCGCCCATGATGGCGGTGAACCATCGGCGCTTCCTGCCCTCGCGCGGCTGGAGCGGCGCGGGCGCCGCTCCCTCGGGCAGGTCCTGGGTGAGCAGGGCCAGCTCGGCATGGGTGGTGGCGGTGTAGGCCGCCTCGGTGCGGTCGGTAAGCTCGGCGAGGGTGAGTCGGCCGTCCACCGAGGCCACGCGGAGCAGCTCGACCACGGCTTCGCGCTCGGCGTCGGAGGCGCGAACGTCACCAGCGTCAGTCATACTCGCAACATATCGCGTTTGATGCCGCTATGGCTCTCCTCAACCACGGAATAGCCACTATACGGACAATTCATCTATGCTTCCGGCGCGGCTGACACGGCCCGTTCCTGGCCCGACCAGCGGCCGGATCAGGTTAGGGTCCCAGTCATGCATGAGGAACAGCTCTACCGGGCCGCGTTGAACGGCGAGTCACAGACCGTGAGCGAGCTCATCGCCGCCGGCACCGACCCCAACCAGCCCAGCGAGGGCGAGGACGAGGGCCTGCCACTGTGCGCCGCCGCCGCCTGGGACCGGGCCGAGGTCGCGACCACGCTGCTGGCCGCCGGTGCCGAGGTGAACGCCCGCGAGAGCGGCGGCTGGACCGCGCTGCTCTGGGCCGCGGCCAACGGCCACGCCGACACCGCCAGGGTGCTGATCGAGGCGGGAGCCGGGATCGACGACGCCAACGACGACGGCGACACCCCCTTGACGCTCGCCGCCCGGCGCGGCGCGCTCGGCGTGGTCCGGTTGCTGCTGGAGCACGGCGCCTCGGCCGAGAAGTACGACGGCGACGGCGACACCGCGCTCGACATCGCGATCGACTGGGTGGGCGTGCACCTGGAGTCGGCGCTGCTCGACCAGATCGCCCAGGACGACTGGGAGTACGTCGTCGGCCGGCAGTTCGCCAAGGACGGCACCGAGCTGGTCACGGTCGCGGGCCGCTCCGCCGACGGCTCCGAGACCGAGCAGGTCCAGGCGCAGCGCGGTCACGCGGCCATCGCCACCCTGCTGGAGGACGCCACGGGCACCTGGACCCCCTTCGACCAGCTGGTCGCGCGGGCCCTGGCGCACCGCGACACCGACGAGGACGCCGAGACCTGGTGGATCGTGGCCGACACGCTGGGCAAGCGGGCCGACGACGAGACCTACGAGGCGCTGGCCCGGCTCTGCGTGAGCGAGGACGCCAGGGAGCGTGAGTTCGGGGTCGACGCGATCGCCCAGTTCGGGGTGACCGAGGACGACAAGCCCTACCTCGACCGGACGCTGCCGCTGCTGCGGAAGATGGCGACCACCGAGGGCAACCCGCAGGTGCTCCGCTCGGTGCTGGCGGCGCTCGGCCACCAGGGCGACCCGAGGGCGCTGCCGGACGTCCTGGACCTCATCCAGCGGCCCGGTCACCAGCGCACCATGACCGACGCGATCGCGCTGGCCGACGTGCTGCCGCCCGACCACGCCGAGGGCCTGGCCCTGCTGATCTCCATGACCGAGGACACCGACGACGAGGTGCGCGACTGGGCCACGTCCGGTCTGGCCTCGGTCGCCGCCGACACGCCGGAGATCCGCGAGGCTCTGGCCGCCCGCCTCGACGACGCCGATCTGCGCACGGTCGCCGAGGCCACGCGCGGGCTGGCGGAGCGGGGCGACGCCCGAGCGGCCCACGGGGTCAAGCGGGTGCTGGCCGACAGCGACGACGACTACGCCCGCGAGCTGGTGACGGCGGCCTCGGCCAAGCTCTGACCGACCCGGCCGGTCTCGCCGCGGGCAAGGCCGTGCTCGATCGCGGCATGCTCGGCCGTCTGCGTGCACGGTCGTCTGCGTGCACGGTCGTCTGCGTGCACGGTCGTCTGCGTGCACGGTCGTCTGCGTGCACGGTCGTCTGCGTGCACGGCGGCGGCATGCTCGGCCGCCTGCCGGAGCAGCCCGCGCCGTCAGTCGCGTCCGACGGTGGTGAAGACCACGTTGACCAGGACGATGGCGAACCAGATGGCCGGGATCACCCACGGGTCCCCCTGGGTGGCGGTGAGGGCGAGGGTGACCAGCGTGCCAAGGCTCAGCGAGACGATCGCCAGAGCCAGCCGCTGGCCGTGGCCAGGCCCGCCCTGCTTGGCCGCCTTCTTGCCCTTGCCCTTGCCTGTGGTGGCGGCGACGCGCTCGTCCACCCGCCGGTCGATCTCCTTGCCCATCTTGTCGAGGAAGGACTCGACGACCGCGTCCTCGAAGTCGGGGCCGAGGTCGCGGCGCGCGGACACGGCGGCGCGTAGCTCATCACCGGTGCTCATATGTCGAGATATAGCGCGATAACCGGCTCAGTGCAAAGCCTCGTCCGGAACGGAGACGCCTCGGCGAAGAGGCTCAGCGGGCCAGGATGTCGTCGAGGTTGTACGAAATCGGCCGCTCCAGCTGCTCGTACGTGCACGACTCGGGGGTGCGGTCGGGCCGCCGGCGCCGCCACTGGGCGGTGTGGCGGAACCGGTCGCCCTCCATCTGGTCGTAGGCCACCTCGATCACCAGCTCCGGCCGGAGCGGGATGAACGACAGGTCCTTCTTGGCGTTCCACCGCGAGATCGCGCCGGGCACCCGCTGACCGCCGGTCGCGGGACCGGACGCCGGCTGCCCGATGGTGGCCTGCGCCTGCTCGGCCCAGTGGCCCCACGGGTGCTCTCCCAGGTCGGCGATGTACGGCTTGAGCTCCTCAACCAGCTCGGCCCGGCGGGCCATCGGGAACGAGGCGGCCACGCCCACATGGTGGAGCCTGCCGTCGTCGCCGTAGAGGCCGAGCAGGATCGAGCCCACGATCGGCCCGGTCTTGTGCTCGCGGTAGCCGGCGATCACCACGTCGGCGGTGCGCTCGTGCTTGACCTTGAACATCGTCCGCTTGTCGGGGACATAGGGCTGGTCGCCCGGCTTGACGATGATGCCGTCGAGGCCCGCGCCCTCGAACATCTCGAACCACTCGGCCGCCTGCTCGTCGTTGGTGGTGACCGGGGTCAGCCGCACGGACCCGCCGGCCCGGCCGAAGATGCCCTCCAGGCGCGCGCGGCGCTCGGCGAACGGCGCCTCCATGAGCGACTCCGAGCCGAGCGCCAGCAGGTCGAAGGCCACGAACGAGGCCGGGGTCCGCTCGGCCAGCATGGTGACCCGCGAGAGCGCCGGGTGGATGCGCTGCTGCAACGCCTCGAAGTCGAGGTGGGAGCCGCGCGGCAGCACGATCTCGCCGTCGACCACCACCCGGTCGGGCAGCTCGGCCCTGACCGCCTCGACCAGCTCGGGGAAGTAGCGCGTGAACGGCCGCTCCTTGCGGCTGCCCAGGTAGACCTCGTCGCCGTCGCGGAACACGATGCAGCGGAAGCCATCCCACTTCGGCTCGTAGAACAGCGTGCCGTCCTGCTTGGGCATCGCCTTGACCGGCTTGGCCAGCATCGGCGGCACGGGCGGTCGTACCGGCAGGTTGGGCACCGGCTCCGGCTCGGCGACGGCCGCAGAGGTGACCTTGGAGGCGGTCTCAGAGGCAGCCTCAGGGGCGACCTCGGGAACGGCCTCGGCGGCGGGCTCACGGGTGGGTTCGGGCTCAGTCATGACTCAACTCCCTGGTGTAGCGGCAGAAGAGGACGCCTTCCTCTTCGAGCACCTGGCGAAGGTCGAGCCTGACCTGGGCCGTCTCGCCGTTGACGATGCGCGCGGCGTCGCCCCCCACCAGCAGCGGGCTGACCGTCAGGCAGAGCTCGTCGATCAGCCCGGCCGCCGCGAGCTGGGCGTTGACCCGGGGCCCGCCCTCGCACAGCACCCTGGTCAGGCCGCGCGCGTGCAGCTCGGCCAGGGCCCGTGGCAGATCGACGCGGACGTCGCCCGCCACGATCACGTCGGCCACCTGGGCGGCCTGCCTGCGGCGTTCGGCGGGCACAGCCTCGCAGGTGATGACGATGGTGCGGGCGGCCGCCTCGGTGAACAGGGGACTGCCGAAGTCGAGACCGAGGCCGCGGCTGAGCACCGCGATGGGCGGGGCGGGCGGCCTGCCCTCGCGCAGCGCCTGCCAGGAGTCGCGGGGCTTGGCGGGGCCGTAGCCCTCGGTGCGGACGGTGGTGGCGCCCGCGAGCACCACGTCGGCCAGCCCGCGCAGGACTCCGAAGACGCGCCGGTCGCCACGGCTCGACAGGCCGCCCGACAGGCCCTTCAGCCACGCGGCGCCGTCGGCGCTGGCGACCATGTTGGTGCGCAGCCACGGCCGATCGACCGGGTAGGCATAGGCCTGCGCGAGGTCAGGATCGTCCTGTATGTCGGGATAGATGCGCCGCACCTCTCTACCTTGGCACACACCTCCGACAGACAGCCCGCACAGGTGGCTTTGACCACAGGGATAGCACTTTGGCGTATCGAATGGCATACGTGGCGTGATGTACATAACGTGGCCGACAGGCGTTCAGGGACTCCAGGGAGGTCCGGGTGGGGCTGATCACGGCTGTGACGTGGGCCTTCACCGCACTGGTGGGGGTCTACCCGCTCTACCTGTGGCTGGCGGGCGGCGGGCCGCGGCGGCAGGCCGCCAAGGTCACCCGTTTCCCGGTGACGCTGCTCTTCTCCCATCCGGTGCTGGCGGTGGCGGCGCTCGGCTGCTGGATCGGCCACCTGATGACCGGCGACCGGGTGCTGGCCTGGGTCGCGTTCGCGGTGCTGGCCGTGGCGGCGCTGCTGGGGTTCGTGCTGTTCACGCGGTGGCTCGGGGCGGGCCGGCACGCCCGGGGCGCCGAACGGCGCTTCCCCCTTCTCGCCGTCGGGCTGCACGGCGTGGCCGGGGTGGCCACGTTCGTGCTGGTGCTGCTCACCGCGAGCGTGATGCGCGGGCCGTGAGCGGCGTCAGGCACGTGACCCGGCACGAACGTGAACCGGTCAGGCAGGACCCGGCACGAAACGTGGACCGGGTCAGGCGGGACCTAGCACGGGCGTGCGCGGGTTCAGGGCGACAGCGGCTGGCGCAGCACCTGGATCGACCGGGAGGTGACGGCGACCAGGGCGCCCGGAGGCCACTGCTCGTCGGGGAAGGCGTCGTCGCGGGCCGACTCGTCGTTGGTGTCGAGCACCGGCACCCAGCCCGGCCCGAACTCCTCGCCCGGCAGCGTGAACGTCATGTCCTCGTGGTGAGCGTTGATCAGCAGCAGGAACGAGTCGTCCACGATGCGCTCGCCCCTCGGCCCCGGCTCGGTGATGGCCCGGCCGTTGAGATAGACCATGAGCGACTTGGCGTAGCCGATGTGCCAGTCTCCTGCCGTCATCTCCGAGCCGCCGGGGGTGAGCCAGACCAAGTCGCGCCGGCCGTCGTCGGGATGGCGGCCGTGGAAGAAGCGGCGCCGCTGGAAGACCGGGTGCTCGCGGCGCAACTTGGACAGCCCCCGGACGAACTCCAGCAGGTCGGACTCGGTGTGCAGGTGTGACCAGTCGATCCAGGCGATCTCGTTGTCCTGGCAGTAGGCGTTGTTGTTGCCCCGCTGGGTGCGGCCGAGCTCGTCGCCGTGGGACAGCATCGGGACGCCCTGCGACAGGAAGAGCGTGGTCAGCAGGTTGCGGCGCTGGCGGTGGCGGAGCCGGACGATCTCGGGGTCCTCGACGGGGCCCTCTGCGCCGGAGTTCCAGGACCGGTTGTCGTCGGTGCCGTCGCGGTTGTCCTCGCCGTTGGCCAGGTTGTGCTTGCGGTCGTACGAGACCAGGTCGGTGAGGGTGAAGCCGTCGTGGCAGGTGACGAAGTTGATGGAGGCGACCGGGCGGCGGCCAGAGGTGGCGTAGAGGTCGGCCGAGCCGGTCAGCCGAGAGGCGAACTCGGGCAGGGCGGAATGCGTCCCCCGCCAGAAATCTCGCACGATATCGCGGTATTTGCCGTTCCATTCCGTCCACAGGGGAGGGAAGTTCCCGACCTGGTAACCGCCGGGGCCCACGTCCCACGGCTCGGCGATCAGCTTGACCTGCGAGATCACCGGGTCCTGCTGGATGAGGTCGAAGAACGTGCTCAGCCGGTCGACGTCGTGCAGCTCCCTGGCCAGCGCCGCCGCCAGGTCGAACCGGAACCCGTCGATGTGCATCTCCAGCACCCAGTAGCGCAGGGAGTCCATGATCAGCTGCAGCGCGTGCGGCGAGCGTACGTTGAAGGAGTTGCCGCAGCCCGTGTAGTCGAGGTAGTAGCGCCGATCATCGTCGTGCAGCCGGTAGTAGGCGGCGTTGTCGATGCCCCTGAAGCCCAGCGTCGGCCCCATGTGGTCGCCCTCGGCGGTGTGGTTGTAGACCACGTCGAGAATGACCTCGATGCCCGCCTCGTGCAGCGCCCGCACCATGGCCTTGAACTCCAGCACCTGCTCGCCCCGCGTGCCCGAGCTGGAATAGGCGCCGTGCGGGGCCAGGTAGGCCATGGTGTTGTAGCCCCAGTAGTTGTTGAGGCCGCGCGCCACCAGGAAGTGCTCGGGCATGAAATGGTGCACCGGCATCAGCTCGACGGCCGTCACCCCGATCGACAGCAGGTGATCGATGATCGCCGGGTGCCCCACGCCCGCGTAGGTGCCGCGCAGCGCCTCGGGCACGGCCGGGTGGCGCATGGTGAGCCCGCGCACGTGCGCCTCGTAGATCACGGTCTCGTGGTAAGGCTTGCGCGGCAGCCGGTCGTTGCCCCACTCGAAGAACGGATTGATCACCACGTTCTTCGGCATGTATTCGGCGCTGTCGGCCCTGCTCAGCCTCGACGGGTCGGTGAAATGGTAGGAGAACAGCGCCTCGTTCCAGGTCAGGTCGCCGTCGATGGCCTTGGCGTAGGGGTCGAGCAGCAGCTTGGCCGGATTGCACCGGTGACCCCGCGAAGGGTCGTAGGGGCCGTGGACGCGGTAGCCGTAGCGCTGCCCCGGCATGACGCCCGGCAGGTAGCCATGCCAGACGAACCCGTCGACCTCGGGCAGTTCGACGCGCTCCTCGGAGCCGTCATCGTGGAACAGGCACAGCTCGACCCGCTCGGCGACCTCGGAGAACAGCGAGAAACAGGTGCCCACGCCATCCCAGGTGGCGCCGAGTGGGTAGGGCTCGCCTGGCCAAACTTCGCGCATGTGACCCGATTGTCGCACGCGATCGCGGTCTTGCTATAGCAGTTGGGCGTTGAGAGTGATCGTCGTCCCCGCGAGCGCCTTGCTCACCGGGCAGTTGGCCTTGGCCGTCTCGGCCGCCTGCTGGAACTGCTCGGCCGTGATGCCGGGCACCTGGCCCTGCACGGACAGGACGATGCCGGTGATGCCCTCACCCGGCTGGAAGGTCACGTCGGCGCTGGTGCGCAGCGACTCGGGCGGAGTGCCGGCACCGGCCAGCCCGTGCGAGAGCGCCATCGAGAAGCAGGAGGAGTGGGCGGCGGCGATGAGCTCCTCCGGCGACGTCTTGCCGTTGGCCGCCTCTGCTCTGGACGCCCACGAGACCTCGAAGGTGCCGACTCCGGACGTGTCGAGTGACACCGTGCCCGAGCCGTCGAGCAGGGCACCCTTCCATTGCGTGGTGGCGGTGCGGATGGTGGCCATGGCGAATCCTCCTCTGTCGTGAATCTTCGACATTACCGTGAGGCTGACAAAGTCCAGCGGCCGAGTCATCCGGCTCAACTTTTCCGGCGAATAATGTCATGCTCGGGTCGCGGCGCACCCGCCGCCTTGGTCCGGATCTACGGGAGTGTGGTGCCAGTGGAGGCACCGTACGACGACCGCCTGCTGCACCAGCGGGTGGTCGGCGGCGACGAGGCCGCGCTCGGGGAGGTCTACGATCGGCTCTCCTCGTTGATCTTCGGTCTCTCGCTGCGCGTCACCAGGGACCGGGTGATCGCCGAGGACATCACGCAGGAGGTGTTCCTGGTCTTCTGGGAACGTCCGCTGGCCTACGACCCCGACCGTGGCACGCTGCGGGCGTGGCTGGCCACGATCGCGCACCGCCGCGCGGTCGACCACGTGCGCGCCGAGGAGCGCCGCCGCGTGACCACGCTGGGTCCCCGGCTCTTCGAGCCCGCACCTCCCCGGCTGGAGGACACCGTGCTCGCCGCCGACGAGGCCGAACGGGTACGGCAGGCGGTGACGGAGCTGCCCGACAGCCTGCGAGAGGCGATCGAGCTGGCCTACTACGGCGGCCGGACCTACCGGCAGGTCGGTGAGGAGCTGGGCGTGCCCGAGGGCACGGTCAAATCGCGGATCAGGCTGGCGCTGCGGCGCCTGGCCGACGCGCTGGCAGAGGAAGAGGTGTGATGGAGCCCGTCGAGCGTCTCTACCTGGACGCACTGATGGAGGACCCCGCGGTGCCCGAACGCTCGCTGCGCCCGCAGTTGCTGGCCGGCGCCAGGGCCCGGCGCAGGCCCGCGACGCCCACCGCCGCCTGGGCCGAGCCCTTCGCCGGCCGGGTGGCCGCCATGGACGCGCTGCTCGCCTCGGCCGTCGACGACGACTGGTCGCGCGTCATCGTCGAAGGCTGGACCCTGCAGGAGCTCGTCGCCCATCTCGCCGCCAAGGACGGGCTGCTCGCGGCCTCGATCGGCGCCCCCGTCCTCGGCCCGCCCCTCGGCGCCACCTCCGCCGTCGGGCGCACTTCTGACGTGCAGGCGTACGAACGGGCCCGCAGTCCCGAGCAGACCAGGCGTGACTGGCGCGCCCAGGCCGACGCCCTCTGCCGCCACCTGGCCGGTCTCTCCCCCGACACGCCCGCGACCCTTGACGGGATGTCGGCCGCAGTGCGGGATCACGTGCTGGCGCGGTGCCTGGAGACCTGGGTGCACACCGACGACGCGGCCCGGACGGCCCGGGTCCGGCTGCCGCATCCCGTGCCCGAGCACATCCATCCGACGGCCGACCTGTGCGCGCGCCTGCTCCCCTGGACCATGCTGCTGTCGGGCCTCGACGGCTCCGGCCGTACGGTCCTTCTCACGCTCACCGGGGATGGAGGGGGCGAATGGCATGTTCCGCTCGGCGGGGAGGGTTCCGGTGTCCTGGAGTTCGACGCCTGGCGGGAGGGTGACGGCTGGCGGCGGGCTGACGCGCGTATCACGGCTGACGTGGTGTCGTTCTGCTTCCTGCTGGGTGGTCGCGGCGATCCCTCCTCCTTCGCCGCCGACCTGTCCGGTGATCTGTCTCTGGCCCGCGACGTCCTCTCCAGCGCTCCAGCCCTCTCTGGGCCATGACCGTTCCCGGCCTTTGGTGCCGCGCGGACGGGCGGTCCGCGAGTTGGCCGCAGCGGGTGGGCGTTGGGGGGCCCTCTACGGCGGGTCTGTTCTGTGGGTGGCCGCGGAGGCGGGTGGGCGTTCCGGCCGACCGCGATTGCCTGGGGTCTGGTGATGTTCGCCTTCGGCCTTGTTTCGGGCGCGGGGGTACCTGGCACGGTCTTAAGTCGGCCGGAACGCCCACCCGCCTCCGCTTCACTGCCCCCGCCGTCCTGCCTGCCCACCGCAGAACGGGCAAGGCTTCGTCGCCTTCCTGCTCGCCGATGCTGAAGCGCCTGTTTCCGCCCTTTGGCGCTGCTCGCCGTAGCTGAAGCCGTCACTTGCCGGCACAGTGCGGGCCGGTCGCCGCAGTCGTGGTTCGTACGTGCGGGAGAGGGATCTGCCCTTGGAAGAGTGCGGGACTCTGCAGGTGTTGGGAAAATGCGGTGATCAACCCGCGCTGTGCCGGAAAGTGACGGCTTCAGCTACGGCGATGAGCCACGAGGAACCGGTACGGATGCTTCAGCATCGGCGGGTGTCCAGGGCGACGGGACCTCAACCCGGACTACGGCGATCAGGTGGGGCGGGCGGACACCCTGGAGCGGAGGCGGGGGGGCGTTCCGGCCGACTTGAGACCGTGCCAGGTACCCCAGCGCCCGACCAAGGCCGGAGGCCAGGATCACCGGACCCCGGGCAATCGCGGTCGGCCGGAACGCCCACCCGCCTCCGCGGCACCGACGGCTCATGGCAAGTGCGCGCGGCGCGATTCGCCGAACGGGTGGGCGCTCGCGGCTGCCCCAGGGCAGCCGGTTCCATCACTGGTAGGCGGGGCGACCGGCGGTTTCCGGACATGTGCCCACCCGGTACGGTGGACAGGGGCGAAATACGTCTTAGCCCATGCTTATCCGCAGCGTGATCGGATGGCTCCGGGTACTGTGCGCATCTCGGCGCAGAGACAAGGAGAAGGCCCGTGACCGCGTCGCAACCGTCGCACAACGTGCGAGCAGCGATACCCTGGGTGACGACCGCCGCCCGGCTCGTTCTGGGCGTGGTGCTGATAGCGGCCGGCTGGCTAAAGATCGGCAACCCGTCCGACTCCGTCGTGGCGGTCAAGGCATACCGGCTGCTGCCCGACTCGATCGCCACGACGGTGGGCTACGGCCTGCCGATCCTGGAGGTCGTGGTCGGTGTTCTGCTGGTCGTCGGCCTGCTGACCCGGGTGGCCGGAGTGATCGCCGCGCTGCTCATGCTGGCGTTCGTCTTCGGCATCGCCTGGGCGTGGGCCAATGGCCTGCGGATCGACTGTGGCTGCTTCGGTGGCGGAGGAGAGCTCGCGGCCGGACAGGAGCCGAGCTACCTGCTCGACATCGTCCGCGACTTCGGCCTGGTGCTGCTGGGTGCCTGGACCGTGTGGTTCCCGCCTGGACGCTTCGCGCTCGACTCGCCTCTCGGCCTGGCGGGCGGGGAACGCGTACTCGACCTTGAAGAGGAGACTGCCTGATGGGCAAGGGCGACCGCCAGAAGTCGGCGCGTGACAAGATCAGGGAGCAGCAGGCCGCCGATCGTAAGCGGGAGCAGCGCAAACGCCTCACGACGTACGTGACGGTGGGTGTGGTCGCGCTGGCCGCGGTCGGGGCCGGCTGGCTGTACGCCGCCACCCGGTCACAGTCGGAGGAGGCGGGCGGCGCGCTGGCGCCGATCACCGTCCAGTCCGACGGTGCCGTGGTGATGGCCAGGCAGGGTGTCACGAAGCCGGTCATCGACATCTACGAGGACTTCCAGTGTCCCGCCTGCAAGCAGCTGGAGGAGGTGAGCGGGCCGACCTTCAAGAACCTCGCGGCCGAGGGCAAGGCCAAGGTGGTCTACCACCCCATCACGATCTTCAGCCAGGACCCGACGCGGGGCAACTCGATCCGCGCGGGCGCCGCGGCCCGCTGCGTCAGCGACGGCAAGCAGTGGTCGGCCTACCACACCCTCCTGTTCGACAACCAGCCCAATGAGGCCGTTCAGGGCTTCAAGATCGACGATCTGATCGCGTGGGGCAAGGACGCGGGGGTGACCTCGCCCGACTTCGAGAGTTGCGTCACCAGCCAGAAGTACGCTCAGGCCCAGGCCGCCTACAGTGACAAGATCGCCAAGGAGCAGAAGATCGAGGGCACACCGACCGTCAAGCTCGACGGCCGGCCACTGGACAACTCCGTCGCCTTCGCGCCACAGCAACTGCGCGATCAGGTCACGGGGGCGTCCAAGTAGCCCAGCGTCCGCTACCCTCACCTGACATGCCCCTTGCCTCGATTCCCAGCCCTTCCGAGGGGGTCTGGTATCTCGGATTCGTTCCGATCCGGGCCTATGCCCTGTGCATCGTCCTCGGAGTCGTCGTCGCCGTCTGGCTGAGCGAGCGCCGCTGGCGTGCCCGCGGCGGCCAGGCGGGCACGATCATCGACATCGCCGTGCCCGCGGTGATCTTCGGCCTCGTCGGCGGCCGCCTCTACCACGTCATCACCGACTGGCAGACCTACTTCGGCCCTCGCGCGATCAAGGAGCCCTACCAGGCGCTGTTCATCTGGGAGGGCGGGCTGGGCATCTGGGGCGCGATCGCGCTCGGCGGCGTGGGCGTATGGCTGGCCTGCCGCCGCCGCGGACTATCCCTCGGCGCCGTGGCCGACACCGTCGCGCCGGGCATCGCGTTCGCCCAGGCGATCGGGCGCTGGGGCAACTGGTTCAACCAGGAGCTGTACGGTTCGCCGACCACGCTGCCGTGGGGTCTGGAGATCGACCTCGACCACGGTGGCGAGCCCGGCGTGCTCTACCACCCGACCTTCCTGTACGAGTCGATCTGGAACCTGGCGCTCGGCTTCGCGCTGATCCTCGTGGGCAGGCGGTTCGCGCTGCACCACGGGCGGCTGTTCGCCGTCTACGTCGCCGGCTACACGTTCGGCCGGTTCTGGATCGAGGGGCTGCGGATCGACCCGGTGGGCGGGGTCGACCACGCGGTGCACTTCCTGGGGCTGCGGATCAACCAGTGGACCTCGATCGTGCTGTTCGTCGGCGCGCTGATCTACATCTGGGTCACCCGCCGCAAGGACACCGAGGAGATCGTCGTCACGCCGGGCGGCGACGGCTCAGACCACCAGGCCGACTCCGCCGATCCCGCCCACCAGGCGGATCAGGCCGACCAGGCGGATCAGGCCGACGCCGCGGACCGGGCTGGTCAGGCGGATCAGGCCGATGCGGCCGGCGACTCGGGCGGCTCTTCGTCCGACGGTCCCGGAGACACCAAGGCGTCCGCCGTTCCCGCCGACGGCGACGGCGACGCCGACGGGGACACCGGTGCGAGCGCGCGAGAGGCCGTGGCGGAGGAGAAGAACGCGCGATGAGTCAGCGCGCGGAGAGGCACCACCAGCACCGCGACGTGACCGGCGGCTGGCTGCGGCCGGCGGTGTTCGGGGCGATGGACGGCCTGGTGTCCAACTTCGCGCTCATCGCCGGCGTCGCGGGCGGCACCGCCAACACCAAGATCATCTTCCTGGCGGGCATCGCCGGGCTGGCGGCGGGCGCCTTCTCGATGGCCGGCGGCGAGTTCGTCTCGGTGGCCAGCCAGCGCGAGCTCGCCCTGGCCGAGATCGCCGTCGAGCGGCGCGAGCTCCAACGCAACCCCGAGGACGAGCGGGACGAACTGGCCCAGGACTTCGTCGCCAAGGGCGTCCAGCCGGAGCTCGCGGGGCAGGTGGCCGACCAGATCTCGCGCGATCCAGAGCAGGCCCTGGCGATCCACACCCGCAACGAGCTGGGCGTCGACCCGCACGACCTGCCGTCGCCGCGGCTGGCCGCCGTCTCGTCGTTCCTGTCGTTCTCCGCGGGGGCGGTGCTGCCGCTGCTGCCCTACCTGTTCGGCGTCACGAGCCTGTGGCTGTCGGCGATCCTCTCCTGCGTGGCGCTGTTCGGCGCGGGCGCGCTGGTGTCGGCGGTGACCGCGCGCTCCTGGTGGTATACCGGCCTGCGCCAGCTCTTCGTCGGGGCGCTCGCGGCCGCGCTCACCTACGGGCTCGGCAGCCTGATCGGAGTGTCGGGGCTGTGAGCGGACCGAGACAGGCCCCGCGCACCGGCCCCAGACAGGCCACTCGCAAGCGGCGCCGCACCCCGCGCTCCGACTGGCAGCTGCCGCTGCTCACCGACTGGGGCGTGCCGCCCGAGCGGCAGAAACTCCTGGTCGTCATCACCTCCGTCGTGGGCGTCCTCGCCCTGGCGTTCGGGTTCGTCGCGTTCGTCGCCACGCTCGGTGACTACGCGCCCGAGCGGCGGGCCAGCGCGGCCATGTTCGGCACCGACCTGGTGATCCCCGAGGTCTACCACGGCTGGCCGTCGCCCAAGCTGTTCCAGCCGGTCACCGACCGGGCCAAGGACCCCAAGGCGCTGACCCAGAAGGAGGTGTTCGGCCACAAGACGCTCGCCGGCGAGAAGAAGCTCACGCTCAAGCTCGTCGCGCGCAAGCTCGACACCGACTGCGCCGCCGCCCTCTGGGGTCAGCAACTGCTCGACGCGGTGGCCGAGGCCGAGTGCAGCCAGGCGGCGCGCGGCGTCTACAGCAGCTCCGACGGCCGCTACGTCGCCCAGTACACCCTGCTCAACCTGCGCGACGGCCAGGCCGCCAACGCGCTGGTCGAGGCACTGAAGACCGGCTACCGGGGCGGCTGGGCCCGCCTGCTCGCCAGCGACCAGGCGTCCTTTCCGCAGGGCGCCCACACCGAGGGCGCCGGCTACGCGCTGGGCCACTACGTCGGGCTGGTCTGGATCGGCCGGGCCGACGGCGCGGAGCCCACGGCCAAGGACGACTACGTGTCGCTCGCGCTGACCCTGCGGGGCGCGGAGAAGGCGATCTACCGGCGGGTCGTCGCGATCACGGGGCCGGGGGCGTGATGCGCCGCCGCCTCGCCATCGCGCTGGCCGGCACCGCCGTGCTCGCTGTGCTGGCCGCAGGCGCCTGGCTACTCCTCGGGCGCGACCAGCCCCGGCCGGCGGTCTTCCGGGCGGAACCCACGTCGGCTCTCTACGCGGTCATCGACTCACGCCAGGCGGACACCACGCCGCTGACCCTGGACGAGGTCTTCACACCCGCCACCCGGGCGCTGGGGCCGCTCAGCCGTGTCTCGGCCGAGCAGTTCGACGACTGCGACGAGGTGCTGTGGGGGGCCGACGCGGCCGGCTGCACGCAGGCGTTGCGGGCCACCTACACGGGCCCTTCGGGAGCCGGGCAGTTCGTCATCTTCAACCTGCCCGACGGGCGCTCGGCCGACGCCCTGGTGGCCGGGCTCACCAAGGACGGCTTCGTCCGGCAGGCCGTGTCCTTCGACCCGCGCCACAGCCGGGCGGCGGTGCGCGCGCTGGGCCACTACGTCACGGTCAGCTGGGCCGGGGCCGCCGGGCCGAAGGCCGCCACCGAGCTGGTCACCAACCTCATCGCCCTCGACCGCCTGGGCCACGTGGTGCAGTCACGGGTGCTGGCCGCGGGCTGACGCGGGGCGTGAGGTCGTGCCCGACAGGGCGGCGACCGTGGTGGCGACCTGCGCGCGCAGGCCGGCCAGGCGGTGCTGCGGCGCCTCCAGCGGGGTGAGCGCCTCGCACCAGGGGGCCACTTGGCCGATCAGCGCGCGGGCTTCGTTCTTGGTGAGCGAGCCGCCCTGGGCGCGGGCCACCGCGATGAGGCCCTCGCGCCAGGTGTTGGCCAGCTTGCCGTGGCCGTTGTCGAGGATGCGGCGCAGCACCAGGTCGGCGTCGCCGGTGGGCTGCGGGCGGCGTACGGCGTCGAGGCCGCCGTCGGCGGGCGTGCACGTGTAGACGGCGGAAAGCACGTCGGGCAGTGGCGGCGGGTCCGTCACCAGCACACGCACGTGAGCGGCGCGGGTGGCGAGCAGGAGACGCGGGAGGGCGGCCTCCAGGCCGGGAGGGACGGCGATGGCCACGCGGGCCGGCGCGGTCGCGTGCGGCTTGGCCAGCCACGTCGAGAGCCTCGTCCGCGGTTGGGGCAGCTCCTTGGGCCAGTCGCCGACCAGCAACTCGGCGTCGCCGGCCGCCGACGGGAGAGCGGCGGGGGCCGCCTCGACCGACTGGGGCCCCTGGGTGTAGATGGCGGTGGAGAGGCGGTCGAGGCGGGCTGTGACGGCGGGCCTGGTCTTGCCGGTGGGGCACAGGAGGTAGAGGTCGGCGGCTGAGCCGATCGCCTCGGCCCCGAAATAGCGGTTGAAGTCGGGATAGATGGCTTCATAGACGAGGTTGAGGTCCGCCAGCGAGCTCTGCACCTTCAGTGCCAGCGCGGGCGTGCGCTCGCTGGCGCCGTAGGCCAGTGCGACGCGCCCGCCCGGCTTGAGGCCTTCGAGCGCGCGGGCCACGAACAGCCCCACCCCCTCCGGTGTGTACGGCGGATCGGTGATCGCCAGGTCGTGGCCGGTCGCCGACGGCGGCAGGCCCAGCCGCAGGTCGGCCCAGCGGGTGCGGACGCCCAGATCCTGCTCGTCGAGGTAGGCCAGGATGCGCTCGTCGATGTCGACCACGGTGACGTCGGTCTCGGGATGGACCAGCTTGACGGCCAGGGAGGTCAGGTCGTGGTCGCCGACGCACAGCAGCCGCGAGCCCGGCAGCCAGAACCGGGCGCCGAGCAGCAGGGCCCGGCGCAGCACCGTCTCGGGCGTCGCCGCGACGTGGTCGAGGACGTGGCGGCCGCGCGGGGCCTTGGCGACCAGGTCCTCCAGGCGTTCCAGCACGTGGCGATAGTGGGGGACGAGGTGGGCCACCGGGTCCTCGGGAGGCGGGGCCATGGCCAGCAGGTGCTGGTAGCCGGGGGTGTGGGGGAGCGGCACCCGGAACCGGTCGCCGGAGCGCTCCAGCTCCACCTCGCGCAGCAGCTCCTCGATCGTCCGCCTCGACGTCGCCGTCTCGCGCACCAGGTCGGCCAGGGCCCACCACTGGCCGTCGCAGAGGAGCGTCAGCGCGTGCCTGAGCCGCCTGCTGTCCGCTCCGGCCTCACCGAGCAGCTGTTCGACGCCCCCACGCTCCATGGGGCCAACCCTATCGGGAGGACGTTCGGGGAATTCCGGCCAGACATCTCGGCGTTTGGGACATATGGTGCCGAATGTCGGGATGGCGGCAAGGTTCGCAATGTGGACGTGGTGGGCACCATTCCGGCAGGGTGATGTAACCTCTACCCACAACGCGCAGCAGGGCCAACGTCGTCCCCGCCTGTAGAGCAGTTCAAAACAGACGAAGACGACGGGAGGGATTCAATGCCTGCTGCCCACCTCGGGTTCCCCGAGCCTCAGGGCCTCTACCACCCCGCCAACGAGCATGATGCCTGCGGTGTGGCCATGGTCGCCGACGTCGCGGGCCGCCGAGGGCACGGGATCGTGGCGAAGGCCCTGACGGCGCTGCTCAACCTTGATCACCGGGGGGCCAAGGGTAGCGAGCCGGACACCGGAGACGGAGCCGGGATCCTCACCCAGATCCCCGACACGCTGCTGCGTACGAGCGTGGACTTCCCGTTGCCGGAGGCCGGACGCTATGCCGCGGGCATGGCCTTCCTGCCGATCGACGACGTGGCGCGCCGCATCGGCGTCGAGATGATCGAGGAGATCGCCGCCGAAGAGGGGCTGCGGGTGCTGGGCTGGCGCGAGGTGCCGGTCGACCGGGCCCTGCCCGGACCGAGCGCCCGGGCCGTCATGCCGCACTTCACGCAGCTGTTCGTGGCCGGGCCCGGCGACGAGTCGGGGCTGGAGCTCGACCGGCTGGCGTTCTGCCTGCGCAAGCGGGCCGAGCACGAGGTGGACGTCTACTTCCCCTCGCTGAGCTCCCGGACCATCGTCTACAAGGGGATGCTCACGCCCGAGCAGGTCGAGCCGTTCTTCGCCGACCTGTCCGACGAGCGCTACGAGACCGCGATCGCGCTGGTCCACTCGCGCTTCTCGACCAACACGTTCCCGAGCTGGCCGCTGGCCCACCCCTACCGGTACATCGCGCACAACGGCGAGATCAACACGGTCAAGGGCAACCGCAACTGGATGCGGGCTCGTGAGGCGATGCTGTCGTCGGCCCACATCCCGGGCGATTTGTCACGACTTTTCCCCATCTGTGACCCAGATGCGAGCGACACCGCCTCCTTCGACGAGGTCCTGGAACTGCTCCACATCGGCGGCCGGAGCCTGCCGCACGCCGTGCTCATGATGATCCCCGAGGCGTGGGAGAACCACACCGAGATGGATCCCGCCCGGCGGGCCTTCTACGAGTTCCACTCCTCGATGATGGAGGCCTGGGACGGCCCCGCCTCGATCACGTTCACCGACGGCACCCTGGCCGGCGCCGTGCTCGACCGCAACGGCCTGCGTCCCGGCCGCTTCTGGGTGACCGCCGACGGCCTCGTCGTGCTGGCCTCCGAGGCCGGCGTGCTCGACTTCCAGCCCGGCGAGGTGGTCCGCAAGGGCCGCCTGCAGCCCGGCCGGATGTTCCTCATCGACACCGCCCGCGGCAAGATCATCGAGGACGACGAGATCAAGGCCGAGCTCGCCGCCGCGCAGCCGTACGAGGACTGGCTGCACGCCGGGCTGGTGCGCTTCGAGGAGCTGCCCGCGCGGCAGCACGAGGCGCCCACGCACGAGGCGCTCATCAAGCGCCAGCAGACCTTCGGCTACACCGAGGAGGAGCTGCGCGTCATCCTGTCGCCGATGGCCAGGACCGGCATCGAGCCGATCGGCTCGATGGGCACCGACACGCCCGTCGCCGTGCTGAGCGAGAAGCCGAGACTGCTGTTCGACTACTTCACGCAGCTGTTCGCGCAGGTCACGAACCCGCCCCTGGACGCCATCCGCGAGGAGCTGGTGACCTCGCTGGCCAGCGTGCTCGGGCCCGAGGGCAACCTGCTCGACCCGGGGCCCACGTCCTGCCGCCAGCTCGTCCTGCCGTACCCGGTGATCGACAACGACGAGCTCGCGAAGATCATCCACATCAACGACGAGCACGACCTGCCCGGATTCCACCCGCATGTGATCTCCGGCCTCTACCAGGTGTCGGCTGGCGGCGAGGCGATGCTGCACCGCCTGGAGGAGATCCGCGCCGAGGTGTCCCAGGCGATCGCAGACGGCGCGCGGATCATCGTGCTGTCCGACCGCGGCTCCTCCGCCGCGCTCGCCCCCATCCCGTCGCTGCTGCTCACGGGCGCCGTGCACCACCACCTGATCCAGGAGAAGACACGCACCAAGATCGGGCTCGTCATCGAGACCGGCGAGGCGCGCGAGTGCCACCACATGGCGCTGCTCATCGGCTACGGCGCGGGCGCGGTCAACCCCTACCTCGCGATCGAAACCGTCGAGGACCTGGTCGACACCGGCGCCCTGCAGGTCGACAAGCGCAAGGCCGTACGCAACCTGATCAAGGCGTACGGCAAGGGCGTCATCAAGGTCATGTCGAAGATGGGCGTCTCGACCGTGGCCTCCTACACCGGCGCGCAGATCTTCGAGGCGCTGGGCCTGAGCCAGGAGGTCATCGACTCCTGCTTCACCGGCACCACCTCCCGGCTCGGCGGCGTCGGCTTCGACGTCCTGGCCCGTGAGAGCGCCGAACGGCACCGCCACGCCTACCCGCGGGCGGCCAACGCGCACCGCAAGCTCCAGGTCGGCGGCGAGTACCAGTGGCGGCGCGAGGGCGAGCCGCACCTGTTCAACCCCGAGACCGTCTTCAAGCTGCAGCACGCCACCAGGACCCGCCGATACGAGATCTTCAAGGAGTACACCGAGCAGGTGGACTCGCAGGCCGAGCGGCTCATGACGCTGCGCGGGCTGTTCAGGTTCAAGCAGGACAGGACGCCGGTCCCGATCGAGGAGGTCGAGCCGGTCTCCGAGATCGTCAAGCGGTTCTCCACCGGCGCGATGTCGTACGGCTCGATCTCGATGGAGGCGCACGAGACGCTCGCCATCGCGATGAACCGGCTCGGCGGCAAGTCCAACACCGGCGAGGGCGGCGAGGACCCCGAGCGCCTGCACGACGAGAACCGGCGCAGCGCCATCAAGCAGGTGGCCTCCGGCCGCTTCGGCGTCACCAGCGAATACCTGGTCAACGCCGCCGACCTGCAGATCAAGATGGCCCAGGGCGCCAAGCCCGGCGAGGGCGGCCAGCTGCCCGGCCACAAGGTCTACCCATGGATCGCCAAGACCCGGCACTCCACGCCCGGCGTCGGCCTCATCTCGCCGCCGCCGCACCACGACATCTACTCGATCGAGGACCTGGCACAGCTCATCCACGACCTGAAGAACGCCAACCCCGACTCGCGCGTGCACGTCAAGCTCGTGGCCGAGGTCGGCGTCGGCACGGTCGCGGCGGGCGTGTCCAAGGCGCACGCCGACGTGGTGCTCATCTCCGGGCACGACGGCGGCACCGGCGCCTCGCCGCTCACCTCGCTCAAGCACGCGGGCGCGCCGTGGGAGCTCGGCCTGGCCGAGACGCAGCAGACGCTGCTGCTCAACGGGCTGCGCGACCGCATCGTGGTGCAGGTCGACGGCCAGCTCAAGACCGGCCGCGACGTGGTCATCGCGGCGCTGCTCGGCGCCGAGGAGTACGGCTTCGCCACCGCCCCGCTGGTCGTGTCGGGCTGCGTGATGATGCGCGTCTGCCACCTCGACACCTGCCCGGTGGGCGTCGCCACGCAGAACCCCGAGCTGCGCAAGCGGTTCACCGGCAAGCCCGAGTTCGTGGTCAACTTCTTCGAGTTCATCGCCGAGGAGATCCGCGAATACCTGGCCGAGCTGGGCTTCCGCTCGCTCGACGAGGCGATCGGGCACGTCGAACTGCTCGACGTGTCGGCCGCCGAGCACCACTGGAAGGCCGGCGGTCTCGACCTGTCGCCGATCCTGCACCAGCCGGAGCTGCCGGCGGGCACGCCGCTGCGCCGCACCGCCGAGCAGGACCACGGCCTGCGGCACGCGCTCGACAACACGCTGATCCAGCTGGCCGAGGGCGCCCTCAACCAGGGCACGCCGGTCACGCTGGAGCTGCCCATCCGCAACGTGAACCGCACGGTCGGCACCATGCTCGGTCACCAGGTCACCAAGCGCTACGGCGGCGCGGGCCTGCCGGACAACACGATCGACATCGGGTTCACCGGCTCGGCCGGCAACTCGTTCGGGGCGTTCATCCCGCGCGGCATCACGCTGCGGCTCACCGGCGACGCGAACGACTACCTGGGCAAGGGCCTGTCGGGTGGGCGCATCACGGTCCGCCCGCACGAGGAGGCCCCGCTGGACGGCCAGATCATCGCCGGGAACGTCACCCTCTACGGTGCGACGTCCGGAGAGGTGTTCATCCGCGGCGTCGTCGGCGAGCGGTTCTGCGTGCGCAACTCCGGCGCCACGGCCGTCGTCGAGGGCGTCGGCGACCACGGCTGCGAGTACATGACCGGCGGCAAGACCGTCGTGCTCGGCTCGACCGGCCGCAACTTCGCGGCGGGCATGTCCGGCGGCATCGCCTACCTGCTCGACCTCAGGCCCGAACGCGTCAACCGCGAGATGGTCGCCATTCAGGAGCTCACCGAGGAGGACGGCGAGTTCCTGCGCGAGACGGTCGAGAAGCACTTCGCCGAGACCGGCTCGCCGGTGGCCAAGGAGCTCCTCGCCGACTGGCACGCCGCGCTCGTCCGGTTCGGCAAGATCATGCCGACCGACTACCAGCGCGTGCTGCGGGCGGCCGAGGCGGCCCGCCTCGAAGGCCGCGACATCGACGAGGCCGTCATGGCGGCCGCGGTCCAGTCATGACCCGCCGCGAGTGGCCGCGCCTTGACGGGCGGCCCGCCCCGGCGGCGACGACAGGTATTTCTCGCAAAGGCTTTTCTCGCGAAGGCTTCTTCAGCGACAAGGGAGGCGTATCCGATGGCTGACCCCAAGGGTTTTCTCACGCACGACCGGGAGCTGCCCGCACGCCGCCCCGTCGACGTCCGGATCGGCGACTGGCGTGAGGTCTACCAGGACTTCTCGCCGGACAAGCTGACCAAGCAGGCGGCCCGCTGCATGGACTGCGGCATCCCCTTCTGCCACAACGGCTGCCCGCTGGGCAACCTCATCCCTGAGTGGAACGACCTCGTCCACCGCACCGACTGGCGCGAGGCGATCGAACGGCTGCACGCCACGAACAACTTCCCGGAGTTCACCGGCAGGCTCTGCCCGGCTCCGTGCGAGGCGGCGTGCGTGCTGGGCATCAACTCCGACCCGGTCGCGATCAAGCGGGTCGAGGTGGAGATCATCGACCGCGCGTTCGCCGAGGGCTGGGTCGGGCCGCGACCGCCCTCCCGCAAGACCGGCAAGCGGGTCGCCGTCGTCGGCTCCGGGCCCGCCGGGCTCGCCGCCGCGCAGCAGCTCACCCGGGCCGGTCACGACGTGGTGGTGTTCGAGCGCGCCGACCGGATCGGCGGCCTGCTGCGCTACGGCATCCCCGAGTTCAAGATGGAGAAGCGGCACATCGACCGCCGGCTCGCCCAGATGCGGGCCGAGGGCACCGAGTTCCGCACCGGTGTCAACGCCGGCGTCGACGTCACGGCCGCCGAGCTGCGCGAGCGGTTCGACGCCGTGGTGCTGGCCGGCGGCGCCACCCGATGGCGCGACCTGCCGGTGCCCGGACGCGAGCTGGGCGGCGTCCACCAGGCGATGGAATACCTCCCGCTGTCCAACAAGGTGCAGGAGGGCGACCTGCGCGAGTCGCCGATCTCGGCCAAGGGCAAGCACGTGGTCGTGATCGGCGGCGGCGACACCGGAGCCGACTGCATCGGCACGGCCATCCGGCAGGGCGCCGCGTCGGTGACCCAGCTGGAGATCATGCCCCAGCCGCCCGCCTCCCGGCCCGGTAGCCAGCCGTGGCCGACGTTCCCCATCCTGTTCAAGACGGAGAGCGCGCACGAGGAACTGGAGGACGCCGGCGGCCGGAGGGTGTACGCGGTCTCGACCGTGGAGTTCGTCGGCGACGAGTCCGGCAACGTCCGCGCGCTGCGGCTGGTCGACGTCGAGGGCCCGCAGAACGGCTTCAAGCCCGTCCCCGGCACCGAACGGGAGATCCCGGCTGAGCTGGTGACGCTCTCCATGGGCTTCCTCGGCCCCGAGAAGGGTCCCCTGCTGGAGGACCTGGCGGGGGTGGCCGGTGACGGCTTCTACGACGCCCGGGGCAACGTCTCGCGCGACAAGACGTACATGTCGAAGGTCGAGGGGGTCTTCACGGCCGGTGACATGGGCCGCGGCCAGTCGCTGATCGTCTGGGCCATCGCCGAGGGTCGGGCCGCCGCCTCCGGCGTCGACCGCTACCTGATCGGCGAGACGGCCCTGCCGTACCCGATCCCGCCGACCGCGCGACCGCTCGTCTGACGAGCCACCACGAACGCCCGCCCGGCTCCTTCCGGGCGGGCGTTCGTCGTTACCGCAATCCGTGGACATCTCGCCGCGCACGTTCTCGACTACTTCGCCGCCAAGAAGTGCCGTCACGACGTGCGCGGGTCCGCACGGGTAAACGCCTGCTGGACGGAGCCTCGCCCGATCTTTACGGCAGCCCTAATGATCTACCTCGATGTCAGGAAACTGTCAGCTATGCCGTAAATTGCAAAGTAAGTCTGCCTCTCGATTGCATCACCCGATGGGCGCGGGGAAGATGCATTTCTGCTGATACGCGAAGAATGGGGGAAGAATGCGGCGAGTCGCCTCCTGCCTGGCGGCGGTGGCCACCGCGGCCTCCCTGGCCGCCTGCGGATCGCTCGGCAGGCTCTCGGCCGACCCGCCCGCCACCCCCGAGACGAGCTCGCCGAGCAAGGCGCCGACCGGCTCGCGCGCCGGCGAGTACCTCGTCTTCTACGCCGCCGGCCGGCAGAACGACGCGGTCGTGACCATCAAGCGCGCCGGTGGTGAGACCACCGGCGGCGACACCAGGCTCGGCTACGTCATGGCCCGGGGCGACGGAGACGCCTTCGTGCACGCCCTCGGCTCCGACCAGGCCATCGTCGGCGTCTCGCCCGACCGGCGCATCGGCTTCGCCGCCAGTCGCCCCGTCGCCGGGACCTTCCCCGACGAGTCGTCGTTCACGCGGGCGAACCCGTCCGGCGAACCGCTCGCCCCCCGCCAGTGGGACATGAAGATGATCGGCGCCGACCGGGCGAACACCAAGATCCCCGGCAGCAGGAAAGTGCTCGTCGGCGTCATCGACACCGGCATCGACGGCAAGCACCCCGACATAGCCCCCAACTTCAACCGCGAGCTCAGCCGCAACTTCGTCACCGACAAACCGAAGGACGAGAACGGCGACTCCCTCGACGGCGCCTGCGAGGTCAGCACCTGCAAGGACCCGGTCGACCAGGACGACGACGGCCACGGCACGCATGTGGCCAGCACGATCGCCTCGCCGCTCAACCACATCGGCATCGCCGGCGTCGCCCCCGGCGTGCAACTGGTCAACATCCGGGCCGGGCAGGACTCCGGCTTCTTCTTCCTCAAGCCCAGCCTCGACGCGCTCGCCTACGCCGCCGACATCGGCGTCGACGTGGTGAACATGAGCTACTACGTCGACCCCTGGCTGTTCAACTGCGCCGACAACAAGTCCGACAGCGAGAAGGAACGCCTCGAACAGCGGGCCATCATCACCGGCATGCAGCGGGCCGTCGACTACGCCCGCGGCAAGGGCGTGACGCTCGTCTCCGCGCTCGGCAACGGCTCCACCGACCTCGGCAAGCCCGCCGTCGACAAGGACAGCCCCGGCTACCCGCGCGGCTCGGAGCGGATCCGCAAAATCGACAACTCCTGCCTCAACGTGCCCGCCGAGACCAAGGGCGTCATCTCCATCACCGCCGTCGGCCCCTCCGGGCGCAAGGCCATCTACAGCGACTACGGCGTCGAGCAGGCCGACCTGGCCGCGCCCGGCGGCGACGTGCTCGACGGCAAGGGCGGCTCGCCCACCCGGTCGATCCTGGCCGCCGCGCCCGAGGCCGTGCTCCGCGCCAGCGGCAAGATCGACCGTTCCGGCAAGCCGAAGACCGCCGACGTCGTCCGCGACTGCACCGGTGGCAGCTGTTCCTACTACCAGTATCTCGACGGCACCTCCATGGCCGCCCCGCACGCCACCGGCGTCGCCGCCATCCTGATCAGCCGCTTCGGCGAACCCGGCACGGGCGGCGTCACCCTCGCCCCCGCCACCGTCGAGAAGCTCCTCTACCAGACGGCCAAGCGGAAGGCGTGCCCGTCGCCTCGGGCCTACGCCTACGAGGTCTACGGAGAGGTCGACACCCACACCTGCGAAGGCGGCGCGTCCAAGAACGGATTTTACGGCAGGGGCATCGTCGACGCCTGGCAGGCGGCTACCGTCAAACCATGATGTATCGCCTCATCGCGGACGCCGCGATGCTGGTGCACTTCGTGTTCCTCGCCTACCTGGCACTCGGCGGGTTCGTCGCCTGGCGCTGGCGGCGTACGATCTGGGCCCACCTGGCGGTCGTCGGGTGGGGACTGATCTCGGTCGTCACCGGCGTCGACTGCCCCCTCACGTACGTCGAGGACTGGGCCCGCCGCGGGGCCGGGCTGGAAGGGCTGCAGCGCACCGGCTTCATCGACCACTACATCGAGGGCGTCGTCTACCCGGAGGCGTACACGAATGTCGCCCGGCTGGCCGTCGCCGTTGTCGTGCTGTTCTCCTATGTAGGCTACGTTCTGCGGCGTCAGTGACTGCCAAGTGGTCTGTACCAATTAAGGTAGGACGTGTGACTCGTCGCGCGAAGATCGTCTGCACTCTGGGCCCCGCCACCTCGTCTCCCGAACGCCTCCGCGAGCTGATCTCCGCGGGCATGGACGTGGCACGGTTCAACCTCAGCCATGGCAACCATGACCTGCACAGAGAGGTGTACGACCGGGTCAGGGAGGTGGCGGCCGACCTCGGCCGGGGCGTAGGCATCCTGGCCGACCTGCAGGGGCCCAAGATCCGCGTCGGCAGGTTCGAGGAGGGCCCGGTCCGGCTCGCGTTCGGCGACGTCTTCGCCATCACCACCGAAGACGTGCCCGGCGACCGCGAGCAGGTCTCCACCACCTACAAGGGCCTGCCCGGCGATGTCCGCCCCGGCGACACGATTCTGGTCGACGACGGCCGCCTCGTGCTCGAGGTCACCCGCGTCGAGGGCGACCGGGTCGTCACCCGCGTCGTCATCGGCGGCATGATCTCCGACAACAAGGGCCTCAACCTGCCCGGCATCAACGTCAGCGCCCCCGCCCTCACCGACAAAGACGAAGCCGACCTGCGCTGGGCACTGCGCACCGGCTGCGACATGATCGCCCTGTCGTTCGTCCGCCGCCCCTCCGACGCCGACGTGGTGCGCAACATCATGGAGCAGGAGGCCGTCCGTCTCCCGCTGCTCGCCAAGATCGAGAAGCCGCAGGCCGTCGACCGCCTCCCCGAGATCGTCGAGGCCTTCGACGGCATCATGGTCGCCCGTGGCGACCTCGGCGTCGAGCTGCCCCTGGAGCAGGTGCCGATCGTGCAGCGGCGCATCATCGAGCTCTGCCGCGAGAAGGCCCGCCCGGTCATCGTCGCCACCCAGATGCTCGACTCGATGATGAGCGCCCCCCGGCCCACCCGAGCCGAGGCCTCCGACGTCGCCTACGCCGTCATGGACGGCGCCGACGCCGTCATGCTGTCCGGCGAGACCTCGGTGGGCAACTACCCGATCGAGTCCGTCGCCACCATGGACCGCATCGCCTGTGCCGCCGAGAAGGCCTCGCTGCACGCCACCCACACCCTCGAACGCATGCCCGAGACCACCGGCGGCGCCATCGCCCGTGCCGCCGCCGAGGTCGGCGCCATCGTCGGTGCCAAGGCGCTGGTGGCGTTCACGATGTCCGGCGAGACCGCCCGCCGTCTCGCCCGCTACCGCTCGCCCATTCCGCTGCTCGCGTTCACCTCCGCCGCCCACGTACGCGGCCAGCTCTCCCTGACGTGGGGGGTCGAGACGTTCCAGGTGCCGTTCGTCCACCACACCGACGACATGGTGCGGCAGGTCGAGGCCTCGCTGCTGTCCCTCGGACGACTGGAGAAGGGCGACAAGGTGGTCATCGTGGCCGGCTCGCCTCCCGGCACCCCCGGCTCCACCAACGCCCTGCGCGTCCACACCATCGGCTCCGCCGTCTCCCACGCCAACTGAGCCCGCGCGGCCGGCCCGGCACCCGGCGGGTGCGGGCCGGCAGGACGGGGTCAGTTCGCGTGGAGGGCCTCGTTCAGCTCGATGCCCGTCCCCGCGCGGCGCACCGCCTCGACGGCGCCCGTCTGGGAGTTACGGCGGAACAACCACCCGCCGGCCCCCGACAGCTCTCCGGCCTTGACCGTGGCGCCGTCCGGCAGGGTCACCTTCGTGCCGGCGGTCACGTACAGACCGGCCTCCACCACGCAGTCGTCGCCCAGCGAGATGCCCACCCCGGCATTGGCCCCCAGCAGGCAGCGCTCGCCGATGGAGATGACCTGCTTGCCACCGCCCGACAGCGTGCCCATGATCGAGGCGCCGCCGCCCACGTCGGAGCCGTCACCGACGACCACGCCCGCCGAGATGCGGCCCTCGACCATGGAGGCGCCGAGGGTGCCGGCGTTGAAGTTCACGAACCCCTCGTGCATCACCGTCGTGCCCGAGGCGAGGTGGGCGCCGAGGCGCACCCGGTCGGCGTCGGCGACGCGCACGCCCGACGGCATCACGTAGTCGACCATCCTCGGGAACTTGTCCACTCCGTACACCGTCACCGCGCCCTTGGCGGCGCGCAACCTGAGGCGGGTCCGTTCGAACCCCTCCACCGCGCACGGCCCGTGGTCGGTCCACACGACGTTCGCCAGCAGCCCGAACACCCCGTCCAGGTTCAGCCCGTGCGGCCGGACCAGACGGGCGGAGAGCAGGTGCAGCCGGAGATAGGCGTCGTGCGCGTCCACCGGCGCCTCGGAGAGCTTGGCGATGCCGGTGCGCACCGCCACCGTCTCGACGCCTCTGGCGGGGTCGGAGCCGATCAGCGAGGCCAGCTCACCGGCCTCGGCTGCGGCGAGCCGTTCGGTGCCGACGAAGGGCGGGTCGCCCAGCTCGGGCGTGGGAAACCAGGTGTCGAGCACGGTGCCGTCGGCGGCGATGGTGGCAAGTCCGACGGCGTGCGCGCCGGTCACGGTGGGATCGAAAGCAGTCACAGGCCTCAAAATACCGCCAACGGGGGGCCGCCACCGGTCAGAGGGCGCCCAGGTCGGCCGACAGCCACCGCTCGGGCCGCATCCTGAACGTCACCAGCGCCCTCGTGTCGGAGCTGTCGACGTAGCCCGGCACGGCGTCCGGCGGCAGGTAGCGCGCCGCGATCTGAGCGAGCTCGTCCAGGGTGGTGGGCGCCGACGCCACGACGGGACCTTCGACCGAGACATACCGGTAGGTGGGGCTGGCCCGCTGCACCAGCAGGGAGAACCGGCCCGCCTTGAAGATCAGCCGGGCCTTGAGCGACTCGCCGTCGGTCAGGAACCGCACCTCCCCGCCGGGGCTGTAGTCGTACCAGACGGGGACGTTGAGCGGCCCGCGCCCGGAGCCCGCGTCGACGGCCACCGCCGCGATGTGCGACTCGGCCAGGAACGCTTCACGCGCTGCCAGGCTCAACGGCATCGGGCCCACCTCCCAGTGTCTCTCCCCGGTACATCACCGATCTTCTCGGCGCCTACTCCGCACCAGACTGCGACATAAGCCATATCTCCTGACATCACTGTCAACTCTTTGCCCGAATTTGTCCGGCCGCTGCTGACGCTGGCAAAGGAACCGGCGGCGGGAGGCCCGAGCGCGCCCCCGGCAACGCGTCCATCCGCCCGCCCGCAGATCAGTATGTCGGCCCGACGAACTCGTCCAGCCGCTCCACCGCCTCCCCGCGGGCGACCGAGATCTCGTTGCGCTTGTTGTGGCGCCAGGCGACGTCGAGCAGGTCGAGCGCCTCGCCGCACAGGGCGAGGATGTCGGCCGACTCGTTCTTGAACAGGAGCGCGGGTACGCGTACCAGCGCACGCCGCTCGGCAGTGCGCGCCGGATGTGGTTGATCCCCCGATAGCCGTCGGAGTGCATCAGCCCCCTCACGAACCACCCCGGATGCGCGGAGACGATCTCCCGCTGCCAGTCGGCGAGCGTGATCTCACGTTGGTGTTTCATGCCTGGCCCGTGCTGCGGGAACAGGCACGGCCAGTGCTTGGCGTAGCTCTTGACCTCGGTGCAGCCGATGCGCTGCCGGCGGCTCACGGACGAGGTGGGCATCACCCGTGCCATCGCGGACACGGCCTCGTCGATCAGACCAGGCCAGGCGTCCCCGCAGAACAGGGAGAGCTGGAACACCTGCTTGCGGCATCGCACGAGGTGCCCATCGCCCAGATAGAGGCCGAGAAGGTGGGCGTAGGCGTCACTGTCGAGGGCGCGGCCATGGCAGCGTGGGCAACTGTGACGCCGGGGATTCCGTGCCTCGTGGGCGCGGCCGGCACCTGTCCGCCATCTCCGGACCGTGCTCGTGGAGACACCGCACAGCGCGGCGACCTGGCGATCAAGCAGGCCTTGAGCCGACAGGCGAAGGACGCGGTCTACGGTCTCACGAGGATGCACGAGGTGAGCATGCCGACCGTCACCGACAGTTTCGGCTCGGTCACAGGTGCCGGAAGCGGGATTCGAACCCGCACGCTCTTTCGAGCAGACGCTTTTGAGACGTCAGTGTCTGCCATTCCACCATTCCGGCTGATCTATCCGGTCTTGTCCGGATGTACCCGTCGTGCGGCCCAGGCGGAAGCGGAGCTGCCAGGGGAGCCGACGTGGCTCTAATCTAGCGGACATCTGTACTCTTCTGCTCGTGAGTACGCAGCGGCGAGTGGTGATCGCGGAAGACGAGGCCCTGATCCGTCTCGATCTCAAGGAGATGCTTCAGGAGGACGGTTACGTCGTCGTGGGTGAGGCCGGTGACGGTGAGCGGGCGATCCAGCTGGCCGCCGAGCTCAAGCCCGACCTGGTCATCCTCGACGTCAAGATGCCCGTGCTCGACGGGATCTCCGCCGCCGAGCGGATCGTGGCCGACAGGATCGCGCCGTGCCTCATCCTCACCGCGTTCTCCCAGCGTGACCTGGTCGAGCGGGCCAGGGACGCGGGGGCGATGGCCTACCTGGTCAAGCCCTTCACCAAGGCCGACCTGGTGCCGGCGATCGAGATGGCGGTCAGCAGGCACGAGGAGATGGAGGCGCTCTCCCGGGAGGTCTCCAGCCTGTCCGAGCGACTGGAGACGAGGAAGCTGGTCGAGCGGGCCAAGGGCCTGTTGATGGCGGGTCACGGCTGGAGCGAGCCGCAGGCGTTCCGGTGGATCCAGAAGGCGTCGATGGATCGCCGGCTGAGCATGCGCGAGGTCGCCCAGATCGTCATCGACGATGCCGGCGAGCGCGCCTGAGAGGGTGCGGCGGTCCCGGGATCGGGCTGCGCGGCGACTGTTTGGAGCGTTCCGCTGGCCTTTTTCGGACATTACGAATCGGCATAAAAGTCGGACAAAAGCCCCAATCGTTATCCCGGCCAGGCATGCTGAGCTTGGAAAACGCGGTGCGGGGAGATCGTTCCCGCGCTGGAATAAGGGGAGTTCATTGATGATCCGTATTGCTCCGTCCGGGCGCGTGCTGGCAGTCGCGGCCGCGGCGTGCCTGGCTCTGACCGCCTGTGGTGGTGGGGGCGACACGGCCTCGCCCGCGAGTGAGTCCGCCGCCGCGCCGTCCTCGGCGGCTCCGGCGGCTCCGGCGGCGAAGGGTGACGGCACGCTGACGCTCGGCACGCTGCTGCCGCAGACCGGCTCGCTGGCGTTCCTGGGCCCGCCCGAGTTCGCCGGTGTCGACCTGGCCGTCAAGGAGATCAACGAGGCCGGTGGCGTGCTCGGCAAGCCGGTCACGAAGATCCACACCGACTCGGGTGACACGACGACGAACATCGCGGCGCAGTCGGTGGACAAACTGCTGACGCAGAAGGCCGACGCCATCATCGGCGCGGCCTCCTCCTCGGTGTCGGAATCGGTGATCGACAAGATCACGGCTGCCGGTGTGGTGCAGTTCTCGCCCGCCAACACCTCCGACAAGTTCACCACGATCGAGGACGACGGCCTCTACTTCCGTACGGCTCCGCCGGACAAGCTGCAGGGCCGGGTGCTCGGCGACCTCGTCGTGGCCGACGGCAACGACACGGTCGCGATCCTGGCGATGCAGGACTCCTACGGCACCGGCCTGGCCGACCAGGTCACCAAGACGGCCGAGGAGGCCGGGGCGCAGGTCGTGGAGCGGGTCGACTACGACCCGAAGGCGGCCGACTTCTCGGCCGACGTGGCCAAGGTCAAGGCCAAGAACCCGAAGGCCGTCGTGCTGATCGGCTTCGAGGAGACCGCCAAGGTGGTGCAGGAGCTGGTCAAGCAGAGCCTCACGACCGACAAGGTCAAGTGGTACATGGTCGACGGAAACATGTCCAACACGGCGTACACCAAGATGCCCGAGGGCACGCTGACGGGCGTCAAGGGCACGATCCCGGGGGCGGCCGCGCCCGAGGCGTTCATCGAGAAGCTCAAGGGCGTCGACGCGGACCTCAACGACTTCACCTACGCCGCGGAGGCGTACGACGCCGCCAACCTGATCGCCCTGGCCGCCGAGGCGGCGCAGGACGACGGCGGCAAGGCGATCGCGGGCAAGCTGGCCGAGGTCAGCAAGGGCGGCGAGAAGTGCAACGACTTCAAGTCCTGCGCCGAGCTGCTCAAGGCGGGCAAGGACATCGACTACGACGGCGTGAGCGGTCCGATCGAGTTCAACGAGGCCGGTGACCCGGCCGTCGCCACGATCGGCGTCTACGAGTACTCCGATAAGAACACCTACGCGGCCAAGGCCCTGGAGTACCGCACCGGCAACATCGAGGGTTGAGTCTCAGCCGTCCAGGCCGCACACCTCCAGCGCGAAGTGGATGAGACGGTCCTGCTGCGGCTTGGGCGGTTGCACGATGATCACGCGTTCCTCGCCTCCGTCGACGGTCGCCCGTACGGGGAACAGGAACGCCTTCTTGGCCTCGGCGAACGCGTGCGGGTCGCAGCGGCCGGGGGTGATCACGACCGGCGTCTCCGCCCGCTGGGCGTTCGCGTCCAGCGTGATGAGGGGGCGCCGTTCGCGTTCGGGGGCGATGATGTAGTGGCTGGTGCCGTCGATCGAGTTGACGGTCACCGCGCCGGTGCCGCGGCGGCTGAGCACGAGGGTGGCCCGCGTCTTCTTGCCGTCCCGTGTCCAGGTGGGGCCGAAGGAGATGTCCGCGGCCTGCTTGATGAGGAATTCCGAGCATTCGTCGCGCAGCAGCCTGCTGAGCAGCGGGTCGGAGGCCGGCAGGGCGAAGACGACCTTGCGCGACGGTTCGGATCCGGTGCGCAGGTGCGCCACGACGGTGGCGGGCCGCGAGGCGCCGGGCAGGCCGTCGGGGGAGCAGACGGCGGCGCCGAACGGGATGGGCAGGTCGGTGCGTTCGGTGCGCTTGATGGTGGCGTCGGTGGGTTCGGGGGGAAGCGTGGCGAAATCGGGGGTGACGAGTTGCAGGTCGGAGAAGTGGACGGGGGTGTCCGTGGCGTTGCGGACGGCCACCTGGAGCCTGTGGACGGCTTCGTCGGAGCGCCACTGCCCGAGTGAGACGCTGACGCCGGCGGGGGGATCCGTGGAGGGCTGGACAGGTTGCTGGGCCGCCGCGCACCCGGAAAGGAGGACGACGGAGGCGGCGAGTGCCGTGGTGCGCTTCACTCCAGGCAGATTAGGCACGCTAGTGCAGCTCTCGTAAGTTGAGGACTGATTACGACTCCGCATCCAAGTGCCGACAGTTCGTACCAGCATCTGGTTGGAGTACCCAGCAGTTTTGTACGTTTCCGTCATTCGTTCGGGAACGTTCGGCGGTGTTGCCGGATCCCGGCCTGGAGATGAAGGAGACACTTCATGACCCGCATTGCTCCCGTGGGGCGGGCGCTTGCTGTCGTGGCTGCCGCCAGCCTCGCTCTGACAGCTTGCGGTGGTGGCAGCGACACCGCCACTCAACCGTCCGACTCGGCCGCGCCATCGTCCGCGGCTCCCGCGGCGAAGGGTGACGGCACGCTGACACTTGGCACGCTGCTGCCGCAGACCGGCTCGCTTGCCTTCCTCGGCCCGCCCGAGATCGCCGGTGTGGACGTGGCGGTCAAGGAGATCAACGAGGCCGGTGGCGTGCTCGGCAAGCCGGTCGTCAACATTCACACCGACTCGGGTGACACGACGACGAACATCGCGTCGCAGTCGGTGGACAAGCTGCTGGCGCAGAAGGCCGACGCCATCATCGGCGCCGCGTCGTCCTCGGTGTCGGAGTCGGTGATCGACAAGATCACGGGCGCCGGTGTGGTGCAGTTCTCGCCCGCCAACACCTCCGACAAGTTCACCACGATCGAGGACAAGGGCCTCTACTTCCGCACCTCGCCGCCGGACAAGCTGCAGGGCCGGGTGCTCGGTGACCTCGTCGTGGCCGACGGCAACGACACGGTCGGCATCATGGCGATGCAGGACTCCTACGGCACCGGCCTGGCCGACCAGGTCTCCGAGACCGTCACCGCCGGAGGCGGCCAGGTCGTCGAGCGTATCGACTACGACCCCAAGGCGGCCGACTTCTCGGCCGACATCACGAAGCTCAAGGCGAAGAACCCGAAGGGCATCGTGCTGATCGGCTTCGAGGAGACCGCCAAGGTCGTCCAGGAGCTGGTCAAGCAGGGTATGCCGGCCGACAAGCACAAGTGGTACATGGTCGACGGCAACACCTCCAACACCAACTACGTCAAGATGCCCAAGGGCACCCTGAAGGGCGTCAAGGGCACCATCCCCGGCGCCGCCGCCACGGGAGAGTTCGAGGGCAAGCTCAAGGCCATCAACCCCAAGCTCGAGGACCTGAGCTACGCGCCCGAGTCCTACGACGCGGCCAACCTGATCGCGCTGGCCGCCGAGGCCGCCAAGAGCGACGCGGGCACCGACATCGCCGCGAAGCTGGCCGAGGTCAGCAAGGGCGGCGAGAAGTGCAACGACTTCAAGTCCTGCGTCGAGCTGATCAAGGCGGGCAAGGACATCGACTACGACGGCGTGAGCGGTCCGGTCGAGTTCAACGAGGCCGGTGACCCGGCCGTCGCCACGATCGGCATCTACGAGTACGGCGACGACAACAAGTACCCGACCAAGGCGCTCGAGTACCGCACCGGCAACATCGCCGGCTAGGCGTTCTCGGCAGGAAGGGCTCGGTCCTCGGACCGGGCCCTTTCGCTATGCGCAGCCCGCCTCGATCTGGTCGGCCGCGGCCCTGTAGTCCTTCAGGAGCGCCACCTGCCGGTCGCGTGGCACGTCGGCCCTGGCAAGCCCCGCCGTCGCGTCCTGGACGGCCTGTACGGCCGTGCCGAGGGTGTCAGGCAGGGCGGGGCCGTACTGAAGCGTGATGCCGCGGGCCTCGGCCAGGCGGCCGAGCACGGCGTTCTCGAACGTCTGGTCGTCCTCCTCACCGCGGGGCCGCAGCAGGAGGTCGGCGTAGCCGATGGCGGAGACCACCCGCGCGCAGGGATCGTCGGAGGGGTCGCCGCCGGTGCTGTACTGGCCGGTGCGGGCCGGGGACTGCTGGCAGCCGGCCAGCAGGGGCAGGATGACCGCCAAAGCCGCTAAACGTCTCACGGCGCCCATTAAACCGGCGAAGGAGCCCCGTGAGGAGCCCCTTCGCCGGTTCGGATGACGCTCAGGCCTTGGCCAGGGTGCCGAGGTAGAGCTCGATCACCTTGGGGTCGTTGGCCAGCTGGCGGCCGGTGCCGGTGTAGGCGTTGCGGCCCTGGTCGAGAACGTAGCCGCGGTGGCAGATCTGCAGGCAGCGCCTGGCGTTCTGCTCCACCATGATGACGGTCACGCCGGCCTTGTTGATCTGCTGGGCCTGGATGAACACCAGGTCCTGCAGCTTGGGCGACAGGCCGGCCGAGGGCTCGTCGAGCAGCAGCACGGACGGCTCGGTCATGAGCGCCCGAGCCATCGCCACCATCTGCCGCTCGCCGCCGGACAGGGAGCCGGCGCGCTGTTTGCGCCGTTCCTTGAGCGCGGGGAACAGCTCGGCGACGAACTCGAAGCGTTCCTTGAACCTGCCCGGCACCTGGAAGGCGCCCATCTCGAGGTTCTCCTCGATGGTGAGGCTCGGGAAGACGTTGTTGGTCTGCGGGACGTAGCCGACGCCCCGGGAGACCAGGGAGTGCGCCTTCATGTTCGTGATGTCCTCACCCTTGAGCACGACCGTGCCGCTGCGGATGTTGACCAGTCCGAACATCGCCTTGAGCAGCGTCGACTTGCCGGCGCCGTTGGGGCCGATGATGCCGATGAGCTCGCCTTCGCCGACGTACAGGTCGGAGCCGTTGAGGATGTTGACCCCCGGCAGGTAGCCGGCGATCAGCTCGTCACAGCGCAGGACGGCGCTCTCGGCGCCGGCCAGGTGCGCGCCGCGGTCGGTGACGGCCGACTTCGACGCGGACGCGGATTCGGGGTCGGCGTTCACTTCTGCGTCTCCTCCTCGATCTCGGCTTCGAGCGCGGCCTCGGCCTCGTGGAGCTGCTCCTCGAGCTCGCTCTCCGACAGGGGAGCGTCGTGGTGGGCGCCGAGGTAGGCGTCGATGACGCGCTCGTCGGACATGATCGTCTCGGGGGGTCCCTCGGCGATGACGTTGCCCTGGGCCATGACGATCACCCAGTCGCTGATGTCGCGCACCATGTCCATGTCGTGCTCGACGAACAGCACGGTCATGCCCTGCTCGCGCAGGTCCTTGACGTGGCCGAGCAGCGACTGGGTCAGCGCCGGGTTGACGCCGGCCATCGGCTCGTCGAGCATGACCAGCTCGGGCCCGACCATGAGCGCGCGGGCCATCTCCAGCAGCTTGCGCTGGCCGCCGGAGAGCGAGCCGGCGAAGTCCTCGCGCTTGGCGTCGAGCTTGAACCTGGTCAGCAGCTCGTCGGCCTGCTCGGTGATCGCGTCCTCCTGGCCCTTCCAGAGGGCCGGCAGGAGCGCGCGCCAGAAGCTCTCGCCCTTCTGGCGCTGCGCGCCCAGGCGCATGTTCTCCAGCACCGTGAGCTTGGCCAGTGCCTTGGTGAGCTGGAAGGTGCGGACCATGCCGGCGCGGGCCACCTTGTGGGCGGGCACGCCGTTCATGTTGCGGCCGTTGAACGTCCACTGGCCGGAGTCGGCCGTGTCGAAGCCGGTGAGCTGGTTGAAGAAGGTGGTCTTGCCGGCGCCGTTGGGGCCGATCAGGGCGGTGATGGAGCCGCGCTGGACCTCGACGTGCGCCACCTCGACCGCGGTGAGGCCGCCGAAGCGCCGCACCACGTTGTCGACCACCAGGATCGGGTCGGGCTTGGGCACGCCGGGGTCGCGGGCGAGATCCTTGAAGGCGGCCAGTGCCGCGGCCTTGCGCTCGGTGGCGGTTGTCTCAGCGTGCATCGATTGCCATCTCCCTCTTGTCCCCGAAGACGCCCTGTGGCCGGTAGACGAGCAAGAGGATCAGCCCCAGTCCGACCAGCAGGTAGCGGAACGGGCCGACCTGCGTGGAGTCCATGAAGGTGATCAGCCCGGACTCGACCGCGCCGCTGAGCACGCCGTTGACCAGCACGAGCAGCACCCAGAAGATCATCGAGCCGACGACGGGGCCGAACACGCGGGCGGCGCCGCCGAGGATGACGATCGTGTAGGCGAAGAAGGTGGTCTCGGTGCCGAAGATGTCGGGCTGCACCGAGGCGTAGGCCAGCCCGTAGATGAAGCCGCCGAGGCAGCCGATGACGCCGCCGAGGATCAGCGACTGCATCTTGTACGAGAAGACGTTCTTGCCGAGGGCGCGCACGGCGTCCTCGTCCTCGCGGATCGCCTTGAGCACGCGGCCCCAGGGGCTCTTCATGAGCAGGAAGACGATGAGGCAGGACAGGGCCACCAGCGCCCAGCCGACGACCAGCACCCAGAGCACCCGCTCGTTGAAGCTGAGCCAGCCGAAGCCGTACGTTCCGGGAGAGAAGGGGTTCAGTGCGTAGAAGCCATCGGAGAAGCCCCGCCGGCCGTCGGAGCCGCCGAAGACGTCCTTGAACGCCACCGAGCGGAAGACGAGCCGGACGATCTCGGCGGCCGCGATGGTGACGATGGCCAGGTAGTCGGCCCGCAGGCGCAGTGTCGGGATGCCCAGGAGGAGGGCCAGCAGCACGGCCGAGAGCAGGCCGACCCCGATGCCCACCCAGAAGGGCAGGCCGAGCACGGTGACGGTGACGGCCAGGCCGTAGCCGGCGACGGCCAGGAAGGCCGACTGGCCGAAGTTGAGCAGTCCGGTGTAGCCGAAGTGGATGTTGATGCCGATGGCGGCGAGTGCGTACCAGACCGTCTCGACGCCGATGGCGGCTTTGACGGTGGTGGAGATGATCGTGATCCAGTCCATGGTTCCCCCCGTCAGCCGATCCGCTCGCGGCGGCCCAGGATGCCCTGTGGCCGGAAGAGGAGCACGATGATGAGTACGGCCAGCGCGCCCACGCTCTTGAGCTCTGGCGGCACCCAGAGTGTGGACAGCTGGATGAACAGGCCGACGATGAGCGAGCCGACGAGCGCGCCGAACGCGGTGCCGAGCCCGCCGAGCGTGACGCCGGCGAAGATGAGCAGCAGGATGTCCTGGCCCATGGTGAACTTCAGGTTCTGCGACAGGCCCAGCATGATGCCGGCCAGCGCGGCGATGGCGCCGCCCATGGTCCAGATGATGCGGATGACCCGGTCGACGTTGATGCCGGAGGAGGCGGCGAGGGCCGGGTTGTCGGCCACGGCGCGGGCCGCCTTGCCGGTGCGGGTGCGCATCAGCGCGAGGCCGACGATGACGAGGACCGCCAGTTCGATGCCCATCGCGACGAAGTTCTTCGGCGCCGCGGAGATGGGTCCGACCTGGATGCCCGGTTGGGCGGTGTACTGCAGGAAGGACTGGCTCTCACCGCCGAAGAGGATGAGGAAGAGGTATCTGAGGAAGATCGCCACACCGATCGAGACGATCATCATGGCGATGATGCCGGTGCCGCGCCTGCGCAGCTGGCCCCAGAAGAACCTGTCCTGCGCGTAGCCGAGCCCGCCGGCGACGATCACCGCGATCATGGCCGCGGGGATGAGGTGCAGGCCGATGCCCGAGTTGAAGGCGTAGGCGAGCAGGGCCCCCAGGGTGACCAGCTCGCCGTGGGCGAAGTTGGTCAGGCCGGTGGTGCCGTAGATGAGCGAGAGGCCGAGCGCGGCGAGCGCGATGATGAGGCCGAGGTTGAGGCCCTCGAAGGTGAGCTGGGCCGCCTGGTCCCAGAAGGTGCTCTGCCCGGTGGTGTCGCTCTCGCCTCCAGGCCCGGCACCGCCTTTGGCCTGCAGCGCAAACAGCACCGCGGCGGGGTTGCCCTCGAAGACCGTCGGGTTGCGGACGTTGTTGCCGCCCCGGACCTCGGCGTCCTGGGGAAGAGTGCTGACATCCAGTGTGACCTTGTATTTCCCCGGCTTGTCGACGGGGACCTGCCACGTGCCCTGGGCGTTACTGGTGACCTCCGCGACGGGTTGTCCGCTCTCTGTGGTCACGACGATTTTCACGCCGTTCACTGGCTGGCCTTGGTATGTGAGTGTCCCTCTCAGGCTCTGTTCCGGTGCCGCCGCATGGGCGGGCGCGGAGAGAAGCAGGAGAACGAGTCCACTCAGGAAGGCCGTGAACGCGATCACGGCTCTGCGCAATGGTGCTCCCTCAGATAGGTCAACGGGGGGTTGCCCCTCCATCTCGACACGCGGGCATCGCAGGCACATCTGGATGCTGGCGGGAGCCTATTCCGCGAACGCCCGGTTCAGTATCGTTCGTCACCAATTAGTGACATCTGTGTGTCACTGATGTGAGGTAGCAAGGCGCAGGTCAGGGGCTAAATGACCGGATACACCTGGTGTGAGATCGGGCGAACGAGAACGAATGGCGATGGGAGCGCGAAAGAGCCCGAGGGGGTGGCCTTTGGGACCATGCAAGGCTTCCCCGGCCTCACACGTTATCTACTCGGCCCCCCCGCGGGCTCCGCTCGGACAACCGTAGCGAGCCGTGGGGCGTGTGCGCAAAGGTGCACGGCAGTCGCGTGGCGTTCAGCGATCACGCAGCATGCACGTCAGCCGGGACGTGCAGACGCGCCGTCCCTGCTCGTCGAGGATCTCGATCTCGTAGCTGGCCAGCGTGCGGCCGCCGTGCAGCCGGGTGGCCACGCCGGTCACATGGCCCGAGGTGGCCGAGCGGTGGTGGGTCGCGTTGATCTCGATGCCCACGGCGATGCGCTCGGGCCCCGCGTGGACCGCGGCTCCCACCGAACCGAGCGTCTCGGCCAGGGCCACCGAGGCGCCGCCGTGCAGCAGGCCGTACGGCTGGGTGTTGCCCTCGACCGGCATCCGCCCCACCACCCGCTCGGCGCTGACCTCGAGGAACTCCACGCCCATCCGGTCGGCGAGAGTGCCCGCGTGCACGGCGGCGTACGCGGTGAGTTCGGTGGGGTCGGTCTGTGTCAAGGGGATGCCTCCAGACTTTCGAGCTCGGGTTTTCTGTCGTAGTCGCAGACTAGGCTGCTGGTGTGCCGAAGAGTGAAGTGACCCCCAGCCGCCCGTGCCTGCTGCTGCTCGACGGGCATTCCCTGGCCTATCGCGCGTTCTACGCGCTCAAGGACGCCAACCTGATGACCACCGACGGTCAGCACACCGAGGCGGTCTACGGGTTCACCTCGATGCTGACCAACATCCTGCGCGACGAGCGGCCCTCGCACGTGGCGGTCGCCTTCGACCGCTCGGAGCCGACGTTCCGGCACGAGGAGTACGCCGCCTACAAGGCCAACCGCAGTGAGACGCCCGAGGACTTCCGCGGCCAGATGCAGCTGATCTACGAGCTGCTCGGCACGCTGCGCATCCCGCACCTGTCCAAGCCGGGTTTCGAGGCCGACGACCTGATCGCCACGCTGGCCACGCGCGCCTCCGCCGAGGGCATGGACGTCCTGATCGTCACCGGCGACCGCGACGCGCTGCAGCTGGTCGACGAGCACGTCACGGTGCTGATGACGCGCCGGGGCATCAGCGACATGACGCGTTTCACCCCCGAGGCGGTCCAGGAGAAGTACGGCCTGACCCCGGTGCAGTATCCCGACTTCGCCGCGCTGCGCGGCGACCCCAGCGACAACCTGCTGAGCATCCCCGGCGTGGGCGAGAAGACCGCCGCCAAGTGGGTGCGCGAGTTCGGCTCGCTGACCGCGCTGGTCGACCGGGTCGACGAGGTCAAGGGCAAGGTCGGCGACAAGCTGCGCGACCACGTCGCCCAGGTGCTGATGAACC
The DNA here is from genome assembly GCF_040655715.1 of Nonomuraea cavernae. Taxonomy (GTDB): domain Bacteria; phylum Actinomycetota; class Actinomycetes; order Streptosporangiales; family Streptosporangiaceae; genus Nonomuraea; species Nonomuraea cavernae_A. Next base: position 111,130 of record NZ_JBFAKL010000007.1, on the reverse strand, counting down.
GCCGGCTCACCGAGCTGCTCCGCGACGTCGCGCTCGACGTCGATCTGGCCGACCTCAAGCAGGGAGGCTGGGAGCGCGAGGAGGTCAACAAGCTCTTCGACACCCTGCAGATCCGCGGCGAGCTGCGCGAGCGGGTGTTCAAGACGCTCGGCACCGGCGAGCAGGAGCCCGAGCTGGGCTTCGAGGTCGAGACCGTCATCCTCGGGCCCGACCGCGTCGCCGGCTGGCTGGCCGCGCTGCCGGCCGGCCGCGCGGGCCTCGCCTTCAAGGGCGCCTACGGCAGCGGCACCGGGCGCATCGACGCCATCGCCATCGCCTCGCCCGACGGCACCGCGGCCCACATCGACCCCGTCAAGCTCACCGAGGCCGACGAGGCGGCGCTGCGCGCCTGGCTCGCCGACGAGTCCAGGCTCAAGGCCGTGCACGACGCCAAGGGCCCGATTCTCGCCCTGTGGGCGCAGGGCATGACCCTGCGGGGCCTGTCCTGCGACACCGCGCTGGCTGCCTACCTGGCGATGCCGGGCCAGCGCACGTTCACGCTCGAAGACCTGGCCAGGCGCTACCTCAATCGCGACCTGCGCGCCGAGCAGGAGTCCGGCGGGCAGGCCGCGCTGTTCGGCGACGACGACGACGCCCCGGCCAAGGACCTCGCGCTGCGTGCGCACGCCGCACTGGAGCTGGCCGAGGCGCTGGAGGGCTTCCTGGCCGGCCGCGGTGGCACCCAGCTGCTCACCGACGTGGAGCTGCCGCTGCTGGGCGTGCTGGCCGAGATGGAGCGGGCCGGCATCGCCGTCGACGGCGAATACTTCGCCGGGCTGGAGGCCGAGTTCGGCGCCGCGGTCAAGCACGCGGTGGAGGAGGCGCACCGGGCGGTCGGCGAGCAGTTCAACCTAGGCTCGCCCAAGCAGCTGCAGGAGATCCTGTTCGTCAGGCTGGCGCTGCCGAAGACCAAGAAGATCAAGACCGGCTACAGCACCGACGCCGACCAGCTGGCCTGGCTCGCCACGCAGACCGACCACGAGCTGCCGGTGATCATGCTGCGGCACCGCGACCAGACCAGGCTGCGCACCACGGTCGAGGGCCTGATCAAGGAGATCGCCGACGACGGGCGCGTCCACACGACCTTCAACCAGATCATCGCCGCGACCGGCCGGCTGTCGTCGGAGAAGCCCAACCTGCAGAACATCCCGATCCGCACCGCCGAGGGCCGCCGCATCCGGCAGGGCTTCGTGGTCGGCGAGGGCTACGAGACGCTCCTCACCGCCGACTACAGCCAGATCGAGCTGCGCATCATGGCCCACCTGTCGGGCGACGAGTCGCTGATCGAGGCGTTCGAGTCGGGCCACGACTTCCACCAGGCGACCGCGGCCAGGGTGTTCAACCTGCCGCCCGAGCAGATCGACGGCGAGCTGCGCGCCCGCATCAAGGCGATGAACTACGGCCTCGCCTACGGCCTGTCCGACTTCGGGCTGTCCGGCCAGCTCAACATCCCGGTGGCCGAGGCGCGGGCGCTGAAGGAGGAATACTTCCAGGAGTTCGGCGGGGTCCGCGACTTCCTGCACGACATCGTCCGGCAGGCGCGCACCGACGGCTACACCGAGACCATCATGGGCCGCCGCCGCTACCTGCCCGACCTGACCAGCGACAACCGGCAGCGGCGCGAGATGGCCGAGCGGATGGCGCTCAACGCCCCCATCCAGGGGTCGGCGGCCGACATCATCAAGGTCGCCATGCTCCACGTCCGGCAGGCCATCGGCGAGGCAGGGCTCTCCTCCCGGATGCTGCTGCAGGTCCACGACGAGCTGGTGTTCGAGGTGGCGCCGGGCGAGCTCGACCCGCTCACGCGGCTGGTGCGCGACCAGATGAACGCCGCCTACCACCTGCGGGTGCCGCTCGAGGTCTCCGTCGGCGTCGGCCGCACGTGGGAGGACGCCGGCCACTGACGCCCTCCCGGCCGGGCGCGCGAGATCGCCGCCGCGCCCGGCTGATCGGGTCTGGACTAGGCTGTAAGGCCGATTCCACCCGAACGGTACGGGAGTTTTGTGCGGTTTTCAGCGTCCCCCACGCGCGTCATCGGCCTTGCGAACATCGTGGTGGTGATTCTCGCGATCATCGGGCTGATGGTGATCCCCTCCTCCGGGCAGGCGCCCACCCGAAGGCAGGCTATGGCCACGCCGCAGCCGCAGCCGTCGGCGTCGCAGCCGCCCGTCGACGACCGGCCGCCGGGCGTGGTGGCCACCCCCGAGTTCGCCCGCCAGGTCAAGGCCAACGAGTCCGGCCTGGTGCCGGTCCTGATGTACCACCGGATCCTGAAGAAACGCCACGCCTCCATCGACCGCACGCCCGAGCAGTTCATGCGGGAGCTCGAACGGCTCGCCAAACGCGGCTACGCGCCGATCACCGCCGGCGAGTTCGCCTCCGGTGACATCCGGGTCCCGGCCGGCAAGTTCCCCGTCGTGCTGACCTTCGACGACGGGCACGAGAGCCACTTCGGGCTCGACGCGAGCGGCAATCCCCGTCCTGACACGGCGGTCGGCATGATCCTCGACGTGGCCAGGAGATATCCGTCGTTCCGGCCCGTCGCCACGCTCTGGGTCAACCGCGAGCCGTTCGGGCTGCGCGACCCGGAGCAGCAGGCCGCGGCCGTGCGCTGGCTGACCGACCACGGCTTCGAGGTGGCCAACCACACCTGGTCGCACGCCAACCTGGCCGCCGTGCCGAAGAAGAAGGTCCGCGAGCAGATCGTCCGGCTCGAACGACTGCTGCACAAGCTGGGGGGCAGGCCGTCCACGACCATGGCCCTGCCGTACGGGATCCTGCCGCGGCCGAAGAAGCTGGCGCGCGCCGGCCGCTGGGACGGCACGGCCTACGAGTTCACCGGGGTCTTCCTGGCCGGAGCCGAGCCGTCGGTTTCGCCATACGCGAAAAATTTCGACCGCGGGGCGATCCAGCGGATCCAGAGCAATGGCAAAAAGGGCGAGTGCCGTACCTGGTGTTCGCAGTACTGGCTGGAGTGGCTCGACCGCCATCCCGATAGGCGCTACGTGTCCGACGGCGACCCGGATCGGATCTCCGTGCCACGGAAACTTCGCGGTAATATCGCCCCCAAGTGGCGGGGTCAGGTCATCGCCTACTAAGTCGGTGCGCATGCGTGGGCCGGATTGACCCCGGGCCCAAGGTCTCATATGCTGATCGCTGCGCTGTGGGCTCGCGCGCGCCTCAGACGGAGCGGGCTCGCGCTCGGTCACGTCGATGTCGTAACTCCTCGGCTTGATGCGGAAGAGGGCCTGCCGCGCGTCCGCCACATCGACATCCTGTCCGCGTTCGGAGCAATTCCACACATGACGTCCAGCACTGAGGCAACCTCGAGCACCCCGCAGGTAGCGGTCAACGACATCGGGTCCGAGGAAGCCTTCCTCGCAGCGATCGACGAGACCATCAAGTACTTCAACGACGGCGACATCGTCGAGGGCACCGTCGTCAAGGTCGATCGAGACGAGGTTCTTCTCGATATCGGCTACAAGACCGAGGGAGTCATTCCCTCGCGTGAGTTGTCGATCAAGCACGATGTCGATCCGGCTGACGTCGTGGAGGTCGGCGAGCACGTCGAAGCCCTGGTTCTCCAGAAGGAGGACAAGGAGGGCCGGCTGATCCTGTCCAAGAAGCGTGCTCAGTACGAGCGCGCCTGGGGCACGATCGAGAAGATCAAGGACGAGGACGGCATCGTCACCGGCACCGTCATCGAGGTCGTCAAGGGTGGTCTCATCCTCGACATCGGCCTCCGTGGCTTCCTCCCGGCGTCCCTGGTCGAGATGCGCCGCGTCCGCGACCTGCAGCCCTACGTCGGCCGCGAGCTCGAGGCGAAGATCATCGAGCTCGACAAGAACCGCAACAACGTGGTCCTGTCGCGCCGCGCCTGGCTTGAGCAGACGCAGTCCGAGGTTCGCCAGACGTTCCTCAACACCCTGCAGAAGGGTCAGGTCCGCAAGGGCGTCGTCTCCTCGATCGTCAACTTCGGCGCGTTCGTGGACCTCGGCGGCGTCGACGGCCTGGTCCACGTGTCCGAGCTGTCCTGGAAGCACATCGACCACCCGTCCGAGGTCGTCGAGGTCGGCCAGGAGGTCACGGTCGAGGTCCTCGACGTCGACATGGAGCGCGAGCGCGTCTCCCTGTCGCTCAAGGCCACCCAGGAAGACCCGTGGCAGCAGTTCGCCCGCACCCACCAGATCGGCCAGGTCGTGCCCGGTCGCGTCACCAAGCTGGTGCCGTTCGGCGCGTTCGTCCGGGTCGAGGAGGGCATCGAGGGTCTGGTCCACATCTCCGAGCTGGCCGAGCGCCACGTGGAGATTCCGGAGCAGGTCGTCCAGGTCGGCGACGAGATCTTCGTAAAGATCATCGACATCGACCTCGACCGCCGTCGCATCAGCCTCTCGCTGAAGCAGGCCAACGAGGGTGTCGGCACCGAGGTCGAGTTCGACCCCACGCTCTACGGCATGGCGGCGACCTACGACGACCAGGGCAACTACATCTACCCGGAGGGCTTCGACTCGGAGACCGGGGAGTGGCTCGAGGGCTTCGACAAGCAGCGTGAGGAGTGGGAGCGGCAGTACGCCGAGGCCCAGACGCGCTTCGAGGCTCACAAGAAGCAGATCGAGGAGGCCCGCAAGGCCGAGGCGGAGGCCGGCGAGGCCGCTCCCTCGACCTACTCCGGCGAGACGCAGCCTCAGTCGAGCAGCTCTTCCTCCTCCTCGTCGTCGGCTCCGGCCAGCGGCGCTCTCGCCTCCGACGAGGCTCTCGCGGCTCTGCGCGAGAAGCTCGCCGGCGGTCAGAGCTAAGGGAACAGACAGTCCGGAGAAGCCCCGCACGGGTTCGTGCGGGGCTTCTCCGCGTTCCGGTCCGGGCAACTGGGCAGCCCGGCAGATGGCCGGTGGCCGTGGTCGTCCGGGCTGGCATAGGGTGCTGCGGGTGGACATCGAACGGGCGCTGGCCGCTGACGCGGGCGAGATCCTCACCGTCCAGCGGGCGGCCTACGTGAGCGAGGCTCAGCTCTACGGCGACCCGTTCATCCCGCCGCTGGTGGAGTCCGTCGAGCAGGTCCGCAAGGCCGTCGAGGGCGGGATCGTGCTCAAGGCGGTCGACGCCGGCCGGATCATCGGCGCCGTGCGTGGCCGGCAGACCGGCACGACCTGCCTGGTGGGCCGGCTGGTCGTCGCGCCCGACCGGCAGGGCCACGGGCTCGGCACGGCGCTGCTCGGCGCGCTGCACGAGCAGGTGCCGGCGGCGACCGCGTTCGACCTGTTCACGGGGCACCTGTCCGGTGGCAACCTGCGGCTCTACCGGCGCCTCGGCTACCGTGAGACCCATCGCGAACGCATGGACGAGCACCTGACGCTCGTCCACCTGCGCAGAGAGCAGATCCCCGGACTGCCGCCCCAAACCCCTCGCGGCTAGGCTGGCCGCGTGTTGATGATTGGTCTCACCGGCGGCATCGGGTCGGGCAAGAGCGAGGTCTCCAAGCGGCTCGCGGACAGGGGCGCCGTCGTGATCGACGCCGACAGGATCGCCCGCGAGGTGGTGGAGCCCGGCACGCCCGGGCTGGCGCGGGTGGTGGCGGCCTTCGGCACCGAGGTGCTGCGCCCCGACGGCTCGCTCAACCGGGAGAAGCTCGGCACCATCGTCTTCGCCGACCCCGACAAGCTCGCCTCGCTCAACGCCATCGTCCACCCGCTGGTGGGGGAGCGGGTCGCCGAGTTGCAGGCGCGGACCGCCGACGACGCGATCGTGGTCTACGACGTGCCGCTGCTGGCGGAGAACGGCCTGGCCCCCATGTACGACGTGGTCGTGGTCGTCGACGCCTCCGACGAGACGCGCCTGGCCCGGCTGGCCGAGCACCGCGGCATGGCCGAGCATGACGCCAAGGCCCGCATCGCCGCCCAGGCCGGCCGCGAAGACCGCCTCAAGATCGCCGACATCGTCATCGACAACGACGGCTCGCTGGACGCCCTCGACGCCAGGGTCGACGAGGTCTGGGATGACCTGCGGAGCCGCGCCGCCCGAGGCTGACCCGCCTACTCGGCCCGCCGAGGCGCGGCAGGCCCCGAGACTGAGCCGGGGGTAGCGGGTCCGAGCTGAGCCGCCCCACCCGCCGCCGAGGGTAGCGAGCCGAGGTGGCGGTGGGAGGACCCCGGCGTCCACGTACAGGAGGGACGGCCGAGCCGCCGCTACTACCTACCGGATCACTCCCGACGGCGCCGAGCGGGCTCGCGAGGCGATCACCAGGGCCTACTGGCACCGGGGCCAGACCCGAGCCAGCGGTGATCCCTGCATCACCCACCCGGTGGCGGTCGCCGCGATCCTCGCCGACCTGGGATCGGACCACGAGACGGTGTGCGCGGGCCTGCTGCACGACGTGCTGGAGGACACCGCCTGTCCCGCCGCGGACCGGGAGTTCGGCGAGACGATCACCGCCCTGGTCCGGTCCCTCGGGGCGCTCGACGATCCCGCCTGGCTGCCCGCGGAGTGGGTGGAGTCGATCGATCACCGGCTGCTGACCATCAAGCCGGCCGACCGTGCCGCCGGTGCTCGCTGCCGGCGTACGGGCGCTGCGGTCACGGCTCGGAGTCGGTGCCCGGAGGCGGGACGATCTCGGATGAGGAGAGCGGGCACGTGGCCGTGGATAGGATCGGCCGGGTTCATCAGCACGTGAGCAGGAGTGTGGTGGAGTGAGCATGATCGACGACCGGGAGTTGCGAGCCGACTGCGGCAGTTGTTTCGCGCTGTGCTGCGTGGCGCTGCCCTTCGCGGCGTCGGCCGACTTCGCGATCGGCAAGGACGCCGGGCAGCCGTGCCGCAACCTGCGCGACGACTTCGGCTGCGGCATTCACGGCACGCTGCGGCAGCAGGGGTTCGCGGGCTGCACCGTCTACGACTGCTTCGGCGCGGGCCAGAAGGTCTCGCAGGTCACCTTCGGCGGCCACGACTGGCGGCGGGCCCCGGACACGGCCCAGCGGATGTTCGAGGTGTTCCCGGTCATGCGGCAGTTGCACGAGCTGCTGTGGTATCTGGCGCAGGCCCTGGCGCTCCCGCAGGCACACCCGATCCACGACGAGCTCCGCCTCGCGCTCGACGAGACCGAGCGGCTCACCCTCCGCGACCCCGGCGCCCTTGTGGAGCTGGACGTGGCGGCACACCGGCAGGAGGTCAACACCCTGCTGCTGCGTACGAGTGAGCTGGCGCGCGGAGAGATCCCGCGGCGCAAGGACCGGCGTGGAGCCGACCTCATCGGCGCCAAGCTCGCCGGCGCCGACCTCAGGGCGGCCAATCTGAGAGGCGCCTATCTCATCGGAGCCGACCTGAGGCGGGCCGATCTGCGCACGGCCGACCTCATCGGGGCCGACCTGCGGGGCGCCGACCTCGGCGGAGCCGATCTGACCGGAGCCATCTTCGTCACCCAGCCGCAGCTCAACGCGGCCAGGGGCGACACGGCCACGAGAGTGCCGGCCCCTCTCACGCGTCCGGCGCACTGGGCGGCCCCGGCGCGTGGGGCCGGTCGCCGCAAGTGATCAGAAGGGCGACTCCAGCGGCACCTGGCGCACCCCCGGCAGGTGCGGATCCAGCTCGCCCAGCTCGAACCTGGACATCCCGATGACGTGCCAGAACTGACCTGCCAGCTCGCCCTGCACCTTGTAGCGCCCGTCGGGCGACAGCGCGGCCCAGCCCTCCGGCAGCCCCAGCAGCGTCGCCCGGCGGGTCGTGCCCTCCCAGAGGATCACCACCCCGTCGTCTCCGGCGCTGGCCAGCAGGTCGGACGTGGGGCTGTAGGCCACGGACCACACCCGGCGGGCGTGCCCCGCCAGCGTGTGCAGCAACCCGCCGGTCGTCGAGTCCCACACCCGCACGGTCAGGTCGTCGCCGCCCGTGGCCAGGCGGTCGCCCGTGGCGTTGAACGCCACGCTCCACAACCGTCCGGTGTGCTGGGTGAGCGTGTGCCGGAGCAGCGGCTGCCACGGCTGGCCGGGACGCAGCTCCCACACCATGGCCCGTCCGTCGTTGCTCGCGCTCGCCAACTGGCGGCCCGACGGTGAGAACACCACCGAGTAGACCCGGTCGGTGTGGCCGTCGAGCGTCGCCACCCGGCCGCCCGACTCGACGTGCCAGATGCGGACCAGCCGGTCGTCGCAGCCCGTCGCCAGGTAGCGGCCGTCGGGGCTGAACGCGATCGAGCGGACCCGGCCGCGGTGGTCGGCCAGGTTGGTCACCAGGCGGCCCGTCGCGCGATACCAGACGCGCACGCTGTCGTCGTCGTTGGCCGTGGCCAGCAGGGAGCCATCGGGGCTGAACGCCTCGGCCCACACATGATCGGTCTCGGCGTTGAGCTCCCGCTCGTAGTCGCCGGTGGTGGCGTTCCAGAAGTGCACGCCGCCGTCATTGCTGGAGGTGGCGAGCACCGGCCCGGCAGGGGAGAACTCGGCGGAGATGAGCCGGTCGGCCGTCCCGGTGAACTCACGCAACCGTCGCCCGGTGTGCGGCTCCCACACCCGGACGACGCCGTCGTTGCCGCTGGTCGCCAGCATCGAACCGTCGGCGCTGAACCGCACGGAGGAGATGCGCCGGCCATGGCCGCGCAGCACCCGCTGGCACTGCCCGGTCACCGGGTCCCACAGCCGGACCGTGCCGTCGTTGCTGCTGGTGGCCAGCTGGTCCCCGTCGGGGTGGAACGCGAACGGCCACACCGAGCTGCGGTGGCCGGTCAGCTCGACCCGCGACGTGCCGCCCACCTCCTGCAGCCGGACGATGCCGTTGCGGTCGCCGCTGGCGAGCGTGCGGCCGTCGGGGCTGAACGTCACCTGGTAGATCGTCGCCTCGTGGGCGGTGTGCACGCCGAGTGCCCGGCCGGCCGCAGGGTCCCAGAGCCGCACGGTGCCGGCCGTGTCGCCGGTCGCCAGCGCGGACCCGTCGGGGGAGAAGGTCACGCAGTAGATGCCACCGGTGTGGCCCGTCAGCTCGTGGCGCAGCGTCCACGACGCGGTGTCCCACACGCGTACGACGCCGGCCTCGTCGCCGGTGGCCAGCAGCGCCCCGTCGGGGCTGTGCACGGCGCGGTAGACCGAGCCGCGGTGCCCGTCGAGGGTGCCGATCATGGCGCCTGAGGTGAGGTCCCAGATCCGCACCACGCCCGCCGAGTCGCCCGTCACCAGCACGGAGGGGCCGAAAGAGGCGGTGTAGACGGGCTCCTGGTGACCGGTGAGCTGGTGGACCTGCCGCCCGGTGGCCGTCTCCCACAGGCGGACCACCCCGTCGCCGCCGCCCGCCGCCACCAGGTCGGCGCCGGGGCTGAGCCGTACGGGCCAGACGCCGTCGGGATGGCCGGACAGCCGCCGCAGCCGCTCGCCGGTGAGGGAGTGCCAGAGCAGCACGCTCCCGTCACTCGCTCCGGTGGCCAGCAGGTCGCCGGCGAACGAGACGGCGTAGACGCGGCCGTGATGACCTTGGAGGGTGCGCACGGGGGCGCCGCCGACGCAGAGCAGCACGCTGCCGTCCTCGCCGCCGATCGCGATCGTCGACCCGTCGGGGCTGTAGGCGATCGGCTCGGGCAGGCGGCTGGTCTGGAAGTGATATCCGTACGGCACGCCGATCCCGGCCGGGGCCAGCTGCGTCTCGACCGGCTGGCCGGGCACGATGGCCGCGCCCGGCAGCGCCGGCAGCGTGCCCGACACGTTGATCAGGGTGGCCCGGTGCCAGCGGGCGCCCTCGGCCGACACGTCGCTCAGGTCGGTCCGGGCCAGCCGGGCTCCCGACAGGTCGGCGCCGCGCAGATCGGCGCCGGTCAGCCGGGCCCCGTCGAGCCGCGCGCCCACCAGCTTGGCGTCGCGCAGCACGGCACGGGACAGGTTGGTGCCGGCCAGCGTGGCGTCGGTCAGGTCGGCGCCGGTCAGGTCGACCTCCTGCAGGTCACGCGCCGACAGGTCCTCGCCCTTGAGGTTGGCGCCGCGCAGGTTGGCCCGTGCCGGGGTGCGCAGCCTGGCCGCGATCTTGACGGCGTTGGCACGGGCCACGTCGTCGCCCGGCGGATCGGCCACCCATGCCCGCAGCGCCCGCATGTCGGCCAGGTCGCACAGGAACTCGACGATCAGCGCCGACAGCGGCCGCCTCGACAGCGACAGCGGAGCACTGATCGTCGCCGCGATGTGCCGGGCGATCAGCCACTCCATCACCGATGAGTGGATGAACCCGAACATGCCCTCGTCGGTGCGCACCAGCAGGCTGCCCGAGCCCATCGCGTAGACGGTGTGCGCGGTGGTCAGCTGGCCCCCCGCCAGGTCGGACAGCGTCTCGGCGATCTCGGTCAGCTCGTCGACGCCGAGCAGCGACTCGCCGGAGTCCCACAGTCGCAGCGCGAGCGCCGTCACCGCCTGCCACAGCTCCGCGGTGGTCAGCGCCGTCGCCGAGCCGGGCACCTTGGCCCGGCGCTCCTCGAAGGCCAGCCAGGAGCTGAGGATCTCTTCGTACAGCAGGGCCGGGCTGATCGTGTGGCGGGCGCCGGCCACCGTACGCAGCCGGTCGGCGTCGAGGTCGGCGATGAAGCTCAGCATGCGCGGGTTCTGCGCCAGGTCGAGCAGGTCCTTGATGCCCTCCATCAGCGACATGCGGGCCGTGGCCTCGTCGCCGTCGTCGAACCGGTTGGCCAGGTAGGAGCGGATCTGGTCGCGGGTGAAGTCCTCGACGCCCAGCACCCGGCGCTGCGGCAGCACCCCGACCATCTCGCCGAGTGAGGTGAGCACCTGGCTGTGCGACTTGAAGTGCTGGGTGCGGCTGGCGACCACGATCTTCGCCTTGTCCTCGGCCGCGGCCAGCAACGTCGTCAGGTGGTCGGCCGCCCGGTCGTAGGTCAGCCGGGTGACCAGCTCGTCGAAGCCGTCGAACAGCAGCACGATCCGGCCCTGCCGCAGCAGGTAGCGGAACGCCTTGAGGTCGATGTACTCCTCGCCGTGGTTGGCCAGGTGAGCGGCCACCAGGGCGTCGACCGAGTGCGCCTTGTCCAGGGCGCGCAGCTCGATCAGGATCGGCGTCAGGTGCGGCAGCTCGGCCGGGATGCGCCTGGCCAGCTCGCGCAGCGCGAACGTCTTGCCATGGCCGAAGTCGCCGAGCAGCAGCAGGAACCTGCCGTGGTCGGACGCCAGCAGCCGCATCAGCTCGTCGGTCAGCCCCTGCCTGATCTGGTGGCCGGGCCGGTCGAGCTCGCGGTAGCGCTGCGGGACGTACAGGCCGGGCGGGTAGCGGCGGTCGGCGCTGAGCCTCGCGGTCTGCTCGGCCACATAGCCGGACAGGTCGAGCAGGCCCTGGAACTCAGTGAAGCTCCGCAGCCGCACGCCCCTGCGCATGAGGTCGTCGCGGAGCGGCCGGGCCGGGGGCGGGCCCTGGTAGACGAGCTCGGACGCCAGGTCGGCAGCGTGCGCCTGACGGACGAAGTCTTCGGCGGTGCCGGCGTCGACCTCGCCCACGTGCGCGCCGATCATCGTCTGGCGGACGAAGCCGTCCTCGGGGTGGGTGACGACGAGGTGGCCCGCGAACCGGCGGATCCTGGCCCGCTCATGCCGGGCCTCGCACACCTCGGTGATCCGGTCGAGCAGCAACTCCACGGGGCTCGGCTCACGTTCGGCGGGCTCCGGCCGGGGCGCCGGCACGAACGGCGTCTCGCCGGTGAACGTGGCCTGCGCGGCCCGCCAGCGGTGGGCGGCGCGTACGGGCTCGCCGTCGGGCAGCCAGGTCCGCAGCCCGCCGGCGGTGATCTCGACCACCTGGTGGCGGCCGGCCTTCGGCGCGGGGATCACGACTCCGTCTCCGCCGGGGGCGCCTGCCGTGGTCCCCGAGCCGTGGAACACCAGGTTGAGCCGGTGCGACAGGAGGCGTTCGTAACCCGGGGCGTCGCGCAGCGCCCCAGGCGGATGGCCGAGCGCGCCGAGCCGCAGCCACGCGCTCTCCTCGTACGGCCGCAGCCGCTCGGCGAACCACGCGGCCTGCGCCTCTCCGAGCAGGGCGAAGGCGTCGCGCTCCAGGTGGCTCATGGCCATGGTGGAGTTGAGTCCGGCCACCACGACCTTCAGGTCGGGCACCTCGAACAGAGTCCACGGCTGCCCGCCGTCGAACACCCGGTCGTCCAGCCCCTGGTAGACCTCGCCGAACAGCCCGGCGAAGTGCCGCCACTTGGGCCAGTAGGGCGGCTGCGGGCTGACGTCGTCGGCTTCGCAGGTGAGGAAGTAGGCGCTGGCCGCGGCCTTGGTGACGTCGCGCGGCCCCGGCACGATCAGCAGTCGGTGCGGCTCCAGCCCGATGAGCAGCCGCAGGTCGGTGACGAACCGGGTGGCCTGGCCGAACTGCCCGAGGCTGCCCGACTCGGTCAGGTCGCCGCTGACGACGATGAGATCGGGCCGCGGCATGCCCTTGTCGTACATGGCCGTCAGATCGGCCCAGATGCGCGCCTGCATGTCCTCGGGGGTGAACGGCTCGCCGGGGTCGGGCAGCGCGCGGCCGAACCGGGGCCCGCCGATGTGCAGGACGCTGAGCGACTCGCGCCGCCGATCTGCCGCGGCCGACGGCGGGAAGCGGGGCGCGGTGACCGGGGCGCGGCGCGAGCGGGAGCGCTCGGCGGGGGGCGGCAGGGTCGGCGCGGGCAGCGGCACCCCGGGGCCGATGCCGGTGGGGAAGGCGGGCGCCGCCTCCGGCTTGGCCCGGCCCGCCAGCGCCTCCCCGACGCGGCCCAGCAGCAGCGCCCTGGCCTGCCCGGAGTCGGTGACGCCGAGCAGGTCGACCCAGGTGATCGTGGACAGCAGCCCTTCGAGCCGGACGTCCTCCAGCCTGATCGTCACCAGTTTGTTCGACGGGTTGTCGGGGTCGGCGCGCAGCGCGGCCTGCCACTCCAGGCGGCCGTAGCGAGAGGTCAGGTAGTGGCGCGACAGCACCGCCACGACGAGTTGTGCCTCGCTGACGCCGCGATCCATGAAGTCGATGAAGTTGGTGCCGGGCACGAAGTCCCACGCCTGGATCATCGTCTTGTAGCCCGCCGCCTCGAGCTCCCATGCGATCCACGTCGCCCATGCCGTGTCGGCGGGGGAGTAGCTGACGAAGATCTCGGTCGGCCTGCCCTCACGTGCCATCTGCTCAGTATCCCTCGCGGGATCGGAGTTTTGGAGTCGATGTGCGATCATCGTCGAGTGTGGCGGCGTCTTGGCGTGCTCGACTGGATCAGGATCGGGCTGCTCACGCTCGGTCTGATCTTCGTGGCGACCGGGCTGCTTCCCCTGCGGGACGCGATCGAGAGCCTCGACGAGATCGTGCCGCTGCTGGTGTTCCTGGTGGGCGTCATCGTGCTGGCGGAGCTGACCAAGGAGGCTCAGGTCTTCGACGCCCTCGCGGCCAGGATGGCGGTGCTCGGCCGCGGCAACTACCTAGCCCTCTTCCTTCTGTGTACGGCCTTCGCATCGTTTGTCACGATATTTCTGAACCTCGATACGACTGCGGTGTTGCTCACCCCGGTCATGCTGGCTCTCGCGCCCAAGGCCCGCATCGCCGCCCTGCCGCTGGCCATGACCACGATCTGGCTGGCCAACACCGCGAGCCTGCTGCTGCCGGTCTCCAACCTGACCAACCTCCTGGGCATGCAGAAGATCGGCCTGGACGTCCAGGGGTTCGCCGCGCGCATGTGGGCGCCGCAGCTCGTCTCGATCGCGGTGACCATGGTCTTCCTGTGGGTGTTCTACTGGCGGCGTGGCGAGCGGCGTGACGTGCGCTACGTCCCGCCCCTGCTGGAGCCGGTCGGCGACCGGGTGCTGTTCGCGGCCGCGTCGGCCGCGTGCGCGCTGTTCATCGGCCTGCTGCTGCTCAACGTGCACGTCGCCGTCGCGGCGCCGGCGGCCGCGCTGATCGTCGTGGTGGCGTTCGCCCTGCGCGCCCGCGGCCGGCTCTCCTGGCGCCTGGTCCCCTGGCAGCTGCTCATCTTCGTGACGGGCCTGTTCCTGGTCGTGCCGACCCTCAGCAGGTACGGCCTGGACGACCTGATGGGCTGGATGCTCGGCGCCGAGCACGACCCCTACCGCACGGCCGCCGTCGGGGCCGGGCTGTCCAACCTGATCAACAACCTGCCCGCCTACAAGGCCGTCGAGGAGATCATCCCTTCTGGTGAGCAGGGTCAGCTGCTCGCCCTGCTCACCGGCACCAACGTCGGGCCGGTCGTCACGCCCTGGGCCTCGCTGGCCACGCTGCTGTGGTTCGAGTCGTGCCGGCGCCACGAGGTCAGGGTGCCGATGCGCCGCTTCCTGCTGACCGGCACCGGCCTGGCCGTCGTCGGCGTGCTGGCCACCACCTGGGCCCTCGTCGCGACGAGTTGAGCCCGATCAGCGGATCAGGGCGAGCAGCGCGGGCAGGGCGTGCGGGTGGGCCGCGACGAAGCTACGGTCGTCGGCCGTGCCGTCGATGCCCTCCTCGAACGGCCCGCCGTCCAGGGCGCGGATCTCGATGCCGGCCTCCCGCGCGATGAGCGCCCCGGCGGGCAGGTCGACCGCCTCGGCCCGGTAGCCCACCATGCCGTCGATGTCGCCCCTGGCCAGCATCGCCCACGACAGCAGCGGCGCCCACAACTGCAGGACGCGCCGCGCGCCCAGCTCCAGAGCCGACTTCAGCGCTCGTACGGTCGCGTCGTCCCTGGACACGGTGTAGCCCTGGGTCCACGCCAGCAGCGGCCCGTGCGGTGACGGACGGTAGGGGGCGGCCAGCCGTACGCCCGAGGCGGTGACGGCGCCGCCGCCCCGGATCGCGGACCAGGTCTGGGCGGTGACCGGGTCGTGCACCACGCCCAGCATGGGCCGGCCGGCCCGGCACAGGGCCAGGCCCACGACGTAGGCGGGCAGGCCGATCGCCACGTTGTTGGTGCCGTCGAGCGGATCGATCAGCCAGGTCCACTCTCCGCCCGACGCGCCCAGCAGGCCGGACTCCTCGGCGATCACCGCGTGCGAGGGAAAGGCCGTCAGGATGCGCTCCAGCAGCAGCTTCTCCGAAGCCAGGTCGAGGTCGGTCACCACGTCGCCGGAGCCACCCTTGGGCCGCACCCCGATGGCGCCGCCGGTGCCGGCCAGGAGCAGGGCGCCCGCGGCCTGCGCGGCGTCCACGGCGACCGCGCGAGCGTGATCCAGATCCATCGTGGCACCCTTCAGGTCAGGTGGGCGGCAATCAGGCGGACGGCGAGCGCCGTCTCCTCTGCGTCGAGCGGCTCCCTGGACACGTGGTGCCCCCGCGCGCCGAGCGGGCCGAGCGACAGGTCGCGGCTGCCCGGCCGGCCCCTGCCGAGCGCGATGGTGGCCGCCTCACCGCCCTCCGGCACCACGCTGCTGTGGAACCGGTCCGCGGGCAGCGTATAGCTGTCGCCCGCGCCGAACACCTCGACCAGGTCGATGGCGTGCCGCACGGTGCGCGCAGTGGGGGAGATGCGGTCGCCGTCAGCTCCGCTGACCACCTCGAACACGCGGTGCGTCGCGTCGTGCGCGGCGTCGGTGACCACGGCGTGCACATTGCGCACCTGGCCGTAGAGCACGTGACTGAACAGGTCCCAGCTGTGGCAGTGGATCTGCGAGGTCGTGCTGCGCGCGTGGGCGAGCGTGTCGGACCACAGGTGCAGGCAGACCCCGTCGCCGCCGTCGCGTTCGAGCGGCAGGCAGACGAACCCGAGCGGGTGGCGCACGGCCGTGACGTCGCCTCCGGAGATCGCCCGCAGCGCCCACGACCGGCCCCGCCCCGCGGTCACCTGCTGGTAGACGCCGTGATAGCTCATGATTTGTACGGATTGACGGCGCGTAACGCCTTACGCGCGATCTCGACGACGTCATGCTCGTTGTAGGCCCTGGGCAGCGGCACCCCGATCCTCTCGAACAGCTCCTGCACCTCTTCGACCGTCGGCTCGTCGCTCAGCGGCGCCCGCTTGTACATCTCCAGAGGCACCCGGCGCGCCTGCTCGAAGCTGAGCCGCAACTCCGTGTCGCAGTTTTCGTAGAAGAACGTGCCGGCCAGCGCCGTCATCGCCCGGTTGGGGTCCTCGACCGTCATGATCAGCCGGGAGGCCGACAGGTCCCAGCGGAACGTGGTCATCGTCGCCGACAGCCCCACCCCGATGTCGAGCAGGCCGTAGCGCTGACGGTGCCAGAACGCCGCCAGGATCGTGGCGTACGACTCCTTGCGCACCCTGTCGGTGGTCCACGTCTCGCCGGTGCCGTCGGGGACGTCGGACAGCGAGCGCCGGTAGTGGGCGTACGTCTCGCACACCTCGGCGTTGGACGGGTCGATCACCTCGATCCGTACGGTCAGATGGCGCTTGACCCGGCGCGCGGCGGCGGCGCACTCGGGCAGGGTGACGGCCCGCAGGTAGGTGCCGGTGCCGCCCTTGAAACTCCACCGCGTGGTGTCCTTGCGGGCCTCGGCGTGCGCCTGCGCGATCTCCTGACGGCTGCCCAGCACGCGGACCAGCTGGAGCGAGTCGAGCGCCTTACGGGTGCCGGCCACCAGGGTGTCGATCTCGTCGAGGCGCTGGAGGCGCCGCGGCAGGTCGGCGAGCGCGCCCGAGGTGATCGTCGCCTCGACGGGCGCCTGACGGGCGCGGTCGCGCAGCAGCGCGGTGGCCACCAGCGCCAGGATCACCAGAGTGGCCGCGCTGACGAGCTGGCGCTGCACGTCGACGCCGTCGTCGCCGAAGATGTCCTCGGGCATGATGCCGAGCACACCCACCACGATGGCCAGCCCGAGCGCGATCGCGCCGTCGGCGTTCTGGGCGGCCCATGGCGCGACCCCGCGCACCGTCGCCATGAACCGTGCCATCCTCGCCCCGCATCCCGACGATCAGTCAGTCCCCACGTCATGGTAACGAGCGCGCCCCGCGATCACCAGCGTACGCAGGGATACGGACCGCCGACCCCCGGGACAGGATCGGCGGCCGTGACGGACGGCGGCCGGCCGGTCAGAACCAGCCGCGGCGGCGTGCCATCTGCTCCAGGGCGCGCCGCAGCGCCTCGTCGGCCGAGCCGGGGTTGGCGTCGTAGCGGACCGTGAAGCGGTTGAGGGCGTCGTGGCTTGAGGTGAGGAAACCACCCCGCTTGTCGGCCTCCAGGATGACGTCCATCTGCTGCGGCCCGGCGATGAACGTCAGCTCCAGCTCGTTGAAGTGGCGCCGCCACTGGCCGCCCGCGTAGTACTCGATCTCCTGGAAGAACGGCATCGTCGAGCCGTACAGCGTGCCCCGCTCCAGGTCGGCCTTCTTGAACTGGAAGCCGAGCCGGTCGAGCGCGCCGAGGACGTGCTCCTGCGCGGGCAGCGGGCTGACGAACAGCGGGTCGAGATCGCCCTTGTCCAGCGCACCGGCCAGCGCCAGCTCGGTCTGCACGCCCAGCCGCATGCCGCGCAGCGGCTGACCGCCGATGGCGCTGATCGGTGTCTCCCAGGGGATCGGGATCTCGAACGGCTGGCTGTGCTGCGCGCCCGCCGTCAGCTGGAACGACCCCGCCACCTGCTGGCGCAGGAAACTGTAGGACGTTTTGTACTCGTGGTCGCCCTGTTCGACCTCGACGACGGCGGTCAGGTCGAGAAAGATGCCCTCGACCTTGTAGTCAGAGCCGCCGCCGCGGAAGTTGACCATGCCGCGCAACCGCTCACCGGGCCGGACGCCGGTGCCGGTCAGCACAGTGTCTACTTCGACGCCCGCGCCGAACGCGGCCATCAACTTGCGGAACACCATGGGGTTCTCCTATGAGGTCGGCGCCTCGCCGTTGGGGTGGCCCGAAATGCGGGGGAGCAGCTGGGCCAGGAGGAGGGTGGACAGCGCGGAGTCGCCCGCGCCCTGCTGGGTGCGCACCACCAGGGGTTGCGGGGCGTTCTCCGCCAGTTTGGCGCCCACGTCGAGACGCCGCCGGGCCAGCTCGTAGTGCAGCACGGCCCGGTTGTCACGGTAGGACTCGGCCAGCCGGCGCAGCGCCTTGGCCTCGTTCTCGGCCGCGGTCAGCTCGGCGCGGCCGCGAGCCTCGATCTCCCAGCGCACCCGCTGGGCCTCGGTCTCCTGCTCCTCGAGCATCCGCGCCACGTCCTTGCGGGCGGTGTTGTGCGCGGCCTTGACCTCGACGACGCGGGCGTCGCGGGTCTTCTTGGAGCGCTCGATCTCCATGAGCAGGGTGTCGATGCGGCGCTTGCGGGTCAGCTCCCACTCGCGCTCGTACGCCGACAGCTCCTTGGCGACCTTCTCGCGGGTGGCCAGGTGCTGTTGGTACTGGTCGGGCAACTGCACGTCGGGGATGTTGGCGCCGGTGACGCGCACGCCGTAGCGGCCGAGCTGGCGGTTGAGCGCCTCCTGCATGTCGCCCACGTCGGAGCCGCGCAGGTCGTAGGCCCGCTCGGTGTTGACCCGGCGGCTGCGCTGCCTGATCGCGTCCTGGACGGCGCTCGACAGGACCAGGTCGAAGTTGCCCGCGCCGATCGTGCGGACGAACGCCACCGGGTCGACGATGCGGAACTTGAGGAAGAACTCGATCGACTTCAGCGGCACGTTCTCGGCCGTCGGGCAGGCCACGATGGGCGCCGAGTAGGGGATCTCGGTCGAGGTGTCGACCACGGCGTCGACCCGGTCCCACGGCACCCACAGGTAGTGGCGGCCGGGCGGCAGCGTGCCGGTGATCGCGCCCCAGCGGCTCCGCACGCCGGTGGTGCCCTCCTCGATCTCGATGATCGCCCGGCGCCACATCCAGATCATCGCCACGACCAGGAAGAACAGCGCCGCCGGCGCGGCCAGCAGGGTGAGGTCGGTCAGCACGGCCATCCCGGCGAAGTAGACGCCCACGAACACCAGCGCCATCCAGGCGAAACCGCGCCTGTCCTTGGGGATGACGACGGGCACGAGCTGCCCCTGCTCGCCGCCGCGCAGCAGCTGGCGGATGTCGGACCAGGAGGCCACCGACTCCTTGATCTTCGAGAACTCACGGCCGCTCATCGAACCTCACGCTCCACATTCTGTACGCTGCGCGGCCCCGCCGCAGCCGTCGTCACCGCTTCGATCTCGGGGACCTCGGTGACCTCCGCGGCGACCTTCCTGAGCAGCGCGCTGATCTCCGCCCCGCGGTCCTCCACCCGCTTGCCGATCTCGGACAGCCGGGAGCGGATGGCGGCCATGTCCTCGGGGGAGAAGAGCGCCGCCCCCTTCCCGCCGACCAGTTGCTGGGCCAGCGCCAGGAAGTCGATGTCGGTCTGCTCGCCCACCTGCACGACCTGCGGCAGCCGGTTCGACACCGACTCCAGCTTGTCCAGCAGGTCCTGCTGGAAGCGGTACTCGAGGATCTCCGGAGCCTCGGCCGCGCTGAGCGCCCGGATGTCCAGTGCCTGGGCCTCCAGCAGCGCCGAGTTGGCCTTGGCCGTGGACTCGGCCTCGACCAGGCGCTGCCCGGCCTGCGCCTTGGCCTGGTGCTCGGCCCGTTCGAGGGCGGTGTCCATGCGGGCCTGGTAGCCGGCGATCTCCGCCTGGATGGCGCTCAGCGTCTCCTGCAGCCCGGCCAGCTCCTTGACCAGGTCGCCCTCGTTCTGCTCTTTGCGCAGCTGCAGCTCGTACTCGTAGGTGTAGGCCTCCTTGGCCACCCGCACCATCTCGGGCGCCGCCAGGTCCATCCGGTACTCCTGGCTGGACGGCTCGGCGTGCGTGATGTTCACGTCGGTGAGCCGTACGGCGGGCAGGAACTGCTGGTTGAGGCTCTCCAGCATGCCGTGCGTGCTCTCGCCCACCAGGTCGTAGATGTCCTCGGCCCGCTGGGCGTAGATGAGGGAGCGGGTGACCTCGCTGATGGCGTTCTGCAGCTTGGACTGGAAGCCGCTGACCGAGCCGAGCACGAAGATGAACTCGGCCGGGTTCTCGATCCTGAACTGCAGGAACAGGTCGACACTCGCCTTGACGCCCTGCTGCGTCGGCGCCTCGCGGATGGGGGCGTTGAAGGGGTACTCGCGGGTGGTGTTGACGATGTAGCTGACCCGCTTCCACGGGTTGAACAGCGTCACCCTGCCCGGTTCGGCGATGTGCACGAGCTTGCCGAACTTCGTGATCAGCGCCTTGCAGCCCTCGGGCACCATGACCACGCTGCGCCGCCACCACAGGAACGCGGCCGCCAGCACCAAGACGATCCAGTAGTGCGGGCCGAAGAACAGGTCGGTGTTGGGGATCACGTTGCCGAGCGCGCCGATGAGGCCGAGCACCACCAGGAGCCCGAGTTGCACGATCACCTTGGCGGTGCTGCCCTTGGGGATCACCACGGGCGAGATGACGTGCATGCCGTTCTCGGCGAAGCTGCGGTTGACGATCTCGCCGGCCTCGCCCAGCGACGAGGTCCTGGCCTCGATCAGCGTGCCGATCGAGACGCCGCCGTCGCGGGCCGCCGCGAAGTCGTACGGGTTCAGCGCGAAGCCCGGAGCCTGTCCGGGATGGTTCATCGTCTGGCCGACGGCCTGTCCCATCGCCTGCCGTACGTCACCACCCTGCATGACGGCTTGGGCCAGGCCCTGGCCTGCTTGGATGAATGCCTCTCTGGGGCGTGACATAACACCTTCCTTTTCCGCTACAGGCGATTTCGACCGTATCGGGTACGGCTTACGGTTCGCTTGCAGTGCGGGTCACAGGTGTATTGCGTTCAATAGTAGACATGCTATGAATGTAGTAGTCCTACTATCTGGAGGATGGATGAGCGCACTGAGCGAGCTTGACGGCCACGTCGAGGCCGCGGGCACCGCCCCCGCGATCCAGGTCGGCGACCTGCGCATGGCCTACGGGCCGAAGGAGGTGCTGCGGGGCGTCGGCTTCGCGGTGGCGGCGGGTGAGGTGGTCGTGTTGCTCGGCCCCAACGGCGCGGGCAAGACCACCACCATCGAGATCCTGGAGGGTTTCCGCGTGCCCTCGGCGGGCCGAGTGCGGGTGCTCGGCGTCGATCCCGTCTCGGCCGACGAGCGGTGGCGGGCCCGGATCGGCGTGGTCCTGCAGTCGTGGCGCGATCACGGCCGCTGGCGGGTGCGCGAGTTGCTGGAACACCTCGGCGCCTACTACGCCCCGTACTCCACCCCGGGCAGGAGCCGCCCGTTCGGCGTCGAGGAGCTGATCGAGGCGGTCGGCCTCGGCGAGCAGGTCGACCAGCGGGTGGCCCGGCTCTCCGGCGGGCAGCGCCGCCGCCTCGACGTCGCCATCGGCATCGTCGGCCGTCCCGAGGTGCTCTTCCTCGACGAACCCACCGCGGGCTTCGACCCGCAGGCCCGCCGCGACTTCCACGACCTCGTCCACCGGCTCTCCGACCTCGACGAGACCACGATCCTGCTCACCACGCACGACCTCGACGAGGCGGAGAAGCTCGCCGACCGCATCCTCATCCTGGCCGGCGGCAGGATCGTCGCCGACGACAGCCCCGACCGTCTGGCGCGCGAGATGTCCCGCGACGCGCAGGTGTGCTGGAGCCGCGCGGGCGAGCACTACGTGCACGCCACCGAGGACGCCACCGGCTTCGTCCGCGACCTGTTCGCGCAGTACGGCGAGGAGATCGGCGATTTGCCGTCAAGGCGGGCCGTCGTTGGGGAAACAGCGGCGCACTCTCGTGTGTGCCGGGTATGGTGTGCCTGCCCGGTGGTGCGAACCAAGCTGCCGGGTCTACCGCCGGGCCGGCGGGATGTGATGCCTGTGGAGGCCACGTAAGACCGTTGGACAGTTCTCTGTCCCTCGCCTTGACCGGGACGGCAGTCGCCTGTGAAGCAGGAAGGTTCAGCCTGCGAGGGTTGGAGTCCCCTGCCTTCAGGCGTGGGGAGGAAGTCAACGTGGTGCTCTACTTTCAGCGCGACGCGACGGTGCCCGGCTCGACCATGCCGTTGGCGCTGGTCACCATGCCCGGCATGCTGGGCCTGATGATCGGCGCCAACGGACTGCTCGGGGCGGTCGGCTCGCTGGCCGTGGCGCACGTGTTCCCGATGTACTGGCTGGGGCTCGGCATGCGCTCCGCGCTGCTGCCCGACTCGGCCGCGGCCGTGGAGATCGGCGGCTCGTGGCGGCCGGGGATGACGATGGCCGTCCTGATCGCGTGGTCGGTCGCCGGGCTGCTGATCGCACCGCCGGTGCTGTGCCGGATGGCCAGGCGCGAATCGGGCTCGGCCGTGCAGGCACGCCGCGACAGGGCGCTGCAGCGCATCGGCTGAGAAGATGTACGGCGATGAGTGAGACCGTCTACAACCGCATCGCGCTGCTGCGCGCCGAACGCAGCGTGACCCGCAGGCAACTCGCCGACGCGCTGGGAGTGCACTACCAGACGATCGGCTACCTCGAACGCGGCGAATACAGCCCGAGCCTCTACCTCGCGCTGCGCATCGCCGACCATTTCGACGTGCCGGTCGAGGTGATCTTCTCCACGACCCCGTTCCCGAAGATCGGCGAGCGAACTGCCTGACATATCGGTATAAATAACGATCTATGACCTTGAGGTGCGGTTTGGCGGCCAGGATCGTCTTCGCGGTGTTACTCCTCGGCGGATGCGGGCTCGTGCCCCTTCCGAGCGCGAGTCGCGAGCCGCAGCCCACGGCATCCGCCACCGCGCAGCCAACGGCATCCGCCACCGCGCCGCCCGCGGCCTCCCTGGCGCCGTCCGTCTCCGCCACCCCTGCGGGCTCCGCGCCCGCCGGAACCCCCGAGACCGCCGGAGGGCCCGCGCTGGCCACCCTGTACGGCGACGGCCACGACGACGACCACGGTGGCGCGAAGGTCGAGGTGATCGGCCTGGAGCGCACCACCGCCACCTCGGTCACCGCCCGCTTCAGGATCAGCGCCGACACCGGCATGGTCAGGCTGGAGGGCTTCCGCGCCTCCGGTCTGCCCGGGACCACGCTCTACGACTTCACCCGCGCCTTCTCCGGTTTCTACCTGCTGGACCATCCGCGCCTGACCGCGTACTACCCGATGCGGAAGGAGAACACCGACAGCCGGGCCCCCTGCCTGTGCAGCTATCCGGAATACTTCGCGAAGGTCACGCCCGGCGCGCCCGCCCAGCTGTGGGCGGTCTACCAGGTCCCGCCGGAGACGGCCGCCGTGGCGGTCGGGTTCCACCACGCGGGCCTGACCGCGCCCCTGCCGATCAGCCCCGCGGGCGCCGGCGCCCGGCTGGACGACGAGCCCGACGCCACGGCCATCGCCGCGGCCTTTCCCACCACCGTTCCGCTCGCCACCCAGCTGTCCGGCACCACGTCCTCGGTCGCCGAGTCCGACAAGCAGGTCGAGATCGCGCTCAACACCGACGTCCTGTTCGCCTTCGACAAGGCGACGCTCACCTCGCAGGCCCGCGAGACGCTGCGCCGCACCGCCGACCGGATCGACGCCGAGGCCAAGGGCGCCGTACGGATCGTCGGCCACACCGACGACGTCGGCGCCGACCGCTACAACCTCGCCCTGTCCCTGCGCCGCGCGAAGGCGGTGGAGGGCGCGCTCGCCGCCCTCGTTCCGGACGCGAGGTTCCGTACCGAGGGCAGGGGCGAGGACGAGCCGGTCGACAAGGATGACTCCGACCAGGCCCGTGCCCGCAACCGGCGGGTCCAGGTGACGTTCGAGCGGGAGCGTGCTGTCGCGACCCAGACCGGCCCGGAGGCCACTCCGGGCCCCTCCACTGGCTCAACTGGCTCCACCGGCCCCTCCACCGGCCCCTCCACCGGCCCCTCCACCGGCCCCTCCACCGGCCCCTCCACCGGCCCCTCCACCGGCCCCTCCACCGGCCCCTCCACCGGCCCCTCCACCGGCGCCTCCGCGACGCCGGGCCCGGCCGTCGCCACCACCACCGGGCAGCGCAAGCTGACCGGGCTGTCCGCCGATCTCCTGGAACTGCGCCGGCTCAGCGACAAGACGCTCATCGCCACCGTCGACTTCCGCCATACGGGAGAAGGCGGTCCGGTCCGACTGGAGGATGGCGCCTGGGATCGGGATCTCAAGGAGTTCGGGTCCGTCACCGAGGTCAAGATCGACTTCTTCTGGGTCGCGCTGACCGACGCCGCCGGGACGCGCTATTTCCCGCTGGCGACCGCCGGGGACCGCCACCCGGAACGCTGCGTCTGCTCGACGCCCATCCTGACCAAGGTCGGGCCCGGGGAGCACATCCGGATGTTCGTGCTCATGACCGCGCCGCCCGCCGAGGTGACCAGCGTCGACGTCAACCTGTTCGGGTTCACCCCGATGAAGGCCGTGCCCGTCAGCGGGTGACGTTTCTGTCGGTGGTGCCGCCTACAGTGGGCAGCATGCGACCGGTCACAGATTTGCAGCGGAAGGTGGCGCCCTTCGAGGTGGTCACCGAGATGAGCCCGTCCGGAGACCAGCCGACGGCCATCGCAGAGCTGGAGCGCCGTGTCAAGGCCGGAGCCAAGGACAATGTCCTGCTGGGCGCCACCGGCACGGGCAAGACGGCCACCGTCGCCTGGCTCATCGAGCGGCTGCAGCGCCCCGCGCTCGTCATGCAGCCCAACAAGACGCTCGCCGCCCAGTTCGCCAACGAGCTGCGCGAGATGCTGCCCAACAACGCGGTCGAATACTTCGTCAGCTACTACGACTACTACCAGCCCGAGGCCTACGTCCCGCAGAGCGACACCTACATCGAGAAGGACTCCTCGATCAACGACGAGGTCGAGCGGCTGCGCCACTCCGCCACCAACTCGTTGCTGACCCGGCGTGACACCATCGTGGTCGCCTCCGTGTCCTGCATCTACGGCCTCGGCACGCCCCAGGAATATGTCGACCGCATGGCCCGCCTCCGCGTCGGCATGGACGTCGACCGCGACCAGTTGCTGCGCCGCCTCGTCGACATGCAGTACACCCGCAACGACCTCGCCTTCACCCGGGGCACCTTCCGGGTCCGCGGCGACACGATCGAGATCATCCCCAAGTACGAAGAGCTGGCCGTACGCATCGAGATGTTCGGCGACGAGATCGAGAAGCTCTCCACCATGCACCCGCTGACCGGCGAGGTGATCACCGAGGACGAAGAGCTCTACATCTTCCCCGCCTCCCACTACGTGGCGGGCGAGCAGCGGATGGCCACGGCCGTGGACGGCATCGAGGCCGAGCTGACCGAGCGGCTCGCCGAGTTCGAGCGGCAGGGCAAGCTGCTGGAGGCGCAGCGGCTGCGTATGCGCACCACCTACGACATCGAGATGATGCGCCAGATCGGCACCTGCTCCGGCATCGAAAACTACTCGCGTCACATGGACGGCCGGGCCGCCGGCAGCGCGCCCAACACCCTGCTCGACTACTTCCCCGAAGACTTCCTGCTGGTGCTCGACGAGTCCCACCAGACCGTCCCGCAGATCGGCGCCATGTACGAAGGCGACGCCTCCCGCAAGCGCACCCTCGTCGACCACGGGTTCCGGCTGCCCTCCGCGCTCGACAACCGGCCGCTGAAGTGGGAGGAGTTCCTCGAACGCATCGGCCAGACCGTCTACCTGTCGGCCACCCCCGGCCCCTACGAGCTGGGCCGCGCCAAGGGCGACGTCGTCGAGCAGGTCATCCGGCCCACCGGGCTGGTCGACCCCGAGGTGGTCGTCAAGCCGACCAAGGGCCAGATCGACGACCTCGTCCACGAGATCCGCGAGCGGGCCGAGCGCGACGAGCGGGTGCTGGTCACCACCCTGACCAAGAAGATGTCCGAAGACCTCACCGACTACCTCCTGGAGCTCGGCATCCGGGTCCGCTACCTGCACAGCGAGGTCGACACGCTGCGCCGCATCGAGTTGCTACGCGAGCTGCGCAGCGGCGAGTTCGACGTGCTCGTCGGCATCAACCTGCTGCGCGAGGGGCTCGACCTGCCCGAGGTCTCGCTGGTCGCCATCCTCGACGCCGACAAGGAGGGGTTCCTCCGGTCGGACACCTCCCTGATCCAGACCATCGGACGAGCCGCCCGAAACGTCTCCGGTCAGGTGCACATGTACGCCGACAAGATCACGCCGTCGATGGAGCGGGCCATCGACGAGACCAATCGGCGGCGGGCCAAGCAGATCGCCTACAACGAGGCCAACGGGATCGATCCGCAGCCGTTGCGCAAGAAGATCGCCGACATCCTCGACTCGTTGCAGCGCGAGGACGCCGACACCGACCGGCTGCTCGGCGGCGGCAGGTCCCAGTCCCGCGGTAAGGCGCCTGTGCCGGGGTTCGCGGCCAAGCATGCTGGAGCGCACGCCAAGGCGATCGCGGGCGAGCTGCCCAGGGCGCAGATGGAGTCCTTGATCGAGTCGTTGACCGAGCAGATGCATCAGGCGGCTGCCGACCTGCAGTTCGAGGTGGCGGCTCGGCTCCGTGACGAGATCAAGGAGCTCAAGCGGGAGCTCCGCGACATGCGCGAGGCCGGGGTCAAGTAGTTCGCCCTCCGTCCGAGGGTTGCCGCTTGGCCGGGGCTCTGGCGATTTTCGCCTGCCATGGTTCAGTGTCCTTGGCTGATCGCCTTAGATCCCCCGGGTGCCGTAAGTCTGGGCCGATCTGGGTGGCCGGAGCCTTGGCCGACCCGACTGCCTTGGCCCCCTCTGGGCACTGGTCCGGTTGACCCGGTGGCCGTAGCGTCCGGGCTGACCTGCACGCCCGCAGCCTTGATCAATTTGACTGTCCGCACGCCTTGGCTGACCCTGGGCTGCTCCGGGTCGACCCGGTGGACGCTGGGCTGGTGTGGGTGGGCGCAGGTTTGGGCTGGTCTGGGTGGCCGCGGAGGCGGGTGGGCGTTCCGGCCGACCGCGATTGCCTGGCGTCTGGTGATGTTCGCCTTCGGCCTTGTTTTCGGGCGCGGGGGTACTTGGCACGGTCTTAAGTCGGCCGGAACGCCCACCCGCCTCCGCTCTACGGCGCATCGCCGTCCTGTCCACCCGCCGCAGAACGGGCAGAGGCCCGTCGCCTTTCTGCTCGCCGATGCTGAAGCACCTGTTCCCCCCTTTGGGCCTGCTCGCCGTAGCTGCAGCCCGAACTTTCCGGCACACGTGCGGGCCGGGCGCCGTAGCTGTGGCACTTGTGCGCACGGACCTGGCCGCACTACGTGGCAGCGGACAAGACCTGGGCACGGTCACGACCTGCCGTTCGCCCCACCCGACCGCGCTCGCACCAGCATCATCCGCGCCGACGACGGCATCCACGACCCGATCTCCTCGAGGGTGACGGTCACGGTGCGTAACGGTTCGCCCAGGCTCACGTTCGACGGGCCCGCCTCATGGACCGGGCACCGAGTCGGCAGACAGGTGCGTCTGCGCGCCTCTCACTTCGACTCGGGTGCGAACGACACCCTCTTCAGCGCCGTGACCCGGGACGACAGCACCGACGACGAGTACGCCCCGAACGCCGGCAGTTGTGACCGCGCCCAAGCCTTCACTCGGGCCGGCATGTACACGATCGGCCTGAAGGTGAGCGATGACGACAGGGCGAGAGGATCGGCCGCTCCGTGGCGGTTTGTCACCGTATCGGCCTGACCATGATGGCACCGGACGATGCGGGCTGTGCTTCACCGAAACGCGGCCAGAGTGCCCTCCGGCGCCTTGCCGTCCGCCCCGTCGGATGGGAACTCGGCAACAGGCCGACGTCCGGGCCTGTCGGGTATGACATCTAGCAATTTGTCTGTATGGAAAGTACTTGACGATACGGCAAGTAGAAAGTACTTTCCGGGATGGAAAGCTAGGAAGAGGTCATCATGCACATCACCCCCGAAGAAGCGGCGCAGTCGCTGGCCCAGATCCACGAGACGCAGCGCAGGGCACTTCGATCCGCACCCCCGATGTTCCCGTCCTGGTACGTGGTGGCCGTCTGGGTCTTCGTCACCGGTATGCAGTTCTTCACCGAGGTCACCCCTCTGTCGGCGCTCAGAATCGCCCTGCCTGTTCTCTCGATCGGGCTCATGGCCGCCGTATTCAAGTTCGTCATGGATATTCGGAATCAGTCCATGCGCCCCCATCCTGGCGTGGTGGATCCATGGGCATGGGGTGGCTTCGCGGTCTGGATCGTCATCACGGCATTCGGAAGTGTGGGCGTGGCGGTGGGGTTGGAAGCGCTCGGCGTCTCCTACCCGCGGACCGTGATGGGCGTCACGATGACCGTGGTCGCGCTGATCACCACGCCTATCCTGACCCGATGGATGTCCATGAGGACCGTGCGCCGGGCGGAGACGGCGAACCGATGACCCCGCAGCTCGATCCGGTCATCCACGCCACGACCCGGCTGCAGATCGCCTCCCTGCTTGCCGCCGCCGACGAGGCCGAGTTCGCGTTCGTGCGCGACAGCCTGGACATCAGCGACTCGGTGCTGTCCAAGCACGCGAGCGCCCTGGAAGCGGCCGGGTACGTGAAGATCCGCAAGGGACACGTGGGCAAGCGCCCGAGAACCTGGTTCAGCCTAACCCGCGCTGGCCGCGAGGCATACCAGAACCACGTGGCCGCCCTTCAGGCCATCGTCGCCCAGTCCGGCCTCTCGGTCCTTGGCCCGCGTGGTGGACAAGGCTGGAGTAACGATCTCGTTGGGGCTGTCATGGAGGACGCCGTGATCGACCCCCATGACATACGAGCCGGCGACCAGGACCGGGGCAAAGTGGCCGAGATGCTGCATGTCGCGGTCAGCGACGGCCGCATCACCATGGACGAACTGACCGAGCGCATCGAGCGCACCTACACGGCGCGAACAGTCGGCGAGTTGGCCGCGATCGTGGCCGATCTGAGGCAGACCAACGTGCTGTCATCGTCCCCGCCCCCGATGTCGTAGGCCAGGCCGGCGGTCAGCAGTTCGCGCGAGTCCGCGCCGACCTCGCCATGCCGAAGCGGTCCAGCAGGTCGACCAACTCGCCGGATTCGGCCACACGGCCGGCAGGGGCGTCCCAAGACCGTCGCACGCTGTGCGCGACCGGCCCTTCCGTACGTCCTCATCTGAGGTCTCTGCCGAGGGGCAGCCGCGATCGATTGGTCCGACTCAGTGGTCGATGCGTCCCAAGGCCCCAGCGACATTCATCAAGAGGTCAAGCCGCAAGAGCAGTCGCCAAGGAGTGCGGCCAGGTTCGTGAGAGCAAGAGCCACGGATACGGCGCCCAGCCCGCACTGTGCCGGCAAGTGACGGCTTCAGCTACGGCGAGCAGGTGCAAAGGGTGGGAACAGGTGCTTCAGCATCGGCGAGGAGGAAGGCGTCGAAGCCTTGCCCGTTCTGCGGCGGGCAGGCAGGACGGCGGGGGCAGTGAAGCGGAGGCGGGTGGGCGTTCCGGCCGACTTAAGACCGTGCCAAGTACCCCCGCGCCCGAAGTAAGGCCGAAGGCCAGGATCACCAGACCCCGGGCAATCGCGGTCGGCCGGAACGCCCACCCGCCTCCGCGGCCACCCAGGCCAGCCCGGGCCTGCGGCCACCCAGGCCAAGAGTTGGGAGCACCCGGGTGAGCCAAGGCGATGGCGCTTCGGCAAAATCCAGGCAGAACAAGAAGGGGCCGCCGATTAAGGAGGTGAAGGGCCAAGCCGGGGCAAGCTACGGTGCCAGGCATGCGGCGTTGTGAAGCGTGTGGGGGCTGGGAACCGGCCGGAGCCCCCGGCTGCGCCGACTGCGCGGCCGTGGTCGACGAACTCGTCGAGGCGGGGTGGCGGGAGTTTCTGGGGCGCGAGTTCGCCGGGGCAAGCGCGGCCGACGAACGGGACCTCGCGGAGATGGTCGTTGACGAGCCCGACAAGCATCTGTGGCGGGTCGTCGACGCCGCCTACGACCGGCTGATCTGCGCCGAGTGCGGCGGCAGGCTGAGCCGGGGCCTGGCTGGCTGCGCCGGGTGCGATCTGGCCAACGGCTTCAGGTACGCGGCGATCGAGATCGACCGGCCGGGAGTGCCGCCGGGCAACGAGCACGCGCTCAGGGTCAACGTGTCCGTGGTGCGCAGGCCGTACGGGATCTCGGAGGGTGAGCTCCTGCTGCGCCGGCTGTCGTTGCCGGTGCTGTTGGAAGGGCTGCTTCCCACTGTGAAACAGGCGCAGGCGACGAAAGCCCTTTACAACAAGGGCGCCGGCGTCGACGAGCTCAGCGCCGGCGTCGACGAGCTCAGCGCCGCCGTCTATGACGGGTGGGGCGGGGTCAGCCCATGACCCGGTCGAGGTCGAGATCGATCTCCACGTCGAAGCCGATGTTGGCGCACAGCCGCTTGCGGTGGATGCCGGTCGGCACGTAGGCCTTCACGACGGGTTCGAGCTCGAACGTGTAGACGACAGGGTTGGCGTCCTCCGCTTCCACTCGCCAGAAGTGCTGGATGCCGGCGTTGGAGTATTTGATCGGCTTGGTGATGCGGTCCCTGTCTCTGGACTCCTCAGACACCACCTCGACGACCAGGTGGACGTCCTCGGGCCTGAACGAGGTCACCTTCGGCGCGAGAGCCGACCGGTTGACCAGGAGAATGTCCGGCTCGGGCCGCTGACGCAGGCCCAGCGTGACCGCCATCTCGCGGGCGACGACGAGCCGCTGGGGCGGTCGGAGCGACTGCTCCAGCAACCGGAGCGTGAGCATGTGGAAAGCCGTTTGTGGCGACATCATGATGAGGGACCCATCGATCAGCTCGACGTGCGGGGGCGCGTCGGGGGGAAGATGATCGAGCATGTCGGCGGTCCAGCCACCGGGAGGGCCGGGATAGAACCACTCTGGAAGGGCGGTGCTCATCGTGGTGCCTCCTCGGACATGTCACGCCGTGGATCCATCGTGCCACGTACGGTAGCGGTCAGGGGAGATCTTTTCGTTCCTGAAGGGTGCGCCGGTAGAGCTCGTCGATCTCGTCGAGCGGGTCGGGGGCGCGGCGGCGGGACTCGATCTCCAGTTCGGTGCGCGAGTTGAGGTCGTCGATGCCGGTCGCGGTGTGGTGGACCTGGTCGCTGAGCAGGTCGGCGCGGATGCGAGCGCACATCGCGGTGAGCTTGGCCTGGTGCTCGCGGAGCCGGTCGAGGGTGACGTGGTCGACGTAGGGGGAGGCGCGGCGCTGCTGGGCGTACATCGCGAGCTGCCCGTCGTGTACGCCGGCCTGGCGGACCAGGTCGGACAGCAGGTCCGGCAGGTCGCCGAGACCCCAGCCCTGGCGTTGGGCCTGGTCGACGGCCTGGCGGGTCAGTGACACCTCGCGGTGCAGGTCGAGGCGGAGGCGTTCGACCTCGGCGGCGTCGCCGGTGCCCATGGCGTTGACGTGGGTGGTCAGCCGCGTCGTCGCCTGCCTGGCCTTGGTCGCCGCCTTCCGGCCCACCTTGACCAGGAAGTAGACGCCGACCCCGGTGAGCAGGAGGAAGAACGCCAGGATCACCAGCACGATGAGAAGGAGCTCGCTGATGGTGCCCACCTCCTGATTGGTCGCTGCCTTCGAGGATAGTGCGCCCGGCGGGTCCGTTGGCGGGTGCGGCGGTGGCCCGGCGACTGCTCTTGATCAACTGGTGCCGCTGTGGTTCAGTCCTCGTACTTACCGCCGCGGCTCAATGGAGGCGTGGGGGTGCTCGCGGATCCGGGTGAGGAGTGGGCATGCTGGACGGCAAGGTAGTGATCATCACGGGTGGCGCGCGGGGGATGGGCGCCGCGACCGCCCGGCGGTGCGTCGGCGCGGGGGCGCGGGTCGTGATCACGGACGTGCTCGCCGAGGAGGGCGCGGCCACGGCGAAGGAGCTCGGCTGCCGTTTCCTCGCTCACGACGTGACCGAGGCCGATGGATGGGCCTCGGTGGTGGCGACGGTGCTGGAGGAGCACGGTCGGATCGACGGGCTGGTCAACAACGCGGGCGTCTCCACGGTGGCCTTTCTGGAGGAGCAGTCGGCCGAGGACTTCGAGCGGGCGATCAAGGTGAACCTGGTCGGACCGTTCCTCGGGGTGAAGGCGGTCATCGAGCCGATGCGGGCAGGGGGCGGCGGCTCGATCGTGAACCTGTCGTCGGTGGCCGGTCTCTCCGCGCTCCCGGCCACGGGCGGCTACGGTGCCTCGAAGTGGGGGGTACGCGGGCTCACCAAGATCGCGGCCATCGAGCTCGGTCCGCGAATCCGGGTCAACTCGGTGCACCCCGGGATGATCGTCACCCCGATGACCCAGCAGCACGGAGCGGTCTCCGGTGAGGGCGGCTTTCCCCTCGTGGCGGCCGGCCGGTGCGGGGAGCCGGAGGAGGTGGCCCAGGCGGTCGTGTTCCTGCTGTCGGACGCCGCCTCCTACATGACCGGAGCCGAGCTGGCGGTGGACGGCGGGTGGACGGCCGGACAAACGGCCCTGCTCAACTACTACATGGACGCCGCCAACACCTGACGGGCCGCGGGACGTGTGGGCGCGAGGGCGGGGGACCACGATGCGCCCACACGTCCTGCAGGAGCGTACGAGCGGGCGCCCGGCGGGGGAATCACCCCGCCGGTGGACCGGGGGTCACCCCGGAGAACGACTCCGGTGCCGGGCCCGCAGGCGGCGTACCTTCCGGAGCGCCCACCACGCCAGCAGGGCCAGCAGGGCCAGTGCGACGATCACCAGGATCGGCAGGAACACCGCGACGAGGCTCATGCCGAGCGATCCGACGTCCTCCACGGTGCTCGCGACCGGCGCGCCGGCTCCGGCCGTGCCCGCGTTGAGCACCGGCCGGGCCGTCGCCTTCAGAGTGTGTACGGCCAGCGCCACCAGAATGCCCAGCAGCCACCCCGCCCACGGATTCTCGGCCATCCAGGTCGACTGGTCGAACTCGGCGGCCGCGTTCGTGGCGCTGAAGACGACCCCGCCCGACGCCGGCCGTACGACCGTCTGGATCATGTCGTTGACCGTGTCGACGGCGGGCACCTTGTCCAGGACGACCTCGGCGGCGAGCAGCACCGCGATAACGCAGATCACCCCCCAGTTGGACAGCCAGTCGTAGCCGTCGGGCAGTCTCACTGCGTCGGTGAAGTTGGCCAGCACGCCCACGACCAGCAGGGGGATGTAGGCGTTCAACCCGGCGGCGGTGGATAACCCCAGCCCTGTCAGTGCAGCGAACATGGCCCTAGTCTGCCCGGATCGCGTCGTTCATGAGGCGTGGGAGATCAGGCCCGGTGAACTCGGCGACGGCCCGCTCGTACTTCTCCATCCCCCACGACCAGAAGTCGAAGTCGATGGACTCGTTGGCGCCGTCCTGGATCGAGGCCCACAGGGTCCAGCCGTACTTCGACATGAGGCCGAGCAGCCGCGCCCGCGCGATCCTGTTGCGCAGGCGGCGGCCGTAGTAGGCGGTGACCAGCTCGTCGAGGTGGTCGAGCGGCAGGTCCGACTCGCTCCAGATGTTGCCCAGCTCGAAGCAGGGGTCGTTGTTGCCCGCGTACTCGTAGTCGATCAGCCAGAGCCGCTCGCCGTCGTCGATGATGTTGCCGGGCAGCAGGTCGTTGTTACAGGGAACGGTACTTTCCCGCCGTATTTCCAGACATTTCTGGATCTGGGCCACGTCGGGCATGAAGTCGACATACCGCGCCGGCAGCCGGAACCCCCGCTCCCGCACGATGGCCAGGTAGCGGCGCTGCACGTCGAACATGTCGAAGTCCCCGGCGAACCGGGGACCGGCGTGCAACTCCCGGCACGCCTGAGCCACCCGCGGCAGGTTCCGGGCGTCACGCAGGTCGGCCTCGGTGAACGTCCGCCCCGGCAGGAACCCCACCACCAGCACACCGGCGCCCGGCAGGTAGTCGTGCACCGGAGGCCCCACGCCCGCGCGGAAGGCGGCCAGGGTGTTGACGTGCTCGGCGTCACGGTCGATGGCCAGCAGCGCGCCGTCGCTGGCCGACACGCGCACCACGTACGCGCCGCCGGGAACGGTCACCTTGTAGTTGCGGTTGGTCAGCCCGCCGGGCAGCTCCTCGACGGAACGCGGGACGCCGGACAGCAGGGGGATGCGGTCGAGGACCTCGCTCAGGGCCATGGTCGATGCTAGCTCTGCCACCCTAAACGGTCTAGACCTTTTAGCTCCAAAAAGGTTAGCCTCGCGACCATGAGCGACTCGGCGCGCATCGTGATCATCGGCGGCGGCGTGGGCGGCGCCTCCGTCGCCTACCACCTGACCCGGCTCGGCGAACGGGACGTCGTCCTGCTGGACCGGGACGAGCTGACCAGCGGCTCCACCTTCCACTCCGCGGGCCTGGTCGGCCAGCTCCGCGCCGACCCGACGCTCACCCGGATGAACCAGTACTCCGTCGAGCTCTACCGGGAACTCGACGTCGGCTGGACGGAGTGCGGCGGCATCAAGCTGGCCTCCACGCCCGAGCGGATGGAGGAGATCCGCCGCCAGATCGGCTGGGCCCGCGCGTCCGGGCTGCCGCTGGAGGAGATCTCCGTCGCCGAGGCCGTCGAGCTGTTCCCGCTCATGGACCCCGAGGGAGTCGTGGGCGCCGCCTACCTGCCCACCGACGGTCAGGTGGACCCCTCGCGGCTCTGCTACGCGCTGGCGGCCGGCGCCCGCGAGGGCGGTGCGCGGATCCGCACGAAGACGCGCGTGCTCGGCATCGACACCAAGGACGGCAGGGTCACCAGGGTCCGCACCGACCAGGGCGACCTCGACTGCGAGATCGTGGTCAACTGCGGCGGCATGTTCGCGGCCGAGATCGGCCGGATGGCCGGCGTGCGGGTGCCGATCGTGCCGATGTCGCACCAGTACGTGGTCACCGACGCCTTCCACGACCACACCGGCCTGCCGACGCTGCGCGACCCCGACCTGCTCGTCTACTACCGCCAGGAGGTGCGGGGGCTGGTCATGGGGGGCTACGAGCGGACCTGCGCGCCCTGGACCGCCGGTCCCGGCCGGTTCGACGCCGTGCCGGGCGACTTCAACGGGCGGCTGCTGCCCGAAGACTGGCCGCGATTTGAGGAAATATCCGACAACTCCAGGATCCGGGTCCCGGCCATGGCCGACGTCGGCATCCGCAAACTGATCAACGGGCCCGAGGCGTTCACCCCTGACAACGAGTTCTGCCTCGGCGAGACCGAGGTCGGCGGGTTCTTCGTGGCGGCCGGGTTCTGCGCGCACGGCATCGCGGGCGCCGGCGGCATCGGCCGGGTGATGGCCGAGTGGATCGTCGAGGGCGAGCCCGGCATGGACCTCTGGCACATGGACATCCGCCGTTTCGGCCGCCAGTACCGCTCGCCGTCCTACACGCTCGCCCGCGCCGTCGAGAACTACGAGACCTACTACGACATCCGCTACCCCGGCCACGAGCGCTCGGCCGGCCGCCCGCTCAGGGTCTCGCCCGCGTACGGCTGGCACGCCGCGCACGGCGCCGAGTTCGGCGAGAAGGCGGGCTGGGAGCGGGTCAACCACTACCGCTCGAACGCGCCGGACCACGCCGGTGAGCGGCCCAGGGGCTGGGCCGGGCGGTCGTGGTCGGCCGCCGTCGGGGCCGAGCACCGTGCCACCCGCGAGGCGGCCGGGCTGTTCGACGAGTCGTCGTTCGCCAAGATCGAGATCACCGGTCCCGGCGCGGCCGCCCTGCTGGAGTGGGTCTGCGACAACCGGGTGGCCCGCCGCGTCGGCGCCGTGACCTACACCCAGGCGCTCAACCGGCGCGGCGGCATCGAGTGCGACTTCACGGTGACCAGGCGGGCCAAGGACGAGTTCCTCGTCGTCACCGGCACCGCGTTCGGCTCCCACGACCTCGGCTGGCTGCGCCGGCAGGCCGCGCTGACCGGGGCCGACGTCCGGATCGCCGACGTCACCGGGCAGTATGCCTGCTTCGGGCTGTGGGGACCGCGCGCCCGCGACGTCCTGTCCGGGCTGACGCCCGATCCGCTGGACTTCCCGTTCATGAGTTCGCGCGAGATCACCGTGGGTGACGTGCCGGTGCTGGCGTTGCGGGTGACGTTCGTGGGGGAGCTGGGCTGGGAGTTGTACTGCTCCAGTGAGTACGGACTGGCGCTGTGGACGACGCTGTGGCGGGCCGGCGAGCCGTACGGGCTGACGGCCGCCGGCTACCGGGCCATCGACAGCCTGCGCCTGGAGAAGGGGTACCGGGTGTGGGGGGCGGACGTCGGACCCGAGACCACCCCGTACGAGGCGGGGCTCGGCTTCTGCGTCAAACCGGACAAGGACTTCCTGGGCAGGGACGCGCTCGACCCCGAGCCGAGCCGCCGGTTGCGCTGCCTCACGCTCGGCGACCCGCGCGCCATCGCCCTCGGCAACGAGCCGGTACGCGTGGACGGCCAGGTCGTGGGCCGGGTCACCTCCGGCGGCTACGGCTACACGGTCGCCGCGTCCATCGCCTACGCCTACCTGCCCGCGCGCTGCGAGCCGGGCACCCGGGCGGAGGTCGAGGTGGAGGGCTCCTGGGTGGCGGCGGACGTGGTCAGCGATCCGCTCTACGACCCGGCGGGGGAGCGGGTGCGCTGACGCCGCTGCGCACCGAGATCCGCACCCGGTCGGGCCGGAACAGGTCGCGGGCGTACTCGACCGGGGTGCCGTCGGCCGCGTAGGCGGTGCGTTCGATCGACATCAGCGGCGCGCCGGGCGCGATGCCCAGCTCGGCCGCCTCGCCCGGCCCGGCGATCACCGGGTCGAGGTGCTCCACGGCCGTGCGCGGCTCCAGGTCGTACGCGCCGGCGAGCAGCGCGTAGAGCGACCCGCCCAGGTCGGCGTCCAGGAACCCGGGCAGCGCGGGGAAGAAGGAGCGTTCGAGCGCCACCGGCGACCGCCCGGCGGAACGCACCCGGGCGACCTCGTGCACCGGCTCGCCCTCGGCCAGCTCCAGGGCGGCGGCGACCCGCCCGGTCGCGGGCACGGTCGCGGCCACCAGGACCCGCGCCTCGGCGTGCAGGTGGGCGCGGCGCATCTGCTCGGTGAAGCCGGTCAGCCCGGTCAGGTCGCAGTCGACGCGCGGCTCGGCCACGAACGCGCCGCCGGACCTGCCCGGGACCCGGATCAGCACGCCGTCGCGCTCCAGGGTGGCCAGCGCCTGCCTGAGCGTCATCCGGCTCACGCCGAGCCGTCCGGCGAGCTCCCGCTCGCCGGGCAGCCGGTCGCCGGGCGCCATCTCGCCGCCGGCGATCGAGGCGAGCAGCCAGCGCTCGATCTGCACGTGCGCGGGAACACCGGTGCCACGCTCCAGCTCGGGTGTCCCGACCACACGCGCATCGTAGCCGTCAGCCGGAGAGCCGGGCCAGCCGCTCCACGGCGTCGGCGAACTCGCTCACCATCTCGTACACCACCTCGCGGGCCGGCTTGATCTGGTTCATCTGGCCCACGACCTGCCCGACGAAGTAGTTGGCCAGTTCCAGCGCGCCCGGCTCGCCCCGTTCGGCGGCCGAGGTGACACGGGCCATCGTGCCTTCGGCCACCAGCATCTGCAGCGGCATCGGGAGCGGCCCGGGGCTCTCCTGACCGGAGTCCCACTCGTCGGTCCAGGCCGACCTGAGCTGGCGGGCGGGCTTGCCGGTGCGGGAGCGGGAACGGACCGTGTCCAGCGACGAGGCGGTCAGCATCTTGCGCTTGACCGAGGGCGCCGTCTCGGCCTCCTCGGTGGTCAGCCAGACCGACCCGCACCACACGCCCTGCGCGCCGAGCGCCATCGCCGCCGCCATCTGCCGGCCGGAGGCGATGCCGCCGGCGGCCAGCACCGGCAGCGGCGCCACCGCGTCCACGACCTGCGGCACCAGCACCATCGTGGCGATCTCGCCGGTGTGCCCGCCCGCCTCGGTGCCCTGCGCGACGATCAGGTCGGCGCCCGCCGCCACCTGCCTGCGCGCGTGCTCCACGGTGCCGACCAGGGCCGCCACGGGCACCCCGGCCTCGCGGGCGCTCGCCACCATCTCCGGCGGGGGCGGCCCGAGCGCGCTGGCGATCAGGCCGATCGGGTGCTTGAGGGCCACGTCGATCAGGCCGGTCGCGCCCGCCGCCGTCACCCGCCTGCCGAACTCGTCCGGCGACCCGCCCATCGGCTGGACCGGGCCGGTCACGCCGTACTTGGACAGCAGGTGCGTGACGAAGTCGCGGTGCCGTTCGGGGATGAAGTCGGCCAGCCGCGCGTCAAGGTCCAGCGCGGAGGCGTCGATCTTGCCGGGGACGAGCACGTCCACCCCGTACGGGCGGCCGCCGACCCGCTCGTCGATCCAGGTGAGCTCGGTGTCGAGCTGTTCGGGCGTGTAGGCGATGGCGCCCAGCACCCCGAAGCCGCCGGCGTTGGTGACCGCGGCCACCACGTCGCGGCAGTGGCTGAAGGCGAACAGGGGGAACTCGACGCCGAGGCGCTCGGTGATTGCGGTTCGCATGAACCGACGCTAACCGCCAGAACGATGTTCGGTCCAGATTCCCGGTCCAGTCGCCGGGGCCCGGCGGTCAGGAGGCCGTCGCCTGCCGGTCGATGGCCAGGGCGACGCCGGGCGGGTGCCAGCCCTGCTCAGGGTTGTATAAGCGCACCTTCCTGGCCGGCACCCCGGCCACCACGCTGTGGTCGGGGAACTCGCCGCGGACGACGGCGCCGGCCGCCACCACGCACTGGCGGCCGAGCCGGGTGCCCGGCAGGATGATCGCCCCCGTGCCGAGCCACGAGCCGGCGCCGATCGAGACCGGGTTGTTGCGCGGCCACTGCTGGCCGATCGGGATGTCCGGGTCGTCGTAGACGTGGTTCTGGTCCGTGATGTAGACGTACGGGCCGGTGAAGACGTCGTGGCCGATGTCGATCGACTGGTGGGCCACGATGTGCGAGCCCCGGCCGATCGAGCAGCCGCCGCCGATGCGCAGGATGGAGTCGGGACCCAGCTCGGCGCCCGGCCACATGCCGCAGGAGATCGAGACCCGTTCGCCGATCAGCGTGTGGTCGCCGATCTCGATCCACTGCTCACCGAAGATGGCGCCCGGCGGGAAGGCGATCTTCGCGCCGTCCCCCAGCCTGCGGAACGCGTGCCCTGCCGGGCTGGCCGGGGTGATGGCACCGGCCTCGCGGATCGCCGTGTAGGCACGGTGGACCAATGTGCCCAATGTCCGGCGTACAAGTGACATAAAGCCCAAAGTTACCGCTTGGTCCCACCGTTCGGGCATGTCGGGGACGATGTTTGATATCCTGAGAGCCCGTGGACACTTGACCACACCTCGAGCCACGGGAGCCCCTTTGCGCAGCGCATCGCAAACCAAGCATCTGTTCGTCACCGGCGGTGTCGCCTCAAGTCTCGGCAAGGGCCTCACGGCATCCAGCCTCGGTCGTCTGCTCAAGGCACGCGGTCTCCGGGTCACCATGCAGAAACTCGACCCCTACCTCAATGTCGACCCCGGCACGATGAACCCGTTCCAGCACGGAGAGGTGTTCGTCACAGACGACGGCGCCGAGACCGACCTCGACGTCGGCCACTACGAGCGCTTCCTCGACACCGACCTGCACGGCTCGGCCAACGTGACCACCGGCCAGGTCTACTCCAACGTCATCGCCAAGGAGCGCCGCGGCGAATACCTGGGCGACACCGTCCAGGTCATCCCGCACATCACCAATGAGATCAAGGACCGCATCAGGGGCATGGCCGGTCCCGAGGTCGACGTGGTCATCACCGAGGTGGGCGGCACGGTCGGCGACATCGAGTCGCTGCCCTTCCTGGAGGCCGTCCGCCAGATCAGGCACGAGGTCGGCCGCGACAACGTCTTCTTCCTG
The DNA here is from genome assembly GCF_040655715.1 of Nonomuraea cavernae. Taxonomy (GTDB): domain Bacteria; phylum Actinomycetota; class Actinomycetes; order Streptosporangiales; family Streptosporangiaceae; genus Nonomuraea; species Nonomuraea cavernae_A. Next base: position 71,509 of record NZ_JBFAKL010000007.1, on the reverse strand, counting down.
CACGTGTCGCTGCTGCCCTACATCGGGCCGTCCGGCGAGCTCAAGACCAAGCCGACCCAGCACAGCGTGGCCGCGCTGCGCAGCATCGGCATCCAGCCCGACGCCATCGTGCTCCGCTCCGACCGGCCCGTCCAGATCTCCATCAAGCGCAAGATCAGCCTGATGTGCGACGTCGACGAGGACGCCGTCGTCAGCTGCGTCGACGCCGCCTCCATCTACGACATCCCCAAGGTGCTGCACTCCGAGGGCCTGGACGCCTACGTGGTCCGCCGGCTCGGCCTGCCGTTCAGGGACGTCGACTGGAAGGAGTGGGAGCAGCTCCTGCGCCGCGTGCACCGCCCGGCCAAGGAGGTCACCATCGCCCTGGTCGGCAAGTACATCGACCTGCCCGACGCCTACCTGTCGGTCACCGAGGCGCTGCGCGCGGGAGGCTTCGCCAACGACGCCCGGGTCAACATCCGCTGGGTCAAGAGCGACGACTGCGAGACCGACGAGGGCGCCGAACGCGAGCTCGACGGGGTCGACGGCGTGCTGGTGCCCGGCGGGTTCGGCGTGCGCGGCATCGAGGGCAAGATCGGCGCCATCCGCCACTCCCGCGAGCACAAGATCCCGCTGCTCGGCCTCTGCCTCGGCATGCAGGGCATGGTCATCGAGGCGGCCCGCAACATGGCCGGCATCGAGGACGCCAACTCCGCCGAGTTCGACCCCGACACCAAGCACCCCGTCATCTCCACCATGAGCGATCAGGAGGACGTCGTCGCCGGCGAGCGCGACATGGGCGGCACCATGCGGCTCGGCCTCTACACGGCCAAGCTCGGTGAGGGCACGCTGGCCAGGCAGCTCTACGGCGGCAAGGCCAAGGCCGACGAGCGTCACCGCCACCGCTACGAGGTCAACAACGCCTACCGCGAGCAGCTGGAGCGCGTCGGCCTGGTGTTCTCGGGGGTGTCGCCCGATGGACGCCTGGTCGAATACACCGAGCTGCCCGTCGACATCCACCCGTTCTTCATCGGCACCCAGGCGCACCCCGAGTTCCGCTCCCGGCCGACGCGGGCCAACCCGCTGTTCAAGGGCCTGATCAGCGCCGCGCTCGTCTACGCCGACAGCCGCGTCAGCTCCAGCGTGGCCAAGTGAGCCACGGCCTGCCCGCACCAGAGGAGAATGGGGCCGTGATCAGAGACACGCCCGAGGCATGGGACGTCGTCGACACGAAGCACCGGTTCAAGGGCTACGTGATCGACGTGCGCACCGATACCGTGCGCATGCCGCGCGACGAGGTGGCCGACCGCGACTACGTGGTGCATCCGGGGTCGGTCGCGGTGCTCGCGCTCGACGCCGACGACCGGGTCCTGCTGATCCGCCAATACCGTCACCCGACGCGCCACCTGCTGTGGGAGCTGCCCGCCGGGATCCGCGACGTGGCGGGGGAGTCCCTGGTCGCCGGGGCCGCGCGGGAGCTGGCCGAGGAGGCCGGCCACCGGGCCGCCACCTGGCACACCCTGGTCGACCTGTTCCCCTCGCCCGGCATGACCAACGAGCGGATCCGGGTGTTCCTCGCCCGCGACGTGTCGAAGATCCCCGATGACGAGAACGGCTTCGTCCATCGCCACGAGGAGATCGACATGCCGGTCGAGTGGGTGCCGCTGGCCGACGCCGTCGAGGCGGCGCTGATGGGAATGATCCACAATTCCCCGACCGTGGCCGGTATCCTCGCCGCATATGCGGCGTCGGTCGAGGGCTACGCCCTGCTGCGGCCGGCCGACGCGCCCGAGGCGTGACGGAGGACCATTTCGTGGAGGCGGTGCTCTCCAGCTACCTCGCTCATCTGGCGGTGGAGCGGGGCCTGGCTGCCAACACGCTCGCCTCCTACCGTCGTGACCTGCGCCGCTATCTCCAGCACCTGCGGTCGCGCGGCCGTGACACGCTCCGCGACGTGGGTGAGGCCGACATCCTCGACTTCCTCACCGCGCTGCGCGAGGGAGACGGCGACCACCCGGCGCTCGTGGCCAGCTCGGCCGCGCGAGCGGTGTCGGCCGTGCGGGGGCTGCATCGCTTCGCGCTGCGCGAGGGCGTCACCGCGCACGACCCCGCGCACGAGGTCCGGCCGCCGCGCCAGCTCCGCAGGCTGCCCAAGGCGATCGCCGTCGACGAGGTCGAGCGGCTCATCGCCGCCTCCGGCCCCGAGGGCGCGCCCCTGACCCTCCGCAACCGCGCCCTGCTCGAGGTTTTGTACGGCACGGGCGCGCGCATCTCGGAGGCGGTCGGTCTCGCCGTGGACGACCTGGAGACCGACCAGGTACGCCTGCGCGGCAAGGGCGGCCGCACCCGGGTCGTGCCCCTCGGTCGCTACGCCCGCGCCGCGCTCGACGCCTACCTGGTCAGGGCCAGGCCCGGCCTGCTCGCCCACGGCCGCGGCACTCCGGCGGTGTTCCTCAACGCCAGGGGCGGGCGCCTCACCAGGCAGGGAGCCTGGGAGGTGCTGCAGGCTGCCGCGGAACGGGCCGGACTAGCCGGGATATCTCCCCATGTTCTACGCCATTCCTTCGCAACCCACCTGCTCGACGGCGGCGCCGACGTTAGGGTGGTCCAGGAGCTGCTCGGTCATGCCTCGGTGACGACCACCCAGGTCTACACCCTGGTCACGGTGGACAAGCTCCGCGAGGTCTACGCCGCCGCGCATCCCCGTGCACGGCAGTGATCTATAGTCTTTTGCGGCGCGCGGCACTTCGGCGTGCCGCCTTGCCGCGTTAAGTAGTGACGCCATAGTGTCCGTCCGGACGGTCCGGTTCGGGATCGTCAGGGAGGTTCGAGCTGGTGACTGTGAAGACCAACGGTTCGACCCCGGGGACCCCCGACAACCCCTGGGGTGACACGAAGACCAACACGCCCTCCACCGGCGTCAATCTGGGGCCCACCCGGCGCCCCAGGCCCGTGTTCCCCGAGCCCGTGCCGCCGGAGACGCACGGGCCGGCCCGCGTGGTCGCGATGGTCAACCAGAAGGGCGGGGTCGGCAAGACGACCACCACCATCAACCTGGGCGCCGCGCTCGTCGAATGCGGCCTCAAGGTGCTGCTGGTCGACTTCGACCCGCAGGGCGCGCTCTCCGTCGGCCTCGGCATCAACCCGTTGCAGCTCGACCTCACGGTCTACAACCTGCTCATGGAGCGCAACGTCACCGCCGAGGACGTCCTGCTGGAGACCGGCGTCGAGGGCCTCGATCTGCTGCCCAGCAACATCGACCTGTCGGCCGCCGAGGTCCAGCTCGTCACCGAGGTGGCCCGCGAGCAGGTGCTCGGCCGGGTGATCAAGCCGCTGCTGCCGCACTACGACGTCTGCCTCATCGACTGCCAGCCGTCCCTGGGCCTGCTCACGATCAACGCGCTCACCTGCGCCCACGGCGTCATGGTGCCGCTGGAGTGCGAGTTCTTCGCGCTGCGCGGCGTCGCCCTGCTCATGGACACCATCTCCAAGGTGCAGGAGCGGCTCAACGAGGACCTCGAGATCGAGGGCCTGCTGGCCACCATGTACGACGCGCGCACGCTGCACGGCCGCGAGGTGCTCGCCCGCGTCGTGGAGGCGTTCGACGAGAAGGTGTTCCACACGGTGATCAACCGCACCGTGCGCTTCCCCGACGCCACGGTCGCCGGCGAGCCGATCACCACCTTCGACCCGTCGTCCCTGGGCGCCAACGCCTACCGGGAGCTGGCCCGCGAGGTGCTGTCGCGCTGGCCGGCGCCTGCCACAATGGCCAGGTGACGCAACAGGAGGCGGCGGGGTTCCACGTTCACCTCGACGTCTTCGAAGGGCCGTTCGACCTGTTGCTGGGGCTCATCGCCAAGCACAAGCTCGACATCACCGAGGTCTCGCTCTCCAAGGTCACCGACGAGTTCATCGCCTACATCCGCTCCCGCGGCCCCGAATGGGACCTCGACCAGACCAGCCACTTCCTGCTGGTCGCCGCCACGTTGCTCGACCTCAAGGCGGCCCGGCTGCTCCCGTCGGGCGAGGTCGAGGACGAGGAGGACCTCGCCCTCCTGGAAGCCCGCGACCTGCTGTTCGCCCGGTTGCTCCAATACCGCGCGTACAAAGAGGTGGCCAAGCTCTTCTCCGGCCGGATGGCCGAGGAGGCGCTCCGCTTCCCGCGCACCGCGCCGCTGGAGCCGCAGTTCGCCGACCTGCTCCCCGAGCTGATCCTCGGCATCGGCCCCGACCAGCTCGCCCGCATCGCCGCGCGGGCCTTCACCCCCAAGCCGGCGCCCACGGTCAACATCGGCCACATCTACCAACCGCTGGCCAGCGTGCGGGAGCAAGCCGCTATTCTTGTCCAGCACTTGCGGCGCATGCGCCGGGCCACCTTCCGGGCCCTGGTGGCCGACTGCGACGGCACCTTCGAGGTCATCGCCCGTTTCCTGGCCGTGCTCGAGCTCTTCCGGGAGTCGGCCGTCACCTTCGAGCAGGTCGAGCCTCTGGGTGATCTGCATGTCACCTGGACGGGCAGCGACGACGGGGACGTCGCGGTGGGCGACGACTACGAGGAGAGCGCGGAGAAGGCTGCTGATGACTGATCGCCCGGACGACGTTCCGCCCCCGCCCCGCAAATCGCCCGAAGCGGGGCTGCCCGCCTGGATGTCTCTCCCCGGGTCCCTCGCCACCACCCAGGAGCCCCTGGAACCGGAGTCGGACCCGCCGCCCGTGCCGGCGGATCCTGTGCCGACCGTTCCCGTGGCGACCGTTCCTGTTCCGGACGATTCCGGGCCGGACGTTCCCGGGCCGGACGGTCTCGCCTTTGACGATTCTGAGCCGGCCGTGCCGGTGCCGGATGTTTCCGAGCTGGACCATCCCGGGTCGGGGAGCGGCGCGGAGGCGAGGGAGAAAGGGCCCAGGGATTCGGCTCCCGAGCCGGCCACGGCCGGTGCGGCGGCCGAGGGCGTGTGGGGATCCACCGAGCCCTCCTCGACGTCCGACGGTGACGAGGGCCCGGGGTTGAGCGCCGCGCTCGAAGCCATCCTCATGGTCGTGGACGAACCGGTCTCCGAGATCACCCTGGCGCAGGTGCTCGAACGGCCCACCCACGAGGTGGTCACCGCGTTGCGAGCGCTGGCGGCGGAATACACCGAAGCCGGGCGGGGTTTCGATCTAAGAGAAGTGGCGGGCGGCTGGCGCTACTACACACGTCCGGCATGCGCTCCGCTGGTCGAGCGGTTCGTCCGCGACGGCCAGCAGACGCGGCTGACGCAGGCCGCGCTCGAAACACTCGCGGTCGTGGCCTACCGGCAACCGGTGAGCCGCGCCCGTGTCGCCGCGGTACGCGGCGTCAACAGCGACGGTGTCATGCGGACACTCGTCGCCAGGGGCCTGGTCGAAGAGGCCGGCTCCGACCCGGAGAGCCAGGCAGTGCTCTACCGGACAAGCTCATACTTCCTTGAACGTCTGGGACTGAGGGACCTGAGCGAGCTCCCCGAGCTCGCGCCCTTCCTCCCCGACGACGTGGAAAACCTCGAGGAGACGACAAAGTGAACAACAGGCGCAGCACCCCGTCCGGTGATGGACGCGGTCGTGGACGCACCGGCGGCTCCAGCAGCCGTGGTGGGCGTCCCGCCTTCCGCTCGGACGACACCCGTGGCGGTTCCCGCCGCGAGGGCTTCCGTGGCGGTTCCCACCGAGACGACACCCGCGGCGGATCGCGCCGCGACGACAACGACCGCGGCACCGGCCGCGACTCCAGGGGCGAGTACGGCTCGGGCCGTGACGCGCTCCGCGCCGACCGTGGCGGTTCCCGCGCCCGGTACGGCGCTTCCGACTCTCGTGGTGGCTCCGACCGTGGCGGTTTCCGCTCCGACCGGCGTGACGACCGCAGCGGCGGTCAGGGCCGTGACGGTTATCGTTCTGAGCGGCGCGATGGCGGTCAGGGCCGTGATGGCTACCGCCCCGAGCGGCGCGATGACCGGGGAGGTTCCCGGCCTGAGCGGCGCGATGGCGGTCAGGGCCGTGATGGCTACCGTTCTGAGCGGCGCGACGGCGGTCAGGGCCGTGACGGCTACCGCTCCGAGCGGCGCGATGACCGGGGAGGTTCCCGGCCTGAGCGGCGCGACGGCCGTGCGGGGTTCCGTTCCCAGGGCGGCGACGGCTACCGGCCCGAGCGGCGCGACGACCGTGGCGGGTCTCGTCCGGAGCGGCGTGACGCTGGCGACCGGGGTTCCAGAGGCGAGTACGGCTCGGGCCGTGACGCGCTCCGCGCCGACCGTGGCGGTCCTCGTGCCCGGTACGGCGCTTCCGACTCTCGTGGTGGCTCCGACCTTGGCGGTTTCCGCTCCGACCGGCGTGACGACCGCAGCGGCGGCCAGGGCCGCGACAGTGGCCCGCGTGGCGGTTTCGGCTCCGACCGGCGTGACGACCGCAGCGGCGGTCAGGGTCGCGATGGCTACCGTTCCGACCGGCGTGACGATCGCGACGGCGCCCGTACGGACAGGAGTGGGTTCCGGTCCGAGCGCGGCGGGTACGGCGGCCGTGACCAGGCTCGTGAGGGCGGCTTCCGGGCCGACCGGAGCGGGCGGCGGGACGAGGGCGGCCAGCAGGGCCGCGCCCGCTACGGCAGGTCCGAGGGCGGCCGCGACACGGGCGGGCGACGTGACGGCGGCCGGCCGGCCGGGCGTGACGGCGTGCGGACGATCGGCGGATCCAGGAGCGGTGGCTCTCCCGCCGGGGCAGCCGGCCGCGACCGGTTCAAGACCGCGCGCCAGCCGATGCGCGACCGCAACTTCTACCCCGAGGGCTACACCGACGAGCGCGACACCACCGAGGTGCCCGACGGCGTGCGGCTGCAGAAGGTGCTCGCCCAGGCGGGCGTGGCCAGCCGCCGCGCCTGCGAGGAGATGATCGGCGACGGCCGCGTGACCGTCAACGGTCAGGTGGTGCGGAGGTTCGGTGCCAAGGTCGACCCCGCCGCGCAGGTCATCCACGTCGACGGCAAGCGCATCCCGACCGCGCCCGACCTGGTCTACTACGCCCTGAACAAGCCCATCGGCGTCGTCTCTACCATGGACGACCCGCAGGGCCGGCCGTGCCTGGCCGACTATGTGGAGGAGCTGGCTCCGCGGCTGTTCCACGTGGGCCGGCTCGACACCGAGACCGAGGGCCTGCTGCTGCTCACCAACGACGGCGAGCTGGCCAACCGGCTGACCCACCCCAGTTACGGGGTGCAGAAGAAATACTGGGCCAAGGTGCCCGGCCCGATCCCGCGTGACCTGGGACGCAGGCTCAAGCAGGGGATCGAGCTGGAGGACGGCCTCGCCAAGGCCGACGGCTTCGCGATCGTGCAGGAGCACGGCCAGCAGGCGCTGGTCGAGGTGGTGCTGCACGAGGGCCGCAAGCACGTGGTCCGGCGCATGCTCGAAGAGGCGGGCCACCGGGTGATCGACCTGGCGCGGATCGAGTTCGGGCCGGTGAAGCTGGGCCGCACCAAGCCTGGCACCGTCAGGTCGCTGAGCTTGACGGAGGTCGGCGAACTCTACGCCGCGGTGAAGTTGTAACCTGGCAGGACGCAGGAGCCCGTGCGGAGGACGCACGGGCTCCAACCGCTTATGGAGGGACGGGTTCAGATGGTTCGGGCGATCCGCGGGGCGATCCAGGTCGACGCCGACGACCGTGACTCGATCATCGAGGGGACGACCGTGCTCGTCTCCGAGCTGATGGAGCGCAACCAGCTGACCACCGACGACGTGATCAGCGTGCTGTTCACCGCGACGCCGGATCTCACCGCCGAGTTCCCGGCGCTGGCGGCCCGCAAGCTCGGCTTCCACGACGTGCCGTTGATCTGCTGCACCGAGATCGACGTGCCGGGGGCGCTGCCCCGGGTGGTCCGGCTGATGGCCCACGTGGAGACCGACCGGCCCCGGACCGAGATCCAGCACGTCTATCTGCGCGGCGCCGTCGCTTTGCGCCAGGACATTGCCCAGTAGGGCAGAGGGCTTTAATCAGTCGTCAACCAGCTTTAGGCAGCATTAACCGCATCACCCAAATAAGACCGAAAAATCAGGACATCGACATGGCCTCCGCACTCCGTACCGTGCTGGTAGTCGGCACCGGTCTCATCGGCACCTCCGTCGCCCTGGCCCTGCGCCAGCACGACGTACGCGTGCTGCTCGCCGACCGGGACCAGGCGGCGGTGCGACTGGCGCGGGAGCTCGGCGCGGGCGAGGACTGGCAGCCGGAGAGCGGCCCGAAGGCGGATCTCGCGGTGATCTCGGTGCCGCCCGCCCACGTGGCCACCGAGCTGCTCGACCTCCAGCAGCGCGACGCCGCGGCCTACTACACCGACGTGGCCAGTGTGAAGGCCGAGCCCATCCACCGGGCCGCCCAGCTCGACTGCGACCTGCGCACCTATGTCGCCTCCCACCCGCTGGCCGGACGCGAGAGGTCGGGGCCGGGAGCCGCCAGGGCCGACCTGTTCCTGGGCCGCCCGTGGGCCCTGTGCCCCACGCCCGAGGCCGCACCCGAGGCCAGAGCCGCCGTGCTGCGGCTGGTCGAGCTCTGCGGCGGCAACCCGGTCGTGGTGGACGCCGCCGAACACGACCGGGCCGTGGCCGTCGTCTCCCACGCCCCCCACGTGGCCGCCTCGGCCGTGGCGGCCCGTCTGGCCGACGCGCCCGAGGTCGCGCTCGGCCTGGCCGGGCAGGGAGTCAGAGACGTCACCAGGATCGCCGGCAGCGACCCCGGCCTGTGGCTCGGCATCCTGTCCGGCAACGCGACCCCGGTCGCGGAGGTGCTGGAGGCGGTCTCCCGCGACCTCGCCGAGGCCGCGACCGCGCTGCGCTCCCTGGCCGGCGGCGACGGCACCGCCACCGACGACATCACCCAGCTGCTCAAGCGCGGCGTCGCGGGCCACGACCGCATTCCCGGCAAGCACGGCGGCCCGGCGCCCGCCTACGTGGTGGTCCAGGTCGTCATCGGCGACCGTCCCGGCCAGCTGGCCCGGCTGTTCCAGGTGTGTGACGAGGTCGGGGTCAACGTCGAGGACGTCCGGCTGGAGCACGCTCCCGGCCTGCCCTTGGGCATCGCCGAGCTCTCCGTGCAGCCCGATGCGGCGGCCGTGCTCTCCCGGGCCCTGCACGAGCGCGGCTGGCAGGTCCCGTGACCGCCTGACGTCACATCCCGGTCCTGCCGCGTGCCGCATCCGGCGTGTACGCCGCAGGCGGCGCCGCCGAAGATCGGAAGGCGCGAGCCCGGCCGGGCGAAGGGCCGGGAGGCGGTAGCCTCTTGAGGTTGGGTAAAGAACGTGGAGAAGGAGAGCCCGTGGCCGGTCTGGTCATCGCCATGGACGGCCCCTCGGGGTCCGGCAAGTCGAGCGCGTCGCGCGGAGTCGCCAGGGCGCTCGGCGTGCGCTACCTGGACACCGGGGCGATGTACCGCGCGATGACCTGGTGGATGCTGCATCAGGGCGTCGATCTGGCCGACTCCGACGCGATCGCGGCCCGGGCGGTCGAGCCCGAGATCGTCTCCGGCACCGACCCCGATGGGCCCACCATCCACGTCGACGGCGTCGATGTGGCGGGCCCGATCAGGGAGACCGAGGTCACCGCCTCGGTCTCGGTCGTCGCGGCGGTGCCCGAGGTGCGCTCGCGTCTCGTGGCGCTCCAGCGGGAGATCATCGGCGACGGTGACATCGTGGTCGAGGGCCGCGACATCGGCACGGTGGTCGCCCCCGACGCGACGCTCAAGGTCTACCTGACGGCCAGCGCCGAGGCCCGCGCCCGGCGCCGCCACGCGGAGCTGGCCGGCACCACGGTGGAGGCACAGCAGGCCGCGATGGCCAGGCGCGACACCCTCGACTCCACGCGCCGGGCAGATCCACTCTCGATGGCGGCTGGCGCCGTCGAGCTCGACACCACCGCGCTCAACCTCGAAGAGGTCATCGCGGAGGTGCTGAGGCTGGTCGAGGCACGACGAGGCTCCGGCGCCAAGGGCGACGGGTCCCGGAGTGGCACCGGCCATACATACGAGCGCACCTGAGGGTGCGGGACTCCTAAGGATGAGACAACGTGTCAACGGGGGAATGGGTCGAGGCTGAGCTCGACGATCTCGAGATTTCCGGAGAGCCGGCCGACACCGGCCCGGTTCCGGTCGTGGCCATCGTCGGGCGGCCGAATGTCGGCAAGTCCACGCTGGTCAACCGCATCATCGGCCGCCGGGAGGCGGTCGTCGAGGATGTGCCGGGCGTGACCCGCGACCGGGTCACCTACGACGCCAACTGGCGCGGCCGGCGCTTCACCGTCGTCGACACGGGCGGCTGGGACCCTGAGGCCACCGGCATGAATCTCCGCATCGCGGAGCAGGCCCAGGTGGCCGTCGAGCTGGCCGACGTGATCGTGTTCGTGGTCGACGCGACCGTGGGCGCGACCGATGCCGACGAGGTCGTCGGCTCCGTGCTGCGCCAGTCCGGCAAGCCGGTCATCCTGGCCGCCAACAAGGTCGACAACCAGCAGCTGGAGCTGGAGGCGTCCTCCCTGTGGGGGCTCGGCCTCGGCGAGCCCCAGCCGGTCTCGGCCCTGCACGGCCGCTCCAGCGGCGACCTGCTCGACGTGGTGCTCGACGCGCTGCCCGAGACGCCGCAGGTGACGTTCGGGGCCGAGCGCGGCCCCTACCGGGTGGCGCTGCTCGGCAAGCCCAACGTCGGCAAGTCCTCGCTGCTCAACAAGCTCGCCGGCGAGGAGCGGGTGCTGGTCGACCCGATGGCGGGCACCACCCGTGACCCGGTCGACGAGCTGATCGAGCTGGGCGGCCGGACGTGGCGGTTCGTCGACACGGCCGGCATCCGGCGGCGCGACCGCGAGCTGCAGGGCGCCGACTACTACGCGGCCATGCGCACCAGGGCCGCGCTGGAGCGCTCGGAGGTGGCGATCGTGCTGATCGACGCCAGCGAGCCGCTCACCGAGCAGGACCTCCGCATCATCAGTCTGGTGATCGAGTCGGGCCGGGCCATGGTGGTCGCGTTCAACAAGTGGGACCTGGTCGACGAGGACCGCCGGCACTACCTGGAGAAGGAGATCGACAGGCAGCTCGTCCGCACCCCGTGGGCGCTGCGGGTCAACATCTCCGCCAAGACCGGCCGCCACATGGACCGGCTGGTCCCGGCCCTGGAGCGGGCGCTGGAGTCGTGGTCGACGCGGGTGCCGACGGCCAGGCTCAACGCGTTCCTCACCGAGCTGGTGCAGCAGACCCCGCCGCCGGTCCGGGGCGGCAAGCAGCCCAAGATCCTGTTCGCCACGCAGGCGTCGGTCGAGCCACCCAAGTTCGTGCTGTTCACCTCGGGCTGGCTGGAGGACACCTACCGCCGGTTCGTCGAGCGCCGCATCCGTGAGGAGTTCGGCTTCGCCGGGTCGCCGATCGAGGTGACCATGAAGATCCGCGAGAAGCGCAAGGGCGGCCAGGCCAGGAAGTAGCCGGCGGTAATGACGTTGCCGCCGGTGCTGCCCGGCGGCTAGCATCCGTCGCAACGCGCAGACGGAGACGAGTAGCCAGGAGCCCGCGCGGGTCGAGAGAGCCGCCGGCAGCTGCGAAGGCGGCCCCGCGCCCTCCTGGCGAAGACACTCCCGAGTGCGGGGAGGAAATGCCCCGCCGGTCTGACCCTCGTCATCGGGTCCTGGAGGCCGCCTCGGCGGCGAAAGTGCGGTGGCACCGGGAGTTCCCTTCTCCCCCGCACTCCCAAGGGGTCATGCACTTCCTCGTGAGGAGCTGTGATGATCTCTCGTGTCATGTCGGCGGAGCTCGCAGAGCACGCCGGAGAACGAGTGACGATCGCCGGCTGGGTCCATCGCCGCCGGCAACTGAAATCCGTGTCCTTCCTCGTGGTCAGAGACCGCTCGGGGGTCGCCCAGGTGGTGACGTCGGCGGCTCTGCCCGCCGAGGAGAGCGCCGTCCGGGTCACCGGCACCGTGACGGCCAGCCCGCGCGCGCCCGGCGGCGCCGAGCTCATCGAGCCGGAGATCGAGGTGCTGGCCGAGCCGGTCCAGGCGCCGCCGTTCGACCTCTACCGGCCGGTCGTCTCCGCCGCGCTGCCGACGATCCTCGACCACGCGCCGGTCGCGCTGCGCCACCCGCTGCTCAGGGCGGCGCCGGAGATCTCGGCGGCCGGTGTGGCCGGGTTCCGGTCCACGCTCGACGCGCTCGGCTTCACCGAGATCCACACCCCGAAGATCGTCGCCTCGGCCACCGAGTCCGGCGCGAACGTCTTCGGCATCGACTACTTCGGCCGCCCGGCCTATCTCGCCCAGTCGCCGCAGTTCTACAAGCAGGCGATGGTCGGCGTGTTCGAGCGGGTCTACGAGGTGGGGCCGGTGTTCCGCGCGGAGCCGCACGACACCGCCCGCCACCTCGCCCAGTACACGAGTCTCGACGCCGAGCTGGGGTTCGTCCGCGACCACCGCGACGTGATGGCGGTGCTGCGCGAGGTCATGGCGGGCATGCTCGACTCCGTACGGCACCGCGCCCCCGGAGCCGTCGCCACCCTGGGCCTCGACCTGCCCGACGTGCCCGCCGAGATCCCCGCCGTGCACTTCGGCGAGGCGCAGCGGATGACCGGGCAGGACGAGCCCGACCTGTCGCCGGCCCAGGAGCGGTGGCTGTCGGAGTGGGCGCTGCGGGAGCACGGGTCGGAGTTCCTGTTCGTGACGGGTTACCCGATGGCCAAACGGCCCTTCTACCCCCATCCCGACCCGGAACGACCCGGCAGCTCCAACGGGTTCGACCTGCTGTTCCGGGGGCTGGAGCTGGTGACGGGAGGTCAGCGGCTGCACCGCCACCAGGACTACCTGGACGCGCTGGCCGCCCGGGGGGAGTCCGCCGAGCCGTACGAGGGCTATCTGCGGGCGTTCGCGTACGGGATGCCGCCGCACGGCGGCTTCGCCATCGGCCTCGAACGCTGGACCGCCCGGCTCACCGGCGCCGCCAACGTCCGCCAGGTGACGCTCTTCCCGCGCGACCTGCACCGGCTGACGCCGTAACACCATCGGGCACGGCAGGGCGAGAGAGCCATCCGCGCCCTGCCGTGCCCGCGCCGGGCGTCCGGCGAGGCCGAGCGGTCGAACAGGCTACGGTCCGGACGGTCACGCCCGCGGCCAGGGCTAGAGCGAGCGCTTGGGCAGGAACCCGGAGACGATCGCGCCGATCGCGCACAGCACCGCCGTGACCAGGAACATCTCGGTGTATTCCAGATGCAGCGCGGCGTCGACCTTGGCGAGGTACTCGTTCACCTGCCTGGTGTAGACGGCGGGGTCGAGGCCGAACGGCAGCGGCGTGTCGAGGTGGGCGGTCAGCGACTGGAAGCGGTAGAACCCCCAGGCTGACACGCCCGCGATGCCGATCAGCATGCCCATCATCCGGGCCACGACCACCGCGGCCGAGGCCACGCCGTGCTGCGCGGCCGGTGTCACCCGGAGCACCGCGGCCGAGATCGGCGCGATGACCAGCCCGATGCCGAGCCCGGCCACGACCAGGTCGAGGTCGACCATGAGCCGGGCGCCGGCCAGGTCGAGCGGCCAGCGGCTCATCAGCGCGTAGCCCACCGTCGCGATCAGCAGGCCCGCCACGCAGACGATCCGGTCGCCGAGCCTGCGGGCCAGCAGGCCGCCCGCTATCGCGCCGACGGGCAGCGCGATCAGAAACCTGCCGAGCACCAGCGAGGCTTCGAGCGCCTCCAGGTCCAGCAGCGTCTGCGCGGTGAACTGGACGAACACCATGGTGACCAGCAGCGCGGCCCCGGTCAGGAAGCTCACGCCCAGCGTGGCCAGCAGGGGGCCCTTGCGGGTGGTGGACAGGTCGAGCAGGCGGACGGGGGAGCGGATCTCCCACCAGACGAAGGCCACCCCGGCCAGGACACCGGCGGCGATCAGCGGCAGCCCCCAGGGCGGCAGGACGGCATGGGCCGGGTCGGGGTTGTAGAGGCCGGCCACGAGCAGCGCCAGCGAGAGGGCCAGCAGCGCGCCGCCCACGCCGTCCACCCGGCCGCCCGTCGAGCGGCGCTCGCGATCGGGCGGGGGGACGGTGAAGTGCACGGCGACGGCGGCCAGCGCGGCCAGCGGGACGTTGATCCAGAAGATGGCGTGCCAGCCGCCCAGCTCCACGCCGCGCAGCAGCATGGAGCCGGGGATCACGCCCATCAGGCCGCCGGTGAGCGGGCCCGGACCGCCGTCCAGCCGCACGCCTGCCAGGGTGAGGGCCGGGGCCAGCGCCAGCACGCCGCCGTAGAGCGGGCCGAGCGCGCTGCCCAGCTCCTGGGCCGCGCCGACCGCGCCGAGCGCCACCGGCCGCTCCCGCTCGTCCCACAGGTCGCCGATGAGCGCCATCGTGATCGGCAGCAGGGCGCCGCCGGCCACCCCTTGCACCGTGCGCCCCGTCACGACCATGACCTCGCCGCTCGCCAGGGCCGTCAGCACCGAGCCCACGGCGAACGCCGCCAGGCAGACGTGGATCAGCGGGCGCCGGCCGAAGCGGTCGGAGAGCTGCCCGAGCAGCGGCATCGCGGCGACATAACCCAGCAGGAACCCGGTCACCACGGGCGTGGCTCGCTCCAGCCGGTTGAGCGGGATGCCGATGTCCTCGGCGATGTCGATGAGGACGGTGACCACCACGTAGGCGTCGAGCGCGGCGAGCAGCACCACCGCTCCGCCGACGCCGAGCGCGACCCGGCGGGCGGCTCTCATCCGGCCGTGGGGGGCGGGGTGATCGTGACCGGCGCGTCGTAGTCGCTGAACGACACCGTCACCGTGCCGTCCTGCAGCGGCAGCTCGATCTTGGTGAGCCGGCTGCCGGCCTTGTCGATCCAGACCTTGCCGTTGACGCCCTGGGTGACGCCGGGCACCAGCGCGCCGAGGACCTGGCCGGAGAACGTGGTCGCGACCCGGTAGGCGCCGCCCTCCTCGGCCTCGACGCGCGGGTCGGTGGCCGTGCTCAGCAGCTGCGCGACCCCCTTGCCGGGGTCGAGGATCAGCGACGGGTCGTAGAGCTGCGCCAGGTCGGCGCGGGTGAGCTTCTGGAAGCCGCCGGTCGGGCCCTTGAAGTGGACGGTGTCGCCGACCAGCGCGAAGGTGATCTCCTGGAGGTTGCCGAGCACCTCGAGCGTGATCGTGCCGTCGGCGTCGCCCGCGGCGGTGAGCCGGCCGTCGGCCTTCTTTACCGGCACCTTGGGCTTGCCCTCGGTGGAGATCGAGAAGGCGGCCGACTTGACCGTCTTCATCGCCTCCGAAGCCTTCTTCGTCAGGTCGGGACCGGCGGGCAACTCGGCGCCGCCGCCTGACGAGCAGGCCGACGAAAGCGCGAGAACGACGACGAGCAGCAGCTTTTTGAGCATGAGCGGATCGTAGCGATCGGCCGGGAGCGATCGTGAGCCGTCAGCGATATCGGTTGGGTGTCAGCGCAACTTCTTCAGGTGCTCGACGATCGGCCGGTACGCGGCCTCGAGCGCGTCGAGCTGCTCGTCGGTGAGCCGGTCGACGAAGTGCTCGCGCACGCTGGCCACGTGGTCGGGCGCCACCCGCTGGATGGTGTCCCAGCCTTCCTCGGTGAGCACCGCGAACGTGCCGCGCCGGTCGTCGCGGCAGTCTTCGCGGGTGACCAGGCCCTTGGCCTCCATGCGGGAGATCTGGTGGGACAGGCGGCTGCGCGACTGGATCGTCGCGTCGGCCAGGTCGCTCATCCGCATCCGCCGGTCGGGGCTCTCGGAGAGGTTGACCAGGATCTCGTAGTCGTTCACGGAGAGTGAGTGCTCCTGCAGATCGCGGTCGAGCCGATGCATGAGGAGTTTGTGCAGGGCCAGGTGGGTACGCCAGGCACGTTGCTCAGTGGGGGAAAGCCAGCGAGGCGCGCTCATGATCCCCAATCTAACGCACGTAGAGTGATCTGGTGGCGAAGTGGTC
This sequence comes from Nonomuraea cavernae, assembly GCF_040655715.1. GTDB lineage: Bacteria > Actinomycetota > Actinomycetes > Streptosporangiales > Streptosporangiaceae > Nonomuraea > Nonomuraea cavernae_A. Next base: position 55,601 of record NZ_JBFAKL010000007.1, on the reverse strand, counting down.
GGCTGAGAGCCTGTGCACGGGTCCGGTGGCCGGCACCGCCGGCGCGTGATCGCGGGCATCAGGCAGGTCCTCCTCGATCCCGCCCCGAGCCGCCGCTAGCTGAAGGCCATCACGATCGCCACGCCCACCACGTGCATGAGCACGACGGCGACGATCAGCGAAACGAACACGAACTTGGCGGGCCCGTGCTCGAAGGTCTTCCCTTCCTCGAGCGGCTTGCGCTGGGCCACACGGTCGGCGATCCGCTCTTCGAGGGGTTTGCGGTAGAACATACCTCCAGCTTATCCGGGAATCGGGCGCCTTTCCGCTGGGGTGTCGGTAACGATGGCCACTCTGACGTCGGCCTCCGCCGTCCACTCCAGCAGGTGCCGCCCGGCCCAGTCGATCTCCGCCGACCGCAGCAGGTCCAGCGACAGCTCGCCGCGCTTGATCAGCGCCTCCTTGCGGGTCCAGTGCCTGATCAGCTCGTCGTTGCCGCTCACCAGCGCGCGCTCGCGGAGGGTCAGCGCCGTGGCGGCCAGCGACTCGTTCAGCGGCCCGGCCGGCACCCGCTCCGCGTCCACGCCCACCCGGCCCTGACCGGCCGCCGCGCAGACGTAGCCGCGCGTGTGGCTGAGACTGACGCCCAGCGACGGGGCCTGCCTGATGTACGGGCGGCCGTGGCCCGGGCCGTGCACCTCGCAGTGCTGCAGCAGCGTGAGCCCGCCGGGGTCGGTGCCCAGCGCGTCGGCGGCGCAGAGGCGTACGAGCAGGTGGGCCGCGACGAAGGAGCGGCGGTCGGCGTCGAAGACGAACCGGGCGGCGCGCTCCAGTTCGGCCGGGGTCAGCCACTGTTCGGGGGCGCGTACCTCGTCCGGGCGGCCGCCCATGGCCACGGTGACGATCGGTCAGTCCTTCTTCGTCGTGTCGCCGGCCTTCTTCGCGTCGTCGGCCGGCGTGCCGTCGAGGTTGTACTGATCCTCCTTGGCCGCGCCCAGCACGGTCACCTCCTGTACCTTCCAGACGCCCTTCGCCTTCACCAGGGTGACCTTCAGGTGCGACCCGGTGACCGAGCGGATCGCCTCGGCGGTGTTGACCTGCTGGTCCACCACGACGATGGCGTGGGCCGTGGCCTCGTCCACGTCGGACAGGTAGACCTCGCGGACCGTGGCCCGGGACACGGCCTTGAGCTTGACGATGACCTGGGCCATCGCGCCGCCGAACGCCTCGTCGTACGTGGTCAGGAAGTCGCCCGTGGCCTGGGCCATCAGGGTGGAACGGGTGGTCTGCAGGTCCTGGTAGTCGTAGCTGAGCAGGGACTGGCCGAACGAGGCGGCCGCGCCCGACACCTCCAGCCGCAGCGCGCGCTCCGTCTCCAGCCTGGCCAGCGCGTCGTGCGCCTGGTTCGCCGAGACCCACTGCAGCACGGCCGTGGCGGCCAGCGCGGCGACCAGCATGGCCGCCAGCGCCCCCATGACGCGCGCCCGCGTGACCCGCGGCCTCCGGCCCGCCTCGCCACCGGCCGCCACCGGCCGATCCTCGTCCTCGTCGGGGACCGGCTCGGTGGGCCGGTCGGTCTCGGCCGCGTCCGTCCCGGCGGGTCGCTGGGTCTTGGCCGCGTCCGTCTCGGCGGGGGGTTCGGTCGCCGACGGCTCCTTGGCGGGCGGGACGGCGGTGATCTGGGTGTCGGTGGGAGGAGGAGGGGGGACGGGCTCTGTCTCGGACGGCTGCCGGCCCTCGGTGAGGTCCTGGGTGGTCATCGGATTTCCTTTACTGGAGACACCGGGCTTCGGCGCTGGGCAGGAAGGTCAACCGCTCTCCTCACGGCGGCGGACGGCCCGGCCCGCCGCGATCCAGCCCACGATGCCACCGGCGACCACTACGGCGAGGAATATCGCGACAATCAGCGGCGTGGTGTTCAGCGGGCTACGGGACGTGGCGCCGGTGGTGGCGGCCACGCCGGACGGCGAGCTCGACTCCTCGGACTCAAGGCTCGGCGCGGGCTCGGCGGTGTCGGGCGGTGTGGTGGTCTCGGGCGGAGTCGTGGTCTCGGGCTGCCCGGTCCGCTTGTCGAGACGTACGTCCTCGACGGGGTCGTCCGCGACGGGCGCGCGGTCCGGGCAGGCGCGCAGGCGTGGCACGGTGGGCGGCCCGACGGTGTTCTCGTACTCCTCGGCCGGTTGCGGCCCGCCCGGGACGCTGAAGACGAACGCCACCTTGCCGTACACGGTGTCCCCGCGTTTGTCGCTGATGTCGTCGGCCAGGGTGAGCGCGGTCGGCACGACGCTGAGCATGCGGTGCGCGTTGCGTTCGGTCTGTGCGGAGAAGGCCGGTTTGTGGGGCAGTCCGAAGGCGGTCAGCAGGCAGGACAGGCCCGGCCGGGCCCGTTTCAGCGCCTGGTCGAGCCGTCCGAACACGCCGGGCCCCTGGTCGAGGAAGGCGTTGAGGTCGGCGCGCGAGGCCCGCAGCGAGCCGGTCACCGTGTCGAGGTCGGTGATGCCCGAGGCGAGCTGGTCCTTGCGGCCCGCGAGCGTGTGGGTGAGCTCGGTGAGTTGCACCGACAGCTCGTCGAGCGTCTCGGAGTTGTCGGCCAGCGTGCCGGTCAGGTCGTGCGCGTCGTCGATGACGCTGCGGATGGACCCCGACCGGCCGTCGAGCGCCACCGCCAGCTCGTGCGTGATCGTCTTGGCGTCGCGGGGTGGCACCGCGTTCAGCAGCCTGCCGACGCCCTCGAACAGCTTGCGGTAGTCCAGCGGCACGCTGGTGCTGGTCAGCGGGATCACGTCGCCGGCCGCGAGCGACGCCCCTGTCACGCCGGTGGCGGGCGGCGACAGCTCCACGTACGGCTCGCCGATGGCGGACTTGCGCCGTACCTCGGCCGTGCTGCCCTTCGGCAGCCGGATCTCCTTGTCGATGTCCAGCCCCACGACGATCTTGCCGGTCACCAGCCGTACCTCGCCGATCTTGCCGACCCGGACGCCGAGGTAGGCCACGTCGAACCCGCGCGTCAGGCCGGGGGAGGAGGCGAACTCGGCCGACACCCGGTAGGGCCGGGTGATCGCGTCGACCTTGATGATGGTGCTGAACGCCCAGACCGTCATCACGATGCCGAGCAGCACGAAGAAGCCGAGATTGAGGTAGATGCGGTTCTTCATCGCGGCGGCTCCCAGAGCAGGCGGAAGTCCGCCTTGGGGGCGGTGGCGGCGCGGGGCTCGTCGCGGGAGGCGCTTCCGCCCTTCGGGGGGAGCAGGCCCTTCAGCCACACGTACGTCATCACCTGCCCGTTGACCGTGACGGGAGGCGCGTCGATGAACTTCTGGACCTCGGCCACGAGCTTCTTGAGGTCCTCCTTGCCGCGCAGCATCGAGGAGTTGACGGCGTCGAGCCGGCGCAGCAACGTGCGCAGCCGGGCGGCGTGCCGGGGGTAGACCGTCAGGTTGGCCTCCTTGGCCAGCCTGGTCAGCGCCACGACGGCCTTCTTGATGTGCTTGCGGCCGTGTGCGACGCGGGCCGTGGCCGCCGCCAGCGTGCCGGGCAGCCGGTCGAGCTCGTCACTGCCCTTGGCCAGGTCGTCACCCAGCTTGGCCAGCGCGTCGATGGTCGTGCCCAGGTCGCGGCGGGCGGCCGCGTAGGCGTCGGTGACCTCGGCGGTCTGCTTGATCAGCTTGTTCACGGCGTCGCCCTTGCCGGCGAACGCGGTCGAGGCGGCGTCGAGGATGGCGTTGACGTCCTGCGCCCCGAGCGCCTCGATCAGCGGCCCGGCCTTCGCGGTGACCTGCTCGATGTCCGGCTCGACCGAGGTCTCGGTGATCGTGGCCCCGTCGGCCAGGTAGGGGCCCCTCGTCAGGTCCTTGCCGGCCGGTGGGGTGAGAGAGATGTAGTTCTCGCCCAGGACCGACGTCTTGGCGACCGTGGCCGTGCTGCCGACGGGCAGCCGGTGGCGTTCCTGGATCGACATCGTCACCCTGGCCCGGTAGCCCTCCAGCCGGATGCCGGTGACCGTGCCCACCCGGACGTCGGCGATCTGCACGCTGTGCCCGGCCACCAGGCTCTGCACGTCGTCGAAGGTGGCGTTGAGCGTCAGCTCGCCCGACGTGGAGCCGAGCGTCTGGATCGAGCACGACGTGGTGAGGCTCAGGGCCAGGATCGCGGTGCACAGGCGGGCCTTCATCGCTGCCCCTTCCGCTGTTCGAAGGGGCAGTTGCTCAGCCCGGACGGCAGGCACGGCACCTTGCCGAGGTTGAGAGCGTCGAACAGCGGCGTGAGCCAGGCCCTGCTCATCGCGTTGAGCACGACCCGGATCTTCAGCACGTGGTGCTCGCGGTCCCAGGAGTCGATCAGCACGTCGGCGAAGTCGGCGGCGCCCTTGACCGCCTGGGCCATCGACGCACTGTTGGCGCGCACGGTCAGCACGAGCTCGGCCAGGGTGCTGGTCGCCTGCGGCAGCCGGGCCGAGTACGCCTCGATGATGACGTCGCCGCGCCGGACGAAACCGGCCATGCCGGAGACGAACCCGCGCAGCCGTCCGCGTTCCTCGGCCAGGATGGCGCCGGCCTCGGCGAAGGAGTCGATCGCGTCCGTCACCTGGCCCTGGCGCCGGTTGAGGCTCGTGGCCAGTTTGTTCAGGTTCTTGGCCAGGTCGATCAGCTGCTGGTCCTGCCGGGCCAGCGTGCTGGTGAGCTTCGCGGTGTCGGCCAGCGCGTTGTTGATCGTCTTGCCGCGGCCTCTGAGCCCGTCGGCCAGGTCGCCCGCGACGTCGCCCACCTTGTCCGCGTCGAGCGCGTCGGTCAGCTTGGTGAACGCGTCGAGCGCGTCGTCGATCTCCACTGGCAGGTCGGTGCGTTCCAGGGGGATGGTCGCGCCCGCCGCGATCCGCTGGTCGCCGGGCTTCCACGGGGGATAGAGGACCACGTTGCGCTCGCCCAGCGTGTTCTGCGACGCGACCACGGCCTGCACGTCGGCGGGCAGGGGCACCTCCGGGTCGACCGACAGCTCGACCCGGACCCGGTCGCCCTCGATCCGGATCCGCTCCACGTAGCCGGCGTCCAGCCCCATCACCTTGACCCGCGCCTGCTCGTACAGGGCAGGCGCCTTACTGAAGATCGCCGTCAGCCGGTACGGCCGCGCGCCCAGCGGCGCGCAGCCGCCGGTGGCGATCAGCAGGGCCCCGGCCAGCAGGATCACGAGCGCTCTCATCGTTCGTTCTTCCTGTCCTTGGCGATGGCGGCGAGCACCTCGGGGTTGATCGGGCCGAGGCCGGAGGCGATGGCCTCCAGCCACGGGCCCTGCCCGCCCATCGTGGACAGGCCGGAGAAGGTGGGGCCGGCCCATGCCAGCAGCTCGTTGAACCGCTCGTTGCCGCCGCTCAGCCTGGAGGTGATCGCGCCGGTGTCGTCGAGTGCCTGGACCAGCGACTTCTCGTGCCGGGTGATCAGCCGGGTGGTGCTCCGCACCAGGTCGCTGCCGTCGCCCAGCAGCGTGCGCAGCTCGTCGCGGCGGCTGCGCAGCTCCTTCAGCATGACGTCGATGGCGTCGATGAGCCGGCCGAGCTGCTTGTCCTTCCGCTCCAGCACCTTCATCACCCGGGTGCCGTTGTCGAGCAGCCGTTGCAGGTCGGGCTCGCTCTTGCTGATCGTGTCGGACAGGTCGCCGATGTTCTTCAGCAGCCGGGTGATCCGGCCGCGGTCGCCGGTGTCGATCTTGCCGAGCTCGGTCACCAGGTCGTCGACGGCGTCGGTGTCGAGTTTGTCCACCAGCCGGGTGGCGTCCTTGATCGCGTCGTTGACCAGCGTCGGCACGCCGGTGCGCGCCACCGGGATGCGCCGCGCGCTCTCCGGCAGCTGGTCGACGTACGGGGCCGACACGGGGCCGGTCAGCTTGACGTAGCGGCCGCCGAGCAGGTTGGACAGCGTGATGTCGGCGCGGGTGCCGCGGCCCAGTCGTACGTCGTCGTCGACCCGCCAGGTGACGACCACGTTGCCCTGGCCGTAGTCGGGCCGTACCTCGGTCACCTCGCCGACGCGCACGCCAGCCACCCGGACGTCGTTGCCGGTGCGCAGGCCGCCCGAGTCGACGAACGTGCCGGACATCGTGTAGCCGCCCTCGAACAGGCCGAGGTTGCCGACGAGGAAGGTGGCCACCAGGATCGTGCCGAGCACCGCCAGCGACACCAGGCCGACGGCGATCCTGTTGCGGTCCCTGAAGGACTTGATCGCCATCACTCACCCACCATCAGCTTGCGCAGGTCCTTGGTGCTCTGGACCTTGGTGGCGCCGCGCAGCGGGGGCGGTGTCCGCATGGGGTACGGGCAGGGCGAGGGGCCCAGCGCCAGGCAGGGGACCGCGGTGATGAAGTAGTGGCCGCGGCCGACGCTGCTGTAGGCGCGGGCGAACAACGGCTGCATGGTGTTGACCGTCCGGTCGAGATCCTGCACGTTCCGCCTGACGCCGCCCGTCAGCCCGGTCAGGTGGTCGACCACGGCGCCCAGCTCGTCGGCGTTCTTGCCGATCACCTCGTTGGAGGTGTGAAAGGTGGCCGAGAGCTCCACCAGCGAGTCGTCGATCAGCTTGCGGTTGCCGGCGAACGCCTCCGAGAGCGTGACCAGGTTGTCGACCAGCCGCTCGATCTGCTTGTCGCGCCTGGCCACCACGCCCGAGACGGTGGCGTAGTCCTTCAGCAGCCGCTCGATCGTCTCCTTGCGCTGGGTGACGGTGCCGGTGATGTCGTTGACGTTGTCGAGCAGCCGCGGGATGTTCTCGTCGTTGCCCTTGAGCGACGTGGCGGCCGCGGTCAGCAGCTGGTTGATCTGCTCCGGTTCGAGGGTGCGGGTCAGCGGCCCGAGATCGCTCACCAGCTCGCCGATGTCGACCACCGACGAGGTGCGGGAGATGCGCGAGCCCGGCGCCAGCATGCCGGGGGCGGTGCCGGGAAGCAGGTAGACGACCCGCTGGCCGACCGCGTTGCGCCACCGGATGGCCGCCTCGGTGTCGGCGGGCACCCGGACGGCCTGCTGGACCTCCAGGGTCACCTCCGCCCTGCCGCCGACCACGCCGATCGTGTCGACCTGGCCGACCGGGGCCCCGGCGATCTTCACCTGGTCGCCCTCGGTCAGTCCCGACACGTCGTCGAAGGTGGCGACCAGCCGGTAGACGTCCGCGGTGCTGACCCGGACGATCTGCGCGGTGATGAGCGCGATCAGGGAGAAGGTCACCCCGGCGAACAGCAGGACGCGGACCAGCGTCCACCGGCGGGCCGCGCGCTCCTTGGAGATCGCCATCTCAGCGCCTCCCGTCGCTCGGTCCGCAGGCGCCGACGATGAGCTCGCAGACGTCGGTCGCGACGAACGCCTCCGCCTGCAGCTGGCGGGTCCCGTTCGGGCCCGGCGCCTCGATCAGCTCGTTGAGCAGGTTGATCAGCTTGTTCAGGCCTCGTACGCCGTCTCCGGCCAGGCCGAGCTGGGCGTAGATGAGCGAGACCACCCGCTCGCCGGAGTGGACGCCGGCCCGCAGGTCGCCCCGGTGCTCGCGCAGCCCGTGCGCGGTCAGGTCGGAGACGGAGGTGATCTCCTTCAGCAGGACCCGTACCTTGTCGGCCCGCTCCAGCAGGTCGGGAGTGATGACGTTGACGTCGGAGGAGATCGACACCAGCTCGTCGCCCTTGTCCGACAGGGCGGTGGACAGCCCTGCGCTGTCGCGCAGGAACTGCCGGGCCCTGGCGCGCTGCCGGTGGGCGACGCCGACCACGGTTCCCGCGTCGTCGATCAGCTCGCGCAGCCGCGTGCCCTCGCCGTCGAGTCCCCTGGCCAGGGTGTGCACGATGACCGTGACCTCGCGCGGGTCCACCGCGTCGAGGCCCTGGTAGGCGTCGCCGAGGGTGTCGGACAGGTCGAGCGGGTCCCTCGTGTCGGTGATGACCGCTCCGGCGCTCAGGTAGGGGCCGGTGGCCTCGCCGGGACCCGGCTTGAGGTCGACGAACTTGGGGCCGAAGACCGACGCGGGCTCCACCGCCGCGACCGTGGTCCGCGGCAGCCGTACGCCGGGCTCGACGTGCATGGTCACCACGGCCCTGCCCGTCCGGTCGAGCGACACCCCCGTCACGTCGCCCACGGTGACGCCGCGGATCTTGACCGACGAGTTGGTGTCGAGGCCCTGTCCCGCCCGGCCGAACACCGCGTCCACCCGGATGCCGCGCACCTGCGTGGCCGTGCGCACCACGAACAGCGTCGCCGCGGCGAACAGCACGACCACCGCGAGCGCGATGCCCATCCGCAGCGGCAGCGAGTACCCGTCACGTCCCATCGCTCACCCCGTCAGTTTCACGCTGCCGCCGCCACCCCAGAACAGGTACGACAGGAGCAGGTTGAGCAGGACGATGGTCACGATCGACTGCCGGATCGCGCGGCCCGCCGCCACCCCGACGCCTACGGGGCCGCCGGTGGCGTGGAAGCCGTGGTAGCAGTGGATGACGATGACGGTGAACGCGAAGACCGCCACCTTGGCGACGCTGAACACGATGTCGCTGACCGGCAGGTACAGGTAGAAGTAGTAGTCGTAGACGCCGGGCGCCAGCCCGAACAGGGCCGTGCACATCAGCCGGGTGGCGAAGAAACTGGCGAACAACGCGATCAGATAGATCGGCACCAGCGCCATGAGCGCGGCCACCACCCGGGTGCAGATCAGGTAGGTGAAGGCGTTGATGCCCATCACCTCCAGCGCGTCGATCTCCTCCGAGATCCGCATCGCGCCCAGCTCGGCGGTGAACGACGAGCCCACCTGGGCCGCCAGCGCCGTCGCCGCGATGATCGGGGTGATCTCACGGACGTTGGCGAAGCTGCCGACCAGTCCCATGAACGACTCGGCGCCGATCGCCTGCAACCCCTGGTAGCCCTGCAGCCCCACGGTCGCGCCTACCACGAAGGCCATGGTGAACACCACGAAGATCATGCCGCCGCCGATGACGGTCGCGCCGACGCCCACGACCACGTCGCTGACCTGCCGGATGACGACCTTGAAGTACTTCAGCCGGAGGATGACGTCGCGGACCGAGTAGAACAGCACCTTCCACACGAACAGCGGCCAGTCGGCCAGCGAGGCGAACCGCTCGGCCCAGTCACGGCCGCGGTTGGCGAACCGGAGGCCGGCCGTACGGGTGACCATCACAGCGCCTTGGGCGGGTAGGCGAGGAAGTAGATGGCGGAGATCACGTAGTTGAAGGCGAACACCAGCATGAACGTGACCACGGTGGCCTGGTTGACCGCGCGGCCCACGCCGACCGGGCTGGTGGCGCAGGTCATGCCCTTGTAGCAGGCGACGGCCGCGGCGATGAAGCCGAAGATCCACGCCTTGAACAGGGTGACGTAGAGGTCGGAGCCGACGACGAGGGAGAGCGCGCCGTCGAAGTAGGCGCCGGGCGTGACGCCCTGCACGACCACGTTGAAGAAGTAGCCGCCGCTCGCCCCGGCCAGGATGACCAGGGGGCACAGGCAGACCGCGACCGTGCTGGCCGCCCACATGCGGGGCGTGACCAGGCGGTGGATGGGGTTGACCGACATGACCTCCATCGCGCTCAGCTCGTCGCGGATGTGCCGGGCACCGATGTCGGAGGTCATCGCGCTGCCGCCGGCCCCGGCGATCAGCAGGGCGCTGGCCAGCGGCGCCACCTCACGGATGAGGCCCACGAAGACGGCGCTCCCGGTGGCCGAGGCGGCGCCGAGCTGCCAGGCCAGCTCGCCGACCTGGAGCGCCACGGTCGCGCCCAGGGGGAGCGAGACCAGCAGGACGGGCACGCTGGTGACGCGGGCCAGGAACCAGCACTGATCGACGAACTCCCACCACCAGCGCCTGACGTCCCAGCTGCGGCGTAACGCTTCCAGGACGATGACGAACAGCTCACCCACCTGGCCCAGCGCGGACCCGGCCCGGCGGCCGAGGTATCCGGACAGGGCCATCAGCATCCCGCCCGCGCGCGTGTTGCCGTCATGACCACCCTCGTCACCGCTGACTACGGATCAGTCACCTTACTGACGAGTTGTCCAGTAGGTCGATGGCTAGCGGGAAATTTGAGGAGAAGGCATGAGACGCACGTCACATCTTGTCAGTACTCCACGAAACGTGACCCTGCCGTGACGCGCGGCAGATCGGCGGGGAGAGCGAGCGGCCCCTATGGCCAGGCGACCTGGCCGGTGAGATCGGCCAGGTCCGCTGGACGTCCCTCAGGCTCGGTCTTGGGCAAGCCCGGACATCCAGGCCTCTACTTCGTCGGGATGGCGCGGCAGCGCCCCGGACATCAGCTGGGCGCCGTCCGACGTGATGACCAGGTCGTCCTCGATGCGGACGCCCAGGCCGCGAAACTCCTCGGGCAGCGTGAGGTCGTCCGGCTGGAGGTAGAGGCCGGGCTCGACGGTGAGCACCTGGCCCTCCTCCAGCACGCCGTCCAGGTAGACCTCGGCGCGGGCCTTCGCGCAGTCGTGCACGTCGAGGCCCAGCATGTGGCCGCTGCTGCAGAGGGTGTAGCGCCGGTAGAGGCCCGACTCCATGAGCTGGTCGGGGGAGTCCTTGAGCAGGCCCCACTCGTGCAGCCCCTCGCAGATGACGCGCATCGCCGCCAGGTGGAAGTCGCGGAAGCGGGCGCCCGGCCTGAGCACGCCGATCGCCGCCGTCTGCGCCTCGTACACCAGCTCGTACACCTGCCGCTGCACGGGGGTGAACCGGCCCGACAGCGGCAGCGTGCGGGTGATGTCGGCGGTGTAGAGCGTGTCGGTCTCCACGCCCGCGTCCAGCAGGAGCAGGTCGCCGTCGCGCAGCCGGCCGTCGTTGCGGATCCAGTGCAGCGCGCACGCGTGCGCGCCGGAGGCGACGATGCTCTCGTAGCCGGTCGCGTTGCCGTCGAGCCGCGCGCGCAGCCCGAACACGCCCTCCAGGTAGCGCTCTCCGCGCGCGTGACCCAGAGCCCGCGGCAGGGCGCGCACCACGTCCTCGAAGCCGAGCGCCGTGGCGTCGACGGCGGCCCGCAGCTCGCCGGTCTCCCACTCGTCCTTGACCAGCCGCATCTCCGACAGGAACCGCTCGAACTCGGCGTCGCCCTCGCCCGCGGGCACCGCGGCGTCCACCGACGCGTCCACCCCGCGCAGCACCCTCGCGGGCCCCTTGAGCGCCAGGTCGCGGATGTGCGCGCAGTCGATCTGGTACAGCTCCGCCGCCTCCGCCAGGGCGGGCCGGCGGCCCACCCAGAACTCGCCGTAGCGGCGGTCGCGGTAGAACTCCTGGCCCTCCTCGCGCGGCGAGCGCGGCCTGAGGTACAGCCTGGTCTCACCGGACGGCTCGATCACCAGCACGTCGTCCGGCTCGCCCGCCCCGGTCAGGTACGCGTAGGCGCTGTGCGGCCGGAACCGGTAGTCGAAGTCGTTGCTGCGCACCTTGAGCGTGCCGGACGGGACGACGAGCCGCTCGCCGGGGAAGCGCGCCGCCAGCGCGGCCCGCCGTTTGGCCGCCCACGGTGCGACCGGCAGCGGGAGCACGTCCGCGCGCCGGGTGTCGGCCCAGCCCGTGCGCATGAACGCGGCCAGCTCGTCGGTGATGGGAAGGTCGTGACTGCCGGTGTTGAGCTGCTCGGTCATCGCTATTCCTGGGGCTGGGCGGGCGGGGTGCGATTTCACACTTTAAAGCTGTCGTACGACAAAGCAGCCTACGGGAACGCTTGACGCTGTCCTCCTGTCGTTGCTTGCCTGAGAGAGGACAGGCACGGGCTTAACGCCGGTCCTCCCCGGGTAGCTGAGAGCCGAGGTGGTGCACATGCTCATTGGGACAATTCTGCGCAACAAGGGCACTGACGTGACGACGGTGGCACCGGAGGCCACGGTCCGCGAGCTGCTCGCCCAGCTCGCCCAGCACAACATCGGAGCTGTCGTCGTCTCGCCCGACGGCGACACGATCGTCGGCATCGTGTCCGAGCGCGACGTCGTGCGACGCCTGCACGACCGGGGCGCCGGCGTACTCGACGAGCCGGTGTCGGCGATCATGACCGCCGAGGTGCGGACCGTCGGCCCGCGCGACAACGTCGAAGAGCTCCGCAAGACCATGACCACACACCGGTTCCGGCACATGCCCGTGGTCGAGGGCGGCCGGCTGGTCGGCATCGTGAGCATCGGCGACGTGGTCAAGAGCGCCATCGAGGAGCTGGAGACGGAGAAGGCGTCGCTGGTCGACTACCTCCACCGTTGACACGGGTGGCACGCTGGTGCCCGTGATGTACGGAGCTCCGCCCGAGTTCCCCCGGGCGACCCGCAGTCCGACGATCATCCTGCTGGTCTCCGGGCTGACGGGGTTGCTGGGGTTCCTCATCGGGTTCTTCGCGGGCCTCGGCACCGGTGAGACGTCCGCCGCGCCCGCGCCCCGCGTCACGGTGACGGTCGAGCAGCCGGTCGAGCCCGCCGGCTCCCAGCCGCCGGCCACCGCCGGGAACGACCCGTCCGCGACCGGCCCGCCCGCCACTGGCTCACCCGCCACCGGGCCGCCCGCGACGGATCCGCCCGCGACCGGCGCGCCGGCGGCCAACCGCACCCTGGTGGTCGGCGTCGACATCCAGCCCGGCACCTACCGCACGGCCGGACCCGTGGCCGGGCAGCCGGCCTGCTACTGGGCGAGGCTCAAGAGCACCACGGCGCGCCCCTCGGACATCATCGCGGCCGACATGCCCCAGGGCGCGGCCACCGTCACCATCGACCCCACCGACAAGGCGTTCCAGACCGGCGGCTGCGCCGAGTGGACCAGAGCCTGACCTGTTGGCACGGCACCTGCCCGCGTAGGAGGATTCTCCCAGGCCATCCCACATAGGAGACAAGATGTCGGTGTTGCGGAGCTTCGTGGACAGCGTACGAAACGGCGCGATCGAGGTGATCGACCTCACCGCGCCCCTGTCGTCCGAGACGCCGATCCTGCAGCTGCCCGAGCCGTTCGGCAACACGATCCCGTTCCGGCTGGAGGAGATCAGCCGCTACGACGACCGAGGCCCGGCCTGGTACTGGAACGACATCCACACCGGCGAGCACAGCGGGACCCATTTCGACGCCCCGATCCACTGGGTGACGGGTCGCGACGGCGAGGACGTCTCGCAGGTGCCGGTCCGCAGCCTGCTCGCCCCCGCCGTGGTGCTCGACTTCTCGGCCGAGGCGGCCAAGGACTCCGACTTCCTGCTCCAGATCGACCACGTCAAGGAGTGGGAGCGGGCCAACGGGCCGCTGCCCGACGGCGGCTGGCTGCTCCTCCGCACCGGCTGGGACACCCGTTCCGGCGACCAGGCGGCGTTCCTCAACGCCGACGAGAACGGCCCGCACACGCCGGGCATCTCCGTCGAGTGCGCGCGCTGGCTCGCCGAGGAGACGCCGATCCTCGGGCTGGGCGTCGAGACCGTGGGCACCGACGCGGGCGCCGCCCACTCGTTCGACCCCGCCTTCCCCTGCCACTCCTTCCTGCTGGGCGCCGGCAAGTACGGCCTGACCCAGCTGCGCAACCTCGACCGGCTGCCGGTGACCGGCGCGGTGGTGGTCGCCCCGCCGCTGCCCATCGTGGGCGGCTCGGGCAGCCCGGTCCGCGTGCTGGCCCTGGTGGAGCGAGGCTCGGAGTGAGCCCCGCCGACGGCCGGGGGCGGGAGCCGTGACCGTCGCCGAGGCCGTCGGGCGGGCGCTGGCCGCGCTCGGCGTACGGGCCGCGTTCGGTGTGGTGGGCAGCGGCAACTTCCACGTCACCAACAGCCTCGTCGAGCACGGCGTGCGCTTCGTCGCCGCGCGGCACGAAGGCGGGGCGGCCACCATGGCCGACGCCTACGCCCGGATGAGCGGCACGGTCGCGGTGCTGTCCGTGCACCAGGGCCCCGGCCTGACCAACGCGATGACCGGCATCGCCGAGGCCGCCAAGAGCCGCACGCCGATGGTGGTGCTCGCCGGCGAGGCCACCGACGTGCGCTCCAACTTCCACATCGACCAGGACGCCCTGGTCCGCGCGGTGGGCGCGGTCCCGATGCGCGTCACGGCCGCGCACGAGGCGGTCGAGCAGACCGTGGCGGCCTTCCGCACGGCCTGGCACGACCGGCGCACGGTGCTGCTCAACCTGCCGCTCGACGTGCAGGGCGACCTCGCGCCCTGGGCCGGGCGGCTCGGCGAGTTCTTCGACCTGATCATCGCCGGCCAGCGCGCGGCCGCCGCCCACCCGCTGGGGGCATCCGGTCCGGCTGGCGACGCCGCCGACCTGGCGCGGCTGCTGGCCGGCTCTCGCAGGCCGGTGTTCGTCGCGGGCCGGGGCGCCCGGCACGCGCGGCACGAGCTGGAGGAGCTGGCCGACCTGACGGGCGCCCTGCTGGCCACCTCCGCCGTTGCCAGGGGCCTGTTCCGGGGCAGCCCGTGGGACCTCGACGTGAGCGGCGGGTTCGCCACGCCGCTGGCCGCCGAGCTGATCCACGACGCCGACCTGGTCGTCGGCTGGGGTTGCGCGCTCAACATGTGGACCACCCGCCACGGCCACCTGATCGGCGAGCACGCCTCGCTGGTCCAGGTCGACGTGGACGAGAGCGCGATCGGCGCCCATCGGCCCGTCCGGCTCGGCCTGGCCGGCGACACGGCCGTCACCGCGCGGGCCGTGGCCGCGGCCTTCACCGCCGTCGGCGCTGACGCGGGCGCGGATGCCGGCGGTGGTGCGGGCACCGGCGCGGGCCGGCGCTATCGCACGCCCGAGGTCATGCGGCGCATCCAGGCCGAGGGCCGGTGGCGGGCCGTCCCCTACGACGACGAGGGCGGCGACGGGCGGATCGACCCGCGGACGCTCACCATCGGGCTCGACGACCTGCTGCCGGCCGAGCGGATCGTGGCCGTCGACTCGGGCAACTTCATGGGCTACCCGTCGATGCTGCTGGACGTGCCCGACGAGTACGGGTTCTGCTTCACCCAGGCGTTCCAGTCGATCGGCCTCGGGCTGGCCACCGCGATCGGCGCCGCTCTCGCCCGGCCCGACCGGCTGCCGGTGGCCGCCCTGGGCGACGGCGGGGCGCTGATGGGCGCCGCCGAGTTCGACACCGTGGCCCGGCTGGGGCTGCCGATGGTGATCGTGGTCTACGACGACGACGGCTACGGCGCCGAGGTGCACCACTTCGGGCCGCACGGCCACCCGCTCGACCTGGTGCGCTTTCCGACGGCAGACCTGGCCGCGGTCGCCAGGGGATACGGCTTCGACGCCGTGACGGTGAGGGAGCGCGGCGACCTGAGCGGAGTGGCCGAGTGGCTGAAGGGGCCGCGTGACCGGCCACTGCTCGTCCACGCGAAGGTCACCCGCGAGCACCCGTCGTGGTGGCTGGAGGAGGCGTTCAAGGGCCACTGACCTTCCGATACGTCCACGCGTCGGCGGCGGCGGCGAGCACGTCGGCGAGCGGCGCGCCCGCCGCGGCGCTGACCGCCGCCGCGATCGCGCCCTCCACGAACGGCACGTCGGCCAGCTCCACCCGCCCCGGCTCGGCCAGCAGCCGGGCCGTCAGCACCGAGCCGCCCAGGTCGGGGATGAGCACCAGGCCGTCGCCCTGGTCCACCGACGCGAGTGCCCGCTCGATGAGGTCGAAGCTGGTGCCGAGCCCGCCGTCGTCGGTGCCGCCCGCGCCCACCACGGGCGCCTCGGCCCCGGCGATGCCCCTGGCCAGCGCTGCCGTCTCCGCCGCCAGCCCGGCGCTGTGCGCGACCAGGACGATCCCGACCATCAGCCCGCCCCGCCCGCTACCGTCGCCAGCGACGCGACGATGAGCGCCGACGAGGCCGCGCCCGGGTCCTCGTGGCCCACGCTGCGCTCTCCCAGGTAGCTGGCCCGGCCCTTGCGGGCCCGCATCGGGATGGTGGCCCGCGCTCCCTCCTCGGCCGCGCGCGCCGCCTGCTCGAACGCCTCCGGCGGCTCCAGCCCCTCGTGCACGGCCCGCGCCAGCGCCCGTGACGCGGGGGCCAGCGCGTCGATCATGGTCTTGTCGCCCGGCGAGGCCTTGCCCAGCCGCTCGACCGCGACGACTCCGGCCTCGAACGCTCCGGCGAACCGGGCCAGCGTCACCGGCTCCTCCAGTGTCTTGCCCATCTGCCGGAACGCCGAGCCGTACAGCGGGCCCGAGGCGCCGCCGACGCGGCGGATCAGCGTCGTGCCGGCGGACACCAGTGCCTGCACGGGAGAGGCGGGCGGCCACTCGGTCAGCGCCGTGCGCACCTCGCCGAACCCTCGGTCGAGGTTGGCGCCGTGGTCGGCGTCGCCGATCGCGGCGTCGAGCCGTGTCAGCTCGTCGCGGTGGAGCCGGATCACCTTGGCGGTGTCCTCGAACCAGGCGACGAAGAAGGCGGTGTCCATCACCGTCCCCATCGGAGCCCCGGCGTCTCGACCGGCGCGTCCCACAGCCGCGTCAGCTCGTCGTCCAGCCGGCAGACCGTGACGGAGAAGCCCTGCATGTCGAGACTCGTCACGTAGTCGCCGACCAGCGACCGGGCGATCCTCGCCCCCCTGCCCCTGATGAACGCCTCCACCTCGGCGAACACGACGTACAGCTCCATCAGCGGGGTGCCGCCCATGCCGTTGACCAGGACGAGCAGGTCGCCCTGAAGCGGCAGATCGCCGTGCACGGCCTCCATGGCGACCGCGGCCAGCTCGCGGGCCGAGGCCATCGGCGCCCGGCTGCGGCCCGGCTCGCCGTGGATGCCGATGCCCAGCTCCACCCGGTCGTCCGGCAGGTCGAACGTCGGCTTGCCCGCCGCGGGCGTCGTACAGGAGGTGAGGGCGATGCCGAACGAGCGGCTGCGGTCGTCGACCTCGGCCGCCACGCGCGCCACCGCGTCCAGCGGCGCGCCCTCCTCGGCCAGCGCGCCGGCGATCTTCTCGACGAACAGGGTCGCGCCCGTGCCGCGCCGGCCGGCCGTGTAGAGGGAGTCCTGGACCGCGACGTCGTCGTCGACGAGTACGCTCGCCACGTCGACGCCGTCGCACAGTTCGGCGGCCATCTCGAAGTTGAGCACGTCGCCGGTGTAGTTCTTGACGATGTGCAGCACGCCCGCTCCGCCGTCGACCGCCCGGGTGGCGTCGATGATCTGGTCGGGGACAGGTGAGGTGAAGATCTCACCCGGACAGGCCGCGTCGAGCATGCCGTGGCCGACGAAGCCGGCGTGCAGCGGCTCGTGTCCCGAGCCGCCGCCGGAGACCAGCCCGACCTTGCCCGCTCGTGGTCCCGACGCGCGGTAGACCACCTGGTCGCGCACCCGCAGCGACGGATGGGCCGCCGCCAGGCCTCTGAGCGCGTCGCCGACGACGGAGTCCGCCGCGTTGATGAGCTTCTTCATGGTGAGAACATGTGCCCGTTTCGGCCGTAGGGCAAGCGCCGAGGCGGGGCCGCGCGGACCTTCGGCGGCGTGCCCTGGCTGCCCAGCACGGTAAAACCTAGGCTACCTTCTGCACATGGCTGAGATCGTGTACCCGCCGGTGATCGCCGCCGCGCGGACCCTCTTTCGCGTGCTCGACTACCGCTTCAACCTCGAAGGGACCGAGCACGTTCCGCGCACCGGGGGAGCCGTGCTGGTGAGCAACCACATCAGCTACCTCGACTTCATCTTCGCCGGGTTCGGCGCGCTGCCGTCCAAGCGCCTGGTGCGGTTCATGGCCAAGAAGGACGTGTTCGACCACCGGATCTCCGGGCCGCTGATGCGTGGCATGCACCATATCCCCGTCGACCGGGGGGCCGGCGCCGGGTCCTACGCGACGGCGCTGCGGATGCTGAAGGCCGGTGAGGTGGTGGGCGTGTTCGCCGAGGCGACGATCAGCCGGTCCTTCACGGTCAAGGAGATCAAGAGCGGCGCCATCCGGATGGCGCAGGCCACCAAGACGCCCGTCATCCCGGTGGCGCTGTGGGGCACCCAGCGGCTGTGGACCAAGGGGCGGCCCAAGGCGCTGACGCAGCGCCACGTGCCCATCACGATCGTGGTCGGCGAGCCCATGTACCCCAAGCGGGGCGAGGACGTCGACAAGCACACGGTCGATCTGCACGAGCGGCTCACGGCGATGGTGGATCATGCGCAGCGCACCTACCCGGAGATCCCGCAGGGGGTCTGGTGGCAGCCCGCGCATCTCGGTGGCACCGCGCCGACGCCGGAGGAGGCCGCCGCGATGGACGCGGCCGAGGCCGAGGCCCGGTCCAGGAAGTCCTAGATCGCAGCCTGATAGCTGCCGGCGCGCATGCCGGCCAGCAACGCGGCCGTCTGCGCGGGGGTGAAGCGGCGCACCGGGTCGTGGTGCAGCAGCCCCTCGATCAGCGGCCGCATCACCCCGGCCCGGCGCGGCGGCGGGAAACGGCCGCTGCGCGCCATGCCGAGCACGCTCGCCGCGTCCTGGCCCGGGTAGGGCGGCTGGCCCTCGATGGCGCTGTAGAGGGTGGCGCCGAACGACCACATGTCGGCCTCCTTGCTGGCCGGGCCACCGTGCAGGCGCTCGGGCGCCATGAACGCCGGGGTGCCGCGCAGCCTGCGGGAGTTGGTCATCCGGATGTCGCCCTCGGCCGTGGCGATGCCGAAGTCGGTCAGCACCACGCGGTCGCCGGTGAGCATGACGTTGGCCGGTTTGACGTCGCGGTGGAGCACCCCGGCCTGGTGGGCGGTGCGCAGCGCGGCGAGCAGGTGCTGGCCGATCGCGGCCACCGACTGCGCGGGCAGGGTGCCGACCTGGGAGAGCAGTTGGTGCAGGGAGAGCCCGTCGAGGTACTCCATCACGATCCAGAGCTTGCCGCTCTTCTCGATCAGGTCGTGCACCGTGACGATGTTGGGGTGGGTGAGCCCGGCCGCCATCCGCGCCTCACGGAGCACCCGGCGGCGCACCATCTCCGCCTCGCCGGCCAAGGTCAGCTCTTTCAGCGCCACCTCGCGGTGCAGCAACTGGTCGAAGGCTCGCCAGACGACTCCCATACCCCCACGACCGGCCTCCTCATTGAGAAGGTACCGTCCGCCGATCTCCCGCATGCCATCCCCTCAACGCTTGGGGCAATGATGACATCTCACCACAAGACATAGTGTGCCTAACGTGATCCGGATGTGCCGGGAACCAAAGGATCACTGGTCAAAGGTATCGAAATTTGATGACGCACGACACGCCACAGGAAGGCGATCGCGACCAGGCAGAGACCCGCGGCGCCGAGGAAGACGGCCGGCAGCCCGGCGATCTCGCCCACCACCCCGCCCAGCGCCGCCCCCACCGGCATCCCGCCCATGCCGATCAGCCGGTAGGCGGAGTTCACCCGGCCCAGCAACTCCGGCGGGATGAGCCGCTGCCGGGTGGAGATGACGAGCACGTTCGCCGCGGCACTGGTCACGCCCCACAGCACGGCGGTCGGATAGAGCAGCCATCCGGCGGGCGCGAGCACGGGCACGAGGTAGAGCAGGGAGTTGGCCAGCCAGGCGCCGATCAGTGTCCGGCCCTCCCCTGCCCGCCGGGTGATCCGCTCCGACATCAGTGAGCCGGCCACCGCCCCCGCCGCCATCGCGGTCATCATCAGCCCGTAGGCGCTCGGCTGCAGCCCCATCCGCGACCCCTCGCCGACGACCCAGAGCACGAACACGGCGAAGTAGGCGGCGCTGGCGACATTGAGCATCCCGGCGGTGATCGCCAGGGTACGCAGGAACCGATGCGACCACAGGTAGCGCAGCGACTCGGCGATGTCCGCGCGCATCGACCGTCCGCGTGCCGCCGCCGCCGGCGCCGGGCGGAAGCCGCCGGGCATGCCCAGCAGGAGCAGGCCCGCGGCGCCGTACAGGAGGGCGGGGCCGCCGAAGACGGCGGCGGGCACGAGCATGACCAGCAGGCCCGCCAGGGGCGCGCCGACGAAATCGTTGCCGATCGTCTGCGCGCCGACCACGCGGCCGTTGGCGGTGGTGAGGTGGCCCGGCGACACGGTCATCGGCAGCACCGCCTGGGCGGAGATGTCCGCGAAGACCTCGGCCACGCAGGCCAGCAGCAGCGCCGTCAGCAGCAGCCACAGGTTCAGCAGGCCGAGCGCGGCCAGGGCGGCGGCGATCGCGAGCAACCCCGCGCGGGCGACGTTGGCCAGCACCATGATCCGCTTGCGGTCGGCCCGGTCGGCGATCGCGCCCGCGAGCAGCGCGAACAGCAGCCACGGCAGTGTGGCCGCCACTCCCGCCAGCGACACCTCCGTGGGGGAGCGGGTCAGTGTGACGGCCAGCAGCGGCGCCCCGACCTTCAGCATGCCGTCGGCCAGGTTGGACAGCGCGGTCGACGACCACAGGAAGGTGAACGATCGCCCGAGACTCCGCATCGAGGACTCCGATAGTATGTAAGGGAAAGTGTGCATAGATTACTTTGCAAAGATAGGTGTGCACAATATGGCCGGCAAGCGCTTTTCGGTCCGGACCCTCGACGTCCACGCGCTGAAGTCGTTCGCGCACCCTCTGCGCCTGCGCCTGTACGAGCTGCTGGAGGAGCACGGTCCCTCGACGGCCACCCGGCTGGCCGGGCTGGCCGGGCAGAACACCGGGGCCACCAGCTACCACCTCAGGGAGCTGGCCCGGCACGGCATGATCGAGCTGGTGCCGGAGCTGGGGAAGGGCAAGGAGAAGTACTGGCGGATCGTGGCCGGCGGGTTCTCCTACGGCGAGGCTCCGCCCGGCGACCCCGAGACGGCCGAGGCCGTGGCGCTCCTGCTCGACGACCTTCTCCGGCAGCGCGCCGCCGAGCTGGCGCGCTGGCGAGAGGAGGAGCCGGACACTCCCGAGGAGTGGGTGCGGGCCAGCGGCCTCGGACGGCGAGCGATGCGGCTCACGTCTGAGGAGACGGTGGCGATGAGGGACGAGGTGTTCGAGGTGCTGGAGAGATACCGCCGGCGGGCCGATCAGCGCGACCTGGCGTCGCCGGACCGGCCCGACCCCTCACTGGAGCAGGTGGTGGTCCACTTCGACGTCCTCCCGGTGGGAGTGCGGCCCTAGGGTCATCCCCAGGTCCCACCCTGACGCGCCGCCGTCCGCCGGTCCCTAGTCTCCTTGCCGATCGGAGGCTGTCGAACGAAGGGCCGGTCATGCCGCGCAGTGACGACGATTCCGTGCGCACGGACGTCCCGGGGCCCCTGGTCGCCCTGCACGCGCTCATCGGACGTCACCGCCCCGACGTCCACTACGACGGCACGCCGCTGCGCAGGGCCGACCTGGACGCCGTCCTCACCACCGCCTGCGGCCCGCCCGCCGGGTCGATCGAGGTGCGGCCCGCCGTGTTCGCGGTGGACGGCCTGCCGCCCGGCGTCTACCGCTACGCGGCCGACGAACTGGAGCTGGTACGCCAGGGCGGCGCGCACACCGACGTGCTGGCCGCCGCCCTGCCCGCCGACCGGGCGACGATCGGCGGGGCCGCCGTGTTCGTCTGCCTGACCGGCGGGTTCACCCGCCACGAGGGCAGGCGCGGCCCGGGTGGCTACCGGCTGCTGGCCGCCGAGGCCGGGCACCTGTCGCAGCGGCTGATCCTCGCCGCGACCGCGCTGGGCGTGGCCGCCCGGCCGTTCAGCAGCCTGTTCGACGACCTGCTCAACCCGGCGCTCGGCCTCGACGGCGACGGCGAGCGGTTCGTCCTCGGCGTCCTCCTCGGTCACGGGAGGGAGGCCGGCTAGGCGCGGGCGAGACCTCCGGGCCCACGGGGCAAGGGCCCCGACCGGTGGCCCTCCCACTTTAGGCCGGTGGGGCGGGAGGGCTTGTCCCGTCCTGGTGCTGACCTGCTATGACGCGTGCGGGAGGGGGCGGATAGCATCCAGGCATGACGCTTCCGAGCCGCGGCGACGCGCACGTCCGGCGGCCGGGCACAGGGGGAGACGCGCGATGGCCGACGACGGTCCGGCACTGCTGAAGGAGCTGTACGAGCACGCGCCGTGCGGCTACCTGTGCGGGCTGGCGGACGGCACGATCATCACGGTCAACGAGACCTTCCTGGCCTGGACCGGCCACCGCAGGGAGGCCCTGCTGCGCGGCGTCCGTTTCCAGGAGCTGCTCACGGTCGGCGACCGGATCTTCTACGAGACCCACTACGCCCCGCTCGTGCTCGGGGCGGGCGGCGTCCACGAGATCGCGGTGGACCTGCTGTGCAGCGACCGCGCGCGGCTGCCCGTGCTGGTCAGCTCCGGCTTCGCGGAGGCGGCCGGCGACCTGCCCGCGACGATCCGCACCTGCGTGTTCCGCGCCACCGAGCGCCGCGAGTACGAACTGCTGCGCGCCCGCCGGCGCGCGGAGGAGGCGGAGGACCGGGTCCGCCTGCTCGCCCGGACCCTGCAGCAGAGCCTGATCCCGCCCGCCCTGCCGCGCATCCCCGGCCTCGACGTGGCTGCCGCCTACCGGCCCGCCGGGCGCGGCGACGAAGTGGGCGGCGACTTCTACGACCTGTTCGAGACGTCGCCCGACGACTGGGGGCTCGTCCTCGGCGACGTCTGCGGCAAGGGCGCCGAGGCCGCCGTCGTGACGAGCCTGGCGCGCCACACCGTGCGGGCGCACGCCGCCGAGGTCAAGCACCCTGCCGCCGTCCTGTGCGAGCTCAACACCGCCCTGGTACGCCAGCGCGCCGACCGCTTCTGCACCGTGGTCTACACCCGGGTGCACCGTGTCCGGCCCGGCGTCTTCAGCCTGACCGTCTCGCTCGGCGGCCATCCCCAGCCGCTGCGCGTGAGCGCGGACGGCGAGGTGACCGCGGTCGGGCATCCGGGGACCGTCCTCGGCCTGTTCGACGACGTCACCGTCTACGACGAGACGGTCGAGCTGTGTCCCGGCGACGCCGTCCTGCTCTTCACCGACGGCGTCACCGAGGCACGCGACGGCGCCGACCTGTTCGACGAGGCCCGGCTGGCGAGCCTGCTGGCCGGCACGCGCGCCCTCGACGCCCAGGGCATCGCCGACCGGATCGTGGAGCGGGTCCTGGCCTTCCAGAACGGCCGGGCCGGTGACGACATCGCCCTGGTCGTGCTCAAGTCACCGCGCACCCCGGCCGGGCCGGAGGGGGCGGCCCGGGCCGTCACGAGGCGGCGACTCTGAGGCGTCGCTCCGGGGAGGTCCGCGACTGGGTCGCGCGGTAGTGCGACGGGGAGACGCCGTAGCGGTCGGTGAAGGCCTGGCGCAGGGTCTCGGCGCCGTTGAAGCCGCACCGGGCCGCGATGGCCGCGACCGGCAGGCGGGTGGTGGCCAGCAGGTGTGCCGCGGCCTCCGTACGAGCCTCGCGGACGAAACGGGCCGGAGTCCGGCCCAGATGCCGCAGGAACAGTCGCGACAGGTGGCGCTCGCTCACCCCCGCGACGGCGGCCAGCGTCGCGGAGCCGAGATCGGCGGCGAGGTTGCCGGTGACGTGGTCGACGATGCGCCGGACCAGGCCGTCGCCCGGCGGCGGGGCGGCGGTGAACATGCTCATCTGCGCCTGGTTGCCCGGCCGCTGCAGGTAGGTGACGAGCTGCCTGGCCACCTGCCGGGCCAGGGCGGCGCCGTGGTCCTCCTCGACGAAGGCCAGGGTGAGATCGAGGGCGCTGGTGACGCCGGCGGCCGTGGAGATCTGGCCGTCCCTGACGAAGATCGGATCGGGGTCGACGGCGACCGCGGGGTAGCGGGCGGCGAAGTCGGAGGCCCACTGCCAGTGGGTGGTGGCCCGCCGCCCGTCGAGCAGGCCCGCCGCCGCCAGGACGCTCGCTCCTGTGCACACGGACGCCACGCGGCGACTTTCCCGGGCCAGCCGCCGCACGTGCGCGACGAGACCGCGGTCGGCCGCCGCCGTTTTGTGCCCGAGCCCGCCGCACACCAGGAGGGTGTCGAGCGGCCCGGTGACGCGTTCGAGGGTCTCCTGGGCTTGGATCGTGAACCCGGTGCCCCAGGTCACCGCCCTGCCGCCGGGCGTGGCCAGGCGCACCTCGTACGGCGGGGCCGCGCCTACCAGGTTGGCCACCACCAGCGGCGTGGTAACGCAGGCGAAGTCGAGTAATTCCGCGCCGTCGTAGGCGACGACGATGATCCGGCGAACGTCCATACCCAGCACCGTATGTCAGAAGGACCGGTATCCCAAGATTCCGGACACGTCATCCGCCTTTCGTTGGACCGCCGGAGCACCGGCCCGACAGTGGGGACATGACAACCGAGACGATCCCCCCTGTCGCCGCGAGTGGCGCCCGCAAGAGGTTCCTGTGGCACTACGTGGAGATGGTGCTGGCGATGCTCGCCGGGATGCTGCTCTTCGCGCCGGTCTGGGACGCCGTCACCGCGGGCTCGGCGCTGTTCGCCCGCCCCGACGTCGATGTGCTGGTGATGGCCACGAACATGACGCTCGGCATGTCGATCTGGATGCGCTACCGCGGCCACACCTGGGCGCCGATCGCCGAGATGGGCGTCGCGATGTACGCGCCGTTCCTCGTGCTGCTGCTGCCGTACTGGCTGGGGGCGCTGTCCGAGGGCGGCCTCATGATGGCCGGGCACGTGCTGATGTTCCCGGCCATGCTCCTGGTGATGCTGCTGCGCCGCGCCGAGTACAGCGCCCCGCACGCGGGCCCCGCGCCGCTGCCGGGCGGGCCGGTCGTCGCCGCGCTGGTCCAGCGGTGGCCGACCTGGCTGGGTCTGCTCATAACCTTCGACTCCTGGTCGTCTCCCGGCACTCCGCCCCCGGTGCTCCTGGTGGTGCTGGCGGGCGCGTACCCGGTGATCGGCCTGTTCCGGCGCACCCTGCGCGACCGGCGGGTGCTCGCGCTCCAGCTGGCCGTGGTGGCCGGCTACGCCGCCCTGGCGCTGGTGGCGATGTCGGCGGACCCCGTCACCGCCCGTTACCTGATCGCGGCCGGCTGGCTCGCGCACGCCCTGTGGGATCTGGGCCACTTCGTCGCCAACAAGGTCGTGCCCCGCGGCTACGCCGAAGCATGCATCGCCATAGACCTGGTCATCGGCCTGACGATCCTCTTCCTGCTGTGATCGCCTGACTCCCCGTCTGTCGCCGGTCCTGTCCGAAATAGACGATTTCATCACGTTTGAGTGGGTACGACCTGAACGCCGAAGGACGCGATGCCCCGGGCCGAGCCCGGTGCGTCGTCGGCTCCGGACGCGCTCGGGGGGGCGCCATGCAGGGTTTCGCACTCACCTACGACCACTTCGACCCGGAGTCCGAGCTGCTGCGCGAGGCGATGACCTCGACGGGCAACGGCTACTTCTGCACCCGGGGGACCGCCGAGTGGGAGGACGTGGACGCCGTCCACTATCCCGGCACCTACGCCCACGGTGGCTACAACCGGGAGACCACGATCTTCGACGGCCACCCCGTGCTGAACGAGGACCTGGTCAACCTGCCCAACTGGCTGGTGCTGAAGCTGCGCATCGAGGGCGAGCCCGCGGTCCGGATGTCCAACGTGCAGCTGCTCGACTACCGGCACACCTACGACATCCGCCTCGCGCTGGTGCGGCGCGAGCTGCGCTTCCGCGACTCCGCCGGCCGCGTGACGAGGCTGATCAGCCGCCGGTTCGTGAGCATGGCCCACAGCCACCAGGCCTGCATCGAGTGGACCCTGATCCCCGAGAACTGGTCGGGCCGCGTCGAGGTGGTGACCGCGCTCGACGGCCGGATGACCAACCACATCGTCGCCCGCTACCGCGAGCTGGAAGGACGCCACCTCGATCCCGTGTCGCCGCGGACGTTCGGCCCCGAGGTCATCGCCCTCAACGTGCAGACCCGCCAGTCGAACCTCTACGTCGCCCAGGCGGCCCGCACGCGGGTCTTCGACGGCGACGCGCCCGCCCCGGCCGAACGGCGCCTGCACCAGATGCAGGACTACATCCAGCAGGTGCTCACCTTCGACGTCGAGCGGGACCGGCCGGCGCGGGTGGAGAAGCAGGTCTCGCTGTTCACCTCCCACGACAACGCGATCACCGAACCCCTCACCGCCGCCGGTCGCCACGTGCTGCGCTACCCCGACTTCGCCGAGGCGCTGCACGAGCACGAGCTGGCCTGGACCGAGCTGTGGGACTGCTGCGACGTCCAGCTTCCTCGCGAACCCCGCGCGCAACTGCTGCTGCGCCTGCACATCGCCCACATCCTGCAGGTCTGCTCGCGGCACACCGCCCGCCACGACGCCGGGGTGCCCGCCCGCGGCCTCAACGGCGAGGCCTACCGCGGGCACGTCTTCTGGGACGAGCTCTACGTCTACCCGTTCCTCAACCTGCACCTGCCCGAGATCACCCGTGCCCTGCTGCTCTACAGGTACCGGCGGCTGACCGAGGCGCGGGCGGCCGCCTCGGAGGCGGGATACCGGGGCGCCATGTTCCCGTGGCAGAGCGGCAGCGACGGCACGGAGGAGACCCAGCGGGTCCATCTCAACCCGTTGTCCGGGCTGTGGGAGCCCGACCTCAGCCGCATCCAGCGCCACGTCAACGCGGCCATCTTCTACAACGTCTGGCGCTACTTCCAGGCGACCGACGACCTGGAGTTCCTGCGGGACTACGGCGCCGAGCTGATGCTGGAGATCGCCCGCTTCTGGGCGTCGATCGCCCACTACAACCCGGACAGGCAGCGGTACGAGATCCACGGCGTGATGGGGCCCGACGAGTTCCACGAGCGCTACCCGGGAGCCGAGGAGGCCGGCCTGCGCAACAACGCCTACACCAACGCCATGGCCGCGTGGATCGCCGCGACCGCCCCGCTGGTGCTCGACCTGCTGCCGACCAGCCGGTCCGCGATGCTGCGCCGGCACCTGGAGGTGACCGACGAGGAGCTGGAGACCTGGAAGGACATGAGCAGCCGGATGTACATCCCCTTCCACGACGGCGTCATCAGCCAGTTCGAGGGCTACGCCGAGCTGGAGGAGCTCGACTGGGAGCACTACCGTGCCAAGTACCCCAACATCCAGCGCATGGACCGCATCCTCAAGGCCGAGGGCAAGGACCCCAACCGCTACAAGGTGGCCAAGCAGGCCGACGCGGTGATGCTCTTCTTCCTGTTCGAACCCGACGAGCTGCGGACGCTGTTCGAGGGGCTCGGCTACGCCTACGACCGGGATCTGGCGCGGCGCACCGTCGAGTACTACGACGAGCGCACCTCCCACGGCTCGACGCTCAGTTTCGTCACCTTCGCCGGCGTGCTGGCCGGCATCCACCCGCCGACCTCCTGGGACCGGTTCATGGTGGCGCTGGAGAGCGACGTGAGCGACGTGCAGGGCGGCACTACCAAGGAGGGCATCCACGTGGGCGTCATGTCCGGCACCCTGGACCTCCTGCAGCGGAGCTTCGTCGGCACCAGCGTCACCGGTGACGTCCTGCGCCTGGAGCCGCGGCTGCTCGACCGCCTCGACGGCGTCTCGTTCCCGGTGCGCTTCAGGGGGGCCTCCGTACGGGTGGCCGTCGACGGGGACAAGCTGACGGTGCTCGCCCAGGCCGAGGGGTTCCGGGGGCCGCTGCGGGTCGCCGTCGGCGACGAGACCCGCGAGCTGTCCCCGACCGGCATGTGCGTCTTCACCCTCCCCGCGCAGGAGTCCTCGGCGCACCAATGATCCGTGAGCGATGGCAAGGGGGAGCCGGCATGCCCGCAGGAGGATTCGAGGGAGCGATCTTCGACGTCGACGGTGTCCTCGTCGACTCACCGCACGAAGTGGCCTGGAAGGAGTCGCTGCGCGAGCTGATGGAGGGCCCCTGGGCCGACGTCCGCGACCGGAGTGACTGGTCGGACGACCGGTTCACCTCGGAGGTCTACCAGCGGGTCATGTCGGGCAAGCCGCGGATGAGCGGGGCCCTGGCCGGCCTCGAGTACTTCAAGGTCCCCGACGCCGAGAACCGGGTCGAGACCTACGCGGCGCGCAAGCAGGAGCTGCTGATCCGGCTCATCGAGGCCAAGCGGTTCAGGGCCTATCCCGACGCGCTGCGTTTCGTGCTGGCCGTCCGGGCGGCGGGCATCCCGGCGGCGGCGGCCTCGTCGTCCAAGAACGCGGGCCTCTTCCTGCGGCAGATCCGGCTCGACACGTTCGCCGAGGAGCAGGGCCTGACGTACGACTTCGTCCGGCCGGGCCTGACCCTGCTCGACTTCTTCGACGCCGACATGTCCGGGCACGACGTGGCGCACGGCAAACCGGATCCGGAGATCTTCCTGGACGCGGCCGCCGCGCTCGCCGTCGCCCCCGCTCAGTGCTTCGTGGTCGAGGACGCGGTCAGCGGGATCCAGGCGGCCAAAGGCGGGGGCATGGCCGCGCTGGGGGTGGCTCGCGCGGGCGACGAGCACCTGCTGACCGCCGCGAACGCCGACGTCGTCGTCACCACTCTGGACGAGGTCGACATGCCGGCCCTGACGGAGCACCGCCTCACGAAACAGTCGCCGTAAGGAACACGTCATGCTCACCACTCAGTTTCTGCCCGGCTCACCGTGCTGGATCGAGCTCGACAGTCCGAACCTCGAGGCCGCGAAGCGATTCTACGGCGGCCTGTTCGGCTGGGAGTTTCAGGAGCAGGTGCCGGAATACATCTTCTGTCAGGTCGGCGGCAGGAACGTCGCTGGGATCGGTGCGCTCATGGGGGAGGCGGTCACCTCGGCCTGGATCCCCTATTTCCAGGTGCGGGACTGCGAGGCCGCCGTCCGGTCCGTCGAGCTGGCGGGCGGCACCGTTTTGATGCCGCCGGTGGACGTGGCGCCCCAGGGGCAGATGGCGCGGTTCAGTGACCCGTCCGGCGCCGCTTTCGCGATCTGGTGCCCCGCCGGAATCCGCGGTGTGGACCTGGTCAACGAACCCGGCTCGCTGGCCTGGATCGAGCTGTACGTGCCTGACACCACGGCCATTCGCGGCTTCTACGAGTCCGTCTTCGGCTGGCGGTTCGAGGACAGGCGGATGGAGGACACGACCTACCCGCTGATCTCACCGGCCGGCAGCGACCGCGACGCCGACTCGTCCGTGGGAGGCCTGGCCCCGCTCGACCCTGGAGATCTGCCGCACTGGCTGGCCTACTTCGAGGTGTCCGACTGCGACGCGGCCGTGGCCGGCTGCCGCGAGCTCGGCGGTATGGTCCACGCCCCGGCGCAGGACGTGAAGGGCGTGGGCCGGATGGCGCTCCTGGCCGACCCGCACGACGCCGGCTTCGCCGTCATCGCCGGCTCCGCCTGACGCCATGGCGGGCGAGGGGGCGGGAGGGCTCAGGCGGAGAGGTGGCCGGTGGAGCCCTCCAGCAACGCCGCGCCGAGCGGGGTGAGCGTGTGGAGGACCGCGATGCCGTCGCGGCGGGTCTCGATGAGCCCGGCCTCGCGCAACACGGTGGTGTGGCGGCTGGCCGCCGCCGGTGAGATGCGCAGCATGCGGGCCAGCTGTGTGGTGGTCGCGCTGCGGTCGAGGGCATGCAGCACGGCCGAACGGTTGGCGCCCATGAGCGCGCCGAGGTCCCGGCGGTGAGTCGCCGCCTGCCGCCAGCGGTGCCGCTGTTCGATGGGATAGATCAGCACCGGCGGCAACTCGGGGTCGGCCAGCGTCAGAGGGGCGCGGTGGCAGAAATAGGAGGGCACCAGCAGCAGGCCGCGTCCGCCGAGCACCAGGTCCTTGTCCATGATGTAGTCGGTCTGCAGGACGGGTGGCGTCCAGCGGAACAGCGGCCGCATCCCGGCGAACAGCCCGTCGACCCCGCCACTGAGCATGCTGTGGGCACGGCAGGCGCGGTCGACGGCGACAGCGGCGGTCATCAGCTCGTGGAAGGGGGCCACCGCGGCCTCGTGGTAGTCGCGCAGCGCGGCCACCAGTCCCTTGAGCGCGCCGGGGTCTCCCTCGGCGAGGGGCCGCACCCAGCCGGGCAGGCTGTGGTGGCGGGCCAGTCGCCACAGCTCGGCCGCCAGCCGCCCTCTGGGCGTGCCGAGCAGCGCGGCGAGCCCGCGTTCGAGGCTGAGCAGCCCCTCATGGGGGGTGAGGAAATCGGGGAAGTACGGCCCGCTCGGCACGAGCGAGTCGAGGAGGCGGGCGCCCTGCCGCATCTGGGCGGTCCTGGCGGGTTCGGCGTGGAGTTCTTCGAACCAGGGGCGGAAGGCCAGCGGACGCACCCGGTCGCGGAACCGGAACCGGGTGAGGATCATCTCCCACAGAGGGTCGTGCGCATCGGCCAGCGTGACGCGTGCGAGGTCATCCGCCGTGAAATGGATTCGTAAGGTGCCCATTCATCTCCTTACGCCTCGACTGCCGTTTTATTCGGCACCTCACCATGTCAGACTGCGGCTAGTCAAGATCTTTTGTGGTGATTTGTCGCTTTTTCTCTGGGGCGTAAAGGCTCTTTCCGTCCCTCCCTTTTGTCTTCACGATCGGACATCAAAGGCGTCGAAAGGCGCTTGCCCCGTGCCCGATGGAGGAAGTGCTCGTGACATCCCCGCATGTCCGCATGGTCCGACGTCTGATGACCGCCCTGGCCGCCGCGTCCGGCCTCGTCCTCACCCTGAGCAGCGTGCCCCCCGCCGCTGCGACCACCGCCGCCACCACCGCCGCCCCCACGGAGACCGTCCAGCGGCTGCCCGCGCAGAGCACCGCCCCCATGGGCGCCAAGGCCGGGGTCATGACGGCCAAGGCCCGCGGCGGCAAGGCCAGGCCGGCCGCCGCACCGGGTGTGCGACGGACGGACGGGGCCGCCACCGCGGCCGCGCGCCCGTTCAGGGAACTCCACCTCAACCTGTGCAACAGCGGTCACGCCGGCTGCTACGCCGGCGGCCAGGCCATCTTCGAAGGCGGCGACCTGATCTACTACCTCGCCCCGGACCTGGTGACGTTGAACGAGATCTGCTCCAACGACCTGCCTAACTACCTGCATCCCTCATTGGCCGAGGCATGGCCGGACGACTGGACCTACTACGTCTTCTATCCGGCCGTCCACCGCCAGACCGGCAATCCCATCACCTGCACGAACGGCGACAGCTACGGCAACGCCGTGCTCGGCAGGGTCCCCGCGGCGCAGTGGCGGGGAGTCAACGGCTGGGCGGGCCGCTACACGACCCAGGACTCCGGCAACGAGATGCGCACCTTCGCCTGCGCCTACGCCATCGGCGACCACCTGTCCTGCGCCACCCACCTGAGCTCCTCCAGCGAGCCGATCGCCCTGGCCCAGTGCCAGGCGCTG
Organism: Nonomuraea cavernae; assembly: GCF_040655715.1. Classification (GTDB taxonomy): domain Bacteria; phylum Actinomycetota; class Actinomycetes; order Streptosporangiales; family Streptosporangiaceae; genus Nonomuraea; species Nonomuraea cavernae_A. The sequence continues at coordinate 24,523 of NZ_JBFAKL010000007.1, read as the reverse complement.
ATGTTCAACGCCGTGCCCTCCATCAGGTCGCAGGAGGGTGTGTCCGGCAAGACGGTGGTCGGCGGCGACTTCAACCTGGAGTACGACACCGCCGATCCCGAGAACGTCCAGAAGTGCGTGCCGTCCGGCAATGTCCGCAAGGGCGACGGCGACGTGCAGCACGTCATCTTCACCAACGACTTCTCCTTCGTCGGCACCAACAAGTACGGGCTGACCCACACCGATCACCCCGGTTTCCTGGTGCGGCTGACCAAGCCGTGACCCCGTACCAGACAGAGGCCTGACCACCAGGCCGGGGCGTCACCCGGCGGTGCGGCGGCGCAGGCGGCTGCCGAGCGCGGCGAACAGCCGTCTCGGCAGCGCCAGCGCCAGCACGGCCAGCACCACGTGCACGGCGATGAAGGCGAAGGCCTCCTCGCGCGTGGCCACGTGGCCGAGCCGGACCGTGATGTGGTGCGCCCAGCCCCAGACTTCGGGGATCCCGTCCAGGTTCCGGTTCATCAGCACCGCCACCAGGTCCTCCAGGCCCGACATCTGCAGGATCGTCATGGCCGCGCCGGTCCGCAGGACTCCCTCGCGCGAGCCGCCGCCGAGCCGGTAGGCCAGGGTGAGCGCGACCATGAGGAACGGCACGGACACCACCACGTGCAGGTAGAGGTCCTCGAACACGGCCTTCCCGTCGGCCATGTCCATGGCGGTGATGAACGTCGCCGGCACGAAGTAGCACAGGAAGGCCAGGAAGACCGCGGGCACGGCCACCAGGTGCAGTCGCAGCCGCTGAGCCCAGGCCACGTCCAGCCAGGCGACAGCGAAGAAGGCGGCGATCTGGGGGGTCAGCTTGGCCAGCAGGATCCAGAGAGAGGTGATCTCCTGCTCGTAGGGGATGACGAACCGGACCATGGCGGCCAGTGCCACCGCCAGCGCGCCGAAGGCCAGAGCGACGCGGTTGTCCCGCCAGAACGAGGAAGTTGTGCTCTGCATGCGATCCCAGTCAGTGTGTGGTGAGGACGGGGGTGCCGTGGTCGGCACAGACGGCCGTGGCCGGCGTCCCCGTGGTGAGTGTCGTCGCGCCCGGTGTCCCGGAACCGTCCGGGAGCACGTCGAGCAGTACGGGCCTGCGCCGCCGCAGCGCCGTGACGGCCCACGCCCTCCCGGCCGGGCGGGCGTGGAAGCGCCGCCAGAGCAGGTGGGCCCGGCCGCACGCCGGGTGGGTGGCCGCGAAGTACCCGAGGTGCGGGTCGTACAGGACTCCCGGGCGAGGGTCCTGTACGGCGCTCGCGGCGGTCATGCGTTCGATGGCGTGTACCCGGACACCGTCGAGGTCGGGTCCGAGCGCCTCCAGCGTGGCCCGCTCGCCCACCACGATCACCTGCCCGGCCTGGGCCGGAGCCCCGAGTGTGCCGAGCGCGGCGGCGTTCAGCGCGCGGCGGCGGTCCTCGTCGACGACGTCGGCGCCCGGCGCGAGCAGCGCGCCGTACCGAGGGCCGCGCGGCCCGAGCGCCCGCCGGTCCAGCACCGCGGCGCGCACCTCGGCCACGGGCGTCCGGCGCGGCGCGCCCGCCAGGGCGAGCGCGTCGCGCAGGTCACGCCCGTCGCCGATCCACAACGAGGGCTCCCTGGACGGATCGAAGGGCCGGGCGAACGGGCACAGGCGGTGGAGCTGGCCGCTCAGGGCGGCTGACGGGGTCGGCTCCGGCTCCGCCAGGGCCCGGCCCGCCGCCACCCACTGGTCCCGGTAGAACGGCACCCGCCGGAAGGCCGCCGCGACGACCCCGCGGTAGGCCCGTTCCCAGCGTGCCGCCGAGAACCTAACCGGCATCGACACCGACCCGCACCAGGTCCTCGACCGCCGCCAGCACTCCGGCGACCTCGCCGGCCGAGGTCCCCGAGGCGAGCACGTACCCCAGCTTCGCCCGGCACTCGGTGAGGGGCGCGACCCGCTCGCCCGGTGAGACGGTGACCAGCACGTCGGCCACTCCGGGCAGGTCGAGCGCCGCCCGCACGCCGTCCAGCGCGACGAGCGTGCCCGCACGGTCGGCGCGCAGCATCCTGACCGACGCGTGCCGGGCCGGGCCGGGCGTGAGCTCGGGCCGCTCGCCGATGGCCAGCAGCACGGCCGCCGCCACGGTGTCGACCCCGTACATCAGGCCGAGCGCCTCGCCCATGCCGTTGCCGCCGATCCGCGCGCCCATCTCGATCAGCACCACGCCGTCGCCCGTGACGAACAGGTCGAGGTTCAGCGGGCCGTCGGTGTAGCCGACCTCGGCGCAGACGAGTTCGAGCTGGCGGATGACCTCCGCCGTCAGCTCCGGGTCGCGCGGGGCCATGTCGTGGCCGATCGCCACGACGTGGGGAGGCGCCACCACCCGGTCGCTCAGCCCCAGCAGGGCCACCCGGCCGTCCTGGAGGAACGCCTCGCCGCACAGGTCCCGGCCGACGACCAACTCCTCGGCGATCACCGTGGCGGTGGGCGAGACGGCGGCCGCGGCCTCGACCGCGGCGGCCAGTTCCGGGGCGGCGGCGCACACCGTGATGCCCCGCGAGCTGCCGGAGTCCACTGGCTTGACGATGACGGGGAAGTCCAGCCGTACGGCCTCGCGCAGGACGTCGACGGCGGGGCCGCCGACGTGGGCGGGCCCGGCCAGGCCGAGCCGGGCGCAGACCTCGCGGAAGTACGCCTTGTCCGTCGAGGCCCGCAGCGCGGCGGGCGGCAGGCCGCCGGGCAGCCCGAGGCGGCCGGCCACCGCGGCCAGGGCGGGCAGGTTGACGTCCGACCCCGGGGCGAGCAGTCCCAGCACGCCGTCCAGCTCGCGCAGGGCGGCGGTGACCGCGTCCACGTCGCGGGTACTCACGTGCAGGAACTCGTCGGCCTCGGGCACTGCGGGAGCGTCGGCGCGCATGTCGACGCAGACGGTGGTCAGCCCGAGTCGCCGGGCGGCTCGGAAGGCGCTGATCGCGCCGTCCGAGCCGCCCAGGATGACCAGTCGTTTCACGTGCCGGTCACCGGCTCAGGGGATTTCCAGTGGGTGCCGTGGGACTTGACGAACCAGTCCACGGTCCGGGCCATGCCGTCTTCGAGCGAGACGAGCGAGCTCGGCTCGATGCCCACCGACCGCAGGGTGTCGGTCCGGGCGGTGACGGCGGTGTCGGGCGTCTCGCCGGGACGCATCGGCAGGTCGACGATGGGCACCCGCTCGTAGCCGCGGTCCACGCACAGGTCGATGATGAGCTCGGCTACCTCGCGGATGGTGGAGGAGGTGGTCGGGCCGACCTCGACGACGTCGTCGAGCACCGTGCCCGCCGCGGCCGTCTCCAGGGAGGACACCAGCGCGCGGGCCACGTCGCCGACCCACACCATGTCCGAGACCTGGGTGCCGCCACCGTACAGCTCGACCGGCATCTCGCTCAGCGCGCGGCAGATCACCGCCGGGGTGATCTTGCGGACCTTGCCGGAGGCGAAGGGCGGCGCCGCCTGCTGGCGGGGACCGTAGGCGTTGACGACCCGCACGTTGTTCACCCGGGTGCCGCGGTGGGCGTTGAACATGCGGACGAAGCGCTCGACGGCGGTCTTGGAGATGGAGTAGCTGTTGTCCATCCAGTGGTTGCCCACGCAGATGTAGACCCCTGGCAGGTCGTACTGTGCGACCGCCTCCAGGAAGTTGAGGCCGCCCACCAGGTTGGTCTCGGCGGCGGGGCGGGGGTTGGTGATGGTCTCCTGGGTGCCGAGGACGGCGGCCAGGTGGATGATCGCGTCGCAGTGCGCGGCCAGCTCCGTCATGGCGGTGGCGTCACGGATGTCGCCCCGCATGACTTCCCAGGGAAGGTCGCGGTCCGCGCGTCCCCGGTGATCGAACACGAGCGGAACGTGGCCACGGTCCGCGAGTTCTTCGCAGACGTAGCGACCGATGAACCCGTTTCCGCCGGTAACTCCGACCTTCATGCCACCTCTTGAGTGTGAGTGCCGTGAAAAGTGAGCCGTCCTCGGATGAGGCACGATATTGATCACAGCAGAAGTATTCTGTGAAGATCGTCATCGATTGATGGTTTGTGTCCATGTTGTGATGATTTCGCCATAAGAGGATTGCCGAGTGGAACTGTCCGTGCTGGATCCGTGCCGCGATCCCGAGCCGCCCGGCTGGGAGGACTTCCGTGAGACCGAGGGCCTGACCGCCATCTGGTCCTACGACGTCCTCGCCGCCTCCTCCGAAGGGTCATGGGAGCGACCTCTGCTGACCGTGTTCCGGGACGATGAGCGAATCGTCGGCGCGGTCGGCGCCGTCTACGTCGGGCTGCGACGGCCGAGGGCCGATCGCCCCCCGCGCCCGCGCCGGGAGCCGATCCTCCTCGACGTCCGCCTGCCCGGTCACTCCAACAGGCCGACCTGGCACTTCGGCGCCGACGTGCCCGACGGCACCCGCCGAGACCTGCTCCGGAGGTTCGAGCGGGCGGCGAGGCGGCACCTCGGGCTGGGGCTCGCCGGCGTGCTCTACCGCATGGTGGACGAACCCCGGCTGTCCCTGGTGGCCCGCCGTGGCTCGATCACGCGAGACTCTCCCGGCACCACGTTCCTACGGCTGAACTGGTCCACGACAGAGGGCTGGATCAGCTCGCTCAGGAAGAAACGCAGAGCCTCACTGCGCCAGCAGATCGCCGCCATCGCCCAGGCCGACGATCTGGACGTGCGCGAGGGAAGGCAGCGCCGCGACCTTGATCCGGTGGAGCTGGCCGAGTTGAACCGCCTGCACACCGACCGGCTGGCCACCCGCTTCGACCCCCGTCACCCGCTGCCTCCCGCGTACTTCGACAGCCTGCTCCGGCGCGACGACGTGACCTTCATCTCCTATCACTCGGAGGAGCGGTTACTCGCCTTCGGGATCGTGTACGAGCATCCGAGCTCGCCGGTGAGCGGCCCCTGGGCTGCCCTGCGGCCCGAGGAGGGCGGCCGCAGGGACCTCTACTTCGACGTCCAAGCCCGCATCGTCCGGCGGGCGATCGCCGCGGGCGCCAAGCAGGTTTACTTCGGCAGGGGCAGAGTGGAGATCAAGAAGACCCTGGGTTTCGAGTACGTCCCGATGAAGCTCGTCGCCGTGCCCCGGTGGGTGATGGGATGAGCCTCACCCTGCGGACGTTCGACCCCCGCCACGACCCCGAACCCGACGGCTGGGAGCGCCTGCGCGCCGCCGCCGGCCAGAGCGTCACCTGGCGCTACGACCTGCTGCGCGCCTACGCCTGGGCCGCTCAGGCGCCGCTCCTGCTCACCGTGCTGAGCCGGGCGGGCACCCCGGTCGGCGCCGTGGCCGCCTCCCTGCGCGGCGTCCGGCCGCGCCGGGGCGCCTACGCCGACGGCCGCGACCCGGCCGGCCTGCTGGACGTGCACGCGCCCGCCAACCGCTCCCAGAAGGGGTGGTGGTTCACCGGCGACCCCACGCCGGGCGAGCGGCGGGAGCTGCTGAGCGGCTACCTGCGCGGCGTCCGCCGCGAACTCGGCCTCGGCTGGCGGGGCGTGGTGTGGCGGGAGGTCTCGCCCGGCGAGCCGGAACACCTGCCGGGCCGGGTCAAGGTCAGCCTGCCCACCGAGCCGCTGGCCAGGCTGGCCACCCCCTGGGCCGGCATCGAGGAGTGGTACGCCCTGCTCGACCGGGCCCGCCGGGACTCGCTCCGGCGGCGGGCCAGGAGCTTCGCCGCCGACCTGTCCATCCGGGTCGGGCCGGCCCGCGACCTGGTGGCTCCGGCCGAGGCGGCCGGCCTGCGCGCCAGGAACGACCTCAAGCACCGCAGCGCGCTCTTCCCGGTCGCCCCGCTGCCGCTGCCCTACCTCGAAGCCCTGGTCGGCGGCGAGGAGGTGGTGGCCATCGCCTACCGCGACGGCGGCGGGACCCTGCTCGGGCTCTCCCTGATCCTGGACCACCCCGCCTGGCCCATCTGCCTGAGCTGGGGGGCTCTGCTGCCCGAGGAGGGCGGCCGCAAGCACCTCTACTTCGACGGCTACGTCCGCATGGTCGAGTGGGCCATCGCCTCGGGCAAGACCGGGCTCGTCCTCGGCAAAGGGCAGGCGGAGTCCAAGCGCGCCCTCGGTGCCGACCTGGTCCCCTCCGCCGCCCTGGCCGTACCCCTCTGATCCGTGGACACCCTCATGACCTGCGTGCAATGCGGGCATCCGCATCCCGTGCCGATCAAACGGCCGCTGCGCCCGCTCCGCTACTCCTGCCGATCCTGCGGCGCCCTCTACCGGCCCTGCCCCGCCCTGCCCGAGCCGCCCGGCGCCGCGCCGCCCGCGCCGCCCGAGCGGGTGGCCGACGACCCGCTCGCGACGTACCTGCCGGGCAGGATGGTTCGCTGGGTACGGGAGGAAGCCGGCTCGGAACCGGTCCCCGAGGCGCCGGACCGGGCCACGCTGGCCGGCTGGTACAAGGACTTCGACGCGCTCACCGCCGCCGCCCGGACCTCGCCCGAGGCCCGCGCCAGGTTCGACCGGCTCAGCGAGATCCCGCTCGACCAACTGCCCGTCAAGCCGCCGGCGTTCTCCAAGGTGTGCGCGGCGCTGCATGCCACCTGCTACGACACCGGTCTGGCCGTCGCCAGGCTGGGCGGCCAGGACGAGCCGCTCGTCCTCGAACGCGTCACCCACCTGCGGCGCTGGCTCGCCACGGCGGGCCGGTCCACGACCTGGCCGGAGGCGCCCCAGGCCGCCGAACCCGCCCGCGAGGCGGTCGAAGGGCTGCTCACGCTGCCCGCCTCGTTCACCACCGAGCAGGTCAGGACCCTCTTCACGGCGCTGTTCGGGGTCGACAAGGGGCCGTCCCTCCCCGGCGTGCGTGACCGGTTCGGCGACGAGCGCATCCACCGGGCGCTGCTCACCTACCTGGAGACCGGCGACCGCCCGCTGCGCCGGCTGGTCCGCGACGAGCTGGACGCGCTGTGACCACGGACGCCGTGAGCGCGGACGCGGCGCACCGCATCGGCCCGCGCCGCCTGCTGACGCTGCTGGGCGGCCGCGCCACCTTCCGCCTCCTGCTGTACGTCTCGGCGGGCGTGCTGGTCGCCGCGTGGAGCCGGGAGGACTTCACCGTCTACGCCGCGGCCGTGGGCGCGGCCGGCTGGCTGGCCATGCTGGTCCAGTCGGGCCCGGAGAAGGCGGCTCTCACTCTCATCCCGCGCGCCCGCCGGACCCGCGAGCAGCTCATCGGCCCGCTGCGCGCGATCGTCGCGTACGTGCCGCCGCCCTTCGCCGCGGCCGGGGCCGTCGCGTTCGCGCTGGCGCCGGACTCGGCGGTCACGGTCTACCTGCTGGCGATCGCCTACTACATCAGCCTGGGCTGCGGCATGCTGGGCGTGGCCCTGCACCGCGCGCTCGGCGGCTACGGTCGCGACACGGTCCACTTCTCACTCCTCGGCCTGGGCATGATCGGCATGGCCGGGCTGGCGTTCACCGCCGGCATCGGGCCCGCCGGCTACCTGGTGGGGCTGGTGGCCCTCATGACCGTGCTGAACATCGCCCTGCTGCGCGGCCTGCCGCGCGGCTCCGGCGCCCGCCCGCGCCGGGCCGTGCGCCGGCTGCTGGCCGGCACGGTGGCGCTGATGGGCGCCGCCGACGTGATGGCCAACGCCATCGTGGGCACTCTCTTCGTGGAGCTGGCGCTCACCTCCCACGCCGGCCAGAGCGGCGACCTCTACCTGATGATCCTCGGCTGGGGATTCGCCACCTCCGTGGTCTACACCGTGCAGCGGATCTACCAGCCACGGCTCGCCCTGCGGATGGTCTCGCCGGACGCCCCCGAAGCCCGCGCCCTGGCCCGCCGCATAGCCGGCCTGGCGGTCTGGGGGAGCGCCCTCTGGCTGGTCCTGGCCGGCGTGGCGCTGGCCGGCGGCCTGGCCGGGACCCGGTCCCTGGTCGCGCTCGGCGTGCTGATGGCGACGCTGCTGCCCGCCAACGCGCTGGCCGGTTTCGGGATCTTCGTGCTGGAGAACGCCGGCGGCACCGGCCTGCGCGGCAGCGCGCGGGCCGTCGTACTGGCCTGGGCGGTGGTCGCCGCGCTGGGCGCGCTGGTGATCCCGCTCGCCGGCGCCGCCGGAGCCGTGTACGCGCTGGGAGCGCAAGGACTGGTGCTGGGACTCGCGCTGAGGAGACGGATATGACGACCGGGCTGACCGTTCTGGTGCCCTGCTTCAACGAGGGCGCGCAGGTCGAGGCCGCCTACCACGAGCTGGTCGCGGAGCTGAAGGAGATCGGCGAGCTGGAGATCCTCTTCGTCGACGACGGGAGCTCCGACGACTCCCTGGAGCGGATCCGCCGTCTGGCGGAGACGGACCCGCGGGTCCGCTACCTGTCCTTCACCCGCAACTTCGGCATCGACGCGGTCATGGCCGCCGGGTTCCGCTACGCGAGCCGGCCGTGGACGGTCCAGTGCGACGCCGACCTCCAGGTGCCGCCGGCGGAGATCTGGTCCCTGCTCGCCAAGGCCGCCGAGGGCTACGACGTGGTCTTCGGCGAGCGGCGCGGCCGGCGCGACCCGCTCGTCCGCCGGGCCGGCTCGGCGGGGCTGCACTGGGCGGCCCGGCGGATCTTCGGCATCGGCATGCCGCGTGGCGCCTCCACCTTCCGGCTGGTGCGCACCGGCCTGGCCCGTACGATCACCGACCTGCGGCTGCCCTGGTTCATCCCGGCGGTGCCCCTGGTCGGAGCCCGCTACACGGCCACCCCGGTCACGCACCGGCCCCGGACGGCCGGGCGGTCCAAACTCCGCCTGGCCAGGCTCGCGGCGCACTCCTTCGAGCTGTTCTTCGGCTTCTCCCTGCGGCCGCTCGTCGCGTTGTACACGGCCGGGGCGCTGGGCGGCGCGCTCGCGCTGCTGCTCTCGGCACTCGGCTACCTCGGGGTGGCGGGCGGCACGGCGCTGCCCGCGACCCAGCTTCTGCTCACGGGAGTGACCCTGGCGGCGCTGGCGGTGCTGGGCCGCTATCTCCACCGGCTGCTGCGCGAGTCGGACCGGCTGCGCACCTACTACGTCAGGGACGCCAACGTGCCGCTGCTGCCGGAGGACACGCTGACCGGCGGCCTGCCCACCCCGCCGCCCCCGACCCGGCCGGCTCCCGACCGTCTGTGACGGCATGGACGCCGCCCTCGCCGAACCGCCCACCGCCGTCGCCACGCGACACGAGGGCGCGGTCAGCCTGAAGGTCGAAGCCTGGAACGCCGAGGGCAACACCCTCAAGCAGACCAGCACCCGCCTGTTCGACCTGCGCTGACCTCGACGGACGACCGCCGGGTGGCGGGAACCTCCCCGCCACCCGGCATGAGAGGATCGGCACCGTGTCGCGAGATGTCCGGCGTCTGCTGATCGTGCACCACACCACCTCGCCCACGCTGTGGGAGCTCTTCGAGGCGGTGCGCGAGGGTGCCACCACCGACGAGGTCGAGGGCGTGGAGGTGGTCACGCGCGCGGCGCTGGCCGCCACCGCCGTCGACGTGTTCGAGGCCGACGGGATCATCCTGGGCACCCCGGCCAACATCGGCTACATGAGCGGCGCGCTCAAGCACTTCTTCGACACGATCTACTATCCCTGCCTGGAGGAGACCCGCCGCCTGCCGTACGCGCTGTACGTGCACGGCAACAACGACACCACCGGCGCCGTCCGCGCGGTGGAGTCGATCGCGACCGGCCTCGGCTGGGAGCGGGTCCAGCGGCCGGCGACGGTGACGGGCGCGCCCGGCAAGAACGACCTGGAGGCCTGCTGGGAACTCGGCGCCACCGTCGCCGCGACGATCGGCCCCGCGTGAGGAGAATCGCGGTGTCATATGCCGGACTACTCCCGGCGTTGTAGCCCGGTCAGTCGTTGATCCCGGTGGGGTAGCCACAGAAGACTCCGCCTGAGGGATGCCCCTCACCAGCGGCTGCACGACGATGTCAGATCATGAGAGCCCTACTCCGGTATGTCCAAGGGGCCGCGTTGCCGGCCACCGGCCTGCTCGCCGGCGCGCTGACGGTGACCTCGTTGCTGGTCACGGTGTTCGGCAACGTCCCCCTGCACCGGTATATCCGGCAGTGGGCCACCACCTCGGTCACGGACGGCTACATCGAGATCCTGCAGCGGTGGGAGACCTTTCACGCCATCCGCACCATGACCGCGCTGGCCGCTTTCGTCCTGATCGTCATCATCGCCGCCGCAGCCGGCCGCGGTGAACCCAGCCCGGATGCCGAAGGGGTGCTGAAGTGATGCGGAAGCGAAGAGTCTTCAAGATCGTCCGCTGGATCCTCGCTGTGCTGGTCGGGGTGCCGGCCGCGGGAATAGCCGGGCTTCTCCTCTGGGACGGCGGCATCGACACCGCGCCGCGCAGAGCGCTCCTGCCTGGTGTCCAGATCGATCTTCGGACTGCCACGACCCGGCGTGGACCGGTCGAGTACGACCTGTACGGCACGGAAGGCCCCGTGGTGTTGTCCGTTCACGCCGGGCTCGGCGGAGCCGATCAGGGACGCCTGTTCGCCAGTTGGCTGCAGAAGGACGGGTTCCGCATCCTGAGCCCCTCGCGGCCGGGTTACCTCGGCACACCGCTGGAGAGTGGCCGGACCCACGAGGAGCAGGCTGACCTGCTCGCCGCGCTGCTGGACGAGCTCGGCATCGACCGGGTCGGAGTTCTCGCGGTCTCGGCCGGGAGCCCGGTGGGCTACACCTTCGCCGCACGCCACCCGGACCGGGTCTGGGGATTGGTCTCCATCGGCGGGCTGAGCAAACCGCCGCCCGCCAAGGCAGGCTCGCCACTGCGTAGAGTGTTCATGAACACCGTCGGCGAGAAGCTCACCCTGCTGACGGCGAAGCTCTCGTTCGAGACGATCGTCGCGGCGACATTGGATGAGACCAGCACCTTCACGGAGCAGCAGCGGACGGAACGCGCCTCACACATCATGAACACGCCACACGCGCGGGTGTTCTTCGAGGCGATGTTCGATACCACGTTTCCCTACCGGAAGCGCTGGCCGGGGACCGACAACGACGCGGCGCAAGCCCGGAGTGGCAGTCTGCCTCTGGAGCAGATCGCGGCTCCGACATTGCTGATCCACGCCAGACAGGACGGCGATGTGCCTCTCGACCATGGGGAGTTCGCGGCCGGGCGGATACCCCATGCGGAACCGTACTGGATCGAGCACGACGACCACCTGGGCTTCTGGCTCAGCCCGAAGGCGAGCCAGTCACAAGCCGCGGCGAGAACGTTCCTCAGGCAGCACGCGCCGAGCACATGAGTGCCTCGGCCGGGCGAGCTCCAGGCGATGGACAACACTGTTACGTCCCCCACCCGGGCGGAGAGTGAGCTGGCCTGGCTGCAGCACTGCTACGCGCACGTCGCGCCCGGATGTCCGGCGGCGGAGGGGCGCTTGCCGTGGAGCAACGAACGGTAGCCCGCAAGGCTGTCACTGCCCTCGCCCCCGAGACCGTCGATGTTCGTGCCGTCGAGCACACCGGTCGACCAGGTGAGGATCTCCTCAGTGCTGCGGTAGTTGATCCGCAGGCGGCTGCTGCGTCCCGACACGGAGATCCCGAGGGAGGCGAGCGACACCCGTGAGTCATAGACCGCGTCAACCGCGTCGACAACGTGATGGCGACGGCCTTCAGGCCGGCACCCATCCGATTGGCGCGTCTCGCCTGAGCTTGGCCGCGGCGATCAGTTTCGGGATGGGTGTGCCCGCTGCCAGATGAGACGCCTGCCGATCGCTCCCGAGCGGCGCACTTCGGCCAGTGTGACGGCACTGATGGCCGGGACGAACCCTTCCTGTCTGGCAACGGCGATCCGGGCCACGATCTTGGCGTCATTCTCACCCAGGCGAGAGAACGGCTGCGCGTCCAGGACGAACAGGGGCGTGGGGAACGAAGCCTCGGCTCGCCTTACTCGCCGGACCATGCCCGCCGGGCGATGCCCGGGGCTCGCATGCGAGCCCCGGGCATCGTCACCAGCGTCAGCCCATGTGCGGGTAGCGGTGGTCGGTCGGCGGGACGAACGTTTCCTTGATCGTGCGGGCGTTGACCCAGCGGATCAGGTTGAAGATCGAGCCCGCCTTGTCGTTGGTGCCCGAGGCGCGGGCTCCGCCGAACGGCTGCTGGCCGACGACCGCGCCGGTCGGCTTGTCGTTGACGTAGAAGTTGCCCGCCGCGAAGCGCAGCCGCTCCGAGGCCGAGGCGATCGCGTAGCGGTCCTGGGCGATGACCGACCCGGTCAGCGCGTACGGCGAGACGCTCTCCATCTGGTCGAGCACCGCGTCGAAGTCGGCGTCGTCGTAGACGTGCACGCCCAGGAGCGGGCCGAAGTACTCCTTGACGAAGATCTCGTCCGTGGGGTCTGCGCACTCCATGATGGTCGGCTTCACGAAGTAGCCGGCGGAGTCGTCGTAGGAGCCGGTGATCAGGTCGATGCCGGACGTCTCGCGGGCCCGGTCGATGGCGGCCTTGTGCTTGGCGAAGGCCCGTTCGTCGATGACGGCGCCCATGAACGTCGACAGGTCGGCCGCCACGTCGCCCACGGTCAGCGACTCGACCATGCCGACGAAGTCGTCGCGCATCCGCGTCCAGAGCGAGCGCGGCACGTAGGCCCGCGACGCGGCCGAGCACTTCTGCCCCTGGTACTCGAAGGCGCCCCTGACCAGCGCGGTCGTCAGCACGCCCGGATCGGCCGACGGGTGCGCGAGCACGAAGTCCTTGCCGCCGGTCTCGCCGACGAGGCGCGGGTAGCCGTGGTAGGAGGCGATGTTCGCGCCGACCGTGCTCCACAGGTGCTGGAAGGTCGGGGTCGAGCCGGTGAAGTGGATGCCCGCCAGGGCCGGGTGGGTCAGGGCGACCTCGGAGACCGCCTGGCCGTTGCCGGTGACCATGTTGATCACCCCGGGCGGCAGGCCCGCCGCCTCCAGCAGCCGCATGGTGAAGTGCGCGGCGAACTGCTGAGTGGGCGAAGGCTTCCAGACAACGACATTCCCCATAAGGGCGGCGGATGTCGGCAAATTTCCGGCAATGGCGGTGAAGTTGAACGGCGTGATCGCCAGCACGAACCCTTCGAGCGGCCGGTACTCCATCCGGTTCCACACGCCGGGCGACGACACCGGCTGCTCGGCGTAGAGCTGACGGGCGTAGGCCACGTTGAACCGCAGGAAGTCGATCAGCTCACAGGCCGCGTCGATCTCCGCCTGCTGCGCCGACTTCGACTGCCCCAGCACGGTCGCCGCGTTGAGCGTCGCCCGCCACGGCCCGGACAGCAGGTCGGCCGCCTTGAGGAAGATCGCCGCCCGCTCGTCGAAGGAGAGCGCGCGCCAGTCGGGAGCGGCCCTCAGCGCGCTGGAGATGGCGTCACGCACGTCCTGAGCCGTGGCGTCGTTGGCACGCCCCAGGACGGCGGTCTTGTTGTGCGGCTGCACGACGTCGATCGGCGTGCCCCCGCCGAGCCGCTGCTCACCGCCGATCGTCATGGTCAGGTCGATCGACGACCCGGCCAGCTCCTTGATCCGGGCCTCCAGCGAGGCCCGCTCGGAGCTGCCGGGCGCGTAGCCGTACACACGCTCGTTCGCGGGCACCGGCACGTTGCTGATGGCGTCCATGTCACTTACCCCCAAGGGCACGAAGGAAGAAGGCGATGTTGGCGGGGCGCTCCGCCAGCCGCCGCATGAAGTAGCCGTACCAGTCGTCGCCGTAGGGGACGTAGACGCGGACCGTGTGGCCGGCCCCCGCCAGGGCCTCCTGCCGATCGGTGCGGATCCCGTACAGCATCTGGTACTCGTAGTCGCCGGGGGTCCGGCCGAAGCGGTCGGCGAGCAGTTCCGTGATCGAGATCATGCGGTCGTCGTGCGTCGCCACCATGGGATACCCCTTCCCCGCCATGAGGATCCGCAGGCATCGCACGTAGGCCTTGTCGACGTCCGTCTTGTTCTGGTGGGCGACCGCGGCGGGCTCCCGGTAGGCGCCCTTGACCAGTCGCACCCTGCTGCCCGCCGAGGACAGCTCACGGCAGTCGTCCTCGCTGCGGAACAGGTAGGCCTGGATGGCCACACCGGTCGACGGATGGTCGGCGCGCAGCTCACGCAGGATCTTGAGCGTCGAGTCGATGGTGGTGTGGTCCTCCATGTCGAGCGTGACGGTCGATCCGCCGGCCTCGGCCGCGGCGCAGATCCGCCGGGCGTGCTCGAGCGCCTTCCCCTCGTCGAACGCCTGCCCGACGGCCGACAGCTTCACCGACACCTCGGCGGCGCCCCCGAGGCGCAGCGGCCGCACCGCTTCCAGCAGCGTCACGTACGCCTGCGCCGTGGCCGCCGCGGCGTCCGCGTCGCGGGTCTCCTCGCCGAGATGATCCACGGTCACGGTCAGCTTCGCCTCGCGGAGCCGTACGACGGCGTCACGAGCCTCCTGGACCGTCTCACCGGCGACGAACCGGTCGACGACCTTGCGGGTGAGCGGGAACCCCGACACGGAACGCCGCACCAGCCCGCTCCGGGAAGCGGCAAGAAGAAGTTGACCGACCATGTCTCCAGCCTAAAACCGCAGGTCACCGAGCGGCCATCGACGTGCGTAACGCCGCGTGTGGCAGGCTGTCATACACATGGACAAATCGGCTGATCTGCAGGACACCGTCGATGAGATCGCCCGCCTGCTGGGGGCGTCCGCGACGCTGGAGGACCGCTCGTTCCGCCTGCTCACGTACGGAGCGCAGCATGGCGACATCGACACCGTGCGCCAGGAGTCGATCCTGCGCAGGCGCGCCACCCCGGAGGTTCGCGACTACTTCGAGCGCTACGGCATCGCCAGGGCCGGCACCCCCGTCCGCATCCCCGCCGACGCCGGTCTCAAGGTGCTGGCCAGGGTCTGCTGGCCGCTGCGCTACCGCGAGGTGACCTACGGCTATCTGTGGCTGCTCGACGCGGGCAGCCTCACCGACGAGGCGCTGCGCCGGGTGGAGCCGCTCGTCGCCAGAGCGGCCGCCGCGCTCGCCCAGGAGGCCCGCGGCCGCCAGGACCTGGGCCGCGGCCTGCGTACCCTGCTCTCCGCCGACCCCGAGGAACGCGCCGGCTCGTCGATCGAGATCGAGGGCCCGGTCGCCGCGATCGCCGTGCGCGAGTCCGAGGAACGCGTCGCCGCGCTCTGGACCCTCCCGCGCGGCGTGCTCGCCCAGCCCGGCTCACCGGTGGCGCTGCTCGTACCCACGCGCCTGGCCGGCGAGGTCGCCCAGACCACGCAGAGCGCGTACGGCACCGCGGCCGGCATCGGCGGCCCCAGGAACGACCCGGCCGACGCCTGGCAGAGCTGGCGGGAGGCCCGCCTGGCCCTGCGCGTGGCCGAGCACTTCCCCCGGTTCGCCTCCGTCGCCTGGTGGGAGGACCTCGGCGTGCACCGGCTGCTGGCCCGGCTCGGCCAGGCGGACCTGCGGGAGCTGGCCACCGAGGTCGCGGCGCTGGACCCCGGCCAGGCCCACACCGTCGAGACCTACCTCGACCTCGGTGGCCACGCCCAGAAGACCGCCGCCGAGCTCGGGATCCATCGCCAGACGCTCTACTACCGCCTCGGCAAGGCCGAACGCCTGCTGGGCCGCGACCTGTCCGACGGCGACGACCGCCTGACCGTCCACCTCGGTCTCAAGGCGGCCCGCCTGCGGCCCTCCGCTGGATAGCCGCCTCGGGCGGATCGCTCAGCTGAGGTGGCGCAGGGCGGCCTCGTCGCCGGGGCCGCCGCGCCCTGTCAGGCCCTTGGCGACCCGCTCGCGCAGCGCGGTGTCCCGGTGCCCGTCGTACTTGAACTTGCCGCGGATCTCCTCCACGGTCAGCTGCAGGCCCCTGATCCCCGACAGCAGCCGGGGCATCTGGGCCGGGTCGCCCGCGGCGGGGTCGAGATCCGCCAGTTGGTGGCGCAGGATCTCCAGCTTGCCGTCGTCGTCGGTGACGATCTCGGCGTGGCAGGTGAGCTGGACGGTGGAGTAGTAGGTGGTGGGAACGCCGAGCCTGGGATCGGTGCCCGGCTCGGCGCGCCACTCGCCCGGGATGTACGCCCACGGGCTCCCCACGGACAACAGCACCTTCGGGTTCTCCTCGATCGCCGCCCACACCGGGTTGGGCCTGGCCAGGTGGAGCAGCACGGTCAGGTCGCCGGCCAGCGCGAACTGCGTGGGCACCACCACCGGGACGTCCCGGCCGCGCCCGGCGGCGATCAGGTGCCCGAACAGGTTGTCGCGTACGAACGCGAGGGACCGTGCCTCGTCGCCGGCGTCCCAAGGATGGATCAGCATAGGCAGACGATAGGACCCGCGGCGCCGTCAGGCGCAGGCGGCCTCGTACACGCGGACGAGCTCCTGGCTGACGCGCTCCCACGAGTAGCGGGAACGGGCGCGGTCGGCGCCGGCGTAGCCGAGGGCGGTCCGCAGAGTCGGATCGGTCAGCAGCTCACGGGCCAGCCGGGCGGTGCGGGCGGGCCGGTCCGGCGGCACCAGCAGGCCGGTCACGCCGTCGATGACGGAGTCGAGGTGGGCCCCGACGGACGAGGCGATCACCGGCACGCCGCAGGCCATCGCCTCCAGCGCGACGATCCCGGTCGAGGCCTCGCGCGGCACGGACACCACCGCGTCGGCGCTGCGCATGAGCTTCGGCACCGCGGCTCGCTTGACCTGCCCGAGCAGGGTGACCCGGTCGGCCACGCCGAGCTGCTCGGCCAGGGCGCGCAGGCGGCGTACCTCCCTGTCGTCGTCGAGCTGGTCGGGGTCAGGTCCGCCGGCCAGCACGAGCTCGACGTCCGACAGTCCCTGCAGCGCGCGGACGATCGTGTGCGCGCCGCGGTCCGGCGAGAGGGGGCCCACGTGCAGCAGCCGCCTGCGGGTGCCGCGCGCGGCCGCCGCGCCCTGGCGGTGGAAGCGCTCGGTGTCGATGCCGTAGGGGACGATGGCGATGTTGTTGCGCGGGACGCCGAGCCTGATCAGCGCCGACTCCTGGTCACCGGATCCGGCGATGACGGCGTCGGCCCTGCGGCCGAGCGCCCGCTCCAGCTTGAGATGGGTGGGGTCCACGGTGTGGAAGGTCTGCGTCACGGGCACGTCCAGACCCTTGGCTCCGGCCACCGCGGCGAGCCCGCCGGTCCAGGAGTAGGCGTGGATCACGTCCGGCCGGTCCTGGCGCCAGCGCTTCATCAGGTGGGTGCCGACGTCGTTGAGGTAGGGGACGACGTCGTCGGCGGTGAGGCTGCGGGCCGGGCCCACGTCGATGTGCTCCAGCATGACCCCCGGGGCGACCCGCGTCCTGGGCTTGCCCTCGGCGCTGTCACGGCGGGAGTAGATGGTGACCTGGTGGTCGCGGCCCAGTTCGCGCGCCACGGAGTGAAGGTTGTGGCGCTTGTTGCCGGAGACGGAAGCGACGATCGCGATATTCATGGCACACCTCAGCGTGAAAAAAGCCTTCAAGGTGTGCCTGCGTCTTAGGCACGTCTGTCTGCTCCAAGACTTTACCCAAGAACCGGTCAGACGCAAACCCCGACAGATCAGACTTCTCGGTCAGACGCCCCGAAGTGCCAGGATGACGATCTCGTCCCACACCTGCCCGCCGGAGAAGGCGTGCCGGTCGGCCTCGATCGCCTTGACCACCGTGGCAGGCGCCTGACCTGTGCATCTGCCCAGCACGTCGGCCAGCCGCTCCTCGCCGTACGGCTCGCCCGTCTCGTTCCTGGAGGAGATCAGACCCTCGGAATAAAGGACCAGAGTCTCGCCCACACCGACGGTGAGATCCTCCACACCGGTCTCCGCCTCGGGCGAGATGCCCAGCGGCACCCCGCCGCCCGAGGCGAACCGCACCCCGCCGTCGGGATGCAGCAGCGCCGCCGGATGGTGGCCCGCCGACGACAGCCGGATCTTGCGCCCCTGTACGAACCCCGTGACCGCCATCACGAACATGCCGGTGCCCTGCTTGACCAGGGCCTCGTTGACCTTGCGCACCACCACGTCGGGGTCGGCGTCCCAAGCGCTGAGCACCCGCAGGCCGCCCCGCACCATCGCGCTGACCGACGCCGCATCCTCGCCCTTGCCCGCCGCGCCGCCCAGGGCGAACCCCCAGCCGCCCGTCACGGGGAACACGTCGTAGAACTCGGCGCCCACCGACGTGCCGGGGTTGTAGATCGCGCTCGCCTCGTAACCGGGCACATCCGGCAGGTTGCGTGGCGCGACGCTCGCCGTCAGCGCCTCCGCCGCCCGTGAGCGGCTCTGGAAGCTGCTCTGCGCGCGCACCGCGAGCCCGAGCTGCAGCCCGACCTCCTGGATGACGCCCAGGTCGGCCAGCGTGAACGGCGGCCGGTCGCCCGCCCTGACCAGCGTCAGCGCCCCGTCGTTCGAGCCGATCGGCACGCACAGCAGCGACCCGGCCCCCATCGCGGTCAGCAGCGGACCGTCGGCGCAGAAGCCCAGGATCGTCTCGTCGTCGATCATCTCCTGCACCACGCCGGAGCCACGTTCCAGCACCTGGGCCACCACCTGGCTCGCCGCCGGATCGGCGTCCTCCACCTGCCGCACCAGACCGCCCAGCGGATGGTTCTTGGGCGCGACCACGACCGCCCGGCGCGGCAGCCCCTCGCGCACCATGTCCGCGACCACCCAGTCGGCCCAGTCGGCCGCCAGCAGCCGCGTCGCCCTGGCCAGCGCGATCGGCTGCCTGAGCGCGTCCTCGTCGAGCAGCAGCGCGCCCATCCTGGCCAGCAGATCCTGGCGTTTCGAGGCCGCCATCAGCAGCGCGCCGTCGGACTGCTCCGGCCGCCCGGCGCCCGGACCGGACAGCTGCACCTCGGTCGGCAGCGCCACGGCGGCCACCATCTGCTGCGGCTCACCCGGCATCGTCAGCCGGGTCAGCGCCAGCTGCACGGTGTGGGTCCTGCCCTGGTGCGCCAGCCGGGTCTCGAACGCCGCCGGCTGCCCGGTCTGCAGCACCGACGTCAGGTGCGAGCGGAAGGCCGCCCGCCTCGACACGTCGACCAGCAGCGGGAAGGACCGGCCCACCAGGTAGCCGTCGGGACTGCCGAGCACCCGCGAGGTCTCCCCGTTGATGCGCCTGACCACCCCGCCGCCGTCGAGCACGATCACCGGCACCGGGAAGGCCTTGAAGACCTGGCGCAGCAGCTTGAGCTCCCGCTGCGGCCCCTCCTTCTTGCCGCCCGGCCGCCGGGTCGTCGCCTTGTGCAACTCCTCGCGGGCCGCGGCCAGCAGCTCGGCGGCGGTGTCGAGCTCGGCCAGCGCCGCGTCCAGGGTCGGGGCGAGGTCGGAAGGGTACGCCGTCCTCGCCTCACGCAACGAGGAGACGCGCACGGTGAGTGCGTCCAGGGCGTGCTCGAGGTCGGGCATGGTCATCCTCTGACGCTACGCCACGGGGGATAATGCTAGCTACTAAGGGGTAGGGGCACTTTGCTATGGAATCAACGGCAATGATGACATCTGGGTTGGCGCGGGATCTGGCGGCGCTGGGACGGCTCAACCAGGACACCTCCACCGAAAGTGTGCTCCGCGGCCTCACCACCGCCCTCGCGGCCGGCGTGCCGGGCTGCTCCGGAGGCTCGGCCGAGCATTGGCGAGACCACCGCGTGCTGGTCTCCGGCTCCCACAGCGAGCTGATCATGCTCGTCGAGGGAGAGCACGACCTCGGCGAGGGCCCTGGCATCGAAGCGCGGCAGACCGGCGGCCGCGTGGTCGTGACCGACGTGCTGACCGACGGCCGATGGCCAGGCTACGCCGCCCTCGCCACCCGCTGGAGCGTGCGCTCCGTGCTGGCCCTGCCCATCAAGGCGCGCCCCGCGCTGCTGGTCGTCGGCCTCTACTCCGTACGCCCCGGAGCCTTCACCCCGCTGGCCGCCCACGCGCTCACGGAGATGCTGACCGAGCAGGTCGGAGTGGCCATGGCCAACATGTCCGACTTCGAGGACGTTCGGACCGACGCGGCCCAGTTGCAGGAGGCCCTCGCCGGCCGGGCCGTGATCGACCAGGCCAAGGGCATCATCATGCAGACCAGCGGATGCACCGCCGAGGCCGCCTTCGAGGAACTGCGCCGGATCTCGCAGCATCACCAGGTCAAGGTGGCCGACCTGGCCCGGCTGCTGGTCGAGGAGCACCAGCGCAAGTCGCGCCGCTAGCCGCCGCCTGCTAGCCAATGGCGGCCAGAGCGTCGTCCAGCGTGTCGTAAAGCGGCAGCCGCTGGGCCAGCCCGGTGATCCACATCACCTTGGACTTCGAATACTCGACCCCCACCAGCGCGAACTTGGCTTTTGACGCCAGGCTGTTCTGCCACTGGTGGACGATCAGCCCCAGAGCCCGCGAATCCATGAAGGTCACCCCGGCCAGGTCCAGAATCAGGTCCGAGCCGGCCAGGGACAGGTAGTCGGCGAACTGCTCCCGCGTCGTCGCGTCGAGCACGCCGTCCACCTTGACCACAGTGATTTCGTCCACAGTCGACGAGCTGAGGCTCAGGGCGGCGACCGAGCCCTCACCGTTCTCCGGCATTGTCACGCAGGCAACCCTACTGTCACTGCGGTGGAGAGGAATACTTCCGCGCGACGGGGGGATAGACTGGGGCGAAGTCCAGCAGAGGGCTTTCGTCTCGTATTACCGCGAGGTGTGCCTCTGCCTGGGCTTTTCCCGTTTGGCCGAGGCGCTCCCGCGAAGCACGTTAAGAGGAGCAGCGATGGCTGTGCAGGAGTACGTCCTCGAAGAGATGACCGCCGAGCAACTCCTGGCCGAGATGGTCAGAGAAGGCACCCCCGACGGCCAGAGGGAACGGCTGCGCGAGCGAATCGTCGAGATGCACCGCCCCCTGGCCATGGAGATCGCCCGGCGCTACCGCTATCGCGGTGAGCCCATGGAAGACCTCCTCCAGGCGGCGTACGTCGGGCTCATGAAGGCCGTCAACGGCTTCGACCCCACACTCGGCCACGCGTTCAGGGGCTACGCTGTCGTCACGATGACCGGAGAGGTCAAGCGACACTTCCGTGACCGCACCTGGGCCATCCGGGTGCCGCGCCTCTACCAGGAGCGGCGCTCCGAGCTCAACAGACTCGTCGCCGACCTCAGCCAGGACCTGGGCCGTTCCCCCACTGTGGCGGAGCTCGCGGCCAAGATGAACATCTCCGAGGAGGACGTCCTGCTGACACTCGATGCGTCCGCGGCCTACAGCACGCTCTCACTCGACGCCCCCCTCGGCACCGACGACGACGCCGCCTCCCTGGGCGATGTCATCCCGGAGGACGACGACACCCTGAGCACCATGCTCGACCGCGAAGCGGTCAAACCGTTGATCGACGCTCTCCCGTCGCGCGAGAAGCACATCCTGCTGCTGCGGTTCTTCGGCAACATGACCCAGGCGGAGATCGCGGCCGAGTTCGGCATCTCGCAGATGCACGTATCGCGAATTCTGCGTAAGGTGCTGGACCAGCTACGCACAGAACTCGTCGGTTAGGGGCGGATCTCCGGGTGGACGAGGACCTTGATCCTCAAGTAACGGGCTCGACGAGCCCGCCACCCGGCGCGCCCGTGAAGATGCTCCGCTTCCGGCTGCCGGACCTGCCCCAGGTCCGGCACTTCGCCGAGACCGAGGCTCGCACGGCGGGTATGCCGGAGGAGGCCATCGGCGACTTCGTGATCGCCGTCAACGAGGTGGCCACCAACGCCGTCACCCACGGCACCACGGACGGCCGGGTACGCCTCTGGGTCGACGCCGGTGACGTCGTCGTCGAGGTGCACGACAAAGGCGAATGGAAGCCTGGGCCGATGCCCGGGTCGGTGGGGGGGATGGGGCTGTGGGTGGCTCGGCTGCTCGCCCTCGACCTCAACCTGCAGGTCGGGAGCAGCGGGAGCACGATCACCATGCGGTTCCCCGGTGAGTCCTGACCCCTTCGCCGGTGCCGCGTTCTCTGCTCGTTGGACGTGGCGCTGTACGACATGATGATGCCCGGCAGCCCGTGCTGGGGGTTCGCGCACGGGCTGCCGGGCATCGGCGTGGTCTACCGGCGGGTACGACCGCGCCAGCCGCCGCTGGAGTTGCGGACGCCGGCCGTACCTATGCCCGCCTGATGCAGCGCCAGCAGTGTCAGGCCGAGCAGCATGAACGTCGTGCCGGAGATGCCCGCCGCGATCCGCACGTTCAGCAGATCGAGCAGGAAGCCAAGTCCGAAGATGATGGCCGCAGCGATCGCGAGCATGTCACGTCACCTCTTCTCGGAGCCGGAGAACGACAGCAGCCGCTCGAGTACGTTCCGGTAGTCGCGCAGCGCCAGACGGAGCTGCTCGGTGTCTTCCTT
This sequence comes from Nonomuraea cavernae, assembly GCF_040655715.1. GTDB lineage: Bacteria > Actinomycetota > Actinomycetes > Streptosporangiales > Streptosporangiaceae > Nonomuraea > Nonomuraea cavernae_A. The sequence goes on along the minus strand of NZ_JBFAKL010000007.1, from coordinate 2,254 downwards.
GTCGGCGCCCTGCCAGCGGCCGCGCAGCTCGCCGGTGTGGCTGGTGAGAGCGGCCGTGAGGGACTCCACGATCTCGCCGACCAGCCCGTCGGCGCGCTGGACCGCGTCTCCGGGATCGTCCACGAAGGACGCCTGCACGTCACGCCAGCGGGCCTGCACCTCGGCCGGGTCCTGGTCGAACAGGATCACCTCCTGAGGGGCGGCGTGGGTGGGCGTACCGCCCATCACGGGCTCGTCGTGCGCCTGGTCCACCACGGGCTCGCCGTAGACCGGCTGCTGGTCAACCACCGGGTCCGCGTGTACGCGGGTCTGCTCGTGGTCGGGGTCCAGGTCCGGCTCGGCCGGCGTGTCACCGGTCCTGCCGTAGGGGTCACGGTAAGAGGTGTCCTCGTCCGCGTCGTTCACCGGCACGTGCTCGTCGTTCGGGTCGCCGTCCCGCAGATCGTCGTCATTCGCCCGTACATCGTGATCGTTCGGTTCGATCACTCGAAGGTCGTCGTTCGCCCGTACGTCGTGGTCGTTCGCGGGGGAGTGGGGGTCACGAGCGTTGTCGTCGTCGGCCTCATCGGCTCGTTGCGACGGCACTCTCAATTCGTCGGTCATTATCGCTTCACCGTCCTCGCGTGGTTTCGGTCAGCAGTTCCTCGAAGAGCGCGCGATAGTGGACCATCGCCTGGCGGAGCTCCTCCGTGGAGGCCTCCTTACGGGCCGCACGCCCGCTGATCTCGTGCGCCTTGCGGTAGTGGTCGAGGGTGGCCGCGTGGCCGACGGACAAGTCGGAAACCCGCTGCTCGAAGTCCTCCGTCGGGTAGCCCCGGTCCGCCATGACCGACGTGACCAGCTGGTCCGCCTCGGTCACCGCGAACCCGGGAGCGTCGACGAAGCGCTCCTGCACCTCGGTCCACCGGTGCGCGTAGCTGTCGCGCGACTCCTCCGGCAGGGGCCGGATGTCGAGCTCCGAATGGCGCTGCTCGCGGGCGAGCAGTTCCTGCTCGGCCTCCCGCTTGTTGTCGTGCTCGGCCATCAGCCGTTCGTACTCGGGGCCGAAACGTGTGCGGAGCCGGCTACGGCGCTGTTGCTGCAGCACCACGTAACCGACTGCGGCGACCGCCACCACCGCGACCACGACGACGGCCACCCAGATCAAGGTGGACATGATGTTCGCCTCCGGTCTTCGTGTAGAGACCAGCGACTGCCCCTGATCGGACTCTCGAAACGCTGCGTCAGCGGCCTTCCAGCGCTTTTCGGGCCGCCGCGAGCACGCCGGCGACGTGCGAGTCACCAGGTGAGGCCGGAACCTCCCGGAACCCTTCCGCCTGGTCGTAATCCACGTCGAGACCGGCGTCGACGAGCCGCTGCGCCCACCGCAGAGCCGTGTTCAGCCGCTCGGAGGCGGGCGGCTTGCCCTGGGCGGCCGCCGACAGGTTGCGCAGATTGGTCGCCGGCCCCGACTGCGTGTGCGCCCTGGCCACCTTCCACGGCACCGCCCGGCTGTGGTCGAGCATCGGCTTGGCCAGCCCGGCCGCCCGCTTCGCCTGCAGCACCCCCGACTCGCTCACCCCGAAGCGCGCGGCCAGCTCCTGCACGGTCAGCCCCTCGGCGACGAGCCTGGTCAGCTCGTCCCGATCGATCGTCGGCCTGCGGCCCACCGGCCCTCCTCGCTCCCGCCCGCTGAGTACGCGTGCACCTTCGATGTGCGCTAAGGTTATGACGTCTCGCCCGCAAGGGCGGTCAGCACGACCGGGACGTAGCGCAGCTTGGTAGCGCACTTGACTGGGGGTCAAGGGGTCGCAGGTTCAAATCCTGTCGTCCCGACTGCGTTTTCGCAGGTCGGAGCCACAGTATCCGAGATCGGATGCTGTGGCTTTTTTTCTTGTGTCACCCAGGTGTCATCAAGACTCGTCCTCCCGCTGGGTGCCGTCGGGTGACACAAGTCGGCCCAGCGTGTCACCGCATCCGCTGGTATGAGGTGCCCAGCAGATTTCGGACAGTCAGCTACATAAGCTGACAGAAGTCTGGAAGAGGTAGGTACGTGACGAGGCGTCGCAGGCAGTTCTCGCGGGAGTTCAAGGAAGAAGCCATCCGCATGGTGCTGGAGGGCGATCGAACGGTCGCGTCGGTGGCGCGCGAGTTCGACATCAACGCCAGCACCCTGGGCGGCTGGGTGAACCGGCATCGGATCGCCAGCGCGCAGGAGGAGCGGCAGCCGGTCTCCGGGCCGGACCGGGCCCGGATCCGGGAGCTGGAGCGGGAG